>JAABQK010000003.1 GCA_011391495.1 Hydrogenophaga sp.
CAGGAAGAGAAGCTGCTGCCAGACCTGGGCCAGCGCGTGCGTGACGTGCGGGAAGGCCCCGACGGCTTCATCTACCTGCTGACCGACGAGCGCAACGGGCAGCTGCTGCGGCTGCGGCCCCGGTAAGATTCCCTGTAAGAAAGAGCGGTGCCGTGCGACACACTGGGGTGCGGCAGGAAGATGGGCTGGGGAAGCCACCTGACCCGCCGACTCTCAGGCGTATCCAACCCGGCGTATTCCAACCACCCTCCCCACGCATGCCGCCCGCCGATCGCACCCTGCTGCTCTTCAACCACGACTGGGACGCCGTGGGCCACGCCCGTGCGGCCGCGGGGCAGGGGCTGTTGCTGGACGAGGCTGGCTTTGACCTGTTTTCCTTTCCGAGCAACGCGCGGCTGGCCTGGTTCGACATGGCGCGTTTCGTCGATGGACTGGCCGGCAGGGCCCGGCAGCGCGGCTGGAGTGCGGTCACTTCCAGCCACGAGCAGTTCGGTGCGCTGGCCGCCGCGCTGCTGGCCGAGCGCATGGGCTGGCCTGGCACGCCGGTGAACGCCATCCTGGCCTGTCAGCACAAGCTCCATGCGCGCGAGGTGCTGCAGCGGGTGGCGCCCGAAGCGAATGTGCCGTTCCAGCTGCTCGACGCAGCCTACGGCGCACCCATTCCGTCGGGGCTGCACTACCCGCTGTTCGTGAAGCCGGTGAAGGCTGCGTTTTCGGTGCTCGCGCGCGAGGTGCACAACCCCGCCGAGCTGCACCGCCACACCCGCTTCGGCGCCTGGGAGCTGTGGGTCATCCGGCGCCTGGTCGAACCCTTCGAGCGCCTGGCGCAGGAGCGGCTGGGTCCGGGCCTGCCCAGCGCGCACCGCATGCTGCTGGAAGAACCGGTGCAGGCCGATCAGTTCAACCTCGACGGCTACGTGTTCGATGGCGAGGTGCAGGCCATCGGCGTGGTCGATGCGGTCATGTACCCTGGCACCCAGGCCTTCATGCGCTTTGAATTGCCCAGTCAGTTGCCGCAGAGCGTGCAGGCCCGCGCGCTGGACATCGCGCGCCGCTTTCTGCAGGCGGTGGGTTTCACGCACGGCCTGTTCAACATGGAATTCTTCTTTGATGCGGCGACCGACCGGCTGACCGTGATCGAATTCAACCCGCGCATGGCATCGCAGTTTTCCGACCTCTACCGGCGTGTGCAGGGGCTGGATCTGCACGCGCTGGCGCTGGCGCTGGCCCACGGCCAGGACCCGGCCAGCGTGCCGCGCTTGGCGCCCAGCGCCGGTGCGGCGGCCAGCTTTGTCTACCGCGTGTTCGATCCGCAACAGAGCGTGACCATGCCCGATGCGCCGCGCCGCCGGGCACTGGCGATGGCTTTCCCCGATGCGCTGCTGTTCACCTACCCCAAGCCACGCGGTTCGATGCAACGCGACTTCAAGTGGCTGGGCAGCTACCGCTACGGCATCCTGCACCTCGGTGGACGCGATGCGGCCGAGCTGCGTGAACGGTGCAGCACCGCCAGCGCCCTGCTCGGCTGGCCCGCTCCCTACGCCGAACTTCTGGTGCCGGTGCCGGATCACACCGTACCGGTCGCCGTGCATTCAGCGGCCCATTCCCTTTCCAACCCCAGCCCTTTGCGGGTGACCCCATGACCACAACAGCCCAAGCCCTGCGCCGCGCGCTCACCATCACCACCCTGTCGGTCGGCATCGCCGGTCTTGCCGGTTGCGGCGCCATGTCGGCGCAAAACCCCTCCGGCAGCCTCAAGCCGGTCAACGCGGTCGAGATCCCGCCCGACGCCCGCGTCATGCTCAAAGGCGCCGACGTGGTGGCCTACTTCGTGGAGGGCCAGTACCAGCAGGGCAATCCCGCCTTCAAGAGCACCTACGAAGGCGTGGCCTTCTGGTTCTCCAGCGCCGGCCACAAGGCCCAGTTCGACCAGTCACCCCAGCAGTACCTGCCGCAATTCGGTGGCTACTGCGCCAACGGGCTGGTCTATGGCATTCCGTGGGGTGGCGATGCCGACACCTGGAAGATGATCGACGGCAAGCTCTACATCTTTGGCGGCCAGGGCAGCCAGGACGCTTTCCTGCTGGATGAAAAAGCCAACGTCGCGCTGGCGCAGAAGTACTGGAACGAAGAAGCCAAGGGCAACAACAGCTTCGTGCAGCGCGCTAGGCGCATGGTGTTCCGCGTGCCGCACTACAAGAGCGGAGAAGAGCTGGCCAGGGCCGTGGCCGAAGCCAGGGCGCGCAAGCCCTGAGCGTTTGCGCGGCGGCGCAGCGTGACAAATTGACGGTCTGAGTGAAGTACCTGCGGTCGAGCAGCAGCAGCAGGGGTTATCCCCGTGCTGGCGGCCCCGTCGTCGGGATATAACCCGGCCAGACAGCAGGCGTGCCCTGCTGCTCAGAGCCAGCCTGGGGTGCGCTGCGCGCACACCCAGGCGGTTCCGGACCTGTTTCCAACACACCGGGGACGATTGCGCCATGCATGCCTACATCAAATCACTGTGGCTGGTTCTGTGTCTTGTCGCTGGCCATGCCTGGGCCATTCCTCCCTACTGGGCCGGGCAGAGCCTGACCAAGGCCGACGCGAGCGAGCAGTTGTCGCGCGTGGAGCGCAAGCTGCAGGCTGCCGGGTTCACCATCCTGGGCCGCCACACACCCAAGGGACTGCCCGATCAGGGCACGGTCGTGTTCACCGACAAGCGCCTGCTGGACGCGGTGCGCTCTGCGGGTGAGCACGCCATTCTGGCTTCGGGTTTGCGCGTGGGTGTGAACAGCGCTGGCAACCTGAACTTCACCAATCCGGAATACTGGATGCGCGCCTACCTGCGAGGCAAATACCCGGAAGCCGAGAAGACCGCGCAACAGCTGCAGGCCCGGCTCGAGCAGGCCTTCGGTCCTGTCCAGCCCATGGGGGGCGATGTGCCGGCGGCGAAATTGGCCAATTACCAGTACATGGCGGGCCTGGAGCGGCTGGAGTCGCTGCGCAGCGAGCTGAAAACCGGCAACAGCTTCGAGGAAGCGCTGAAGACCGTCCAGACGCACCTGGCCCAAGGCATGGAGGGAACGGCCAAGGTCTATGAGGTGGTGATGCCCGAGCAGAAGATGGCCGTGTTTGGCGTCGCCATGAACAAAACCGGTGACAGCGAAGCCTGGTGGATCAACAAGCTGGGGGCTGCCGGCCTGGAGCACACGGCCGCCTTGCCCTACGAGATCTACATCGTCAACGGAAAGCTGTATTCCCTGTACGGACGGTACCGCATCGCTCTGGCCTGGCCTGCGCTGGATCTGGGCCAGTTCATGTCGATCCGCTATGCGCCCGACGTGATCCTGAACACCATGAAAAAAGTCGCCGGCGCGGCCGAGGCCAACACCTTTGTCAACTGAGCACCGGACCGGCGCGCCACGTCCCCCCGGGCCCGCCGGGCCTGCGCAGACGGTGGCCAAGGGTGATGCGCCGCACCTGCGCATGGCCTTTCTGAAACGGCGTCACTGGCTCGGCGGCGCCCTCGCCGTGACTGTTGGCGCCGGGCTGTCGGTCACGAGCTTCGAGGCCCGGAAGGACCATCGAGCGGCCGATGCGCCCAGCCAGCAGCCCTGGAGCCGGTCGTTTGGCGTGGCCTGGGTGTTCAGCTCGGGCGGGCCGCGCGGCTTTGTGCACGTGGGCGTCATCAAGGCACTGGACGAGCTCGGTCTGCAGCCCGACCTGATCGTGGGCGCCTCGGCCGGTGCGCTGGTCGGCGCGCTGCGGGCAGCCGGTCACCGGGGCCTGGCGTTGCAGGCGCTGGCGCTGCAGGCCCAGCCCTGGCGCGTGACCCGCCTCAACCCCTGGGGCCCGCCCTGGCTCAGTGGTGACGCGCTGGCCGACTGGGTGCGCGACCACACCGCGCAACGCTCCCTGGAGCAGCTGGACGTGCCCATGGCCTGCGTGGCGCACCGGCCTGCCTTTGGGGATGTGGTGGCGCTCAACCAGGGTGACACGGGTCTCGCGGTGCAGGCGTCGAGCGCGATCGAGGGCGATTTCGCTCCGGTGCTGCTGCGGGGCGAAGCGTTCGTGGACGCCGATCTGCACACGCCGCTGCCCGTGCGGCTGGCGCAGCGGCTGGGCGCATTGCGCGTGCTGGCAGTCGATGCCTCGGCCCATGAGGACCAGGCGCCGCCCGGTACCGAAGCCTGGCGCGCCGGCGACCTGCGCAAGCGCGCCCTGACCGAACCCGATGCGCGCGCTGCCGACCTGCTGCTGCACCCGGACACCGGTTACTACGCCGGCCTGTCGCGCGCGTACCGCGAGCGCGTCATCGACATCGGCTATCGCGAAACCCTGCGCCAGGCCGAAGCCCTGCGTGCCCTGCACCGGGTGTGACGGCCAGGCGCCGCGGCGCCGGAGCGCCGCGCTTCAGACCTCGCAGGCCGGGCGCCAGCTGCTGAACCGCCAGCGTGCGCTGGCGTCGTCATGCTTCCTTCGCCTGACTCAGCGCGTCAGCAGGCGCCGCACGCCGTGGCTGGCCGCATCCACAAACGTCACCAGCAGCAGCATGGCGCCGAGGAGGGTGGCGGTCTTGCCCATGTGGAACAGGCCCATGTGGAAGGCCAGCAGCTGGCCCAGGCCGCCCGCGCCCACCACGCCCAGCACGGCCGCGGCGCGGATGTTGTTCTCCCAGCGGTACAGCGTGTAGCTCATGAGCTGCGGCAGCACCTGGGGCAGCGTAGCGTAGAGGAACACGCGGCCGTCGGGAACGCCCTGCACGCGCAGCGCCTCGCCCGGGCCGGGCGGCGCGTTCTCGATGGCTTCGGCAAACAGGCGACCCAGCACGCCTGTGGTGTGCAGCGCCAGCGCCAGCGTGCCGGCCAGCGGCCCCAGTCCGGCAGAGACCAGCAGCAGCGCAGCCCACACCAGTTCGGGGATGCTGCGCAGCGCGTTGAGCAGCAGGCGCGTGGGCGTGCGGCCCCAGGCCGCATCCCCCGCATTCAGGCGGCTTGCCGGCAACGCCAGCGCCAGGCCCGCCAGCGCGGCCAGCACCGTGCCCAGCGCCGACATGGCCAGCGTCTCCCAGGTCCCCTGCGCCACCTTCTTCAGGAAGGCGGACGACGTGTCGGGCGGGAAGAACTCGCCCAGGAAACGGCCCATGCTCTGCGCCGCTTCCAGCGAGAAGAACTGACCCCATTGCAGATCGAGCGACCAGAAGCTCGCGACCACCAGCACCAGCAGGGCCGCGGTGAACCAGCAGGCCTTGCAGCGCGCGTCGAACAGCGGCGGCGGCAACCGGTAAGTCTGGTTCGCGGCGCGGGGCTTGTTCATCCGAGAGCCCTTCGCAGCCAGCTGCTCACCCGGTCGGCCAGCGCCACCAGGGCCATGAACACGAGCAACATCGTGGCCACCTCGCCACCGCTGAACATCTTCATCGAGTTGTCCATCTGCTGGCCCAGGCCGCCTGCACCCACGAAGCCCAGCACCACCGAGGAGCGGATCGCGCATTCCCAGCGGTACACGGTGTAGCTGGTGAGCTCGGCCGCGCTGGCCGGCAGCAGACCGTAGAAGAAGGCCTGGATACGGCCCGCGCCGTTGCGCAGCAACGCTTCGGTGGCCTGGGTTTCGCCGCTTTCCAGGATCTCGCCGTACACCTTGCCCAGCATGCCGCCATAGGTGAGCGCGATCGCCAGCACCCCGGCCGTGGGACCCAGGCCCACCACGCGCACGAACACCAGCGCCCACACCAGCTCGGGGATGCTGCGCAGCACGATCAGCAGCCAGCGCACCAGCTGGCGCAGCCAGAACGGCCCACGCGCCATGCGGCCCGAGAGCGCCGAGATGGACAGCACGCGGGTCGACAGCAGCGTGAACGGAATGGCCAGTGCCAGTGCCAGCGTGATGCCTGCGCTGGCCATGGCCACGGTGCGCCAGGTTTCCCGGGCCACCATGAGCAGGAAGTCGCCACTGTGCGCCAGTGGCCAGAAGCTGCCGATGAAATGGGCACTGACCTTCAGGCTCTCGGGTTCGAACATCACCCAGGGCCGGAACTCGGTGGCCACCAGCAGCGGCCACAGCAGCACGAACGCCGCGCCGCCCCAGAACAGGCGCGACATCCAGGCCGGGTCGCGGTCTGGAATGGGACGCAGGCCGAGGTCAGCCACGGTGAGGTGCCTTCGTCCAGCAGCAGCCGCAGAACCGGCTCCGCCGGGCTGCTGGCTGCGCCCCTGGGGGGTGACGCGAAGCGGCGCGGGGGGATCTCATGATCACCTGCAGTGCATCACCACCGGCTGCGGCGCGGCGGGCGCTTCCACCGGGGCCGGGGGCACTTCGCCGCGCAGCTCGTGTTCGTACTGGTCGTACAGCGCGGCGAGGCGCTCGCGCGTGACCTGTGCCGCGGGCAGGTCGAAGGCCAGCGCGCCGTCGCGCAAGCCGATGATGCGCGGGAAATGGGCGAGTGCCACGTCCACCTGGTGCAGCGTGGCCACCAGCGTCACGCCACGGGTGCGGGCTTCGTCGATCAGCGTGGCCACGGCCTGCCGCGAGCGTGTGGGGTCCAGCGCGGACAGCGGCTCGTCGATCAGCCAGAGCTTCGCCGGCGCCAGCAGCGCGCGGGCCAGACCCACGCGCTGGCGCTCGCCGCCCGAGAGGCGGTCCACGCGGTCAAACAGCTTGTCGGCCAGATCGAACCGGTCCAATGCGTCGAAGGCGGCGGGAATGTCCGCTGGGTAAAACAGCGAACGCAGGCTCTGCCACAGCCCCATGGCGGGCAGGCGTCCTGCCAGCACGGCGGTGACCACGCGCTGGCGCGGTGGCAGCGGCGGCACCTGGGGTGCCAGAAACAGGCGCCCGCGCAGGCGCTGCAAGTCGCTGCGCGGCAGCTGCCATGGCGCTGCGCCGTCCAGTCGCAACTGGCCTGCGGCCGGCGGCATGGCGCAGGCCAGCACCTGCAGCAGCGTGGTCTTGCCCGCGCCCGAGGGGCCGATCACGGCCACCTGCTCGCCACTGGCGACCTGCAGGTTCAGGCCCTTGAGGGCGTGCGCTGCACCCGGCCGCGCCGCCGGATGGCGGGCGCTCACGCCCTGCAGGTCGAGGTTCAAGGGCCGCTCCTCCGGTCAGAGCAGCTCGGCGCTGCGCGCAGCGGCTTCGATGCCCTTGTAGTTCTCTGCCTTGGTCGGCACGAACCGGGTAGCGCGCTGCAGCTCCAGAATCTCTTTGCCTTCGGGCGTGGCCTTGGAGAGCGAGGTCAGCGCGTCGGCCAGCTTCTGGCGTGTGGCGGCCGGCATGTCGGCGTGCACCGACCAGTTGTAGTCGAAGTAGGGCGGGGTGGTGAAGACCACCCGCACCTTGGTGGGATCCACCTTCTTGTCGGCCACGAACTTCTCCCACACCGAGATGTTGAGCGCGCCGCCCTGCACCTTGCCGGAAGCGACCGCCGCGATGGTCGCGTCGTGCGCACCGCTGAAGGCCACGCGCTTGAAGTCCTTTTCGGGGTTGATGCCCTGCTGCAGCAGGAAGCTGCGCGGCATCAGGTGGCCGGAGGTGGAGCTTTGTGAACCGAAGGACACGTCCTTGCCCTTGAGGTCGGCCAGGCTGTTGATGCCCGGGTCGCTGGTGATGAACACCGACCTGAATTTTTCGTCTTCCTCGCGCTGCACCAGCGGGATGACCTTGCCGCCGGAGCGCACGTGGGCCTGCACGAAGGTGAAGCCGCCGAACCAGGCCATGTCCACCTTCTTGTTGACCAGGGCTTCCACCGAAGCGGCGTAGTCGGTCACGGGGGTGAACTCGACCTTCATGCCGAGTTTGGATTCGAGGTATTTCACCAGCGGCGCGGCCTTGCGCGCCAGCTCGGTGGGCGATTCGTCGGGGATGGCGGTGACGCGGAACACCTGCTGGGCCTGGGCCATCGAGGCGATGCCGGTGGCGGCGAGCACGGCGCAGGTCAAGAGTGCGCGTCTGGTGCGGGAAAAGGTGCTGTGTTTCATGGGTATCCGATCAAGAGGGATAGGGGGATGGTATTAAACCGCGTTGCCGCGCTTTTTGACCGCCCAGGGGTCTTGTGACCTGTCCCGGCAAGAAAATGCCTGCCCCCACGACCCAAACCGGATGGCCCGCCGGTTTATAAAGTGGTGCGTCCACACCCACCCCGTTCCCCATGCACCACCCGCCCACCGCCCCCCATTTCGTGCAGCTGCACCAGACCGACCACGACGCCGTGCGCGCCGAGCTGGCCGCGGGTTTGCTCGCGCAGCCGCCGCAGGTGGCGCCCAAGTTCTTCTACGACGCGCTGGGCTCGCGCCTGTTCGACGCCATCACCGAACTGGCCGAGTACTACCCCACGCGCACCGAGGGCGCTATCTTCCGCGAGCACGGCGCTGCCATGGCGCAGCGGGTGACGGCGGGCGCGGTGCTGGTCGATCTGGGCGCGGGCAGCTGCGCCAAGGCCACAGGGCTGTTTCCCGTGTTGCGGCCGGCGGCCTATGTGGCGGTGGACATTTCGGTAGACTACCTGCGCGAGACCATGGGCGAGCTGCAGCAGCGGCACCGGGCGATGCCCATGCTGGGGCTGGGCATGGACTTTTCGGCCCAGCTGGCCCTGCCGCCCGCCGTGGCCGACTGGCTGGAGCGGCACGACCTCAGCAGCGCGCCGCGTTGCGTGTTCTACCCCGGCTCCAGCATCGGCAACTTCAACCCCGCCGAAGCCCTGGCCCTGCTGCGCCAGGCGCACGCCGTGTGCGCGGCGGGCGGGCCGGGTGGCGGCATCCTGATCGGGGTGGACCGCGTGAAGGACAAGGCCATTCTGGAGCCCGCCTACGACGACCCGCTGGGTGTGACCGCCGCCTTCAACCGCAACCTGCTGCTGCACACCAATGCCCTGCTGGGCACCGACTTCACGCCGGCGCGCTGGAAGCACGTGGCCTTTTTCAATCAGGCCGAATCGCGCATCGAGATGCACCTGCAGTCCGACGGCGCGCAGACGGTGCGCTGGCCCGGCGGCGAGCGCCGCTTTGCCGATGGCGAGCAGCTGCACACCGAGAACTCCTACAAGTGGGAACCGGCCGATTTCGATGCGCTGCTGCGCGAAGCGGGCTTCGGTCCGTCCACCCACTGGACCGATCCGCGCGACTGGTTCAGCGTGTTTTTTGCGCCGGCCTGACGGCTGCGGCCATCACACCCCGACCGAGCGGAATCCGGCCACGATGTCGTTGCGTTCGGGGGTGAAGTAGTTGCGGTAGCTGGGGTGGCGCATGCGCGGCACGGTGGCGGGGCTCGCGCCCTTGAGCACCGGGCGGCCGTCGAACCACGGACGCGAATAGTCCACGTAGGGGTGCGGCGCAAAGCCGGGGAAGGGTGCGAAGGCGCTGGCGGTCCATTCCCACACGCTGCCCCAGTGGAAGTCCGCGTGTTGCGCCGCCACGGCCCACTCGGCTTCGGTGGGCAGGCGCCGCCCGGCCCAGGCGCACCAGGCCTGCGCTTCAAACGCGGTGAGGTGGCTGGCCGGCGCGGCCGGGTCGAGCGGGTGCCAGCGGCCAAACACCTGCTGTTCCCAGCCCTGCGCGCCCTGGCGCAGGTAGCGCGGGGCCAGCCGGTCTTGCGAGAGCCGCCAGATCCAGCCCGGTGCACCCCAGAAGCGGCGTTGCGCGTAGGAGCCGCTTTCGACGAAAGGCAGGAACTGCGCCCAGGTGACGGGCCGTGCGTCGATCTCGAAGGCCGCTACCGGTGCCGCGTGGGCGTTCAGTTCGTTGTCGAATGCGAAGCCCGGACCGTGGTGGCCGAGTGTCCAGTCGGTGGCGGGGACCTGGAGTGCCCGGGGTTTTCGGCTGTCCGATGCCAGGGTGTGTGGGGGGGGTGCGGCTCCCGCGCTGAACGGATCCAGGCCCAGCGTCTGCGCCATGTACACCGCCGCCTCGGCGTGCATGTCCTCGTGGAACAGCGCAAGGCGAAAGAAATACAGGCCGGCGTCGTCTTCCGGCGCATCGGCCAGCCGGGCCAGGATGGCGTCCAGGCTGGCGGCCAGGTCGGCGCGCGTGGCGTTGGCGTCGGGCAGGTGAAGCTGCCAGCGCCGGTCGTGCGCCACCGCGCTGGAGTTGTAGAGTCCGTCGGCATCCACGCCGCGCGCTGCCTGGCGTGCCGGGCTGCGCGCCACCGCCGGGTCGGCGTGCACGCCCAGCGGGCACTGGGGATTGCGGGTGATCCACCAGTCGGCGAACCAGCCGATGTGGCCCAGTTCCCAGAGCGGCAGGTTCAGCTCGGGCGAGCAGGGCACGCGCAGTGCCGGCCCGAGCCCAGCCTCGTAGGCGGCAAACAGCGCCAGGCTGTGGGCCCGCGCGTCGCGCAGCGCGTCGGCCAGCGCGGTTTTGCCCGCCGTGCGGGCCGCTTCGGCTTCAGACACAATGCGCTGCTGGTTCAAACCCATGAAAAAACCCTCTCTCTGCATCGTCACACCGGCCCTGGCCGACGCCAACAACGGCAACTGGCAGACCGCGCGCCGCTGGGCGCGCATGCTCTCGGGCCATTATGCGGTGCGGCTGGTGAAGCAATGGCCCGACGGGGCTTCCACCGACGACGGTGCCGACATCCTGCTCGCGCTGCACGCGCGGCGTTCGGCCGCCAGCGTGGCCGCCTGGGCGCAGGCGCACCCTGACAAGCCGCTGGTGCTGGCGCTCACCGGCACCGACCTCTACCGCGACATCCAGAGCGACGCCAGTGCGCAGCGTTCGCTGGCGCTGGCGCATCGGCTGATCGTGTTGCAGGAACAAGGCCCGCTGGAACTGCCACAAACCCTGCGCGCCAAGTGCCGCGTGGTGTTCCAGTCCAGCACGCGGCGCGCCACGTTGCCCAAGACCCGCGCTCATCTGCGCGCGGTGATGGTGGGACACCTGCGCGACGAAAAGGCGCCGCAGACCCTGTTTGAAGCCGCGCGCCTGATCCGGCCCGATGAAGGCATCTTCATCGACCACATCGGCAACGAACTCGACCCCGCCCTCGGCGAGGCCGCGCGCGCCACGCAGCGCGACTGCCCGCACTACCGCTGGCTCGGCGGGCTGCCGCACGCCGCCACACGCTCGCGCATCCAGCGCGCCCATGGGCTGGTGCACACCAGCCGGATGGAAGGCGGCGCGCACGTGATCATGGAAGCCGTGCTGTGCGGCACACCCGTGCTGGCCTCGCGCATCGCCGGCAACGTGGGCATGCTCGGCGCTGACTACGGCGGCTACTTCCCGCCCGGTGACGCCACCGCACTGGCCGCGCTGCTGCGTGAGGTCCGCAGGGACATCGCCACCGCCGGCGGCAAGCTCGCCGCGCTGCAAGCACAATGTGAAGCCAGAGCGCCCCTGTTCGACCCCGCTGCCGAGCAGGCCGGCCTGCTCGGCGTGCTGGCCGAGCTGCTGTAAGCACCCACTGCGCTTCCCGACCCATCCCGGTTGCCCACCGTCATCGAATCCCCCTGGAGCCCCGTCCATGAACGCACCCACCACCACCGCCGCCACCCAGCCCCGCCTCACCAGCCTCTCGCATGGCGGTGGCTGCGGTTGCAAGATCGCGCCCGGCGTGCTGAGCGAGATCCTCAAGGGCACGGCTGCCATGCCCATGCCCAAGGAACTGCTGGTCGGCATCGAGACCGCCGACGACGCAGCCGTCTACCAGCTCAACGACGAGCAGGCGCTGATCGCCACCACCGACTTCTTCATGCCGATCGTGGACGACCCCTACGAATTCGGCCGCATCGCCGCCACCAACGCCATCAGTGACGTGTACGCCATGGGCGGCACGCCCATCATGGCGCTGGCCCTGGTGGGCATGCCCATCAGCGTGCTCAGCACCGAGACCATCGGCAAGATCCTGCAAGGCGGACAGGACGTGTGCCGCGCCGCCGGCATCCCCATCGCGGGCGGCCACACCATCGACTCGGTCGAACCGATCTACGGCCTGGTGGCCATGGGCCTGGTGCACCCCAAGCGCGTCAAGCGCAATGCGGACGCGAAGGTGGGCGACCGCCTGATCCTCGGCAAACCGCTGGGCGTGGGCGTGCTGTCCGCCGCGCTGAAGAAAGACGCGCTGCCCGCCGAGGGCTACGCGCAGATGATCGCCAACACCACCCAGCTCAACACCCCCGGCCCCGAGCTCGCCGCGCTCGATGGCGTGCACGCGCTGACCGACATCACCGGTTTTGGCCTGGCCGGCCACACGCTGGAGATGGCGCGGGGCTCCAACACCACGGTGCAGATCGACATGGCCCGCGTGCCCCTGATCGGCGGCGTGCGCGAACTGGCTGCGCAGGGCATGGTGACCGGTGCCAGCGGCCGCAACTGGGCCGCCTACGGCCACGAAGTGCGCCTCGGCGCGAACCTGCAACCGGTGGACCAGGCCCTGCTGAGCGACCCGCAGACCAGCGGCGGCCTGCTCGTGGCCTGCGCGCCCGAGGCCGTGGCCGAGGTGCTGGCGATCTTCGGGCGCCACGGCTTTGCCGCCGCGGCCGAGGTGGGCGAGATCACCAGTGCCGCCGCCGACGGCGTGCGCCTGCGGGTGGCCTGAAGCCGCAGACCCCCAGGGCCGACTCGGGGACGGGCCATGCAGAACCGCAGCATCGAGTTCTTCGACCGCCAGTTCCGCTCGGCGCCCGCGGCCGCGGCGCTGAAGCTCAACCCGTTTGAAACGACCGCCCTGCCTTTTCTGCAGGGTGATGTTCTCGACATCGGTTGCGGCATGGGCAACCTGGCCTGTGCCGCGGCCGCGAGGGGCTGCCGGGTCACCGCGGTCGATGCCAGTCCTGCGGCCGTCGCACACCTGCGTCAGCGCGCCCATGAGGAGCGGCTCGCCGTCAGCGCCATCCAGGCCGACCTGCGCGATTACCCCATCGAAGCGGATTACGACACCGTGGTGTCGATCGGCCTGCTCATGTTTTTCGACTGCCCCTCGGCGTACCGCGTGCTGGCCGAGCTGCAACAGCACCTGCGCCCGGGCGGATGTTTCGTCCTCACCGTCCTGGTCGAAGGCACCACCTACGACGCCATGTTCGAGCCCGCCAGCCACTGCCTGTTCCAGCCCGCTGACTTGCTGGACCGCTTTGCGGGCTGGGAGACCGAGCGCTGCCAGTCCGAAGACTTCGAGGCACCCGGCCAGACGCTCAAGCGCTTTCTCACGCTGGTGGCCCGGAAGCCGCGTGCGGCGACCTGAGCATCCACCGGGGATCGCGCCTGGGACGCAGCGCCATGGCCGCAAGCGATCATGCGTTTCAGCAGCTGAATCCGGTGCGGGAGACCTGCCCATGGTTCGGCTGGCGGCAGCGTTGAACACGAAAGACGCGAAACACACGAAAGGAGCAACGTGAACATTCAGCAGTTCATGCAGGGCTACAAGCTGGCATGGGAGCAGCGCGATGAACGCCTGTTCACCGCCCTGTTCGCCGAAGACGGCGAATACCACAACACGCCCTTTGCCATTCAGCGCGGTCACACACAGCTGGCCGAATACTGGCAGCGCGTGAAGCTGCAGGAAGACGTGCACGTTTCCTTCGAGGTCCTGGCATCGACAGCGACAGAGGGCATCGCGCACTGGCATGTCACCTACCAGGTGGCGTCAGAGGAGCTGTTCCAGATCTGGGCCCGGTCCACCGGGACCAACCTCGTGGCCCGCAAGCCAGGCGAGTCCCTGCCGCGGATGGTGCTCGATGGTGTGCTGAAAGCCGGGTTCGAAGGGGGCTTGTGCCAGCGCTGCCAGATCTGGTGGCACAGCCTGCCGTTGGCATCGTGAACTCCAGCGCGAGCGCGCCGGGAGCACGGGCGCCAACCAAACGCCCTGGAATGCAGGGTGACTCTTGTGCTTCAATCCGTGACACGCCATCTACCCGTCGCCGCCGGTGCCGGGGTCTGGGGGCATTTCAGGAGACCCACCCATGAATTCCATCAAGCTCGTCGCACTGCTCCTCATTGCCGCTGGTGTGCTGGCGCTGGCCTACGGGGGCTTCAGCTACACGAAGGACACCACGGCGGTGAAGCTCGGCCCCCTGGAACTCACGGTCCAGGAGAAGGAGACGGTCAACATTCCCCTGTGGGCAGGCATCGGGGCCATCGTGGTGGGTGGTGCCCTGCTGCTCGTGGGCAGCAAGCGCGGCTGAGGCCTGCTGCGGCCCGCGCAGACACGGCCTGTGGTGATCCAACCAGAGGGGGCTTGTCCATGAAGCACTACGCCGACCTGATCGCCGAATGCCTGGCCGAGGTGAAGGAAGTCATGCCCTGGGACCTGGCCGACCGGCTGCAACAGCCCCGGCCACCGCTGCTGCTGGACATCCGCGAGCCGCAGGAATTCGACGCGCTTCACATCGCGGGTTCGATCTGCGTGCCGCGTGGTGTGCTCGAAGCGGCCTGCGACTGGGACTACGACGACACGGTGCCCGAGCTGGCAGGTGGCCGCGAGCGAGAGATCGTGGTGCTCTGCCGCTCGGGCAACCGCAGCGTGCTGGCCGCCCACACCATGCAGCGCATGGGTTTCCAGCAGGTGGTGTCGCTCAGGACCGGCGTGCGCGGCTGGAACGATTTCGAGCAGCCGCTGGTGGACCGCGAGGGTGTGCCCGTGGACCCCGACCGCGCCGACGAACTGCTGGCGAGCCGGGTGCGGCCGGCGCAGCGGCGCCCGGCATGAACCCGGCGCCGGGCCGTTCCCGAGCAGGCTCGCACCGCAGCGCGCAGGTATTCCCATGAACCGCGTGCGCGTCCTCGCTTTCGACATTTTCGGCACGGTGGTCGACTGGCACGGCAGCATCGTGCGCGAGGTGTGCGCGCTCTATCCGGCGGTGGATGCGGATGCCTTCGCCCTCGCCTGGCGCGCCGGCTACAAGCCCGCCATGGCCCGTGTGATGTCGGGCGAGCTGGGCTGGACGCGCATCGACGAGCTGCACCGCCTGATCCTGGACGGTCTGCTGCCGCGCTTCGGGCTGGCCCACCTGGACGGGCCACAGCGCCAGCACCTCAACCGCGTCTGGCACCGGCTTCACCCCTGGCCCGACGCGGTGGCTGGGCTCACCCGCCTGAAGACCCGGTACACCCTCTGCACGCTGTCGAACGGCAACATCGGCCTGCTGACCGACATGGCCAAGCGCGCCGGCCTGCCGTGGGACTGCATCCTCTCGGCCGAGGTGTTTCGCGCCTACAAGCCCGACCCGCGCACCTACCTGGGCGTGGCACAGACCTTTGACGCAGCGCCGGCCGAGGTGATGCTGGTCGCCGCCCACCAGGACGACCTGGACGCTGCCCGCGCCTGCGGGCTGGCCACGGCCTACATCGAGCGGCCGCTGGAGTTCGGTGCGTCGCAGCCCAAGGACGTGTCACCCGACCCGGCCAACACGCACCATGCGCGCGACCTGCTGCACCTGGCCGACCTGCTGGGTTGTCCGGCGCCGGCCTGAGGGCCGGGGCGGCAAGCGGCATCTCGTTTCCAGGACTCAGACGGAAGGCATTTCAACCATGTGGCAATACGCAGCCAAGGTCGCGATCTCGGCACTGCTGATCGTGGCCATTGCCGAAATCGCCAAGCGCAGCGCCTTCTGGGCCGCGGCGCTGGCTTCGCTGCCGGTCACCTCGCTGCTGGCCTTCGTCTGGCTGCAGCTGGACACCGGTGACACCGAGCAGATCGCCTCCCTGTCGCTGAACATCTTCTGGCTCGTGCTGCCTTCGCTGGTCCTGTTCCTCGCCTTGCCGCTGCTGCTGCGTGCCGGCTGGTCGTTCTGGCCGAGTCTCGCGCTGGCGTCGGTGGCCACGGCGGCGGCTTACGGTGCCATGGTCTGGGTGCTGACCCGCGTGGGCTGGGCGGCATAGCCGGTGTGCCCGGCGGCCGGTGCACGTCGGGCGCGGCGGGATGACCCCGGCACCCACGGCCTGTTGAAGCCGCCGACAGGGGATGGGAAAACCCGGGTGACCATCATTCTAAAGATCGTTAGAATGATGACCATGAACAACCGCGAACTCAAGGATCTGCTGTACGAGCAGGTGGCCCGCATCGGCAAGGCCTTGGCCAGCCCCAAGCGGCTGGAGCTGCTGGAAATGCTGGCGCAGGGCGAGAAGTCGGTGGACATGCTCGCCGCCGAGCTGTCGATCGACATCAAGCTCGCCAGCGCCCACCTCAAGGCGCTGCGCGACGCCCGCCTTGTGACCTGCCGGCGCGAGGGCAAGTTCATCCTCTACCGGCTGACCGGCCCGGATGTGGCCGGGCTCGGCGTGAAGCTGCGCGAGGTGGCCGAAGAACACCTGCTGGAGCTGCGTCTGGCGCTGGACCAGATGGTGGCCCACCCCGGTCAGCTCACTTCGGTCGACCGCCAGGCCCTGATGGCGCAGGCGCAGCGTGGCGAGGTGGTGGTGATCGATGTGCGGCCACAGGACGAGTACGACGTGGCCCACCTGCCGTATGCGCGCTCCATGCCGCTGGCCGAGATCGAGCAGCGCCTGGCCGCACTGCCGCTCGACAGGGAGATCGTCGCCTACTGCCGCGGGCCGTTCTGCCTGTTGTCCGACGAAGCCGTGGCGCTGCTGCAGGCGCGGGGTTACCGCGCTCGCAAGGTGTCCGACGGCGTGAGCGAATGGCAGGCCGCGGGTCTGCCGCTGGCGTCGAACACCGATTGACTTCAACTTTCAGGAGTTCGACATGGGTTCTGTGCTGTTCATCCTCAACGACGCACCCTACGGCAACGAGCGCGCCTACAACGGCCTGCGGCTGGCGGGCGCGATGACCGCCAAAGAAGGCGTGCAGGTGCGCGTGTTCCTCATGGCCGATGCCGTGGGCTGCGCCAAGGCCGGGCAGAAGGTGCCCGAGGGTTACTACAACCTGCAGCTCATGCTGGGCAAGGTGTTGCGCAAGGGTGAAGTGGCGCTGTGCGGCACCTGCATGGACGCGCGGGGAATGAGTGAGGCCGACATGGTGGCTGGCGCACAGCGCTCCACGCTGGCGCAGCTGGCCGACTGGACGGCCGAGGCCGACAAGGTGCTGGTGTTCTGAACCACGCCCCTGTCGCGCATGAAAACAAACCTGCAGGTGGTCCCATGAACTTTGAACAATGGACGCTGGCCCACGAGCCGCAGATCCGGATGGGTTTCTTCTTCGGCGTGTTCGCCCTGGTGGCCCTGTGGGAGCTGGCGTCACCGCGCCGGGTGCTCCAGCTCACCCGCCAGCAACGCTGGACCGCCAACCTCGGCCTCGTGCTGCTCAACACCGTGGTGGTGCGCCTCGCGTTCCCGACCGCAGCGGTCGGCATGGCGGCCCTGAGTGCCGACAAGGGCTGGGGGCTGCTGAACAACTTCGCCGTGCCGTTCGGGCTCGCGGTGGCGCTGGCCGTGGTGGCGATGGACTTCGTGATCTGGCTGCAGCACGTGATGGTGCACGCCGTGCCCGCGCTGTGGCGGCTGCACCGGGTGCACCACGCCGACCTCGACTACGACCTGACCACGGGCACGCGCTTCCACCCGCTGGAGATCGTGCTGTCCATGGGCATCAAGTTCGCCACCATCGTGCTGCTGGGCGCGCCGGTGCTGGCGGTGGTGGTCTTTGAAGTGCTGCTCAGCGCCTGCGCCATGTTCAACCACGGCAACATCCGCCTGCCCGCGGCGCTGGACCGCGCCTTGCGCTGGATCATCGTCACGCCCGACATGCACCGCGTGCACCACTCGGTGGAAGACGACGAGAGCAACTCCAACTTCGGCTTCAACCTCACCTGGTGGGACCGCCTGTTCGGCACCTACCGCGAGCAGCCACGCGCCGGCCAGCTCGGCATGATCATCGGCATCCACGACCACACCGACCCGCACGAGGTGGCGCGCCTGCCGGGCATGCTGGCGCTGCCGTTCAAGGGCCAGATCACCGACTACGCGATCAACCGGCGCAACTGGACCAGGCCTTCCACGGACGCCCAGGTTTGAACATGAGCACCCCAACTTCCTTGAGCCCGATGAACCTCGAAAGAACCACGCGGTCATCCCGCCTGCCGCTGGCCGGTCTGCTCATCGGGATGGCGTCGCTTGGCGCCGTGCTGGTCGCCGGCATCGGCTACCGCCAGGGCTGGTGGCATTTTCTGCAAGGTCTGCGGGTCGCCGAGTGGGCGGTTTACGCCGCCGCACTGGGTCTTGTGCTGTCGCTCGCGGGCGTGGTCCGCTCGCGTCGTCAGCGGGGCGCTGTGGTGACCGGGCTGCTGGGGGTGTTGGTGGCGCTGCCGGTGCTCGGCATGGCGCTGCAGTGGGAGTACGCGACGCGCGTCTACCCGCCCATCAACGACATCAGCACCGACACCGACAACCCGCCCGAGTTCTGGGACATGCCCAACCCCATGGCCTACCCGGGCGCGGCGGTGGCGCAGCAGCAGCGCGCGGGCTACCCCGACCTGGCGCCGCTGACCGTGCCGCAGGCGCCTCCAGCCGTGTTCGAGCAGGCCCTAGAGCTGGTGCAGGAGCGCGGCTGGACGGTGCTCGCCAGCGACGCCGGGGAAGGCCGCATCGAAGCGGTGGCCACCAGCCGCCTGTTCGGTTTTGCCGACGAAGTGGCCATCCGCATTGCGCCGGAGGGCAGCGGCTCGCGCGTGGACATTCGCTCGCGCTCGCGCCTGGGCCAGATCGATCGCGGCACCAACGCACGGCGCATCCGCAGCTGGCTGGCCGACCTGAAGGCGCGCAGCCAGAACCCTTGAGCCGGCAAGGAACCGTGGAAACCCTCGGCGTTCTGCCGCCGCCGCCCGGCGACAATATCCGTTGTTGCTGATATTTAGTCTCATCAAACTGGAAACACCATGAAAATCCGCACCCTGGCCCTTGCGGCCGCCACCGCCGCCAGCCTGCTGCTGGCCCCCGCCGCCCACGCCGACAAACAGGCCGACGCCGTCGACGTGATGGAGGGCTACCTCGAATTCGTGGACTACGGCGGCGGCGTGATCTTTGCCGAGCAGATTCCGGCCGACGAGTGGAAAAAGATGCTGGTGATCGACGCGCGCGACGCCGGCCAGTTCGCCAAGGGCCACATCCCCGGCGCGATCAACATGGACTGGCGCCAGGTGCTGGCCAAGCGCAACACCATCCCGAAGGACAAGCCGGTGCTGATCTACTGCAACACCGGTTCGCTCTCGGCCCAGGCCGGTTTCGCCCTGCGCGTGGCGGGCTGGGACAACCTGCGCATCCTGCAGGGCGGCATGGAAGAGTGGAAGGCCAAGGGCGGTTTCGACGCCGCCGCCAAGGCCACCGCACCGGCCAAACACTGATCGGGGTCGAGCAGGTCAGGCGTCCGGCAGCGAAGCCTTGATCTGACGGATGGCCGACACGTCGCCCAGGAACACCTGCAGCACGTCCTTCTCTTGCTGCGACAGCTCGGGGCTCTCCAGCAGCTTCGTCTTCTTCACGATCAGCTCCAGCGCCTCGGCCAGGTGCCCGATCTGCCGGCCGTAGCTGCCCACCTGCTCCAGCGCCGCCTGTTCCACCGACGGGTTTGACGAGCTGCCGAGGTTCACGTTGAACAGGTGGAACTGCCAGTTCGGCAGGATGGGTTGCGTCAGGCTGGTTGGCGCCAACTGCCACGTCAAGGGCACAGAGACTTGCTGCATGGTTCGCTCCTGTCGGGTTGGAATGCCCGCCAGTGAAGCAGAAACGGTGCCACGCCAGGGTGCCGCGTTCCCCCAGGCGGGGGACGAGATCGCCGGGTCAGCCGCCCACGGGCGTGCACAACTCCACGAGCACGCCGTCCGGGCAACGCACATACGACACGAGCTGCCCCCAGGGCCTGGCCACCGGCGCCGCCATCTCGCGCGCCCCGGCCGCCACCGCCTGCGCATGCGCGGCCGGCACATCGTCCGTCACCAGCGCGATCTCGAAACCCAGCGGCTGCGCCGAGCTGTCCGCATGCACATGCCCGCCGGCAAAGTTCATGTCGCCCAGCGCGTGCGCGGCGAAGGCCAGCGTGGTCTCGCCCGTGTCCAGCTCGCCGTAGGTGCCGCTCTCGTGCAGGAACCTGCGCCGCAAGCCGAAGGCCTGTTCGAAGAACGCGAGCGAGGTCGCGACGTCAGGGACGTAGACGATGGTGTAGCCGAGTTTCATGACATCTCCCTGTGCGCCGGCGTGGGCACGGATGGAATGGTTTTATACGCCATGCGGTGCATGGGCGGACCGGTTAGGAGCTCACCATCGCCATGGCCCATCCGACGGTCGCACACCCCGCCACCACCACTAAGGGCGGCCACTTCCATCGCATCAGCGCGACCAGCGCCACACCGGCCAGCAGCACATCCCCCACCCCGCGAATCCCGCTGGTGATGACCGGGTTCCACAGCGCGGCGAGCAGCAGGCCGATGACGGCGGCATTGATGCCCATGAGGGCGGCGCGCACGCGCGGCTGGGCCCTGAGGCTTTCCCAGAACGGCAGGGCGCCGGCGATGAGCAGGAAGGCGGGCATGAAGATGGCCGCGAGCGCGAGCCCGCCGCCGGCCCAGCCGGTGGGCGTGCCCTGCAGGCTCGCGCCGAGGAAGGCCGCGAAGGTGAACAGCGGGCCGGGCACGGCCTGCGCGGCGCCGTAGCCGGCGAGGAAGGCTTCGTTGCTAACCCACCCGGTGGGCACCACGCTGGCCTGCAGAAGCGGCAGCACCACGTGGCCGCCGCCGAAGACGAGGGCTCCCGCGCGGTAGAACGCGTCCACCACAGCCAGCGCCTGCGACGGGAAGGCCGCGGCCAGCAGCGGCAGGCCCAGCAGCAGCGCGAAGAACAGCGCGAGCCACGCGGCGCCCGCGCGGCGGCTGACCGGCACGGCCAGCGGTTCGTGCGGCGCGTCGGCCGCTGGCCGCAGCCACGCCAGGCCCACCAGCGCCGCCACGCCGATGGCCAGCAGTTGCGCCACGGTGCCGGGCCAGGCGATCAGCAGCGCGGCGGCGGCCAGCATGAGCGCGCGGCGTTGGGTGTCCGGGCAGAGGCTTCGCGCCATGCCCCACACGGCCTGCGCGACCACCGCCACCGCCACCACTTTCAGACCGTGCAGCAGACCGGGTGACAGGGCGTCACCGGCCTGTGCGATGCCGAGCGCGAGTGCGATGAGCGCGAGGGCCGATGGCAGGGTGAAGCCGGCCCAGGCGGCGAAAGCGCCGGGGTAGCCGGCGCGCATCAGGCCCAGCGCCAGGCCCACCTGGCTGCTGGCCGGGCCGGGCAGGAACTGGCACAGGGCGACGAGGTCGGCGTACGCCGCTTCGCTGAGCCAGCGGCGGCGTTCGACGAACTCGCTGCGGAAGTAACCGAGGTGCGCAACCGGGCCGCCGAAGGACGTGAGCCCCAGCCGCAGGAAGACCCAGAAGACCTGCCAGGCGCTGCGGTCGTGCCCGGATGTCATGCCGCTGGCAGCGTGTACCTGGCCATGAAGGCACGGTCGATGCGGTCTTTCCAGCGCCAGGCCCAGCCGCCTTCGGCGTGCAGCGGGCCGTAGCTGGCGATGGCGTGGCCTGCGCCGCACGAGAGCAGGTTGAGCGTGTTGGCGGGCGGGTGGTGCGGCTTGAGCGGCTGGCCTTCGTGCGCTGCCAGCAGATTGGCCGCCAGCGGCGGGCCGGCGCGCACGGCGTACACGCCGCTCTTGGCGTGCGGCGCGTCGGCGCGGGTGGCCACGTCCCCGGCCGCGAACACCGCCGGGTGGCTGGTGCTTTGCTGGAAGGCGTTGACGAGCACGTGGCCGCTCTCGGACAGCGCCAGCCCGCTGCCCTGCAGCCAGGGCGGCGCGTGGGTGCCGATGGCCAGGATGGGCACGTCGCAAGCCAGGGTGGCGCCGCTGGCCAGGCGGACCGCGCCCGCCTCCACGCCCACACAGGCTTCGCGCAGCACGGTGATGTTTCGGCGCTTGAGCTGGCGCAGCACGCGGCGCTGCACGCCCTGGGTGTAGTTGGCCGCCACCTCGCCGCCACCCGTGATGAGCGTGAAGCGCGCGGCGTGCCCCTCGTTGCGCAGGCGCTGTTCGGCGGCGAACAGCAGCTCCAGGCCTGCCGCGCCGGCACCAACGACCGCGATGGAAACCGGCTGGTCGCCGGCCATGGCGACCACCTGCGGCCAGAGCGCGGCAAAGGCTTCGATGGGCCGGACGATCAGCGCGCGATCGGCCGCGCCGGGCATCTCGGCTTCCAGGCGGACGCGGTCGATCACGGCACCGGTGTCGATGGAAAGCAGGTCGCAGCGCAGCTCGGAGGGCACATCCCGGGCACCGCCGGCCGCCGCCACCTGCACCGTCCCGGCCGCCGCGTCGATGCCGGTGCAGCGCCCCTGCACCCAGCGTGCACCGGCCGCCCTGACCAGCGGCTCCAGCGGAATCTGGCATTCGGCCGCGCTGTAGTGGCCGGCCACGAAGCCGGGTGTCATGCCACTGTAGGTCTGGAACGGGTAGGGTGAGAGGACGGTGACGTCCAGGTCGGCCGGTCGGTGCCGGGCCAGCTGGGCCAGCACATGCACATGGGCATGACCGGCGCCGAGCAGAAGGAGTTTCTTGATGCCGTGGTGCATGGGCACCGATGGTAGCCGGGGAGGGAGCAGGGGCGCTGGTCGCCGCTCAGGGCGTGCCCGCGGCCCACTGCAGGTCGGCCACCCAGCCGGTGCTGCGGCTGGCGGTGTTGTCGCTGTCGGCCCCGATCAGGACCGTGCTCACGGCGGGCACCGCACGGCGTGGCGCCTGTGCACCTTGCGGCAGTTCGTCGCCAAACAGGGTGATGAAGTCCTGCGCCACGTCGCGCGATTCGTTCACCCAGCGGGCGAGTGGTGCGCCCTGGCCCTGCAGGCTGATGAAGCGCACGCGCCGTGTGTACGGGTTGGCGCCCTGCAGCGGTGCCGGGCTTGCGCTGTCCCACACATAGCAGAGCGTGGCTGCGGGCAGGGCCTCGCCGCTCACGCTGCGCGCGATGCGCAGCACGGTGCGCTCCAGAAAGGGCACCCGCTCCAGCGGGTGGTCAAACATCACGCAGACCTTCAGCGCGGCGTCGTCGCCGGCCTTGCTGAGCAGGTCGGGCGGGGCCTTGCCGCCGGAGAGCGGTGTGTCCAGCCGCCAGCGCCAGTTCAGCTGCGTCGGTGGCGCGGCTGCCGCGTCCTTCAGGTCGTGCACCAGCGTGCCGTAGGAGGATGCGGTACTCACCTTCAGCGCGGCTTCACCGTCCACGCGGGCGGCCTCAAAGCGGGTGGCCGGCAGGTCGGCGTGTTTTTTCGGGAAGCCCACGAAGCGCCAGGCCGGGTTGAGCGCACCGTCGGCCTGCAGCAGGGGCGGCAGCGCCTGTGCCTGCGCGCCGATGGCCAGAGAGGTGAGCGCGCACAGCGCGAGCAGCTGGCGCATGGTTCAGCGGCCCGCGTCGCGAGCGGTGTCGTTCAACGACCAGTCGTAGTCGAGGTGGCTCACGCCCAGCGTCCTGGCTTTCAGCGCGGCCTGTTCGGCGGGCTGGTCGCTCAGGAGCTCGGCGTATTTCGCGAACACGTCTTCCACCTGCCTGAAGCCACCGTGGCCTTTTTCAAAGTCTTCCCTGAACCACTTGAAGATGCTGCTGACCTCGACCTTGCCGCCCTTGACGCGGTTGCGTGTGCGGTCGCCCATGAAGCGGCGCATGCCGTCTTCGAGCTGGGCTTCGAGCTTGGCGGCGGTGAAGGCCTCGTCGCGCAGCGCCGGGCAGCCGATGCTGGCGCAGTTGACCGCCGCGTGCACACGCGGTTCGTTGTAGCGCGGGCGCAGCTGTTCGTGTTCGATCCAGTCGAGGTGGCGCTCATCGCCCAGCAGCGTGAAGAACTTCTTTTTCCAGGCCGACTGCACGAAAGAACCGAGGTCCTTGATGGATTTGAGGTCTGGGTATCGCGTCAGGATCAGCTCGACCGTGAAAGCGTTGTAGGCGTTGATGAGGAAGGCCATCTGCTGCGGCTGGCTCCAGCCGTCGAACGTCGTCCTGGGCACGGCGCTCATGCCGTCGAGCACGGCTTTCAGTGCGGCGCGGTCGGTGGCGAAGCCCCTGTAGTTCGCTCTGGACTGCTTGCCGTCTGACAGCCAGCGCACGTGCTTTTTCAGAAGCGCGTCCCAGGCGGCGTGGCTGTGGTCAAAGGCGGTCGTCTGGGCGTTTGCACCCAGCGGCGCGATGGCGGCAGCGGTGAGCAGGGCGATGAAGTGGCGGCGGGTGTTCATGGGGTGTGGATTCCGTTGCTGCGTGCAAGGTTCAAGCGCGGCCTCAACCACGGCGCCAGTCGTGAAATTTCTTGACCCAGGCCAGCAGCTGCTGCGGCGCGTGCGCGCGCTTCCATTCGCCGGCCGCGTACTTGTTGGCCTCGGCCAGCGTGGGGTAGGTGTGGATGGTGCCGAGGATCTTGTTCAGGCCCAGGCCGTGTTTCATGGCCAGCACGTACTCGGCCAGCAGGTCGCCCGCGTGCGTGCCGACGAGGGTCACGCCCAGGATCCTGTCCTTGCCCGGCACGGTGAGCACCTTCACGAAACCGTGGGCCTCGCTGTCGGCGATGGCGCGATCCAGGTCGTCAATGCCGTACCGGGTGACCTCGTAGGGGATGTTCTTTTCTTTGGCTTCCTGCTCGTTCAGGCCCACGCGCGCGACCTCGGGGTCGATGAACGTCGCCCAGGGGATCACCGAGTAGTCGGCCTTGAACTTCCTGAAATCGCCGAACAGCGCGTTCACCGCGGCGTACCAGGCCTGGTGCGCGGCCACGTGGGTGAACTGGTAAGGCCCGGCCACGTCGCCGGCGGCGTAGATGTTCGGATACACCGTTTGCAGGTATTCGTTGGTTTCGACCGTGCGGTTGGTGGGAATGCCCAGTTCTTCCAGGCCGTAACCCTGCAGGCGCGCCACGCGGCCGACGGCGCAGATCAGTTGGTCGAAGGCGATGCGTTTTTCTGCGCCGCCGTGTTCCACCACCAGGATCTTTTCACCCTTCACCAGTTCGCACCGCAGCGCCTTGTGCCCCGTCTGCACCACCACGCCATCGGCTTCCAGCGACGCCTGGGCGAGCGCGCTGACTTCGTCGTCCTCGCGGATCATGATGCGTGGCGCCATTTCCACCTGTGTCACCTGCGAGCCCAGGCGGGCAAAGCTCTGGGCGAGTTCGCAGCCGATCGGGCCACCGCCCAGCACCACCAGGCGTTTCGGCACCTCGTCGAGCTTCGAAAATTCGTCCCACAAAGTGTCGCTGGTCACGTAGCCGACTTCATCGAGCCCGGGCAACGGCGGCACGAAAGGCCGCGCGCCCGCGGCGATCACGATGCTGCGTGCGGTGAGGCGCTGCGTGCCCCCACCGTTCAGCGCGATCTCCACCGTCCACGGGTTCACCAGCTTCGCGTAGCCCTGGAGCACCTCCACGCCCAGGCCGCTGTAGCGCTCCACGCTGTCGTGCGGTTCGATGGCGGCAATCACGTCGTGGATGCGCTGCATCACGGCCTTGAAGCTGAAGCTGGGCGTGGCATCGCTCAGGCCGTAGTTCGAAGCGTGGCGCATCTGGTGTGCGAGCTTCGCGCTCCTGATCAACGCCTTGCTCGGAACGCACCCGTAGTTCAGGCAGTCGCCGCCCATCTTGTGCGCTTCGATCAGCGTCACCTTGGCCTTCACGGCGGCGGCGATGTAGGCCGACACCAGACCGCCCGCGCCGGCACCGATCACGACCAGGTTGCGGTCGAACTGGGCCGGGCGCACGCTGGCCCACTTCGCGTACACCTTGCGTTTCTGCACCGCTTCCACCACCTTGCGCGCGATCAGCGGGAACAGGCCCAGCAGCACAAAGCTGCCCAGCAGGCCAGGGCTGAGGATGCCTTTGAGCGATGTGAGCTGACCCAGCTGCGTGCCCGCGTTCACATACACCGCGGTACCTGCCAGCATGCCAAGCTGGCTGACCCAGTAGAAGGTCCAGGTCTTCATCTTCGTCAGGCCCATCAGCAGGTTGATCACGAAGAAAGGCACCACCGGGATCAGGCGCAGCGTGAACAGGTAGAACGCACCGTCTTTCTGGATGCCCTTGTCCATGTCGGCCAGGCGCTGGCCGAAGCGCGCCTGCACGCTGTCGCGCAGCAGGAAGCGCGCGGTGAGAAAGGCCAACGTGGCACCGATGCTGGACGCAAACGACACGATCAGCAGGCCCCAGCCGAGGCCGAAGATCGCGCCGCCCGCGAGCGTGACGATGGTGGCGCCCGGCAGCGAGAGCGCGGTGACCGCCACATAGACCAGGAAGTAGCCCGCTGCCAGCGCCAGCGGCTGCTGCGCGCGCAGCTCGGCAAAGCGCGACTGGCTTTGCTTGAGGAAGTCGAGGCTGAAGTAGCGGTCCAGACCGAAGACGAAGAAGGCCGCGATGCCCAGCAGCACGGCGATCAGGAGCAGGATTTTTCGGAGGTTCACGACCATTCCTGGTGGGTTCTGTTGAGGGTGAGTCGCAACGGGCCGCCCATTCTTACACCGGGAGGGTTTCCACGCGGCCATGGCTGGGGTGTTCAAGAGCGCGGCGTGTGGACACAACCGATCGCTGCCCCCGGCCAGACACCTGCCCGCCGGGCCGGCTTGCACCCGTTCCTGGCGGTGGCGGACCTTCAGCGGAAACGCTGCCACCCCCAACCGATCCGCAGCGCGATCGTGATCCCGCACAGCACCGCAAAGCCGTAGGCGATCTGCGGGAACCAGGCGGGCCACAGGCACATGGCGGCGAAGGCGGCCATCGTTTCGGTGGCTTCGGTCAGTCCACCGAGAAAGTAGAAACTCTTGTCCGGGAATGCCACGGAGTGCAGGTGCCGCTTCTCCGCCACGGCGGCGAAGGCGAGGAAGCTGCTGCCGGTGCCGATGAAGCTGGCCAGCAGCACGGCGGCGGGCAGGGCGTTGTTCGCCGGGTCGGCCAGCGCGAAGGCCAGCGGGATGGCCGCGTAGAACAGGAAGTCGAGCGTGATGTCGAGAAAGCCGCCGCGGTCGGTGGGCTGCGTGGCGCGGGCGACGGCGCCATCCAGTCCGTCCATCAGGCGCGAGAGCAGCAGCAGCGCCAGGCCCGGCATGTACTGCTGGAAGGCGATGGCGACCGCGGCAGCCATGCCGATGGCGAAGCCGGCGAAGGTGATCGCGTCGGCCCCCACACCCAGGCGCACGAGGCCGCGCGCGGCCCGCGTCATGAGCGGGCGAAGCGCCTGCTGCACGGCTTTATCCAGCATGGGCCAGCTCCACCACAAGCGTCGGGTCGGCGATGTCGGCGGCATCGTGTGTCACCAGCACGGCGGGGATGTGGCGCTCTCGGATGTGCCCGAAAACGAAGGCACGGAACTGGTCGCGCAGCGCGGCGTCGAGCTTCGAAAAAGGTTCGTCGAGCAGCAGCGCCTTGGGCTGCGCGAGCAGGGCACGCATGAGCGCGACGCGCGCGCGCTGCCCGCCCGAGAGCGTGGCCGGGTCGCGCTCACCATAGCTGCTCAGGCCCGCTTCATGCAGCGCCTGCTGCACCTGGGCCAGCCGCTGCGCGCGCGGGCCGGGCGGCACGGCGAAGAGCAGGTTCTCGGCGACCGTCATGTGGGCGAAGAGCAGGGCGTCCTGGAACAGCAGGCCGATGCCGCGCTGCGCCGCTGCGCGGTGCGTGATGTCTTCACCGTTGAGCCGGACCGAGCCCGCGCAACGCAGCGCCTGCGCGCCTTCGGCCACGCTGCCAAGCGTGCCGGCGATGGCCGCGAGCACCGAGCTCTTGCCGCTGCCGCTAGCGCCCATGAGCGTCAGGATCTGGCCCGGCGGCACCTCGAAGCGCAGGTGCTGGACCACCGTGCCTTGCGCGCTGCCCAGGGTGGTGATGTGGACCGAGAGTGTCATGCTGAAACGACGGTAAAGCGGCGCGGCCGGCCCACCCAGGCGGCGATGCCGAAGGCCAGCACAGGCAGCACGAACTGAAGACCCGCGTACGCGCTGGTGAGCGAGCGCTGCGCGCCGGCCGCGAGCGTGACGGCTTCGGTGGTGACGCTGGCGAAACGGCCCGCGCCCACGTACAGCGTGGGCAGGTACTGCGCCACGCTGACCGCAGAACCCACGGCGGCGCTGCTCGCCAGCGCGCGGCGCAGCAGCGGCCACTTCACGCGCAGCAGGAAGCGCCAGCGCCCTTGGCCCAGGCTGGCGCTGAGGGCCGCGTAGCGGGGGTCGAAACCGAGGTAGGCGGGCGAGAGCGCGAGCAGCACATAGGGCAGCACCATCACGGTGTGCGCGAGCAGCAGGCCGCTCCACCGGCCTTCGAGCCGCAGCCACAGCGCCAGGCTGTACAGGCCCACCACCCAGAGAACGGCGGGCAGCACGAGCGGCAGGTAGAGCAGCGGTCGCAGGGCGGCGTCCCAGCGGCGGGGGATGAGTTCGAGCCAGGCCACGCACCAGGCCAGCGCCAGCGCGGAGGAGGCGAGTGCGAGGACCAGCGTGGTGCCGAGTGTGCTGCGGCTGGACCAGACGCTGTGCCAGGCCTGGCCGGTGAGTGCTTCGGGCCAGAGCGCGGGGAAGGGCCAGATGCCGGCCACGCTGCCGACGGCGAGGGCCAGCAGCACCGTGGCGTAGAGGAGGGCCAGCAGCCACAGGGCTGCGGGTGTGGCGCGGGAAACGGCTGTGGCGGCACCGCGTGCGCCATTGCACTGGCGTGCGCGCCGCGCGGCGACGGCTTGCACAGCTCGCCAGCTCAAGGCCGACAGCAGCACCGCCAGCGCGAGCATGCCGCCCGCCGCCGCGCCCTGCGCGTTGATGGCGAGGTCGGCATCCTGCAGCCACTGCCAGGCCAGCACGGCCAGCGTGGGCGGCGATGCGGGGCCGATGACCAGGGCCATGTCCACCACGGTGAGGCCATAGGCCAGCACCGCGAGCAGGGGCCAGAACTGGCGCGGCGCCAGTTGCGGCCAGACCACGCGCCAGTAGGCGCGTTGCGGGCTGTAGCCCAGTGTCTGCGCCAGTGCGTGTTCGGCGCGCCAGCGCTGGCGCACGTCGTCGCGCTGCAGCTGGGTGGCGGCGGTCCAGAGCAGGAAGGGGATCTCCTTGGCGGTCAGTGCACCGATCAGGCCCAGGCCCCAGGGGTCCTGCGTGGTGGGCCAGGGGGGCGGGAATTCAAAGCCGGTGAGCCAGGGCGAAGTGGCACGCAGGAGCCAGCCGCTGGGCGCGAGCAGAAAGGCCAGGCCGATGGCGAGGGCCGCGTGCGGCGTGGCCAGCATCACCGGCAGGCCGCGCAGCAATCGATTCAGCGATTGCCGAACGAAGCCCTGCGCCAGCAGCGCCGCAGCAGCCCACCAGGCGAGTGCGGTGGAGGCGAGGCCGGTCCAGAGGCTGTAGGTCAGTGCGCGCAGGAATTGCGGGTCATGCCAGAGCGCACGCCAGGCCGTTGCGTCGAACAAGGCACCGAGCGCCAACGCCGCCACGGCCAGCAGCGGCCCGCCCGCGAGCAGGAGCATAGTTGCAGCGAGCGGCAGGCGAAAGGATGTCATGTGGGAGTGTTGGGCGCAAAACCAGTCGGCGCGACGTGCACCCACGCAGAACGCTTTGGTCCCGGCTCTGCCGGGCCGCATCGCGTTGCCCCCTTGAGGGGGGCGCGCGCAGCGCGGCGGGGGTGCTTCATGTGTACCGGCGAATCCACTCTTTTTCAATCGGCTCCACCCAGGCGGCATGGGGCTCGGGCAGGGTCGGAGCCGGCTTGGCCACCTGGCCCGGCAGCGGCTGGCTGGGGAACCGGGCACGCTCGGTGGCGGGCAGTCTGGCAAGGTCGAGCACCGTGGGGTCGCCCCACTGGGTGATGTCGGCCTTGCGCGCCTGGGCCCTGGCCGAGAGCAGGAAATTGGCGACCACCTGGGCGCCTGCAGCGGCCCTGGCGTTGTAGGGGATGGCGACGAAGTGCGTGTTGCCGATGGTGCCCCTGGCGAATTGCCAGCTGCTCACCGTGGGCGCCAGGCGCTTGGCCATGATCTCGTTGGCCGGTTCGTTGGGGTTGAAGGTGAGGGCGAGCAGCAGCTCGCCGTCGCTCATCATCTGGCGCACCGCGGCGGGGTTCTGCGGGAACTGCTTGCCGCCACGCCAAAGATGCGGGTGCAGCGCGTCCAGGAACTGCCAAAGCGGGGCGGTGACCTGTGCAAAGTCCGCCGCCACGGGCGGCTTGCCCAGCACGCGGACATCGGCCACATGCTCGATCAGGGCCTGCTTCACGAAGGTGGTGCCGGTGAAATCGGGCAGGCGCGGATAGCTGATGCGACCGGGCTGGCGGCGCGCCAGTGCGAGCAGCTCTGCCATGCTCTGTGGCGGCTGCGGCAGGCGCTGGCTGTCTGCAAACAGCGTGAACTGCGCCATGCCCCAGGGGGACTCCATGCCGTCGGTGGGCACCGAAAAGTCGTTGCGCGTGGTCGGCTTGCCGGTGGTGTCGACGTACTGGAAATTCGGCAGCGCCTCGGCCCAGGGGCCGAACAGCAGGCCGTCCCGCTTCATGGCGGCGAAGTTCTCGCCGTTGATCCACACCAGATCCACCGTGCCATCGCCCGCTTTGCGCCCGGCCGCTTTCTCGGCGCGCACGCGCTTGACCACGTCGGCCGCGTCGCTGATCTTCACGTGCTCCAGCTTCACGCCGTGTGCGGCCAGGATCTCGGTCGCCGCCCACTGGATGTAGGCGTTGATCTGCTCGCTGCCGGCCCAGGCGTTGAAGTACACGGTCTGGCCGCGCGCAGCCTTTTCGATACCAGCCCAGGCGGGCGCGGCAGTCTGTGCCCAGGCGGGGTGGCAGGCGCTGCCGGTGGCTGCGCCGACGGCGAGCAGGAGGTGGCGGCGGCTCAGGGCCATGGTGGGGGCGGGGGTCGTCAAGATGTGGTCTCCAGCAAGGGGTGCCTGAGCTTAATTCATGGACAGAGGACGGGCTTCGCGCGGGGCCAGCCAGCGCTCCAGCCGTGGCTTGAGCCAGGCGCAGTCCACCGACCATTGGCCCACGCCATGAAGCGCCAGCGCGGCGAGCAGCACGCCCCAGGTGATGTGCTGCTGCAGGGCGGCGGGTGCGATCTCGCCCAGGCTGAGCACGGCCATCACGTTGACCACGCTCAGACCCAGCGCTGCCAAGCGTCCGGCCAGACCGAAGAGCAGCAGCACCGGCAGCACCAGTTCACCGGCGGTTCCCATGACGGCCGCTACCTCGGGCGACAGCAGGGGCACGTTGTATTCCTCGGTGAACAGCAGCAGCGTGGTGTCCCAGTCGCGGATTTTGGTCAGACCCGAGAGGAAAAACACCTGGGCGATGTAGGCGCGGGCGACCAGCGCGGCCAGCGGGCGTGCGACATCCAGGGCGGCGGTGACGATCCGCCACAGGATGAGGCCACGGTGCAGCAAGGGGGTGTTCATGGCGAGGTCTTCTCCAGGGTGGTGGGTCGGGGAGGTGGAAGGCCGTGCACGCCGATCACCAGACCATCGGTGACGACGGCCGTGAGCCAGGCTGAGAAATCAAACGCCTCGACCGGGTCTGTGATCGAACAGGCTGCGTCGAGCGCCTGTGGCAGATCGGCACCAGCGAGCAGGGCTTGCACCAGCTGGGCCGGGGCGGGCGCGATGCCAGCGATGCGCGGGCGTAGTCCTTGGCGCCACACCAGCGCGTTTTCGCTCCGACCCTCTCGCAGTCGCTGCGCGGCTTCGGCCAGCCTGGGCGTTCCAGACACATGCGCGCTGATCAGGGTGGCCACGGGGTAGGGGCTGGCGATCACGGCGGTGCCGGGCGCGAGCGTGAGTGCCAGGCCTTGCGGATCTTCCTGCCCCAGGCGCGCGAAGCTGGGCCAATCGGGTTCGGCGTCGGGCGCGCCCGCTGCGCGGTGCAGCGCCCATTCGGCCTGCGCCACGTCGCTCAGGTAGGGCGCATCGTCGAGCTGTGCATTGCCCAGCAGAAAGCCGGGCAGGGCATCGCCCCACTGCGCCAGATCGCCACACTGAGGCGGATGACGGTGCCAGAACTCGCGCGCCAGCAGCGCGAAGTTGTCGCCGCCGATCAGCGCCGCGATCACCGGGTAGGCCGCGAGCAGCGAGCGCTCGGCCAGCGCGTGGCCGCTGGCCTGGTAGGCGGCGAGGCCGCGCCCGGCTTGGGTGCTGCGCGTATCAAGCAAGTCCAGCAGCAGCGTTTCAGCGGCATCGGCGTCCGCCGTACCGGGCCGCACCAACAGCGCCTGCAACAGGGCCTGTTGCTGCTGCGCCAGCGACGAGGAGGGTTGCGTGTTCATGCGGCCATCTCCTGCGGTGCCAGCGCTTGTTGCGCCGCTGCACGGGCGCGAGAAGCTTCGCTCAGCAAAACGTCGAGTCCGGGGACGTCGGTGTCCCACTCGATCAGTGTGGGCACCGTACCGAAGCGCTGCACCGCGTGCCGGTACAGCGACCAGACGGCATCCACCACGCGGCTGCCGTGGTCGTCGATCACGATGTCCCCGCAGTGCACGTGTCCGGCGAGGTGCATCTCGGCCACGTGGTCCGGCGCGATGGCGTCGAGCCAGCGCCGGCAGTCGCCCAGTGGGTCGTGTGCCTCGCCTCGCAGTTGGGCGTTGAGCGCGTTCACGTAAATGTTGTTCACGTCCACCAGCAGCTGGCAACCGGTGCGCTGCGCGAGCGTGTTCAGAAAGGTGGGTTCGTCCATTTCGGCGTCGCGCCACTGGACATAGGCCGAGAGGTTTTCCACCGCGATGGGGCGGCGCAGGCGGTCCTGCACCCGGCACACGTTGGCGCACATGGCGTCGAGCGCGGCGTGGCTCATCGGCACGGGCAGCAGGTCGGCAACATGGACGCTCGGGCCCCGCGCGAAGCTGGCGTGGTCGCTCACGCGCACGGGATCGATGGTGTGCACCAGCCGGGCCAGCTGGTCGAGGTGCCAGGGGTCGATGCCCGCGGCCGATCCCAGCGACAGGCCCACGCCGTGCAGGCTGACGGGGTAGCGTTCGCGGCCCTCGCGCAGCACCGCGAGCGCGGCGCCACCGGGCGCGAAGAAGTTCTCGGAATGAACCTCTATGAAGTCAAGGGCGGGCCGCAGCTCCAGCAGCTCCGCGTAATGGGGGTGCCGCCAACCGATGCCCACAGATGGGGGCAATGGCGCCGGGGTAGGTGTTCCGGACATGGCGGACTTCGGGGCGAGCTGCGCGGGCGTTCAGCTCTTCTTCTGCATGTCGTCTTTCTTCATCATGTCGTCCTTCTTCATCATGCCGCCCTTGGCTTCGTCCATGCTCATGCCGTTCATGGTCTTGCAGGTGCCGGCCGCGACGTATTTCCACTCGCCCTTGTCGTTGTCGACCTTGGCCTGGCCGGCACAGGAGTGCGAGCCAGAGAGGTTGGCGCAGTCGTTCTGGCCGGCCTTGGCGATGCCGAAGCATTTTTCCTTGGCTGCGTTCTGCGCCAGCGCGGGCGACGACAGCAGGGCGAGAGACATCAGCGAAGTGGCGGCGGCGGTGATCATGGTGCGTTGGTTCATGGTGGGACTCCTGGGGGTTGAGTTGAACAATCAACCGGTTGACCTGATGAAAGGGCTGACCGGTTGAAGTTGAGTCGCGGAGCCATGGGGCTTCTTACATCGATCGGCAAAAAAACAGGTGGATCCTTCGCTCACAGCAGTTCGGCAATGCGGTCCCAGGCCTCGGGCGGCATGCGACCGCTGTAGCGCTCCACCAGGCGGCCCTGCTTGTCGATCAGGCAGGCACTGGGCAGGTGATCGGGCAGGCCCATGCTGTCGCGAAAGCCAGGTGCGCCCGCCCACAGCGACGTGAACCGCTGAGCCGCAGGCACCGTCTGCCGGACCAGCTGCTCGTACGCCGAGAAGTCTTGTTGCCGTGCGTCCATGTTCACGCCCAGCAGCGTGAAGGGCTGGCCTTGCCAGCCCGACAGGTTGGCGCGCAGCTCGCGCATCTTGTCGCGGCACACGGCGCATCCGGTGGACCAGTAGAACACCAGCACCACCCGGTCACGCAGACCCGCGAGCCGCAGGCGCTGACCGTTCAGGGCCGTGCCCTCCAACTCGGGGACACCGTCCGCATCGGGGGTGGCCGCCATCAGCGGCTCTGCTGCGCTGGCGGCCAGCAGCGTCATCAGCATGAAATGCCGACGCTTGAACATGGGAGAGCGTGTGCTGACGTGTGGCATGGGGTTTCTCCGGTGAGAACCTTTGGTCGACCTCTTCCCTCCACTCCTTACACTTGCGGTCACATCGCACCCACTATGCCCCCACACCTCCCCAACGAATTCGAGCAGCAGCTGGTCGCCCAGCGCAGCTACCTCATGCGCTTTGCGCGCCTGCAGTTGCGCAACGATGCCTGGGCCGAAGATGCGGTCTCGGAAACCATCCTCGCCGCGCTGGCCAAGCCACTGGCGTTCGAGGCGCGCTCGCAGCTCAAGACCTGGCTGGTCGGCATCCTCAAGCACAAGATCATCGACTCGATGCGCCAGCGCCAGCGCCGGCGCGAGGTGACGCTGGACAGTGGATCGGAGGACGACAACGCCGACCCGCTGGAGCACATCGCTTTCAAGACCGACGGCCACTTCGCGGAAAAGCCGGCCGACTGGGGCAACCCCGAGCAGGACCTGAGGAGCCGCCAGTTCATGGCGATCATGGACGCCTGCACCGGGAAACTGCCGCCTGTGCAGGGGCGGCTGTTCCTCATGCGCGAGTGGCTGGAAATGTCGAGCGAGGAGATCTGTAAGGAACTGGCGCTGACCCCGACCAACCTGTACGTCCAGCTGCACCGCGCCCGCTTGCGGCTGCGTGAATGCCTGGAACTCCACTGGTTTGCTGCCCGATGAACGCCCTGATGAAGAAACTGCCCCTCATGCGCTCCTGCAAGGAGGTGACCGCCCTGGTCATTGCCCGGGAAGACCGCGAGCTGCCGCTGACCGAGCAGTTGGCATTGCGCATGCACATGGCCATCTGCAAGGCCTGCCCGACCTTCGAGCGCCAGGTGATCACCATGCGCAACGCCATGAAGCAATGGCGCCACTACGGCGGGGACGACGACAGCGGGTCCTGAGCTCCGCTCAGCTCAGCAGGGCCTGCGCGAATTCCTTCGCGTCGAAGGTCTCCAGGTCTTCCAGCTTTTCACCCACGCCGATGAAATAGATCGGCACCGGCTTCTCGCGCGCGATCGCGCAGATCACGCCACCCTTGGCGGTGCCGTCGAGCTTGGTGATGATCAGGCCGGTGAGCTGCAGCGCGTCGTCAAACGCCTTCACCTGCATCAGCGCGTTCTGACCGGTGTTGCCGTCGATCACCAGCAGCACCTCGTGCGGTGCCGTGGCGTCGGCCTTCTGCACCACGCGCCTGATCTTCTTGAGCTCTTCCATCAGGTGCAGTTGGGTCGGCAGGCGGCCGGCCGTGTCCACCAGCACCACGTCGCGGCCACGGGCGCGCCCGGCGCTCACCGCGTCGAAGCTCACCGCGGCCGGGTCGCCGCCTTCCTGCGTGATGATCTCGACCGTGTTGCGGTCGGCCCAGACGGCGAGCTGCTCGCGCGCCGCCGCGCGGAAGGTGTCGGCCGCGGCCAGCAGCACCGATGCGCCTTCGTTGGCCAGGTGGCGCGTGAGCTTGCCGATGGAGGTGGTCTTGCCCGCGCCGTTGACGCCGGCGACCATGATCACCGTGGGCTTGTGCTCGCCGATCACCAGCCGCTTCTGCAGCGGCGCCAGCAGGTCGGCGATCGCCTCGGCCAGCAGGCCTTTCACGGCCGCCGGGTCGGTGGTCTTGCTCTCTTTGACGCGCCGCTTCAGGTCGGCCAGCAGGTGTTCGGTGGCCTTGACGCCGGTGTCGGCCATCAGCAGCGCGGTTTCCAGCTCTTCGTAGAGCGCATCGTCGATCTGCGTGCCGGTGAAGACGGTGGCGATGCTGGAGCCGGTCTTGCGCAGGCCGGCCTTGAGCTTGTCGAGCCAGCCCTTGCGTGGCTCGGCTGCGGCAGCTGGAAGCTCTGCAGGCGCAGCACGCACTTCCAGGGGCGCTGGCGATGCCGTCGTCTCTGGCGCTGCGGCGGGCTGCTGCAGCGCGGGCGCCGTGGGCGTGGGGGGGGCAGGGGGTTTTTTTCGGAAGAACGAGAACATTCTGGAATCTCTTGTATCTTCATCATTCTATGAAACGCAGCTTGCACACCCTCTTCGTCCGCTGCATGGCCATGCTGATGCTGGCGGCCATGGCCACAAGGGCGGGCGCGACGGCCAACCCGCCGAGCCTGGCGCAGCGCTTTGTCCTGGCCAACGGCATGACGCTGATCGTGCAGCCGGACCGCCGCGCACCCACCGTGGCGCACATGCTCTGGGTCCGGGTGGGAGCCATGGACGAAGTGGACGGCACATCGGGCGTGGCCCATGTGCTGGAGCACATGATGTTCAAGGGCACGCCCGGCCTCAAGCCTGGCGAATTCTCGCGCCGTGTGGCCGCACTGGGCGGGCGGGAAAACGCCTTCACCAGCCGCGATGCCACGGCCTACCACCAGCAGGTGCCGGCGAGCCAGCTCGAAGCGGTGATGCAGCTCGAAGCCGATCGCTTTGCCCGCAACCAGTGGACCGATGACGAGTTCAAGCGTGAGATCGAAGTCATCAAGGAAGAGCGACGGCAGCGCACCGAAGAGTCGCCGCGAGCACGCATGTTCGAGGCGCTCAACGCCACCGTGTTTCAGGCCAGTCCCTACCGCCGGCCCATCATCGGCTGGATGAGCGACCTGGATGCCATGACACCCGACGATGTGCGGGCGTTTTACCAGCGCTGGTACACGCCGGCCAACGCGGCGGTGGTGATCGCCGGCGACGTGGACGTGATGCAGGTGCGTGCACTCGCCGAGAAGCACTACGGACCGATTCCGGCACGGGCCGTGCCGCCGAGGAAACCCCGTGAGGAACCCGAGCAGGCGGGGCCGCGCCGCGTGGAGTACCGTGCCGTGGCCGAGCAGGCCCTGGTGGCCCTGGCCTACAAGGTGCCCCGCTGGGACGGCGGCCGGGACCCGGTCCCGGTCAGCCAGGACGCGCTGGCACTCGCCGTGCTGTCGGCGGTGCTCGACGGCCACAGCGGTGCCCGACTCGAACGCGCGCTGGTTCAGGGCTCGGGCATGGGCGGAAAACGCATCGCCGACAGCGCCGGAGCGTCGTATGCACTGACGGGCCGCGGGCCGCAGCTGTTTTTGCTGAGTGCCGTGCCGGCGCAGGGCGTGACCGCCGAGATGGCTGCCGCTGCACTCAAGGCCGAAGTGGCGCGTATCGCCCGTGAGGGGATCCGCGAGGCGGAGCTTCAGCGCGTCAAGACGCAGTGGACCGCGGGCGAGGTCTACAAGCTGGATTCGGTGTTCAACCAGGCGCGTGAGCTGGGCAACCACTGGGTCAACGGCATGGACCTCGACACCGGCCATCGCCTCATGACACAGCTGCGAGCGGTCACCGCCGCGCAGGTGCAGTCGGTCGCGCAACGCTATTTTTCCGATGAACAGCTCACCACGGCCGTGCTGGTGCCCGACCCGGGCCGCCGGGGTGCGGTGGCCGCAGCGCCGGCTTCGCAGCGACCCGTGTTGACGCGGCATTGAGGTGCCCATGACAAGCACCCGCTTCCAGTCCATGATCCGCCGCGCGCGATCGGCCTCGCTGGCGGCCAGCCTGCTGGTGTTGAATGTGCTGCTGCCTGCGCAGGCCGCGATTCCGATTCAACACTGGACGCATGCCAGCGGCGCGCGCATCTACCTCGTGCCCAGCCCGTCCATCCCGATGCTGGACGTGCAGATCAACTTCGATGGCGGCAGCCGCCGCGACCCCCTTTCGCGGGCGGGGCTGGCTGACGCCACGGCGGCCATGCTGTCGGCCGGTGTTGCGGCCCATGGAGGCCAGCCTGCCCTGGACGAAAACCGCTTGAGCGAGGCCTGGGTCGATCTCGGTGCCCAGTTCGGGGCGGACGCCAGCAGCGACCGCTTCAGCCTGTCCCTGCGCAGTCTGACGGAACCCGACCTGCTGCAGCGTGCCGTGGCACTGGCGGCGCACCAGCTGGCGGCCCCGGCCTGGCCTGAGGCCGTGTGGCAGCGCGACCGGGAGCGCACGCTCGCTGCTCTGAAAGAGGCCGGGAACCGGCCGGCCACGCAGGCGGGGCGGGCGTTCGCCCGTGCCGTGTACGGCAACCACCCCTACGGTTTCGAGCCCGATGCCGCGAGCCTGAACGCGATCACGGTGGCCGACATGCGCAGCTTCTACCGGCGCCATGTGGCAGCCTGCCGCGCCCAGGTGAGTCTGGTCGGTGCGATCGACCGGGCGCAGGCCGACCGCATCGTGGAACAGCTCATGGCGGCCGTGAAACCCCATGCTTGCCAGCCGCTGCCGCCCCTGCCCGAGGTGGCCGCGCTGGAGCGGGCGGCGGAGGTGCGCCTGCCGTTCGAGGCCGCCCAGGCACAGGTGCTGATCGGTCAGCCGGGCGTGCCGCGCAACGACCCCGACCACTTCCCGCTGCTGGTGGGCAACTACATCCTGGGCGGTGGCGGCTTCGTTTCGCGCCTCACCACCGAAGTGCGTGAGAAGAGGGGCCTGAGCTACAGCGTTTACAGCTATTTTTCACCCGGCCTGCACGCGGGTGCGTTTCAGCTCGGCCTGAGCACCCGGCCCGATCAGGCGGAACAGGCCGTGGGCGTGGCACGCCAGGTGGTGCAGCAGTTTGTGGAACAGGGACCCACCGAGGTCGAGCTGCAGGCGGCCAAGGACTTTCTCATCAACGGGTTTGCCCTGCGCATCGACAGCAACCGCAAGCTGCTCGACAACGTGTCCAACATCGCCTGGCATGGCCTGCCACTGGACTATCTCGACACCTGGACCGATCAGGTACAAAAAATCGGCGTGAACGACATCCGCCGCGCCTTCTCCCGCGTGCTGCAACCGCACCGCATGGTGACCGTGCTGGTGGGTGCGAAGCCTTGAGCGTGTACCGGGCGTGCCATGCATGCCGCTGCATGCCGGCAGGCATTAAGCTAGCCGCATGAAAAAACCCGTCTCCGCGCGGCGCGCAGCCGCCAGCGCTCCGCACGAAGTGCGCATCATCGGCGGGCAGTGGAAACGAACGCCACTGCCAGTGCCCGACCGACCCGGTCTGCGGCCCACCCCGGCACGCGCCCGGGAAACCCTGTTCAACTGGCTCGGTCAGGACCTGACCGGCCTGCGCTGCCTGGATGCCTTCGCGGGCACGGGCGCCCTCGGTTTTGAGGCCGCTTCGCGTGGGGCGGCCGAGGTGGTGCTGGTCGAGCAGGACGGTGTCTTGCTGACGGCCCTGAACCGGATCAAGACCCAGCTCAAGGCGGAGGGCGTGCGCGTGGAGCGAGGCGACGGGGTCGCTGCGCTGCGCCAGCGCAGCGGTCAGGGTCTGGATGTGGTGTTTCTGGATCCCCCCTTCGGGGAGGGCGCCAACGAGGCGCTGTTTGTGGCCGCCCTCAGCGCAGCGCGGCAGGCCCTTTCGGCAGACGGCCTGATCTATCTGGAGTCGCAGCGTCCCTGGGGTGCCGATGAGCTGGCGCAGATGGGCCTGCAGCTGCACCGCCAGGGGCGCGCCGGGGCGGTGGCCTTTCACCTGCTGCGGGCTCTGCCTGCCCAGTGAGCGGCCGGTGCGACACCCTCACGCATAATTCGCAGCATGACAGCCGTTCTCTCCCCTGTGCTGGACGCTCCGCGGATAGCGGTTTACAGCGGCACATTCGACCCCTTGACGCTCGGGCACGAAGACGTCGCGCGCCGCGCTGCGACCCTGTTCGATGACGTGATCATTGCCGTGGCCACGGCGCACCACAAGAAGACGCGCTTCAGCCTCCGGGAGCGCTTGGACATGGCCGCCGAGGCCGCGGCGGGTCTGGGTGGAAGCGTCCGCGTGTTGCCGTTTGATGGCCTGGTCATGGATTTCTGTCGCCAGCAGGGCGCGTGTGCGGTGGTGCGTGGCATCCGCAACATGACCGACTTCGACTACGAAATGCAGATGGCGGCCATGAACCGCAAGCTCCATCCGGCGGTGGAGACGGTGTTCCTGCTGCCGCAGGCCGAGCTGCAGTGCATCTCCAGCACGCTGGTGCGCGAGATTTCCTACCTCGGTGGTGATGTGTCGAAGATGGTGAGCGGGTTGGTCGCTGCCCGGTTGCTGCCCCGACCGCTTCAGGCCTGAAGGGAGCAGGACCGTGGCGCTGATGATCACCGACGAGTGCATCAATTGCGATGTCTGCGAGCCCGAGTGTCCGAATGAGGCCATCTACCTCGGGCCGGAGATCTACGAGATCGACCCGTCCAAGTGCACCGAATGCGTGGGGCATTTCGATGAACCGCAGTGCGTGCAGGTGTGTCCGGTGAGTTGCATCCCGGTCAACCCGCGGCATGTGGAAGACCGTGAGACGCTCTGGCAGAAATACCAGCGCCTGCAGAAGACCGGTCAGGCGTCGACGCCTTCGGCTGCTGTTCCACCCGAGCCGGCGGCCTGATCGGCGGCCGTTGCTGGCTGCGGCGGGCGGGGTGGTTTGGGGCGTGGTGGTTTGCTGGTGTGGATCAGGGCCGTCGCCTTCTCCATCTCGCCCTCGATCAATGGCGTCAGGGCTTTGAGGCTGCGATCCAGCGCCTGGGCGATCGCGATGCGGTCATCGGGTGAAGGTTTCTTCAGCACCCAGTTCGCCACCTCGTTCTTGTTGCCCGGGTGACCGATGCCCACCCGCAGCCGCCAGTAGTCCGGGCTGCCCAGTTGGGCGTGAATGTCGCGCAGTCCGTTGTGCCCGGCATGGCCGCCACCCCGCTTGAGTTTCACTTCGCCGGGAGGCAGATCCAGCTCATCGTGCACCACCAGCACTTCTTCGGGCGCGATCTTGAAAAACCGGGCGAGCGATGCCACCGACTTGCCCGAGAGGTTCATGAAGGTCTGGGGTTCGAGCAGCCAGACAGCTTGTCCTCCCACACTGGCTCGCGCCACCAGACCCAAGTGCCCCCGTTCCATCTGCAGCGACACCTTGAGCAGCCGCGCGGCTTCGTCCACCCACCAGAATCCGGCGTTGTGGCGCGTGTGTTCGTATTCGGGTCCGGGGTTGCCCAGGCCGGCGATGAGCTTGATCATGCGCAGGATTATCGGTGACGAGGCCAAGAAAAACGGCCCGCGAAGGCGGGCCGTTGGCAGTCTGTCGCTGTGACAGCCAGGGCTTATTTCTTGCCCTTCTTGCCCTTCTTGTCGTCGGCTGCGGCTTCCACTGGAGCGGCCACGACCTCTTCAACCGGCTCGACCAGCGTGGCAACCGTCAAGTTGCTGCGGCCATGCATCACGAGCTTGATGCCCTTGTCCAGAACGATGTCACCGGTGTGCACAGTCATGCCCTTGGTGACCTTGCTCAGGTCCACGGTGATGTGCTCGGGGAGCTGGGTGGCCAGGCACTCGATCTCGATCTCGGTCATCACGTGGTTGACCACGCACTTGTCGGTCTTGACGGCCGGCGACTCTTCGGCGCCGACGAAGTGCAGGGGCACCTTCTTGTGCAGACGGGTCTTGTCGTCCACGCGCTGGAAGTCCACGTGCAGGACCTGCGGCTTGTAGGGGTGGTACTGCACATCGCGCAGCAGCACTTTCTGGACCTTGCCAGCCAGTTCCATGTCCAGGATGGACGAGTGGAAGGCTTCTTTCTTCAGGGCATGCCACAGGGCGTTGTGATCGAGTTCGATCGTGGCCGGAGCGGCTTCGCCACCAAAAACGATACCGGGCGCGCGACCGGTGTTGCGCAGACGGCGGCTCGCACCCGTACCCTGCTTGGCGCGCTCAAAAGCGACAAATTGCATAACGTTCTCCAATTGAGGGGTTCCGCGACCAGAACGCCTCTGTTTCAAAAGAACGGCCTCCACCATGGAGGCCGTCCACTTTTTGCTGCCGTCAGGGCCTTAAAACAGGTTGTCCTGATCAGCAAACAAACTCATGACCGACTCGCCCGAGGCAATGCGCGCAATGGTTTCGGCCATCAGCGGTGCCACGGAGAGCTGGCGAATCTTGGTGCAGGCCTGTGCCGCCTGCGACAGGGGGATGGTGTTGGTCACCACCACTTCGTCGAGTGCGTTGCCCTTGGCGATGCGTTCGATCGCCGGACCCGAAAAAATGGGGTGCGTGCAGTAGGCATAGACGTGCTTGGCTCCACGCTCCTTCAACACCTCGGCGGCTTTGACCAGCGTGCCGGCGGTGTCGATCATGTCGTCCATGATCACGCAGTTGCGGCCTTCGATGTCGCCGATCACGTGCATCACTTCCGACACGTTGGCCTTCGGGCGGCGCTTGTCGATGATCGCCATGTCGCAGTTGAGCTGCTTGGCCAGCGCGCGGGCGCGCACCACACCCCCCACATCGGGCGAGACCACCAGCAGGTCGGTGTAGTTCTTGGCGCGCAGGTCGCCCAGCAACACCGGCGAGGCGTAGATATTGTCGACCGGGATGTCGAAGAAGCCCTGGATCTGGTCAGCATGCAGATCCATGGTGAGGACGCGGTTCACGCCCACGGCCTGCAGCATGTTGGCCACCACCTTGGCGGTGATGGGCACACGGCTGGAACGGGGACGGCGGTCCTGACGGGCGTAGCCGAAGTAGGGAATGACCGCCGAGATGCGCTCGGCCGAGGCGCGCTTGAGCGCGTCGACCATGATGATGAGCTCCATCAGGTTTTCGTTGGTCGGAGCGCAGGTGGACTGGATCACGAACACGTGGCGTGCGCGCACGTTCTGGGTGATTTCCACCGTGACTTCTCCATCGGAGAAGCGTCCCACATTGGCCGCACCGAGCTGCGTGCCCAGATGCTGGGCAATTTCAGCGGCAAGCACCGGATTGGCATTGCCGGTGAAGATCATGAAATCCGGGGGCTGAACTTGCATGGTGTTCCCAGCTGCATCAACGGCCAAGGCAATGGCCGAGCAGCGGCATGGCCGCTGCAGGGTGTGGTTCAAAAAAATGGTGGCAGGGGAGGAAGGACTCGAACCCTCGCATGCTGGAATCAAAATCCAGTGCCTTTACCAACTTGGCGACTCCCCTACACAGGTCGACTGTCTGGCCAACAACCAGACAGGCAACCAAAAATGTCGCAGGTTGCGCATCAACTGCCCTGGCTGACGCACTCCGATATTCTAATCGGAACACCAGTCAAGCAATGGATGTGCATCCATGTTGCTGCATTCGCGAACCGTCCAGTTGCTCGGAGCATCGGACAGATCCAGCGATTGCCGTATCTGCGCAAACACCGCGGTGCCCGATCCGGTCATGCGTCCCTCAAGCCCGTGGGTGGCAAGCCAGTCCAGGCCATGGCCCACATCGGGACACAAAGCCTGCGCCACGGGCTGCAAGTCGTTGCGACCGGAGTCCAGAATTTTCTGGAGGTCCAGCGACAACCACTGACGCGGATCGTTTGCAGACGATTCAATTGCAGCAAAGCCTTGGATTCTAGCAGTTTTTGTATCGCGTTTGAGGCTGGGTGAATTGAAAATGTGTTGGGTCGATGCGCCCCCCGGCGGTTTGACGACCACAAAACGTGCTGCGGGCAGGGACACGGGTGTCAGCTGTTCGCCCACGCCTTCGACCCAGGCATTGCGCCCACCCACAAAAAACGGCACATCGGCACCGAGTTGCAGGCCGATGGTCGCGAGTTGCTGCCGGGTCAGGCCCAGACCCCAGAGCCGGTTGAGCGCCAGCAGGCAGCTGGCGGCATCCGACGACCCTCCGCCCAGGCCCGCCTCGGCCGGCAGGTTCTTCTCCAGCCCGATGTGCACGCCCAGGCCGCAGCCCGTGGCCTGCTGGAGAGCCTGCGCAGCACGCACCGTCAGGTCCTGCTCGGGCAGATGGCCAGCGCTGAGATCCTCGCGGCTGACCTGCCCGGTGCGGCGCAACTCGAAATGCAGGTTGTCGCACCAGTCGATCAGCATGAAGACCGATTGCAGCACGTGGTAGCCGTCGGCGCGCCGTCCGTTGACATGGAGAAAAAGATTGAGCTTGGCTGGGGCCGGCACGTTGAACAGCGCCTGAAGCGGCGCTCTGGCAAGCGGCAAGCTCATGGCACAAAAACGATGCGCAGTTCGGCGGTGGGCAGTGGGCTGGCACGCCGCGCGGTCACGCGCCCTTCGGCGTGGCGCGCCAGATCGGCCTGCCAGCCGCTGGTGCTGGCGGTCTGGCCGCGCAACCAGCCAAACAGTGCCACGACCGGCAAGGGTGTGCCACCGAGTTCGGTGGTGAGCTCGTCCAGGCTGGCGCGGCGGGTGATCTGTTCCCCCTGACGCAATTCGGCGCCTTCAGGTGTCCAGCGCACGGTGGCGAGGGTGTTGCCCAGCGGCGAGGTGAGTTGAAGCTCACCGGCGTCGGGCGAGCCGCGCAGATCGAAGCCGGCCGAAAACGATTGCGGAGGATTGCTTTCCACGCGAAGCGCCAATCGTCCGCTCCAGGCCTCCATGCCGGGTGCGACCGGGCGTGACGGTGTGGCGCAGGCGGTCAGCAGCAAGGCGCCGCACAGCAGCGCCAGCGTTCTGCCCTGCAGTCTGTTCAGCAGACCCGCCGTCATGGATTGACCTGCAGCCGCTTCAGCGTTGCCCGCAGGGTTTCGTTGTCGTTCGCGAGCAGCAGACCTTCGCGCCATATCTTCTGAGCCTGCTCGCGCTGACCCTGCGCCCACAGCACCTCGCCCAGGTGGGCTGCAATTTCGGCGTCCGGGCGCTTGACATAGGCCGCCTGCAGAATCTGCAGCGCACGCGCACCATTGCCCAGGCGGAACTCCACCCAGCCCAGGCTGTCCTGGATGTACGCATCGTTCGGGGCCAGTTCCACGGCTTTCTCGATCAGCTGCTTGGCTTCGGGCAAGCGGATGTTGCGGTCTGCCAGCGAATAGCCCAGTGCGTTGTAGGCATGCTGGTCATCGGGTCTGGCGGCCATCACCTGGCGCAGCAACTGCTCCATGACGTCTAGCCGGTCAATTTTTTCGGCCATCATGGCCTGGTCGTAGAGCAGGTCGGCATCTTGCGGAAAGCGCCGGACCGCTTCGTCATAAACCTCGTAGGCCTGCTGGTAGGCCTTGAAATCGCGCAGCAGCTGGGCTTCGGCCACCAGCTTCAGCCGGACGTCTTCTGGCCGGCGTTCGGGCTGGTTGCGCAGCAGGGCCCGCGCCTGCGGGAGCTGCCCCTGGCGCGCCAGCAGCGAAGCCCGGCGCATCTGAGCCGCCATGATGTCGTCGACGTTCTCGATCCGGTCCAGCCACGCGTTGGCCGCCGGGAAATCTTGCTGTTTCTCGGCGATCTGCGCCATCAGCAGGTAGGCCTGTGTGAGTCCCCGGGCTGTGCGCTCGTCGCCGGTCTGGCGCGCCAGGGACATGTAGTTCTGCAATGAGCTTGTGGCTGCGGGAAGGGCGTTGTCCTGTACCTGCAGGGTGGCCAGCAGCAGCCAGGGTTCCGGCAGCTCAGGCCGGCGGGTGGTCAGCGCGTCGAGCTGCTCGCGCGCCTCGGCGTGGCGTTGCAGGTCGAGCAGGATGCGTGCGTACGCCAGTGCCACGGCCGATGTGTCCTGCGCGGATTTCGGACTGGCTTGCAGCTGCTGGCGCACGATGGGTTCAGCAGCGGCCTGGCCTCTTTCGAGCAGTTCCAGGGCCAGCAAGGCCGGGAAGGGCGATCCAGGTTCGACCGCATGGCCTTTCTGTGCCGATACCAGGGCCTGCGGCAGCTGGTCCAGCGCCAGTTCCATGCGGCCCACCGTCGTCCAGGCAGCGGCGGCCGTCTCGCGTTGTCTGAGTGCGCCAGCCAGAGCCTCGCGCACCACGGTCAGTGCCTGGGCCTTGTCGCTCACCCGAGCGAATGTCTGGGGAATCGCGTTGATGGTGTCGTTGCGTTCGGCTGCGCTGCTGCGCTCCAGGATCGCGCGCAGAACCGGGCCGGTTTCACCGGTCCGGTTGAGGGCCAGCAGGATCTGCAGCACGAACCGGTCGGCCTCCGGATCCTGGGGCAGGTCTTTCGACCAGGCGCTGGCTGCAGTCAGCGCGGCGTCCCCCGAACGGGCTTGCAGGGCCACATCCACGGCGCGTCGGTACAGCGCGGCATCGCGCTGTTTGCGGGCTGCGTCCAGGATCAGGGAGTAACCGGCTCCTGGATCACCCTCCCGCACGTTGATTTCGCCCAGCAGCAGTTGGTAGAAGAGTGGCGCGTTCAGGGCAGAATTCACCACAGGATCGGCGTTTGACGCCGCAGCCGCTCCTTGCGAGGACGCTGGTGGCGCGGATTGCGCCATGGCGCTGGCACTGGTGCCCAGGAGCACTGCGTACAGGAGAGCACGCAAGCGCAGGGCCGGACCTTGCATCGAGAACGCCCGGTCGGAGCGGGTGGAATCCGGATGCGCGGTGCAAGGCAGGGAGTTCATCGGGTCATGATAATGGAAGGTTTCCGGGCTGTTGGGCGTCTGACTCCAAGACCCCGCTGGCGTTCCTGATCCGCACAAAAAGACCGAGCACAGATGCCCGAACTCCCCGAAGTCGAAGTCACCCGCCGCAGTTTTGCCGACCGCATTGCTGGCGCCCGTGTGCTCAGCGCCCAGTTGGGGAAACCCTTGCGCTGGCCGCTGGGCATTGCAGTCGATGATCTGGTCGGGCGTCGCGTGCTGCAGGTAGCACGCCGTGGCAAATACCTGCTGGTGCATCTGGACAACGGGGTGTTGCTGCTGCATCTGGGCATGTCGGGCAGCCTGCAATTCGCATCGACCCTGCCGCCGCGCGGTGTGCACGATCACTTCGAGCTGGAGACCAGCCAGGGCCTGCTGCGGTTGCACGATCCGCGCAGATTTGGTGCGGTTGTGTTCGCTCCGTCGGTCGATCATCCGCGGGCCAGCCAGTTGCTGGGCGGACTGGGCGTGGAACCCTTGGAGGCGGGCTTTGATCCGCTGGCGTTCTACCGGGCGCTGCACCGGCGCCGCGCCAGCATCAAGCAGGTGCTGATGGCCGGCGATGTGGTGGTGGGGGTAGGCAATATTTATGCCTCTGAGGCCTTGTTCATGGCGGGGATCCGCCCCACGCTGCGCGCCGACCGCCTGAGCAAGCCTCGCGCGGCGCGTCTGCACGCCGCCATCGTGACCGTGCTGCAGCGCGCCCTGGCCCTTGGGGGGAGCACGTTGCGCGACTTTTCCAGTGCCGAAGGTCAGACCGGCTACTTCCAGCTCGACGCGATGGTGTACGGGCGCGAAGGCCTGCCGTGCCGCATGTGTGGCACGCCGGTGAAAAGCATTCGGCAGGGCCAGCGCTCCACGTTTTTTTGTCCGCAGTGTCAGAAAGCCTGAGGTCGGGAAGCCTGACGCCATTTCTGTGGCGCACGCCAGAGAGACGCAGGCAGCCAGAACACGATGCTATATTGGTTTCAACGGAGAGAACACGGCGTATGAGCTTCAATCAGGACTTTGATCAGCACGGTACTTGGCGCAAGCAGTTTGCACTGCGGCTCAAGTTGCTTTCCGAGTGGCTGACCGATCACGATCTGATGGAGCCCGGCGTGCGGGAACGGCTCGACCAGCTGCATGCCCAGGTCAAGAACGACAAGATCATGGTGGCCTTCGTGGCCGAGTTCTCCCGAGGCAAGTCCGAGCTGATCAATGCGGTGTTCTTCGCGGGCTACGGCCAGCGCATCATGCCCGCCAGTGCGGGGCGCACCACCATGTGCCCGACCGAGCTGGGTTACGACGCGGACGTCCCGCCCTGCCTGCGCCTGTTGCCGATCGAGACGCGCTTGCAGCCCCAGTCGTTGCTGGACTGGCGCAACGCGCCGGACAAGTGGGAGCGCGTGGATCTGGACGTGAACGACCCCAAGCAGCTGGCCAAGGCGATCCAGAAGGTGGCCGAGGTGCGCCGTGTCAGCCGCTCTGAAGCGGCGGCGCTCGGGTTCTGGAACGAAGAAACGCCCGATGACAATCCGCTGGCGGGGCCGGACGGGCTGATCGAGGTGCCCAAGTGGCGGCACGCTCTCATCAACATGGCGCACCCCCTGCTCAAGCAGGGCCTGGTGATTCTGGACACCCCCGGGCTCAATGCGATCGGTGCCGAACCCGAGCTCACGGTGAGCCTGTTGCCTCAGGCGCATGCGGTGGTGTTCATCCTCGCGGCGGACACCGGTGTGACCAAGTCCGACCTGACCATCTGGCGTCAGCACCTGGCGGTGCTCGGAGAGGGCAAGGACTCACGTCTGGTGGTGCTCAACAAGATCGACACCATGTGGGACGCGCTGAGCTCGCCCGAGCAGGTGCAGTTGCAGATTGCGTCGCAGCGCACCGATTCGGCCGACATTCTGGGTCTGTCTCCGCGGCAGGTGCTGGCGGTTTCGGCTCAGAAGGGGCTGCTGGCCAAGGTGAACCGGGATGACAAACTGCTGGCGGCCAGCAACCTGCTGGAGCTGGAAGCGGCCTTGGGTGTCGGACTGCTGGGTCAGCGACGCAAGATACTGACGGCAGCGGTGGCGAGCGGCATTCAGGCCCTGCGGCAGGAAACCGGGCGCCAGGTCCACACCCGCGCCCGCGATCTGGTTGAACAGGTTCAGGAGCTGGAGGGATTGCGGGGCAAGAACACGGGCGTGATCAAGCAGATGCGGCTGCGCATCGAGCAGGAACAGGCCGAATTCGATGCCAGTGGCGCGAAGATACAGGCGGTCCGCTCGGTCCACCTGCGGCTGCTCAAGGATCTGTTTGCCCTGCTCAGCGCCACCCATCTCAAGAGCGAGGTGATGGAACTGGGGCGCGCACTCAAACAGCCCGGTATCAAACTGGGCGTCAAGCGTGCATATGGAAACACCTTTGAGCGTCTGGGCGCTGACCTGCAACGGGCCGATCGGCTGGCAGGCGAGATCCAGTCCATGCTGGAGGGCAGCTTCAAGGGGCTGAACGCCGAATACGGGTTCTCCCTCCAGGCGCCCACACCGCCCCAGCTCGCCCAGTACGCCAAACAGCTGGACCTGATCGAAAAGAGCCATCTCCAGTACCTGAGCCTGGGCAATGCGCTGCGCCTGGCGCAACCCGAATTCGGGGAACGTCTGGCGCGCGCCCTCATGAGTCGCCTGCGCATGGTGTACGAGACGGCGGTGAACGAGGTGGAGCTCTGGAACAAATCGGCGGCTGCGCAGCTTGATGCCCAGTTGCGGGAGCGCCGGCGCAATTTCGGTCGCCGCATCGAGGCGGTCTCGCGCATCCAGCAGGCGGCCGGGGGGCTGGACGAGCGCATCCGCGAACTGCAGTCGCAGCAAGCCGAGCTCAATCTGCTGGATGCCAAGCTGGCCGAACTGACCGACCACCTGCTGGCCTCGCCCGAAGACGAACCCATCGCAGACGCGATGGCATGAGTTCAGCCGTCTGCCCGGCGGGTACGGAGCTGCCCGCAGGTTTTGCCGAGCTTCTCATCGCCTGGCAGCGCCAGCACGGGCGCAGCGGTCTGCCCTGGCAGCACACCCGTGATCCCTACCGAGTCTGGCTCTCCGAGGTCATGCTGCAGCAGACCCAGGTCAGCACGGTGCTGTCCTACTTTGCGCGCTTTCTCGATGCTTTCCCGAGTGTTCAGGTCTTGGCCGCTGCCAGCGCTGACGAGGTCATGGCCTTGTGGGCGGGTCTGGGCTACTACAGCCGGGCGCGCAATCTGCACCGCTGCGCCCAGGTCGTGGTGGAGCGCCATGGTGGCGTCTTCCCGGGCTCTGCCGAGGCTCTGCAGACCCTGCCGGGCATCGGCGCATCCACGGCCGCCGCGATCGCGGCGTTCTGCCATGGCGAGCGGGTGTCGATCGTGGACGGGAACGTGCGCCGGGTGCTGGCGCGGCTGCTGGCGTTTGACCGTGACCTCGCGCAGACTGCGAGCCAGCGCGCGCTGTGGGATCTGGCGCAGGCGCTGTTGCCGCAAGCTCCGGCGCCCGAGGACATGACCGCTTACACGCAGGGCCTGATGGACCTGGGTGCCACGGTCTGCCTGCGCAGCCGCCCGCAGTGCGAGCGTTGCCCGGTGATGACCCTCTGCCGCGCCAGAGCCGCAGGCACGGCCTCCAGTTTCCCGGTGAAGACCCGAACCCTGAAGCGCCGGCACGAAAGCTGGTGGCTGTTGCTGCTGCGCCGTCGCGCAGCCGAGGATGCTGACCGGTTCTGGCTGGTGCGCCGGCCAGCACCGGGCATCTGGGCCGGTCTGTACTGTCCGCCGGTTTTTCAGAGCGAAGCGGCCTTGCTGGACGCTTTGCCCCAGGCGCTGCATCCCGATCTGCAGGCGCTGGACCCGGTGGCCCACAGCCTCACCCATCGGGAGTTGCGCCTGCACCCCTTGCTGCTGGACGCCGGAACCCTGACCGGCATGCCGGAGATGGCAGATGGTCAGTGGGTGCAAGCCGACGCGTTGCAGGCGCATGGCCTGCCCGCACCAGTTCGTCTCTTGCTTCAGCGGTTGCTGGCCTGAGCCAGAAAAGGGATCGCGTCAGGGATGGGTGCTGGGGGGCTGGGTGGTGCGCACCGGCCAACCCTCGACTTCGCGGTGCCGCACCCGGGTGGACCACTCGGCGGCAAACGCCCTGGCCAATTGCTCCACCAGGAAAACCGATCGGTGCTGCCCGCCGGTGCATCCAATGGCCACGGTCACGTAACTGCGATGGTCCTGCAGCATCTGCGGCATCCAGTGACGCAGGAAGCTGGCGATCTGGTCGCGCATCCGCGCGACCTCGGGTTGGGCGTCCAGATAGGCCGCCACTGGGCCGTCGCGGCCCGTCAGGGGCTTGAGCTCGGGTTCGTAATGCGGGTTCGGCAGCATGCGCACATCGAACACGAAGTCGGCGTCCATCGGTATGCCACGCTTGAAAGCGAAGGACTCAAACACCAGCGTCAGCGGAGCCTGAGTGGCCCCCAGCAGATCCTTGATCTGGCTGCGCAGCTGGGACGGCCGGATCAGGCTGGTGTCCAGCACCAGTGCCTGTTCGCGCAGTTCGGCCAGCAGCTCGCGCTCGTGTTCGATGGCATCGGTCAGTGCCCGGTGCTGATCGTTGACGGTCTTCAGCGAGAGCGGATGCATGCGGCGCGTTTCGGAAAACCGGCGCACCAGCGTGTCGGTGGTGGCATCGAGGAACACCGTGGTCAGCAGAACCTGACGGCCGGGATCCTCCTGCAGCAGGGCCAGCCGTTGCGGCAAGCCCGGCAGGGACGCGGCGCTGCGCACATCCATGGCAATCGCCACCTTGTTCGCCCGGTGGGTCTGCTCCAGCGTGATGAACGCTTCGAGCAATTCGGGCGGCAGGTTGTCGACACAGTAAAAGCCGACGTCTTCCAGCGCGGTGAGTGCCACCGATTTGCCGGAGCCGGACATGCCGGTGATGAGCACCAGCTGGATCGCTTGCGGGTTCTGGGCGCTCATGGTCAGACCGTTCAGCTGGTCAGCAGTTCGCGGGCATGGGCCAGCGACACTTCCGACGCCTCGCTGCCGCCGAGCATGCGGGCGAGCTCGCCCACCCGTGCCTCGAAAGCAATGGCCTGCACGGTGCTGAGTGTCTGGCGACCGGCCTTCTGTTTGCTGACCAGCAGGTGGTGATCGGCGCAGGCGGCCACCTGGGGCAGGTGGGTCACGGCGAGCACCTGGCGGTCTGCCCCAAGCTGGCGCAGCAACTGGCCCACGGTGTGTGCCACGGCACCGCCAATGCCCGAGTCGACTTCGTCGAAGATCAGGGTGGGGGCCTGGCCCAGCCGACTGGTGACCACCGAAATCGCCAGCGCGATGCGCGACAGTTCACCACCCGACGCCACCTTGCCGACCGGGCGTGGCGTGACACCGCTGTGGCCCGCGACCAGAAACTCGACCTGCTCCCAGCCGTGTGCCTGGGGTTCCTCCAGCCGGTGAAGGGCGACCTCAAAGCGGCCTCCCTGCATGCCCAGGGTCTGCATGGTTTCGGTCACCGCCCTGGAAAGCTTGGGTGCCGCCTGCTGGCGCAGTTTGCTCAGGCTTTTCAGCTCTGCGGTGAACGCCTGCCAGGCCTGCCGTTCTGCCTGTTGCAGCGTGGCCAAGTCCAGGGCCTGGTCGATCCGGGACAGCTCGGTCTTCCATTGTGCGTGCAGTTCAGCCAGTTCCTCGGGCGGACGTCTGTAGCGCCGCGCCAGCGACATCCATTGCGACAGACGCTGATCGAGCGCCTCCAGGCTGGCCGGGTCCTGGTCGGCGTGGCGGGCGTACTGGTTCAGGCTGTGCACGGTGTCCTGCACCTGGGCCAACGCACCCTCAAGTGCCTCGATGGCGCTGCCGAATCTGGGCTCGATATGGGCCTGCGCCTGCAAGGCACCGAGTGCCTGGTGTATCAGGCGGTCCGCGCTGGGCTCGCCTTCGTTCAGCGCCGACACCGCGGACTGGGTGGCGTCCAGCAGCGCCTGGGCGTTTGCCAGACGGCTGTGCTGGCTGTTGAGTTCTTCCCACTCGCCAGCACGCGGCGCGAGCTTGTCCAGTTCCGCGATCTGCCAGGACAGGCGCTCGCTCTCCTGCTGCAGGCTGTTCTGGCGCTCGGTGGCTTCGTCGAGCCCCTTGCGCTGTTGCCGCCAGTGCGTCCAGCCCTTCAAGGCCGCCGCCGTGTCAATGCCGGCGTAGGCGTCTAGCAAATCGCGCACCGCGTCGGCGCGTGTGAGGCTTTGCCAGGCGTGTTGCCCGTGAATATCGACCAGGTCGTCGGCCAAGGCCTTGAGCTGTGTCATGGTGGCAGCACTGCCGTTGATCCAGGCCCGGCTGCGACCTTCGGTGTCTACCGTGCGGCGCAGCAGCAGGCCGTCTTCGATCGGGAAACCCTGCTCTTCCAGCCAGGGCCCGAGCGTTGCAACGCTGTCGAATTCGGCCGCGATTTCGCAACGCACCGCACCTTCGCGCACCACGCCACTGTCGGCACGTGCTCCTAGCGCGAGCTGCAATGCGTCGATGAGGATGGATTTGCCGGCACCGGTCTCGCCCGTCAGTACCGAGAAGCCCCTTTCGAGATCAAGATCGAGGGACTGCACGATGACAAAGTCACGCAGGACAATGCGTCTGAGGCTCATGAGCGTGGGTGCGGTGGAATCGTTGGAGGACGCGAACCACCGTATTCTGACCGGGTTTTCAGGCCCCTTCGTTCCAGTGCAGTTTCTTGCGCAGCGTGTCGAAGTAGCTCCAGCCCACCGGATGCAGCAGGCGCAGGGCGTGCTCGGAACGGCGCACCACGATACGGTCACCGTGCAGCAGACTGGTCAGCGACTGCATGTCGAAATTGGCACTGGCGTCCTTGCCCGACACGATCTCCAGCGCCACTTCGCTGTGTGAGGGCAGCACGATCGGCCGGTTGGACAGGGTGTGCGGGGCAATGGGCACCATCACCCAGCCACCGATGGCGGGATGGAGCAGGGGGCCCCCAGCGGACAAGGCGTAAGCGGTGGAGCCGGTCGGTGAGGCGATGATCAGGCCGTCAGCGCGCTGGTTGGCCACGAAATGCCCGTCCACCTCCACCCGCAGCTCGATCATGCTGGCCGCCCCGCCGCGGTTGACCACCACATCGTTGAGCGCCGTGGCTTCGAAGACGCAACGGCCGTCGCGCCAGACGCTGGCGGCCATCAGGGCGCGCTGGTCCTCCTCGTATTCGCCACGCAGGATGGGGCGCAGTTTCTCTCGGAAACCGTCGAGCGGGATGTCGGTGATGAAGCCCAGCCGCCCCTGGTTGATCCCCACCAGCGGCAGGCCGTAGCGCGCCAGCTGGCGGCCAATGCCCAGCATGGTGCCGTCGCCACCCACCACCAGCGCCAGGTCACAGTCCCGACCCATGGTCGGCACGTCGAGGGCAGGGTACTGCAGCAGCCCGGTGTTGAGGGCGGTATCGCGTTCCAGCGAAACGTCGCAGCCTTCGTCATGCAGGAAGTGCGCGATTTCGTCGACCGCGTTGCGCGAGCCGGGCGCCTGGTATTTGCCGATGATGACCACATGGGCGAAGCGCAGGGGTCGATCCGTTCTGGACGGCACGGAACGGGAATCAGCGGGCAGGCTCATGAGCAAATTACAACATAGCCACCGACGCCGGCTGCCCCCAGGAAACCCTCGCTGTCCGCTGACCCGCAGAGGTCCCGGCATCCGTAGAATCGCAGCATGCTGGATGACCGCGCCAAGCTCCTTCTCAAAGCCCTCGTCGAGCGTTACATCGCCGACGGCCAGCCCGTGGGCTCGCGCACGCTGGCCAAGGCAGCTGGTCTGGAGTTGTCGCCCGCGACGATCCGCAACGTGATGAGCGATCTGGAGGAACTGGGGCTGATTGCCAGCCCGCACACCTCGGCTGGGCGGATTCCCACCCCCCGCGGCTACCGTCTGTTTGTCGACACCATGCTCACCGTGCGGCGCGAAGGCATGTCGCCGGTGAGCGAGATGACAGCACCGGGCATCGAAGCGGGTCAGCCCCACCGTGTCATCAGTCACGCCGCCCAGATGCTGTCAAGCCTGTCGCAGTTCGTCGGTGTCGTCATGGCGCCGCGCCGCGCCTCCGTGTTCCGCCACATCGAGTTCCTCAGCCTGTCGGAACGCCGCGTGCTGGTCATCATCGTGTCGCCTGAAGGTGATGTGCAGAACCGCATCATCCACACCCAGGTCAGTTTCACCCAGTCGCAGTTGCTGGAGGCGGCCAATTTCCTCAATGCCCACTACTCGGGACTGACCATGGAGGCCGTGCGCGGGCGCCTCAAGACCGAGGTGGATGCCTTGCGTGGCGAGATTGCGTCGCTGATGAAGGCGGCGGTGGAAATCGGTGCCGAAGGCGATACGGCGCAGGACGAGGTGGTGGTGTCGGGCGAGCGCAACCTGCTGTCGGTCAGCGAGTTCTCCAGCGACATGGGCAACCTGCGGCGCATGTTCGATCTTTTTGAACAGAAGACGCAACTGATACGCCTGCTCGACGTGTCGGCACAGGCCGACGGCGTGCGCATCTATATCGGCGGCGAGAGTCAGGTGGTGCCCTACGAGGACCTGTCGGTGGTCACGGCACCGTACGAGGTCGATGGCCAGGTGGTGGGCACGCTGGGGGTGATCGGCCCTCAGCGCATGCCCTACGAGCGGATGATCCAGATTGTCGACGTGACCGCCAAGCTGGTCAGCAACGCGCTGAGTCACGGCAAATCGAGCTGATGTGCTCAGCCCCTACAATTTGGGGCGCGGGCCGTTAGCTCAGTTGGTTAGAGCAGAGGACTCATAATCCTTTGGTCGTTGGTTCAAGTCCAACACGGCCTACCAAAAAAACCGTGCTACAATGCAAGGCTTACGCGGCTGTAGCTCAGCTGGATAGAGTACTTGGCTACGAACCAAGGGGTCGTGGGTTCGATTCCTGCCAGCCGCACCAAATGAATAGCCTGCAGCCAAAAGCTGCGGGCTTTTTCATTTCCAAATTTGACTCCCACCCCGATGAGCAAGGCCTTCACACGCGAATCAGATCGGGACGACGAGGATGACGTCCCTGCTGCAGCGCCTGCGCCGGGGGGCAAGAACTACATCACCCGAACCGGTTATGAGCGCTTGCGCAGCGAGTTGTTCACGCTGATGGACGAAGAACGACCCCGGATCGTTGAAATCGTCCACTGGGCAGCCAGCAATGGCGACCGTTCCGAGAACGGCGACTACCTGTACGGCAAGAAACGCCTGCGTGAAATTGACCGCCGGATCCGTTTCCTGACCCGACGGCTGGAGATTGCCGAGGTCGTCGACGCCTCCCTGCACCAGGGGTCAGACCAGGTTTTTTTCGGTGCCACTGTGGCCTATGCGGACGACACCGGGCGGGAGACCGCAGTCACCATCCTGGGGGTGGACGAGGCAGACAGTGCCCAGGGGCAGATCAGCTGGGTGTCCCCGGTGGCCCGCGCCTTGCTGAAGGCGCGCGTGGGTGACGTGGTCAGGCTGGTGGTGCCCGACGGCGCACAGGAGCTGGAAATCCTGTCGGTCACCTACCCGGCGCCTGAGTGCCGGGCCTGATCAGTTTTTGGCGGGCTTGAAGCGTTGGGCCTTCAGGACCGAGGCGGTGCGCTTGAGGCTGCGCAACACCTCGGCCAGGTGCTGACGATCGCGAACCGCGACCGTGAACCGGATATCGGTGGCTGTCTGTGCAGGCTCTTCCCCCATGTCCACATGGGTGATGTCGGCTTCCGCCGAAGCGATGGCGGACGCCACGCGCGCGAGCACGCCTTTGCCATTGGTGACCGTCACAACAACCACGGTCTCGAAAGGCCGGACCGGCTCGTCCGCCCACTCCACTTCCAGGAAGCGCTCGCTGTCACGCAGCAACAGCCTTTTTCCGGTTGGGCAGTCGTCTGCATGCACGATCAGCCCCTCACCCCGACCGAGGTAGCCCACAATCCGGTCCCCCGGAATCGGCTTGCAACAGGGCGCGTATTGCACCGACAGGCCCTCACTGCCGTCCAGTGTGACCACACCCTGGGCCAGTGACTCGTCCCGCCCGCTGGCGTAGCGCTCTGTGCTGATGAGCAGGGCATCGGGTTTGAGGCCAGTTTCCGAGAGCAGAACGGCGAGCTTCTTGCCGACCATGCTCGCGATGCGCCTGCCCATGCCGATGTCGGCCAGCAGTTCGCTGCGGGTCTTGCTGCCGGTGAAGCGCAGCAGCTTTTCCCAGGTCGCCTTGTACGCTCCGACTTCGGCGGGCAGTGTGGCTATGCCCTCGGAGCGAAGTGCCTGCGTGAGCATGCGCTCCCCCAGTTCGTGGGACTTTTCCTGGGCCATCGTTTTGAGGTGGTGCCGGATCTTCGATCGCGCCCGACCGGTCTTCACAAACGACAACCAGGCCGGGTTCGGTTCGCCGGTTTCACTGGTCACGATTTCCACCACGTCACCGTTGTTGAGCTCGGTACGCAGCGGTCGCTGTTCACCGTTGATGCGTGCCGATATTGCCCGGTTGCCCACGCCGCTGTGGATGGCGTAGGCGAAGTCCATCACGGTGGCGCCCCGCGGCAGCGCCAGGATCTTGCTCTTGGGGGTGAACACATAGACCGCATCCGGGAACAGGTCGATCTTGACGTGGTCCCAGAACTCGGAGGCATCGTGGGTTTCTTGCTGGATGTCCAGCAGCGACTGCAGCCATTGCGTTCCCAGCCGCTGCGAGGTGTCACTGTTGGGCTCGCTCGCCTTGTAGAGCCAGTGGGCTGCCACGCCCGATTCGGCCACCACGTCCATGGCATGGGTGCGCAGTTGGAATTCGATGTTGGTGCCGAAAGGTCCGATCAGCGTCGTGTGCAGGGACTGGTAGCCATTGACTTTCGGGATCGCCACGTAGTCACGAAACTTGCCGGGCACCGGCTTGTAGAGCTGGTGCAGGATGCCCAGGCCGGTGTAGCAATCGCTCAGCTCGGGCACGATGATGCGAAAGCCGTAGATGTCGGTCACCTGCGAAAACGACAGGTGTTTGTTGTCCATCTTGCGGTAGACCGAGTACAGCGTTTTTTCGCGCCCCAGGATGCGGACCTGCATGCCATGGCGCGCAAACGCGGCCTCTGCCTCGTGTTGGACCCGGGTGATCAGGTCCTTGCGGCGCGTGCGCGACTTGTTGAGCGCCTTGGAAAGCACCTCGTATCGCCAGGGATGAAGGAAGCGGAATGCAAGGTCCTGCAGTTCGCGGTAGGTGAAATTCAGACCCAGCCGATGGGCAATCGGAGCGTAGATCTCCAGGGTTTCGCTGCTGATGCGCTGCCACTTGTTGCGCGGCATGTCGCCCATGGTGCGCATGTTGTGCGTGCGGTCGGCCAGCTTGACCAGGATGACGCGCACGTCCTTGGCCATGGCCAGCAGCATTTTCCGGAACGACTCGGCCTGGTTTTGTTCTCGGGTGTCGAACTCGAGCTTGTCCAGCTTGGTCAGTCCGTCCACCAGTTCGGCCACCGGAGCGCCGAATCGTTCCACCAGGTCTTCCTTGGTCACACCACAGTCTTCTATGGCGTCGTGCATCAGCGCCGCCATCAGGGCCTGGGCATCGAGTTTCCATTCGGCGCACTGGGCAGCGACTGCGATCGGGTGGGTGATGTAGGGGTCGCCGTTCTTGCGCAGTTGACCCAGGTGGGCCTGGTCGGCAAACCGGTAGGCCTGGCGGACGCTTTCAATGTCCGCTGCACCCAGGTAGTCCAGCTTGCCCACCAGCGCCGCGAAACTGGCTGCAGCCGCACTGTCCGCTGGATGTGCCTGTGCTTCAGCGGTGGGCGTGGTGCCAGGATCGGGCGCGATGATCATCCCTGTACTTTAGCGCGAGACGGGTGGGTGCGCAGGCTCTGCAGGCGTCCGGGCAGCGCTCGCCCACCAACAGCGCTAGCTGGAGGCGAAAAAAAACACCGCGATGCGGTGTTCTTTTGGCGCCCGGTAGAAACCGGATCAGAGAGGGACCTTCTTCAGCATTTCCAAGCCAATCTTGCCCTCGGCGATTTCGCGCAAGGCGGTCACGCCAGGCTTGTTCTTGCTCTCGATCTTGGGAGCATGGCCCTGGCTGAGCATGCGGGCGCGGTAGGTTGCGGCCAACACGAGCTGAAAGCGGTTGGGAATCTTTTCCAGACAATCTTCGACGGTGATGCGTGCCATGTGCGGGCTCCAGGATGTGTGCGGTGAATCAGTGGATGTTGAGCGCGCTGAAGGTATCGCTGCGGGCGATACGCTGGGCGGCAAACTTGAGCCGCTGGGCATGGACGATGGCCTTGAGATCAAACAAGGCCCGCTCGAACAACTCGTTAATTATAACGAAGTCGAACTCCCGGGCATGGGCCATCTCGGTGGCTGCGTTCTGCAGTCGCAGTTCAATCACATCGGCGCTGTCCTCGGCGCGGCGCTCCAGGCGGGAGCGAAGCTCTTCCCAACTGGGCGGCAATATGAACACCAGCACCGCATTCGGAAAGATGCGCTTGACCTGGACGGCGCCCTGGAAGTCAATTTCCAGCACCACGTCGGCCCCCTGGGCCATCCGCTGCTCAATGGCCTGCTTGGAGGTCCCGTAGCGGTTGCCATGCACCATGGCCCATTCCAGAAAGGCACCCTGAATGACCATCTGGTCGAAGGTTTCCTTGCTGACGAAGTAGTACTCCCGTCCATGCAGTTCCTGGCCCCGAGGCGGGCGGGTGGTGTGCGAAACCGAGGGAACGACGCGCGAGTCCAGTTCCATCAGCGCTTTCACGAGGCTGGATTTTCCAGCCCCGCTGGGGGCCGCGACGACAAACAGGTTTCCGGGGTATTCCATGGGCACTTGGTGTTATTCGATGTTCTGGACCTGCTCGCGCATCTGCTCGATGAGCACCTTCATGTCCACAGAAATGCGGGTGATCTCCAGATTCGATGATTTTGAACCCAGGGTGTTGGCTTCGCGGTGCAGTTCCTGAATCAGGAAGTCCAGCCGCTTGCCCACCTCGGCCCCCTTGTTCAGCAGGCGCTCGATCTCGCTCAGGTGAGAGTCCAGCCGGGTGAGTTCTTCTGCCACATCGATGCGGATGGCGAAGGCAGTCGCCTCGGTGAGGGCACGGTCCTTGGCCATGTCGCTGGTGATCGCATTGCCCAGGCTGGCTGACGCACCGCCCACTGCGGCCGCGGCCGAGGCCCCCAGTGCTTCGTTCCAGCGGTCGATGAAGCGCTGGCGCTGCTGGGCGACCAGCTGTGGAATCAGGGGCTGGGCGTCTTTGGCCAGCTGGCGCAGCTGCTTGAGCCGGTCGAGCAACATGTCGGCCAGTCGCTGGCCTTCGCGCTCACGAGCGGCCAGCAGACCGTCGAGCCCGGTCTGGGCCAGTTCGACCAGGGTTTCATGGAGTTGACCAGGGTTGCCCGGCTGGCGTGCCGTCAACTGCAGCACCTCGGCGACAGACAGAGGCGCGGCGGTGGGTAACCAGGCGCGCACGTTGTCCTGCAGCCCTACGAGCTTCTGCAGTTCGAGTGCGGTCGGGGAGCGTGGTCCGGCATCGGCACGGCCTTCAATCCAGGCGCGTACCTCCACCTTGCCGCGCTTGAGGGAGGAAGTCAGCATTTCCCGCAGTGCGGGTTCTGTGCCACGCAGGTCGTCCGCCAGCTTGAACGTGAGATCGAGAAAGCGGCTGTTGACCGAGCGGATTTCCACACCCAGGACAGGTTTGATATCCCGTCCCGGCTCGCTGGCGTTTGCGGCTGCAGCCCCGCCGGTGCTGGCCGTGGCGTAGCCGGTCATGCTGTAAACTGCCATTGAGCTGTGTCCCATCAGGTTGAGTGGTCCAAAACAAGGCGTTCCGGAACCGATCCGAATTATGTCAAAGGTCAAACCCGCCCCGCTGCCACCGGACACCGTCATCGGTGGCTACCGCATTGTCCGCAAGCTGGCCGCCGGGGGTTTTGGCGTCGTGTATCTGGCGGTGGACACCGAAGGCCAGCAGGTCGCAGTGAAGGAATACCTGCCATCATCGCTCGCTTCGCGTGGCCCGGGCGAGTTGTTGCCGCAGGTACAGCCCGAAAAACTGTCGCTTTACCGTCTGGGTCTCAAGAGCTTCTTTGAAGAGGGGCGCGCACTGGCGCAGATCTCGCACGCCTCGGTGGTCAGCGTGCTCAATTTCTTCCGCGAGAACGAGACCGTCTACATGGTGATGAACTACCTGGAGGGGGCGTCCCTGCAGGAATTCATCATCACGGCGCGCGAACTCAAGAAGCAGAAGGTGTTCCGTGAGTCCACCATCCGCTCTCTGTACGACGAAGTCCTGAGGGGCTTGCGCATCGTGCACCAGCACAAGATGCTGCATCTGGACATCAAGCCTGCCAACATCTTCGTGACCGACGACAACCGGTCGGTGCTGATCGACTTCGGTGCGGCGCGTGAGGTGCTCAGCAAGGAAGGCAATTTCATCCGTCCGATGTACACGCCCGGTTTTGCTGCGCCCGAGATGTACCGGCGAGATTCCTCCATGGGGCCATGGACCGATATCTACGCCATTGGCGCCTGCATCTACGCCAGCATGCAGGGCTACCCGCCCAACGACGCGCCCCAGCGACTGGAAAAAGACCGGCTGTCGCTCGCGCTCTCCCGCCTGCGCGGTGTGTACTCCGACAATCTCATCGAAGTGGTGGAATGGTGCATGTCGCTTGATCCGCTGTCGCGTCCGCAGTCGGTCTTTGCTCTGCAGAAAGAGCTGAGCCGGGAGACGGAGCGCAGCTATACCAAGCTGACGGTGGCCGAGAAAATGCGATTGCAGTTCGACAACATCGTGTCGGACAACAAGAAGTCGCCGCGCCGCTCCACTGCACCCGGGACCAAGTTTCGATGAAGTTTTCGGTCTACCAGATCAGTCGCCAGGGTGGCCGCGAGCGCAACGAAGACCGAATGGGCTATGCCTACACCCGTGAGTCCGGGTTGTTCGTGCTGGCCGATGGCATGGGAGGCCACCCCGAGGGTGCCATGGCAGCGCAGCTGGCCTTGCAGACCTTTTCCGCCTATTTCCAGAAGGCAGCCAATCCGACGGTGCGTGAGGTACCCGAATTCCTGTCCAGCGCCACCATGGCTGCGCACCACCAGATCATCCGCTACGCATCTGAAAAGGGCATGCTGGACACGCCGCGCACCACGCTGGTGGCTGCCGTGATGGAGCGCAACAACGTGCATTGGGTGCACTGCGGCGATTCCCGGCTTTACATCGTGCGAAACGGCGAACTGCTGACCCGTACGCGGGATCACTCCTACATGGAGCAGCAGGCGCACCTGGGTCGTGCTACCCAGCACATCAACCGCAACATTCTCTTCACCTGCTTGGGTTCGCCGGCCAAACCGGTTTTCGACCTGTCGGGACCGGTGCAGCTCCAGCAGGGTGACCGTGTCCTGCTGTGTTCGGACGGTCTCTGGGGCACGGTGCACGATCACGAGATCGTGCTGGAACTCTCGCGGCACACGCTGGAGCAGGCGGTACCCGAACTGGTCGAGATGGCGCTCAAGCGCGGCGGCGCACGCTGCGACAACGTGACGGTGCTGGCCATGGAGTGGGAAACACCCGACGAATTCCAGACCACCCGCGTGTCCACCGAAGACATCGACGATGGCGGGTTCGCGTCCACCATCCAGTCGGGCGTGCCAGATCCGACCATTGAAGACATGGACGATGAGGCGATCGAGCGTTCGATTGCCGAGATCAACGAAGCGATCCGGCGTACCGCCGAACGCAATTCCTGAAGGCATTCCCATGAGCGATTTCATTCGACCCGGCCACCGGGCCGCAGACGCCCTGCGCCCGGTGCGCATCACGCGCGGCTACACCATCCATGCCGAGGGTTCGGTGCTGATCGAGTTTGGCCACACCAAGGTGCTGTGCACCGCTTCGGTGGAAGAAAAGGTGCCGCCGCACAAGCGTGGCAGTGGCGAGGGCTGGGTGACCGCCGAATACGGCATGCTGCCGCGCGCCACCCACACGCGCAGCGACCGGGAAGCCGCCAAGGGCAAACAGAGTGGTCGCACGCAGGAAATCCAGCGTCTGATCGGCCGTTCGCTGCGCGCGGTGTTCGACCTCAAGGCGCTGGGCGAGCGCACCATTTCCCTGGATTGCGACGTGCTGCAGGCCGACGGCGGCACGCGCACCGCCAGCATCACCGGTGCCTTCGTGGCCGCGCACGATGCGGTGAGCAAGCTGCTGGAAGAGGGCAAGATCGCTGCTTCGCCGATCAAGGACCATGTGGCGGCCATTTCGGTGGGCATCCTGCATGGCACGCCCTTGCTCGATCTGGAGTACATCGAAGACTCGGCCTGCGATACGGACATGAACGTGGTCATGACCGGCGCCGGGAACTTCGTCGAAGTCCAGGGAACGGCCGAGGGCGTGGCGTTCAGTCGCAAAGAGATGGACGCCTTGCTGGCACTGGCCGAAAAGGGCGTGGGTGAACTGGTGGCGCTGCAGAAGCAGAGCCTGGGTCTGCCCTTGGCCTGAGGGCCAGGCCGTCCGCATGAAACTGGTTCTCGCTTCCAACAACACCGGCAAGCTCGCCGAGCTGCAGGCACTGTTCGCGCCGCTGGGTGTGGAGCTGGTGCGCCAGTCCGATCTGGGTATTCCCGAGGCGCCGGAGCCGCACCGCACCTTCATTGAAAATGCATTGGCCAAGGCTCGCCACGCCTCGCAGATCAGCGGTCTGCCGGCGCTGGCAGACGATGCGGGGCTGTGTGTGGAAGCGTTTGGTGGCCTGCCTGGTGTGGACACGGCCTACTACGCCACGCAATTTGGATACGAGAAGGGCGATGCCAGCAACGTGCGCGCCCTTCTGGAGCAGCTGGCGGGTCAGTCCGACCGGCGCGCTGCGTTGGTGAGCACGCTGGTGGCGGTTCGCCGTGCCGACGATCCCGAGCCCCTGGTGGCCACTGGTCGCGCGCCGGGGCTGATCACGCAGCAACCGATCGGTGACAACGGCTTCGGTTTCGACCCGGTGATGTACCTGCCCGAATTCGGTCAGACCTTTGCCCAGCTGCCCACCGACGTCAAGAACGCCAACAGCCACCGTGGCAAGGCGGCGCGCCAGATGCTGGAACTGATGCGCGAGCGCTGGTTCGCACCGCCGCCGGCCACACGCTCATGAACCGCGAGGAGGGGGTGCGGGTTCCGCTGCCGGTCAGCCAGAAGGCGGTGGCCGATCAGGCAGCCCGTGCCAGCGAGGCGCGTTGGAACGACATCCAGCACTGGATGCGCCCGGGCACCCTGCAGCTGACCAGCCTGCCGCCGCTCTCGCTCTACATCCACCTGCCCTGGTGTCTGAAGAAGTGTCCGTACTGCGATTTCAACTCGCACGAGTGGAGTGCCACCAGCGAGCCGGGTCAGGCCTTGCCCGAGCAAGCCTACCTGGAGGCCTTGCGTGCCGATCTCGAGGCATCTTTGCCGTTGATCTGGGGCCGCACCGTGCACAGCGTGTTCATCGGTGGTGGCACGCCCAGCCTGTTCTCTCCCGAGTCCATTGACCGCCTCCTGGGCGATGTGCGCGCGCTGCTGAAGCTGGATGCCGATGCCGAGATCACGCTCGAAGCGAACCCAGGCACGTTTGAAAAAGACCGCTTTCGCGCTTTCCGCCAGGCCGGCGTGACGCGCCTGTCCATCGGGGTGCAGAGCTTCAGCGACGCGCACCTGAAAGCGATCGGGCGTGTGCACAACCGCGCCCAGGCGATCGCGGCGGTCGAAGAGGCGGCACAGGCCTTTGACACCTTCAACCTCGACATCATGTACGCGCTGCCGGGGCAAACGCTGGCGCAGTGCGAAGAAGACATCCGCACCGCGCTGTCGTTCAGGCCGCCGCACATCTCGATCTACCACCTGACGATCGAGCCCAACACCGTGTTTGCCAAATTTCCACCCCGGGTGCCGGAAGACGACGACGCCTACGCCATGCTCGACCGCATCACCGAGCTGACTGCCGAGCAGGGGCTGATGCGGTACGAGGTGTCGGCCTACGCGCGTGCCGGCCATCGCTGCTGGCACAACCTGAACTACTGGCAGTTTGGCGACTACCTGGGCATCGGCGCCGGCGCCCACAGCAAGCTGAGCTTCGCGCACCGGGTGGTGCGCCAGGTGCGTGCGCGCGAGCCGCGCCTATACATGGACAAGGCGCGCGCCGGCGATGCGGTGGTGAGGGTGGAGGAAGTGGCGCGGCGCGACCTGCCGTTCGAGTTCATGCTCAATGCCCTGCGCCTGCGGCACGGGTTTGAGCTGCAGCGGTTCATGGAGCGCACCGGTCTGCCGCTTTCCAGCATCCAGCCCGCGCTGGATCGCGCATTGGAGCAGCAACTGATCGAGTACGAGGGCGACACAGTGAAACCGACCGAGCGCGGCTTCGATTTCCTCAGTGACCTGCAGGGGCTGTTCCTCACGGACTGAGACCTGTCCAGAAAGCAGAAACCCGGCGCGAGGCCGGGTTCTGCTGACTTGGCGGAGAGCCAGGGATTCGAACCCTGGAACCCTTGCGGGTTGCCGGTTTTCAAGACCGGTGCAATCGACCACTCTGCCAGCTCTCCAAGACGTGGATTGTATGTGAGCGCAGGGGGCCAGGCGCTCAGGCCAGGTCAGCAGCGGGCTGGCTTGCCTTCAGCATGCCGCGCTGCTCGATGAAGCGCACCACTTCGTCCAGGCCCACCAGCGTCTTCAGGTTGGTCATCACCCAGGGGCGGCGTGCGCTGTCGGGCCGCATGCGGGCCGTGTCGGCTTTCATCACCTCCAGATCGGCGCCCACATGGGGCGCGAGGTCGGTCTTGTTGATGACGAAGAGGTCGCTCTTGGTGATGCCGGGGCCGCCCTTGCGCGGGATTTTTTCGCCCGCTGCGACGTCGATCACGTAGATGGTGAGGTCGGACAGCTCGGGGCTGAAGGTGGCGGCCAGGTTGTCGCCACCGGATTCGACGAACACGATGTCGGCATTCGGGAACTCGCCCAGCATGCGGTCGATGGCTTCGAGGTTGATCGAGCAGTCCTCGCGGATGGCGGTGTGCGGGCAGCCGCCGGTTTCCACACCCATGATGCGCTCGGCCGGCAGCGCGCCGCTGACGGTGAGCAGGCGCTGGTCTTCCTTGGTGTAGATGTCGTTGGTGATGGCGATCAGGTCGTACCGCTCGCGCATGGTCTTGCAGAGCATTTCCAGCAGCGTGGTCTTGCCGGAGCCGACCGGGCCACCGATGCCCACGCGCAGCGGCGGCAGGTGTCTGGTGCGGTTCGGGATGTGGTGCAGGGTGGTCATGGCAGGGCTCGGTGTTCAGGAACGGAAGAGGCGGGAATATTGCGATTCGTGGCGGGCCGAGTGGATGGCCAGCAGTGGCGTGAAGGCCTGGCGCGTGTCATCGGTCAGCGTGAGTGCGTGGTCCACCGCAGCCGGGATGTCCTGTGCCAGCCGAGCCAGCATGCGCTGGCCCGCGCTCTGGCCCAGCGGCACCGACTTGATGGCTGCCTGCACCAGGTTTTCGGCCCAGCCGAAGGCAAAACCGAGCAGGCTGTCGCGCACCGTGGCATCGTAGCTGGCGGCGGCGCAGGCCATGGCCACGGGGTAGCTGGCCGGGTCGAGCCGGGCCGCCTGCAGGCGCTCGAACACACCCGCCCCGAGTTCGCCCAGTTGGCGTGCCCATTCCACCAGCGAGCGGCCCATCTGCTCGGTCTGCAGGCGGAATTCATGGGTCTCGCGGGTGGTCAGTACCCATTGGTTGAGCGCCTGGATGCGGGCCAGATCGCCCTGCCGCCAGGCGGGAATGGCCTGGGCCACCACGGCCAGATCGGCGCGCGCGAGGCCCAGGTGCAGCTGGTCGGTGAGCCACACCTTGGCGCTGGTTTCGTCGTGGACCTGGCCGGCGTCCACCGCGGCTTCCAGGCCTTCGGAGTAGGAGAACCCGCCCACCGGCAAGGCCGGCGAGGCCAGCCACAGGATCTGCAACAGACCGGCTGCCGAGCGCGCCGGCGCGGCGGTGCCTGTGTCAGCCGTGTTCATGGCCTGCAGCGTGGCTGTGTCCGTGGTGTCCGTGCGCGGCAGGGCCATGGCCCTGCGCAGGTCCGCCATGGGCATGGCCGTGCCCGCCCGCATGTGGCCCGTAGGCGCCGCCCTCGGGTTCGAAGGGTTCGCGTGCCGCCACCACCGTCAGGTGCATGGCACGCAGCATGTCGGCCAGCACGTGGTCGGGTTCGATCTTCAGGTGGTCGGGCTGCAGTTCGATGGGCACGTGCCGGTTACCCAGGTGGTAGGCCGCGCGCATCAGGTCGAAGGCGCTGCTGTGCCCATGGTGGTGTCCATGGTCGGGGCAGACGGTGATGCGCAGCACGGCTTGCGGCGCGGCCACCACACGCACCAGCGTGCCGTCCCGGGTGATCAGCACGTCACCACCGCGCACCACGGTGCCGCGGGGCAGGAACACGCCAACGTGCCGGCCATCGGACGTCGTGGCGTCGAAGCGGCTTTTCTGCCGCACGTCCCAATCGAGCTCCAGGTGTGGTGCGCGCCGTACCAGCACGGGCGCCAGTCCCTGGCCTTGCGGGATGAGTTTGGAAGCTTGAAGCATCAATGGTCGATCGAAAAAACTCAAAACAAAAAGTATCGCTGGGCCATGGGCAGTTGGCTGGCGGGCTCGCAGGTCAGCAGCACGCCGTCGGCGCGCACGGTGTAGCGCTGCGGGTCGATTTCCATCTTCGGCAGATGGCTGTTGTGCACCATGCTGGCCTTGGTGACGCTGCGGCAGTTCTGCACCGCGACGGTGGTTTTCTGCAGGCCATAGCGCTGCGCCACGCCGGCCGACTGCGCGGCCTGCGACACGAAGGTCAGGCTGCCCCTGGCGAGCGCGCTGCCGAAAGCGCCGAACTGCGGACGGTAGTGCACCGGCTGCGGCGTCGGGATGGAGGCGTTCGGGTCGCCCATGGCGGCCAGCGCGATGCTGCCGCCCTTGAGCACCAGCGCCGGCTTGACGCCGAAGAACGCGGGTTTCCAGACCACGAGGTCGGCCCACTTGCCCACTTCCAGCGAACCGACGATGTGCGAGATGCCGTGTGCGATGGCCGGGTTGATGGTGTATTTGGCGATGTAGCGCTTGACGCGGAAGTTGTCGTTGCGCGAGTTGCCTTCGGACACCCCGCTGCCGGACGGCTGCGGGTTCGCAAGCCAGCCGCGCTGGCCCTTCATCTTGTCGGCCGTCTGCCAGGTGCGGATCACGACCTCACCGACACGGCCCATGGCTTGGCTGTCGCTGCTCATGATGCTGATCGCGCCCATGTCGTGCAGGATGTCTTCGGCCGCGATGGTCTCGCGGCGGATGCGGCTTTCGGCAAAGGCCAGGTCTTCGGGGATCGACGCGTCCAGGTGGTGGCAGACCATCAGCATGTCCACATGCTCGTCGAGCGTGTTGACGGTGTAGGGCATGGTCGGGTTGGTGGACGAGGGCAGGAAGTTGGCCTCGCCGACCACGCGGATGATGTCGGGTGCGTGGCCGCCGCCCGCGCCTTCGGTGTGGAAGGCGCAGAGCGTGCGGCCTTTGGTGGCAGCGATGGTGTCTTCCACGAAGCCCGACTCGTTGAGCGTGTCGGAGTGGATCGCGACCTGCGTGTCGGTTTCTTCGGCCACGTCCAGGCAGTTGCTGATGGCGCTGGGCGTGGTGCCCCAGTCCTCGTGCAGCTTCAGGCCGATCACGCCGGCGTCGATCTGCTCGCGCAGCGGCGCGGGCTGGCTGGCGTTGCCCTTGCCCAGGAAACCCAGGTTCATGGCGAAGCCGTCGGCCGCCTGCAGCATGCGTTGAATGTGCCAGGGGCCGGGCGTGCAGGTGGTGGCGAAGGTGCCGGTGGCCGGTCCCGTGCCGCCACCGAGCATGGTGGTCACGCCCGATGCCAGGGCTTCGTCGATCTGCTGCGGGCAGATGAAGTGGATGTGGCTGTCGATGCCACCCGCGGTGACGATGCTGCCTTCGCAGCTGATGACCTCGGTGCCCGGGCCGATGACGATGTCCACGCCAGGCATGGTGTCCGGGTTGCCCGATTTGCCGATGGCCACGATGCGGCCGTCTTTCAGCCCGATGTCGGCCTTGACGATGCCCCAGTGGTCGATCATGAGGGCGTTGGTCAGCACCGTGTCCACGGCGCCTTCTGCGCGCGTGCGCTGGCTCTGAGCCATGCCGTCGCGAATCGTCTTGCCGCCGCCGAACTTGGCCTCTTCACCGTAGCCGCCCGCGGCGAGCGTGAAGTCCTTTTCGACTTCGACGATCAGGCCGGTGTCGGCGAGGCGCACACGGTCACCCACGGTGGGGCCGAACATGGCGGCGTAGGCGCTGCGGGGGATTTGGGTCATGGCAGTGGTCGTTTTGCGATGGTGTGGGTCCGGCCGGGCTGGTCGATATGTAACGGACTCACACAACGTTGCACATGGAGACATGCCCGGGCGGGACCTCTGGGGCGGAAATCGGCTTACCCTCAGGGTTCAATTGACAGCACGGATCGTGCCAGCCACCAGACCCTCAGCGCAGCGGCCCGGCGGCCGCGATCCCCTATTTCAACGATGGACCGATTCATGCCCAGTACCCCGTTTCAACCGCCGTTTTCCCTGCGCGCCAGCGCCCTGGTTTTCGCACTCACAGGCAGCCTGGCGGCTTGTGGTGGCGGCGGCTCTTCGGAGGCCGAGAGTATCGGAACCACGGTGGGCACCGAGACCACTGTCATCGCGGGGACGACCAGCGGACAGGTTCCCGTGCCGGCGGCGGGCCTCGCGGTCGACACCAGCCAGCCCGACCAGGTGGTGGGCTCGGGAACACCCGCCAGTTGCACTGGCCAGGCCGTGGTGGATGCGGTGGCACAGGGCGGCAAGATCCGGTTCAACTGTGGCCCAGACCCGGTCACCATCACCCTGGGCAGCACCGCCAAGGTGTTCAACAACCGCCCTGATGTGACGCTGGACGGCGGTGGCCTGATCACGCTGAGCGGTGGCGGCAGTGTTCGCATCCTGTACCAGAACACTTGCGACGCGGCCCAGGTGTGGACCACCGCGAATTGCGACAACCAGGAAACGCCCCGGCTCACGGTGCAGAACATGCGCTTTACCCAAGGCAACGCCACCGGCCAGTTGACCGATGGCGGTGGAGGTGGCGCGATCTTTGTGCGGGGCGGTCAGTTCAAGATCGTGAACAGCGTGTTCACCAACAACCTCTGCGACAGCACCGGACCCGACGTGGGTGGTGGTGCGGTGCGGGTGCTGAGCATGTTCCAGAACCGCCCGGTTTATGTGGTGCAAAGCACCTTTGGCGGCGGGTCGGGCCTGGGCAACCGCTGTTCCAACGGTGGTGCGCTGAGCAGCATCGGCGTGTCTTACAGCATCTACAACAGCCTTCTTTCGCACAACGCAGCGCTGGGCAACGGCGCCAACCCGCAACGTGCCGGCACCCCCGGCGGCGGCAGCGGGGGCGCGATCTACAACGACGGGAACACCTTCAACTTGTCGGTCCACGGTAGCCAGGTGACCGACAACTCGGCGTCTGAAGGCGGTAGTGCGGTCTTTTTTGTGAGCAACGACCTCACCGGGCACATGACGCTGAGCGACTCGGTCTTTGTGCGCAACCCGGCCACGCGATTCGGCACCGACGGACTGCCAGGCTTTTTTGTCCTAGCTGCGCCGGGCCAGCCAGTGGTGACACGCACCACCATCTCGCATTGAGGGTCTTTGCGAGGCGGAGCGGCCTCAGGGCAGCGGACCCTGGGTCAGGCCGCGAAAACCGTGGACGATGCGGTCGCCCGCGAAGTCCACCAGTTCCACCGTGCGTTGCTGGCCAGGCTCGAAGCGCACCGCTGTGCCAGCTGCGATGTTCAGGCGCATGCCTTGCGCAGCCGCTCGGTCAAAGCTCAGCGCTCCGTTGGTCTCGGCAAAGTGGTAGTGCGAGCCCACCTGCACCGGGCGGTTCGCGCTGTTCTGCACCACCAGCGTGAGCGTGCGGCGGCCGGGGTTGAGCGCGTGTTCGCCTGCGTCGACAAAATATTCACCGGGGATCATGGCCACTCGCTCACTTCTTTGACAGCCAGACCGCCAGCGCGATCAGTCCGCCAACGACCACAAAGCCCAGCGCGTCCGTGGCGTGCCAGTGGCTGCCGAACAGGCCGTGGCCGTCGTGGGCGAAGGCTGGCAGGGTGATCAAGGAGGTGGCAATGGTGAGTAGCGATTTCATTTCAAGGCTCCAGCAGCATGTGAGTGAGGTGTCTGTTTCAGGGGTGCGGTGGAACCGGCTCTGCCGGGCCACTCGCATCGCCCCCTGAAGGGGGTCGCGCACGGCGCGGCGGGGGTGTTTCACGGTATGGGCTGGTGCACGGTGACCAGCTTGGTGCCGTCGGGGAACGTGGCCTCGACCTGGATGTCCGGAATCATGTCTGCAATGCCCTCCATCACGTCGGCGCGGCTCAGCACCTTGCAGCCTTCGCTCATGAGCTGGGCCACGCTCTTGCCGTCGCGCGCCCCTTCCATCACGGCGGCTGAAATCAGGGCCACGGCTTCCGGGTAGTTGAGCTTCAGTCCGCGGGCCTTGCGCCGCTCGGCCAGCAGGGCGGCGGTGAAGATCAGCAGCTTGTCTTTTTCGCGGGGTGTGAGTTCCATGTCGGTGCGTGGGCGGGGTGTGTCGTGTGAGGGTGGTGGGAGCAATTCCCGTGCCCTTGAATCCGACGGTCCATCGCCCTGCCGTGCAAGCCGCATCGCGCCCGGTGTGGGCCCGGACACCATGGCTGCCCCGAACAGCGCCGCAAATGAGCCGCCGACGTGCCGTCCCCTGGTGGATCGCACCCTTCGGGGGAGATGCCACGCGCGGCGGCGCGTACGCTTGAGCCCGCTGCATTCTCCAAAATGGTGCGTCGAGGCGCCTGGGCTGGTCCAGCCCCGGTGGTGGATAGCACCTGATTGGTGCCGTTCTCACGGCAGGCATCGCGCCCGTCATACCGACGGACGTGCAGGCCGCACTTTCGGCCTTCACGCCCGCGCCGGATTCCGGCAGCGGCTGCACTGCTGCTGGTTTCGCTTCTACACCGCGCTGACCTTGGCCAGCAGGCCATCCGGGCTGGGCGGCTTGTAAGCGCCCGGCAGGGAAACACCGCCAGCGGCGCGCCCCGTGTGGCTCTGTTCGCCCAGGCCGGCGTGGATCTCGGTCGTCCGGTAGCGCTCGCGCAGGTTCTGGGCGCGCTCATTGAGGGCTTCGTGATCGGCAATGCGCTCGGCGTAGCGGTGCAGCACCAGGTGGGCCGATTCGATGAGCTTGGCGTTGAGTGTCTGTTCGCCGTCCAGCAGCAGTTTCTCCACCGCACTTTGCGGGTTGCCCTTGATGCTGAGCGTCATGGCCTGCTCGGTGAGCTTGAGGATCTGCGAGTGCGCGGCGCGGATGCGCTCGGCGAAATCCGGGCGCCCGACCGCTGCGCAGGCGAGCAGCTCGGTGAGTGCGCGGCTGGTGCAGAAGCGAAGGCCCATCGCGTCCACCGCGGCGTCCACTTCGTAGAGCTGGATCGAGCGCATGGCCAGCTGCGTCATGAGCGCGAGCAGGTTGCAGGCCGACTCGAAGTCGAACTCGGGGTTGTGGATCGTCTTGGCCATTCTCCGGATGTCATCCAGCGCGCGCGCGGTCTGGTATTCCTGGATCGCGACCAGGGTCTCGATCACTTCCAGCAGCCGCTGCGGGCGGCTGTTCTCCACGCTGCGCTCGCGCAGGTGGGCAAGTTGTTCGGTGCAGCGCAGCAGGCCGCGCTGGTCGTTGTTGGCCAGCCGCGCAAAAGCCAGCAAGACCAGGGCTTGAGGGTCGTAGAGCTTGGATTCCAGGCCGATGCGTGTGGCCCGGTCGAGCAACTCAATGCCTTCGCTGCGGTCACCGGCGTAGTAGGCCAGCATGCCGTGCTTGAGCAGGCGGTTGACCGACGACGGTGTGAGCTGGGTCGACATCCTGAAGGTGGACAGCGCGTTCTCGAAATTGCCCAGCTCGAACTGGGCGCGCCCCATCACATCGTAGGCGTCGGTGAAGCCGGGCTCGCTGTCGATCAGGCTTTCCAGGGTGGTGGTGGCGCGCTGTGGATAGCCGGCCTCCAGCTGGGCCCTGGCCACCCCCAGACGGGCCCAGGGCAGGGTCTTGGCTTCCACCACCGCCTCGTAGAGTTTCTGGGCCTCTGCCAGATGGCCGCCCCGCAGCATCAGCTCGGCGCCGATGCGCGCCGCATACAGCCAGTAGGGCTGGCGCGACTCGAAGTGCCGCTTGCACAGCTCGCCAGCGTGCTCGAAGTTCTCCTGCTCGATGGCCACGAAGATGCTCTTGAGTGCCTGCTTGCGGTCGCGTGCCTGGTAGATCCGCTCGGCCAGCCGGGCCGCCGTGTGCGGCTTGAGCAGGTAGGCGTCGAGGGCCGACTCGGCAGCTTCGGCCACCTTGCTGTAGGCCGCTTCGGCCGTGACCATGACGAACACCGTGTAGAACGGCAGCAGCTGGTTGCGGCGCAGGTCGTCCAGCAGATCCTGGCCCGAGATGTCCTCGCGCTCGAAGTACTGCTCGCAGATGACGATGTCGAAGCTGCCCATTTCGAGCCTGCGCCGCGCGTCGACCAGGCGCGGGCATTGCACCACGGTGCCGATGCCGAACTCGCGCAGCTGCATCACCAGAATGGAGCGCGATTGCGGATTGCCGTCGATCACCAGCGCACGGGCGTCGTGAAGGGCGGTGGGTTGGGCAAACATGGGGAACGGGCAGGCGTGAGCGTGAAGGCGGGGACGTTGTTCCGCATTCTGCTCAAGCGCGGCGGGTTCAAACCATCAAACAGCGCAGCGAAAGCGGCGCTGTTCCAGCGGGGAGGCCCGTCAGACCCGCCAGATGCGCGGTGGGATGGCGCCCAGGCCCCAGGCGGCGGGACGCAGATCGGACCAGACACGCTGGAACAGGGCCATCAGCGGCTCCACCAGTGGCGCCACGGCACGCAGCACGAGCAGCTGCGGGTTGGGGCAGGTGGCGCCGGCGAGGACGCCGGGCGTCTCGCCCTCCAGCGTGGCGCGCACCACTTCCAGCAGGTGTTCGCGGCGCTCGCGCGTGAAGGCGGTGCCACTCGCCAGGAACAGGGTGCCCAGGCAGCGCTGGCCGCCCAGTCCCAGCGGCGATTCGAGCAGCCGGGTGTCGACCGCGTTGATGCGTGCCTGCTCCAGCCACAGGCCGGGAATGTCCAGCCGCTGGCTGAAGCTTCCATGGTCAAAGGGCTGGTGTGCGGTGGGCAGGCCGAGCGCCGTCACGTCCCAGGCCAGCAGTTCGGCACCTTCCGCCAGCGTGGCGCGCAGCGTGTTGTGCGCCTGGCAGCCAGGGTAGGCAATCGTTTCCAGCGGCAGCCACTCCAGTCGAGCGCCCGCGTCCAGGCGGATGTCCACCTGCTGGGTGGTGGACAGGCCATCCGACGCATAGAAGCGTGTGGCGCCGGGCGTACTGATGAGACCGTGTGCGCCGCTGGCCACGTGGACCTTCACGTCCAGCACGTCTCCTCCGACCAGGCCGCCCGGCGGATGGATGATGACGTTGTGGCAGATGCCGTCACCCTCGGGGTAGAGGCTCTTGAAGATGCGCAGCGGGCCGTCGTGTTCGTGGCGCAGCACGGTGCGCCGGGCGTCGAGGCGGTAGTCGAGATTCAGGCGGGCTTGCCAAGGCATGTGGGGAGTGTCGGGGCCGGGCTTACCGGCTTTTCCAGAAATCGCGGTGCGGCGCCAGCAGCTCGGCGTTGAGTTCGGGCACCGGTCCCACCACCTCGATGGTCTTCTGCCCGCGCGCGATCACCTCGCGGCAAGGCAGTGACAAGGTGGGGTTTTCTTCGTGGGCGCCGGTGAGCGCGAGCAAGGCTTCTTCGCTCGCGCCATAGACGATGCGACCGATGTTCGCCCAGTAGACCGTGCCAGCACACATCGCGCAGGGCTCGAAGGTGGTGACCAGGGTGCAGCGCGCCAGGTAGTCACCAGGCCAGTTGTCCGCCGCGGTGCGCGCGAGCGTGGACTCGGCGTGGTTCACGGTGTCGATGTTGCCCTGCTCGGCCAGCACCGTCTCGCCATCGGGCGCGACCAGCAGCGCACCGAAAGGGTGGCGGCCCATGCCGGCGGCGCGGATGGCGACCTCGTTGGCATGGCGCAAATGGCGAAGGGCTTGTTCGTGATCCATGGCAATTCAGACAGAGCGGCCGGAGTGAGTGGCTGTCCATTCAAGGACACCGCGGAACCGGCTTCGCCGGGCCGCCAGTGTCGCCCCCAAGTGGGGGGTGGCGCCGCAGGCGAAGCGGGGGGTGTTCACTCTGCACGCCTGTGCGCCCAGCCCGTCGTGTGTTTCTCGACGAAGCTGAACAGCTCGTACATGGCCATGGCCATGGCGCCCACCACCAGCAGGCCGCTGAAAGCCAGGCCCATCTGCATGGAACTGCCAGCCGAGATCAGCAGGTAGCCGATGCCTTCGTTCGATGCCGTCATCTCCGACACCGTGGTGCCCACAAAAGCCAGCGTGATGGCGACCTTGAGCGAGCCGAAGAAGTAGGGCATGGAGCGCGGCAGGCCGACCTTGGTCAGCACGTCCCAGCGCCGGGCGCCGAGCACGCGCAGCACATCTTCCAGCTCAGGCTCCAGCGTGGCCAGACCGGTGGCGATGTTCACCATGATGGGGAAGAAGCTAATGAGAAAGGCGGTCAGGATGGCCGGGCCGACACCGATGCCGAACCACACCACCAGGATGGGGACGAAGGCCGCTTTCGGCAGCGCGTTGAACGCGGTCATGAGCGGGTACACCGCGGCGTAGGCCAGGCGCGAGCTGCCGATCAGGAAGCCCAGCAGCACGCCGACCACGATGGCGATGCCAAAGCCCGCCATCGTCACCCAGTAGGTGCGCCAGGCATGGCCGAGGATGGTGACCTTGTGCTCCAGCGTCTGTTCCCAGATGCGCGAGGGGCTGGGGAAGATGAACTCCGAGACGCCGAAGCCGCTGGTGATCACCTCCCAGATCACGATGATCGCGATCAGCAGCAGCAGCGGAGACCAGCGCTCCATGTGTTTTTTGTTCATGGTGTGGCGCCTTACTGGTTGATGGGTGTGCCGGCTTTGCGCATGGCACCAATGTGGCCTCTGAGCTCGTGCACGATGTCGGTGAACTGCGGCGTGTAGGTCACTTCGAGGTCGCGCGTGCGCGGGATGTCGACCTCGCGCTTGACGACAAAGCGCCCCGGGCTCTTGCTCATGCAGTACACCGTGTCGGCGAGGAAGACACTCTCGCGCAGGTCGTGCGTGACCAGGATGACGTTGAAACGCTGCGCTTCCCACAGGTCGCGCAGCGTGCACCAGAGTTCTTCGCGGGTGAAGGCGTCGAGTGCGCCGAAGGGCTCGTCCAGCAGCAGCATCTTGGGCTCGTGGATCAGCGCGCGGCAGATGCTGGCGCGCTGCTGCATGCCGCCCGAAAGCTCCCAGGGAAACTTCTTTTCCATGCCACCCAGGCCGACGCTGGCCAGCAGTTTCTTCGCGCGTTCCTCGAACTCCTTGCGGCGGTCCTTGAACTGGCTGCGGAAGGGCTCCACGATCTCCAGTGGCAGCAGCACGTTGTCGAGCGTGGTGCGCCAGGGCAGCAGCGAGGGCGCCTGGAAGGCCATGCCCGAGATCTTCAGCGGGCCGGTCACCGGCTGGCCGTCGATGGTGATCTTGCCCATGCTGGGCATCTTCAGCCCGGTCGTGAGCTTCATGAAGGTGGACTTGCCGCAGCCCGAGGGGCCGACGATGGCGATGAACTCGCCCTTCTTCACCTGGAGGTTGATGTCCTCCACGGCGAAGAGGTTCTTGGCCAGCAGCTCCTCGTTGTAGGCGAGCCAGACCTGGTCGAAATCCACGAAGGGCTTGTCGGTGTCGGTGGTGATGGGGTCGGGCATGTCGTGGTCCTGAAAAAAAGGCCAGCTCCTCAAGGGAAGCTGGCCCAGGCCAATGGAAACTGGCGCGAGCCGGGTCCTATTTCTTCGCGGGTGGCAGCACGTTGAGTTCGGCCACGCTGGGCAGCATGGAGCCGTTCCACACCAGCTTGGGGTCGATGCGGGTCTTGGTGCCGTAGGCATCGGACACCTGCGAGGCCATCAACGAGAGGCGGCCGGGGTTGACCTGGCCAAAGCCTTCCTTGCGGGCGTCGGGGCTGGCGACGACCGAATCGACCGCCAGCTGCAGGCGGCGTGTTTCCAGGGCCACGTTGATGATGCCGTCGCGCGCCTTGACGGTTTCGATGGCCGCCGCCGGGTTGGCCATCACCTCTTTCGCTCCCTTGGCGAACGCGCTCAGGAAGGCTTTCACCGCGGCCGGGTTGTCCTTGATCAGCTTGGGGCTGGCGATGATCACGTTGCCGTAGAGCTTCACCCCATGGTCGGCATAGGGCAGGATCACCACGTCCTCGGCCTTCACGCCGCGCGCTTCCAGGTTCAGCAGCGAGGTGAACGAGAAACCGGTGATGGCGTCGATGTCGCCACGCACCAGCATGGTTTCACGCAGTGGCGGGTCCATGGAAGTCCAGGCCACGTTGCTCACGGCGTTGGCTTTCTGGAAGATCGGAAAAGCCTTGCGGCCGGCGTCGAACACCGGGGCGCCGAGCTTCTTGCCACTGAGGTCGGCGGGCTTGGCGATGCCACTCTTCTTGAGCGCCAGCACGGCCGCGGGCGTATTGTTGTAGACCATCATCACGGCCACCGGCTTGTTGGGGGCGTCCGGGTTGTTGGCATGGAACTCCATCAGCGCGGCCATGTCGGCAAAGCCCATGTCGTAGGTGCCGGAAGCCACGCGGGTGACGGTACCGCCCGAGCCGTTGCCGGAGTCGATGGTCACGTCCAGGCCGGCGGCCTTGAAATACCCCTTGGCGGCCGGTTGCAGGAAGAGGGCGGCCGGGCCTTCGAAGCGCCAGTCGAGCTGGAACTTGATGGCGGTCTGTGCATGGGCGCTGCCGAAGGCGGCAGCAGCGGCAAGGGCGGCGGTGGTCTTGAGGAAGTGGCGCTTGTTCATGGGTTCTCCGTTGGAAAGCGGTTGGCGCGGGCCAGCGGCCGGTGCTCGGTCTTCCTCAGCAAAATCGGTGCCAGGAAGGGTGGGTGCGGTCGCCGTGAACACAGAATGTGTATACAGATTTTTGGCGGGAGCGGCCCATTGCGTCATCCGGAGCAACCCTGTATTGGTGCATTCGATCGACGGGCTGCACCAAACATGATGTCGGCGCGCACAAAAATGGGCCCCGAGGGGCCCATTCTCTGGTGTGGCGTCTGCACGCTCAGTGTGCTTCGGCCTGTCTGGCGGCCGCGATGGCGGCGCGGTCGTCGGCCTGGCTGCCGTTGAAGAACAGGTTCAGCAGCACGGCGGCAATGGACGCCAGCAGGATGCCCGACTCGATCAGCGGGTGGATGCCGTGGGGCATCCACTGTTTGAAGTTGGGTGCGATCAGCGGGATCATGCCGACGCCGATGGAGATCGCCACGATCATCGCGTTGAAGCGGTTGCTCTTGAAGTCGACGCCGGCCAGGATGCGGATGCCGGTGGCCGCCACCATGCCGAACATCACCAGACCGGCGCCGCCGAGCACCACGGTGGGCAGCGATTCGACCAGCGCCGCCATCTTGGGCAGCAGGCCCAGCACGACCAGGATCACGCCACCGGCCACGCAGACGAAGCGGCTCTTGACGCCGGTGACGGCGACCAGCCCCACGTTCTGCGAGAAGCTGGTGTAGGGGAAGGTGTTGAAGATGCCGCCGATCAGCGTGCCCAGGCCGTCGGTGCGCAGGCCCCGCGTGAGCGCGGCGCGGTTCACCTGGCGGTCGGTCATCTCGCCCAGCGCGAGGAACATGCCGGTGGACTCGATCATCACGACGATCATCACCAGCGTCATGGTGAGGATGAGGATGGGGTTGAACACCGGCGCGGCGATCTCGAACGGCAGCACGATGTCGACCCAGTGGGCCTTGGCGACCTTGTCGAAGTTCATCAGGCCCATGGCCGCAGCGGCGACGCCACCGATGACGATGCCCAGCAGCACCGAGATGTTGGCCAGGAAGCCCTTGGCGTAACGGGCGATCAGCATGATGGACACCAGCACCAGTGCGGCGATGCCCACACCGGTGAGGTCCGCGTATTTGGGGTTGGGCAGCTTGGGCACCAGGGCCAGATCCTTCGGGATTGCGGGCAACAGCGAGCCGGGCGCACCCGCGGTGGCGGTCACCTGGGCCAGCCACTGGGCGTGCTCCGGGTTGACGATGGCAGGTGCCGTGGGGCCGACCGGGTTGCCGAAGATCCAGTTGATGCCCACCCGCATGAGGCTGATGCCGATGACCAGGATGATCGAACCCGTGACCACCGGCGGGAAGAATCGCAGCATGCGGCTGACCAGCGGTGCGATCAGGATCGAGATGACGCCCGCACCGATGATGGCGCCGAAGATCAGGCCTGCGCCCTCGGTGCCCGGGTTGCTGTTGGCCATGGCCACCATGGGCGCGACGGAGGCAAACGTCACGCCCATCATCACCGGCAGCTTGATGCCGAACCACTGTGTGGCGCCGAGCGACTGGATCAGCGTGACGATGCCGCAGCAGAACAGATCGGCCGAGATCAGCATGGCCACCTGCTCGGGGCTGAGCTTGAGGGCGCGGCCGACGATCAGCGGCACGGCGACCGCGCCGGCGTACATCACCAGCACGTGCTGCAGGCCCAGGGCCGTGAGCTTGCCGGCGGGCAGGACCTCATCCACTGGATGAACCGTTGTTGTCATGGAGATCTCCTCATGTGACGGGTGGTGGCTGGATGACCGGGCACCGTGCTTCCCGGATGGCATGCAAAACTGTATACACATTATGTGTACCGATGAATGCCGATCCGACAGGGAAAACCCTGAGGGGGAGGGATCATCCGCCCGGCGGCAGACCGAAAAAAAGGGACGCTGCAGCGTCCCTCCGGGTGGCGGGTAAAGACCGCTCAGCTGTGCAGGCTGGCGGCAGCCGCCAGGGCCGTCATGTTGAGCACCCGGCGCACCGTGGCCGCAGGCGTCAGGATGTAGGCCGTCCGGGCCACGCCCATGAGCACCGGGCCCACGGTCACGCCGCCGCTGGTGGTGGTCTTGAGCACGTTGTAGAGGATGTTGGCCGCGTCCAGGTTCGGGCAGATCAGCAGGTTGGCCGAGCCGCTGAGCGTGGAGTCGGCCAGGTAGGTGCTGCGGATTTCGGGCTGCAGCGCGGCGTCGCCGTGCAGTTCGCCGTCGCATTCGATCTCGGGGTGCTGCGTCACGAAGAGGTCGCGCGCGGCCCGCATCTTTTTCGCCGAAGCGCGCTTGGACGAGCCGAAACTCGAGTGCGAGAGAAAGGCCACCTTGGGCGGAATGCCAAAACGCTGCACCTGCTGCGCGGCCATCCAGGCGATCTCGGCCAGCTGCTCGGCACTCGGGTCTTCGTTGACGTAGGTGTCGGTGATGAAGAGCGGGCCGCGGTCGGTCATGAGCGCGTTGACGGCGGCGTAGTTGGTCACGCCGGGCTGCTTGCCCAGGATGGCGTCGATGCGTTCCAGGTGCGTGGCGTAGGTGCCGACGAGGCCGCAAATCAGCGCGTCGGCATCGCCCAGGGACACCATCAGCGAGCCGATGATGGTGTTGGAGCGGCGCACGGCGGCCTTGGCCACCTCCGGCGAGGCGCCGTTGCGCGCCATGAGCCTGTGGTACTGCTCCCAATACTGGCGGAAGCGCGGGTCGCCCTCGGGGTTGACGTTCTCCACGTCCACACCCAGGCGGATGCGCAGGCCGGCTTTCTCGATGCGCGCGGCGATCACGGCCGGGCGGCCGATCAGGATCGGTACCGCCAGGTTCTCGTCAATCGCCATCTGTGCGGCGCGCAATGCGCGCTCGTCTTCGCCGTCGGCGTAGGCCACGCGCTTGCGGCTGCCGGGCAAGGCCTTCGCCGCGTTGAAGACCGGCCGCATGAGGATGCCGGTCTGCGTGACGAAACGGCTCAGGCTCTCCTTGTAGGCCTCCATGTCGGTGATGGGGCGGGTGGCCACGCCGGAGTCGGCCGCGGCCTGCGCCACGGCGGGCGCGATCTTCAGGATCAGGCGGGAATCAAAGGCCTTGGGGATGATGTAGTCGGGGCCGAAGACCAGTTCCTGCCCGGCGTAGGCGGCGGCCACCTCGTCGCTGATCTCGCTCTTGGTCAGGTCGGCGATCTGGCGCACGCAGGCCATCTTCATTTCTTCCGTGATCTTGGTGGCGCCGCAGTCGAGCGCGCCGCGGAAGATGTACGGAAAACACAGCACGTTGTTGACCTGGTTCGGGTAGTCCGAACGGCCGGTGGCGATGATGCAGTCCGGGCGCGCGGCCTTGGCGATCTCGGGCCGGATCTCGGGCTCGGGGTTGGCCAGCGCCAGGATGATGGGCTGAGTGCCCATGCTCTTCACCATGTCGGCGTCCACCACACCAGCCGCGGAGCAGCCGAGGAACACGTCGGCGCCGTTCATGGCATCGGCCAGCGTGCGGGCGGCGGTGCTGCGGCAGTAGCGCTGCTTGGATTCGTCCAGCTTGCCGGCCAGGGCGTCGGCGCGCTCGGTGTGGATCACACCCTTGGAGTCACAGACCAGGATGTTCTGGATGGCCACGCCCAGGTTGACCATCAGGTCCAGGCAGGCGATGGCCGCGGCACCCGCGCCCGACACCGCCATCCTGATCTGGCCGATGTCCTTGCCCACCAGCTCCAGACCGTTGATCAGCGCCGAGCTGGAGATGATGGCCGTGCCGTGCTGGTCGTCGTGGAAGACCGGGATCTTCATGCGCTCGCGCAGCTTCTTCTCGATGTAGAAGCACTCGGGCGCCTTGATGTCTTCGAGGTTCACGCCGCCGAGCGTGGGCTCCAGCGCGGCGATGATGTCGACCAGCTTGTCCGGGTCGCGCTCGGCGAGTTCGATGTCGAACACGTCGATGCCGGCGAACTTCTTGAACAGGCAGCCCTTGCCCTCCATCACCGGCTTGCTCGCCAGCGGGCCGATGTCCCCCAGGCCCAGCACGGCGGTGCCGTTGGTGATCACGCCGACCAGGTTGCCGCGCGAGGTGTATTCGGCCGCCAGCGACGGATCGGCCTCGATCGCCAGGCAGGGATAGGCCACGCCGGGCGAATACGCCAGCGACAGGTCACGCTGGTTGGACAGCGGCTTGGTCGGGTTGACGGAAATCTTGCCCCGGTTGGGCGAGCGGTGGTATTCGAACGCGGCGTCGCGCAGGGCTTGTTCGGCGGGGGTCATGCTCATCTCCTGGATTCGGAAAAAGATTGTGTCACGCAAGCCCCACTGCATCGTTCCGAGGGCCTTTCGGCAGGGGTGCCGGCATCCCTGCCACAGGGGCGTTCAGGCCGGCTGCAGCAGGTCGTACAGCGTGCGCGCGATCACCTTGGTGGCGCGCCGCAGGTCTTCGAGCTCCAGGTGCTCGTCGGCGCGCTTGGCATTGGACTCGCGCACCGTGCGCGGGCCGGCGCCGTAGATTACGCCCGGGATGCCGTGTTCACCGTAGATGCGCACGTCGGTGTACAGCGGAGTGCCCACCGCCGGAATGGCTTCGCCAAACAGCTCGCGGCCGTGCTTCTGGATCGCCTGCACCAGCGGTGCGTTGCCGGGCAGGGGCTTGAGCGCGCGCGCCAGCAGGATGCGTTTCACGTCCACACTGATGGCGCGCCCGCCACGTGGCGGGTTGAAGCGGGCAGCGGCTTCTGCGATGGTGTGGCGCAGGGCCGCTTCCACCTCGGCCGGGTCTTCCTCGGGGATCATGCGGCGGTCGATCTTCAGCACCACCTTGCCGGGAATCACGTTGGTGTTGGTGCCGCCGCTGATCTGGCCCACGTTGAGGTACGGATGGGTGATGCCTTCCACGCTGGAGCAGATCTTCAGGTAATCGGCGTTCAGCGCATAGAGCGCGTTGAGGATGTGCACCGCGCCCTGCAGCGCGTCGGTCCCGCTGTCGGGAATGGCGGCGTGCGCCATGTCGCCGTGCACCGTCACCTCCAGCTGCAGGCAGCCGTTGTGCGCCACCACCACCTGGTAACTGAAGCCGGCGGCGATCATCAGGTCGGGCTTTGTCAGGCCGTTCCTGAGCAGCCAGTCGGGTCCGACCTCGCCACCGTATTCCTCGTCGTAGGTCACGTGCAGTTCCACGCCGCCTTTGAGTTTCGCGCCGAGCGATTCGAGCGCGCGGATGGCGAACGTGAAGTTGGCGATGTCGCATTTGCTCACCGCGGTGGCGCGGCCGTAGATCCTGCCGTCCACGACCTCGCCGCCGTACGGATCGTGCGTCCAGCCTTCACCGGGTGGCACCACATCGCCGTGCGCGTTGAGCGCGATCGTCCTGCCGCCGTCGCCGAAGCGGCGGCGCACGATCAGGTTGGTGATGGTTTCCAGGCCGGCGGCTTTCACCTCCGCCTCGGGCACCGCGTGTTTCTCTGCGGGCAGGCCCATGGCGGCCAGCAGTTCGGCGGTGCGCTCGGCGTGTGGCGCGTTGTTGCCGGGCGGCGTGTCGGTGGGCACGCGCACGAGCTCCCGCAGGAATGCCACTTCTTCGTCAAAGTGGGCGTCGATCCAGGCGTCGAGTTGTTGTTGCGGTGTGGTCATGGGGTGTTCAACCTTGGTGTTCGGTGGCGAGTTGTTCAAGCAGGTGCGCGAAGGCGCGCACGCAGAGGTCCATGTCGTCGCTGGTGCTGGACTCCAGCGGGTTGTGGCTGATGCCGCTGTTGAGGCCACGCACGAACAGCATGGCCTGCGGCATCAGCTCGTGCAGTTTCATCGCGTCGTGGCCGGCGCCGCTGGGCAAACGGTGCAGCGGCAAGCCGAGGGCAGCCACGGCGGCCTCCCAGCGTGCCTGCCAGGCGGGGGCGCTCGGCGCGGCGGCGGCACGCATGGTCTCTTCCAGCGTGTGGCGTACACCACGGCGGGCACAGATGGCCTGCAGCTGTGCCACGATGTCGCGCGCCAGTGCGTCTCGCTGGTCATTGCTTGGCGCGCGCAGGTCGAGAGAAAACTTGCAGGCGCCGGGCACCACGTTGATGGAGCCGTTGGGCACGTGCAGCAGGCCGATGGTGGCCACCGAGTCGCCGTCGTCGGCCGCACGCTGCTCGGCGTAGAGCGCCAGCTCGGCCACCGCGCAGGCCGCGTCGCGCCGGCGGTCCATCGGCGTGGTGCCAGCGTGGCTGGCCATGCCGATCACCTCACCCAGGTAACGCACGCTGGCGTTGATGGAGGTGACGATGCCCAGCGGCAGGTCCAGTTCGTTGAGCACCGGGCCTTGTTCGATGTGCACCTCGACGAAGCCCAGGTATTTCGAAGGGTCGCGCTGCAGTGCACCGATGGCCTCCAGCGAGGCGGGCAGGCCGGCGTGCTGCATGGCCGCGCGCATGGGGACGCCGTCGGCGTCGCGCTGGTCGAGCCAGGCCGGGTTGAAGTGGCCGGTGAGTGCACCCGAGCCGAGGAAGGTGGCCTTGTAGCGCTGTCCTTCTTCTTCGGCGAATGCGACCAGTTCGATGGCAAACGGCAGGCGTCGCCCGCTGGTGTGCAGCTGCTGCACACAGGCCATGGGCACGAAGATGCCGAGGCGCCCGTCGTATTTGCCGCCGTTGCGCACCGTGTCGTAGTGGCTGCCGGTCAGCAGGCTGGGCGCATCGGGCGCACTGCCGTGGTAGCGGCCCACCACGTTGCCCACCGCGTCGATGTGCGCCTCGTCAAAGCCCAGCGCCAGCATCTGCTGCTGCAGCTGGGCCGCGCAGGCGCGGTGCGCATCGGTCAGGTAGGTCACCGTGAGCTGGCCGAGTTCGGCGTAGCCCGGGTCGGTGTGGCGCGCCAGGTCTTCGTGCCAGTCCCAGACCGCGTTGCCCAGCCTGGGCTCGAAGCCGAACTTGTCGTTCAGGCGGATCTCGGCGATGCGGTGGATGTTGCGCAGGCACTCGGCGCGCTCGAAGTCCACCGGGTTGTGCAGGCGGCGCTCGAAGGTGGCGATGATCTCTGCCTTGGTCAGGCCCGTGCCGCGCGGGCCGCGCACCGCGAGGATGAAGGGGAAACCGTGCTTCGCGTTGTAGTCGGCGTTGAGCCGCTGGATGTGCGCGAACTCCTCGGGCGTGCAGTTCGTCAGGCCGGCCTTGGTCTGCTCATTGGTCGATTCCGCGGTGAGCGACTGGCTGACCATGGCCTTGCCCGCGAGCTCGGGGTGGGCTCGGATGAGCGCGAGTTGCGGACCCACGCCAGCTGCATCGAGCACGCGCACCATGGCGTGCTTGAGGGCGGCCAGAGAGGCGAACGGCCTGTGCAACAGCGCCTGCTCGGCGATCCAGGGCGAATGCTCGTACAGGCCGTCGAGCAGCATCGCGGCTTCGGCCGGCGGCGCGGCGTTGAGTTGGTCCAGGGTGATGGGCATGGGAGAACCTTGCGTGTGGCCTCAGGCCGCGTTGACGGGGTGTGTGGCCTTCCAGTGGCGCGCGATGTCCAGGCGGCGCGCCACCCAGACCTTGTCGTGCGACTGGATGTGGTCCAGGAAACGCTGCAGCGCGGTGATGCGGCCCGGGCGGCCGAGCAGGCGGCAGTGCATGCCGATGCTCATCATCTTGGGGCGGTCCAGCCCCTCAGGGTCGCCCTCGGCATACAGCGCGTCGAAACTGTCCTTCATGTACTGGAAGAAGGGGTCGGCGTGCGAATAGCCCTGGGGCAGGGCGAAGCGCATGTCGTTGCAGTCCAGCGTGTACGGCACGATGAGCTGATGCGCGTCCGTCCCGTCGGTCTTGCGCACCTTCATCCAGAACGGCAGGTCTTCGCCGTAGTAGTCGCTGTCGTATTCGAAGCCACCGAAGTCGGCCACCAGGCGGCGCGTGTTGGGGCTGTCGCGGCCGGTGTACCAGCCCAGGCCATGGATATGGCCTTCCCCTCCCCGGCGTTCGCCGGTGATGCGCTCAAGGATCGCCATCGCCTCGGCCATGTGAGCGCGCTCGGTGGCTTCGTCGATGGCCTGATAGTGGATCCACTTCAGGCCGTGGCAGGCGATGTCGTAGCCGAGTTGCTGGAACGCGGCGGTCAGTTCGGGGTGCCTTTCCAGCGCGGTGGCGACGCCAAACACGGTGAGCGGAAGGCCACGCTTCTCGAACTCGCGCAGCAGGCGCCAGACACCGGCGCGCGAGCCGTATTCGTAGATGCCTTCCATGCTGATGTGCCGGTCCGGGAAGGAAGCCGGGTTGAACATCTCCGAAAGGAACTGTTCCGAGCCGGCATCGCCGTGCAGCACGCAGTTCTCGCCACCTTCCTCGTAGTTCAGCACGAACTGCACCGCGATGCGCGCACCGTTCGGCCAGCGCGCGTGCGGCACGTCACGGCCATAGCCAACCAGGTCGCGGGGGTAGGGGGCGGTGGAGTCGTAGACGGTCATGTCGGTCGGAGCGAGGAGGTTGATCCAGTAGCACCGCGGAACTGGCTTTGCCAGGCCGCTGGTGCTGCCCCTTGAGGGGCGGAGCGGCTACGCGAAGCGAGCAAGCGATGGGGGTGGTCTAGGAGAGCGCCAGCGACAGGTCGTTGGTCGGCAACTTGCGGTCGAAGGTCAGGCCCTCCTCCACATGTTGCAGGTGATCGTTCATGAGGCGCACCGCCAGTTCCTCGTCCTTGGCGGCCAGCGCCTTGACGATGGCCACGTGTTCCTCGTTGGAGTGTTCGGCCGCGTTGGTGCTCTGGTACATGAGCGTGATCAGCGCGCAGCGCGAGATGAGCTCGCGCAGCAGCTCGGCCAGCACCTGGTTGCCCATGAGCTCGGCCATGCGCACATGAAAGTCGCCCAGCAGTTCGGTGCGGCCGGGCACGTCCTGGTTGTCCACAGCCTGCTTTTCCTGCGCCACGTGTTCGCGCAGAGCCTTGATCTTGCTTGGGGTGACCTGGCGCACGAAGGCGCGGGTCATCTCGGCCTCGAGCATGCGGCGCACGGCAAACACCTGCTTGGCCTCGTCCACCGAAGGCGCGGCCACGAAGGCGCCGCGCGCAGGCTCCAGCCGGATCAGGCGGTTCTGCGACAACTGGAACAGCGCCTGGCGCACCAGCGTGCGAGAAACGCCGAAATGGTCGGCCAGTTTCTGTTCGGCCAGCTTGGTCCCGGGATGCAGCCGGTGCTCCACGATGGCTTTGGTGAGGGACTCGACGATCTGGCTGGTGCTGGAGGTTTCCATGCGATCATCATATCCAGAAAAACAAAAAGTGTATACACTTTCAGTCGACTGTCATTTGAAAGGATGCACCCCATGGGCCTGAGTACCCACGTTCTGGACACCATGCACGGCTGCCCTGCCGCCGGCATGGCCGTCGAGCTCTACACCACCGAGGGCGATCAGGCCACGCTGGTCAAGCGCTTTACGCTCAATGCCGACGGCCGCAACCCCGACGGTCTGCTCTACGACAACGCCAACCTCAAAGCGGGAACTTACCGCCTGGTATTCGATGTGAAGGGCTATTTCGCGCGCAAGGGTGTGGCCTTGCCCGAGCCCAATTTCCTCAACCGCGTCGCGCTGGATTTTGGAGTAGCGCACGCCGACCAGCACTACCACGTGCCCCTGCTGGTCAGTCCCTGGAGCTACTCTACCTACCGCGGCAGTTGATGCAAAAAAAAGCCCGCGCGATGCGGGCTTGTCAACCTCAGAGAAAAAACATTTCGGTTCAGCGGTCGCTCTGTCCTTCGGTGAGCGTGTCGAGCTGGAACTTGCCGCTCTTGTCCCACAGCCAGGTGTCGGTGTAGGTGACGCCGCCCAGGCGAACGGGCGCGGGGAAAGGTGCGGCGGCGTGCACGGTGCGCTCGATGGCCATGCGGCTGGCTGCGTCGCTCGGTGGACGCATCCAGTTGAGGCGCTTGATGTTGCCCCGCCCGTCGATGTCAAGCTGCATGACGCCCACACCCAGCAGCAAGGGTGGCATTTTCCCTTTGTAAATGCGGTCGCCATTCTTGTCGTAAATATGGCGGGCACCGTGCTGGCGGTAGTCGCGGGGGGAAACGGCGTTAGAGATCAGCAAGGGTGCAGGCTCTGCCGCCACCGGTGCGGCCGGAGCCGGTGCGGGCGCCTTCGCGATGGGCTTGGGGGCGGGTGCGGGCGGCACGGGCGTTGCGCAGGAAGCGAGCAAGACGGCGGTCAGGCTGCCCAGCAGACCCCAGACGGTCTTGCGGTTGCTGGCTGCGCCGGTGTCGGCTTGCGGTGCGTGGGTGATGTCTCTCATGATGGGCCTCATCGTTCGGTAAGTGATCCGGTGCGTGGCGCGTGTCACCGGAGATCGGCCCGTCAAGCTCCATGTGGGCGGGCGAATGCAGTGTATGGTGGTTTTGCACCTTTGCCGGGTGCTGGCTGACCCGATACTTGACGCCGCTGACCAGCTTTACGATTACTCACATTTTCATGGCAAACGCACCACACATGGTCCGCCACCTGGACGATCTATTGCGCCGTCTGGCGTCTGCACCCGCCATGCTGGTCACGGTGGTGGATACGCACGGGTCCGTGCCGCGGGAGGTCGGAGCCTGGATGGCGGTGTTCGCCGACGCCCTGGTGGGCACCATCGGCGGTGGCCATCTGGAATGGGAGGCCCAACGCCAGGCCCGAGCCAGCCTGACCGCCCCGGGGGACGGCGTGGGCGCGCCCTGGGAACAGCGCGTGGTGCTGGGCCCCAGCCTTGGCCAGTGCTGCGGGGGCCGCCTGGTGCTGCGCTTCGAGCGGGTCGCCGCGGCCGATGGGCCCGCCTTGCGGGAACGCCTGGCGCCCACCTGGTCGCCACTGGCCCTGTTTGGTGGTGGCCATGTGGGGCATGCCATCGTGCAGGCACTTGCGCCACTGCCCTTCTCGGTGACCTGGATCGACAGCCGGGACGGGGTGTTCCCCGCCGACCTGCCCGAGCATGTGCGCACCGAGCACTCCGAGCCAGCACAGGCTGCCGTGGGCGACATCGCGGCCGGTTCGCGGGTGCTGATCATGAGTTTTTCCCACGCCGAAGACCTGGACATCGTGGCCGCCTGCCTGCAGCGCCAGCGGGTGCGTGCCGATCTGCCTTTCGTGGGGCTGATCGGCAGCCGAAGCAAATGGGCCAGCTTTCGCCACCGCCTGCAGGAGCGCGGTTTCACCGACCGGGAGCTGGCCCGCATCACCTGCCCGATCGGCCTGCCCGGCATTGGCGGCAAGGAGCCCGCCGTGATCGCGGCCTCGGTGGTGGCTCAGTTGTTGCATGACCTGGCAGAACCCGCGGCCAAGTCCCGTTGAGGGACATCCGGTTGCCCGGGTTCGTCCCGGGTTGAATGTTTTCAAAAAGTGTATACACTTTCGGTCTGGTCGCAGCGGAGCGGGTGTGAAGGTTTCGCACTCAGGGCGGCCCTCAGCCGACTCAGAGCGCCCGCGGTGGTGAGTCGCAAACCCTGACGGTCGTTCCGTTTGAAGAGGCGCCATGGAAACTTATCTGCTGGATTGGGCCAATCTGCTGCTGCGCTGGCTGCACGTCATCGTCGCCATCGCCTGGATCGGGTCTTCCTTCTACTTTGTCTTTCTCGACAGCAGCCTCACGCCACCGCAAGACGAGCAACTGAAGAAAGACGGTGTGTCCGGTGAACTCTGGGCCGTGCACGGCGGCGGCTTCTACCACCCGGTGAAGTTCGCGGTTTCGCCGCCCAAGCTGCCCGATCACCTGCACTGGTTCTACTGGGAAAGCTATTCCACCTGGCTCTCTGGGTTTGCGCTGTTCCTCATCTCCTATCTCTGGAGTCCGAGCGTCTACCTGATCGACCCGCGCATCATGGAATGGAGCCCGGCCGGTGCGATTGCTGCCGCGCTGGCTTTCCTGGTGCTGTTCTGGCTGCTGTACGACGCCATCTGCCGCACGCTGGGGCAGACGAAGAACGGCGAGGCCAAGGTCGGCGCGCTGGTGCTGGTGCTGGTGTGTTTCGCCGCCTGGGCGGCCACCCAGATGTTTGCCGGCCGTGCGGCCTTCCTGCTCATGGGCGCGATGATCGCCACCGCCATGAGCGCCAATGTGTTCTTCTGGATCATCCCCGGCCAGCGCACGGTGGTGGCCGACCTGAAAGCCGGCCGGCTGGTGGACCCGATCCACGGCAAGCGCGGCAAGCAGCGCAGCGTGCACAACACCTACTTCACGCTGCCGGTGCTGTTTGCCATGCTGAGCAACCACTACAGCTTCACCTACACGCACGAACACAACTGGGTGATCCTCATCGGCATGATGTTTGCCGGCGCGGCCATCCGCCAGTTCTTCGTCATGCGCCACGGCTTCAAGCTCGGCCGCAACCCGCATCCCTGGCCCTATGCCGCAGCAGGAGTGGTCGCGCTGCTCGCGCTCATCGTCTGGCTCAAGCCTGCGCCGGTGCAGGCCGTGGCCGTGCCCGACACGGTGAGCTACGCGCAGATCCAGCCCGTGATCGCCCAGCGCTGCGTGATGTGCCACGGCGAGGCCCTGCAGTCGAAAAACGTGCGGCTCGATTCGCCCGAAGCGGTGAAACAGCATGCGCAGACTGTGTACCAGCAGGTGGTGGTCATGAAGCTCATGCCCATGAACAACGCCACCGGCATCACAGACGCCGAGCGCGCCCTGTTTGCGCAGTGGTTCCAGGGCGGTGCTCCCACCGAGTGAGCTTGCCGAAGTGATGGCGCGTGCCCAAAGGGCTTGTGAACTGCGGTAACCTCGCTGCCGCTTACACAACTCCTTTGAGCACACCATGAAAACCCGCGCCGCCGTCGCCTGGAAATCAGGCCAGCCCCTGACCATCGAAACCGTGGACCTCGAAGGTCCGAAATTCGGCGAAGTGCTGGTGGAAATCAAGGCCACCGGCATCTGCCACACCGACTACTACACGCTCTCGGGCGCCGACCCGGAAGGCATCTTCCCGGCCATCCTTGGCCACGAAGGCGCCGGCATCGTGGTGGACGTGGGCCCGGGCGTGACCAGCCTGAAAAAGGGCGACCACGTCATCCCGCTCTACACGCCCGAGTGCCGCCAGTGCAAGTTCTGCCTGAGCCGCAAGACCAACCTCTGCCAGCTGATCCGCGGCACGCAGGGGAAGGGCCTGATGCCCGACGCCACCAGCCGTTTCAGCCTCGACGGCAAGCCCATCTTCCACTACATGGGCACCAGCACCTTCAGCAACTACACCGTCGCCCCCGAGATCTCGCTGGCCAAGATCCGCGAGGACGCACCGTTCGACAAGGTCTGCTACATCGGCTGCGGCGTCACCACCGGCATCGGTGCCGTCATCTTCACCGCCAAGGTGGAAGCGGGCGCCAACGTGGTGGTGTTCGGCCTCGGCGGCATCGGCCTCAACGTGATCCAGGGCGCCAAGATGGTGGGCGCCGACAAGATCATCGGCATCGACCTCAACCCCGAGCGTGAAGCCATGGCGCGCAAGTTCGGCATGACCCACTTCATCAACCCGAAGAACGTCGAAAACGTGGTGGACGCCATCGTCCAGCTGACCGACGGCGGCGCCGACTACAGCTTCGAATGCATTGGCAACACGCAGGTGATGCGCCAGGCGCTGGAGTGCACGCACAAGGGCTGGGGCCGCAGCATCATCATCGGCGTGGCCGAAGCCGGTGCCGAAATCAGTACCCGCCCGTTCCAGCTGGTGACCGGTCGCAAGTGGGAAGGCTCGGCCTTCGGCGGCGCGCGCGGCCGCACCGACGTGCCCAAGATCGTGGACTGGTACATGGACGGCAAGATCAACATCGACGACCTGATCACCCACAAGCTGAAGCTCGAAGACATCAACGAAGGCTTCGAGCTGATGAAGCGCGGTGAGTCCATTCGCAGTGTGATCGAATTTTGATCATGGCTTTTGACCGTCTTGAACTGCTCAGCGAACATGGCTGCTTCGGCGGTGTTCAGCGTTTCTACCAACATGCCTCCGGCGAGGTCGGCCTGCCGATGCGCTTCGGCCTCTTCCTGCCACCGCAGACGGTGGCGGGCCAGCGCGTGCCCTTGCTCACGTTCCTGGCCGGCCTCACCTGCACCGAAGAAACCTTTGCCATCAAGGCGGGTGCACAGCGCACCGCGGCGCAGCTGGGCCTGGCCCTGCTGATGCCCGACACCAGCCCGCGCAACACCGGCGTGGACAGCGAAGACCACCACTGGGACTTCGGCGCCGGTGCGGGCTTCTACCTCGATGCCACCCAGGCGCCCTGGTCGGGCCACTGGTGCATGGAGAGCTACCTGCTCAGGGAACTGCTGCCTGCGGTGACGGCAGCGTTCGGGCTGGACGGAGAACGCCTCGGCCTGTTCGGCCACTCCATGGGCGGCCACGGTGCGCTCACGCTCGCGCTGCGCCACCCCGGCGTCTTCCGAAGCGTCTCGGCTTTCGCGCCCATCTGTGCGCCCACGAAATGCCCCTGGGGCCACAGGGCCTTCACCGGCTACCTGGGGCAGGACGAAAGCACCTGGGCGGCGCACGACGCCAGCCTGCTGATGGTGGCGCAAACCTCAGCGCCATACCCCGGCGGCATCCTGATCGACCAGGGCCTGGCCGACAAATTCCTGGCCGAGCAGCTCTACCCGGAAGCGTTCGAGGTGGCCTGTGCGCAGGTCGGCCAGCCGCTCACGCTGCGCCGCCACGCCGGCTACGACCATGGCTACTACTTCATCAGCAGCTTCATCGATGACCAGCTGCGCCACCACGCGCAAGCCCTGGCCTGACCCACCCAACTTCCCCATGCGCCCGCGCCAATTCGACCTCATCGCCTTCGACTGGGACGGCACCCTGTTCGATTCCACCGCCCTCATCACCCGCTGCATCCAGGCTGCGGTGGCCGATGTCGGCGGCACCGTGCCGAGCGACACAGCCGCCAGCTACGTCATCGGCATGGGCCTGATGCAGGCGCTGGCGCACGCCGCGCCCGATGTGCCGGCCGACAAGCACAAGCTGCTGGGTGAGCGCTACCGCCACCACTATTTCGCGCACCAAGACGACATCAGCCTGTTTGACGGCGTGCTGCCTCTGCTGGCCGACCTGAAAGGCCGCCAGCACTGGCTGACCGTGGCCACCGGCAAAAGCCGCCGTGGGCTCGACGAAGCGCTGCGCAGCGTGGAGCTGCAGGGCATGTTCGACGGCTCGCGCACCGCCGACGAGACCGCCGGCAAACCCAGTCCGCTGATGCTGCACGAGCTGATGGCCGAGTTCGGCGTGGAGCCCGAGCGCACGCTCATGATCGGCGACACCACACACGACCTGCAGATGGCGCTGAACGCCGGTTGCGCCAGCGTGGGCGTGAGCTACGGCGCCCACGAGCCCGATGCCTTTCATGCCCTGCAGCCGCTGCATGTGGCGCATTCTGTGCGCGACCTGCACGCCTGGCTGGCCGCCCACGCCTGAGCGGAGCCGCGCGCGGCCATGGACACGCCCGACCCGCAGAGCCTGCACCCGCTGTGCCGCAGCGCCGATCTGCTCGACAGCGGTCTGGCGGTGCCGTTCGACGTGGTCTACGGCGGCCAGACCTGCCGCGCCTTTGCCATCCGCTTTCAGGGACAGGTGCATGCCTACCTCAACCGCTGCGCCCACGTGGCCATGGAAATGGACTGGCAGCCCAACCGCTTTTTTGACGACACCGGCCGCTGGCTGGTCTGCGCCACGCACGGCGCCGTTTATGCACCCGATACGGGGGCTTGCCGCGGCGGTCCCTGCCGCGGCGCGCTGGTGAAGATCGAACTCTTGGAGCAGGGCGGGGTGATTCACTGGCGGTCACAATACAACCTCAAACCCGTGGAATTCTGAGAAGCCGCCAACATGAACGACGACAACACCGGCCTGCCCGGCAATCTCTCCGGGGAGCGCCCCCAGGGCGTGGCCTGGGAGCGCGCGACCCTTGAAAAGCTGATCTTCGCGGCCCTGAAAGAGCAGCAGGCGGCCCGCCGCTGGAAGCTCTTCATGCGACTGACCTGGCTCGTTGCCCTGGCCGCCCTGGCGTGGATGATCTACCACGCCGACGAGGTCAATACCGCCGTGAGCACGCCGCACACCGCCGTGATCGAGATCAAGGGCGAGATCGCCTCGTCCGCCGAGGCCAGCGCGGCCAACGTGGTCAGTTCGCTGGTCAGCGCGTTTGAAGACAAGGGTGCCGTGGCCATCGTGCTGCTGATCGACTCGCCCGGCGGCAGTCCCGTGCAGGCCGGCATCATCAACGACGAAATCACGCGCCTGAAGGCCCTGCACCAGAAGAAGGTCTATGCGGTGGTGGAAGAAACCTGCGCCTCGGCCGCTTACTACATCGCCGCCGCCGCCGACGACATCTATGTGGACAAGGCCAGCCTGGTGGGCAGCATCGGCGTGCTCATGGACGGCTTCGGCTTCACCGGCCTGATGGAAAAGCTCGGCATCGAGCGCCGCCTCATGACCGCCGGCAGCAACAAGGGCATGCTCGACCCCTTCAGCCCGCAAGACGATGCCCAGCGCGCTTACATGCAATCCATGCTTGGCGAAATCCACACGCAGTTCATCACGGTGGTGAAAAAAGGCCGCGGCGAACGCCTGAAAGAAACCCCCGACACCTTCAGCGGGCTTGTTTGGAGCGGCCAGCAGGCGGTCACGCTGGGCCTGGCCGACGGCTTGGGCAGTCTCGACTCGGTGGCCCGGGACATCGTCAAGGCCGAAGACATCGTGGACTACACCCAGCGGGAAAACCTGGGCCTGCGCCTGGCCCGGCGCTTCGGTGCCAGCGTGGGTGAGGGCATGTTCCTGGCCGCGCGCAGCGCGGGCGTGCAGCTGCGCTGAGCACCCCCCGCACCGGGCTGGTCGCCTAAGCTCGCCCGCCTACAGCGCTGCCCGGCCCGACACCCAGTACGCCAGCAGCCCCAGGCATTCGTGCAGTGCGAACTGCCATTGCTGCACACCGCGGGTCAGCGAATAGGCCGTCCAGGGTGTGTGCTGGTTGCTGCGGAAGTCCGCCGGCCAGGGTGTCACGTTCCAGCCCTGGGCCCGAAACGCCGCCATCGCCCGCGGCATGTGCCAGGCCGAGGTCAGCAGCAGCCAGGGGCGCGTCTTGTCCACGCCCGGCAGTTGCGCGGTGAGCACCGCGTTTTCATACGTGGTGCGCGAAGCCGCCTCGTACAACACGCGTCCGGGTGGCACACCCATGCGGGTGAAAAAGTGGCGGGCCAGCACGGCTTCGGCCACGCAGCCTTCCCCCGTGTCCACACAGCCGCCGGTGAACACCAGCGCCAGGCCGGGGTGGGCTCTGGCCAGCGCCACTGCCTCCGTCAGGCGATCGGCGTGCGCATTCAGCTGCACCTGCTTGCGCCCGAGCTGCAGCGAAGCGCGCTCGAACGCGCCACCCAGCACCACGACGCCCGCGTAGGCTGAAGGGTCCTGGTTGGCCGGGGCGTGCCAGGTTTCCAGTGCGTGCATCAGCCGGTCGGGCAGGGCCATCCAGCCCAGCAGCAACAGCATCAGCAGGGCCAGGCCCACGCTGCGGCGCGCCGCAACGGGGTGGCGGCGCATCAGCCACCAGCCCAGCGCCAGCACCAACGCCACCCAGAACAGCGGGTCGGTCAGCAGGCTCCGGGCCAGTCCGTAAACCACCTAGGGCTCAGCCCCGGTAGCCGTTCGGATTGCCGCTCTGCCAGCGCCAGGCGTCGGCACACATCTGTTCCAGCGTGTGCTTCGCTTCCCATCCCAGCAGCCGCTTCGCCAGCGACGGGTCGGCGTAACACTGCGCCACGTCACCCGCGCGGCGCGGGGCGATCACATAGGGCACCAGCCGGCCGCTGGCCTTTTCGACCGCCCGCACCGCCTCCAGCACGCTCACGCCGCGGCCCGTGCCCAGGTTCACCGTGAAGCTCTCGCCCTTGGTCAGCAGCGCCTGCAACGCCGCCACGTGGCCGGCGGCCAGGTCCTGCACGTGGATGTAGTCGCGCACGCCGGTGCCGTCGGGCGTCGGGTAGTCGCCGCCGAACACGTTCACATGCGGCCGCTGGCCCACCGCCACCTGCGTCACGTAGGGCATGAGGTTGTTGGGAATGTCGGCCGGGTCCTCGCCAATCAGCCCGCTCGGGTGCGCGCCCGCCGGGTTGAAGTAGCGCAACACGCCGATGCGCCAGGCCGGGCTGGCCACGCGCAGCGCCGACAGCATGTCCTCGATCACCAGCTTGCTGTGGCCGTAGGGGTTGGTGTGGCTGCGTGGAAAGTCTTCGGTGATGGGCACCGAAGCCGGGTCGCCATACACCGTGGCGCTGCTGGAAAACACCAGCGTGGGCAAGGCCGGAGCGCTGCCGTCGGCAAACACCGCCGCCATGGCGCGCAGCAGGCTCACCGCGCCGCCGATGTTGTTGTGAAAGTACTTCAGCGGGTTCGCCACGCTCTCGCCCACCGCCTTGTCGCCGGCAAAGTGCACCACACCCGCCGGCTGGTGGCGGCGCAGCACCGCTTCCACCCACGGCGTGTCCAGCACATCGCCGCGCTCCAGCGTCACCGGCCGGCCGGTGATGCGCTCCAGCCGCTCCAGCACCACCGGGTGGCTGTTGGCAAAGTTGTCCAGAATGACCGGCTCGAAGCCGGCCTCGCGCAGGGCAATGAAGGTGTGGCTGCCGATGTAGCCGGCGCCGCCGGTGAGAAGGATGTTCATGGGAGGTCGGGCGTGGTCATGCCGCGCCAGGGTTCGGGGTAGGGCCAGGCATGTCGCTCACAAGAACACTACCTGCTGGCGCACCGGGTCGAGGACGGCTGGCCACTGCTGCTGTGGTGTTCAATCAACCCTTCCGACGCAAAGCGAATCTGAGATCTGTGCCTGAGTGTGTCGCGTTCGAACGGAGTGAGGCGCATAGGGATTGGCGGGAAACTGCAATCGATGTTAGCGCATGACTTGTCTTTGCACGCCAGGGAAAAAGCCGCTGACGGGGTACACAGCGAGCAGGGCATGAGCTCTCTTTCACGAGTGCGACCGCTTTCAGCCAGTGCGGCCCTAGGTGTCCTGCAGCCGCACGATGGCCTCTTCGCCGAGGTACCTGCCCGACTGCACCGAGAGCATTTCCGGTTCACGTTTGCCGGGATTGTGCAGGCGGTGTACCTCGCCAATCGGATGTTGGTGGACTGGCTTCCGGCCAGCAGGGATACATCTTTCCTGAACTTCACTTCGGCGGGGCCTTTCACCACGATCCGGTGTTCGGCGCGGCGGTGGTGCTCTGGCAGGCTCAGGCTGGTGCCGGGTTTGACCCCGATACGTTTCGCCTCGAAGCGCTCACCCCGGTCGATGATCCCGTACCGGCCCAAGGCCGGGCCATGCAGCGGTGCAGGGGGACGGTGGCAGTCCAGCTGCGCCAGTTGGAACCCCGCGTCTTTTGCTCGTTCGGCATGGCGGCGCTGGGCTGCCTGCGTAATGGCGGTGTTGCGCGCCGCGGGCTTCAGCAGCGCTATGCCCCCGGTCCGCGCGGCCTGCAGTGTGCCGGTCACGAGAAAGCGGTGATCGTCTGCTGCCACGCGGATCACCGGCCCGGCGTTGAAATCTTGCTGCCCGCCATGGTCTCCAGCCATTTGGGGAAACTCTGTTGGCTGAGGGGTCAGGTGCGGATGCCCGAGCCGCACCAGCCGATGACGCAGTGATGTGGGGTCATGGGCCGTGTTCGGGCCAGAGACCATGGGACCGTTTGGAGCTGCGAGGCAAGACGCCAGTTGCCCAGGTGGCATCCCAGCACAGAGGCCGCGATGTCCGCCTCGTTCATGACCCGAAATGGCTCACGCTTTGGCAGCGCCTTCAGCGACGTGGCCCGTTTGGAACCATCGTGTGGAGATCAGGACACACCAGACACAGTGGCCCTGATAATGGAGTTTAGGGTGTAAATCCATCACAAACAAGGGAATGTCAAAAACATGTTGATTCGCAAAGCTGTTTTCCCCGTAGGCGGCATGGGGACCCGCTTTCTGCCTGCCACCAAGGCCATCCCCAAGGAGATGCTGCCGGTGGTGGACAAGCCTTTGATCCAGTACGCGGTGGATGAGGCGTACGCGGCGGGCATTCGCCAGATGATCTTCATCACCGGGCGGCACAAGCGGGCCATTGGCGACCATTTTGATGCGGCGTTCGAGCTTGAGTACGAGCTGGAAAAGGGCAACAAGACCGAGTTGCTGGAGCTGGTGCACGCCATCAAGCCCGATGACATGGACTGCGTGTTTGTGCGACAGGCCAGGCCGCTCGGGCTGGGCCATGCGGTGCTGTGTGCCGAGAGTGTGGTGGGCGACGAGCCGTTTGCCGTGCTGCTGGCCGACGACCTGATGCTGGGGCGAGACCAGGCCGAGGGAGGTCCCACGGTGCTGCAGCAGATGGTGGCCGCCTACGAGACCCACCCGGGCACGGTACTGGCCGTGCAGGATGTGCCGCGCTCGGAAACCCGTCGCTATGGCGTGGTGGACACGCACGGCGTCAATGCATCGGTGGCCGAGGTGTTTGCCATGGTGGAGAAGCCGACGCCCGAGGCGGCACCGTCCACGCTGGCGGTGGCAGGACGCTACATCCTCACGCCGGCGGTGTTTGACAGCATCCGACGCCAGCCGCGCGGCGCCGGGGGCGAGATCCAGCTCACCGACGGCATTGCGGCACTGATTGGCACCGAGAAGGTGTATGCCTTCCGCTACGACGGCAAGCGTTACGACTGCGGGAGCAAAGAGGGCTTCCTGGAAGCCACCATCGATCTGGCGCTGGCCAACCCGGAGCTGAGCGCCGCGGTGCGCGCGCACATGCTCAAGGCGCTGGGCTGAGCTGGACGCCGACGCATCGGCGCGGCGCGCTCAGCGACCGATCAAGAACACGGCAGGGGCGCCCAGCGGCAGTTCCTGAGCCAGGCTGGCCTGTTTCCGGGGGTGCTTCCAGTCACTGACCAGCGCGCTGCGCGTGACCTGCTGCGCCAGCGTGAGCCCGCAACAAACGGCCAAGCGGGTGTGGGGGTGCAGGGTCTGCTGCAGGGCTTGCAGCAGGGCAGCGTTGCGGTAGGGTGTTTCAATCAGGATCTGTGTCTGCCCGGTTTTCAGGGCCAGGGCTTCGAGCTCGCGCAGGCGCCTGGCGCGTTCGGTGGGCTCCTGCGGCACATAGCCGACAAACGCGAAGTTCTGACCGTTCAGCCCGCTGGCCGCCAGGGCCAGCATGAGCGACACCGGCCCCACCAGCGGCACGACCGGCAGGCCCAGTGCATGGGCGGCGCGCACGATGGAGCTGCCCGGGTCGGCAATGGCGGGCGTGCCTGCTTCGCTGACCAGACCGATGGCGTACCCCAGCAGTGCTGGGGCGAGCAGGGCGCGGGCCTGGGCGTCGTCTGCGGTGGCGGGCGCGTGGTCACCCTTCTTGTGTGCCTGTCGTGGCAGCTCGGTGATGTGTTGCGCCTGCAGCGGCGCGGCCAGGCTGTGGACCGCGTCCACCCGTTTCAGGAAGGCGCGCGTGCTCTTGGCGTTTTCCGTGATCCAGTGGGTGAGTCGGGCCGCCACGGCCAGGGTGCTGTCGGGCAGCAGCTGGCCGATGGGGAGCGGCGCCTCGCCGTCCGGCTGGCAGCCGAAGTCCAGCGGGGTCGGCACCAGGTACAACGTGCCGGGTGTGGCGGAGTGGGTGCTCACAACACGTGCACCCCGGCGGCACGGATCATGCGGCAGGTGCGGATGAGCGGCAGGCCGACCAGTGCGGTGGGGTCGTCGTTGTCGATGCGCTCCAGCAGCGCAATGCCCAGGCCTTCGCTTTTGGCGCTGCCGGCGCAGTCGTACGGCTGCTCAGCGCGCAGGTAGCGTTCGATTTCTGCTTCGCTGAGGTCTCGGAACACGACGCGCACGGCCGCGATGTCGCTTTGTTCAAAGCCGGAGGCCTGGCACACCACCGCCAGCGCGGTCTGGAAGATGACGGTCTGGCCGCTCAGGCGCCGCAACTGCGCCACAGCACGTTCGTGGCTGCCGGGCTTGCCCAGCGGTTCGCCGTACAGATCGGCCACCTGGTCGCTGCCGATCACCACCGCTTCCGGGTGGCGGCTGGCCACTTCCCGCGCTTTTTCCAGCGCCAGGCGCACGGCCAGATCGGCAGGTCGCTCGCCGGCCCGGGGCGTTTCGTCCACCTCGGGGCTGGCCGTGTCGAAGGGGACCTTCAGCCGGGCGAGCAGTTCGCGCCGGTAGCGGGAGCTGGAACCCAGAATCAGGGGGCGCAGTGGGGGAGTGGTCATGGACGGGCTGTGGACGGGCATGCCGGTATTCTCCGCCCATTCTTTTACACTTCCCGAATGAAACCGAACCCCAACACGGCATGGAATGCCGCCCGGCTTGACGTCATTGCCTTTGCCCGGGCCGGCGCCAGCCTGCAGGCCGACGAACCGCTGACCGGGTTTGCGCGCCTGATCGAGGAACTGCATCCGAACTTCGTTGATGCCGGGGCGCTGTCGGTCAGCTGGACGGCGCAGGGTGAACTCCGCCCCGCAGCGAAGGGTGGCGCGCCTGCGGTGTGGCTGCACCTGCAGGCCGAAACCAACGTGCCGCTGACCTGCCAGCGTTGTCTGGGGCCGGTGGAGCTGCCGCTTCAGGTGGACCGGTGGTTTCGTTTTGTGGCCGATGAGGCGACTGCCGCTGCCGAGGACGACGACTGCGAAGAGGACCTGCTGCCGCTGGAGCCGCGCCCGAACCTGCATGAGCTGCTGGAAGACGAGCTGTTGATGGAGGTGCCGATCGTGCCCATGCACGAGACCTGTCCGGTCCACGTGCCCATGCAGGTGGCCGACCTGGAAGTCGCCGCTGATGATCTGGAGCCACAGCGCAGAAACCCGTTTGCCGAGTTGGCGAAACTCAAAAAAAAGTAGATGGCTTCGACCGTTCAGCACTTGGCTTGTGAAGCAGCTTGGGTCAGGCGACTTGCTTCGGGCTATAATGCTAGGCTTTGCGCCGGCATCGATTTCACCGAATGGTGGTCGGTGGTCCCCAGGAAACCAGGCGCACCCGATTGACCCCACCGATTTCAGGAGCCCATCATGGCCGTTCAGCAAAACAAAAAGTCCCCTTCCAAGCGCGGCATGCACCGTTCGCACAACGCGCTGAATGTGCCCGGCATCGCTGTCGAGCCCACCACCGGCGAAGTGCACCTGCGTCACCACATCAGCCCCAACGGTTTTTACCGTGGCCGTCAGGTGCTGAAAAACAAGTCTGAAGCCTAAGTCGACGGCCCGACCCGTGCCCGATCGCGATATCGCGTTCGGGGATGGGAGGGTGGTCAAGGCACAGGCCCGCATGCTTCATGCGGGCTTTTTTCATTCTTGTGGTGCACCGTGCACCCGCATCAGGTAGTCCATATGATCACCATCGCAGTCGATTGCATGGGGGGGGATGTCGGTCCGGCCGTGACTTTGCCGGCCTGCGAGGCCTTTCTCGCCAGTCATCCGCAGGCCCAGGTGCTGCTGATTGGCAAGCCCGAGACGTTCGCCGCCTGGCCTCAGGTGACCAACAACGTGCGCTGTCGCGTGGTGCCCGCCAGTGAGGTGGTCGCCATGGACGACCCGGTGGAAGTGGCGCTGCGTCGGAAAAAAGACTCGTCGATGCGGGTCGCGATCCAGCAGATCAAGGATGGGGCCGCCCAGGCTGTGGTCTCGGCCGGCAACACGGGTGCGCTCATGGCGATTGCGCGCTATGTGCTCAAAACCCTGGATGGCATTGACCGCCCGGCCATCGCGACGCAGTTGCCCAACGCGCGCGGTGGCGCCACCACCGTGCTGGATCTGGGGGCCAACGTGGATTGCACGGCCGAACACCTGCTGCAGTTTGCCGTCATGGGCTCGGCGCTGGTTGCGGCCACCACCGGGCGCAATGAGCCCAGCGTGGGCCTGCTCAACGTGGGCGAAGAGCTCATCAAAGGCAGTGAAGTGATCAAAAAGGCGGGTGTATTGCTGCGAAATGCATCCAACACCGGCGATCTCAACTTTTTCGGCAATGTCGAAGGCGACGACGTGTTCAAGGGCAGCACCGATCTGGTGGTCTGCGACGGCTTTGTCGGCAATGTGGCGCTGAAGGCCAGCGAAGGCCTGGCCTCGATGATTGGCGGATTCATCCGGGAAGAGTTTTCAAGAAATATCTTCCGAAAAATGGCGGCCATCGTGGCCTATCCTGTTCTATCGTCGTTCAAAAAACGGGTGGATCACCGCCGGTACAATGGCGCAGCCTTGCTCGGTCTGCGTGGCCTGGTGTTCAAGAGCCATGGCTCGGCGGACGCGTTTGCCTTTGAGCAGGCCCTGAGCCGGGCTTATGATGCCGCCCACCATGGCTTGCTGGACAACGTGCAGAAGCGCATCGCCCATGCAGCGCCCCTGCTTTCGGCAGCCGCAACGGCCAGTGAATTCAAGAGTATTCCCACCATCTAAGCCAGTCTGTTCTCCCTATGACCCAACACGCCCGTATCTCCGGCACCGGCAGCAGCCTGCCGCCCAGACGCCTGACCAACGCCGACATGGTGGATTTGCTGGCGCAGCGGGGCGTGGAGACAAGCGACGAGTGGATCGTGGAGCGCACCGGAATCCGGGCGCGGCATTTCGCGGCCGACGGGGTGTTCGCCAGCGATCTGGCTGCCGAGGCGTGTCGGCAGGCGATGGCTGCAGCCGGTGCCTTGCCTGCAGACATCGACCTGATCATCGTGGCCACGTCCACGCCCGACATGGTGTTCCCGTCCACGGCGGCCATCTTGCAGCACAAGCTGGGCATTGCCGGTTGCCCGGTGTTCGACGTGCAGGCGGTGTGCAGTGGCTTCATCTATGCGCTGACCCTGGCCGATTCGCTGATACAGACCGGCACGGCGACAAAGGCCTTGGTGGTAGGTGCCGAGGTGTTCAGCCGCATCCTGGATTTCAACGACCGCACGACCTGTGTGCTGTTTGGCGATGGCGCGGGTGCGGTGGTGCTGGAGGCCAGTGACGTGCCGGGCATCCTGTCCACCGACATCCATGCCGATGGCAAGCATGCAGAAATCCTGTGCGTTCCGGGTCACGTGTCCGGCGGCAATGTGCTGGGCGATCCGCTGCTCAAGATGGACGGCCAGGCGGTTTTCAAGCTGGCGGTCGGTGTGCTGGAAGACACGGCCCGTGCCGTGCTGGACAAGGCGGGGAAAACCGCGGCCGATATCGACTGGCTGATTCCGCACCAGGCCAACATCCGCATCATGCAAAGCACGGCCAGGAAGCTCAAATTGCCGATGGAAAAAGTGGTGGTCACGGTGGATCAGCACGGCAACACATCGGCGGCCTCCATTCCCCTGGCGCTGGATCACGCGGTCCGGGCGGGGCAGGTCAAGAAGGGTGACACCCTCTTGCTCGAGGGGGTCGGTGGCGGTTTTACCTGGGGTGCGGTGCTGCTGGACTTCTGAGGTGCGGCGTACGTAGCTTTGCCCAACACAGACATTTCGTTGATATGAAGAAATTTGCTTTTGTCTTTCCTGGCCAGGGATCCCAGTCGGTCGGCATGCTCGACGCATGGGGTGATCATCCGGCCGTGCTGGAAACGCTGAAAGAGGCCTCGGATGCGATGGGGGAAGACCTCGGCAAGTTGATCCGCGAGGGTCCGGGCGACTTGCTGGCGCAGACCACCAACACCCAGCCCGTGATGCTGGTGGCGGGTGTGGCCGCTTGGCGCGTGTGGCTTGCCGAGGGAGGTGAGTTGCCGGCCGTCGTGGCGGGCCACTCGCTGGGCGAGTATTCGGCGCTGGTGGCCTCGGGCGTTCTGACCTTGTCGCAGGCTGCGCCACTGGTCCGTTTTCGAGCTGCCGCCATGCAGGATGCCGTACCGGTGGGTGCGGGTGCCATGGCTGCCGTGCTCGGTCTGACGGCGGCACGGGTGATGGAGGGCTGCGCCGAAGCGCAGGCTTCGTTTGGTGCCAACAGTGGCGAGGTGGTTGAAGCGGTGAACTTCAACGACCCAGTGCAGACCGTGATCGCCGGCAGCAAGGCCGCAGTGGATAGAGCTTGCGAGCTTCTCAAGGCCCATGGTGCGAAGCGCACCTTGCCCCTGCCGGTGTCGGCGCCGTTCCACTCCAGTCTGATGAAGCCGGCCGCCGAAAAACTCAAGGAAAAACTCGCAGCCACGGCCTTCGGCGTGCCTCGGATTCCGGTGATCAACAACATTGATGTGGCAGTAGAGACCGATCCAGACCGCATCCGCGATGCGCTCTATCGCCAGGCCTTTGGCCCGGTCCGCTGGGTGGAATGTGTGGGTGCCATCAAGGCCCGCGGTATCTTGACGCTGATCGAGTGCGGACCACGCAAGGTCCTGACCGCCATGGTCAAGCGAGTCGACCACGACCTGACGGGTGTCGCCCTGTACGATACGGCCACGCTGGCCGAAGTCCAAGCCCTTCTCGCCTGAGTGGCGGAGCAAACTCTATGTCTGAAATCCAATTTGCGGGCCAGGTGGCTCTCGTCACCGGCGCTTCTCGTGGCATCGGCGCTGCCATTGCGCACGAACTGGTCGCCCGTGGCCTGATCGTGATCGGCACCGCGACCAGCGATGGCGGCGCTGCCAAAATATCGGCTTCACTGGCGGCGCAGCCTGGTGCCGCAGCGGGTTGTCGTGGTGCGAAGCTGGACGTGAACGATGGCGCGGCGGCCGAAGCTTTGATTGAAGAGATCCTCAAGGCCCACGGCGGCGTGCAGGTGCTGGTGAACAACGCCGGCATCACGCGCGACATGCTCGCGATGCGGCTGAAGGACGACGACTGGGACGCCGTGCTCGATACCAACCTCAAGGCCGTGTTCCGGATGAGCCGCGCCGTGATCCGTCCGATGATGAAGCAGCGTTATGGGCGCATCATCAGCATCACCAGCGTGGTGGGCGCCTCGGGCAATGCGGGGCAGGCCAACTACGCCGCGGCCAAGGCGGGCGTGGCGGGCATGACGCGGGCACTGGCACGCGAACTGGGCAGCCGCAACATCACGGTCAACTGTGTCGCACCGGGTTTCATCGAAACCGACATGACAGCCGCACTGCCGGAAGAGCAGCAGAAGGCCTTGCTGGGTCAGATTCCGCTGGGGCATCTCGGCAAGCCCAGCGACATCGCGCATGCGGTGGCTTACCTCGCCAGTCCGCATGCAGCCTACGTGACGGGGCAGGAACTGCACGTCAACGGTGGCATGTTCATGGCCTGAGCCGGCCAGACGATTCTTTCAGGCGCCGCAAAAGCCGTCCGGCGGGCCGTCTAGGGGTGCTTCCCTAGGCCGGCTAAAATGATGGTCTGTATTTCAACCACCCTCAGAGGGACTTATGAGCGATATCGAAGCACGTGTTAAGAAAATCATTGCCGAGCAACTCGGCGTGGAAGAGAGCCAGGTCACCAGTGAAAAGTCCTTTGTGGCCGATCTCGGTGCCGACTCGCTTGACACGGTCGAACTGGTGATGGCCCTGGAAGATGAATTCGGAATCGAGATCCCGGACGAGGACGCCGAAAAGATCACCACCGTGCAAAACGCCATCGACTATGCGATGAGCCACCAGAAGGCCTAAGGTCCCCATGAGCCGTCGTCGCGTTGTCGTGACCGGCCTGGGTTGTATCAGCCCCGTGGGAAACACGGTGGCAGATGCCTGGGCCAATCTTCTCGCCGGGCGATCCGGTATTGACCTCATCACCAAGTTTGATGCTTCTAGCTTCGCCTGCAAAATCGCGGGCGAGGTCAAGGGCTTTGACCTGGAGTCGTACATCAGCGCCAAAGATGCGCGCGCGATGGATACGTTCATCCACTATGGCATCGCAGCGGCCCATCAGGCCGTGGTGGATTCGGGCCTGCCCGTGGGCGAGGCGCTGGATGAAGAAGAAGCCAACCGGATTGGCTGCATCATTGGCTCGGGGATCGGTGGTCTGCCGCTGATCGAGAACACCCATGCCGAGTATGTGAGCCGCGGGCCGCGCCGGATTTCGCCATTTTTTGTTCCGGCCTCGATCATCAACATGATCGCAGGCCACGTGTCCATGCGCTTTGGCTTCAAGGGACCGAACCTTGCTGTCGTCACCGCCTGCACCACCGGCCTGCATTGCATTGGCGAAGGTGCACGCAAGATCGAGTACGGCGATGCCGACGTGATCGTGGCGGGTGGCTCAGAAGCCACTGTCTCGCCGCTGGGTGTCGGTGGTTTTGCGGCGATGCGCGCGCTGTCGACCCGCAATGATGACCCTGCCACCTCGTCCCGCCCCTGGGACAAGGATCGGGATGGGTTCGTGCTGGGTGAGGGAGCTGGCGTGATGGTGCTTGAGGAGTACGAGCACGCCAAAGCACGCGGCGCCAAAATCTACGCCGAAGTCTCCGGTTACGGCATGAGTGCGGATGCCGGGCACATGACGGCGCCGAGCATGGATGGTCCTCGGCGCGCCATGGTCAATGCCTTGCGCAACGCTGGTGTGAATGCGGACCAAGTGAGCTACCTCAATGCGCACGGGACTTCCACGCCCCTGGGTGACGTGAATGAGACGAACGCCATCAAGGCGGCTCTCGGTGACCACGCCTTCAAGATGGTGGTGAACTCCACCAAGTCCATGACGGGGCATCTCTTGGGTGGCGCGGGCGGCATTGAAAGTGTGTTCACCGTGCTGGCCCTGCACCACCAGAAGAGTCCTCCCACCATCAATATCTTCAACCAGGACCCGGAATGCGACCTGGACTACTGCGCCAACACCGCGCGGGACTTGAAGATGGATGTGGCGATGAAGAACAACTTCGGTTTTGGGGGCACGAACGGCACGCTGGTTTTCCGGCGTGTCTGACGGCTGTCGGACAGAGCGGTTCGAGCTTCAACATGCGCAGCGCCCCATCGGTGGTCTATCCGGTGGGGCGCTGCGCTTTTTATGCCCGACTGTTGCTTTTTCTGGGCGTTCTTGGTCTTCTGAATCTGTGGGTGTGGTGGCAGGGGCAGATCGCTCCATTGCCCACTGCAGTGGGCTCGGGCGCCTTCCTGGTGGGCCTGGGCATCTGGATCGCGTGGGCCGTGTTCGCCTGGCGTAGCTGGTGGCGCTCACCTGAGGGGCAACTTCAGTGGGATGCGCAAGCCGCTGAGGATGATGATCAGGCCCGCGCCGGCGTGTGGCGATGGCGCAGCGAGGCCTATCGCGACGGCGTTTCCCTCAGGGGCGTGGAGCTGGTGCTGGACTTGCAGGGCTTGGCCCTGCTGAGGTTGCGCAACCGAGATGCCGCCAGCAGCTGGATCTGGGTGGAACGGGCGCGCAACCCCGCGCGCTGGAACGACCTGCGGCGTGCTCTTCGGGGCACGCCCTGATCCCTTCTCCCACCCCGCTGGCCGTCCGGTCCCAGGGAATGTTCGCTTAGGTTATATTTTCCCGCGCATGACACCAGAAGACCACACTGCCCCGCCTCCGCCCGACAGCGACGTCATGTTGGTGCAGCGTACGCTGGCGGGGGAGCTTCGAGCGTTTGACATGCTGGTCATCAAGTACCAGCGCCGGGTGGAGAGGCTGATTGGTCGCATGGTGCGCGACACCGACCTGGTGCAGGACATCGCCCAGGAAACCTTCATCCGGGCCTATCGTGCCCTGGCGCAGTTTCGTGGCGATGCGCAGTTCTATACCTGGCTCTACCGCATCGCGGTCAACACCGCCAAGAAACAGCTCATGGAGCTCAAGCGCGACCCGCTGGTTTTTCAGTCGCAGATGAAATCAGCCGATGACGATGAAACTTCCTCGTCCGAACGAGAACTAAATTCAAGCGTGGCCGACACCGAGACGCCCGAGGCGGTGCTGGCCAGCAAGGAGATTGCCCAGGCTGTCAACGCTGTCATGGAGGACCTGCCTGAAGAGTTGCGCATGGCGATCACCCTGCGGGAAATCGAGGGCTTGAGCTACGAAGAAATTGCCCAGGCGCTGGATTGCCCCATCGGCACGGTGCGTTCCCGGATCTTTCGGGCGCGCGAGGCGATATCGACTCGCATCAAGCCGATGCTGGAGCGCCAGTCGGGCAAGCGATGGTGATACCCACGTCCGTTTCTCTGAAAGTTGGAGCCCACCGTCCCCGGGTGTCAGGAAGTCAAGAATGAACGCCGCACAGGAACACATGAAACCATCCCCGGTCCATACGCTGGCTGAAGCGATGCAGAAGCAGCAAGACCCGTTGACGTCAGCCGACGCCGCGTTGAGCCGTCTGTCTGCCATGCTGGACAGCGAGCTCGCCAGTGAGGATACGGACGTCGCCCTGGCTGCGTTCGGCGTGCATCCCGAGGGGCGGGCGAGTTGGCACGCCTACCAGGTGATCGGTGATGTGTTGCGCGCGTCGGGGCCGGTTGTGTCCGGGTGTGCGCCGCAGGTCTTCCTGGCTGGCATTCATGCCCGCCTGCAGACCGGGGAAGTATCCGAAGCGGTATCCGCCGGACTTCCAGAAGATCGGCCCGCCGCGCCATTGCCCGGCGTCCAACAGGTGCGTGGAGCGGCGGCCAACGATGCCGTCTTTCGCTGGAAGCTGGTGGCCGGTGTCGCTTCGCTGGCTGCGGTGATGGCTGTGAGCTGGTCGGTGCTGGGTTCTGCGCCGGGTGGATCCGGTGGGAGCAGCAACGCTGGCCCGCAACTTGCCCTCACGAGTCCTGCGGCTACCCAGGCAGGGGGCGCCACCATCGATTCTGGTCGCGCGGATGCCTTGCAGCCGGCCTCTGGCGCGGTGGTGATCAACACGGCACAGGGCCCCTTGGTCCGTGATGCGCAACTCGAAGCCCTGATGGCCGAGCATCGGCAATTCGGGGGGGTGTCTGCCCTGCAGATGCCGGCCGGCTTCCTGCGCAATGCCACCTACGACGCCCCGGCTCGCTGAACCACCATGACTCGTGCCCTGACCTTGCGCATTCCTTTCGACTTGCATGCGGTGTCTATGTCCAGGCCCAAGGGCGCACCGGCTCGCCTGCGGCGCTGGGGAGCGACGGCCCTTGTAGCGCTGGTTTCAGGCTTCTGGACGCCCTTGCAGGCGCAGACCACGCCCCAGACCGCCACGGTGCAGCGAAGTGTCAACGAGTGGCTGACCCGCATGCACGAAGCCTCGCGCCAGCGCGCCTACATGGGCACCCTGGTCGTGTCCGACGGCACCTCCATGTCAGCCGCCCGGATCTGGCATGTGTGTGACGGGGTACAGCAGATGGAGCGGGTGGACACGCTGACGGGTGCACCACGCACCACGATTCGCCGCAACAGCGACGTCATCACCTTCGTGCCGGAGTCCAAAACAGCCTGGGTGGAGAAGCGTGAGTCACTGGGCCTGTTTCCCGAATTGTTGCGCACCCCGAGCAATGCCATCCCGTCGTATTACGGTGTGCGCGAAACCGGGGTGGAGCGGGTGGCCGGCTACCTGGCGGACCGGGTGGAGATCGTGCCCAAGGACAACTTGCGGTTTGGCTACCGCATCTGGTCAGAGAAAAAGACCGGGCTGGTGGTGAAGCTGCAGACACTGGGTGGGCAGGGTGCTGTGCTGGAGCAGGTGGCTTTCTCCGAGTTGCAACTGGATGCGCCGGTGCGCATGGACAAGCTCAACCGGCTGATGAACGACACCCGGGGCTATGAGGTCCACAAGCCGGTGTTGAGGAAGACCACGCCGGAAGCCGAGGGCTGGCGCCTGAAGGACGGTGTTCCCGGCTTTCTGCCCATGAGTTGTCACACCCGGGAAGATGAGGGCTTGCAGGGCGTGGACGTCGCGCCGATGCAATGGGTGTTCTCCGATGGCCTGGCTTCGGTTTCGCTGTTCGTCGAACCCTACGATGCCCGGCGTCATGGGCCCGAAAAGTCTGCCGTGATGGGGGCCACGCACTCGGTCACCCGGCGTATCGGCGACCACTGGCTCACCGCGCTTGGCGAGGTGCCCATGGCGACCCTGAACCGGTTTGCCCAGGCACTGGAGCGCATTCCATAGCCGTCTCGCTCCCGGCGGACACCCCTCCGCCCAGTCTCCCTCTGAATGGTTGAAATATTCTGTGAATTTGCGTTTGTCCAAAGGATCACCATGACGCTCTGCAAACCGGCCCATCTCCCGTTTGCTGGCCTGCTGGCCAGCGTTGCCCTGGCCGTAGCCGGTGCCACAGCCTCGCTGGCACCCCTGGCCGCGTTGGCCCAGAACGCCCTCCCGCTGGCCGCGCCCAGCGTGCGTGGACTGCCCGATTTCACCGACCTGGTGGATCTGGTCGGTCCATCGGTGGTCAATATCCGGACGCTGGAGCGGGCGAGTGCCAGCGCCGGCACGGGTTCCGGCGCGGACGAACAGATGCTCGAATTCTTCCGGCGCTTCGGGATTCCTGTGCCGCCCGGGATGACCCCGCGCGGACCCCGTCCGGATGACCGTGGCCCGAGAGAGGACCCCCAGCCGCGTGGCGTGGGCTCGGGTTTCATCCTGAGCGCGGATGGCCTGATCATGACCAATGCCCATGTGGTCGACGGTGCGGACGAGCTGATCGTGACACTGCCGGACAAGCGCGAGTTCAAGGCCAAGATCGTCGGCGCGGACAAGCGCACCGATGTGGCGGTGGTGAAGATCGAAGCCACCGGGCTGGCTGCCGTGAAGATCGGCGACGTGAATCGCCTGCGCGTGGGCGAATGGGTCATGGCCATCGGTTCACCGTTCGGACTGGAGAACACCGTGACGGCCGGCATCGTCAGTGCCAAGAAGCGCGACACGGGCGATTTCCTGCCCTTCATCCAGACGGACGTGGCGATCAACCCGGGCAACTCGGGCGGTCCGCTGATCAACATGCGGGGCGAGGTGGTGGGCATCAACAGCCAGATCTATTCTCGCTCCGGCGGGTTCCAGGGCATCTCGTTTGCGATCCCGATCGATGAGGCGGTGCGCGTGTCGGACCAGCTCAAGTCCAGTGGACGCGTGACGCGCGGGCGCATCGGTGTGCAGATCGACCAGGTCAGCAAGGACGTGGCGGAGTCCATCGGGCTGGGTACGCCCAAAGGTGCACTGGTGCGCGGCGTGGAGCCGAATTCACCGGCCGCCAAGGCCGGCGTGGAGCCGGGCGACATCATTCTGAAGTTCGATGGAAAAGAGATCGACAAATCGGTTGACCTTCCCCGTCTGGTCGGAAACACCAAGCCGGGCAACAAGAGCAGCGTGACGGTATTCCGGCGCGGCAGCCAGCGCGAACTCTCGATCACGGTGGCTGAACTGGAGCCCGAACGTCCGGAGGCGGTTGCAGCGGCATCCGAATCGCCCAAGCCGCGGGCTGCTGGCGGTGCGCAGGCCCTGGGGCTGACGCTGGCAGAGCTGCCCGCAGCGCAGAAGAAGGAACTGGGCCTCAAGGGCGGGGTGCGCATCGAGGCCGCCGAAGGTCCCGCAGCCCGCGCGGGCCTGCGTGAAGGGGACGTGATCGTGGCCGTCGGCAACACCGAAACGCCGGGGGTGAAAGAGTTCGAGGCGGCCTTCGCGAAGCTGGACAAATCACGCCCGGTCAACGTGCTGTTCCGCCGGGGGGAATGGGCGCAGTACGCGGTGATCCGCCCCGCACGCTGAAGGCGGGCGCCCAACCTCTGTTGCAGCGAGCCAGGATCGCCTGGTGAAACCCCGAGACGTCTCGGGGTTTTTGCTGGGTGGTCAATTCACCACACCGGGCGGATCGCCCGTGAGGCGAGCTTGGTTTTGAAATAGTCAGTGATCGCTCACATGTGTTCAGGCGCTGTTGACTGAATTCGATAAAATCGGATGTGTTCTGAGCTGATTTGCATGCTGCTTCACCATCCATCTTCACGATATGGGAAGAGCCGGGATGTATTCAGACTCTTCCACAGCTATCGCACATGACTTGAGAATTTCATGTGAATATCTTGTGGATAAAAATCCTGTTGCTGCGCTGCAACAAACGGTGGCCGGCGTATCGGTGGTGTGGATTCCGGGCTTTTTGCCTACAATGAAACCCCAACTATCGCAGTTGCCATTGATTGTTGGTTATGGGCGCGTCAGCAGCTGACGCGCCCTTTTTTATGGTCGCCCGGCGCCTCAGGCGCGAGTGGCCTGTTCCCTTGGTTGAGCCGTTTTCTTGATGAATCACATCCGCAATTTTTCCATCATCGCTCACATCGATCATGGCAAGTCCACACTGGCCGATCGCATCATTTCCCTGTGTGGCGGTTTGTCTGATCGTGAGATGAGCGAGCAGGTGCTCGACTCGATGGACCTCGAGAAAGAGCGCGGCATCACCATCAAGGCACAGACCGCTGCACTCAAGTACAAGGCACGCGATGGACAGGTCTACAACCTGAACCTGATCGACACGCCCGGTCATGTGGACTTCTCCTATGAAGTGAGCCGCTCGCTCTCGGCTTGCGAAGGGGCTCTGCTGGTGGTGGATGCCAGCCAGGGTGTGGAGGCTCAAACCGTGGCCAACTGCTACACCGCGCTGGACCTCGGCGTGGAAGTGGTGCCGGTGCTCAACAAGATGGATCTCCCCAACGCCGATCCGGAAAACGCCAAGGCCGAAATCGAAGATGTGATCGGCATCGACGCGACCGATGCCATTCCCTGCTCGGCCAAGACCGGCATGGGTGTGGAGGACATCCTGGAAGCGGTGGTGGCGCGCATACCGGCCCCCAAGGGCAAGCCCGACGCGCCGCTGCGCGCCATGATCGTCGACAGCTGGTACGACGCCTATGTCGGCGTGGTGATGCTGGTGCGTGTGGTCGATGGTCATCTGCTCAAGGGTGAGCGCTTCAAGATGATGGCGACCAACACCGTCTACAACGCCGACAGCCTGGGTGTGTTCACCCCGGCCAACGAGCCCCGCGAATCGCTGGAGGCGGGCGAAGTGGGTTACATCATCGCGGGTATCAAGGAGCTGCAGGCGGCCAAGGTGGGCGACACCATCACGCTGGAAAAGAAGCTGCCGAACAACCTGGGCCCAGCCAGCGAAGCGCTGCCTGGCTTCAAGGAGGTGCAGCCGCAGGTGTTCGCCGGTCTCTATCCGACCGAAGCGAACCAGTACGACGGCCTGCGCGACGCGCTCGAAAAACTCAAGCTGAACGACGCAGCGCTGCAGTACGAACCCGAGGTGTCCCAGGCGCTGGGTTTTGGTTTCCGCTGCGGCTTCCTGGGCCTGCTGCACATGGAGATCGTGCAGGAGCGGCTGGAGCGCGAGTTCGACCAGGATCTGATCACCACAGCACCCAGCGTGGTCTACCAGGTGGTCAAGCCAGACGGCGAAGTGATCATGGTGGAGAACCCGTCCAAGATGCCCGAACAGGGTCGCATCGAAGAGATCCGCGAACCCATTGTGACGGTGCACCTCTACATGCCGCAGGAATACGTGGGTGCCGTCATGACGCTGGCCAACCAGAAGCGCGGCATGCAGCTCAACATGGCCTACCACGGCAAGCAGGTCATGCTGACCTACGACATGCCACTCGGGGAGATCGTGCTGGACTTCTTCGACAAGCTCAAATCGGTGAGCCGCGGCTACGCGTCAATGGACTACGAGTTCAAGGAGTACCGCCCATCCGACGTGGTGAAGGTGGACATCCTGCTCAACGGCGAGAAGGTCGATGCGCTGTCGATCATCGTGCACCGGACGCAGGCACAGTACCGTGGGCGCGCGGTAGCCGCGAAAATGCGCGAGATCATCAGTCGGCAGATGTTCGATGTCGCGATTCAGGCAGCCATCGGCGGCAACGTGATCGCGCGCGAGACCATCAAGGCGCTGCGCAAGAACGTGCTGGCAAAATGTTACGGTGGCGACATATCCCGCAAACGCAAACTCCTCGAGAAACAGAAAGCAGGCAAGAAGCGCATGAAACAGATCGGCTCGGTTGAAGTGCCCCAAGAGGCTTTCCTCGCGATTTTGCAGGTGCAGGACTGATGCAGGCCGCCATGAGCGCGATCACCGCGGTGATCCTGGCGTCCTTTGTGGCTTACGCAGGAGCATGGTATGCGGGCGCAGTGGAGGGCAACTTTGCCCTGCTGCTGATGCTGGCCACCGCCGTCACGGGCATCTACTGGGTGGCAGAAAAACTGGTCTTCCTGCCTCAGCGCAAGCGCGCTGCCCAGCAGTTGCTGAAGGAGCACGACCGGCGCAAGGCCGCTTTGCTCCAGCAAGGCTTCAGCGACGTGGAGGGCGATGTGGAGCCCGCTCGCCAGAAGCTGCTGATGCAGCCCTGGTGGCTGGACTGGACCGCCGGCCTGTTTCCGGTGATCCTTGCGGTGTTCGTGCTGCGCTCGTTCATGTTCGAGCCGTTCAAGATCCCGTCGGGTTCCATGATCCCGACCCTGCGGGTGGGCGATCTCATCCTGGTGAACAAGTTTCACTACGGCATACGCCTGCCGGTCTTCAACACCAAGCTGGTCGCCAACAACGAGCCGCAGCGCGGCGACGTGATGGTGTTCCGCTATCCGCCGCAGCCAAGCCTGGATTACATCAAGCGGGTTGTCGGCGTGCCCGGTGACGAAGTCGCCTATCTCAACAAGCAGCTCACCATCAACGGCCAGCCGGTGCCACGCGCCGCGCAGCCCGAGTTTTTTGACGGTGACTCCATGCGCTATTCAAGCCAGTTCCGTGAAACCCTGGGCGAGCGCCAGTACAACACCCTCAACGACGACGATCGCCCAGCCTTTGTTCCTGGTGCTTCGGATTTCGCCCACCGGGATGGTTGCCGCTACACGGTTGAAGGGGTGGTGTGCAAGGTGCCACCAGGACACTATTTCATGATGGGCGACAATCGGGACAACTCGCTCGATTCGCGGTACTGGGGTTTCGTGCCCGAAGCCAACATCGTGGGCAAGGCCTTTTTTGTCTGGATGAATTTCGGCGATCTTGGCCGTATCGGCTCTTTTGAGTGACCCCCTGTCTTAGGAGAATGACATCATGAAACTGAAACAACAGCAAAAAGGTCTGACCTTTTTCGGTCTGCTGATCGTGGGCATCGTGCTGGCCTTCTCGGGGGTGATCCTGGCGCAGATGGTGCCGACCTATATCGAATTCCTGGCCGTGCAGAAAGCGGTGCAAAAAGCGTCCGTGGGGACCACCGTGGCGGAGGTGCGCAGCATTTTCGACAAGTCGGCACAGATCGACGACATCCGGACCATTTCCGGGAAAGATCTCGATGTGAGCAAGGACGGCGACCGTGTCGTGGTGAACTTTGCCTACAACCGCGAAATCCATCTGGCCGGTCCCGCCTACCTGGTGATGAAGTACGAAGGTGCCTCCCAGTGAACCGGGGTCCGGGCAGCGAACACCTGCCAGGGTGTGACTGGTCTTGAGTCCGGAACTGCTGGCGCTGCAAAAGCGCCTGAACCACGGCTTTGCCAATCCACGCCTGCTCGAGCGCGCGCTGACCCATCGCAGCTTCACGTCGGATCACAACGAACGCCTGGAGTTTCTGGGGGATTCGGTGCTGAACTTGGCGGTGTCGGGCTTGCTGTTTGAAAAGCTGAGCGAGTTGCCCGAAGGCGACCTGTCGCGGGTGCGAGCCAACCTGGTCAAGCAGGACACCTTGTTCCAGATCGCATCCAGTCTCGGCTTGTCCACCTGTCTGCGTCTGGGTGATGGCGAGAAGCGCTCGGGCGGTCACAAGCGCCCGTCGATCCTGGCCGATGCACTCGAGGCGATCATCGGCGCGGTGTACCTGGACGCCGGTTTCGAGGTGGCTGCAGCACTGGTGCACCGGCTCTACAGCGGCATCGAACTCAATGCCCAGATGAGCGCGATGGGCAAGGACCCGAAGACCGAATTGCAGGAGTGGCTGCAGGCGCGCAAAATGAAACTGCCGCAGTACCGGGTGGTAGCTACCCTCGGTGAAGCGCACAAACAGACCTTCGACGTGGAGTGCACGGTGACCGAAACCGGGCGCAGCGAGCGCGGTATCGGTGCCTCGCGCCGGGCCGGCGAGCAGGCTGCTGCGGCGGCCATGTTGCAGCATCTCACGGCCGCCACCGCCGAAGAACGCGCGATACATCCCGCAGCCTGACCGGCTGCGGCTCTCTTCCTGGTTTCCCGAATTCATGTCCCGATCCAAAAAAACCCCGTCTGCGGAAACGCCACCCGCCGCTCCTGTTGCCAATGCCGCACTGGATGCCATGCTGGCGCGTGCGCTTGGCAAGGATGCTGCCCCCGGGACACCGGCGGACGAGGCTGATGCCGTCGGCGCCGAAGACCTCGCCGCCGCGGTCGACCCTGCGCAGCAGCGTTGCGGTTTCGTCGCGATCGTGGGCAAGCCCAACGTGGGCAAGTCCACCCTGCTCAATGCGCTGGTGGGCCAGAAGATCAGCATCACCTCGCGCAAGGCGCAGACCACGCGCCATCGCATCACCGGCTATCGCACGGTGGGCGCGAACCAGTTTGTGTTCGTGGACACGCCGGGATTCCAGACCCGGCACGGCAACGCCCTGAACCGCGCACTCAACAAAACCGTGCTCGGCGCAGTGGAGGATGTGGACCTGATCCTGTTTGTGGTGGAGGCCGGCAACTTCAACCTGGCCGATGCCAAGGTGCTGGACCTGCTGCCCAGCAACATTCCGGTGGTGCTGCTGGCCAACAAGTTCGACCTGGTGCACCGCCGTGGCGATCTCGCGCCTTGGCTGCGTTCGATGCAGGAGCGCCATCCGTTTGCCGAGTTCGTGCCCATGTCGGCCAAGAACACCCGGGATATCCAGCGCCTGTTTTCCATCTGCGAGAAGTACCTGCCGCAGCAGCCCTGGATGCACGATCCGGAAGAGCTGACCGATCGCAGCGAACGTTTCATGGCCAGCGAGATGGTGCGCGAAAAACTCTTCCGCCTGACCGGCGACGAGCTCCCCTACACCTCCACCGTCATCATCGACAAGTTCGAGCAGGAGGGGCAGCTCAAGCGCATCGCAGCCACCATCGTGGTCGAACGTGAAGGCCACAAGGGCATGGTGATCGGTGACAAGGGTGAAAAGCTCAAGCGCATCGGCACCGAAGCACGCCAGGAACTCGAGAAGCTCTGGAACTGCAAGGTGTTCCTGGAGTTGTGGGTGAAGGTGCGCTCGGGCTGGGCCGACGACGATGCACGCGTGCGCTCGTTCGGATACGAGTGAAGCCTTCATAAGCGAACCATGGCCACGCGCCGGTTTTCTGAAGAACCCGCTTTCGTTCTGCACCGCTACGACTGGAGCGAGTCCAGCCTGATCCTGGAGGTCTTCACCCGGAACCATGGCCGCATAGCGCTCGTGGCCAAGGGGGTCAAGCGGCCCACGTCGCAGTTTCGCCCGGTGCTGCTGCCCCTGCAGCCTCTGCAGCTGAGCTGGGGCGGCGATGCCGAGGTGCGCACGCTCAAGGCAGCGCAATGGCAGGGCGGGCACGTCATGCCGACCGGCGAGGCGCTGCTCTCGGGCAGCTACCTCAACGAACTGCTCATGCGCCTGCTGGCACGCGATGACCCACACCCTGGACTGTTCGATCACTACGCGCTGGCGGTGCAGTTGCTGGCCGAGCGGGGGGATGCCCAGCAGCTGATCCTGCGAGCCTTTGAATTGCTCCTGCTGCGCGACATTGGCTTGCTCCCTGATCTGGCACACGAGGGCAGCTCGCTGGCCGTCCTGGAGGGAGATGCGCCCTATGTGCTGAGTCCGGAGAGCGGTCTGCGACTTGCGCATGCCGACGATGGCCATGTCCTGTCCGGCGACCAATGGGTGGCGCTGCAGGCTTCCATGGACGCGGGCGACCCGTTCATCGCCACACTGCGTGCCTGTGCGGGTTGCCAGCAGGCTTTGCAGCTGCAGCTGCGCGGCCTGCTGCACTACCATAGCGGCGTGCGGGTGTTCAGGACGCGCCAGCTGATGCTGGATGTTCAGGCGATGAGCAGGCCGCGTGTGACCGCAGGCGTTGATGCCGCTCCAACAGCCTGAGCGTCTGCCCCCTTTCCCGTCCATTTCAGTTCCTCCATGACCACGCCCCGCCATTCCCCCATCCGACGAACCGCGCTTTCGGTCAACCTCAACAAAGTGGCCCTGGTGCGCAACACCCGCCACCTGGGCATCCCGTCGGTCACGCGCGCCGCCACGCTCTGCCTGCAGGCGGGTGCTCAGGGCATCACCGTGCACCCGCGACCCGACGAGCGCCACATCCGGCGCCACGATGTGTTCGATCTGGCCGAGGTGCTGCAGGGCTGGCCCGACCGCGAATACAACATCGAGGGCAATCCGTTCCACAACCTGATGGATGTCGCGCGCGAGGTGAAGGCGCGTGGTTTGCCGCTGCACCAGCTCACTTTCGTGCCGGACAGCGAAGGCCAGTTCACCAGCGACCATGGCTGGTTGTTTCCGCAGGATGCCGAACGGTTGCGAGGCGTGATCCAGGAAGCCCAGGCGCTGGGCGCGCGCGTGAGCCTGTTCATGGACGCCGAGCCCGCGCAGATGGCCGCCGCCCGCGCCGTGGGTGCCGACCGTGTCGAGCTCTACACCGAGCCTTATGCAGCCGCCTGGAACACCCCGCAGCGCTCCGGGCAGCTTGAGCGATTCCGAGCCGCCGCGCAGGCGGCGCTGGACGCCGGCCTGGGAGTCAACGCCGGGCACGACCTGAATCGGGACAACCTCGCGGCTTTCCTGCGCACCGTGCCGGGTGTCAGCGAAGTGTCCATCGGTCACGCGCTGATCGCCGATGCGCTGGAGTCGGGCTATGCCAGCACCATCGCCGACTACAACCGCTGTATCGACGAAGCCTTCGCCTGAAGCACATGATCTACGGCATCGGTACCGATATCTGCGACATCCGCCGTATCGAAGCCACCTGGCAACGGCAGGGCGAGCGCTTTGTGCGCAAGGTGCTGACCGATGCGGAATTTGCCGTCTGGCAGCAGCGGAGTGCGCGCTGGCCGCAACGCGGACTGCGGTATCTGGCCACGCGGTTCTCGGCGAAGGAAGCCTTCTCGAAAGCCATCGGCCTCGGCATGCGCCTGCCGATGAGCTGGCGGCACTGCGAGATCACCAACCGGGCCAGTGGCCAGCCCACCATCGTTCTGCATGGCGAGCTCCGGACCTGGTTCGAAGCCAAGGGGCTGAGGGCCCATGTGACCGTGACCGACGAGAGCGACTACGCCGCCAGCTTTGTGGTGGTGGAGCGAGACTGAATCATCCGAAAAACAGACCCACGCCGAGACTGACATGAACCCACACGCTCCCCTGATCATCGATGTTGCCGGTCACAGCCTCACCCGCAGCGACCAGCTTCGCCTGGCCCATCCGCTGGTGGGTGGTGTGATCCTGTTCGCACGCAACTGGCAGAGCCGCGAACAGCTGACCCAGCTGTGCCGCCAGATCAAGGCCGTGCGCTCCGACCTGCTGATTGCGGTGGACCACGAAGGCGGCCGGGTGCAGCGCTTTCGCACCGACGGTTTCACCCACCTGCCGCCCATGGCCGCTCTGGGTGCGCTGTGGATGTCGCCTGCGCGCACAGGCGAGATGGAGGGTGCATCTGCCTTGCGGGCCACCAACGCGGCCGTGGCCAGCGGATATGTGCTTGGTGCCGAGTTGCGCGCCTGCGGGGTGGACCTGAGTTTCACGCCGGTGCTCGACCTGGATTACGGCGAAAGCTCGGTCATCGGCGACCGCGCTTTCGCCCGCGACCCGCGTGTGGTCACCGTGCTGGCACAGGCCCTGATGCACGGCCTGCTGCAAAGCGGCATGGGCAACTGCGGCAAACACTTTCCCGGTCACGGATTTGTGAGGGCCGACTCGCATCTGGCCATACCGGTCGACAAGCGCAGCCTCAAGGTGATCCTGGCCGAGGACGCCGCGCCTTATGGCTGGCTCTCTGCCAGCCTGCAGGCGGTGATGCCCGCCCACGTGGTCTACCCGAAGGTCGACAGCCGGCCCGCTGGCTTTTCGCCGCGTTGGCTGCAGGACATCCTGCGCCGGCAACTAGGTTTCACCGGGGCCATCTTCAGTGACGACCTGAGCATGGAGGCGGCACGCCATATCGACGGGCGGGATGTCAGCTTCACCGAGGCGGCCCTGGCGGCGCTGTCGGCGGGCGGTGACATGGTGCTGCTGTGCAACCAGTCGGTTGTGGAGGAAGGCCGGCCGATTGATGAAGCGATCGAGGCCTTGTCGAAGGCGCTGGTCCAGGGGCAGTGGCAACCCAACCCGGCCAGCGAGGAGCGCCGCCTGGCGCTGCTGCCACGCTGCGCAGCGACGGAGTGGGATGCCCTGATGGTCAGTGAGCGCTACATGCAGGCGCTTTCCCTGCTGCCCTGATCAGCGGTCTACCCCGATGCGGTCCAGCAGATCGGACACCAGCTCCAGCCGCAGCAACGGGTTGTCCAGGCTCATCAGGCGTTGTTTGAGTTCGGCCGGGACGGGCAGCAGTTCGGCCCAGCGGTTGGCGACCCAGCCGCAGTCGTTCCACTGGTAGGGCGGCTGCAGAGGCAGTTCGGACAGGGCATCGGGCTCCTGCGCCAGCAGGTTGTTCAGCAGGCGCTGCAGCGCATCGCGCGTGCTCGCCAGATCCTCGGGCACCGGAACCACCGCTTCGGCCTCATCGAGGTCCACATCGGCCACCCAGAGTCCATGCGGCAGCTGGTGGCTGGCCTTCACATGAAAGCGCTGCAGACCCCGGCAGTGGATCATCATGAGCCCGGCCTGGGGGCGTTCCAGCCGTTCGATTTTCGCGAGGGTGCCAACCGGGTGAAACGCCTCGCGCGCGAAGCCGTCACCGGCAGGCGATGCCGACGGGTCGGCGCGCCGAACCTCGCTGCCTTCGGAAAGGCAGACCACACCAAACGGTGCCCCGGCCTTGTGGCAACGGCCAATCATGTCGAGGTAGCGCACCTCGAAGATGCGCAACGGCATCCATCCACCCGGGAACAGGACAGTCTGAAGCGGGAACAGCGGGAGTTGCGACAGCGTGAGTGCCGGCTCTTCGTTGGCGTTGCTCAAGGTGCACTCCCCCTGCCCACCAGCCAGCAGAGCGTCGCTCCATGCCCGGGGACGGACATCTGGCTGGACGGGGTCTGGCGCCGGGTCAATCTGCGATCACCGCGTCGGCACTCTGTCGCTGCAGCATGGCCAGCGCGCTGGCGACCGTGGAGCGCAGTTCGCGCCGGTCGCAGATGAAGTCCACCGCGCCCTTGGTTTGCAGGAACTCGGCGCGCTGGAAACCTTCGGGCAGTTTCACGCGCACAGTGTTCTCGATCACGCGCGGGCCGGCGAATCCGATCAGCGCCTTGGGCTCTGCGATCACGATATCGCCCAGGAAGGCGAAGCCGGCCGACACGCCACCCATGGTGGGGTCGGTCAGCACGCTGATGTAGGGAAGCCCCTTTTTCGCCAGACGCGTGAGCGCGGCATTGGTCTTGGCCATCTGCATGAGCGAGAGCAGGCCTTCCTGCATGCGGGCGCCGCCGGTGGCGGTGAAGCAGACGAAGGGCACCTTCTGGGCAATGGCTTCTTCCACCCCTCGCACGAAACGCTCGCCCACCACCGACCCCATGGAGCCGCCCATGAAGTCGAACTCGAAACAGGCAACCACCAGAGGCATGCCCTGAACCGCACCGCCAATGACCACCAGCGCATCGGTCTCGCCGGTGGTCTCCAGCGCTTCTTTCAGGCGCTCAGGGTATTTGCGGCTGTCCTTGAACTTCAGCGGATCGATGGGTAGCACTTCCTGGGCCAGTTCGTATCGACCCTCGGCGTCCAGAAACGCATTCAGGCGCGCTCGTGCCCCGATGCGATGGTGGTGGCTGCAGTGCGGGCAGACATTCTGGTTCTTTTCCAGGTCGGTCTTGTAAAGCACGGCCTCGCAGCTTGGGCACTTGATCCACAGGCCTTCGGGCACGCTGCGGCGTTCGGAAGGGTCGGTGGGGGTGATCTTGGGTGGCAGCAGTTTTTCGAGCCAGGACATGGGGTCTCCTTGTCGGGGGGACGGGCTCGAGTGAGCCCGTCGGGAAAGCGGAATTAAACCATGCAGAGGGTGTTGCGCCGCCGGATCGCACCAGGGCGAAAACAGATGGTTTCGACAAGCCGCACACCACCAAGGGAGACAACGATCCGCTCAGCGGTGGCGCATCGGGTCCAGGTCATGCGTCCAGCGCCTTTCGGATGGAGCGCAGGAAATTCGAGGCCACAGCCACCACTTTTTCATGGGGTTCGTTCTCGATCAACTGGATGATCTTGCTGCCGATCACCACGGCGTCCGCCGTGCGGCCAATGGCCTTGGCGGTCTCGGCATCGCGGATGCCAAAGCCCACGCCCACCGGCACGTTCACATGCGCACGGATGCGCGGCAGCATGGCTTCGACCTGGCCCACATCCAGCGTGCCGGCGCCTGTCACCCCCTTGAGCGACACGTAATACACGTAGCCGCTGGCCACGCGCGCCACCTGCTCCATGCGCTCGTCGGTGCTGGTGGGCGCGAGCAGAAAGATCAGGTCCATGCCATGGGCTCGCAGTTCGGCAGCGAATTCCTCGCACTCTTCGGGCGGATAGTCCACGATCAGCACACCATCGACACCAGCCGCGCTGGCGTCTGCCACGAAGCGCCCTGCACCGTGTTTCTGGTCGTAGCGCTCCACCGGGTTGGCGTAGCCCATCAGCACCACCGGTGTGGTGGCGTTGCGCTCGCGGAATGTCTTGACCATCGCCAGCACCTGCACCAGACCGATGCCGAACGACAGCGCACGGTCGCCTGCTTTCTGGATCACCGGGCCGTCGGCCGAGGGGTCGGAGAAGGGCACGCCGAGCTCGATCACGTCGGCACCAGCGTCCACCATGCCGTGCATCAGCTCGGGCGTGATGTCCGCGTAAGGAAAGCCCGCGGTGACGAACGGGATGAGGGCTTTGCGTTTCTGGGCTTTCCGCGCGCCCAGCGCGGTTTCGATGCGGCTCATTTGTGGAATCCGATGGTGGAGGTCTCCGTGCCACCCTTGACGGACTGTCCACGGCAGCTGGGTCGGCAATAGAAGTCGGCATGGGACAGGTCGGCTACGGTCCCGATGTCCTTGTCACCCCGGCCCGAGAGGTTGACCAGGATCGACTGGTCGGGCCGCATGGTCCTGGCCAGCTGCATGGCGTAGGCCACCGCGTGGCTCGATTCGAGCGCCGGGATGATGCCCTCGGTCCGGCAAAGGTAGTGGAAGGCATCCAGTGCCTCGGCGTCGGTGATGCCGACGTACTCGGCCCGGCCGATGTCCTTCAGAAATGCGTGCTCGGGGCCGACGCCGGGGTAGTCCAGGCCGGCGCTCACGCTGTGCGTTTCAGTCACCTGGCCGTTGTCGTCCTGCAGCACGTAGGTGCGGTTGCCATGCAGCACGCCGGGGCTGCCTTTCTGTAGCGAGGCTGAGTGCTTGCCACTCTCCAGTCCCTCACCGGCTGCTTCCACGCCAATCAGGCGCGTGGCCGGGTGGTTGATGTAGGGGTAGAAGATGCCCATGGCGTTGCTGCCTCCGCCCACGCAGGCGACCACGGCGTCGGGTTGCTCGCCGGTGCAGCCGGCTGCCTTGAGCATCTCCGGCATCTGCACCAGGCATTCTTCGCCGATCACGCTCTGGAAGTCGCGCACCATCATGGGATAGGGGTGCGGGCCGGCCACGGTGCCGATGATGTAGAAGGTGTTGTCCACGTTGGCGACCCAGTCGCGCATGGCTTCGTTCAGCGCGTCTTTCAGTGTCCTGCTGCCGCTCTCCACCGGCACCACGGTGGCGCCGAGCAGCTTCATGCGGTAGACGTTGGGACTCTGGCGCTTCACGTCTTCGCTGCCCATATAGACCACGCATTCCAGGCCGTAGCGCGCGCAGATGGTGGCGGTGGCCACGCCGTGTTGTCCGGCGCCGGTCTCGGCAATGATGCGCGGCTTGCCCATGCGTTTGGCGAGCATGGCCTGGCCGATGGTGTTGTTGATCTTGTGCGCGCCGGTGTGGTTGAGATCTTCGCGCTTCAGGAAAATCTGCGCACCGCCTTGTTCACGGCTCATGCGCGCAGCGTGGTACACGGGAGAAGGGCGGCCCACGAAGTGAGCGAGCTCGCTCTTGAATTCGGCGAGGAACTCGGGGTCGTGCTGGTACTTCGCGTACGCAGCCTTGAGCTCGTTGATGGCGTGCGTGAGCGTTTCGCTCACGAAGCTGCCGCCGTAGATGCCGAAATGGCCGCGGGCGTCGGGTTGCTGGTAGGTGTCCATGGGGGGTCTCGGTTCAGGGGCCCGAGCAGTCCAGGGAGGGGACTCAGCTCAGGCGGATCGCAGGGAGTCGGCCGCGCGAACGGCGGCGACGAATGCGTGAATCTTGCCAGCGTCCTTGATGCCCTTGGACACCTCGACGCCGGAACTCACGTCAACGGCCCAAGGCCGTACGCGCGATATGCCATCGATCACGTTTGCAGGCGTGAGTCCACCAGACAAAACGAGGCGAGAGCTGGCGTTTAGAAGCGGATGTGACCAAGGGAATGCTGTCCAGTCAAAGGATTGACCTCCACCACCAAAGGCTTCGACATGGGCGTCGAGCAGGATGGCCTGAGCGGCAGAAAAAGTCTCGGCGTATTTTAGAAGATCAAAGCCCGCACCGGCGGATCCTGTGGGTATGCGGGCAGCGCGCAGGAATGGCCGGGCCGGTGCCAGGCAGTCGGCGGGCGTTTCGTCGCCATGGAACTGCAGCAAGGCGTTGGGTACGGCGGCCACACCCTGGCTGATGAACTCGGGGCTGGCGTTCACGAACAGCAGCACGGGCGTGACAAATGCCGGAAGAAGCCTCGCAAGCTCGCCCGCGCGTTCGGGGGCGACAAACCGCGGGCTTTTCGTGTACATCACAAACCCGATGGCATCGGCACCTGCTTGCACGGCCGCTTCCACGTCGGCTTCTCGGGTCAGTCCGCAGATCTTGATACGGGTGCGAAGAAGGGGCATGTCGCGAAATGGAAGGGTTTGGGTAGAAAACACCGCGAAACCGGCGTGACCGGCTCGCCGAGCCTTTGCCAAGGGGCCACCTCTCCATCTGGAAGCGGCGAAGGAGGGAGGGTTATGGTAACCAGTCAAACGGCGGCGTGCGGGTGGGCAAGCCCAAAGAGTCTTCGTACACCGGCCCCAGAAAGTACAGACCGTCAGGGGAAAAGGTGGGGGCTGCCGCATCTCGACTTCTGGCCTGGAGTACCTCCGCCATCCACTCCGCTTTTTGGCTGCCGGTACCGATGGCAATCAAGCAGCCCATGATGTTGCGGATCATGTGGTGCAGAAACGCCGTCGCCTCGAATTCAAACGTCCAGTAGGCGCCACGTCGCGCGATGCTGATGCGCAGCATATTCTTGACCGGCGAATGGGACTGGCATTGCGCTGCGCGAAACGATGTGAAGTCGTGTTCACCTATCAAGGTGCCGGCGGCCTGTTGCATGGCTTCCATCTGGAGCGGACGGAACACCCAGCCGACACGACCCAGGTCGACACTCGGCCTCACCGCGGATTCAAGCAGCACGTAGGCGTAGCGGCGAGACTGTGCGCTGGCCCGGGCGTGGAAGCTGTGTGGGACCTTGCGTGCCCACTGCACCGCAATGTCCGGCGGTAGGAAACGGTTGGTGCCGCGCACCCAGGCGTTCTCTGTGCGGTCGACCGGGCTGTCGAAATGCACCACCTGCATGAGGCCGTGCACGCCCGAATCGGTCCGGCCGGCGCAGAGGGTGCTGATGCGATCCAGTGCGGTGAACTGAGCCAGCGCGCGCTCCAGTTTGTCCTGTACGGTGAGGCCACTGAGCTGACTTTGCCAGCCTTCGTAGGCCCGACCGTTGTAACTCACCCCCAGCGCAATGCGGGTCCTCTGCGTATCGCCTGATGCAGAGTCTGCTGTTGCGTCGGTTGACAAGGCTGGGCTGTGCAGGAACTGGTGGTTCAGACCAGATCAGCCAGGAAGGTGCTGGCCTTCGTCTTGAGCGTGCCAGAGGCCTCGGCGAGCACTTCCTCTGCCAGTGAGCGGGCTCCCTCAAGGTCACCGATGGCGCGAAATTCTTCGGCCAAGGAGAGTTTGGTATCCAGCGGACTCTCTTCGGTCAGGCCCTTGCCCGCGGTCGAAGCGTCGACTGCCTTGTCGCCAAGGTCCAGGCTGATGTCATTCAGATCAAACGACATCAGCTCAGCCGGAGAGCTGGGCTGGCTATCAATGGCTGGCACCGGCGCTGGCTCTGACGTGTCTTCATCCGGCATGGACAAGGCCATGGGTTGCGGTTCGTCAAGCGAGAAATCAGGCAAAACTTCACCATCATCGAAAGTCGGCGTGTTTTCTGCCGGCGCTGGAGACACCGACACTTCACCAGTCGCGGGCATGTCCAGTGCCACAGGCTCGGAGGGAAAGTCGAGATCAAAATCCATCGACATGGAGGAGGGGCCAGCCTTCTCTTCCACGTTGCTGGTCAGCACTTCGGTGCTGTTGAGATCGTCCAGGCCGGACATGGCGGCTTCAGTGGGAGCGGGAAGATGGCCTGCAGAGGCAAGATCTGCGCGGGAATCGTCGATCGAGAAATCAAGGTCAAGATCCAGATCCGCTGTGCCGACACCTGGCCCGGTGGCATTCGCAAGGGTGCTGCTACCGAAGGGTATCGTGTTCATGGCACCCCCCGCAGCGATGGGTACGGCGCCTGCCTTGACGGCGGGAGCCCCGCCCGGCTGGTACAGGGGGTTGGCTGGATCAAGTTCGCGCCCCAACGCACAGGCTTGGTCCCATTCCGGGCCCTGTCCCTGGGTAAGACCATAGGCCTCGGTCGCTACCACCTCGAAGGCCTTGGCATCGCGGCGCTTGGCGTAGATCTCGAGCAGCTTGTTGTGAATGGCCACCCGCGTGGGTGTGCTGCGCATGGCTTCTTTGAGAATCTCCTCTGCCTGGAGATCACGCCCGTAGGCCAGGTAGACATCGGCTTCGGCCACCGGATCCACGTCACCGGCGGCGTCGAGCTGGCTGGGTGAGTACACCATGGAAGACCCGGACGCACTGGCTTCGGCGGTGTCGATGCGCTGGCCTCCGCTAGAGCCGAAGAACGAGTCTGGCTGCAGGCGGCTTTCCAGGAACGAGCTGTCCACGCCCGAGCCTTTCTTGCGCTGGCGCATACGGTAAAAACCAAATCCTGCGAGCAAGGCCAGCAAGCCGCCCGCTGCGGGCAGGACCATCGGGTTGTCGCGAAGCTGGTCCATGAAGGTCGCTTCCTCGGGCACCGGCATCGGCACTGGAGGCGTGGTGGGTGCTACTGCGACGGATGGCGACGCCTCGACGGCCGCACTGGCGCTGGCGGTCGCTGTTGCCTCAGGGGCGCTCTCGGTGGCAGCGCTGGGCATGGACGTGGTCTGGGCCACGGTCGTCGAAACCGCTGCGGGCGCTGCGGTGGGGACGGTCAGCGCGACCCCGGTTGTCGCGGTGCTGGGCGACGCCGCTGCAGATGCAGTGGGTGCAACCGCTGATGTGCTGGTACCGAGTTTGGCCAGCTCCTCGATGTTGCGCGAGAGCTCGGCAACTCGGGTCGAAGCATCCTGGGCCTGTTTTGCCTGGGCAATCTTCTCCTCGCTCGCGGTTTGCCCAGGTGTCGTCCCCTTGGAGAGGGTCAATTTGTCCTGCGTGGGGGCAGCGGGCTTCTTGTCTTCCACCTCTGCCTGCACCCGGCCGGTGGCCTGACGGTCTTCTGAGTCCACCGCTGCGGCTGGCACTGTGCCTGCCAGGCGACGGCGGAATTCATTGAAGTCACGGCTCTGCGCTGCGATGATCTGGCGTGCCTCGCCCTGCGCCACCGCACCGGCGTCGCTGGCTCCCGGCAGATCAATCACCGAGCCTGATTTGATTCGGTTGACGTTGCCGCCGATGAAGGCATTCGGGTTGGCCCGCAGCATCGCGACCAGCATCTGATCCAGCGAGACATTGGACGGCCGGTAGGCCGCTGCTAGCCGGCCGGCTGTGTCGCCTGCCTTGACCTGAACCTGGCCGCCGCCACCCTCGGCGGGGGGCGCTGGTTCCGCCTGTGCGACAGACGTGGGTGGCGCAACACGTGGGCGTGCCGCGGGCGCAGCCATCGGGGGCTGGACCTGTGCCGCAGGGGTACTGGGTCGGGCCACGGGCGCCGGCTGGGCGCTGACACCTGCAGGCAGGGGCGCCACAGGCGCGGCCCCGCGCAGGCTGGGCGGGTCGAACAGCAGCGTGTAATCGCGCACGATGCGGCCAGAGGCCCAGTTGGCCTCGACGATCATGTCGACGAAGGGCTCTGTAACCGGGCGTGAACTGGACAGGCGAAGAAAGGCACTTCCGTTGGCGCGCCGTTGCAGACTGATCTGAAGGCTGGTCAGCGCCGGGTTGAAATCCATGCCTGCAGCACGGAACGCCTCTCCAGAGGCCAGTCCGACGCGCAGGCTGGCTGCTTCGTCGGGGTTGATGTCGGGAACGTCGATTTCTGCCCGCAGGGGTTCACCCAGAGCCGATTGCACCACGATGCGCCCCAGCGCCAGCGCCTGGGCCTCGCCCGTTTGTGCCAGTCCGGTACACAGGACCACCGCGGCGGCCACCGCGTTCAACCGCGCAAGACCGTTTGAAACAGCCCCCCTTGGACGGGTTGAAGCTTGGTGAGATGGGGTGTAGCGGGTGTTGGATGGCACTTGAACCTCGACGTATAAAACCGAAAATTGAACTTAACATCAACAGATTACAGTGACAAGCTGAGAATCCGCTTGAGTTTCATTGCCTACCTTTTGTCGGTGCCGTCGCACCGTTCACGTTGCAAAGTTGCAACGTGAACAAGTTGGCATTTGTGACATTCCAACAAAATTGCTTTGCCGTCTCAGTCGCCCAGCAGGATGCGCAGCATACGGCGCAGCGGCTCGGCAGCACCCCACAGCAGCTGGTCACCGATGGTGAAGGCACCCACGTATTCCGGACCCATCGCCAGTTTGCGGATGCGGCCGACCGGGATGGTCATGGTGCCGGTGACGGCCACGGGCGTCAGGTCCTTGATGGTCGCTTCGCGCGTGTTCGGCACCACCTTGGCCCAAGGGTTGTCGGCGGCGATCATGGCTTCGACGTCTGCCACTGGCACGTCCTTCTTCAGCTTGAAGGTCAACGCCTGGCTGTGGCAGCGCATGGCGCCCACGCGCACGCAGAAACCGTCCACGGGAATGGCGGCTGAGCCGAAGCCCTCGCCCGTGCCGAGGATCTTGTTGGTTTCGGCCATGCCCTTCCACTCTTCCTTGGACATGCCGTTGCCCAGGTCCTTGTCGATCCAGGGGATCAGCGAGCCGCCCAGCGGCACGCCGAAGTTGGCTGTTTCGGCGCCAGTCAGCGCGCGTTGCTTGGCAATCACCTTGCGGTCGATTTCCAGGATGGCGCTCTTGGGGTCGTCCAGCAGGGCTTTCACTTCGGCGTTGAGCGTGCCGTACTGCGTCAGCAGTTCGCGCATGTGCTGGGCACCGCCACCAGAAGCCGCCTGGTAGGTCTGGGTGCTCATCCACTCGACCAGACCGGCCTTGTACAGCGCACCCACGCCCATCAGCATGCAGCTGACGGTGCAGTTCCCGCCGATCCAATCCTTGCCGCCGTTGGCCAGGGCATTCTTGATCACCGGCATGTTCACCGGGTCGAGGACGATGACCGCGTCTTTTTCCATGCGCAGCGTGGAAGCTGCGTCGATCCAGTGGCCTTTCCAGCCAGCGGCGCGCAGCTTGGGAAAGACCGCACTGGTGTAGTCGCCACCTTGGGCGGTGATGATGATCTCGCAGCGCTGGAGAGCGGCGATGTCGTGCGCATCCTGCAGCGTGGTCTCGTTTTTGGCCATCGCAGGCGCCTTGCCGCCAGCGTTGGACGTGGAGAAAAACAGCGGTTCGATCAGATCGAAGTCTTTTTCCTCGATCATGCGGTCCATCAGCACGGAGCCGACCATGCCGCGCCAGCCCACCAGTCCTACGAGTTTCGTCATGTCAATGCCCTTTCAAAAAACAAAATGAATCAGGGGACAGGCCATGCTGAAGTGGCTGCTGTCCCCTGCTGGTATCCCCCGACTCGTCGTGCCAGGGGAGGGCGTGACGAACCGGAGCTGGATCAGCCCTTGGTAATGGTTTTGGTGATGGCTGCCACGACCGCATCGCCCATCTGGACGGTGCTGACCTTGGTGGTCCCCTCGGACCAGATATCCGCCGTGCGCAGGCCAGACGCGAGCACGCTCTGGACCGCCGACTCAATGCGGTCAGCGGCCTGGGCTTGGTTGAGAGAGAAGCGGAGCATCATGGCGGCAGACAATATTGTAGCCAGCGGGTTTGCAATATTCTTACCAGCGATGTCGGGCGCGCTGCCATGGCTGGGTTCGTACAGGCCCTGGTTCTTCGCATTGAGCGAGGCCGAGGGCAGCATGCCGATGGAGCCGGTGAGCATCGAGGCTTCGTCGGACAGGATGTCGCCGAACATGTTGCCGGTGACCACGACGTCGAACTTCTTGGGCGCGCGCACCAGTTGCATGGCTGCGTTGTCCACGTACATGTGCTCCAGTTCAACGTCAGGGTACTGGGCGTGCACTTCGGTCACCACGTCCTTCCAGAACTGGAAGGTTTCCAGCACGTTGGCCTTGTCCACGCTGGTGACCTTCCTGTTGCGCTTGCGTGCCGCCTGGAAGGCCACGTGGGCGATGCGCTCGATTTCTGGTTTGCTGTAGCGCATGGTGTCGAAGGCCTCTTCGGCGCCCGGGAAGTGACCGTCGGTGGCAACGCGTCTGCCGCGTGGCTGGCCGAAATAGATGTCCCCGGTGAGTTCGCGAATGATCAGGATGTCCAGGCCCGAAATGATTTCGGGTTTGAGGCTGGATGCACCCACCAGTTGCTCGTAGCAGATGGCCGGGCGGAAGTTGGCGAACAGACCCAGGTGCTTGCGCAGGCCCAGGATGGCCTGCTCGGGACGCAGCGGTCGGTCCAGCTTGTCGTACTTCCAGTCGCCCACCGCGCCAAACAGAATGGCGTCGGCCGACTTGGCCAGGTTCAGCGTGGACTCGGGCAGTGGGTGTCCGTGAGCCTCGTAGGCGGCGCCCCCCACCAGGGCGGACTCCAGCTCGAATGGCAGGTCGAGCACTTTGAGGACTTTGACCGCCTCGGCCACGATTTCGGTGCCGATGCCATCACCCGGAAGGATTGCAATTTTCATGTTGAAGAGCTATTGAAAAGAAGAGGAGGCATCTGGCAGCGTCACGGAACGGACCCGGTCACTGGCGCTGCGCCCTTTTTGGGCGAAGCGGCTGCTCGAGGTGATACGAGCGAAGAGCGTGAGTGACTCACACCACCATGGTGTGTGCCAGCCAGGGTTTGGTCGCCAGCCGCTCAGCCTCGAAGGCGGCGATCTTGTCCTTGTGGCGCAGCGTCAGTCCGATGTCGTCCAGGCCGTTGAGCAAGCAGTACTTCCGGAAGGGCTGCACATCGAACGGAATTTCTTCGCCCTGAGGTTTTACGATCACCTGCCGCTCCAGGTCGATGGTCAGCTGGTAGCCCGGGAAGGCGAACACCTCGTCGAACAGCTGGCTCACAGTGATCTCGGGCAGCACGATGGGGAGCAGACCGTTCTTGAAGCAGTTGTTGAAGAAGATGTCGGCATAGCTGGGCGCAATCAGCGCGCGAAAGCCATATTGTTCGATGGCCCAGGGCGCATGTTCGCGGCTGGAGCCGCAGCCGAAGTTCTTGCGAGCCAGCAGGACGGAAGCACCCTCGTAGCGCGGCTGGTTGAGTACGAATTCGGGGTTGGGCTTGCGGCTGAGCGGGTCTTGGCCGGGCTCGCCCTTGTCGAGATAGCGCCATTCGTCGAACAGGTTGGGGCCAAAGCCGGTCTTGCGGATCGACTTCAGGAACTGTTTGGGAATGATCGCGTCGGTGTCGACGTTTTCGCGGTCCATCGGGACCACCAAGCCCTTGTGTACGGTGAATTTGTTCATTTATTTCTTCTTCACGGCGTCTTCGATGACCTGACCACCCCTCTGGATGTCCTGGCCGAGGCCTTCGATGGTGTTGCAGCCGGCAAGGGCGAACAAGGCGCTCAGCGTGAGCAGGGAAGCAAGCCTTTTCACAGAAGACTCCTTTCAGGCAAATTGGCGAACATCGACGAAATGACCGTGTACGGCGGCTGCCGCAGCCATGGCCGGTGAGACGAGGTGCGTGCGACCACCCGCACCCTGGCGGCCCTCGAAGTTTCGGTTGCTGGTGGAGGCGCAGCGCTCGCCCGGTTCCAGCCGGTCGGCGTTCATCGCCAGGCACATCGAGCAACCCGGTTCGCGCCACTCAAATCCGGCGGCCTTGAAGATTTCGTGCAGGCCTTCCCGTTCGGCCTGTTCCTTGACCAGGCCAGAACCCGGAACCACCATCGCCAGTTTGATGTTCTTGGCCACTTTCTGGCCCAGCTTTTTCACCATGGCCGCAGCTTCTCGCATGTCTTCGATGCGGCTGTTGGTGCAGGAACCGATGAACACCTTGTCGACAAAGATGTCGCCGAGCGGCTTGCCGGGTACCAGGTTCATGTAGGTCAACGCCCGCTCCATGGCACCTCGTTTGTTGGCGTCCTTTTCCTTCTCGGGGTCTGGCACGCGGGCGTCGATGCCCAGCACCATTTCGGGCGAGGTACCCCAGGTGACCTGCGGCACGATCTGTGATGCATCGAGTTCGACCACGGCGTCGAAGCGGGCATCGGCGTCCGATTGCAGGGTCTTCCAGTAGGCCACGGCCTGGTCCCACTCCACGCCGGTAGGCGAGAGGGGGCGGCCTTTGACGTATTCGATGGTCTTCTCGTCCACGGCCACCAGGCCGGCGCGCGCACCGCCTTCGATGGCCATGTTGCAGACCGTCATGCGTCCTTCCATGCTCAGGGCCCGGATCGCACTACCGCCGAACTCGATGGTGTAGCCGGTACCGCCGGCGGTGCCGATCCTGCCGATGATGGCCAGCACGATGTCTTTCGCAGTGCAACCACGCTGCAGCGTGCCATCCACCTTCACCAGCATGTTCTTGGCCTTTTTGGCCAGCAAGGTCTGCGTCGCCATGACGTGTTCCACCTCGCTGGTGCCGATGCCGTGCGCCAGCGCGCCAAAAGCGCCGTGGGTCGAGGTGTGGCTGTCGCCGCAGACCACTGTCATGCCCGGCAGGGTGGCGCCGTTTTCGGGGCCGATGACATGCACGATGCCCTGGCGCTTGGACATGAAGGGGAAGAAGGCCGCTGAGCCGAACTCGGCGATGTTGCTGTTGAGCGTGGTGATCTGCTCTTTGCTGATCGGGTCGGTGATGCCGTCGTAGCCGCGTTCCCATCCGGTGGTGGGGGTGTTGTGGTCGGCCGTGGCCACGATCGAACTAACACGCCACACCTTGCGGCCAGCCTGGCGCAGACCTTCAAAGGCCTGCGGGCTGGTGACTTCGTGCACCAGATGACGGTCGATGTACAGTACGGCGGTGCCGTCCTCTTCGGTGTGAACGACGTGTTCGTCCCAGATCTTGTCGTAGAGCGTGCGTCCCATGGATGTCCTGAGGAGGTCTTGGTAACCCGTGATTTTAGTTGACATCCTCTCCCCCCCCTTTGGCATTTGGCTACCGCTTGCGCGGGAAGGAGGGAGATTCCTACCGAGTCAGCCGTGCGCAGCATGGCTGATCTCCTTGGTGGGTTCCTGCTTCACCGGAGCTGCACGCCCAGCGCTTGCGCGCCGGCCGCGTCTGACGGCTCCTCCACAGGCATCGGGCGAAGGAGCTTGCTCCTTTGCCCAGGCCGCGTGCCCCGCGGCCAGAATGTTCTTCGCGGCGTGAACGTCCGCGTGCTCTGTGTGGCCGCAGGCAACACAGATGAAGGCGCTTTGCGTCTTCCGGTTCTCTGCTGCCTCGTACCCGCAGACGCGGCACGTGCGGCTGGTGTACGCCGGGTTGACCAGGATGGTCTGCCCACCGCGCCACTGCGTCTTGTACCCGAGCTGGCGCCTGAACTCGCCCCAGGCGGCATCCAGGATGCCGCGGTTGAGCCCGGCCTTCTGGCGCACCTTCTTCCCCGGCTTCTCAGCCGTGCCTTTGGCACAGCTGCTCATGTTCTTGACCTTGAGGTCTTCCAGCGCAATGACGGGGTGGCGGTCCGCCAGATCCGTCGTGAGCTTGTGCAGCCAGTCTGCTCGCTGCCTGGCGATCTTCCTGTGCAAGTTGGCCAGTCTGGCCACTGCCTTGCGGCGGTTGGCCGATCCTTTCTGCTTGCGCGAGACCGCACGCTGGTACCGGTGTAGCCGGCACTGCTGCTGGGCCATGGCCTTCAAGGGCGCCACGATCTCGCCCTGCGAGGTAGCGGCAAACACCGAGAGCCCCAGGTCGATCCCCAGCGTGGGCGCGACGCCGAGCGCTGCGATGGTCTCACCGGTTTGCACCTGAATGCTGGCGCTCCAGCGCGCCGAGGCGCCCGCGCCTTCGCGTGTGAGGCTCACGTTGCGCAGCACACCAGTGAACTCCTGGCTCATGCGCATGCGCACCCAGCCCAGCTTGGGGAGCTGGATGCGGCCGTTGGCCACATCAAGCCTGAACTGCTTGGGGTCGGGGAACCGGATGCCCGGTTCCTTGCCCCGGCGCTTGAACGATGGGAGCCCGCCGGTCTTGGCAAAGAAGCGCTTGTACGCTTCGTCCAGGCGGCGCAGCACCTGCTGCTGCGGGTGCACCGGGCCTTCAGAGAGCCACATCGTGCCCGGCGCGTTGCGCCAGGCGGTGAGCCATTTGCACATCTCGGCGTGGCCAGCGTACCGCTCACCCCGTGCGTGGCGTGCGCGCTGCTCGGCCAGCGCCTGGTTCCAAACCCAGCGCAAGCCCCCGGCGATGTGCCGCAGCGCCGCGCCCTGCGCGGGGCGCAGGCGCAGCTGGAAGCGGTAGGCCTTGATGCTGGACACAAGCACAAGCTAAAGGCGATCGGGAAAGTAGGCAAGCCCGACGGGACTTGCCGCGCATTTGGGTCAGTGCAAAGAAAACGCCCGCATCGCGGGCAAGCGTGCGGGCGTCGGTCAGCTGGCGGCAGCGCAAAGGCCGCCAGCAGCGGGGATCAGCGCTGAGCCAGCGGCTTGACGTCGCGGCGCTCGGAGCCGGTGAACAGCTGGCGTGGACGGCCGATCTTGTACTCGGGATCGCTGATCATCTCGTTCAGCTGCGCGATCCAGCCCACGGTGCGGGCCAGCGCGAAGATGCCGGTGAACAGGTTGACCGGGATGCCGATGGCGCGCTGCACGATGCCGGAGTAGAAGTCCACGTTCGGGTACAGCTTGCGCGACACGAAATACTCGTCTTCCAGCGCGATCTTCTCCAGCTCCTTGGCCAGTTTGAACAGCGGGTCGTTTTCGAGGCCCAGTTCCTGCAGCACTTCGTTGCAGGTTTCCTGCATCAGCTTGGCGCGCGGGTCGTAATTCTTGTACACGCGGTGACCGAAGCCCATCAGCTTGACGCCGGAGTTCTTGTCCTTGACCTTCTCCATGAACTCGCCGACCTTGGACACACCACCCTGGCGCTGGATGTCTTCCAGCATGTTCAGGCAGGCTTCGTTGGCGCCGCCGTGGGCCGGGCCCCAGAGGCAGGCCACGCCCGCAGCGATGGCGGCGAACGGATTGGTACCCGAGGAGCCGCACAGGCGAACGGTGGAGGTGGAGGCATTCTGCTCGTGGTCGGCGTGCAGGATGAAGATGCGGTCGAGTGCGCGCTCCAGAACCGGGTTGACCTTGTACTCTTCGCACGGCGTGCCGAACATCATGCGCAGGAAGTTGCCCGAGTAGCTCAGGTCGTTGCGCGGGTACATGTAGGGCTGGCCGATGCCGTACTTGTAGGCCATGGCCACCAGAGTGGGCATCTTGGCGATCAGGCGGATCGCGGCGATACGGCGGTGTTCCGGGTTGTTGATGTCCGTGCTGTCGTGGTAGAAGGCCGACAGCGCACCGACCAGACCCGTCAGCACGGCCATCGGGTGTGCGTCACGGCGAAAGCCACGCAGGAAGAACTGCATCTGCTCGTTGACCATGGTGTGGTTGATCACGAGCTTGTGGAAGTCGCCGCGTTCCTTCTCGTTGGGCAGTTCTCCGTTGAGCAGCAGGTAGCAGGTGTCGAGGTAGTCGCAGCCTGTGGCGAGCTGCTCGATGGGGTAACCACGGTACAGCAGTTCGCCCTTGTCGCCGTCGATGTAGGTGATGGCCGACTGGCACGACGCGGTGGACAGGAAGCCGGGGTCGTAGGTGAACATGCCGGTCTGTGCGTACAGCTTGCGGATGTCGATCACGTCCGGACCGATGCTGCCGGCGTACACCGGCAGTTCGACGCTGGGGCTGCCGTTGGAGAACGACAGGGTGGCTTTGTTGTCAACGAGTTTCATGCGGGTTCCTTTTAAGGAGGTCTTCTTAAATGGGTTGCCGGGCTGCGCGCAGCATGCCCAGCACGTGCGTGACATCGTCACGGGCCAGTTCGCCCTCGGGTGGTTTGCGGCCCAGCAACAGATCAAGCAGATCGTTGTCAGACAGGTCCATCAGAACACCCAGAGCTTCAGCCTGCCTGACAGTCAAGCCAGATGCATGCCTGGCAAAGAACTTCTCGATGAACAGGTCGTTCTCGAGCAGCCCACGGCGGCAGCGCCAGCGCAGCTTGCTCAGAGCGCGTTCGTCGAGCAGGGCGTCACGGGTGCTGGCATCCATAGCGGTCAGGGAAATGCACTCAGACCGAGCGCATCACCATCATTTCCTTGATCTTGCCGATCGCCTTGGTCGGATTCAGGTTCTTCGGGCAGACGTCGACGCAGTTCATGATGGTGTGGCAGCGGAATAAGCGGTACGGGTCTTCCAGGTTGTCCAGGCGTTCACTGGTGGCTTCGTCGCGGCTGTCGGCGATGAAGCGGTAGGCCTGCAGCAGACCGGCGGGCCCGACAAACTTGTCCGGGTTCCACCAGAAGCTGGGGCAGCTGGTCGAGCAGCTGGCGCACAGGATGCACTCGTACAGGCCGTTAAGCTCTTCGCGCTCCTCGGGGCTCTGGAGCCGTTCCTTTTCAGGCGGCACGCTGTCGTTGATCAGGTAGGGCTTGATGCTGTTGTACTGCTTGAAGAACAGCGTCATGTCGACGATCAGGTCGCGCACCACCGGCAGGCCGGGCAGGGGCTTGAGGGTGATCACGCCAGGCAGCGTGTTCATGTTGGTCAGGCAGGCCAGACCGTTCTTGCCGTTGATGTTCATCGCGTCCGAACCGCAGACGCCTTCGCGGCAGGAGCGACGGAACGATATGGACGGGTCCACCGCCTTGAGCTTCATCAGCGCATCCAGCAGCATGCGTTCATGACCGTCGAGTTCCACCTCGATGGTCTGCATGTAGGGCTTGGCGTCCTTTTCCGGGTCGTAGCGGTAGATCTTGAATGTGCGTTTGGCCATGGTCTTGTTCTCCGGGCTTGTGGTGTGCTTGGGGCAGGTGCTTCAGAAGGTGCGGACCTTCGGGGGCACCGACTCCACGGTCAGCGGCTTCAAGTTGACGGGTTTGTACGACAGGCTGTTGGTGGCGCTGTCCCACAGGGTGTGCTTCATCCACTCCGCGTCGTTGCGGCCCAGCGGGAACTGGGCGTCGTCAGCCGGGCGCTCGTAGTCGTTGACGGTGTGGGCGCCGCGGCACTCGTGACGGGCAGCCGCCGAGGTCATGGTGGCCTGGGCAGCTTCCATAAGGTTCTCCACTTCCAGTGCCTCGATGCGCGCGGTGTTGAACACCTTGGACTTGTCCTTCAGCGCAATGGCGTTGACACGGGCACGCATGGCGTTGATCTTCTGCACCCCTTCGTCCATGCTGGCCTGGGTGCGGAAGACGCCGGCGTGCTGCTGCATCGCTGCACGCAGGTCGTTGGCCACGTCTTGCGCGTATTCGCCACTGGTCGTGTTGTCCAGGCGGGCGAGGCGCGCCAAGGTCTTGTCGGCGGCGTCGGCCGGCAGTGGCTTGTGTGTCTTGTTCTTGTCGTTGAACTGCACGATGTGGTTGCCGGCAGCGCGGCCGAACACCAGCAGGTCGAGCAGCGAGTTGGTGCCGAGGCGGTTGGCGCCGTGCACGCTCACGCAGGAGCATTCGCCCACGGCATAGAGTCCGTTGACGACTTTCTGGTTGCCCTGTCCATCGGGTGTGACGACCTGGCCGTTGATGTTGGTCGGAATGCCGCCCATCTGGTAGTGGATGGTGGGCACCACCGGTATAGGCTCGCGCGTGATGTCGACGTTGGCGAAGTTCACGCCGATCTCGTACACCGAGGGCAGGCGCTTGTGGATGGTCTCTGCGCCCAGGTGGTCGAGCTTCAGGAGCACGTAATCCTTGTTCGGTCCGCAGCCGCGGCCTTCCTTGATCTCCTGGTCCATGCAGCGGGAGACAAAGTCGCGCGGCGCCAAGTCTTTCAGGGTCGGCGCGTAACGCTCCATGAAGCGCTCGCCTTCGCTGTTGAGCAGGATCGCACCTTCACCGCGGCAGCCCTCGGTCAGCAGCACGCCCGCGCCGGCCACGCCGGTGGGGTGGAACTGCCAGAACTCCATGTCCTGCAGCGGGATGCCGGCACGCGCCGCCATGCCCAGGCCGTCACCGGTGTTGATGAAGGCGTTGGTGGAGGCCGCGAAGATGCGACCGGCGCCACCGGTGGCCAGCAGCGTGGTCTTGGCTTCCAGGATGTAGGTCTCGCCGGTTTCCATTTCCAGTGCGGTCACGCCCACCACGTCGCCGCTGGCGTCGCGGATCAGGTCTAGCGCCATCCACTCCACGAAGAAGGTGGTGCGGGCCTGCACGTTCTGCTGGTACAGCGTGTGCAGCATCGCGTGGCCGGTGCGGTCGGCCGCGGCGCATGCGCGCTGGACCGGCTTTTCACCGTAGTTGGCGGTGTGGCCGCCGAAGGGGCGCTGGTAAATGGTGCCGTCGGGGTTGCGGTCGAAGGGCATGCCGAAGTGTTCGAGCTCGTACACCACCTTCGGTGCTTCCCGGCACATGAACTCGATGGCGTCCTGGTCGCCCAGCCAGTCAGAGCCCTTGATGGTGTCGTAGAAGTGGTAGTGCCAGTTGTCCTCGCTCATGTTGCCGAGCGAGGCGCCAATGCCACCTTGCGCGGCCACGGTGTGCGAGCGGGTCGGGAACACCTTGGAGAGCACGGCCACTTTCAGGCCCGCGCGGGCCAGTTGCAGCGAGGCGCGCATGCCGGAGCCGCCAGCGCCCACGATGACGACGTCAAATTGGCGCTTGGGAAGATTGCGAGTTGCGGTCATGGCTTCAGAGCCTCCAGAGAACTTGAACAGCCCAGCCCAGACAGGCCACGAGCCAGACGATGGTGAAGATGTGCAGTGCGAGGCGGACGCCCACCGGCTTGACGTAGTCCATCCAGATGTCGCGCATGCCGAACCAGACGTGCCAGGCCAGCGCCACGAAGACGACGAAGGTCAGGGCTTTCATCCACTGGGCAGCGAAGATGCCGGCCCAGGTTTCGTAGCCGATGGGGCCCTTCGAGAAGAGCATCTGTGCGAGCACGATGACCGTGAACAGGGCGATGAGTGCCGCGGTGATGCGCTGGGCGAGCCAGTCGCGCAGGCCGTAGTGGGCGCCGGTGACGACGCGCTTGGAACCGTAATTGACAGACATGTTCTTCAATCCTTTTGTGTGGCGCTCAATACAGGCCGAACAGTTTGGCGCCCAGCACCAGCGTGAGGCCGATGCTCAGTGCCAGCGTGACGATGGCGGACGACTTGCCGAACTCTTTGCTCACGGCGTGGAACATGTCCATGTACAGGTGGCGGACGCCCGCGATCAGGTGGTGCAGGTAGGCCCAGATCAGGCCCAGCACCACCAGCTTGAACAACCAGCCGGGTACAAAGCCCAGACCTGCCAAGAACGCCGAGCTGAACCGCTCGAAGGAAATTTCCGACGACACGGAGGTGTCAAACATCCAGACGATCAGCGGCAGCAGGATGAACATCAGGCCGCCGCTGGCGCGGTGCAGGATCGACACCCAGCCCGCCAGCGGAAGGCGGTAGGTGGTGAGGTCCTTGAAGGCGTTGATGTTCCGAAACTCGGGCCGCTTCTTGCTCAACTCGGTCATGGTGGGGCTTTCTTCCGGAGAGGGATGCTGGGAGTGGAAGGGTGTTGGTAACTCGGTGGTAACTCAGACCACGAGCCGCCAAATTCTATTGCAACGCAGCATACCGGAGCCTGACACTCGGGTGCTTTCGCTGACTTTCCATGCATGGATGGCACAAGGGTTTCAGCTCAGTTCGTTGCGGTAGTGGCGCGAGTCGGTGCGGTACAGACCGCGACGCAACTCCATGGGGGTGTCGTTGTAGGTATAGGCCAGACGCTCCACGCTGAGCAGGGGGTGGCCCTCGGGCACGTCCAGCAGGCGGGCGGCATCCGCGTCGGCGCTCACCGCCTTGATTTTTTCCACCGCGCGTACCATGCGGACACCGAACTGGGTCTCGAACAGGGCGTACATCGGCCCTTTGTCGTCGGACAGGGTTTCCACGGTCAAGCCCTTGAAGGGCCCGCCGGGCAGCCAGAGGTCTTCCAGAATGGCCGGCGTGCCCGAGAAGGCCAGCACGCGCTTGACTTGCAGAATCGGGTCGCCGCTGCGCAGGGCCAGCTGGCGTGCCACCTCAGCGCTCGCCCGCAGGCGGCGGCATTCGATGATGCGGCGTTCGGCCGGGCCCTGGCTGTCCAGGTCGCCGGTGTCGGGCAGCAGCCGCAGAAAGCGGTACTGGATGTGTTGCTCGGCGTGGGTGGCAACGAAGGTGCCCTTGCCCTGGCGGCGCACGAGCAGGTTGTCGGTGGCGAGCTCGTCGATCGCCTTGCGCACCGTGCCCTGGCTGACGCGGAAACGGGCCGCCAGATCGAATTCGCTGGGGATCGTGTCGCCTGGCTTCCATTCGCCGGCCTGCAGGCTGCGCAGGATCAGCATCTTGATCTGCTGGTACAGCGGGCTGAAGGTGGGCGCGCCCTGTGCCAAACCTGGGGCGACGCCGTCACCCGGGGCAGACGCAAGCGCATCCGGTCCGTCCGCAGACGTTGGTTCGTGTGACAAATCAGGTGAGGTGGCCATGGGTTCTCGGGGGTCGGCAGTGCCGCTCGGAGATCGCAATCATATCTTATATAAGACATAAGACAAATTGACGTATCAGGGTTTGCGAGGGTACACTCACCGACTGAGTTCGATCCATGGATCTCGGGTTTCCCGTGCGTTTGTGGCCTCTGTCTCGGGGTTCGCCCTCCGAATTTTTTTCTTTCCCACCGTCCTTTTCTGGAGTTTTCACCATGAGCAAGAAGCCCGTTCGTGTTGCCGTTACCGGTGCCGCTGGTCAGATCGGTTACGCCCTGCTGTTCCGTATCGCTTCCGGCGAGATGCTGGGCAAAGACCAGCCCGTGATCCTGCAATTGCTCGAAATCCCCGACGAAAAGGCCCAGAAAGCGCTCAAGGGCGTGATGATGGAAATTGAAGACTGTGCCTTCCCGCTGCTGGCCGGCATGGAAGCCCACAGCGACCCGATGACCGCGTTCAAGGACACCGACTACGCCCTGCTGGTCGGTTCGCGTCCCCGTGGCCCCGGCATGGAGCGCGCTGAACTGCTGTCCATCAACGGTGCCATCTTCACCGCGCAGGGCAAGGCCCTGAACGCCGTGGCCAGCCGCAATGTCAAGGTGCTGGTGGTCGGCAACCCCGCCAACACCAACGCCTACATCGCCATGAAGGCCGCTCCGGACCTGAAGCCCGGCAACTTCACCGCCATGCTGCGCCTGGACCACAACCGCGCCGCCAGCCAGCTGGCCGCCAAGACCGGCAAGGCCGTCTCCAGCATCAAGAAACTGGCCGTCTGGGGCAACCACTCGCCCACCATGTACGCCGACTACCGCTTCGCCACCATCGACGGCGCCTCGGTCAAGGACATGATCAACGACCAGGTCTGGAACAAGGATGTGTTCCTGCCCACCGTGGGCAAGCGCGGCGCAGCCATCATCGAAGCGCGTGGCCTGAGCTCCGCTGCCTCGGCCGCCAACGCCGCCATCGACCACATGCGCGACTGGGCCCTGGGCACCAACGGCGAGTGGGTCACGATGGGCATCCCCTCGCAAGGCTGGTACGGCATTCCCAAGGACATCATGTTCGGCTTCCCCGTCACCTGCGCGAATGGCGAGTACAAGGTCGTCGAAGGTCTCGAAATCGACGCCTTCTCGCAAGAGTGCATCAACAAGACCCTGGCCGAGCTGCAGGGCGAGCAGGACGGCGTCAAACACCTCCTGTAACCCGCTGGTAACCACGGCGTGATCCATCCGCGCGACATCCTTCTCGGTGCCCAGGCCGGCGCGTTCGCGCTGCCGGTCTGTGACCACTACAGCGGGGTGGAGGCGCGGATGCGCAAGAGCCTGCAGGTGCAGGCAGAGATGGCGGCCGAGTTCGGTACCTGCGTCTTCGACGTCACGCTCGACTGCGAAGACGGCGCCCCGGTTGGCGGCGAGGCGGATCACGCGGCGCTGGTGACGGCGCTCGCGCTCGGTGCTGCGCCCGAAGCCCGCGTGGCGGTGCGCGTGCACCCGGTGGACCATCCGGCCTTCGACGCCGATGTGGCGACCATTGCCGGGCAGGCGGGCTCGCGCCTGACGCACCTGATGGTGCCCAAGGTCGAGTCGGTGGCGGATGTGCAGCGCGCTGTCGCGGCGATGGACGCCGCCGGCGCCACCGCTCTGCCGCTGCAGGTCTTGATCGAGTCGCCCGCAGCGGTGCACCGCGCTTTTGACATCGCGGCACACCCGCGCGTGCAGTCGCTCAGCTTCGGTCTGATGGATTTCGTGTCGGCCCACGGTGGCGCGATTCCGGCCGGCGGCATGGGCGTGGCGGGGCAGTTCAGCCATCCGCTGGTGCTGCGCGCCAAGATCGAGATCGCCTCGGCCTGCCATGCGCACGGCAAGGTGCCTTCGCACTGCGTGGTGACCGAGTTCAAGGACCTGGCAGCGCTGCAGACCGCCGCACACAAGGCCGCCCGCGAGCTCGGCTACACCCGCATGTGGAGCATCCACCCGGACCAGATCCGGCCCATCCTGGCGGCGTTTGCGCCCGAAGACCACGAGATCCATGCCGCCGCCGACCTCATCGGCTGTGCCGCGGACGCCGACTGGGCGCCGGTGCAGTTCGAAGGCCGCCTGCACGACCGCGCCAGCTACCGTTTTTACTGGCAAGTGCTCGAACGCGCGCACCAGACCGGGCACGCCCTGCCCGACAACGTGCGCCACTGGTTCGCGCCAGCGTCCAACCCAGTCGCTGCGGCGGGCTCCGCTGTGCGGCAATGAGTTTGCTTGCCCGATCCCACGCACACTTTCACCACGATTCCTTCCCCACCCCTCTGGAGAACACCATGTCGACCTTCCTGACCGACTACCGCGCCCATGCCGCCGAACGCGCTGCCCTGGGCATTCCCCCACTGGCGCTCGACGCCAAGCAGGTGGCCGACCTGATCGAACTGATCAAGAACCCACCCGCGGGTGAAGACGCGTTCCTGATGGACCTGCTCACGCACCGCGTGCCGCCGGGCGTGGACGATGCGGCCAAGGTCAAAGCCTCGTTCCTGGCCGCTGTCGCCCATGGCGACCTGAAAGTCGGCCTGATCTCCAAGGCCAAGGCCACCGAGCTGCTCGGCACCATGGTGGGTGGCTACAACGTGCATCCGCTGATCGAGCTGCTGGACGACGCCGAGGTGGCGGCGGTGGCCGGCGCAGCGCTGAAGAAGACGCTGCTGATGTTTGATTACTTCAACGACGTGGCCGAGAAGGCCAAGGCCGGCAACGTGGTGGCCAAGGAAGTGATGCAGAGCTGGGCCGATGCCGAGTGGTTCACCAGCCGCCCCGAAGTCGAGAAGAAGATCACCGTCACCGTGTTCAAGGTGCCCGGCGAGACCAACACCGACGACCTGTCGCCCGCGCCGGACGCCACCACGCGCCCGGACATCCCGATGCACTACCTCGCGATGCTGAAGAACACCCGCCCCGATGCGGCCTTCAAGCCCGAGGAAGACGGCAAGCGCGGCCCGATGCAGTTCATCGAAGACCTGAAGAAGAAGGGCAACCTGGTCGCCTACGTGGGCGACGTGGTGGGCACCGGTTCTTCGCGCAAGTCCGCCACCAACAGCGTGATCTGGGCCACCGGCCAGGACATCCCGTTCGTGCCGAACAAGCGCTTCGGCGGCGTCACGCTGGGCGGCAAGATCGCCCCCATCTTCTTCAACACGCAAGAAGACTCGGGCTCGCTGCCGATCGAAGTCGACGTGAGCAAGCTGGAAATGGGTGACGTGATCGACGTACTGCCCTACGACGGCAAGCTCGTCAAGAACGGCGAAACCGTGGCCGAGTTCAAGCTCAAGAGCGACGTGCTGTTCGACGAAGTGCGTGCTGGCGGTCGCATCAACCTGATCATCGGCCGCTCGCTCACCGCCAAGGCGCGTGAGTTCCTGGGCCTGCCCGCGTCCACGCTGTTCCGCCTGCCCAGCGTGCCCGCCGCCACCAAAGCCGGTTTCACGCTGGCGCAGAAGATGGTCGGCCGTGCCGTTGGCCTGCCGGAAGGCCAGGGCGTTCGCCCCGGTACGTACTGCGAGCCGAAGATGACCACCGTGGGCTCGCAGGACACGACGGGCCCGATGACCCGCGACGAGCTGAAAGACCTGGCCTGCCTGGGCTTCAGCGCCGACCTGGTGATGCAGTCCTTCTGCCACACCGCGGCCTACCCGAAACCGGTGGACGTGAAGACGCACCGCGAACTGCCCAAGTTCATCAGCAGCCGCGGTGGCGTGGCCCTGCGCCCGGGCGACGGCGTGATCCACAGCTGGCTCAACCGCCTGCTGCTGCCCGACACCGTGGGCACCGGCGGTGACTCGCACACCCGCTTCCCGATCGGCATTTCCTTCCCCGCCGGCTCTGGCCTCGTGGCCTTCGGTGCCGCCACCGGCGTGATGCCGCTGGACATGCCCGAATCGGTGCTGGTGCGCTTCAAGGGCCAGATGCAGCCAGGCGTCACCCTGCGTGACCTGGTGCACGCGATCCCCTTGTACGCCATCAAGGCCGGTCTGCTGACCGTGGCCAAGGCCGGCAAGAAGAACGTGTTCTCCGGCCGCATCCTGGAAATCGAAGGTCTGCCGGACCTGAAGGTCGAGCAGGCGTTCGAACTCTCCGACGCATCGGCCGAACGTTCCGCGGCGGGATGCACCATCAAGCTCAACCCCGAGCCGATCAAGGAATACCTCACCAGCAACATCGTGCTGATGAAGAACATGATCGCCGACGGCTACGAAGACAAGCGCACCCTGCAGCGCCGCATCGAGAAGGTAGAAGCCTGGCTTGCCAGCCCGAACCTGCTTGAAGCCGACAAGGACGCCGAATACGCCGCCGTCATCGAAATCGACTTGGCCGACATCAAGGAGCCCATCCTGTGCTGCCCGAACGATCCGGACGATGCCAAGACCCTGTCCGACGTGGCCGGCACGAAGATCGATGAGGCCTTCATCGGTTCGTGCATGACCAACATCGGCCACTTCCGTGCCGCGGCCAAGCTGCTTGGCGGCCAGCGCGACATCCCGGTCAAGCTGTGGGTGGCTCCGCCGACCAAGATGGACGAGAGCGAGCTGATCAAGGAAGGCCACTACGCCAGCTTCGGCGCCGCCGGTGCCCGCACCGAAATGCCGGGCTGCTCGCTGTGCATGGGCAACCAGGCGCAGGTGCGCGAAGGCGCGACCGTGGTGTCCACCTCGACCCGCAACTTCCCGAACCGCCTGGGCAAGAACACCAACGTGTACCTGGCCTCGGCCGAACTGGCCGCGATTGCGTCCAAGCTGGGCCACATCCCCACCGTGGCTGAATACCACGAAGCCATGGGCATCGTGAACAAGGACGGTGCGGCGATCTACAAGTACCTGAACTTCGACCAGATCGAGGAGTATGTGGAGAACGCCAAGGAAGCGACTGCCTGAGAGGCTTCTCGCTGAGCGAACAGAAACGGCCCTTCGGGGCCGTTTCTTCTTCCCTTGCAAAGTATGCGTAGAGCGGGGAGGAGCCAGGTGCAGCGCCGACATCTGGCCAATACTTGATCACCTCGCGGACGATCTTGACCTGCGCGTTGAACGCGTTCACGTTCAGCGGCTTGGGATTCTTCTTGCCGCGCCCCATGGTCCAGGGGCCCACCAGCGGGCCTCGGCCTGGCCGTCCATGAACATGGCCCCCGCCCAACCGTCGTCGTCTTCGTTTTTGATCACGCGCGCCGTCCAGCGCTCGTCGCTCCATAGCCGGTCTTCGTGCAGGGGGTCCTGTGTATCTGGCCTCATGCAGCGATGGTACGCGGGTGTCCGGCCGCTGCAGCAACTGCGCTTTCTGCCACAGTGGTCAGGATCAGCGGGCCACCGGGGTCTTCATTGAGCTCGCTGTACACCAGCGCGTCGACCGCCTGTCCGTCGGACCTCAGCCAGCGCACGCGGCACCAATCGGTGCATCCCTGGGCAAACAACAAGCGGCTGTGTGCCTGCCACTGCTGATCTTCTGCCCACAGGAAGTCCGCCTTGAGGCCTGCCACCTGGTCGCCCGTGTAACCCCAGTTGCGCTCGAAGGCCGGGTTGACCTCCATGATGGCTTGCGTGTCGGCCCGCTGGACCAGGAGGGCATTGGGGTTCAGCCGGAAGATCCGACCGAACCGCCGGAAGGACTGGTCCCGCTCGTGCTCCAGACGCAGGCGGTCTTCTATCTGGTTCAGGCGGCGCAGGTACGCCTCGTCGGTGGCCTGGCGAGTGTGGTGCAACAACGCCCCGATCACCACCACCACCACGCTGGCCATGACCCAGAAACGGAAATCGGCGCTCATTTGCGGTGTTGTCAGGCGCCCGGTCGCCTCTGCCCAGGTCAGCGCTCCCAGCACGAGCACACTGGCACCGGTGGTCGCCAGCAGCGCGGGCAAGCGCTGGTAGGTGCCTGCCAGCACCACCACCCCCAGCAGGGCGAGCGAAGAAGCCGCCCGCACCGACCCGTAGCTGTACATCGCCAATCCGGTGAGGACCAGGGCGCTCGTCACCAGCAACGGGACCACCCACTGCCCGCGGCCGGCCAGCAGAAACTGGTGCGCCAGCAAGGCCAAGCCGCCCATCAGCAAAGAGATCGCGAACCGGAAATCCCCGGGTGGCGCCAGCAGCACGTCGACCACGGCTTGGAACGCCATCATCACGGCAATCCCCAGCAGCAACCAGCGCAGGCTGCGCTGGCGACGCCGGCGCTCGCTGCGCTCGATTGCCGTCGGGTCTTCCAGTGGGCGCGAATCAAGCACCGGAATGGCCCTCCGAGCTCAGCAACCAGGAGGAGCTTTCCACATCCGGCGGCGGCTGCACGGGTTCCACAGTCGCCTGATCTCCCTGCACACACATGAACGTGATGACCAACCTCTCCTGCGGATCCTCGTCCCGCTCCCTGCAAATCAGCACCGGAAGGTGCTCGCCGCCATTGCGGATCGCGTTGACCGGCATCCAATCGGTCCGAAGCGTGCTGCGCCGGTCGCGTACAAAGTGCTCGTACTGCTGGTCGTGCACCCACAGGAAGCTGTCCCGTCTGTCCACCAAGTCCTTGCGCGGGTAACCCAGGGCGCGTTCGCAGGCCGGGTTCACGTCCAGGATCCTGCCGGTCTGCGCCGACTGCACAAAAATCGGCGTCGGGCTGGAGAGGAACAGCCGCTTGAAGCGCCCGTGGCCCAGGTCCCTGTCCAGCTGGGCCTGAAGCCGCTGGTGCGCTTCCTGCAGGTGCAGGTCCTGCGCCGCGCGCATCTGGGTGCGGTTGAGGTACATCATGACGGCCACTCCCACTAGGCAGGCAGCCTGGGACAAAAAAGTGCGCAGACCCACGCCAAAATCCGGCGTTCCCAGCAGCAGGCCCTGTGCGTCGGCCCAGGCCAGCACGCCGAGCAGCGCGGTGGTGCCCACCGTGGTCCAGACCAGCGCCTGCCGGCTCAGGAAAATGCCCACCACGATCTGTCCGACCAGAATCAGGGCGTTGTCCACCGTCCGGACCGACCCGAAAAAGTAGGTCGAGGCTGCAGCCATCGAAAAAAGACAGGCCACCAGAAACCAGGCCGCGCCAGCGTAGTACTGCTTCTGCAAGAGAAACCAGGCCACCAGACTAGCGCCGGCCAGGAAAAGGCTCAGATAACTGTCAGCGTCCAGCGGCACGCCCATGAACCGTTCGATCGCGAACAAGCCCAGCGCCAGGACCGAAACCAGCAAGGCCACTTCTTTGGCCACGCTTGTCCGCGCGGCCACGATGGGCGGCGATTCAAGCCATGACACGGGGACAATCGGGTTTGTCAAAACGGTCAACCAGTACCAAAGAAGAGGACGCCAACGGCCAAGGTTCCGGGTCAGAAAAGACCAGGCATGCCCGGACAGAGGTCAACCTCTGTCCTCTTCGACGCAGCACCGAAAACAAGCCAAACACTCTGTCCCATAGGACGCAAGGGCACACCTAGAAAAGGGGGCCATTGTGAATCAAAATCATGCACCGATATGGTGCGCTAGAGAGTTTCTTTTGCCATCGCTGACATTCGCCACCATGTCCAACGTACACGCTCCACTGCTCTACCTACCACCGCTTTCCGTACGCCATGCGCGCCCGCATGGCGCTGCCGCAGGCCAGTGTGGCGTTTGACGCACTTGAAATCGTGCTGCGCGATAAACCGGCCGACCTGCTGGCCCTCTCGCCCAAGGGCACGGTGCCTGTGCTGCACCTGCCGTCCCAGCTGTGCCACATCCCCACCGTGGCTGAATACCACGAAGCCATGGGCAACGTGAACAAGGACGGCGCGGCGATCTACAAGTACCTGAACTTCGACCAGATCGAAGAGTACGTGGACAACGCCAAGACGGTGGCTTGATTGACCTAACTGTCACCAGAAAAGATGGCCCTTCGGGGCCATTTTTTTGGGTGTATCCAGTGGTCATCTGACCCACGCGCCGTTGGTCAGCTTTGAACAGGATCCGACCGATCAGTCTGACTTTGTTGAAGCGACGAACAGGTGGCGCCGCGCTGTCTGCACCGGATCCGGAGTTCCATTCGATCCATGGTCCGAAAACCGCAGGCGTGAAAGCGCCGTTGAAAGAGATTTTTGACTGAACGGTGCGGCCGGCCGCTGGCTGTGCCTTCGCTTGCGCTTCCCCAGTTGGTTTGCTGGGTTATCCTTTTTAAGGTTTATCAAAATGTTTTGACTGTGGATTTGAAGCGAGCGGCTGGGGCTGCCGCTGTGATCCCAACATTGAAGAAGGGCGCTCACCCGTCATGAGACGACAAGGGATCAGTCCAGTCTGGTGGTTCCGTTCGCTGCATCGCCGGATCACCGGACGTTCAACCACCCTCGACGCCCGACTCATTCACCGTGAGAAGGATCTGGCGGTGGCATGGTTGCCTGGCCGTTCGCCAACACTGGTGCTCGTGTTCATCAGCATCCAGCGGGCGGCGCTGCATCCGGACACACTCGAGTTCCGGGCGATCGCGTCCGACCACGGTCGCCACCATGTGCTGTTCATCAACGACCGCGAGCGCAGCTGGTACTCGATGCCGGACAAGCGCGAACGGGTTGAAGCAGTGGTGCGCCGTTTCATCGAAGCACAGGGGATCGAGACGGTCTGGTCGATGGGCAATTCCATGGGCGGGTACAGCGCGATCCTTTTCTCCGACCGACTGCCGATCTCGCGGGTGGTCGCCTTTGTGCCGCAGATCCTGATGACGCCAGCGGTGATCGATCATTGGTCCAGCCACCTGACCAAAATTCAGGGCAACATCGAGCGGGATCTGACGCCCATCATGGCCAAGTCCCGCTGTGAGTTTCGCCTCGTGACGAACGACTCCTACCCGGATGATCTGATCCATTTCGGCCACCTGCGGGCGCAGCTGTCGTACGCTCGGCATATTAGGATCGTGATCGTGCCTGGTCAGGGTCACCATGTCGCTGCCTGGCTCAAAAAACAGGGTCAGCTCGCGCCTCTGGTGGCGGCGCTGTGGACAGATGACCGCGAGGGACTGGAAAACTGCAGCAAGGCGCTGGAACGTCCCCTGGATCTGAGTCTTGCCTGAGCTGGCGAGAGGAACGGCAGTCGCCGGTTTCAGGAGTTGACCGTTCGGCGGGTGTACCGCCAGCTGTCGGCCGAGTACAGCAGTAGCGCCGTCCAGATGAGCGCGAACCCGACCATGCGCGGGCCGGAAAACGGCTCGTCGTAGAGCAGGGTGCCCAGGAACAGCAGGATGGTGGGCGTGATGTACTGCAGCACGCCCATGGTGGACAGCGGGATGCGCCGCGCGCCGGCCGAGAACAGCAGCAACGGCACCGCGGTGACCGGGCCGCTGAGCGCAAACAGCAGCCAGGTGTGCGCGTCCTGCTCAGGCAGGGCGCCGCTGTGCTGGCCCCAGAGCAGCACCACCGCAGCCACGGGCGCCAGCAGCAGGGTTTCCAGCGACATGCCTTCGAGCGCGCCCAGCGGTGCCAGCTTGCGGATGAGGCCGTAGAAACCGAACGAGACCGCCAGGGCCAGCGCGATCCAGGGCACATGGCCGGTGAGCAGGGCCAGCCACAGCACGCCGGCCGCGGCGATGCCGAACGCAAGCCACTGCGCGGGGCGCGGGCGTTCGTGCAGGAACAGGAAGCCCAGCGCCACGTTCACCAGCGGCAGGATGAAGTAGCCCAGGCTCGCATCCAGCACGTGGCCGTTGTTCACCGCCCAGATGTAGGTGAGCCAGTTGCTGGCCAGCAGCGCCGATGAAGCGGCAAAGGTGGCCAGCAGCCGCGGGCGCCGGCGCACATCGCCCAGCCAGGCCCAGCGTCGCAGCACGGCCAGCACCAGCAGCACGAACACCAGCGACCAGACCATGCGGTGCAGCACCACTTGCAACGACGCGACATGCTGCAGTTGTTTGAAGAAGAACGGGAATAGGCCCCAGAGCCCGTATGCCAGGGTGCCGTAGATCAGACCCTGGCGCATCAGGGGCTGCCGGTGAGTGCGCGCCAGCCGGGCCAGCCATCGCGCGCGATGGCGAACTTGCGCGTGGCGCTGCTCCAGCTCTCACCGGCGGCCATGGCAGCGGTGAACGTGGCAGGGTCCGTCACGCGGGTGCCGCCCAGCAGGGTCACGCCGCGCTCGAACAGCGCGTCGGGCCACAGACCGGCCGATGGGCCGATCACGGCAAAGCGCTGCGCGTTCGGTGCGGCGGCGAGCATGTCGTCCAGCGTGTGGTTGAGCAGCATGGTCGAGGTGCCCACCACCAGGTTGCAAGGCGCCAGCAGCGCGCGGTCCAGGCCGATGGTGATGTTCGGGTAGCGCTCGTGCTGGCGCGCCACCATCTCGGGGTTCATCTCCACCACGGAGAGGCGCCCGCCGGCCTCGGCCACGCTGCGCACGAGTGGCGGAAAGAAGCCGATCATGCCGAGGTGGTCCTGGGCGGTGAGCGTCACGTCGCCGAGCGAATTGCTCGCGGGCGGTGGCTCGTAGCCCACCCGCCGCCACACCGAGTCGGTGAGGGCATTGACCGCTGCCAGCGCGACGGCCCGTTCCACCGGGCTGCCGCCGTGAAGCCGGTGCGCGAGCAGCATCGGGTCGGCGCCTGCGAGCGGCGCGGCGCCGTCGTTGTCGTGGGTGCGCAGCAGGGCGTCTAGGGTGTCGCCGAGCAGCACGTAGGACAGACCGAAGGCACCGTCTTCCAGTTCGATGGCGCAGAACTCCGCGTCGTGCTCGCCGCCGGCTGCAACCCGTCGCGGCACATGCAGCCGCGCCACGCGCGGGTTCGGGAAGTGCAGGGCGATGTCCTCGAGCTGCGCGAGCAACGCAAGGGCGATGGCGGGCCGGGCGGCGCGGCCTTCGGTGTCGGTGTGGCTGATCATGGGTGTCGGCCGTGGTGGGGAACGCCCCGCGCAGCGCTCAGAGCAGGCGCGCGATCAGCGCGCCTTCGGTTGGCGCACCCAGCGGCAGCCACACACGCAGGGGGCTACCCGGTGCCACTTCGATGGGCTGGTCCTCGGCGTTGCGCATCGCGTCCAGCGTGAGCACGCGGTTGCCTCCGGGGTGGATCACCTCCAGCCGGTCGCCGACGGCGAAACGGTTCTTGGTTTCCACCTCGGCCCAGCCGTCTTCGCGCACGCGCAGCACCTCGCCCACGAACTGGCTGCGCTGGCTCTCCGAACTGCCGCTGAGGTAGTTCTGGTAGTCCTGGCTGGGGCGCCGTTCCAGCAGGCCGCCGGTGTAGCCGCGGTTGGACAGGCCTTCGAGTTCCCGCAGCAATTCGGGATTGAACGGCCGGCCGGCCACGGCGTCGTCGATGGCGCGGCGGTAGACCTGCGCGGTGCGCGCCACGTAGTAGTGGCTCTTGGTGCGGCCTTCGATCTTCAGCGAGTCCACGCCGATCTGCACCAGCCGGGCCACGTGCTCGACGGCGCGCAGGTCCTTGCTGTTCATGATGTAGGTGCCGTGCTCGTCTTCCATGACGGGCATGAGCTCGCCGGGGCGTTCCTTTTCCTCCAGCAGCCAGACGCGGTCGGCCAGCGGGTGGCGTTGACCGCCGCCACAGGTCGAGGCGAACTCGCTGGCGGCGTCGGCGTCTTCCTTCGCGAAGTTGAAGTCGGAGCCCAGTGGTTCCAGCGGCAGCGCCTCACCCGTGTCGCTGTCGGTGCTGGCGCCATGGGTCCTGTATTCCCAGCGGCAGGCGTTGGTGCAGGTGCCCTGGTTGGGGTCGCGGCGGTTGAAGTAGCCGCTGAGCAGGCAGCGACCCGAGTAGGCGATGCACAGCGCGCCGTGCACGAACACCTCGATCTCGATGTCGGGGCAGGCGTCGCGGATGGCGGCCACTTCGTCCAGGCTGAGTTCGCGCGAGAGGATGACGCGGCTCACCCCCTGCTTCTGCCAGAACTTCACCGCCGCGCTGTTGGTGGTGTTGGCCTGAACCGAGAGGTGGATCGGCACCTCGGGCCAGCGGCCGCTGTCCATCTCTTCGCGCACCAGCATGATGAGCCCGGCGTCGGCCATGATGAGCGCGTCGGGCTTCAGGGCCACCACCGGCGCCAGGTCACGGATGTAGGTGCGCAGCTTGTCGTTGTGCGCGATCAGGTTGCTGGTGACGAAAAACTTCTTGCCGCGGGCGTGGGCTTCTTCAATGCCCTGCGCGATCTGTTCCAGGCGGAACTCGTTGTTGCGCGCGCGCAGGCTGTAGCGCGGCTGGCCGGCATAGACGGCGTCTGCGCCGAAGTCGTAGGCCGCGCGCATGCGTTGCAGCGTGCCGGCGGGGAGCAGGAGTTCGGGGGCTTGGAGGTTCACGTTGGAATTGTCCCGCAATCCGGAGCCGGGCCGATGCCGGTGCATCTGCCGGCATGTTCGCCAGCGCACAGACCGATGCCTTGCCGAGCCCTACGCTGGCAATCTACCGGTTGGGCAGATAGGTCGAACCGGCTGATCCCTGTGGCCTGAGCACCCCGCCCTCGCCACTTCCGTTCACCTACCAGGATTCCCCCATGAAACACAATCTCTTGCTGCTGGCGCTGCTGTCCACCCTCGGTCTGGCTGCCTGCGACCGACAGCCGGTGGTGGTCACCACCCCACCCACCACCGTGATGGTGCCAGGACCGGCCGGTCCGGCGGGCGCCACCGGCGCCACCGGTGAACAGGGCTATACAGGCAACACCGGCAGCACTGGCAGCACCGGCGCCACTGGCGAACAAGGTTACACAGGCAATACCGGCAGCACCGGTGTGCAGGGCGAAACGGGCAAGACCGGCGACGTCACCAACGTCATCGTGATCCCCGCAGCGGCCACTCCGACGAACTGAATATCCACCTCGCACATCAGGAGAGACGTATGAGTATTGGAACCATTTTGTTGATTGTGCTGGTCCTGATGCTGCTCGGTGCCATCCCGAGCTGGCCGCACAGCAAGGGCTGGGGCTACGGACCCAGCGGGGGACTTGGCCTGTTGCTGATCATCGTCGTGATCTTGCTGCTGACCGGCAGGCTCTGATCCGCAGTCACCACCCTCCATCGCGGATGGTGGGCTGATTGATAGAAAGCCCCCGCAGGATTGCTTCCTGCGGGGGCTTTTTTGTGTGCCTGGCCTGGGCGCCTGCCTGCTGGCACAAATGGCTGGCTGTGCCCACGGAACCGGGTGGTTGGTGGCGGCGGCACCGCAAGAACAAGAAAGGGGCGCCTCCTGTGTGGAGGCGCCCCTTGTGCCGAAACCTATCCAGGCCGGCGTGGCTCAGCGCGTGCCGGTCACATCCACGTCCACGCGGCGATCTGGCTGCAGGCAGGCCACGAGCGCGGCGGTGCGCTGGTTGCCCTTGCAGTCTTCGGTCTTGGTCAGGGGTTCGGTCTCGCCTTTGCCCACGGCCGAGATCTTGCTGCCGTCGAGTTTGCCGGAGATCACCAGGTGGTTCTTCACCGCTGCGGCGCGTTGCTCCGACAGCTTCTGGTTGTAGGCATCCGGGCCCAGGCGGTCGGTGTGACCTTCCACGCTGATCGACTCGTAGCGTGTGCCTGCCAGATCGCGGGCGAACTGGTCGAGCGCCGAGCGCCCTTCGGGCTTGACGGTGTCGGCATCAAAGCCGAACAGCGATTCGGCCGAGAGGCTCACGCGCCTGGGCGGAACCACCGCAGGCACGACGGGCGCGGGCGGTGGTGGCTGCACGACGACGGGCGCCGGGGCAGGCTGCGCGACCACCAGCGCGGGCTCGGATGCCGAGGCGCGCGGGGTGGGCTGGGGCGCCGGGCCCCCGAAGCGGTACACCAGGCCCACCGACACCATGTCGATGTCGCCCTTGTTGCCGATGGCATCGTTCACGCGGTAGCGCTCGACCTCCAGCCGCATGGCGAGCGCATCGCTGAACGCGTAGTTCAAGCCCACGCCGTATTTCACGTTGGCTTCGCTCTTGCTCGCGGTCGGGTTGCTCACGTTGACCGCACCAGTGCCGGAAAACTGGTCACTGACGCGGGCGACGTTCACACCGACACGGCCGAGCGCCGAGAGCTTGCCGGTCAGCGGCAGCGTGCCCACCAGGTCCAGGTTCAGTCCCTTGACTCGCATCTCCCCGTTCAGCGTGCCTGCCGGGACGGTGTTGGCGGTGTAGCCGAACTTGCCCAGGTCAAAGTAGCCACCCTCCACCGCGAAGTGGGGGCTGAACTGGTAGCCACCGTAGAGTTTGAAGCCGGTGTCGCGGTCGTGGTCATTGATCGAGGTGGTGCTGAATCCCTGCGCTGCCAGTCCACGGGTGATGCGCGGGTCGTCGATCTCGGCACCCGTGCGACCTGCGTTGGCACCGGCATACCAGCCTGTCGATTGCGCCAGAGCCTGGGGGTGGGCGAACAGGGCCAGGGTCAGCAGGCTCAAAGCGCCTGCGCCTTTGTTGATGGTGGGTTTCATGGATTCTCCAGTGGGCGGTTGGTGCGTGCGGTGCGTCAAGGGGCGGGGACGTTGATCACCGTGTTCACCAGGGTGACGGACGCATCCAGCGAGAGGGCGCGTCCGTTGAGCGTTGCGACAGCGACGTTGCCCGCGGTGGAGAAGGCCACGCCGGCTTGCGAAATGATGGTGCCGACCATGGTGCCGCCGCCCCCTGCGTTGATGGTGGCCGCGCTGCCGACCTGCCAGTACACGTTCTTGGCCAGTGCCCCGCCCACCAGCTGCACACTCTGCGGGAATGCCGCGCCCGGGCCGCCCACCGTGAGGGTCTGGGCCATCTGGAACACCCACACCGCATTCGGATCGCCCTGGGCGTCCAGCGTCAGGTCACCGCCCTCGATCATGAAAGAGCCGGCAGCCGCCGTGTAGACACCGGGTGCAAGCACCAGATGGGCCAGGTTGCCAGCGCCGGGATCGGGGCCACCGGCCAGACCGGCCAGTGTGTTGTAGGCCGCCAGGGCGTCCGCGCGTGCGGCGGTGGCGATGGCAAACGTGTCGGCCGTGCCTTCGGTCGGGCAGCCGACGGCGGGCGGCGGCGGGGCGGTGTAGATGGTCCCGTTCACCAGACCCGCGTTGTCGCCCGTCTCCGTGTAGGTGCAGCCGGGGGTGTTGTCATGAAAGCCCGTGACAGCGGTCGAGACGGCCGTGGTGCCGATGTCGCCATTGATGACGGTGAGTACACCCTGGTTGGTCGTGCCGGCCGAGCCGCCGAAGACGCCGAAGGTCGAGGCGGAGGCCAGCACGATGGACGTGCTCACCGGCGGCGCAACGGCTGGATCCACAGGGAGCGCGCCGGTGCCGTCAAAGCCGAGCACGGGGTCGCCGCCGCCGCACGCGGCCACCAGCGTGCTGAGCACCAGGGGAGCGAGCCATTTCCAGGGACGGTGGTGGGTAGGGGACTGTTTCATGGGGTTCTCGCTGGCAGGTTTCTTGGGGTCGCGGCCACGCGCCGGTCTTTCGGTCGTGGACGCCTTGCCCGGACGGCCGCACAGCTTGGGCGTGCGGCGGTTCGGGCAGCGCGAGTTTCCGGGCGTTGTGCTTCACCGTCGGTGCGGCAGCGCACCAAGGAAAAGAACGTCCTCGTGAATCGGCCTGTGTGAGGCGAACTTCGGGTTCGTTGCTGGCGGCCCGGAAAACCACTACACCCGGCACGGACTCCGCTGCTGCCAACAGAATGGAGCGGTTCTTTGTGCCTTCCTCTGGAGTTGTTCATGGCCTCATCCGCGCCCTTCGCGCATCCGTTTGCGAACACCGTCAAAGGTTTCAAGACCGCGTCGGGCAAGAGCGGGCGGCTCTACTCGCTGCCCGCGCTGGCGAAACAGTTTCCGCATGTCAAACGTTTGCCGGTGTCGCTGCGCATCGTGCTGGAGAGCGTGCTGCGCCACTGCGATGGTGAGCGCGTGACCCCGGCGCATGTCGAACAGCTGGCCAACTGGCAACCCAACGCGCCGCGCACCGAGGAGATTCCGTTCACCGTGGCGCGCGTGGTGCTGCAGGACTTCACGGGCGTGCCGCTGCTGGCCGACCTGGCTGCCATGCGCAGCGTGGCGCAGCGCCTGGGGCAGGACCCGAAGAAGATCGAGCCGCTGGTGCCGGTGGATCTGGTGGTGGACCATTCGGTGATGGTCGATCACTTCGGCACGAAGAACGCCCTCGACCTGAACATGAAGCTCGAATTCCAGCGCAACCGCGAGCGCTACGAGTTCATGAAGTGGGGCATGCAGGCGTTCGAGACCTTCGGCGTGGTGCCCCCGGGATTCGGCATCGTGCACCAGGTGAACCTGGAGTACCTGGCGCGTGGCGTGCACCTGAAGGGCGGTCTGTACTACCCGGATACGCTGGTCGGCACCGACAGCCACACGACCATGATCAACGGCATCGGCGTGGTGGGCTGGGGCGTGGGCGGCATCGAGGCCGAGGCCGCCATGCTGGGTCAGCCGGTGTACTTCCTCACCCCCGACGTGGTGGGATTCGAGCTCACCGGCCGCCTGCGCGAGGGCGTGACCGCGACCGACCTGGTGCTCACGGTGACCGAGATCCTTCGGAGCCACAAGGTGGTGGGCAAGTTCGTCGAATTCTTTGGCGAGGGAACCGCCTCGCTCGCGCTGCCCGACCGCGCGACCATCGCCAACATGGCGCCGGAATACGGCGCCACCATGGGTTTCTTCCCGGTGGATGGCAAGACGCTGGATTACTTTCGCGGCACCGGCCGCAGCCAGGCCGAGATCGAGGCGTTCGAGGCCTACTTTCGCGCCCAGGGCCTGTTTGGCGTGTCGAAGGCGGGTGATATCGACTATTCGCAGGTGGTGACGCTCGACCTCGGGCGCGTCACGCCGAGTCTCGCCGGCCCGAAGCGACCACAGGACCGGATCGAGCTCGGACAGGTGGCGACGCAGTTTGCCTCGCTGTTCAGTCTGCCCAATGCCGACAACGGATTCAATCGGCCGGCCCATCTGCTGCACCAGCGCCATGCGGTCGTCCCAGCCGAACAGCGGCCCTTGCCGGCGGTACAGCCCGTGCCGGCGGGTTCACCCCGCTCGGTGGTGGAAATGGTGAGCAACCGGCCGGCGCGCGCGAGCGCACCCGCGGCCACCCCCTTGCGGGGGGTGACGGTCGGCCATGGCGACGTGCTGATCGCCGCCATCACCAGTTGCACCAACACCAGCAATCCGGGCGTTCTGCTGGCCGCGGGTCTGCTGGCGAAGAAGGCGGTGCAGGCGGGGCTCAGCGTCCAGCCCCACATCAAGACTTCGCTCGCGCCGGGCTCGCGCATCGTCACCGAATACCTCACCCAGACGGGCTTGCTGCCCTATCTGGAGCAGCTGGGCTTTGCGCTCGCGGGCTACGGCTGCACCACGTGCATCGGCAACGCGGGCGACCTCGCGCCCGAGCTCAACCAGGCCATCACACAGAACGACCTGGTGTGCGCAGCGGTGCTGTCGGGCAACCGGAATTTCGAGGCGCGCATCCATCCCAACCTGAAGGCCAATTTCCTGGCCAGTCCGCCGCTCGTGGTGGCCTATGCCATCGCCGGCAATGTCATGACCGACCTGATGACGGAGCCGCTCGGCACAGGCAAGGATGGCCAGACGGTGTACCTGGGTGATGTCTGGCCCAGCAGCGACGAGATCCATGCGCTGATGAAATACGCGATGCACGGCAAGGCCTACCGGGAGAACTATGCGCGTGTGGCCAGCGAGCCCGGCAAGCTCTGGGAGCGCATCCGTGGCGTGACGGGCAAGACCTACAACTGGCCCGCCAGCAGCTACATCGCCGAGCCGCCTTTCTTTGAACACTTCGAGCTGGCGCAGCCGGCCGAGCAGGCGCCCGCGGTGCGCAGCGCGCGCATCATGGCCCTGTTTGGCGACTCCATCACCACCGACCATATTTCGCCCGCCGGCTCCATTCAGGAGAGCTCACCCGCCGGCCAGTGGCTGCGGGCGCGCGGTGTGCTGAAAGCCGACTTCAACAGCTACGGCGCGCGCCGGGGGCACCACGAGGTCATGATGCGCGGCACCTTTGCCAACGTGCGCATCCAGAACCAGATGCTGCCGCCCCGGGAGGGCGGCTCGCGCGAGGAGGGTGGACTGACGCTGCACCAGCCATCCGGCGACAAGCTGCCGATCTTTGATGCCGCCATGCGCTACCAGGCGGCGGGTGTGCCCACGGTCATCTTCGCGGGCGAGGAATATGGCACCGGATCCAGCCGCGACTGGGCCGCCAAGGGCACGCAGTTGCTGGGTATCCGGGCCGTGGTGGCGAAGAGTTTCGAGCGCATCCACCGCAGCAACCTGGTGGGCATGGGCGTGCTGCCGCTGCAGTTCAGGCCCGGCGACTCGTGGGGCAGCCTGGGGCTCACCGGCGAGGAGACAATCGACGTGTTGCCGCACCCGAACCTGCTGCCGCAGAGCGAGGCCACGCTGGTGATCACCCGTGCCGACGGTCAGCGCCAGCAGGTCCAGCTGACCTTGCGCATCGACACGCCGGTGGAGGTGAACTATTACCGCGCGGGCGGAATCCTCCCCTACGTGCTCAGGCAATTGCTGGGCGCTTGAGCCCCGCGCTGCAACGCGGCATGATGTGACGCACCGCCCATCCCGGCGTTTCTGGAGTTGCCATGCGAAAGCCTGCCCTCTACAGCCGTTCCGCCGGCTCCAGCCCTGTTTTGGAAGGCGGGGGCCCGGATGAGTGTGCAGGGGAGCGCACGTCGGTGCCGGTCCTCGCGCTGGCTGAAGGGGGTCGAAGGCAGAGGCTGCGGACGGTACTGACGCGCGCGGCGGTCCATCCGGGGGTGATGTGGTCGGTGCTGGCCCTGCTTGGTCTTCTGCTCCTGGCCAGTCTCTGGCAAGGTGGTCCGCTGGCTGCCAGGGCACTGACGCAGAAAGACATCGACGCGGCGGTCCTGCGCACCCTGAGCACGCAGAACATCCCGTCGGCAGCGGCCCGTGCAGCCGAAAAGATCCGCCCGGCGGTGGTGCGTGTGGTGTCTTACGTCAAGAACAAGAAGGGCGAATCCGTCGAGCACGGCGTGGGCACCGGCGTCGTGATCGTGGACAAGGGCACCATCCTGACCAACCTGCATGTGGTGCAGTCTGCTCAGACCATCAGGCTGGTGTTTGCCGACGGTTCCGAGTCGGGCGCCAACCTGACGGGCGTGCAGGCGGAGAACGATCTGGCGGTGCTGCAGGCCCATACGATCCCCGACGACCTGCACGCGGCCACGCTGCGCAGCACCAACGACCTGGTGCCCGGCGACCAGGTGGTGGCGGTGGGTTTTCCGTTCGGCATCGGCCCGTCCACCTCGTCCGGCGTCATCTCTGGTTTCGGGCGCTCGTTCCGTTCGCCCGAAGGCGAGAGCGACATTGAAAACCTGATCCAGTTCGACGCCGCGGCCAACCCCGGCAACTCGGGCGGCCCGCTGGTCACCATGGACGGCGAGGTGGTCGGCATCGTCACCGGCATCCTCAACCCCACCAGCCACCGCACGTTTGTCGGCATCGGTTTTGCAGTACCGATAGAAAGTGCGGCCGCTGCTGCCGGACTTCCCCCTTTCTGATCACAAGGAGCGATTCATGAGCGAGAGCCATACCCCCGACACAGCGCAGCTCATGGAGCAGATCCTTTACGAGGTGAAGCGCGTGGTGGTCGGGCAGGACCGTTTCCTGGAGCGCGTCATGGTCGCCATGCTGGCGGGCGGTCACCTGCTGGTCGAGGGGGTGCCAGGCCTGGCCAAGACGCTGACCGTCAAGACCCTGGCCGAGGTGGTGCAAGGCCAGTTCAAGCGCATCCAGTTCACGCCCGATCTGGTGCCGGCCGATCTGGTGGGCACGCGCATCTACAGCCAGAAGACCGGCGACTTCAGCACTGCGCTCGGTCCCGTGTTCGCCAACCTGCTGCTGGCCGACGAGATCAACCGCGCACCGGCCAAGGTGCAAAGCGCGCTGCTGGAGGTGATGCAGGAGCGGCAGGTCACGATCGCCGGCGAATCGCACAAGGTGCCCAGCCCGTTTCTGGTGATGGCGACGCAAAACCCGATCGAGACCGAAGGCACCTACCCGCTGCCCGAGGCGCAGGTGGACCGTTTCATGATGAAAGTGCTGGTCGACTACCCGACCGACGAGGAAGAGTTCGTGATCGTCGAGCGGGTCACCGGTCCGGCGGTGCAGGTGCAGGCCGTGGCGACCACCGGACAGCTCGCCGCGCTGCAGGCGCAGTGCCGACAGGTGTACGTGGACCCGTCGCTGGTGCAGTACGCGGTGCGGCTGGTATCGGCCACGCGCACGCCGGAAAAACACGGGTTGAAAGACACGGCGCGCCTCATCACCTACGGGGCCAGCCCGCGTGCGACCATCGGCCTGGTGGAGGGCGCGCGTGCGCTGGCCATGCTGCGCGGACGCAGCTACGCCCTGCCTGAAGACATGAGCGACCTGGTGCCCGACGTGCTGCGCCACCGCATCGTGCTGTCGTACGAGGGATTGTCCGAAGGCCTGGACAGCGACGCGCTGATCGACCGCATCATGGCGGCGGTCAAGCCACCAGCGAAGCTTCTGGAGCACGAGAGAAAAGTGGCTTGAAATGAAACCCATCCCCGTTGCTTGCTCGCTGCACGTAGCCGCACACCCCCTCAAGGGGGCAACACCTGCGGCCCGGCGGAGCCGGTTCCGCGGTGTTTCGCAGGCATGCGCCTCGCGCGTTGCACACCCGTTGTCCCGTCGCGTTGTGGAGTAGTCCAAATGCTGTTTGGTCTGTTCAAATCCCGTCCGGCGGAACCCCCACCTCCATCGGCGGTGCCAGCGGAAAAGCCCGAGGCGCTGCTGCGCCGGCTGGAATGGACCGTGATCCGCCGCCTTGACGGCCTGCTGCAGGGCGACTACCGAACGCTCATGCGCGGGAGCGGGCTCGACCTGGCCGACCTGCGCGAATACCAGCACCACGACGATGTGCGGCACATCGACTGGAACGTCACCGCGCGGCTGCAGACGCCACACGTGCGCGTGTTCACCGAAGACCGCGAGATGGCAGCCTGGTTCCTGCTCGACCTCAGCCCCTCGGTGGACTTTGGCTCGGGCGAACAGCGCAAAAGCGAGGTGCTGAACGGTTTTGTGGCGGTGCTCGCACGGTTGATCAGTCGCCATGGCAACCGGGTGGGCGCGATGCTGTATGGCGCACGCGGTCAGCCGGTGGTGGACGCGGTGCTGCCCGCGCGCGGCGGGCGCAACCAGGTGCTGCAGCTGCTGCAGCTGATGGGCTTGGAGCACACCCCCGCCGCGCTGCGCGCGACCCCCTCCAGGGGGCGACACCAGCCGTCCGGCAAAGCCGGCCCGGCGGTGTCCCCCGGGAACGCTGCTTCGAATGGCCCGACGCGCCTGGCCGACCTGCTGCGCGCCGCCAGCCACACGGTGCTCCAGCGCTGTACCGTGTTCGTGGTGTCCGACTTCATCAGCGAACCGGGCTGGGAGCAGCCGCTGGGTGAACTGGCCCGGCGCCACGACGTGGTGGCTGTGCGCCTGCTGGATCCGCTGGAGCTGGATCTCCCCGACCTCGGGCTGGTGACGGTGCGCGACGCCGAGACCGGCGAACAGCTGCTGGTGGACACGCACGACAGCGGCTTTCGTCAGCGCTTTGCCCGTATCGCCGCACAGCGCGAGGCGCAGCTTCGCGAGAGCCTGACCCGCGCGGGGGTGGACACGCTGGAGCTGAGCACCGACGACGACTTGGCCGACGCGGTGCTGCGCTTCGTGGACCTGCGAAAACGCCGCCAAAGCGTTCGCCCCGGCCAGCGTGCGGTCTGGCCCGCGCATCTGGGAGCACGCGCATGAACGCCCTGCAGAACCTGCCCGTTTCGTTCCTCTGGCCTCAGTTCCTGTGGGCGCTGCTGCTGTTGCCCGCTCTGGTGCTGCTCTATTGGTGGTTGATGCGGCGGCGTCGGCAGGCGTCGCTGCGCTTTGCCAGTCTGTCCATCGTGCGCGAAGCCATGGGCCGGGGGCCGGGGTGGCGCCGGCATGTGCCGCCCGTGCTGCTGCTGCTGGCCTTCGCCGCGATGCTGCTGGCTTCGGCACGGCCCGTGGCCACCATCACGCTGCCCTCGACGCAGCAGACCATCATCCTGGCCATGGACGTGTCGGGCAGCATGCGCGCCACCGACGTGGAACCCAACCGGCTGGTGGCGTCGCAGCAGGCGGCCAAGGCCTTTCTGGCCGAGCTGCCGCGCCATGTGCGCGTGGGGATCGTCGCATTCGCCGGCACGGCGCAGGTGGTGCAGCCGATCACGCTGAGCCGCGAAGACCTGAACGCCGCGATCGACAAGTTCCAGCTGCAACGCGCCACGGCCATCGGCAGTGCCATCGTGGTGTCGCTTTCGGAGCTGTTTCCGGGCGAGGGCATCGACCTGGGCAACATGACCTTCGGCCGCCACAACGATCCGTTCGCGCCGCAGGGCCGTTCGCTGGACCAGCCCAGGGATGGGCAGAAGCCGTTCACGCCCGTGGCACCCGGCTCGTACACCTCGGCGGCCATCGTCCTGCTCACCGATGGCCAGCGCACCACCGGCGTGGACACGCAAGAGGCCGCACAGATGGCGGCCGACCGCGGCGTGCGCGTCTACACCGTGGGTGTCGGCACGGTGGACGGAGAGGTGATCGGGTTCGAGGGCTGGTCCATGCGGGTGCGGCTCGACGAAGACTCCCTCAAGGCGGTCGCACGCAGCACCCAGGGAGAGTACTACTACGCGGGCACCGCGGAGAACCTGAAAAAGGTCTATGAAACCCTCAGCACGCGGCTCACCGTGGAGAAGAAGGAAACCGAAGTCTCGGGCCTGCTGGCGCTGCTGGCTTCCCTGCTGGTGCTGCTGTCGGCGGGACTCTCGCTGCTGTGGTTCAACCGCGTCCTCTGAATACGCTCTCGAAGAGCCGGCCCGCCGGGGAACGAGGGCGCGGCATCCAGGCAGAGCGCTGGAGCGGGCACAATGCCCAGCCATGAAACAAGATGTGGTGGTGGCCGGAGGCGGCATCGGGGGGCTGGCCTGTGCGCTGGGGCTCGCGCGGGCGGGGCAGGGGGTCCGGTTGCTGGAACAGGCGGCCGGTTTCGGCGAGGTGGGTGCCGGTCTGCAACTGGGACCCAACGCCGTGCGCGTGCTCGACGACTGGGGCCTGCTGCCCGGGCTGCACGCCCGCGCCGCTTTCCCGGATGAGCTGCGCGTGCGCGATGCCCACGACGGTCAGCGGCTCGGCCTGCTGCGGCTGGGGGCGACGATGCGCGCCCGCTACGGCCAGCCCTACGCGACCATCCACCGCGCCGATCTGCACGGGCTGCTGCTCGAAGCCGTGCAGCGCCAGGGTGGTGTGCGCCTGCACTTGGACGCGCGTCTGGCCGCCTACGAACTCGCGTCGAATTCGGTGCGCGTGACCTGCGAGGACGGTTCGGTGTTCCAGGGCGCTGCGTTGATCGGCGCCGACGGCCTGTGGAGCCGCGTGCGCACCCAGCTGCTCGGCGCGCAGCCTGTGCGCGCCAGTGGTCATCTGGCCTACCGCGGCATGGTGCCTGCTGAGGCGCTGCCCGCTTCCCTGCGTGCCCCGGTGGTCACGGCCTGGCTCGGTCCGCGCCTGCACGTGGTGCATTACCCGGTGCGGCGCGGTGAGTGGTTCAACGTCGTGGCGGTGGTGCACGGTGTGCTGGGGCAGGGCCATGGTGGTCCGCCCGGCAGCGATCCGCAGGGCTGGAGCCACGAAGCGCGCACCCAGGACCTGCAGCGCGCGCTGGGGCCGGTCTGCACCGACCTGAAAGACATGCTGGACGCGGTGACCGAGTGGAAGCTCTGGGCGCTCAACGACCGGCCTCCCATGGCGGGACCGCATGAGCACGCCCGAGGCCGTGTGGCCCTGCTGGGCGATGCGGCACACCCGCTGCGGCCCTACCTGGCGCAGGGCGCGGCGATGGCGATCGAAGACGCGTGGACGCTGGGCCGATTGCGGCAGGATGCACCGAGCGGCACGGCGGTGGACTGGCCCTTGCTGCTGCAGCGCTATGCGCGCACGCGCTGGTCGCGCAACGCCCGCGTGCAGAGCCGCTCGCAACGCAATGGCACGATCTTCCACGCCAGCGGCCTGCTGCGCTGGGGGCGCAACACATCGATGAGCCTGCTGGGCGAGTCGCTGCTGAACAACCCCTGGCTCTACAGCGGTCCGCCACAGCCCGTGGCCTGACCCGGCGAGCCTGCCAGGCTGTCCAACCTGATCCGATCCATCGACCCGAGGAGCCACCATGAAGACGACAAACACCACCCCAACGTTGCCGGGCCGCCGCCTGGCCTGGACAGGCGCCGCTGCGCTGCTGCTGTCGGCTGCGTGGCCGCTGGCCCACGCGCAAGGCGCCGCTGCCTGGCCCAGCCGGCCGATCAAGCTGCTGGTCGGATTCCCTGCCGGCAGCTCGCCCGACCTGATGGCCCGCGCGCTGGCCGAGCCGCTCGCCCAGGTCCTGGGCCAGCCGGTGGTGGTGGAGAACCGCCCGGGTGCTGGCGGCAACATCGCAGCCGGCCTGGTGGCGCGCGCCACCGACGACCACACCCTGGGCCTGATGATCAACGGCAACCTGACGATTGCCAAGATCCTGAATCCCGCCACCCCCTACGATCCGCTGAAGGACCTGACCCCGGTGTCGCTGATCGCCACCGCACCCCTGGTGCTGGCGGCACCCCTCAGTGCCCCGGCCGCTGGTGCCGAGTTCTTTGCCGCCGCACGGCAGGCGGGCGACCGCTGGAACTACGGCACGCCGGGCATCGGTACCGTGGCCCATCTGGGCATGGAACTCATCAAGTCGCGCGCCGGCATTTCACCGGTGCATGTGCCTTATGCCGGCAACCCGCAGGTCGTCACGGCGATGCTGGGCGATCAGGTGCAGATGGCCTTGCTGCCGCCCGGGCTGGCGATGGCGCAGGCGCGTGGCGGCAAGCTGCGCGCGATCGGCGTCACCTCGAGCGGGCGCAGCAGTGTGGTGCCCGAGGTGCCCAGCCTGGGCGAGGCCGGCGTGAAGGATCTTCAGCTGGAGATCTGGAACGCGGTGGCAGCACCCAACAGCCTGCCCAAGGTCCATGTGAACCGTCTGGCCGCCCTGCTGGCCGAGATCGTGCGCCGCCCCGAGATGCGGCAGAAGATCCTGGCGCAAGGCTGGCAAGTGGCAGGCACTTCCTCCGAAGGCCTGGCCAACCGTATCCGCAAGGACACGGCGGCGATGGCGGATGTGATCCGTCGCAACAACATCCAGCCGCAGTAGAAGAACATCCCTGACACACGCGCTGGGCCTGTGTTGGTCACAGCGCTGTGCGCAAGGTCCAGATCTCCGGGAACAGCACCACGTCCAGCATCTTGCGCAGGTAGCTCACGCCGCCGGTCCCACCGGTGCCGCGCTTGAAACCGATCACGCGTTCCACCGTGGTCACATGGCGGAAGCGCCAGAGGCGGAAGGCGTCTTCCAGGTCGGTGAGTTCTTCGCCGAGCTGGTACAGGTCCCAGTGTTCCTTCGGGTTGCGGTACACCTGCAGCCAGGCCTGCTCGACCGCTTCGCTGGCCTCGTAGGGTGTCGTCCAGTCGCGTTCCAGGTGGGAGGCGGGCACGGCGATCCCGCGGCGTGCGAGCAGACGCAAGGCTTCGTCGTACAGCGACGGCGCTTCGTACGCGGCCTGCACCATGGCCAGGCGCTCGGGGCTGTGGGCGTGTGGCTTGAGCATGGCCGCGTTCTTGTTGCCCAGCGCGAATTCGATGCAGCGGTACTGGAAGCTCTGGAAGCCGCTGGAGTTGGCGAGGTAGGGCCGGATGGCGCTGTACTCGGGTGGGGTCATGGTGGCGAGCACGTCCCAGGCGTGCACCAGCTGTTCCATGATCTTGCTGACGCGCGCCAGCATCTTGAACGCGGCGGGCAGTTCGTCGGCTGCAACGTTCTTCACCGCTGCGCCCAGCTCGTGCAACATGAGCTTCATCCAGAGTTCGCTGGTCTGGTGCTGCACGATGAACAGCATCTCGTCGTGCGCAGGAGAAAGCGGCTTCTGGGCGCTGAGGATGGCGTCGAGCTGCAGGTAGTCGCCGTAGCTCATGTCGCGGCTGAAATCGAGCTGGGCCTTTTCTTCGGCGACGATGGCTTCGGTGTGGTGGGGGCAGGACATGGCAGGGCTCCGGTTCAGGTCACGGCGTGTTTGCGGGTGAATTCGGGACGCTGCCACTCGCCGCTCGCCAGCACCTGGCGCAGCTGCTCGACCGCGTTCCACACGTCCACAAACCCGATGTAGAGCGGCGTGAAGCCGAAGCGCAGGATGTCCGGGTGGCGCCCGCCGTCACCGGCGCGGAAGTCGCCGACCACGCTGCGCCCGATCAGGGCCTGCACGATGGCGTAGGCTCCTTCGTCCCGGGTCAGGCAGACCTGCGAGCCACGGTGTGCGTGCGCCCTTGGCGTGGCCAGGCCCAGACCGTGGCCGGCACAGCGCTCTTCCACCAGCGCGATGAACAGGTCGGTGAGCGCCAGGGACTTGGCACGCAGTGCCGCCATGCCACCCAGCGCATCGGCGGCCAGCAACGTGTCCACGCCACACTCCAGCGCAGCCAGGCTGATGATGGGCTGGGTGCCGCACTGGTAGCGCGTGATGCCCGGGGCGGGTTGGTAGTCGGGCGTGAATTCGAAGGGTGCTGCATGGCCCCACCAGCCAGCCAGGGGTTGCCAGAAGCGGTCGGCATGCAGTGGATTGACCCAAACGAAAGCCGGCGCGCCCGGGCCGCCATTGAGGTACTTGTAGCCGCAGCCCACGGCGTAGTCGGCTCCGGCGCCTTTCAGGTCCACCGGGACGGCACCTGCGCTGTGCGCCAGGTCCCACACGGTCAGGATGCCTTCTGCGTGTGCGGCGGCGGTCACGGCGTTCATGTTGTGCATGGCGCCGGTGCGGTAGTTCACGTGTGTGAGCATCAGCACGGCCACGTCGGCGGTCAGTGCGGCTGCGATGCCTTCCGGCTCCACCAGTTGCAGCTCGTAGCCGCGTTCGCGGCACAGGGCTTCGGCGATGTAGAGGTCGGTCGGAAAGTTGCTGCGCTCGCTCACGATGCGCTGGCGCCCCGGGTGGTCGGCTGCAGCCTGGTGCAGCGCGGCCGACAGCACCTTGTAGAGGTTGATCGAGGTGCTGTCGGTGGCGACCACTTCGCCCGCGCCGGCACCGATGAGGCGTGCGATCTTGTCGCCCACTTTCTGCGGCATGGCGAACCAGCCCGCCTTGTTCCAGCTCTGGATCAGGTCCTGACCCCATTCGCGGGTCACTGTGTCGGCCACGCGCGCCGGCGTGGTGCGGGGCATCACGCCGAGTGAGTTGCCGTCCAGGTAGATCATGCCGAGCGGCAGTTCGAAGAGGTCTCTCAGTTCACGCAGCGGGTCTTGCGCATCCAGGGCCTGGCAGTCTTGCAGGGTGGTCATGGTTGTATTTCCAGGGTTGTGGTGTTCACAGTTCGCGCAACACGGCGCGCACCGGGCTAGCGTCGGCGGTCATGAGTTTCAGGGGCAGGGCGATCAGTTCGTAGTCACCCTCCGGCACCTCGTCGAGCAGCAGGTTTTCCAGCACGCGCAGGCCGCGCCGGCGGATCACCTGGTGGCTCTCCAGCGTCTTGCTGCTCGCCGGATCGATGCTCGCGCTGTCGATGCCGACCAGCCGCACGCCGAGGTCGGCCAGCTGCTCGATGGTCCCGGGCGCAAAAGCGGGAAGGCTCTCGTCGAACCGGTCCTGCGGCATGCGCCGGTACACACGGACCAGCACGCGCGGCGGCAGTCGGTCCATGGCGTGCGCCAGGTGCTCCGGCCGCACCAGCGGCCCGCAGCCGATGGCATGGATGACGCGGCAGGGCCCGAGAAAAGGGGCCAGGTCCAGCAGGCCGACGGCGGTACCGGCCGGGTCGTAGTGCAGCGGAGCGTCGGCGTGCGCGCCGGCATGCGGCGAGAGGGTCAGGGCGCTGACATTGACCGGACAGCCCGGTCCGAGCGTCGCTGTCCAGGTCTGCTGATAGGCGGTGTCGCCCGGAAAGACCGGCGTGTCCGCCTGCAGTGGCGGTGAGATGTCCCAGATGCGTTTCATGACCGGGGAAATTAACGGAGCTGTGGCGCCGTGGTGTCGGTTATTTCCAACAAGGCGATGGAAAGATGGCGAAAGTGCATCGTACTAGAATGGGAATTATTTTCATCTGGTGTCTGTGGTGCATTCCCTGCTGTCCCCCGAAAAGCCGCCATCTGCCGAGATGGGCCTGCACCAGCTGCCCAGGCAGGTGCCTGCCTGCGTGGTGGGGCTCGACACCGCGGGCGATCAGGAGCAGCGCGAGGTGGTGCTGAGGCTGCTCGAGATCGGCTTCCTGCCCGGCGAGACGGTGCGGGTGATCGCCCAGGGTTTTCCGGGCAACGATCCGCTGGCGGTGCGCGTGGGGCACACCACCTTTGCCCTGCGCAGCCACGAGGCCGCGTTGATCCGTGTGCGCCCGCTCGACCGGGTGGCCGCCGGTGGAGCCCGCGCATGAGCGCCACCACGCCGCTTGACGCGGTTTCTGCGCCTTTGCGCATTGCGCTGCTGGGCAATCCGAACTGTGGCAAGACCGCGCTCTTCAACCTGCTGACCGGCAGCCGCCAGAAGGTGGCCAACTACGCGGGCGTGACGGTGGAGCGCAAGGAGGGCGAGCTGCACACACCCCTGGGACGCAAGGTGGTGGTGCTGGATCTGCCGGGGGCCTACAGCCTCAACCCGCTGAGTGCCGACGAAGCCGTCACGCGCGACATCGTCACCGGGCAGCGTCCCCGCGAGCCACTGCCCGATCTGATCGTGTGCGTGGTCGACGCCACCAACCTCAAGCTCAACCTGCGTCTGGTGCTGGAGGCGCGTGCGCTGGGCCTGCCCATGGTGCTCGCGCTCAACATGTGCGACCTGGCACGGCAGGCCGGCATCACGGTGGACCGGGAGATCCTCTCGCGCGAGCTGGACATGCCGGTGCTGGAAACCGTGGGCGTGCACCACGGCGGCGCGCGTGAACTGATCGTGCAGCTGGATCAGGTGCAACCACGGGCTGCTGTGGCCCGCAGCCCGCAGCCCTGGCACGGCAGCACGGTCGACGGGGTACTGGCCACGCAGCAGACGGTGCGACAGATCGTGGCCGCGGCGGTGCGCGAGCCGCCCGACACCCTGCACCAGGACGACGCGATCGATCGCTTCGTGCTGCACCCGCTGTGGGGCATGCTGCTGCTCGCGTTCACGCTGTTCATGATGTTCCAGGCGGTGTTCAGCTGGGCGGCCTGGCCCATGGAGCAGATCAAGCTGGGTGTTCAGGCGCTGGCCGGTCTCGTTCGGACGCAGTTGCCCGCCGGCATCCTGAACAGCCTGCTGACCGATGGCATCATCGCCGGCGCGGGCGGGGTGCTGGTCTTCCTGCCGCAGATCCTGGTGCTGTTCTTCTTCATCCTGGTGCTGGAAGACTCGGGCTATCTGCCTCGCGCGGCCTTCCTGCTGGACCGTGTGATGGGCACCGTGGGGCTCTCGGGACGCTCGTTCATTCCGCTGCTGTCCAGCTTCGCCTGCGCGGTGCCCGGCGTGATGGCCACGCGCACCATCACCCACTGGCGTGACCGGCTGGTCACCATCCTGATCGCGCCGCTCATGACCTGCTCGGCGCGGCTGCCGGTGTACGCCCTGCTCATCGGTGCCTTCATCCCCTCGCGCACGGTCTGGGGCGTGTTCAACCTGCAGGGGCTGGTGATGTTTGCGCTGTATCTGGCCGGCATCCTCTCGGCCATGGCGGTGGCGGGTGTGTTCATGCTGTGGCGGGGTCACGCGCGGCCGACGCCGCTGCTGATGGAGCTGCCTTCGTACCACTGGCCCAGCGTGCGCAACCTGGCCCACGGTCTCTACGAGCGTGCCGTGATCTTCATCCAGCGCGTGGGCGGCATCCTGCTGGCGCTGATGGTGCTGCTGTGGTTTCTCTCCTCATTCCCCGGCGCTCCCGCCGGTGCGACCGGTCCGGCCATCCAGTACAGCTTTGCCGGCCGCATGGGCCAGGCGCTGGAAGTGCTGGTGGCGCCGATCGGTTTCAACTGGCAGATCGCGATTGCCCTGGTGCCCGGCATGGCCGCGCGCGAGGTGGCCGTGGGCGCGCTCGGCACGGTCTATGCCCTGTCGGCCACCGGTGAAGACGTGGCCAGCCAGCTGGGGCCCCTGATCGCCCAGAGCTGGTCGATGGCCACGGCGCTGTCCCTGCTGGTCTGGTACGTGTTTGCCCCGCAATGCATTTCCACCCTGGTGGCCGTCAGGCGCGAGACCAACAGCTGGCGCTATCCCCTGCTGCTGACCGTCTATCTCTTCGCACTGGCCTATGGCGCCAGTTTCGTCACTTACCGCGTGGCGCTCCTGTGGTCCACGGGAGGCGGGTGATGCAGGCCTGGATCGTCGGTCTCGTCGTGGTCTTGGCTGCGGCCTACGCCATCTGGTACTGGCTGCCGGCCGGCCTGCGCAGCCGCCTGGGCCGTCTGCACGAGGCCCTGGGCCGGGCGCCTGGTTGCAACGCCTGCCAGAGCACCTGCGCCGGCTGTGACCGCGCCGCGCCAGCGGCAGCGCCACCGCCGGGCGCGAAGAGGATCGTCCCGATCCACTCCGCACCACCCTCAGACGATTGAGTCCAGGGGCGGCAGGCCGTGCCGCTGCCGGGCGCGCAGGCAGGCCGTGCTGCCCTCTTCAAATTCGCGACAGGGCGCGGGGCGCCATTCGTAGATGCCGCAGCCCACCTGCTCGCCCAGCCGGCCGGTGAGCGCCGCGCAGCGGGGTGGCGAGTGGTCGGTGCCGCGCATGCGGCAGGTGCTGGCGGTCACGTCCACCGCCAGTCCGTCGGGGACCGGGCCGCCTTCTGCCTGGGTTTCCAGCACCGAAAAGTCCACCCGGAAACTGGCGCAGCAGGCGCCACAGGTCTGGCAGGCGTTCAAGGACATGGTGTGTGCGGCATCAGGCCGGTGGCAGTGGCTGGCGCGGTCCTGCGGGCGGCACCTCAGGTGCCCGGTAGAGCAGCACCTTGAGCGCGCGTTCGTCCGAGACGTCGGCAAAGGCGGGCGGGTTGGGCAGGCGCTGCTCGAACCGGAGTTCGGGCGCCGCCTCGCGCATCCGGTCCTGCAGAAAAGCCAGGTCCAGTTCGGGGGCGTTCAGGCACAGCAGCACCTGGCCACCGGGGCGCAGCAGGTCCGGCAGGCGCCGCATCAGCCGCTGGTAGTCCTTCGTCGCGACGAAGCTGCCCTTCTGGTAGCTCGGCGGGTCGACGACGATCAGGTGGTACGGACCGGAGCGGGTGATCTTGCCCCAGGTCTTGAAGATGTCGTGGGCCATGAAGCTCGCACCCGCAGACAGGCCGTTGAGCGCGTGGTTCTGTTGCCCGATGCCCATGGCGGCGGCGCTCATGTCCACATTGATCACCTGCCTGGCACCGCCTTGCAGCGCCGCCACCGAGAAAGAGCAGGTGTAGGCAAAGAGGTTGAGCACCCTGGCTCCCACAGCGTGTTCGCGCACCCACTGCCGCCCCTCGGCCATGTCGAGAAACAGGCCGTGGTTCTGGCCTTTCTGGAGATGCACCCGGTAGCGGGCGCCGCGCTCGCTCACCACGTGCGGCTCGGGCACGGTGCCGGCCATGAGCCGCGTTTCGGTGCGACCTTCGTGCCGGAGCTGGAACACCCAGTTCAAGGGGGCGTTCGGCGACAGTTCGGACCAGCGCGCCGACAAGGCCTCGTGGAGGGTCGCCAGTTCGGCGTCCGTGACCGGCTGGAAACTGGTGAGCAACCAGACCGGCGGGTAGGCATCCAGCGCCCACTGCTCACAGCCCGGGTGCAGCCCACCCCGGCCATGGAAGACGCGCCGGGCATCGGTGGGCAGGTCCATCCGTTCGATGGCGTCTAGCAGGGCTTGCATGGGCGGGGATGTGGCACAGATCCAGCCGTGTGCTGACCGGTCCGCTGCCAGCGTGACCAGAACCGCAGGGCCATCTGCTTTGGTTGTTTACAGACGGCCCAGCAGCAGGTATTCCATCAGCGCTTTCTGCACGTGCATCCGGTTTTCTGCCTCGTCCCAGACGACCGACTGCGGACCATCGATCACCTCGGCGCTGACCTCTTCGCCGCGGTGGGCCGGCAGGCAGTGCATGAAGAGGGCGTCGGGCCTGGCCGCACGCATCATGTCCTCGTCCACACACCAGCGCGCGAAGGCTTCGCGGCGCACCTCGTTCTCGGCCTCGTAGCCCATGCTGGTCCACACGTCGGTGGTCACCAGGTCGGCGCCGGCACAGGCCTCGCGCGGATCCTTGAACACCTTGAAGCAGGCCCGGTCGGATATGCCAGCCAGCGCCGGGTCCACCTCGTAGCCTCCCGGTGTGCTCACGTGCACGGTGAAACCCAGCAACTCGGCGGCCTGCAGCCAGGTGTTGGCCATGTTGTTGCCGTCGCCCACCCAGGCCACCACCTTGCCGCGGATCGCGTCCAGCGGCTGGCCGCTGGCGGCGGGCCGGTACTCCACCAGGGTGAACAGGTCGGCGAGGATCTGGCAGGGATGGAACTCGTTGGTCAGGCCGTTGATGACGGGTACCCGCGAGTGCGCGGCGAAGCGCTCGATCTTGCTCTGCTCGAAGGTGCGGATCATGACCAGGTCCACCATGCGGCTTATGACCTTGGCGCTGTCCTCGATCGGTTCGGCGCGTCCGAGCTGGCTGTCACCCGTGGTCAGGTGCACCACCGAGCCGCCGAGCTGGTACATGCCGGCCTCGAAGCTCACACGCGTTCGCGTGCTGGCCTTCTCGAAGATCATGGCCAGCGTGCGGTCAGGATCGGCAAACGGCTGGTGCTTCTCGACCGCCTTGAACTTGTGCTTGATGAAGGCCGCGCGCGTGAACAGGTAGCCGTACTCGTCGGCGCTGAGGTCCTTGAACTGGAGGTAGTGTTTCAGTTGCATGGCGGGTGTCACTCGGCAAGGAAGGCTTCGATCAGCGGCAGCAGGATGGCCGCCACCTCATCGGCTTCGGCGATGGTCATGATCAGCGGTGGCACGAGCCGGATCACGCTGTCGGCCGTCACGCTCAGCAGAAGGCCCGCGTCGGCCGCGCGCTGCGTGATCACGCCGCAGGGCTTGGCCAGCTCGATGCCGATCATCAGGCCCTGGCCGCGGACCTCTTTCACGCCAGGTTTGCCCAGAAGGGAGGTCAGGAGCCTGGTTTGCAGGTGCAAGCCCACGCGCGCGGCGTTGTCCAGCAGACCGTCTTCTTCCATGATGCGGATCGTTTCCACGCCGGCGCGCATGGCCAGCGGGTTGCCACCGAACGTGGTGCCGTGGTTGCCTGGCTGAAAAATGGTCGCGGCCTTGGGGCCTGCGACCACCGCGCCAATCGGCACGCCAGAACCCAGGCCCTTGGCCAGCGGCATCACGTCGGGCACGATGCCGGCCCACTGGTGGGCGAACCATTTGCCGGTGCGGCCCATGCCGCACTGCACCTCGTCGATCATCAGCAGCCAGTCCTGTTCGTCACACAGGGCACGCACGTCCCGCAGGTACTGCACACGCATCGGGTTCACGCCGCCCTCGCCCTGGATGGTCTCGAAAAAAACCGCCACCACGTTGGGATTGCCTGCGGTGGCCTTCTTCAGCGCATCGATGTCGTTCACCGGCACGCGGATGAATCCTTCCACCAGAGGACCAAACCCGGCCTGGATCCTGGCGTTGCCGGTGGCCGAAAGGGTCGCGATGCTGCGGCCGTGGAAGGCCTTTTCGTAAACCACGATTTCCGGGCGCTCGATGCCCTTGTCGTGTCCGTACTTGCGCGCCAGCTTCAGGGCGGCCTCATTGGCTTCCAGGCCACTGCTGCAGAAAAACACGTTCGTCATGCCCGAACGCTCGACCAGCATCTGCGCGAGGCGCTCCTGGTCGGGTACGTGGTAGTAGTTGCAGCAGTGCATCATCTTGGCCACCTGGTCCTGCAGTGCAGGCACCAGTTTGGGATGGCCGTGGCCCAGTGTGTTGACGGCGATGCCGGCCAGCGCGTCCAGGTATTCCTTGCCATTGACGTCCCAGACGCGCACGCCGCGGCCGTAGGACATCGCGATCGGCAGGCGGCCGTAGGTGTTCATCACATGCGGCGACGACGGAACGGTAGGGGCAGCGGATACGGCGGCATTCATGCGAGGGCTCCGGAAGGAAGGATCAAAAAGAAAGCGGCTCAACGCCTGTTGCAAGCAGGTTGAGCCGTCGAAAAGGGATTCTAGGGGCTGGGACGGGCACCATCATGGCTTGTTGTGCATCGCTGTCATGCAGCCATGACGGCAGCTGCGCCAGCCGCTCTGGTGGTCGGGTAATCCCTGATCTTGAGTCTTATATAAGATAGAATACCCAGCATCCACTCCGGTGAGCGATCCTCCGTCCGGTGGTGGCCATGCCTCCCTTCCAGGGCCCTCCATCCGAAGGCTTCTCCGATGGTTTCACCGACTGCCAAACAAGTCTTCATCCAGGGTGTCACCCAGAGCGGTCGCACCTTTCGCCCCAGCGACTGGGCCGAGCGCCTGGCGGGCGTGATGAGTCAGTTTCGCCCCGGCGGTGCCCATCCGGGCAGCCACCTGAGCTATTCGCCCTGGTGCGTGCCCAACACCATCAACGGCATCAAGTGCGTGGTGGTGCACACCGATCTGCGCGAGGCCGAGCCAATGGCCTGGGACTTTGTGATGCACTTCGCTCGCGACAATGACCTGCAGGTGGTGGAAGCCTGTCTGATGCCGGACGCCACCCCCAGGAGCTGAGCCTGGCCGACTGTCGGGACCCGATTTCCGACGCCCAACAAAAAACCGCCCGAAGGCGGTTTTTTGCTTTTTTTGCTGGCAGCGCACCCGTTTCAAACGGCAGACCCCAAAGTCGGTGCATCGGGGTCCGGGCTGTTGGCCTGAGGGATCAGGCCGGGGAGGTCGTCAGGCAGCGGCGAGAGCCAGTGCCTTGACCTTGGTGGACAGACGGCTCTTGTCGCGAGCGGCCTTGTTCTTGTGGAAGATGCCCTTGTCGGCGACGATGTCGACGACTTGCTGCATCTTGGCGAACAGTTCGGTCGCCTTCGTCTTGTCGCCAGCCAGAACGGCTTTTTCAACGTTCTTGACGGCGGTGCGGTATTTGGAGCGCAGCGAGGTGTTCGCGGCGTTGATCTTGACGTCCTGGCGGACGCGTTTGCGGCCAGATGCCAGGCGGGGGTTCTTTTTCTTCGGCTTGGTTGCCATGGTGAATTTCCTTCAGATGTTTGGGGATGATGCCAGCAAAGCCCGCAATTTTAGCATGCTCGCCGGTGGATGCAAAGGCAGAGGCAGGTCAGCGGTTCACAGCCGATACACTGTGGCGGTGTCCCTCTTCAAATCCGCCTCCCTGGTCTCTCTGCTGACGCTGGTTTCCCGCATCACCGGTCTCGTGCGCGAGTTGCTCATGGCGGCGACGTTCGGTGCCAGCGCACTGACGGACGCCTTCAACGTTGCCTTTCGCATCCCGAACCTGCTGCGCCGCCTGTTCGCCGAAGGCGCCTTCAGCCAGGCCTTCGTGCCGGTGCTGGCCGGCGTGCGCGCGAAGGAAGGCGATGACGCCACGCGCCAGATGGTGGACCAGATCGCCACCGTGCTGGCCTGGGCACTGACCCTGACCTGCGTGCTGGGGGTGGCGGGTGCGCCGGTCCTGGTCTGGGCCATGGCGAGCGGCCTGAAGCAGAGCCCGCAGGGGTTTGAAGCCGCCGTCTTCATGACGCGCTGGATGTTCCCTTACATCGCCTTCATGTCCTTCGTGGCGCTGTCGGCCGGCATCCTGAACACCTGGAAGCGGTTCGCCGTACCGGCGGCGACGCCGGTGCTGCTGAACGTGGCCATGATCGCCGCCGCCTACTGGGGTGCCCCATGGTTCGGCTCCCTGGGCATCGAGCCCATCTACGCCATGGCCGGTGGTGTGTTGCTGGGCGGCAGCCTGCAGCTGGGGGTCCAGATTCCCGTGCTGCACCGTCTGGGCATGCTGCCGCACGTCCGCGTGCGCTGGTCAGCCCTGAAGGCCGCCTGGAACCATCCCGGCACGCGCCGCGTGACCACGCTCATGCTGCCGGCGCTGCTGGGTGTGAGCGTGGCGCAGGTCTCTCTGCTGATCAACACCCAGATTGCGTCGCACCTGGTGACCGGCAGCGTGAGCTGGCTCACCTACGCCGACCGCCTGATGGAATTCCCCACCGCCATGCTCGGGGTGGCGCTGGGTGTGGTGCTGCTGCCGCAACTGGCCGCCGCGAAGGCCGCCGACGACGCCGTGCGCTACAGCGGCCTGCTCGACTGGGGCCTGAGGCTGGTTGTACTGCTGGCGGTTCCTTGTGCGGTGGCCCTGCTGACGTTTGCGAGGCCCCTGGTGGCGGTGCTGTACCACTACGGCGCCTTCACCGAGGCCGACGTGCAGCAGACCTCGGTCGCCTTGATGGGTTATGGCGCGGGCCTGCTGGGCCTGATCGCCATCAAGGTGCTTGCACCCGGGTTCTATGCACGGCAGGATATCAAGACGCCGGTCAAGATCGCCGTCGTGGTGCTGCTGCTGACCCAGGCCATGAACCTGCTGTTCGTTCCCTATCTGGCGCACGCTGGCCTCGCGCTGGCCATTGGCCTGGGCGCCATGGTGAACGCGCTGTGGCTCCTGATCGGACTGATGCGCCGTGGGGCCTACACCCCCACGCCCGGCTGGGCGCGCTTTGCCCTGCAGGTGCTGGCGGCCAGCGCGCTGCTGGCGGTCTTCCTGATGTGGACCGCCGCACGCTTCAACTGGACCGGTTTTGAAGGACAGGCCCTGCAACGTGTGGGCTTGCTGGGCCTGTGCATCGGCGGTGCAGTCGGGGTCTATTTCCTGACGCTGATGCTGGCCGGTTTGAACTTGCGCCAGTTCATCCGAAAATAGCGCCCATCGCCGGTCCGCGTCGATTTCAGGCCCTGTCCACCATGTCCTCTGTATTTGACTTCTCCGCGCCCACGCCGTTGGGCTACTTCGCCACCCTGGTGGGTGACGAGGACAGCCTGCCGTTGCTGGAGGCGGTCGCGTCGGTTGCCCAGGACGAATACCCCGACCTGGACGTGCAGCAGGTGCTGGGTGATGTCGACCAGTTGCTCGCGCGCATCCGTCGGCGCTGCGCGGACGCCACCGAACCGCTGCAGCGCCTGCGTGCGCTGAACCAGTTCTTCTTTCGGGACATGGGCTTTGGCGGCAACGTCAACAACTATTACGACCCCGACAACAGCTTCCTCAACGTGGTGCTGAAAACGCGCCGTGGCATCCCCATCACGCTGGCCGTGCTCTGGCTGGAGCTGGCGCAGGGGCTGGGCCTGAAGGCACGTGGCGTCAGCTTTCCCGGGCATTTCATGGTCAAGGTCAACCTGCCCAACGGCCAGGTGGTGATCGATCCGTTCAGCGGCCAGTCGCTCAGCCGCGAAGACCTGTCGGAACGGCTGGAGCCGTACAAGCGGCGCAATGGTCTGGTCGACGATTTCGACGTCCCTGTGGGCCTGTACCTGCAGGCGGCCACGCCGCGCGAGATCCTGGCGCGCATGTTGCGCAACCTCAAGGAAATCCACCACACGCAGGAAGACTGGACGCGCCTGATCGCCGTGCTGGACCGTTTGCTGATCCTGCTGCCCGACGCCTGGAACGAATACCGCGACCGTGGCCTGGCATGGGCCGAGATGGGCGACAACCGGCTGGCCGTGAACGACCTGGAAACCTATGTCGCCCACACCGACGATTCGCTGGACCGTGAAGCCATTGGCGAGCGGCTCGAGGCCCTGCGCCGCGAGCTCAACTGAGCATGCTTGCCGGGTGCTCTGGGCCCTCGCGCTTCCGCTGGCGCGCGGGAGACGTCGTGTGTCTGCGTGTAAGCCGCATTGACGGAACCGCGTTCCTGGACGACGATCCGAAGTGGCCGGCTGCTTGCCAAAAGTTTGCTGCGTTTTAATCTGTTTGCGAGTTCTATCCATGCTGAAAACTTTCAATCGCCTGCTGGCGACCGCGCTCATTCCCTGCATCACACTCGCCGGAGTGCCTTTGACGGCTCAGGCCTCCATCATCTCCTCCGAGCAGGCCATGGTCACGCCTGCAGGCGATGCCAGCCGCGAGCGCGTCGCCGCCTTTCTGGCACGAGACGACGTGCGAACCGAGTTGCAGGCGCAGGGCGTGAGCGCCGACGATGCCATCGCCCGCGTGCAGGCCATGTCGGACGCGGAAGTGGCCCAGCTGGCTGACCGGGTCGACCAGGCCCCTGCCGGCGCTGGCGTGGTGGGCGTGCTGTTCAGCATCTTCCTGATCCTGCTGGTGACCGACATCCTGGGCCTCACCAAGGTCTTCCCGTTCACCCGCGCCGTTCGATGATCCTGCGCTCCCCGCGCCGCACAACCCCCGCCCTGGCGGGGGTTGTGCTTTGTGTGCTGCTCTGGCTGTCGGGTTGCGCGGCCACGCTGCAGGGCCGGGCACTGCAGGCGGACTGGCCAGCGCGCTGGCCCGACCGTGTGCTGCTCGGGACGGTGCCGTTCTTTCCGCAGGACGACCATCTGTGCGGTCCGGCCTCGCTGGCCATGGTGGCGCAGGCGGCGGGCAGCACGGTCACGCCCGAGCTGCTCACGCCGCAGGTCTACCTGCCCGGGCGCCAGGGGGCCCTGCAGGTGGAGATGCTGGCGGCGGCGCGCCGCCAGGGGCTGGTGGCCTATCTGCTCGCCCCCGAGCTGTCCGCCGTGTTCGACGAGGTGGCTGCGGGCCACCCGGTGCTGGTGCTGCTGAACCTCTCGCTGCCGATTTCACCGATGTGGCATTACGCGGTCGTGGTCGGCTACGACCGGCAGCGGCAGCAGGTCATCCTGCACTCGGGCACCACCCCGCGCATGACGATGCCCCTGGCCACTTTCGAGCACACCTGGGCACGGTCGGATCGCTGGGCCCTGCGCGTCACGACACCGGCACAGCTGCCGGCCACCGCACAGCCCGATGCCTGGGCCAGTGCCGTGGCCGCACTGGAGCGGGTGGATGCCCGTGCGGCGTACACCGCCTGGAGCACCGGTCTGCAGCGCTGGCCCGACCACCGCATCGGGCTGCTGGGTCTGGGCAATGCGGCCTACGCCCTGGGTCAGCAGGCTCGCGCCGCCCAGGCTTACGAGGCAGCCGTCCAGGCCCACCCCGACTTTGCCGATGCGTGGCACAACCTGGCACAGGTGCGGCTGGAGCTGAACCAGCTCGATGCCGCACAGCGGGCGGCTTTGCAGGCGGTGTCCCTGGGTGGGGTGCGGCTGCCGGCGTACCGCGCACTGCTGGAAAAGATCGAAGCCAGGCGGCGCTGAGCCCGGGCTGCCGCCAGCACCTTGTTTGCATTGAGGAGCACCGATGACAGCCGTGATGCTGGTAGGGGCCACCGGTCTGGTGGGACAGGCCGTGCTGCGGCAGGCACTGGCCGATGCGCGCGTGACGCGGGTGGTGGCGCCGACGCGGCGCGCCTTGCCTGCGCACCCGAAACTGTTCAATCCGCTGGTGGATTTCGAGCACTTACCCGAAGACGCTGACTGGTGGGCGGTGGACGCGGTGATCTGCACCCTGGGCAGCACCATGGCCCAAGCCGGTTCGCAGGCTGCGTTTTACCGTGTCGATCACGACCACCCCTTGCGCGTGGCTCAGCTCGCCCTGCGGCAGGGCGCGAAGGCTTTTGCGCTCAATTCGGCACTCGGGGCCGATGCCCGTTCGCGTGTCTTCTATTCGCGCACCAAAGGAGAGCTGGAACGCGACCTGCGGGCGCTGGGCTACCCGTCGCTGACGCTGGTTCGTCCGGGGCTGATCGGCGGCGAACGCCAGGAGCGCCGTCCGGTCGAGCAGCTGGCGGTGACGCTGTCTTCCTGGCTGCAGCCTCTGCTGCCCCGCCGCTACCGCGTGGTGCCGGCCGAACGCATCGCCCACCACCTGCTGGCGTGTGCCCTGGCAGCGGCACCCGGGGTGCGGGTGCTGCTGTCGGAGCAGCTGGTCTGATCGTGACCTGCAGGATCGAGAGGGTCAATGCCCGGCAATGCGCCGCTGCAGACCGAGCCCGAGCAGTGCCAGCACGGCAAACAGCCCACCGGCGAGAAAGGTGCTGGCAGCACCCAGCTGGTCCCAGAGCAGGCCGGCCAGTGCGCTGGCGACCAGCATGGTCACACCACAGACCAGGTTGAACACGCCGTAGGCGGTACCGCGCAGGTCGGGTGGCGCCGTGTTGGCCACCATGGCCGCCAGCAGGCCCTGCGTCATGGCCATGTGCAGGCCCCAGAGCGCGACGCCGGCCCAGAAGGTGGCGCCGCTGTTGCTCAGCGCGAGCAGCGCATCGGCGGCGATCAGCAGCACCAGGCCGGCAGCCAGCAGGGTGGTGTGGCTGACCGAATCGGCCAGTTTGCCCAGCGGGTAGGCGCCTGCGGCGTAGACCAGGTTCATGGCGATCAGCACCATGGGCGTCCAGGCCAGCGGCAGCCCGCCCTGTTGCGCGCGCAGCACCAGAAAAGCTTCGCTGAAGCGCGCCAGGGTGAACACCGCGCCGATCAGCACCACCCAGCCGTAGCGGCGATCCAGCCGCCGCAGGTTGTCGCGGCTGATCGGGTTGGTGCGTTGGTGGCCGGCAGGCCGCTCGGGTTCCTGCACCCCCAGCACCAGCAAGGCCACACACAGAAATGCCGGGACGGTGGCGACCCAGAACACGGCGCGGAAGTCGTTGGCCCACAGCAGCATCAGGCCCATGGCCAGCAGGGGGCCGAGGAAGGCGCCCACGGTGTCGAGCGACTGGCGCAGGCCGAAGGCGGCGCCGCGCTGGTCGGGCGGTGCGATATCGGCCACCAGCGCGTCGCGTGGCGCGCCGCGGATGCCTTTGCCCACCCGGTCCATCAGGCGGGCGGTGACCACCAGCCCGGTGGTGGTGGCCAGCGCAAACAGGGGTTTCGACAGGGCACCCAGGCCGTAGCCGAGCACCGCCAGGGGTTTGCGCTTGCCCCACCAGTCGCTCAAAGCGCCGGAGAACACCTTGACGATGAGGGCGGTGGCTTCGGCCGCGCCTTCGATGAGGCCGATGGTCAGCATGCTGGCCCCGAGCACGGTGGCCATGAAGACCGGCAGCAGGCTGTGGATCAGCTCGGACGAAACGTCCATCAGCAGGCTGACGAAACCCAGCGCCCAGATGGCGGCAGGGAGCCGGCGCGTTGGCAGGGGCGCGCCGTTCATGAAAGACCTGCGCGTCAGGCCACCGTGACCGAGGCGCCCTCGCCCTTGGCCGCGATGGCACCGATTTCATGCACCGTCTCGCCCAGCTCGCGCAGCGTGGCGGCACAGGCAGCGGCTTCGGCGGCATCAATCACCACCACCATGCCGATGCCGTTGTTGAAGGTGCGGTTCATCTCGATGTCGTCGATGCCGGCGGTCTTCTGCAGCCAGGCGAACAGCTCGGTCTGCGGCCAGCTGCCCTTCTTGAGATGGGCGGCGGTGCCTTCGGGCAGCACCCGTGGAATGTTTTCCAGCAGGCCGCCGCCGGTGATGTGGGCCAGCGCTTTCACCGGGTGTTTTGCGAGTGTGGCCAGCACGTTCTTCACGTACAGGCGGGTCGGTTTCATGATGGCCTGCTTGAACGGCTGGCCGTCCAGCGTGGCGGGCAGGTCGCTGCCAGCGCGCTCGATGCACTTGCGCACCAGCGAAAAACCATTGGAGTGCACACCGTGCGAGGCCAGGCCGAGCACCACGTCGCCGGGCTTGACACTCTGACCCGTCAGGATCTTGCTCTTCTCGACCGCGCCGACGCAGAAGCCCGCCAGGTCGTATTCACCGGCCGGGTACATGCCGGGCATTTCAGCGGTTTCGCCGCCGATCAGCGCGCAGCCGCTGAGTTCGCAGCCCTTGGCGATGCCGCCGACCACCGCTGCGGCCGTGTCCACGTCGAGCTTGCCGCAGGCGAAATAGTCCAGGAAGAACAGCGGCTCGGCGCCCTGCACCAGCACATCGTTCACGCTCATGCCCACCAGGTCGATGCCCACGGTGTCGTGCATGTTCCATTCAAAAGCCAGCTTGAGCTTGGTGCCCACGCCATCGGTGCCGGACACCAGCACCGGCTCCTGGTAGCGCTTGGGTACCTCGAACAGCGCGCCGAAGCCACCGATGCCGGCCAGCACGCCTTCGCGCATGGTCTTTTTCGCCAGCGGCTTGATGCGTTCAACGAGCGCGTCACCGGCATCGATGTCAACGCCGGCGTCTTTGTAGGAGAGGGGGGTGGTGCTGGAAGTCATGCAGAAGAGGCTACGAAGGCGGTTGGGGTCGGGTGGTTGGCGTCGGGATGCCGGTTCCGGCAGCCGTTTGCGGTGTCCCCAGAGGTGGACGACTAGAATTTGCCCAGATTTTAAGGGTTTGCCCCTTGCCCACCATCTTCCCCCACCGACCCATCCGTTCATGACATTCACTTCCAATCAGATTCGCGCCGCCTCGTGGGGCCTGATTGCGGTTGTGGTCTGGCTGTTGCTGACACTGCTGGCGCCGGTGCTCATGCCTTTCGTGCTGGCGGGTGTGCTGGCCTATGCGCTGCAACCCCTGGTGGAACGGCTGCATGCGCGGCGCATCCCCCGCTGGCTCGGTGCCGGTCTGGCCATCGCGATGCTGATGCTGGTGATGCTGGCGGTGGTGTTGCTGATCGTGCCGGTGATCACCAAACAGGTGCCGTTGCTGCGCGAGCAGGTGCCCGTGCTGCTGGAGAACATCAACGTCTGGCTGGTGCCGCTGCTCGGGCGTTTTGGTATCGAGCTGCAGGTGGACGTGTCCCTGGTGCGCGAATGGATGCAAAAACTGGTCAGCGGCCACGAGAGCCAGCTGATCGACGGCCTGCTCTCGTCGCTGCGCATCGGCGGCAGTGCGCTGGCCGCGGTGTTCGGCAACCTGATACTCGCGCCCATCGTGGCGTATTACCTGCTGCTGGACTGGAACGGTCTGGTCGCGCGCAGCAAGCTGCTGATTCCGCTGCGCTGGCTGCCCGCGACCCAGCGTTTCCTCGACGAGACCGATGCTGTGCTGGGGCAATACCTGCGCGGGCAGCTGCTGGTGATGGGCGTGCTGGCGGTTTTCTACACGGTGGCGCTGGCGCTGGTGGGACTCAAGCTCGCGCTGCCGATCGGTGTGTTCACCGGTCTGGCGGTGTTCATTCCCTATCTGGGATTCGGTGTGGGCCTCGTCATGGCGCTGCTCGCGGCGGTGCTGCAGTTCCAGGCCTTGCTGGGCGTGGCGCTGGTGGGTGCGGTGTACGTGGTGGGGCAGGTGGTCGAGAGCATGTACATCACCCCGCGCCTGCTGGGTGAGCGCATCGGCCTGCACCCCATTGCGGTGATTTTTGCGCTGATGGCCTTTGGGCAGCTGTTCGGTTTTGTCGGCATTCTGGTGGCCTTGCCGGCCAGTGCCGTGCTGCTGGTGGCGCTGCGGCGCGCGAAGGACACCTACCTGTCCAGCCGGCTGTACCGCGAAGCGTCCACCGCTGCGCCGGCGCCTGCGGCAGTAACGCCACCTGCCCAGCCTGGAGATCCGGTGTGAGCAGCGGCCAGCCTCCAATGAAGCAGATGGCGCTGGACATCGGTCTGGCGCCCGTGCCCACGCTGGGCAATTTCGTGGCTGCCGGCAACGAGGCCGCGCTGGACCACCTGCGCCTGTGGGCCGGCAACCCGATGCGTTCTCCCGTGCCCACCTTCCTGTGGGGAGAGGGCGGCAGCGGCAAGACGCACCTGCTGCGCGCCGTGCGGGAAGCCCTGCGCGACCACGGCAGCCGGGTGGGCTGGATGGACGCCGCGACGCTGCACCCGGGCGAGTACGACGAACACTGGGACGCCGTGCTGCTCGACGATTGCCACCTCTACACCGCCGAGCAGCAGGCGGCGGCCTTCAACTGGTTTGTCAACGCCCAGAGCCCGGCGCACGGACTGGCGCGCTGGGTGCTCGCCGCCGCCGACCGGCCGCCTGCCGATCTGCAGCTGCGCGAAGATCTGCGCACCCGCCTGGGCTGGGGCCATGTGTTCCAGCTGCACGCGCTGGGCGAAGCCGAGCGCCGCTCGGTGCTGCGCCGTGCGGCCGACGAGCGTGGCGTGTTTCTGGGTGACGAGGTGATGGACTTCATGCTCACCCGCTTCTCGCGCGACCTCTCCAGCCTGATGCTGCTGCTGGACCAGCTGGACGCCTATGCGCTGCGCACCCAGCGTGCCATCACCATTCCGCTGATCAAATCGATGCTGGAAAACGAATAGAACCTGATGAAACTTGCGCTTTTTGACCTCGACTACACGCTGCTGCCCCTCGATTCCGACTACGCCTGGGGCCAGTTCACCGTTTCACTGGGCTGGCGTGACGCCGAAAGCCACACCCGCGCCAACGATGCCTTCTACGAGCAGTACAAGGCCGGCACGCTGGACATCGTCGAGTACATCCGGTTCGCCACCAGCGCCCTGCGCGAGCACGGGATGGCCACATCCGATTTGGCGCACGAGCGCTTCATGGCCGAGGTGATCCGCCCGGCGATCCGGCCCGAGGCGCTGGAGCTGGTCCGGGCGCACCAGGCCGCTGGCGACGCGGTGATCATCGTCACCGCCACCAACGAATTCGTCACCCGCCCGATCGCCGAGGCCTTCGGTGTCTCTGAGCTGATCGCCATCGAACTGGAACGTGACGGCGAAGGCCATCTGACCGGTGCGATTCGCGGCACGCCCTCGTTTCGCGAGGGCAAGGTCGCGCGTGTGGAACAATGGCTGGCTTCCCGCGGCCTTTCCTGGGCCGCTGTGGACCACAGCACCTTCTACAGCGATTCCATCAACGACCTGCCGCTGCTGGAAAAGGTGCACGAGCCCGTGGCCACCAACCCGGACCCCCGGCTCCTGCCCATCGCCACCGAGCGGGGCTGGCGCATCCTGAACCTATTCGAATGATCAAGAAATTCATCGACAAGCTGCTGGGCAAGTCCGGCGCATCCAAGGCCAGCAAGGTCTCCAAGTTCGGCAAACGCGAAGATGTGCCGGTGCAGGTGCATGGCATCGACCGCAACCTGGTGGACCAGCGCGCACTCGACGTGGTGCACACGCTCAAGGCAGCCGGTTTCGAAGCCTACATCGTGGGCGGTGCCGTGCGCGACCTGCTGCTGGGCCTGCGCCCGAAGGACTTCGACGTCGCCACCAGCGCCACCCCCGAGCAGGTGAAAAGCCTCTTCCGCCGTGCCTTCATCATCGGCCGGCGCTTCCGCATCGTGCACGTGGTGTACGGCCGGGGGCGCGAGCACGAGATGATCGAGGTCTCGACCTTCCGCGCCTACATGGACAGCGCCGATGCCGAGCAGGTGGCTGGCAACGAGCGCACCAGCAAGGGCGAACTCGCGGGCATGAAGCACGCGGTGGACGCCAGCGGGCGCGTGCTGCGCGACAACGTCTGGGGTCCGATCGAGCAGGATGCGGCGCGGCGTGACTTCTCCATCAATGCCATGTACTACGACCCGGAATCGCAGGTCGTGGTCGATTTCCACCACGGCATCCGCGACGCGAAGAAAAAGACCCTGCGCATGATCGGCGATGCGGCCACGCGTTACCGCGAAGACCCGGTGCGCATCATCCGTGCCGTGCGTTTCGCGGCCAAGCTCAGCGGCCTGGGGTTCAAGTTCGACCCCCACACGCTGGAGCCGCTGGCTTCTTCGCGCCATCTGCTGGCCGATGTGCCGCAGAGCCGCCTGTTCGACGAGATGCTCAAGCTGCTGCAGACGGGCCATGCACTGGCCAGCGTCGAGCAACTCAAGGCGGTGGGCCTGAACACGGGCATCTATCCGCTGCTCGACGTGGTGGTGGAACGTGCCGACGACCCGTTTGTGAAGCTGGCCTTGCAGGACACCGACCGCCGCGTCGGCGAAGGCAAGCCGGTGGCGCCGAGCTTCCTGCTGGCCTGCGTGTTGTGGGCCGATGTGCGCAAGGGCTGGAGCCAGCGCCTGACGCCGCCGCGCCCTGGTCAGCGCCCGCCGCCACCTTTCAGCGCCTTGCAGGATGCCGTGGACGACGCGTTCGAGGCGCGCATCGGTGACGTGTCGGGCCGCGGCAAGCTGGGCGCCGACATGCGCGAGATCTGGATGATGCAGCCCCGCTTCGACAAGCGCGTCGGCACCTCGCCCTTCAGCCTGGTGGACCAGGCCCGTTTCCGCGCCGGTTTCGACTTCCTGCGCCTGCGCGCCCAGGTGGGGGAAATCGAAGAAGAACTGGCCCACTGGTGGGAGACCTTCCAGCACGCGAGCGACGAAATCCGCGAAGACATGGTGGACGCGCAGCGCAAGGTCAACCAGCCCAAGGGCGGTGCGGGCGGCGCGCGCCGCGTGAAACGCAGCGACACCGACCACCCCGGCAGCAGCGCACCGGCACCCGATCCCCGCTTCCAGGCGGTGGACGGCGACGAAGTACCGGCACCGCGCCCGGCACCCGCCCGCTCGTACGGCAGCGCCTTTGCGCCGGACAGCGAGGTGGCTGACGACGCCGAGGCGGGTGACGAAACCGAAGGCGGCGAAGGCAGTGAGGGTGCAGCCCAGGCTCCGGCCAAGAAACGCCGCCGCCGTCGCCGCAAGCCATCGGGCGGTGGCGGTGCGGCAGGTGACAGCGGCCCGGCCCCTGCGGCCGATTGATGTGAACCCCTCCCAGCGCACGGCCGTCATTGCCTACGTGGCGCTGGGTGCCAACCTCGGGGACGCCGCGCAGACCGTGCGCGATGCGCTCACCGCACTGGGCCGCACACCCGGCATCCGGCTGGTGCAGGCTTCCAGCCTCTACCGCACCGCGCCCATCGATTCCAGCGGTCCCGACTACATCAACGCTGTCGCAGAGGTCGCCACCACGCTCAGCGCGCCCGATCTGTTGACCGCGTTGCAGGCAATGGAAAACGGCGCTGGCCGTGAGCGGCCTTACCGCAACGCGCCGCGCACGCTCGACCTGGACTTGCTGCTCTATGGCAGCGCGCGCATTGATTCGCCCGCGCTGACCGTGCCGCACCCGCGCATGTGGGAGCGGGCGTTCGTGCTCATGCCCTTGCACGAGATGGCGCCAGGGCTGGTGAGCGACGAGATGCTGAACGCTGTGTCAGGGCAAGCGATCCAGCGCATGTGAGGCCGTGCCCCGAATCGCGTGACTGCGCCCACGATGCCGTGGAACGGGCGTTGCCCGGCCACGGGCAGGCCATGCAGAGCGCGCCAGGGTCGCAGCTGCTGGCTCCTCGTTCCGTCCAAGCCTGCGCAGGCAGGTAGGGAGCCGCGGTCCTCAGCCCCTCTGGGGGTGACGCGAAGCGGCGCGTGGGACGGTGTCTACGGCGCCAGCCGCTCGCGCAACCAGCCACCATCGGCCTGCAGCGTGTAGCGCAGCCGGTCGTGCAGGCGGCTCTTGCGGCCTTGCCAGAACTGCCAGTTGTCGGGCTTCAGGCGGTAGCCGCCCCAGTGCGGCGGACGCGGGGGCTGCAGCAGGAACTGCGCGCCGTATTTCGCCGCGTTGGCCACCAGCACCGCGCGGTTCGGTATCACCTCGCTCTGCGGACTGGCCCAGGCACCGATGCGGCTGTCCAGCGGGCGGCTGCGGAAGTATTCGTCGCTTTCTTCTTCGCTGACTTTTTCCACCAGGCCTTCGATCCGCACCACGCGTTCCAGCTCCACCCAGTGGAACTGCAGCGCGGCATACGGGTTGCCGGCCAGTTCGCGGCCTTTCTGGCTCTGGTAGTTGGTGTACCAGACGATGCCGCGTTCGTCATAGCCCTTGATCAGCACCACGCGCGTGCTCGGCCGCAGGTCGGAACCCACGGTCGCCACCGTCATGGCGTTGGGTTCGGGCACCTCGCTGCTGATGGCTTCGGTCAGCCACTGGTCGAATTGCTGGAGCGGATCGGCATGGGAAGCCGACTCGCTGAGTTCGGCCTTTTCGTAGCTTTTGCGGAGGTCGGCAATGTTCATGAGAACAGTATAGGCAGCCGCGGTTGCATCGGGTTTGCGCCGGGTCAATCGGCGTGGTCGTGGCCGGCCAGCCGCAGCAGGTGCGCCAGTGCGTGGTCTTCGATGCCGTGCACGCGCAGGCCCTGCAGGGTCTGGCTCGCGTAGTCGAGCGTGCTGCCGTAGCGCCCGTGCGCGTGCGCGAAGATGTCGCGGTAGTGCTCGGGGGTCAGGGGGCCGGTGTAGCTCGGGCTGCGGCGCGACAGGGTGAAGGCCAGCGCACGCACCGGGCCCTGCGCGGTCTGGCAGAGCAGCCATTTCGGGTCGTACACCGGGTGCGGCATCTCGCGCGCCCACAGCTGGGGCATCAGCGCTTCGACTTCGCTGTGCGGCACGCGCAGCGCCAGTCCGGTGCAGCTGCCGCCGGCCATGAGTGCGAACACCAGGCCCGGGCGCTCGGGCGTGCCGCGGTTGACCCGGCTCCACATCTGCAGCGTGCGGTGGTGGCCATGCACCCGGGCCAGGCGCTGCTCGGCGGCTTCGAACTCGGGGCGCCAGACCAGCGAGGCGTAGCCGAAGACCCACAGGTCGGGCCTGGGTCCGAAGCTGCGCCACTGCGCCAGGGTGTCGGCCATCATCTGCGCACCGTTGCGCAGGGCCGGGTCCCAGGTGGTGAGCCGGTGCGCGGGCGGGGGTGGCGCAACAGGAGGGGGGGCGAGGGTGGCCATTTACAATCCGGGGCTGGTCGCGCCAGCCTTTTTCATTCGTCCGAAGGGGTGCTGCGGCGAACGTTCAGTTTCTGTATCCCCCATTTTCACGGAGTGTGAGCCATGTTTTCCCAAGATAACGACCAAGATATTCGCGTTGTCGCCGCGGTGCTGATTGCCGCCATTTTGCTGGCCGTCGGCCTGGCGCTGGGGATCGGGATCCACAAGGCGCGCAGCGGTGCCGCCGGTGCCGCGGCGGTTGCCGCTCCGGCGGCCGTCACCGCCGAGCCAGCGCCTGCCGCACCGGTTGCTGCGGCGCCTGCCAGCGACGACGCCAGCGTGGTGGTGGAGAACGGCGTGGTCAAGTTCTACTTCGCTTCGGGCAAGTCCGACCTGGCGCCGGGTGCGATCGACGCCCTCGGTGACGCGATTGCGGCCGCCAAGGGCGGCAAGCGGCTGGTGCTCTCGGGCTTTCACGATGCCACGGGCGACGCCGCCTTCAACGCCGAACTGGCCAAGCAGCGCGCGTTCGCGGTGCGCGACGCATTGGTGGGTGCCGGCGTGGCCGAATCCAGCCTGGAACTGAAGAAGCCGGAAGAAACCATGGGAACGGGCAACGCCGCCGAAGC
>JAABQK010000040.1 GCA_011391495.1 Hydrogenophaga sp.
GGTCGAACCAGGCGTTGCCGGTCATCCCGGGCATGAACAGGATCAGGTCCGCCGGGAATTCACCGCCTTCGGTGACCACGCGGTCGGCCTCGAATCGCACCATCTTGTGGCCCAGGTGCGTCTGGACGCCGCGGCGCGCCATCTCGCCCAACAGGTGTTTCACCGCTTTCGGACCGAGCCGGTTGCCGGGTTCGGTCGAGGGGTTGAAGAACACCAGCTGGAAACGGTCGCGCCGGCCTTCGCGCTGGAGCTGCTCGTCGATGCCGAAAAGGAATTCGAACATCGGCCCGCCGCGCACGGCACTGGGCTCGTTGGGGTTGCCGGCAAAACCGACGGCGATGGTGCCGCCGGTCATGGCGCGCAGGCGGTCACGGATCTTCTCGGCCGCGGCAATCCCTTCGCACGGCGTGATCGCGTGCTCGATGCCCGGCAGCTTCTTGATGAAACGCCCGCCGCTGGCGATCACCAGCGCGTCGTTCGCCACCTCGCCCGCCGTGGTGTCCACCACCCGCCCGCCTTCGCGCAGGCCGGTGACTTCGGCCGCCACGTGGCGCACCTTCATGCGCCGGAAGAAGTTGGCCAGGGGCACGGTCAGTTGCTCGCGCGTGCGCAGGCCGCAGGGAATCCAGATGATGCCGGGCAGGTAGTGCAGTTCGGCGCGCGGTGCGATCAGCGTGATCTCGGCCGCGCGGTCGCGCTGGCGGATTTCGCGCACGGTGGACAAGGCGCCGAAGCCGGCGCCGATGACGGTGATGCGGGCCGGGCTGCTCATGCCAGCACCGCCGGGGCGATGGAGGCTTCGATCTCGATGACGGCGGTGTGACGGGTAGGCATGGCGGACATGATGGGGTCAGGGATGGGAGAACGCAACGGATGAGGCGGCCCGCATGACGGGCAGACATCGGCGAGCGCCCGGTCTCAAGGCTGGGACTGGGCGGCTGCATTCACAACCGGCCAGCGCGGTCCCAAAATCCCGGGAATCTTTTCCCGGTGGCACACTCACACACCGTTAGCATATTCCATTCAAATATTCGGAGACACGCATGCATCGCATTTTCCAGTTTGGTGAAACCATCGACGGCTACCCGGTGCGCGTGGTCAACGAACGCACCGTGCGCGCCGCCGCCGGCCTGCTGTTCTTCCCCGCCGTGGTGTCCTTCATGAACGCCCTGCTAACGGCCAACTACCAGCCCACGCGCCTGTTCGTGATCGTGTTCCTGATCGACATGGCGCTGCGCATGCTCAACCCTCGCTGGGCGCCGAGCATGATCGTCGGCGGCTGGATCGTGCGCCACCAGACGCCCGAATGGGTGGGCGCACCACAGAAGCGCTTTGCCTGGGGCCTGGGCCTGCTGCTCGGCCTGACCATGCTCTACCTGATGGTGTTCAACCGCTACATGGGACCGCTGAACATGCTGGTCTGCGCCAGCTGCCTGACGCTGATGTTCTTCGAATCGGCCTTCGGCATCTGCCTGGGCTGCAAGCTGTACAACCTGTTCAACAAGGAACAGGCGCAGCTCTGCCCGGGCGGCGTGTGTGAGGTGCCGGCGCAGAAAAAGGGCTGGGGCATCGCCCTGCCGCAGGCCGCCGTGCTGGTGCTGTTTGTGGGCGCCATCACCCTGGCCAAGGGCTGGGTGGACGCCACCGGACCGATGGGCGGCTTCGACGACATGGCCACGGTGGAAGAGATGGGCCTGACAGCCCAGTCGGGCGCGTCCGACGCCGAGCGCTGCCAGGTCCCGGCTTTCGCCAAGCTGGTGGGCCACGAAGCCCAATGGAAGCTGCACAACGGGTGCAATTGAGCCCCCCGCGCCGCCTGCGGCGTCACCCCCCTCAGGGGGCAGCACTGGCGGCCCGACAGAGCCGGTTCCGCGGTGCCCTGGAACCAACTCCCCCTCCGGCGTGACATGTCTTGATCCGGGGATGCGGTGGAACCGGCTTTGCCGGGCCGCTCGCATGGCCCCTTGAGGGGCGGTGCGGTTACGCGCAGCGAACAAGCGACGGGGGTGGGCTCTGTCCTGCGGTGCGGGGGCTCTTAGTGCCCCGCGTGCAGCTTTTCGTGGATGCGCCGCGTGGTGCGCCACACCGCCCACAGCACCAGCGGGACCAGCGCGCCGGCCGCCATCTCCGGGTTGATCGGCAACCCGGCAGCCTTGCCGGCCTTGCCCAGATACAGCAGCAGGCTGACCACGTAATACGAGATGGCCGCGATCGACAGGCCCTCCACCGTGCTTTGCAGGCGCAGCTGCAGCTCCTGCCCGCGCGTGAGTTTCTCCAGCAGCTGCTGGTTCTGCACTTCGGTGGCGATGTCCACCCGCGTGCGCAGCAAGGCGCTGGCGCGGCTGATGCGCTCGGAGAGCGAGCCCAGGCGCTGCGCGGTGGCGGCCACCGTGGCCATGGCCGGTGACAGCCGGCGCTGCATGAATTCCCCGATGGTCTGCGTGCCCGGGATCGGCTGCTCGCGCAGCTCGGTGATGCGTTGCGCCACCAGGGTGTCGTAGGCACGGGTGGCCGAGAACCGGTAGGCGTGCTCGGCGGTGGCCCGTTCCACGCCCGCGGCCAGCGACACCAGCGTGTCCAGCAGCGCCTGGTCACTCGAGCTCTTGTTTTCAAGCTGTGCGGTGATGTCGGCCAGCTGGCGCTCGCTGTCGGCGAGCAGCGGCCCGAGCGCCTTCGCCACCGGCAAACCGCGCAGGGCCATCAGGCGGTAGGTCTCGATCTCCAGCAGCCGCTGCGAAATGCGCCCGGCACGGGTTTCGGTCGTGTCGGGTGGTGCCACCACCAGCATGCGCTCGAAACCGGACTCACGGATCATGAAGTCGGTCGCCACGATGGAGTGGCCGTTGTTCCCCATGAGGGACGCCACCACCGTGTGTTCGCCCAGCCAGGTGCGGGCCAGGGCCAGCGTCTCCCCCGGATGGCTCAGGTCCCCATGCAGCATGACGAGTTTGATCGCCACGAAGGTGCGACCCGGTATGCCCGCCAGCCACTCGCCCGGCAGCACGACATGCGAGAGCAGTTCGGGATCGCGCGCGCCCAGCTCGGCCCCAGGCGGCAAGGGCTGCACCAGCGAATAGCGGGTGAACTCGGTGTGGCGCTCCCACTTGAGGGTGAAGCCCGGCAGCCGCAGGCGCAGGAAGTTGTCCTGCAGATCCTCCGGCTGCAGTCCCTCCTGGCCCGACAGACGCCGCAGGTGCTCACACTCCTGTTCGCGGCTGATGTTCTCGTTGAACACCGCCACGAACACCACCAGCGCCGGCAGGCGGATGCGGGCCGGCGGGCGCGCATGCACCTCGTTGTGCAGCTGGGTGCGCAGCCCATCGTTGACGGGCAGAGACCGGGGGGAAAGGGGTGTCGGGTCCATGACAGGATTGTGCCGGCAGTTGCTGCCCGTCAGTCCGGTGCGCGACCGATCCAACGCACCACGTGCGCCAGGCCCTGATGACCCGGGCCTTCGTCGAGTGTGACTTCGCCGTCCCAGGCCATGCGTTCGTCGAGCAGACCCTCAAAATCGGCGCGCAGCAGCTCGGGCGTGACGAGCATGGCGGCGTCCTTCGGACCGCCGCTGGCGTGTTGCAGCTGCTGCGGGTGGAACGCCTCGAGCAGGAGGCAGCCACCCGGGCGCAGGGCGGCGGCCAGGCGCCGGTGTGCACCCCTGCGGATCGACGGGGGCAGGTGCACGAAGGTCAGCACCACGGCGTCGAAGCTGGCGGGCTCCGGCGCCCAGTCGGCCAGATCTCCCAGCACGGTCTGCAGCGCCACACCGCGCGCTGTCGCCAGCGCCTGCGCCTTTTCCAGACCCACCGCCGATCCGTCCATGGCGGTGACACGGTGGCCCTGCTGCGCCAGCCAGACGCCATTGCGGCCTTCGCCGTCGCCGGGCACCAGCACATCGGATCCGGGTGGAATGCGCGGCGACTGCCAGACCAGAAAGGCGTTGGGCGCGGTGCCGTACTTGTAGCCCGCGACAGCGAAGTTTTGATCCCAGAAGTTCATGCGGCAAAGATACCGCAAAGAAAACCCGCCGGGCCGGAGCCGGGCGGGTGGAAGGCCGCGTCCGAGGGCCGGACGTGGCATCAGGGTTCGGGGATCCTCAGAACGGAATGTCGTCGTCCATGTCGTCGAAGCCACTCGCCGGGCGGGCAGCAGCGGGTGCCGGGGCTGGTGCGGGGCGTGACGCCGGTGCCTGGCGCGGCGCCGCGGCCGGGCGGGAATAGCCGCCACCGCCGCCGCCTTCGTCACCACCGCCCATGCCTTCGCGGCCGCCGAGCAGCTGCAGTTCGGTGGCGATGATGTCCACGGTGTTCTTTTCCACGCCGGTGGCCTTGTCCACATAGGTACCGTACTTCAATCGCCCTTCGACATAGATCGGGCGGCCCTTCTTCACGTATTCACCGGCGATCTCGGCCAGGCGGTCGTAGAAGGTGACGCGGTGCCACTGGGTGTCTTCAATCGTTTCGCCGCTGTTCTTGTCTTTGCGGCGGCTGGAGGTGGCCACGCTCACATTGGCCACGGCCTGGCCCGAGGGCAGGTAACGGATTTCGGGGTCGCGGCCGCAGTTGCCGACGAGGATGACTTTGTTGACGGATGCCATGTGATGTGCCCTGAGGGAGTAAGCGGGCGGCGCGGAGGGCCCGGGCCGCAATTGGGTCAGACATTGTGCCGCAAGTGCCGGCGGCAGCCCATACGCCATCCGACGCTGTCGTGATCACCGCCCCTGGCCCTACACTGCCTGCCCATGAAAGGCGAACCGGACTTCCTGCAGAACCTGCGCGACGAGATGGGTGGCGGCCGCCAGTGGCTCGATCGTGTCATCGTGATCGCCTACGCGGTGCTCGCCGGCCTGGCCGTGGTGGCCTTCACCCTGCTGGCCGACGCCGCCTTTGGTTTGTACCAGGGCCTGCGCGGCGCCGTCTGGTGGGCGCCGCTGCTGTGGACACCGGCACTCACTGCGCTGGTGGTCTGGGCAGTGCGCCGCTGGGCGCCGGGCGCAGCAGGCTCCGGCGTGCCCCAGGTGCTGACGGCGCTGGCCCCTGAAACGCCGATCGCCAGCCGCCCGCGCTTTGTCTCGCTCAGGCTGAGCATCGCCAAGATCCTGGCTGTCACGGGGGGGTTGCTGGCCGGCCTGTCGATCGGACGGCAGGGGCCGTCGGTGCAGGTGGCGGCCGGGGTGATGCTGCATGCCAAACGCTGGCTCTCACCGAAAACCGACATCAGCACGCGCGAGTTGCTGGTGGCCGGCGGCGCGGCCGGCATCGCCGCGGCCTTCAACACGCCGCTGGGCGGCATCGTCTTCGCGATTGAAGAACTTTCGCGCCGCCTGCAGGAGCGCACCAGCGGCCTGATGCTGGCCGCCATTGTGGTGGCGGGCCTGGTGGCGGTGTCGGCCTTTGGCAACCTGTCGTATTTCGGACGGGTGCGGGCCGACGGGGTGTCCTGGTGGAACCTGCTGCTGCCGGGCACCCTGGTGGCACTGGGCTGCGGCCTGCTCGGCGGCCTGCTGTCGCGGCTGATGCTGGCCTCGTTCATCGGCCTGCCCGACCGCTTCTGCGCCTACCGCCGCAAGCGCCCGGTCACCTTCGCGGCGTTCTGCGGCTTCGCCGTGGCGGTGATCGCCATCGTGAGCGATGGCCATGCGGTCGGCGTGGGCCACCAGCACACCCACGCCCTGCTGAGCATGGCCACCGAAGAGCACCAGCCTTTCGTCTTCACCGGCCTGAAATTCATCGCTTCCTGGCTGTCGGCCTGGGCAGGCGTGCCGGGAGGCATCTTTGGTCCGAGCCTGTCGCTGGGCGCCGGCCTGGGTGCCGACGTCGCCTGGCTCCTCGATTCGCCCCACGGGCCGGCGCTGATTGCGCTGGGCATGTGCGGCTTCCTGGCCGCGGTGACTCAGACACCCATCACCGCCATGATCATCGTGATGGAGATGACCGACGGCCACAGCATGGTGCTCAGCCTGATGGCCTGCGGGCTGCTCGCCAGTCTGGTTTCCCGCATGATCAGCCGCCCGCTCTACAGCACCATGTCAGCCTTCATGATGCGATCGCTGCGCGGGGAAGCGGGTGGCGAAACCCGGAGCAACGCCATGCCCCTGCCGCCCCACGGGGACTCAGCGCCGCGTTGAAGCGGCGGGCGACGGCGCCTGCATCGGCCACGCCAGCACCAGCCAGACCAGCATCAGGCCGGCGCTGAAGCTGAAGATGCCGGCACTGCCCCAGGCCTTGACGACCAGGCCGCCCAGGCTGCCGCCAGCGAAGATGCCGAGCGACATGAGCGTGTTGTAGACCCCGAGCGCCGCGCCGCGCTGGCGCGGTTCGGCCAGGCGGGAGGCCAGGCTGGGCTGGCTGGCTTCCTGCGCGTTGAAGCCCACGAAGTAGAGGCACAGCAGCAGCGACACCGCCCAGACCGACGGCGCCTGCAGGCTCAGCAAGAAGCCCAGCTGCACCAGCACGATGAGCGCGATGGTGCCCAGGTACACCGCCCTGAAATGGCCCTTGCGCTCCAGGCGGAACAGGAAGCCACCCAGGATCACCAGCGAGCCCAGGACCGCCGGCAGGTACACCTTCCACTGTGCCGCACTGGCCACGCCAGCCTCGTTCAGCAGGGCCGGCACCGACATCCACATCGCGATCTGCACCGCGTGCAGCACGAAGACGCCCAGGTCCACCCGCAGCAGCTCGGCGTTGGCCAGGACCTCTTTGAGACCGCCCCGGGCCTGCGCCTGGTGTTGCAGCGGCTCGGCCGGCACCACCCAGGCCACCACGGCCATGCCGGTCAGCGCCAGTGCGGCGGTCAGGACGAACAAGCCGGAGAGCCCGATGTGCGGCACCAGCACAGGCGCCAGCACCAGCGACAGGGCAAACATGAGCGCGATGCTGATGCCCACCAGCGCCATGGACTTGGTTCGCACCTGGTCGCGCGTCAGGTCGGCCAGCAGCGCGGTGACGGCGGCCGAAATGGCGCCGGCGCCCTGGATGGCCCGACCCGCCACCAGCCAGGGCAGGCTGGGCGCCCAGGCCGCCACCAGGCTGCCGAGAACAAAGAGTGCCAGCCCGGCCAGGATCACCGGCTTGCGCCCGAGCCGATCCGACGCCAGTCCCAGCGGCACCTGCAACAAAGCCTGCGTCAGACCGTAGGCGCCCATGGCCAGGCCCACCAGCCAGGGATCGTCACCACCCGGATAGGACTTCGCCTCCATCACGAACACCGGCAGCACCAGGAACAGGCCCAGCATGCGCAGCGCGTAAATGGACGCCAGCGACCCGCTCGCGCGCCGCTCGGCTGGCGTCATGCGGGACGCATCGGGCGCAGCAGCGGAAGCCACGGTGGAGGCGGTGTTCAGGGAGTTCACAGGGCAGCGGACAAAGACCGTATTGTGGCCGAAAGGCCTGCACCTGCCGTTCCTCAGACACCAGCGACTGGCCCCAGTTCGCCGGCCCGGGCGGCACGTTCCAGGTGCTCCAGGAAGACGGCGGCCACTGGCGACAGGCGCTTGCCACGCGGGTAAAGCGTCCACCAGTGGGACAACACCGGGAAGCCCGCCACATCCAGCATCGTGACCGTCTCATCCTGCAGGGCCGGCAGCAGCGCATGGCGCGACAACACCGCCAGTCCCATGCCCGCGGCCACCGAGTGCTTGATCGCCTCGTTGCTGCCGAGCTCCAGCCGCACGCGGGGCGCGAACCCCTGGGCCTGGAAGTGGGCGTCGCAGGCGAGCCGGGTGCCCGAGCCGCGCTCGCGCAGGATGAAGCGTTCACCGGCCAGGTCCGGCAGGGCCAGCCCGCGGCGCCCCGCCAGCGGGTGCGCCCTGGAGGCGATCACGACCAGCGGATTGGGCAGGAAGGCGTGCTGCTCCAGCAGCAGGTCGGTCGGTGGCATGGACATGATGTAGAGGTCGTCGCGGTTCTCGCGCAGCCGCGCCACCACCGCATCGCGGTTCAGCAGCTCCAGCGCGATGTCCATCTCGGGGTACTTTTCGCAGAAACTGCCCAGCAAGCCCGGCACGAAATACTTCGCCGTGCTGACCACGGCCAGGCGCAGCCGCCCGCGCCGCAGGCCCTTCATGGCGTCGATGCGCTGCCCGAAGCTGGCCCACTCGTCCACCATGGCGCGCGCGGTGTCCGCCAGCGCATGACCTGCGTCGGTCAGGAAAAGCCGCTTGCCGATCTGCTCATACAGCGGCAGGCCCACCGCATCGGCCAGCTCCCTGAGCTGCATCGACACCGTGGGCTGCGTGACGTGGCAGGCACGCGCCGCGGTGGTGATGCTCTTGTGCTCCGCCAGGGCCAAAAAGAGCTGGAGTTGCCGGAACGTGACGTTCATAGAGTTTTGTCGATGAAAAACATCAAAAGAATTGATTTTTAATTATCGACGGGTCGGCCTAGGATCGCGCGTCTTCGTTGCCAAGCCGTCGCTCCATGTTCAATCTCCTCGACCCCGCCATCCTGTTTTTCGTTTTCGGCGTTCTGGCCGGTCTGGTGCGCTCCAACCTGGAGATCCCACCCCCGATTTCGCGCTTCCTGTCGCTCTACCTGTTGATGGCACTGGGCCTCAAGGGCGGCTTTGCCCTCGCGAAATCGGGCCTGACCGCCGAAGTGCTGACCACCCTGGGGCTGGCCATGGGGCTTGCCATCGCCATCCCGGCGCTGAGCTACAGCGTGCTGCGGCGCTTTCTGGGCGGCTTTGATGCCGCAGCCATCGCGGCGACCTACGGTTCGGTGAGCGCGGTCACGTTCATCACCACCATCCAGTACCTGGAAAACCACGGCATCGCCTACGGCGGCCACATGGCGGCCGCCATGGCCCTGATGGAGTCACCGGCCATCATCATGGCGGTGGTGCTGGCCAACACGCTGCGCCATGTGGAGCCAGGCGGGGCGGCAGCGGCCCAGGGCGGTGGCGCTCCGCTGGGCAAGATCCTGCACGAGTCGTTCACCGACGGTGCCCAGTTGCTGCTGCTGGGGGCCATGCTGATCGGCGCCTTGACGGGCGAGGCCGGCGAGGCTGCCATGGCGCCCTTCTCGGTGGACCTGTTCAAGGGCATGCTGGCCTTCTTCCTGCTGGACATGGGGCTGATGGCCGCCCGCAGCCTGGGCGACCTGAAAGGCCTCTCGCCCTGGCTGCTGGTGTACGCCGTGGTGGCTCCGCTGGTGCATGCCGGGCTGGCCCTGGGTCTGGCGCTGGTCAGCGGCACCAGCGCCGGCAATGCGGCCCTGCTCATGGTGCTGGCCGCCAGCGCGTCGTACATCGCGGTGCCCGCCGTCCTGCGCTACGCGATCCCCGAGGCCAAGCCCTCGCTGTACTTCGGCATGTCGCTCGGTGTCACCTTCCCGTTCAACATCCTGCTGGGCATTCCGCTCTACACCAGCGTGGCCACGCGCGTGCTGGGCTGAACGAACGCCGCGTGTTCCTGGCCAGGCCCGCCCTCTCGGCGTGGGCAGCCTGCAAGAAGGTGGCTGGCGGCTTATCATGTTCGGTTGCCTTTCTGCAGCCGGAACCCGCCCCGGCGCTCTGCCTTGAACACGAAAACGCCCTCCCTGCCCGAGCCGATGGCCCCTCACGCGGCGGCCCCGGCCGCGCACCTCAGCTCTGCCCACGCCGCCGCCCTGCGCACGGCGGCCGTGCTCTCGGTGCGCGGCGCGCGCACGCACAACCTGAAGAACATCGACCTCGACATCCCCAAGCACGCGCTGGTGGTGATCACCGGGCTCTCGGGTTCGGGCAAGTCGAGCCTGGCGTTCGACACGCTGTACGCCGAAGGCCAGCGCCGCTACGTGGAGAGCCTGTCGGCCTACGCGCGGCAGTTCCTGCAGCTGATGGACAAGCCCGACGTGGACCTGATCGAAGGCCTGTCGCCGGCGATTGCCATCGAACAGAAGGCCACCAGCCACAACCCGCGCTCCACGGTGGGCACGGTGACCGAGATCCACGACTACCTGCGCCTCCTGTACGCCCGAGCCGGCACGCCACACTGCCCGGAACACGACCTTCCGCTGGCCTCGCAGAGCGTGGCGCAGATGGTGGACGCCGTGCTGGCGTTGCCCCAAGACACGCGCCTGATGATCCTCGCGCCGGTGGCGCGCGAGAAGAAGGGCGAGTTCCTGGAGCTGTTCGCCGACATGCAGGCCCAGGGTTATGTGCGCTTCCGCATCAACGGCGAGGTGCTCGATTTCGACGCCCTGCCCGCACTGAAGAAGACCGAAAAACACAACATCGACGTGGTGATCGACCGCATCAAGGTTCGCACCGGCGCGGAGGAAGAAGGCGTGAATCCTTTGCGCCAGCGCCTGGCCGAAAGCTTCGAGGCCGCGCTGCGCCTGGCCGAAGGCCGGGCCATCGCTGTCGAGATGGACAGCGGCGTGGAGCACGGCTTCTCCGCCAAGTTTGCCTGCCCGGTCTGCAGCTACACCGTGGGCGAGCTGGAGCCGCGGCTGTTCTCGTTCAACTCGCCCATGGGCGCCTGCCCCAGCTGCGACGGCCTTGGCCACACCGAGGTGTTCGACCCCGAGCGCGTGGTCGCCTTCCCCTCGCTGAGCCTGGCCAGTGGCGCCATCAAGGGCTGGGACCGGCGCAACGGCTACTACTTCGCCATGATCGAGAGCCTCGCGGCGCACTACAAATTCGACGCCGAAGCGGCCTGGGAATCGCTGCCCGAAGCGGTGCGGCAGGTGCTGCTCTATGGATCGGGCATCGAGGAGATCCGGTTCAGCTACGCCCTCGAATCGGGCGAGCGCGCGGGCAAGAAGATCAGCAAGAAGCACCCCTTCGAAGGCATCATCCGGAACTTCGAGCGCCGTTACCGGGAGACCGATTCGTCCCATGTGCGCGAAGAACTGGCCCGCTACCGCGCCACCCAGCCCTGCCCCGAATGTGGCGGTACGCGGCTGCGCAAGGAGGCGCGCCACGTGTTCGTCGGCGTTGGCGAGCAGAAGCAGCCGATCTACAAGATCAGCCACATCACGCTGGGCGAATCGCTCGCCTACTTCAGCACGCTGCACCTGCCGGGCGCCAAGGGGGACATCGCAGCGCGCGTGATCAACGAGATCCGCCAGCGCCTGAAGTTCCTGAACGACGTGGGTCTGAACTACCTGAGCCTGGACCGCAGCGCCGAGACGCTTTCCGGCGGCGAAGCCCAGCGCATCCGCCTGGCGAGCCAGATCGGCAGCGGCCTGACCGGCGTGATGTACGTGCTCGACGAACCCAGCATCGGCCTGCACCAGCGCGACAACGACCGCCTCATCACCACCCTGCAGCACCTGCGCGACCTGGGCAACACGGTGCTGGTGGTCGAGCACGACGAAGACATGATCCGCTGTGCCGACCACGTGATCGACATGGGCCCGGGCGCGGGCGTGCACGGCGGCCACGTGATGGCGCAGGGCACCTGCGCACAGGTGATGGCCACGCCCGGCTCACTGACCGGCCAGTACCTGAGCGGCCAGCGCGAGATCGCCGTGCCCAAGCGGCGCACGCCCTGGCTACCGGTGAACAAAACCGCCGCCGCGGCCAAGGCCGCACCCATCAAGTCGCGCTTCCCGCTCAGCCCCGCGGCCGAGCGCCGCAGCGCGCGCGAGGCCGCGCACCTGGCCACACTGGGCGAGCTGCAGGAAATCCGCGTGGTCAACGCCACCGGCCACAACCTCAAGGGCGTGAGCGTGGCCTTCCCCGTCGGCCTGCTCACCTGCGTGACCGGCGTCTCCGGCTCGGGCAAATCGACCCTGGTGAACGACACGCTCTACGCCGCGGTGTCGCGCACGCTCTACCGCTCGCACGAAGAACCGGCCGAACACGACGCCATCGAAGGCATCGAACATTTCGACAAGGTCATCAACGTCGACCAGTCGCCGATCGGCCGCACGCCGCGCAGCAACCCCGCCACCTACACCGGCCTGTTCACCGGCATCCGCGAGCTGATGGCCGAGGTGCCGACCGCGCGCGAACGCGGCTATGGCCCCGGCCGCTTCAGCTTCAACGTGGCCGGCGGTCGCTGCGAGGCCTGCCAGGGCGACGGCGTGGTGAAGGTGGAGATGCACTTTCTGCCCGATGTCTACGTGCCCTGCGAGGTCTGCCACGGCCAGCGCTACAACCGCGAAACGCTGGACGTGTTGTACAAGGGCAAGAACATCGCGCAGATCCTGGACATGACGGTGGAACAGGCCTACGCCTTCTTCAGCGCCGTGCCCACGCTGCACCGCAAGCTGCAGACGCTGATGGACGTGGGCCTGACCTACATCCAGCTCGGCCAGAGCGCGACCACGCTCTCGGGCGGCGAGGCGCAGCGCGTCAAGCTCGCGCTGGAGCTGAGCAAGCGCGACACCGGCCGCACGCTCTACATCCTGGACGAACCCACCACCGGCCTGCACTTTGCCGACATCGAGCTGCTGCTGAAAGTGCTGCACCAGCTGCGCGACGCCGGCAACACCATCGTGGTGATCGAGCACAACCTCGACGTCATCAAGACCGCCGACTGGCTGATCGACATGGGGCCCGAAGGCGGCTCCGGTGGCGGCTCCGTGGTGGGCGTGGGCACGCCGGAGGACATCGCCGCCAACCCGGACAGCCACACGGGGCGCTACCTGGCGCGGCTGCTGCCGCCTGGCGCAACGGCGGACCCCACGGCCGCCTGAAGCGGGGTCTCAGCGGTTGCGGTAGGCCAGCCCCAGGCTGGCGCCATAGGTGGTCTTGCGCCCCACCAGCGGGCTGCGCGCAGCCGCACCTTGCAGCAGAGACGCATTGAGGCCACCGAACACCACCCAGCGCCGGTTCAGCGCCGACGTAATGTTCCAGCCCAGGGAAACGCTGTCCCAGCCGCTGCCCAGCAGGTAGGCTGGCCGGCCGGTGGCGAGCGCGGTCTCGGTCGAGATGCCGAAATGGGTCTGCCGGTTCAGTGCATTGGCCCAGCCCGCACCGACCGAGGCATCCCAGTAGGTGTGCTCGGACACCGGGTAGTGATACCCCACCGCGGTGCCCAGCTGCAGACCACCATCGCGTCCGAGCAGGTCCTGCGAGCCCGTGAGGCTCCAGCTCCACCGCTCGCCCAGGGCGATACTGGCGGTGGCCCGGCCACGCAAGGTCATGCGCACCTCGGGCAGTCCGAGCAACAAGGGATCGTCACTGACCTCCCGTTTGTCCGTGATGTGCAGCGACGTGCTCAGCCGCCAGCCATCGTTGATCACCAGGACCGTGCTCAGGCCCGGGTCCACCGTCTCGCGCCCCACACTCAACAGACGGCTCGCTCCCCCGCTGGAGACCCGGAACCGGCCCAGCTGGAACGCCCACACGGGTCGCAGACCCAGGCTCTGATCATCCAGGCCGATGTGGTCCGCCGAAGACACGATGGAAGCGCCCACCACGTAGTCACGGCTCGCCTCCAGCGCCACCGGCTCCACCGCCCAGCTGGGCGCACCGTACAGGCAGGCCAGACTGATACCGGCCACCACCGCCGGGCTGGGCCAGACGTGCAACCTGGGTGTCCCCGGGCGGCGGATCATCACAGACGGCCCAGGTCCTCAATGGCGTCGACCACCAGCCCCGTACCCACGGCAATCAGCAGGATGTCGGAGGCCACCCGAACGAATTTGTGACCCGCCGGTGCCACACCCAGGTTCACCTGCACCTCGGCCGGCACAGGGTAATAAACCACCTCGCGCGGCAAGGGCTGCCCGCGGTGCCAGTGCTTCACCTGGCCGGGCGGCATGCAACCGTTGTGTTTCTTGGCCAGCCCGGGCGGGCACTTGCCGCTGCGCAGGCGCGGCTCGTAGTACGCATACGCGGCCTGCCGCTGCGGCTCCCTGAAATAACCGCCAATCTGGATGTTCACCGATACACCGGGTGACGTTGGCTGGCGCAGCACGACCACGTCGCGCCGATCGTCCCGCTGGTCTTCGCGGCGGTCCGCACGGCGATGGTCATCGTCGTGGCGCTTCTCTTTGGCATGCGACTTGCCGTGCTTGCCGTCTTCAACCCAGTCGGGCTTGCCGGCGTGGGTCACCGAGCACGTCAAGGCCAGCATCAGGGCGGGGACAGACAGCCTGACTTTGCGGATATGTTTCATGGTCATGATGAGTGGGAGGGATGTACCGGTTTATACAAGACACGCGGCAAAGGGTGAACCCGCAGCCCGAACCGCCGCGATGCGGTTCCGCGGATCCCCAGTGTGCCCTATCGGTTGCTGGACCCTGGTTTCACACACCCAGGGCGCGCGAGCCGACGGAGCCCGGCACGCGATAGACCCCTGGCCTGCGGACAGGCACACTTCACAGCATTGCCCTGCTGCCAGGGATCTTCACTTTCGAGGCCAGTCATGCCCCAGGAAACCGAACTCAAGCTGGCCCTGCGGGCCAGCGACCTGCCCCGCCTGCTGGCGCACCCGCTGCTCAGCGGTCAGCCGCCGCTGCGCCAGCGCCTGCTCAACACCTACTTCGACACCCCCAAGCTGAAGCTGATGGCGCAGCGCATCGCCGTGCGCGAGCGTCGCATCGGGCGGCGCACCCTGCTCACGGTGAAGACCGCCGGTACGTCCATCGGCGGACTGTCGCAGCGTGGGGAATGGGAAGGTCTCACGCGACCGGGCGCCTTCGACTTCATGGCCCTGGTGGGCGACGAGACGCTGGCCCGGCAGCTGTCCGGCCTGGCCTGGCAGCTGGTGCCGGTGTTTCGCACCGACTTCACCCGCCGCAGCTGGCAGCTCACACACGGCATGGCACAAATCGAGGTCGCGCTGGACCAGGGCTGGATCACCACCGGCGATGGACAGGGCGCGCACCGTGAGCCGATCCTGGAATTGGAGCTGGAGCTCCTGAGCGGCCCGGTGGATGCCCTGCTCGACCTGGCGCACACGCTGGCGCTCGGCCCGCAGGGCGATGCCGCGCAGGGCCTGTGGCTGCACCCCACCGATCGCAGCAAGGCCGAGCGCGGCATGGCGCTTTTCATGGGCCAGCGCCTGCAGCCGGTGAAGGCCGCTCCCGTGGCGCTGGCGCCCGACATGCAGCCGGTGAGCGCATTCCAGGCGGCTGCGCTGAACTGCGTGGCCCACTGGCAGGCCAACGTCGCAGGCCTGCTCGCGGCACGCGGGAGCGACACCTTGCCCGACCCGGAATTCGTGCACCAGGCGCGGGTGGCGCTGCGCCGCTTGCGCACCGGCCTGCAGCTGTTCGGCCCTGCGCTGCCGCGGCGCTTTGTGGCGCACTGGAGCGCGCAGTGGCAAGCCAGCGCGCAGGCGCTGGGCGATGCCCGCAACTGGGACGTGCTCGCCACCGAGGGACTGCCCCGTCTGCTGGGTGACACGGCCACCGACGCGGCGACCGAGGCACTGCGCCACTGGGTCGACACCGAAAGGCATGCCGCCAACCAGCGCGCGCAGGCCTTTCTGTGCGAGCCAGCCCAGGCCCTTCAGCTGCTCGCCTTCACACGCGCCGTGCTCGCCCTGGCGCCCCCGGACGCACACAGGCGCCGTTCGCGCCCGCTCACCGCCTGGGCCCTGCGCACCCTGCGCAGCCGGCATGCGCGGCTGCTGCGTAAGGCCCGGCACGCCCTGCGCCAGGGACCCGAGGGCCGGCACGCGCTGCGCATTGCCCTGAAGAAACTGCGTTACGCCCAGGAATTCCTGGCCAGCCTGCTGCCCCCGGCACGGCTGCGGCGCAGCACGGCCGTGTTGACGCGCGCACAGGAGCTGCTGGGCTCGCTCAACGACCTGTCCACCGCCCAGGCCTTGCTGGACGGCGCCCCCCGGCCTGCGCGGGACCCCCTGCTGGCCCGCATGAAAACCGACCTCGAAGCGGGCCTGCGGGCCCTGCCACGGATGGAGCGCGCGCTGTTGCGCACGCCCATGCCCTGGGACTGAACCCCGTGCGCCATCCGGGCGCCGCATCCAGACTTGGCAAAAACCACCTTGGCTGGTGACAATGCGGCTATCGCATTTCGCGGAAAGGTCAGCTTCATGTCGTCGATCACCCTGCGTTTTCTGGTGGAACCGTCACACCTTGGCCAAGGTGGACGCGTCCATGGCGGCACCGTGATGAAGTGGATCGATGAGGCGGGCTATGCCTGCGCTTCGCACTGGGCCGGACGGCCGTGCCACACGGTCTACACCAGCAGCATCCGGTTTCGGCGCTCGGTCAAACCCGATTCGCTGGTCGAGGTCCAGGCCCGCCTGGCCTTCACCGGCGACACCAACATGAACATTGCGATCGAGGTGCGCAGCGGCGATCTGGCCAGCGGCCGGCTGGACCCGATCACCGAATGCCTGGCGGTCTATATCTCGCTGGACGACGACGGCCGACCCCTGCCCATCAGCAACTGGAGCCCGGAAACGCCCGGTGAAATGGCGCTGGCCAGCACGGCACGCGCCCAGTTCGACAACACCTACCCGGCACCGCTGGAGTGAGCTGCGGGCTCAGGCCCGCGCACTCGGGCGCGCCGCCACCCGGTCGCGCCAGGCCTGCAGCGCGGCGAAGCCTTCATCAGCGGGCCTGAAACGCATTAGTCGCGCAAATTCGATCGCGCAGAACGCGGTGATGTCGGCGATGGTGAAGCGCTCGCCGGCCACCCAGGGCTGGCGCTGCAATTCGCCATCCA
>JAABQK010000041.1 GCA_011391495.1 Hydrogenophaga sp.
GCTTCATCTGGGCCGCCATCCTGGTGCCCTGCGTGATCGCCGCCTGGTTCGGCATGAACAACCTGCTGCCGCTCTCGCCCAACTACGGCGGCACGCTCGCTGCCTTCGGCAAGATCCTGTACCTCTGGACCTTGACCAGCATCATCGGCATCGCGGGCCTGTACCTCTACCTGCCCGCGCCCAGCGGCCTGGGCCTGCTCAACATGTGGGTGGCGCTGCCACTGATCGTCGTCGTCACCGTGATGGTGATGAAGCTGGCTGCCTTTGGCGAAATGAAGGCCAACATCGGCAAGCAGTACGCGATCTTCGGCAACAAGCACACCTGGTCCCTGACGGCGCTGTATGTGGTGACCTTCGGTTCCTTCATCGGCTTCTCGATGGCGCTGCCGCTGTCCATCACCGTGATCTTCGGCTTCCAGCACATCCCCGATGCGGCGGGCGTCATGCAGCACACGCTGAAGAACCCCAATGCGCCGTCGGCCCTGACCTATGCCTGGATCGGCCCCTTCGTCGGCGCCCTCATCCGGCCGGTGGGCGGCTGGATTTCCGACAAGGTTGGCGGCTCCATCGTCACCCAGATCATCTCGGCGGTGATGGTGTTTGCATCGGCCGCCGTCGGCTACGTGATGCTGCTGGCCTACAAGTCGGCCACGCCGGAGGAATATTTCTTCATCTTCATGGTGCTGTTCATCGTGCTGTTCGCGGCCAGCGGCATCGGCAACGGCTCGACCTTCCGGACCATCGGCGTCATCTTCGACCGCCAGCAGGCCGGCCCCGTGCTGGGCTGGACCTCGGCCATCGGCGCCTACGGCTCCTTCATTGCCCCGGTGGTGATCGGCCAGCAGATCAAGGCCGGCACACCCGAATACGCCATGTACGGCTTTGCCATCTTCTACGCTGTGTGCCTGGTGCTGAACTGGTGGTTCTACCTGCGCGCCGGTTCCGAAATCAGAAACCCGTGAACACGCGCCACCACGAAGCCACACCCTTTTTCCGGAGACCTTCATGAGCCACTTTCTCGACCGACTCACCCATTTCACCCTGCCCAAGGAAGCCTTCTCGGGCAACCACGGCCTGACCACCAACGAAGACCGCACCTGGGAAGACGCCTACCGCAACCGCTGGGCGCACGACAAGATCGTGCGCAGCACCCACGGCGTGAACTGCACCGGCAGCTGCTCGTGGAAGATCTACGTCAAGGGCGGCATCGTCACCTGGGAAACCCAGCAGACCGACTACCCGCGCACGCGCTGGGACATGCCCAACCACGAGCCGCGCGGTTGCGCCCGTGGCGCCTCGTACAGCTGGTACCTGTATTCGGCCAACCGCGTGAAGTACCCCATGGTGCGCGGCCGCTTGCTGGAGCGCTGGCGCGCGGCGCTCAAGGTCAGCAAGAGCCCGGTGGATGCCTGGGCGCTGATCCAGCAAAACCCCGAAGCCCGGCGCGACTACCAGCAGGTGCGCGGCATGGGTGGCTTTGTGCGCAGCACCTGGGACGAGGTCAACCAGCTCATCGCTGCGGCCAACGTCTACACCATCAAGCAGCACGGCGCCGACCGCGTGATCGGCTTCTCGCCGATTCCCGCCATGTCCATGGTGAGCTACGCCGCGGGCTCGCGCTACCTGTCGCTCATCGGCGGCGTGTGCATGAGCTTCTACGACTGGTATTGCGACCTGCCCCCGGCCAGCCCGCAGGTGTGGGGTGAGCAGACCGACGTGCCCGAGTCGGCCGACTGGTACAACAGCAGCTTCATCATCGCCTGGGGTTCCAACGTGCCCCAGACCCGCACGCCCGACGCCCACTTCTTCACCGAGGTGCGCTACAAAGGCACCAAGACGGTGGCGGTCACGCCCGACTATTCGGAGGTCGCCAAGCTGTCCGACATCTGGCTCCATCCCAAGCAGGGCACCGACGCCGCGCTGGCCATGGCCATGGGCCACGTGGCGCTGAAAGAGTTCTACTTCCCCGACGGCGGCAAGCAGCGTAGCAGCTACTTCGACGACTACGCCCGCCGCTACACCGACCTGCCGTTGCTGGTGATGTTGAAGGAGCACACCCTGCCCGACGGCACGGTGACCATGGTGCCCGACCGTTACCTGCGCGCCAGCGACTTCAACGGCAAGATGGGCCAGAAGAGCAACCCCGAGTGGAAGACCGTCGCGTTTGACACCGCGGGCAAGGCGGTGCTGCCCAACGGCTCGATCGGCTTCCGCTGGGGCGAGCCTGGCCGCGAAGACGAAGGCAAGTGGAACCTGGAGTCCAAAGAGGCGCGCGGCAATAGCGACGTGAAGCTCAAGCTGTCGGTGATCGAGGACGGCGAGCAGGATCACCAGGTGGTGGACGTCGGCTTCCCGTATTTCGGTGGAAGGGATACACCGAACTTCACCGGCAACGCGCAGAACGGCGAAATCAACCACGCCAGGGTGCCGGCCGTGCGCCTGCGCCTGGGCAAGGCCGGTGAAGAGCGCTATGCGATGGTCGCCACCGTGTTCGATCTGCAGGTCGCGCAGTACGGCATCGACCGTGGTCTGGGCAGTGGCGCCAAGAGCTTCGACGACGACGCCGCCTACACGCCGGCCTGGCAGGAGAGCATCACCGGCGTGCCGCGCGACCAGGTCATCACCGTGGCGCGCCAGTTCGCCGACAACGCCGACAAGACCCATGGCAAGTCCATGGTGATCATCGGTGCGGCCATGAACCACTGGTACCACGCCGACATGAACTACCGCGGCGTCATCAACCTCCTGATGATGTGCGGCTGCATCGGCCAGAGCGGCGGTGGCTGGGCGCACTATGTGGGCCAGGAAAAGCTGCGTCCGCAGACCGGCTGGGTGCCGCTGGCCTTCGCCACCGACTGGGTGCGCCCGCCGCGCCAGATGAACAGCACCAGTTTCTTCTACGCCCATACCGACCAGTGGCGCTACGAAAAACTGGGCATGGATGAGATCGTCTCGCCCACGCTGAGCACCGCAGACAAGGCCGCCTTCAGCGGCAGCATGATCGACTTCAACGTGCGCGCCGAGCGCATGGGCTGGTTGCCCAGCGCACCGCAGCTCAAGACCAACCCGATGCAGGTGGTGAAGGACGCGCAGGCCGCCGGCCTGGACGCCAAGGACTACGTGGTCAAGGCGCTGAAAGACGGCACGCTGGAGATGAGCTGCGAAGACCCGGACGCACCGCAGAACTGGCCTCGTAACATGTTCGTGTGGCGCTCCAACCTGCTGGGCTCCAGCGGCAAGGGCCACGAGTATTTCTGCAAGCACCTGCTGGGCACCGAAAACGGCGTGCAGGGCAAGGACCTCGGCAAGGACGATGCCAAGCCGGCCGAGGTGAAGTGGCACAAGGACGGGCCGCAAGGCAAGCTGGACCTGCTGGTCACGCTTGACTTCCGCATGAGCACGACCTGCCTGTACAGCGACATCGTGCTGCCCACCGCGAGCTGGTACGAGAAGAACGACCTCAACACCAGCGACATGCACCCCTTCATCCACCCGCTCTCTGCGGCGGTGGACCCGGTGTGGCAGGCGCGTTCGGACTGGGAAATCTACAAGGGCTTTGCCAAGACCTTCAGCGAGGTCTGCGTCGGCCACCTGGGCGTGGAAAAAGAGGTGGTGCTCTCACCCATCATGCACGACACCCCCGGGGAGATGGCGCAGGCCTTCGACGTGAAGGAATGGAAGAAGGGCCATTGCGAACTGATCCCGGGCAAGACAGCGCCGCAGATCGCCGTGGTCGAGCGCGACTACCCCAACACCTTCAAGCGCTTCACGGCCTTGGGCCCGCTGCTCGACAAGCTGGGCAACGGCGGCAAGGGCATTGGCTGGAAGACTGGTACCGAAGTGGAACAGCTGGGCCAGCTCAACGGCAAGACGCTGGACGAAGGTGTGTCACAGGGCATGCCGAAGATCGTGACCGACATCGACGCCTGCGAGGTGATCCTGCAGCTGGCGCCCGAGACCAATGGCCACGTGGCCGTGAAGGCGTGGGAAGCGCTGGGCAAGCAGACCGGTCGCGACCATACCCACCTGGCGCTCTACCGCGAAGACGAGAAGATCCGCTACCGCGACATCCAGGCGCAGCCGCGCAAGATCATCAGCTCGCCCACCTGGAGCGGCATCGAGAGCGAGACGGTGAGCTACAACGCCGGCTACACCAACGTGCACGAATACATCCCATGGCGCACGCTCACCGGTCGCCAGCAGTTCTACCAGGACCACCCCTGGATGATCGCCTTCGGTGAAGGCTTCGGCAGCTACCGGCCACCCGTGGACCTGAAGACCACCGAGGGCATCCACAACATCAAGCCCAACGGCCACAAAGAGATCCAGCTGAACTTCATCACGCCGCACCAGAAGTGGGGGATTCACTCCACCTACAGCGACAACCTGATGATGCTCACGCTGAACCGTGGCGGCACGGTGGTCTGGCTGAGCGAAGAAGACGCCAAGGGTGCCGGCATCGAGGACAACGACTGGGTCGAGCTGTTCAACATCAACGGCGCCGTGGCAGCCCGCGCGGTGGTGAGCCAGCGCGTCAACCCCGGCATGGTGATGATGTACCACTCGCAGGAGAAGATCATCAACACCCCCGGGTCGGAGATCACAGGCGTGCGCGGCGGCATCCACAACTCGGTGACCCGCATCGTGCTCAAGCCCACCCACATGATCGGCGGCTATGCCCAGCTGAGCTACGGCTTCAACTACTACGGAACCATCGGCACCAACCGCGACGAGTTCGTGGTCGTGCGCAAGATGAGCAAGGTGGACTGGCTCGACACACCGGCCGACGACCACCTCGTGCGCGCCTACCAGTCGCAGGGCGAGAACCCCTGAGCCCACTGCCCTTCATTCGGAGTCAAACATGAAAATACGCGCACAAATCGGCATGGTGCTCAACCTGGACAAGTGCATCGGCTGCCACACCTGTTCGGTCACCTGCAAGAACGTCTGGACCAGCCGCCCCGGCGTGGAATACGCCTGGTTCAACAACGTCGAGACCAAGCCCGGCATCGGTTACCCCAAGGAGTGGGAAAACCAGGACAAGTGGAACGGTGGCTGGATCCGCAAGGCCGACGGCTCCATCGTGCCCAAGCAGGGTGGCAAGTGGTCGCTGCTGATGAAGATCTTCAGCAACCCCAACCTGCCGCAGATCGACGACTACTACGAGCCCTTCACCTTCGACTACGACCACCTGCAGTCGGCGCCAGAGATGAAGCACGCACCCACTGCCCGGCCGCGCTCGCTGATCACCGGCAAGCGCATGGAGAAGATCGAGTGGGGCCCGAACTGGGAAGAGATCCTGGGCGGCGAGTTCAGCAAGCGCAGCAAGGACGCTAACCTGGACGGTTTCGAGCAGGCCCAGAAAGACATGATGGGTCAGTTCGAGAACACCTTCATGATGTACCTGCCGCGCCTGTGCGAGCACTGCCTGAACCCGGCCTGCGTGGCCTCGTGCCCCTCGGGCTCGATCTACAAGCGCGAGGAAGACGGCATCGTGCTGATCGACCAGGACAAGTGCCGCGGCTGGCGCATGTGCGTCAGCGGCTGCCCCTACAAAAAGATTTACTACAACTGGAAAAGCGGCAAGGCTGAGAAATGCATCTTCTGCTACCCGCGCATTGAAGCCGGCCAGCCGACGGTGTGTTCGGAAACCTGTGTCGGCCGCATCCGCTACCTCGGTGTGCTGCTGTACGACGCCGACCGCATCGCCGAGGCCGCGAGCACGCCCAACGAGATCGACCTGTACCAGGCCCAGCTCGACCTGTTCCTCGACCCCAACGATCCCAAGGTGATTGAGCAGGCGCGCATCGACGGCATTCCCGACGCCTGGATGGCTGCGGCCCGCCAGAGTCCGGTCTACAAGATGGCGGTGGAATGGAAGGTGGCCCTGCCGCTGCACCCCGAATACCGCACCCTGCCCATGGTCTGGTACGTGCCGCCGCTCTCGCCCATCACCGCCTCGGCCAACGCCGGCATGCTGGGCAACAACGGCGAGATTCCCGACGTGTCGCAGCTGCGCATCCCGGTGAAGTACCTGGCCAACCTGCTGACCGCCGGCGACACCGGACCGGTGGTGCGGGCGCTCGAACGCATGCTGGCCATGCGCTCCTTCCAGCGCACCAAACATGTGGACGGCCTGATCAACCAGGAGGTGCTGGACCAGGTGGGGCTGACGGCCCGCGAGGTGGAAGAGATGTACCGCTACATGGCGATCGCGAACTACGAAGACCGTTTCGTGATCCCGACCACACACCGCGAGTACGCAGAAAACACCTTCAACGTGAAGGGCGGCTGTGGTTTCAGTTTCGGCAACGGTTGCTCGGAAGGGCAGACCGAAACCAGCCTGTTCGGTTCTGAAAAGAAGCGCACCATCCCCATCAAGGTGGAGGCATGAGATGAGCCTTTTTTCCTCAACACCTCCCCAGGCCCGGCTGACGCTGCGCGTGCTGGCGCACCTGCTGCGCTACCCCGACGCCGCGTTCCGCGCCCATACCGAAGAGATGCGGCAGGCGCTGCGGGCCGAAGCGGCCCTCCCGGCCCAGCGGCTGGCCGAACTCGACGCGCTGCTCCGTCGCCTGGCCACGCTGCCGGCACTGGATGTGGAGTCCGAGTACGTCGAGCTGTTCGACCGCGGACGGCGCACCGCGTTGCACCTGTTCGAGCATGTGCATGGCGATTCGCGCGACCGTGGCCCGGCCATGATCGACCTGATCCAGACCTACGAAAAGGCCGGGCTGTTCCTGGGTCCCGACGAGTTGCCCGATTTCCTGCCGGTGGTGCTGGAATTTGCCTCCACCCAGCCGCCGCAGCAGGCGCGTGAATTCATGGGCGAGATCGCGCACATCGTGCGTGTGATCTTCAGCGCGCTGGCTGGCCGCCAGAGCCCCTACGCCAGCGTGCTGGCCGCGGTGCTGGAGCTGGCGGGCGAGAAGGCCGAAGCGGTGGCCGTCGCGCCCGAGCCGGAAATGGACGAGAGCTGGGCCGAGCCCGAGGTGTTCGGTGGTTGCTCGACCGAAGGCCAGGCCAAGCCCGGCCAGCCGCAGCCCATCCAGATCGTCAGAAAGTCACCCCAACCCTCTCAAGGAGCGCAGGCATGAACACGCTGCACAACTTCCTCTTCAACGTCTATCCCTACATCTGCCTGGCGGTGTTCTTCATGGGCAGCCTGGCGCGCTTCGACCGCGACCAATACACCTGGAAAAGCGATTCCTCGCAGCTGCTGCGCAAGGGCCAGCTGCGCTGGGGCAGCAACCTGTTCCACATCGGCATCCTGTTCCTGTTCGGTGGTCACACGGTGGGTCTGCTCACGCCCCACTTCATGTACGAGCCCTTCATCACCGCCGAACAGAAGCAGCTGGTGGCCGTGACCGCGGGCGGCATCGCCGGGGTGATCTGCTTCATCGGCCTGACGCTGCTGCTGCACCGCCGCATCTTCGACGATCGCATCCGCCTGACCAGCCACCGCACCGACCTCGGCATCCTGATCATCCTGTGGGTGCAACTGGTGCTGGGCCTGATCACCTTGCCCTATTCGTTCGGCCACAAGGACGCAGGCGTGATGCTGGCGCTGGCGGACTGGGCGCAGCGCATCGTTACCCTGCGTCCCGACGCCGCCGGTCTGGTGGCGCTGGACTGGCCCTACAAGGTGCACTTGGTGCTCGGCATGACGATCTTTCTGCTCTTCCCCTTCTCGCGCCTGGTGCACGTGTGGAGCGGCTTCGGCACGCTGGCCTACGTGTTCCGCCCCTACCAGGTGGTGCGCAGCCGCAAGCTGGGCCTGAAGCCCAGCGCCCCCGCCGAGCCGCGCCGTGCGTCACACTGATCGGAGCACACAGACCATGAACGCAGCAACAACCGTGGGATGTGGCAGCGGCCACTGTGCCTGCGCTGGCGAAGTCCAGCCGCAGCTGGCCAGCATCAATGGCATCGCCTTGCACCAGGCTGGCGAGGTGGTCGACGCAGCGACCCTGCGCGAGCGGGCCTATACCGAGCTGCTGCGCCAGCAGGCGGTGAAAGCGGGCCTGCTGCCGCGCCATGCGGGGCTGGTCGCGCCCGAGCTGGACGACGAGCAGCGCCAGGTCATCGAAAGCCTGCTGGATGCGGCCGTGGTCTCACCCGATCCGGGCGAGACCGAGTGCCGCCGCTACTACGAGGCCAACAAGAGCCGTTTCATCGTGGGCCAGGCCCTCCATGTGCGCCACATCCTGTTCGCGGTGACGCCGGGCGTGAACGTGCATGCGCTGTCCCAGCGGGCCGAGTCCGCCTTGCTGGAACTTTCCCGCAAGCAGGTGCCGGAGGGCCGGTTCGAGCAGCTCGCAGCAGAGCTGTCCAACTGTCCGTCCAGTGCGCAGGGCGGCGACCTGGGCTGGGTGACCCCTGAGGACTGTGCGCCCGAACTGGCCAATGAGCTGTTTTTCCAGACCGATTCGCGCTGGGGCATGGGGGTGCATCCCCGCCTGGTGCACACCCGCTTCGGCCTGCACATCATCGAGGTGCTGGGCCGCAAGAAGGGCCAGCTGCCCGAATTTTCCGAACTGGGGGAGCAGATTGCCGCCCGGTTGCGCCTGCAGTCGCGTGCCACGGCGCTGCGCCAGTACATGCAGCTGCTGGTGGGCCAGGCGCAGGTGGAAGGCGTTGACCTGGAGGGAGCCGATTCGCCACTGGTGCAGTAGCTCCCCCCGCGCCGCGCTTGCAGCGCGTCACTCCCCGGGGGCGATGCTGGCGGCCTGGCACGGCCAGATCCGCGGCATCCCGAGTGAAGGCACCTCCGAACCCGTTGCGGCTTTGGGCTGGAGAGAACTTGCATGACCCACGCTGACCCAGACAAGCTGCTGCTGCGCCTGCGGGATTTCCATTCGGACTATTTCCCGCTGCACCAGCAGCGCTTCCAGGACCTGGTGGCGCAGGGCCAGCATCCCAAGACGCTGTTCATCGGCTGTTCGGACTCGCGCCTGGTGCCCTACCTGCTGACCGGTGCCGGCCCGGGGGAGCTGTTCCTGGTGCGCAATGTGGGGGCTTTCGTGCCGCCCTACGACCAGTCGCACGGCCTGCACGGGACCATGGCGGCGATCGAGTTCGCCGTGCTCAGCCTGAAGGTCGAGCGCATCATCGTCTGTGGTCACAGCCACTGTGGCGCGATCCGCACCGCGTACGAGGGCGCTCCCGACGAGGCGGTTGCACTCAAGGCCTGGCTCAAGCTGGTCGACGAGGCCTTGTTGCCCGTGCGGCCCAGTCCGGAAGCGATGCGCCGCACCGAGCAGCGCGCCGTGGTGCTGCAACTGGAGCGGCTGATGGACTACCCCATGGTGCGCCGCTCCGTGGAGGCCGGGCACCTGTCGCTGCACGGCTGGCATTACGTGATCGAGGATGGCGAGGTCCATGTCTTTGACGCAGAACGGGGCGCGTTTGTGCCGGCTTCGCAGTCCTCCCACAGCGGTACCGGACCCTACCAGCCTTATGTCGAACACGATGGGCAGATTATTTCTGATGTATGAAATGAGGCATAAGGAGGCCTGGGTGTCCGGCACGGTGGTGGCAGTCTGGCGGCGCCTGGCCGGCGGCTCCGCGCACGACCTCCCTCCGCGCACAAAAAATCCCGGACCATCGGATGCAAGGTCGTTGCAGGGGGTCCAGGCAGGGCAAAATGCAGCATGGTCTCCACCCGTCCAGACCCCCGTGGTCCATGCGACGGCTTGCCTGACCTGATCCGTTCTGCCGCCACCTGCAGCCCGGCCAAGCCCTCCCCCTTTCCCCACCGGATACCGAGATGAAACGTGACAACGCCATGCGCCCCCAAGACCTGACCCACACGCAACCGATCAGCCAGGACGTGCTGGCAGAGAAGTACCTGAAGCCCGGTGAAACCGGCATCGAAGACCTGTACCGCCGCGTGGCGCGTGCGCTCGCGTCGGTGGAAAAAGAGGCCGACCGGGCCGAATGGGAACAGAAATTCCTGGGCAACCTGCACGCCGGCGCCATCGGCGCGGGCCGCATCATGAGCGCCGCCGGCACCGACATCCAGGCCACGCTGATCAACTGCTTCGTGCAACCGGTGGGCGACTGCATCCAGGGATTCGACGATGACGGCAACCCCGGCATCTACGAAGCGCTGCGCGAAGCGGCCGAGACCATGCGCCGCGGCGGCGGCGTGGGCTACGACTTCTCGCGCATCCGGCCCAAGGGCGCCGAGGTCAAGGGAACGCATTCCATGGCGTCGGGACCCTGCAGCTACATCAACGTGTTCGACCAGTCCTGTTCCACCGTGGAGAGCGCGGGCGCGCGCCGCGGTGCCCAGATGGGCGTGCTGCGCATCGACCATCCGGACGTGATGGACTTCATCACCGCCAAGCGCACCCCGGGCCGCTGGAACAACTTCAACGTGTCGGTCGGCGTGTCCGACGCCTTCATGGAAGCCGTGGGCAACGACCAGCCCTGGGAGCTGGTGCACAAGGCCCGGCCCGGCAAGACCGTGATGGACAAGGGCGCCTACCAGCGTGGTGACGGCCAGTGGGTCTACCAGACGCTGGCGGCCAGAGAACTGTGGGACACCATCATGAAGTCGGCCTACGACTTCGCCGAGCCGGGCATCCTGTTCCTCGACAAGATCCGCACCGACAACAACCTGCACTATTGCGAAACCATCTCGGCGACCAACCCCTGCGGCGAGCAACCCCTGCCGCCCTACGGCTGCTGCGATCTCGGCCCCATCATCCTCACGCGTTTCGTCAAGAACCCCTTCGGCTTCGGCGGCGTGCCGGTGTTCGATTTCGACGCCTTCGAGCAGGCCGTGGCCTTGCAGGTGCGTGCGCTGGACAACGTGCTCGACGTGACCTTCTGGCCGCTGGCGCAGCAACGCGCCGAATCGGCTGCCAAGCGCCGCATCGGCGTGGGCTTCACCGGTATGGGCAATGCGTTGGCCATGCTGTGCGTGCGCTACGACCGGGAAGACGGTCGCACCATGGCCGCGAAGATCGCCGAGCGCATGCGCGACGCGGCCTACCTGGCTTCGGTCGAACTCGGCAAGGAAAAAGGCGTATTCCCCAAATTCGATGCCGAAGGCTATCTTGCGCCCGGCACTTTCGCCAGCCGCCTGCCGGCCGCCATCCAGGCGCAGATCCGCCAGCACGGCCTTCGCAACAGTCATCTGCTCTCGATCGCGCCCACCGGCACGGTGAGCCTGGCCTTTGCCGACAACGCCTCCAACGGCATCGAGCCGCCGTTTTCCTGGATGTACCGCCGCAAGAAGCGCGAGGCCGACGGCAGCACCAGCGAATACGCGGTGGAAGACCACGCCTGGCGCCTGTACCGCGAACTCGGCGGTGACGTGGACAAGCTGCCCGAGTACTTCGTCAACGCACTCGCCATGAGCGCGGGCGAACACATTGCCATGATGGAAGCGGTGCAGCCCTTCGTGGACACCGCCATTTCCAAGACGGTGAACGTCGCTGCCGACTACCCCTTCGAAGACTTCAAGAGCCTGTACCAGAAAGCCTGGCGCGCCAACCTGAAAGGCATGGCCACCTACCGGCCCAACAGCATCCTCGGCTCGGTGCTCGACACCGGCAGCGCCGCGACCGACGCCAAGCCCGCTGCGGCGCCCGCTGCCGCGCCGGTGGACCCGATGCGCACCGTGATCGAGAGCCGCCCCAAGGGCGCGCTGTCGGCCGTGGCGGACAAGATCGAGTACTGGACGCAGGAAGGCCACAAGACGCTGTACATCGTGGTCTCGTTCCTGCCGGTGCCCGCTGCCGATGGCGCGGGCACGGTCGAGCGCGCGATCGAGTTCTTCATGCCTGTGGGGCAGAGCGGCGAGTCGCAGCAGTGGATCACCTCCACCATGCGCATGCTGTCGCTGGCCGCGCGCGGCGGTTTCCTGGGGCGCGCACTGAGCGACATGCGCAAGGTGGCCTGGGACCGCGGCCCGGTGCGCCTGGGCACGTATCAGAAAGCCGACGGCACGCACGTGCCGATGTGGCACGACTCCGAAGTGGCCGCGATCGCCTTTGCGCTGCAGAGCATCATCGCGCGGCGCAACCAGACCTCGGACACCGCCGCGGTGAGCAGCCCGCACCTGCCCGCCGCGCCCGAACTGCCCGGCATGGCCGCGCCGTCGACGGTGGTGATGGCGGGCAAGAAGTGCCCCGAGTGCGGTGCACACGCCATGATCCGCAAGGACGGCTGCGACTACTGCACCTCCTGCGGCCACCTGGGCAGCTGCGGATGAGAGAGTCCGCGCGCCCTGTGCTCCCCTTCCGCAGGTCGACGCCCGGCCCGGCGCCGCGGCGCGCAGAGGGTACGGGGCCGCGCCCCTGGCGGCTGCAGCAGTTGCTGCTGGCGCCGCACCGGCTGGCGTTTTTTCTCGCCATGGCGCTGCTGCTGGCCTCGGGCCTGTGGTGGGCGCTGGTGCAGGTGGACCGCGCGACCGGGGTCATTGGCCTGGGTTTCGCGGTACCGCCGACGATCACCCACGCCGCGGTCATGAGCTTCGGCTTCATGCCGCTCTTTTTTGCCGGCTTCCTGTTCACCGCCGGCCCCAAGTGGCTGGGTGTGGAAGGCCCCGGCCCCCATGCGCTGCTGCCCACCCTGCTGCTGCAGGCTGGCGGCTGGCTGCTCTGGTTGGCCGGTGCCCACACCCACATGGGGATCGCCGTGGTGGGCGCCGCTCTGGCCGCAGTGGGGTTGGCTGCGCAGTACCTGCGTTTCTGGGGCCTGGTGCGGCGCAGCACGCTCGCCGACCGCCTGCACGCCACGGTGGTCGCGGTGGCCGGCACCGTGGGCACGCTGTGTGTCGCGGGCCTGGCGCTGGCCGTGCTGGCCGGTGCGTTCGACCTGGCGCGCAGTCTGGTGCTGACCGGTCTCTGGGGCTTCGTGGTGATGACCTACCTGGTGGTGGCGCACCGCATGATTCCCTTTTTCACCTCCAGCGCGGTGCCCATGGTGGAAGCCTGGCGGCCGTTCTGGGTGCTGTGGGCCCTGCTGGGTGCCGCGGCCTTCGAAGCGGTGGCGGTCTGGGTCGCCGCGAGCGGCTGGGCGGGTGCGCCGGGCTGGATGCTGCTGCAAGGCAGCGTGGAGTTGCTGGCCGGCGGGGTGATCCTGTGGCTGGGCGTTGTCTGGGGCCTGGTGCAGAGCCTCAAGGTGCGGTTGCTGGCGATGCTGCACCTGGGTTTCATGTGGCTCGGCCTGGCCTTCGTGCTGGCGGGGCTTTCGCAGCTGCTGGGCCTGCGCGCCGGTGTGCCGGCCCTGGGACTGGGCGGGCTGCACGCGCTCACCATGGGTTGTCTGGGCTCGCTGCTGGTGGCCATGGTCACGCGGGTGTCCTGCGGCCACAGTGGGCGCCCCCTGGTGGCCGATACGCTGGTCTGGTCGGTGTTCTGTCTGCTCCAGCTGGCGGTTCTGCTGCGCGTGGCGGGCGCGCTGGACGGAGCGCCTGTCTGGGTGCTCACGGCCGCCGCGCTGCTCTGGGCCGGTGTGATGAGCGTCTGGGGCCTGCGCCTGATTGGCTGGTATGGGCGCTTGCGCGCCGATGGCCGGCCCGGCTGAACTTTTCTGCATCCATGTCTTCGCCTGCTGCCATGAACGCTGCTGCCGATCTGCCGTCGCCCGATTGGGCCTTCGTGGCCAGTGAGCTGATCCAGGCGCGCCAGACCGTGCTGCCCAAGCGCCTGGTCGGGCCCGGTCCGGACGCCGGGCAGACCCGTGCCATTCTGGCCGCCGCCGCCGCCGCGCCTGACCACATGCAGTTGCTGCCCTGGCGCTTCATCCTGGTGCCGACCGGGCAGCGTGCCAGGCTGGGCGAGGCATTTGCCCAGGCCCTGAGCGAGCGCGATCCGGACGCCACCCCTGAGCAGCTGGCGCAGGCGCGCGAGAAAGCGTTCCGGGCGCCGCTGCTGATGCTGGTGGTGGTGGACGGCGAACGCGGCGACCCCGAGGTGGACCTGAACGAACGCATCCTCTCGGCCGGCTGTGCGGTGCAGAACATGCTGCTGGTGGCCACCGCGCTGGGCTTCGGTTCGGCGCTCACCAGCGGCAAGGCGCTGAAGTCCGATGTCCTGCGCGCCTGCTTCGGCCTGGGCGCGGGCGAGCAGGCGCTGTGCTTCATCAGCATCGGCACCGTGGCCTCGAGCAAGAAACTCAAAGGAATTGACGGGGGCCCGCACAAGCGGTGGAGTATGTGGTTTAATTCGACGCAACGCG
>JAABQK010000042.1 GCA_011391495.1 Hydrogenophaga sp.
CAACCCCATGAGCGACACCGGCTTCGACGAGACGCCCGACGTCACCAGCCGCCTGCTGCGCGAGTTCGCGGCCGAGGGCCTGGTCAACATCGTGGGCGGCTGCTGCGGGACGACGCCGCAGCACATCGGGGCGATCCATGAGGCGGTGGCGAGCCAGGCGCCGCGGGCGGTGGGAAGATCCCCGTTCTACAGGGCAGTGGCCTGAATGCCACTGAGACGGGGGTGATCGTGACCTTCAGGCATAGCCTGAAGGTCTTTCAGTTTGTGGGGTCTGGGTTCCGCCGCCACAATCGCGGCTCCCATCAAGGGGAGTAACCAGCCCGCCACCCGACCGCACCGGTCAGGCTCCGGCGGGTGGGGTTTCCGTCAGTACGCGGCCTGCTTCGGTTCGAAAACGGCCGCCGGAAACCCCGGGCCGGGCGCCATGCCCGGCCCAGGCCAGACCTTGGAGGGTGTTTGTTCATCAACACCGTCCCTCAAGGTTCATTCATGGAAACCATCGCGCCCCTGTGGCTCTGGCTGGTGTTCGTCGGCTTCGTGCTGGCGGCGCTGTTTGTCGATTTCGTCGTGCTCAAGAAACAGGGGGCTCATGAGGTGGGCGTGAAGGAAGCGCTCAACTGGTCGCTCATCTGGGTGGGCCTGAGCTTCCTGTTCAACGGCCTGCTCTGGTGGGCGGTGAAGGACAGCACCGGCTCCAGCGCGCTGGCCAATCAGAAGTCGCTCGAATTCCTGACCGGCTACCTGATCGAGAAGAGCCTGGCGGTGGACAACATCTTTGTCTTTCTGCTCATCTTTACCTACTTCGCGGTGCCTGCGGCCTTCCAGAAGCGGGTGCTGATGATCGGCATCATCGGCGCGATCGTGCTGCGCACCGTCATGATCCTGGTGGGCGGCTGGCTGCTCTCGCAGTTCCACTGGATCCTCTATGTGTTCGGTGCTTTCCTCATCCTCACGGGCGTGAAGATGTGGTGGGCTGCCGGCAAGGAAGAAAGCCTGGACGACAACCCGGCCCTGAAGCTGCTGCGCAAGCTCATGCCGGTGAGCCAGCACTACGACGGCGAGAAGTTCTGGACGGTGGAGAACGGCAAGAAGATCGCCACGCCGCTGCTGATGGTGGTCGCGCTGGTGGGCCTGACGGACGTGATCTTTGCCGTGGACTCCATCCCCGCCATCTTCGCCATCACGAAGGACCCGTTCATCGTGCTCACCAGCAACGTCTTCGCCATCCTGGGCCTGCGCGCGATGTTCTTCCTGCTGCAGGCCGCGGCCGGTCGCTTCCACCTGCTGAACTACGGCCTGGCCGTGATCCTGGTGTTCATCGGCAGCAAGATGGTGCTGATCGACGTGTTCAAGATTCCGGTGGCGGTGTCGCTGGGGGTGGTGATCGGCATCCTGGCCATCACCATGCTCTGGAGCGCCAAGACGGCGCCCAACACCTGACCGACTGTTTCATGCGCCATCCCCGCGTGCCGGGGATTTCACCGGGGCCTGGGCCCCGGTTTTTTCTGGCTGGCCGCGGGAGCCCCGGGCGCTTTCAGCGCCGGCGGTCCGGCGTCGGCATCAACGCGTCGATTTCCTGCTGCAGGGTGCTGACCAGCTTGCTGTAGATCTGCAGCTTGTGGCTGCTCTCGCGCAGCCGCTCGGCCAGGCGCTGCGCCACGGCGGTCATGAGCTTGGCGGCGGTGGCGGGCTGTTCGGCGGTCAGGGCTTCCAGCGCCTCGCGCGTGAGCACGGCGCAGCGCACGTTGGTGCTTGCGGTGCACGAGGCCGAGCGTGCAGCGCCGTCGACCAGCGACATCTCGCCGATCAGGCTGCCCGGCCCGAGCACGTTCACCGTGGCCGGGTTGGCGCGGCTCGCCACCAGGTTTTCCACCGTGATTTCCCCGTCCAGCACCAGCACCATGAAACCGGTGTCGGCGGTTTCGCCCTGGCGGATGATGGTGGAGCCGCTGGCGTACCGGCGCGGTCGCATGAAGCCCACCACGGTGAGCGCCTCGGCTTCGCTGAGCTGCATCAGCGCGGTGGGCGCGCGCAGCAGATGGGCCGCCTCGTGGGCGCTGGGTGAGCCGTTCACCGCCGCCTGCCGTTCGGCGGGTAGACGCGATTCGGGGGGGGCTTCCGGTCGGGTGCCGAAAATCTTGTCGAACAGGGCCATGGTGAGTGGGGCGGGCAGCTGGAGGGGGTTTCCTGCCAATTGTGCCGCCCTGGCGCCGCCCGGCGCGTGACCGAATGCACCGCTTTGGCACATCCATTGCTTGGGCTTCGGTCATGCAGATCCATGCTCCCGCCCTGTTCAGCCGCGCGCAGGCGCCGCCGGCCGATGCCTGGCGCGACCCGCTGGCCCTGCTGCTGGCCTCCACCGGTGAAGGCATCTACGGCGTGGACCTGGACGGCCTGTGCGTCTTCATCAACCCGGCCGGCGCACGCCTGATCGGCTACGAGCCCGACGAAGTGCTCGGGCGCAACATGCACGAGCTGACGCACCATGCCCGCGCCGACGGTTCGTCTTACCCGGAGGCCGAGTGCCCGATCTTCAACGCCTTTCGCCAGGGCCTGCCGTGCCGGATCGACAGCGAGGTGTTCTGGCGCCGGGACGGCACGGCCTTCCCGGTCGAATATTCCAGCCACCCGATCGTGGACCAGGGCCAGGTGCGCGGTGCGGTGGTCACGTTCGTGGACATCACCGAGCGCCGGCGCGCGGCAGACGCCCTGCAACACGCCAAGGACCGGCTGGAGGATCGTGTGCGTGAGCGCACACTCGCACTAGAAACGGCTCTGAAGCAGGTTCGTGAGCTGGCTGCCCGATCCGAGAGCGTGCGCGAAGAGGAACGCACCCGGATCGCACGCGAGGTGCACGACGAGCTCGGCAGCCTGCTGGTGGCGCTGAAGATGGACGTGAACTGGATGGACCGGCGCCTGTCGGAACAGCAGCAGCGCAGCCCCGAGGCGGCCGAGGACATGCGCGGTCGCATGCGCTGCAAGTGCCAGAACATGAGCCGCCTGATCGAGACCGCGGTGGACAACGTGGGCCGCATCATCACCGACCTGCGCCCCAGCATCCTGGACCACCAGGGCCTGTGGGCGGCGCTGGAGTGGCAGGCGCAGGAATTCGTGCAGTCGGCCGAACTGGCACTGGACTGGTGCATGGACGTGGGCGATGCCCCCGACCCGCCCGAGCCGCTGGCCATGGCGGTGTTCCGCATCTTCCAGGAAATGCTGAGCAATGTCGGGCGGCACGCGCACGCCCGTCGTCTGGAGGTGCAGATCGTCGTGCAGGCCGGGGTGTTGCGCCTCTCGGTGCAGGATGATGGGCGGGGCGCGCCCGCCCAGGCCTTCGAGGCGGCCGATGCCTACGGCGTGATGGGCATGCGCGAGCGCGCCCGCCATTTCGGTGGCGAGGTGGACATCCACAGCACGCCCGGCCTGGGCACCCGCATGCGTCTGACGATCACATTGCCTTCCGGAGAACCGGCTTGAACACCGTTTTTGACATCCTGCCCGAGACCATCCGCGTGCTGATCGGGGACGACCACCGCATCGTGCGCGAAGGCCTGAAACAGATCCTGGCCGATGCGCCCGATGTGCAAGTGGTGGCCGAAGCCCAGACCGGCGCCGAGGTGCTGGCGGAGGTGCAGAACCTGGGCGGTCTATTGGGGCTGGATCTGGTGCTGCTCGACATCGCCATGCCGGGCCTGGACGGGCTCGACGTGCTGCAGGCGCTCAAGCGCGAGTACCCGCGGCTGCCGGTGCTCATGCTCAGTACCTACCCCGAGAAGCAGTACGCGGTGCGTTGCATCCGGCTCGGTGCCTGCGGCTACCTGAACAAAAGCGCCGACCCCGACGACATGTTGGCCGCTGTGCGCAAGGCCGCAGGCGGGGGCGTGTTCCTGAGCCAGGCCACGGCGGAGGCGCTCGCCGCGGCGGTGGGCAGCGCCTCGGCACAGAGTGGTCCCGAGGCGCTGTCGCACCGCGAGTACCAGGTCTACCGCCTGCTCACCCAGGGCCGCACCGTGAGCGAAATTGGTGCACAGCTCGGGCTGGCCCCCAACACGGTGAGCACCTACCGGGCGCGCATCCTGGAAAAGACCGGCGCCAAGAACGACGTCGAGCTGGCCCTGTACGCCGAACGCCACGCACGCACGCCCAAAGCGGCCTGAGCGCCGCGGCCGGCGAGCGGTTTTGTAGGGCCAGCCCTACAGCACGTCGGTCGGTCACCCGTGAAATGCCGCGCCCGGTCGACGGGTGGCCGTTCTGGCACGCCGCCTGGCCCGGTGCTTGCAATGCACACCCCGTCAACAACTCACGAGGTGTGCCATGTCCGAATTCTTCGACCCCTACAACGCCGACCGTCCGCTCATGATGAAGTGCAGCTGTGGCCGCGACCACAGCCCGGCCGACCACCACGCCGAGGTGGTGGCCGACGAGGCTGCCCGTGAATTGCGTGCGCGCAGCGAGACCGCCGAGTTCGAGGCCTACAGCAACGCGTTCATCGAGGCCACACTGGTCAAGGCCATCTTCCCGCACGACGAAGAGCGCCGCAATTTCCTGCGCGCCGTCGGCAAGGGCACCGCCATGGCCGCCATCGCCAGCGTGCTGCCGGTGGCCAGCATGCAGGCCATGGCCCAGGAGAAGCAGGGTTCGCTGGAGAAGACCGACCTGAAGATCGGCTTCATCCCGATCACCTGCGCCACGCCGCTGATCATGGCGCACCCGCTGGGCTTCTACCAGAAGCAGGGCCTGAACGTGTCGGTCACCAAGACCGCCGGCTGGGCGCTGGTGCGAGACAAGATGATCAACAAGGAATACGACGCTTCGCACTTCCTCTCGCCCATGCCGCTGGCCATCAGCATGGGGCTGGGCAGCAACGCCACGCCGATGAACGTGGCCACGATCCAGAACATCAACGGCCAGGCCATCACGCTGGCGTTGAAGCACAAGGACAACCGCGACCCGAAGAACTGGAAGGGGTTCAAGTTCGGCATCCCGTTCGACTTCTCGATGCACAACTTCCTGCTGCGCTACTACCTGGCCGAGAACGGCCTGAACCCCGACACCGACGTGCAGCTGCGCGTGATCCCGCCGGCCGAGATGGTGGCCAACCTGCGCGCCGGCAACATCGACGGTTTTCTCGGCCCCGATCCCTTCAACCAGCGCGCCGTCTACGACGAAGTCGGATTCATCCACGTGCTGACCAAGGACCTCTGGAACGGCCACCCCTGCTGCGCCTTCGGCACCAGCACCGAGTTCATCCAGAAGAACCCCAACACCTTCGCCGCGCTGTACCGCGCCGTGCTCACGGCCGCGGCCATGGCGCGCCAGCCCAAGAACCGCGAACTCATCGCCAAGGTGATCGCGCCCAGCCAGTACCTGAACCAGCCGGAGGCCGTGCTGAACCAGGTGCTCTCGGGCAAGTTCGCCGACGGTCTGGGCAAGATCCAGAACGTGCCCGACCGCGCCGACTTCGACCCCATGCCGTGGCAGAGCATGGCGGTGTGGATGCTCACCCAGATGAAGCGCTGGGGCTACGTCAAGGGCGATGTGAACTACAAGCAGATCGCCGAGAAGGTGTTCCTGATCACCGACGCGCGCAAGCACATGAAGGATCTGGGCATGCCCTTCACCGCCGGCCCGACCTACACCAAGCACACCATCATGGGCAAGGAGTTTGACCCGGCCAAGGCGGACGCGTATTTGAAGAGCTTCGCGATTTCGAAGGCTTGACATGAAGACCACGAGCCTCAACCTGCGCGCGGCGGTGGTCTCGCTGCTGATCTTCGTGTGCTTCATCGGCGCCTGGCAGCTCGCGACCACCGGCCCGTCCATCGGCGGTTCTTCGGCCGGCATGACGGCCGAGGAGATCGAGTACGCCAAGATGATGGGCAAGGACCCCGGGGCCGAAAAGAGCAGCGGCTTCCCGCCGCCCATCGAGGTGGCCAGGGCGAGCTGGGAGCACCTGTCCGACCCGTTCTACGACAAGGGTCCGAACGACAAGGGCATCGGCATCCAGCTCGCGCACTCGCTGGCGCGCGTGGGCCTGGGGTTCGTGCTGGCGATGGCGGTGGCGCTGCCGCTGGGTTTCCTGATCGGCATGTCGCCGCTGATGCAGAAGGCCTTCAACCCCTTCGTGCAGGTCCTGAAGCCGATCAGCCCGCTGGCCTGGATGCCGCTGGCGCTCTACACGCTGAAAGACTCGGACGTGAGCGGCATCTTCGTCATTTTCATCTGCTCCATCTGGCCGATGCTGATCAACACCGCCTTCGGTGTGGCGGCGGTCAAGCGCGAATGGCTCAACGTGGCCAGCACGCTGGAGGTGAACCCGGTCCGCAAGGCCTTCCAGGTGATCCTGCCCGCCGCAGCGCCCACCATCCTCACCGGTATGCGCATCAGCATGGGCATTGCCTGGCTGGTGATCGTGGCGGCCGAGATGCTGGTGGGCGGCACCGGCGTCGGCTACTTCGTGTGGAACGAGTGGAACAACCTCTCGCTCACCAACGTGATCTTCGCCGTGCTGCTGATCGGCGTGGTCGGCATGCTGCTCGACCTGATGTTTGCGCAACTGCAGAAGGCGGTGACCTATGTGGAGTGAGTCCAGTGTGCGTGAAAGCGCAGCCCGTGTGGTCCCGGTGGCCGTCCCAACCGAAAAGGTTTCCCCGATGTCCGGTTTCCTCAAAGTCGAACAGCTCGCCAAGGCCTACCAGGCCGACAAGCCGGTGTTTGCCGACGTGTCCTTCGCCATCGACCAGGGCGAGTTTGTCTGCATCATTGGCCACAGTGGCTGCGGCAAGACGACCATCCTCAACGTGCTCGCGGGTCTCGACACCGCCAGCAGCGGCAACGCCTTCATGGACGGCCGCGAGATCAGCGGTCCGAGCCTGGAGCGTGGCGTGGTGTTTCAGAGCCATGCGCTCATGCCCTGGCTCACGGTGCGGCAGAACATCGCGTTCGCCGTGAAGTCGCGCTGGCCCGACTGGGGCAAGGCCGCAGTGAATACGCAGGTGGAAAAGTACGTGGCGCTGGTGGGCCTGTCGCAGGCCATCGACAAGAAGCCGAGCCAGCTCTCGGGCGGCATGAAGCAGCGCGTGGGCATTGCGCGCGCTTTCTCCATCAGCCCGAAGATGCTGCTGCTCGACGAGCCCTTCGGCGCGCTCGATGCGCTCACGCGCGGCACCATCCAGGACGAGCTGATGAGCATCGTGCGCGAGACGCAGCAGACCGTGTTCATGATCACGCACGATGTGGACGAAGCCATCCTGTTGGCCGACCGCATCCTGCTCATGAGCAATGGAAGCGAGACGCCCACGGGCTATGTGCCCGGCGGCATGGCCGAGGTGGTGATCAACCCGCTGCCGCGCAGTCGCACGCGCGCGCAGTTGCACCACCTCGACGGGTACTACGACCTCAGAAACCACATTGTTGATTTCCTGGTCAGTCGCGCGAAAGCGCACTGACCCCCCCTGCGCCGCTGCGCGGCTTCCCCCCAGGGGGACGGCGCTGACCGTCCGGCAAAGCCGGCCCGGCGGCGCTCTTGATGAACTTCCCTCATCACCACCGACCCTTCCTTCTGTTTCAACCACCAAGAGGCAACACCATGAGCCGACTCGACGTCACCGAAAAAATCATCTCCACCAAAGTCAGCAAGGGCCTGAGCTGGGCCGACGTGGCCAAAAAAGTGGGCCAGTCCAAGGAATGGACGACGGCGCTGTGCCTCGGCCAGATGACCGCCACGCCGGCGCAGGCCAAGGTGCTGGGCAAGATCTTCGGCCTGAGTGCCGACGAGCAGAAGTGGCTGATGGTCGTCCCCTACAAGGGTTCGCTGCCCACCAGCGTGCCGACCGATCCGCTGATCTACCGCTTCTACGAACTCATCAGCGTCTACGGCACCACCTTCAAGGAACTGATTCACGAAGAGTTCGGCGACGGCATCATGAGCGCGATCGATTTCAAGATGGACCTGCAGCGCCAGCCCGACCCGAACGGTGACCGTGTCAACATCGTGATGTCGGGCAAGTTCCTGCCGTACAAGCAGTATTGACCCCCCCCGCCGCGCTGCGCGCACGGGCGGCCACCAGAGGTGGCTGCTCTTCGGGCACGTCCAAGCCTGCGCAGGCAGGCTTGGAGCCGCGGCCCTCAGCCCCCCAGGGGGCGGCGCTGGCGGCCCGGCGAAGCCGGTTCCGCGGCGCCCTGGGTCGGGCCGCTTCGCGCCGGAGGGTGGGTCTGATCCTGCCTTTGCCGGTGGCAGGCGCTTCACGTTGAAGCAATGACTCGGTCTGGCCTCAGCCCGGCAACGGAATCCACTCGTCCTTGTCGTCCGGCGGCAGCGCGAAGCGGCCAGCCGCCCAGTCGGCCTTGGCCTGCTCGATGCGCTCTTGGCGCGAGGAGACGAAGTTCCAGAAGATGTGGCGCTCGCCCAGCGGTTCCCCGCCGAACAGCATCAGCGTGGCGGGCGTGCGCGCGGTGATGAACGCGTCCACGTCGTCGCCGAACACCAGCAGCTGGCCGGGCCGGTAGGTTTCGCCCGCGTGGTCGATCTCGCCTTTGGCCACGTACACCGCCTGTTCGCTGTGTCCGCCGGGCAGGGCCTGGCGCGCGCCGGCCTGCCACTCGGTGTGCAGGTAGAACAGCGGCGAGTGCGTGCGCACCGGGCTGGTCTTGCCATGGGCGCTGCCGGCCACCAGACGCATCCATACGCCGTCCGTTTCGAGCACCGGCAGGGCGCCTGCGGGATAGTGGGTGAAGGCCGGTTCGCAGGTTTCATCGGCTTCGGGCAGGGCCACCCAGAGCTGCATCAGCTCCAGCCCGCCGTCGGCGTAGGAGTCGGGGTGGGTGAAACGTTCGCTGTGCGTGATGCCGCGCCCGGCTGTCATCCAGTTCACCTCGCCGGGGCGGATGAGCTGCAGCGTGCCCAGACTGTCTCGGTGGGTGATCTGGCCGCTCAGCAGATAGCTCACGGTGGACAGGCCGATGTGCGGGTGAGGGCGCACGTCGGCCGCGCGTGCATACGCGGCCGGCAGTGGCACCGGGCCGGCGTGGTCCAGAAACACGAAGGGGCCGACCTGGCGCCGTTTCGCAAACGGCAGCACGCGCCGCACCGTGAGGCCGTGCCCCAAGTCGGCGGCACGGGCGTTGATCACCATCTCCAGCATCGTGCTCTCCTTTGGCGGGGATTGTCCCCCGAAGCGGCGCAGGGGGGCGACAATTCCTCCCCATGCGCATCGAACACCTGCGCGAGCGCCTGCGCGCGCTCGGCGCCCTGCCCAAACACGAACACCGCGTGCTCCGTCTCTGGAGCCAGGCCCTGCCGCAGACGGCGGGCAAGCGGCAGATCGAGCATTTCCTGCCCGCCACGCTGCGCGCCGAGTTGCCCGCGATCGAGGCCGATCTGGCTGGGCTCGCCCGCATCGAATCGCGCCACCCCGGTGAAGACGGATCGGAGCGCCTGCTGGTGAAGCTGATGGACGGCCAGATGGTGGAGACCGTGCTGCTGCCGCGCGACGGGGTTTGCGTGTCCACCCAGGTGGGCTGCGCCGTGGGTTGCGTGTTCTGCATGACCGGCACCACCGGCCTGATCCGCCAGGTGGGCAGCGCCGAGATCGTGGCGCAGGTGGCGCTGGCGCGCAGCCTGCGGCCGGTGAAGAAGGTGGTGTTCATGGGCATGGGCGAGCCCGCGCACAACCTGGACAACGTGCTCGAAGCCATTCAGCTGCTGGGCACGGCGGGCAACACAGCCCACAAGAACCTGGTGTTCTCCACCGTGGGCGACCCGCGCGTGTTCGAGGCCTTGCCCAGAGGGCCGGTCAAGCCCGCGCTGGCGCTGTCGCTGCACACCACCCGGGCCGACCTGCGCGAACGGCTGCTGCCGCGCGCACCCCGCATGTCGCCCGAGGAGCTGGTCGAGGCCGGCGAAGCCTACGCCCGGGCCACCGACTACCCGATCCAGTACCAGTGGACGCTGCTCGACGGCATCAACGACAGCGACGACGAGCTCGACGGCATCGTGCGCCTGCTCACGGGCAAGTACGCCATCCTCAACATGATCCCGTTCAACAGCGTCGAGGGCATGCCCTGGCAGCGCCCGAGCTGGGAGAAAGCGGCGGCCATCGCGCGCCACCTGCACCGCCGCGGCATCCTGACCAAGCTGCGCCAGTCGGCGGGGCAGGACGTGGACGGCGGCTGCGGCCAGCTGCGCGCGCGGGCTTCGACTCCGGCGCGGCGGGTGATCCCGCTGGCCGTGGCCTGAGGGCCGGCGGCTTATTCGCGCTCCAGCTCCAGGTAGGTGCGGCTCGCGTTGCCGGGGTGCAGATCGGCGGCATTGAGCAGGCCCATCCAGGGTTTGACGTCAAAGGCCTTGATGGCGGCGCTGATCTCGGTGCCTTCTTCCACCGCTTTCTTCATGTGCGTGCGCAGCGCCTGCAGGTAGTCGCGCGTCTGCGCCTGGGCTTTCGGCAGATCGCACACGTCGCCGTGGCCGGGCACGATGCGCGCGGGTTGCAGCGCCTCCAGCACGGCAAAGCTCTCCAGCCAGCGGCCGGTGTGGCTGACCGGGATCACGCCCAGCATGCGGTCCACGTAGACGATGTCGCCGCTGAACACCACGCGCGGCTGCGGCAGCCAGACCATCAGGTCGCCCGGGGTGTGGGCGCCTTTGCGGTGTTTCACTTCGATGGCCAAGCCGCCGAGGTTCAGCGTTTCGTCGGGGCCGGCCAGCCAGCGCGTGGGCAAAGTGGGTACGGTGCCGTCGAGTTTTTCCTTCAGCTCGTTCTTCAGGCTGGCGACGTGGTCGCCGCCTCGGGCCAGCATGTCGGCCTTGGCGTCGGCGTGGGCGATCACCTCGGCGCCCTGAGCGATGAAGTAGCCGTTGCCCAGCCAGCGGTGGTCCTGCCCGCCGGTGTTGATGACCCACTTCACTGGCTGGGTCGTCACCTTCTTCACCGCTTCATGGAGCTGTTTTGCGCCCTGGAAGCTCGCGCCGCTGTCGACCAGCAGCGCGCCCGCGGGCGTGACCACGAGGCCGATGTTGGCGTTCAGCCCTTCGTTGGTGTAGGTGCGGCCGCCCTTCTCGCCGACGAAGGCGTAGACGCCGGGAGCGACCGGCTCGAATTTGACTTCGACGGCGTGAGCCAGGGGAATCAGGGCAAACAGCGACAGGCCGAGCAGGTGGCGGCGCAGCAGGTGAAGTGGCATGGCAGGTCTCCGGTGCCCTGGCCCTCGGGGTGGCCGGGCGTTGTCATTCAACGGGTGGGGGTATCCACCGCTGATGATAGACCGAGCCCGTCTCAGTGCAGCGTCATCGGGTGCGAGGTGGTCTTCACCCGCACCACCGCGGGCTTCGCCTCGTAAGGCACCGGCTCGCGGCCGCAGAGGTGGGCCGCAATCGCCCGCGCCTGGCGGCCGATGGGTTCGATGTAGCGGCTGGTCTGGCCGGCGATGGTGATGCAGTCGCCCAGGGCGTGGATGTGCTCGTCGCTGGTGCGCAGCGTGGCCGCATCGACCGCGATGCCGTGGTTCCAGGCCAGCGCGGCGCTCTGCGCCAGGCGCGGCGGCGTCATCAGGCCGGCGGCGGCGATCACCTGGTCAGCGACGAACTTCTGGCCGCAGGCGGTGGTGATGCGGTAGCTCTCGCCCAGTTGCTCCACGCCGGCCACCTGCACGCCGCCGACGAAGCGGATCGGCAGGTCTTTCCAGGCGCCGAGCAGTTGCGTGCCGGCCTGTTGTGCCTGCCAGCGCGCGAGCGGCTCGGTCATCACGTCGAGCAGGGTGATGCGGTGGCCGCCGAGCGCGAGGTCGTTGGCGAGCTCGCTGCCGATCAGCCCGGCGCCGACGATGACCACGTCTTTCGGCTCGGTGCCCAGCGCCGCGCGCAGCCGCTGGTAGGCACCCAGGTGGTTGATGCGCCAGCAAAACGCCGCGGGCAGGGCGGGTGGCAGCGTGGCCTGCGCGCCGTGCGCCAGCACCAGCTGGTCGTAGCGCAGCGTGCCGCGTGTGGTGCGCAGGCTTCGTGTGTCGGGGCAGATGCGCACGGCGTCGGTGTGCGCGAGCAGGCGCACGCCCAGGCGCTTCGCGGCGTCGGCGCCGGTTTCTTTCACGAGCTTGGCCAGGTCCATCTGGCGCGCCAAGGCCACCGAGAGCAGCGGTTTGTCGTACACGTCGGCGGCGCAGGCGCTCACCAGGGTGATGGGCAGCGCGGCGTCGAGGGCGCGCAGGGCTTCGGCCATCTGCCAGCCGGCGCGGCCGCCACCGACGATGACCACGCCCGGCGTGCCGCCGCGCACCGCCACTGGGGCTGCGCCGGTGGCGCGCGCGCGCAGCTCGTCCAGGCTGGGCGCGCTGTAGGGCTCGAAGTCGCTCTTGGTCACGCCGCAGAGCGGGCAGGCCCAGTCGTCGGGGATGTCTTCAAAGCGCGTGCCCGCGGCCAGGCCGCTGTCGAGGTCGCCTTCGGCTTCGTCGTAGATGTAGCCGCAGGCGTGGCAGATGTACTGGCGGAACGGCACTCCGTTGCTCACCGGCGCCATCGGCGCGGCCAGCGGCATGTCGCGCACCTCGCCGTAGATGTGGGCCAGCGTGCTCATGCTGGCATCACTTCCTGGCTCAGCCGTGCGATCTCCTTGC
>JAABQK010000043.1 GCA_011391495.1 Hydrogenophaga sp.
CACCGGAGATGTCGATTTCGCCAAACACCAGGCTCTTGCCTGCGCGGATCACACGTGCCGTGACCAGCGCGTCCTGGGCCGAGAGCGGCTTGAGGAAACTGGTGTTGAGCTGCACCGTGGTCATGGGGCGCTGGCTGCCGAGCTGGGTGACGATGGCCAGCACCATGGCGGTGTCGGCCGCTGCCATCAGCGCCTGACCGCAGACCATGCCACCGACGCGGCTGAGTTCGGGGTTCAGCGGCAGTCGCAGGGTGGCTTCGCCCGGCCCAAACGATTCCACCCGCAGGCCCAGCGCCTGCACCCAGGGTGCGAACCAGTCGGCCAGTGCATGCTGGAGGGTTTCTTTCGTGGCGGGGGTGTGCGGTTCGCTCATGGTCTCAGTCCTCGTGCCGGAACCGCGACAGCCAGTGCTCCATCAGCTTGCCGGCCGCTTCACGTCCGCCGAGTCCGAAGGACAGCGCCACCGCCACGGCCACCGCACCGAGGGTGAGGCCGAAGGCCAGGTTCACGATGTCATCGGCGATGCCCATGGCACGCAGACCCATGGCGATCACCAGCGCCAGAATGGCGAAGCGGCCGATGCGTGCGAGGCCCTGGGTGCCGGCGCCGCTGGCGCGGTCGATGGCGTCGTGGGCCATGTTGGCCAGCCAGAAGCCGATGACCAGAATGGCCGAACCGAGCAGGATGTCACCGCCGAAGCGGATGAAGCTGGTCACGATGGTGCTGACCTGACCGAAGCCGAGCTGGGCAGATGCCTCGACGGAGGCAAACAGCATGGCAAAAAACAGTGCAACACGGCCGACCGCCACCGAGGCAGGTGTTTTCTCGAACGCATGGGCCAGACCGACGTGCTCGGGCAGGCTGTCAAATCCGAGGTTGGCCAGCAGGTTGGCCAGCAGCCGGGTCGCAAAAGACGCCACCAGCCAGGTCACCACCAGGATCAGGCCGGCGGCGATGATGTGCGGCACCGCATCCAGCATCAGGGCGAGCATGTCGGTGGCGGGGCGTGAGATGGCCTCGATCTTGAGCGCGTCCAGTGCCGCGATCAGGGAGGGAAGAAAGACCGCCACGAACACCAGCAGGCCCAGCACGCTGGACAGGCGCACGCCTTGTGCCAGGCCAGCCTGGTTGCCCAGCTGGTCGACACCGGCGGTGCGCGACAGGTTGGTCGTGAGGTTGCGCAGCACCGTGGCGACGATCCAGCCCACGCCGCCGATGACCAGTGCCGCGACCGCATTCGGCACCATGTCCAGCGTCTTGGTGATCATGGCGCGCAGCGGGTCGAGCAGACCTTGCATCTGCAGGGCGCCCAGGATCGCGGGCACGAACAGCAGGATCACCAGCCAGAACAGGGCGCCGGCCAGGCTTTCGCCGATGGGCGCCATGGCGGCGTGTTCGGACAACTTCTCGTCCAGTGTGGACCTGTCCAGCAGGCGCTGGGCGACGGCGCGCACGACACTGGCCGCCAGCCAGGCCACGAGCGCGAGCATCAGGCCGCCCAGCAGCCGCGGTGCATATTCAAACAGCTGCGTGGTGAGGGCGGCAAACGGGCCCGAAACGAGCGCCAGGTCCAGCGAGTTGAAAACCGCCACCAGCGTGAGCAGGATCACCACCCAGAACAGCCCCAGTGCCACGGCACCTTCAATGTCCACACCCTTGCCGGTGAGTTTGCCGAAGCGGTGGTTCACGCCGATGAAGCCCAGGCTGCGGCGCGCGCCGGCACGCACCAGCACCGCCACCAGCCAGCCCAGAAGGAAGATGGCCAGCGCGCCGAACAGCTGGGGAATGTGGCTGCCGAGGGCGTTCTGCAGCGAGTCCCAGAGGGCGGTCATGTTCATGGGGGCACTCCTGTTCACGATGGGACACCGGTTCATCATGCAGAGCATGGTCGGGGGCGTCAACCGCAGACCTGTCGGGATCGCGGCAGATAACGTCGGGAATCCTCAGGAAGACGGGACAAGACGACCAGTTCCCGGCGAGCGCGGCGCGGTGGGTGCTGCTGCCGCCCGCCTTCCCTCAGAGCGTGAAGGTCTCGAACCCGGCCTCGCGCAGCCGTGTGATCACCTGCGCGATGTGTTCGCGTCCCCGGGTCTGCAGCACCAGTTCGATCGCCACGTTCTGCGCCGCCAGCAGGGTGAAGGCGCGCTGGTGGTGCACCTCGTCGATGTTGGCGCCGGCCTCGGCCACGATCCGGGTGATCTCGGCCAGGTTGCCGGGCACATCGCGCGCATTCACCTGGATGCGCGCCAGCCGCCCGGCGCGCACCATGCCGCGTTCGATGATGGAGGCCAGCAGCAGCGGATCGATGTTGCCGCCACAGAGCACCAGTCCGACGCGCTTGCCGGCAAAACGCTGCGGGTGCCTGAGCAGCGCCGCCAGGCCGGCGGCGCCGGCGCCTTCGACCAGTGTCTTCTCGATCTCCAGCAGCATCACGATCGCCTGCTCGATGTCGCCCTCGTCCACCAGCACGATGTCATCGACCTTGTCCTTGATGATGGCCTGGGTGATCACACCCGGCGTGCCGACCGCGATGCCTTCGGCGATCGTGCTGCTGCCTTGTGGCAGGTGCGTACCCTTGATGGCGTTGTACATGGCGGGGAAGCGCTCGGCCTGCACACCCAGGATTTCGATGTCGGGCCGGATCGCACGCGCTGCGGTGGCCATGCCGGCCATCAGGCCGCCGCCACCGATCGCGACCACCAGCGTGTCGAGGTCGGGCTGCACGCGCAGCATTTCCAGCGCCACCGTGCCCTGACCGGCTGCGATGGCCTCGTCGTCATAGGGATGCACGAACACCAGGCCCTGGCTGGCCGCCAGTTCGCGGGCATGGGCGCGGGAAGCGTCCAGCGTGTCGCCGTGCAACACGACTTCGGCGCCAAAGCCCCGCGTGCGTTCGATCTTCACCCCCGGTGTGAAGCGTGGCATCACGATCACCGCGCGCAGGCCCAGGCGCTGGGCGTGGTAGGCCACCCCCTGCGCGTGGTTGCCGGCACTCATCGCCACCACGCCGCGCGTGCGCTCTTCGGGGCTGAGTTGCGCCAGCTTGTTGCAGGCGCCGCGCTCCTTGAAGGACGCGGTGTACTGCAGATTCTCAAACTTGAGAAACACCTGGCACCCGGTGAGTTGCGAGATGGTGCGGGATTCGACAAACGGGGTGTCGAGCACCTGACCGGCCAGGCGCTGGGCAGCGGCTTCAATATCGTGTAGTTCCAGCATGCCCGGATTGTGGGCCCCGATGCAGGAAATTGGCCACCGGAAATAGCCCCACAAATTCATCCGGCACGCTCCATCAACCGCTTCCATGATTCATCAAGCTGGGTTATGGTCCGCCTGCATGCCCGGGACTCCGGGCGCAGCGTCACTGGAAAGCCTTTCTGGAGGTGCCTGAATGAGCAAACGCACGATGGAGCCGTCGGCCCCGCTGGTGCGCACCGCGACCGATGCGCGCGAAGGGCGCGTGTTCGTGCCGCACGGCCTGCGCCAGGCGCCGGTGCTCGATCTCATGTGCTCTCACTTCGTGCTCACCCTGGCCGCGCGCCAGGGCCCGCGTTTCAACGTGCGCCGCGACCTCAACACCTTGCTCTCGCTCGCCGGCCGGCACCTGGTCTGGCCCCATACGGTGCTCATGCGGGTGCGCGAGTTTCTGGGCCGCCGCTGCAAGGACAACGAACTCTGGAGCGGTCACGACCGTCTGGGCACGTCCGCCTTCATGGAGCGTTACGGTGTCTGGCGCGGCCCCTACGAAGAAGGCACCCTGTTCTTCTACCTGGACGAATACGCCAAGGAGTCACCGAAAGACCTGCTCTCGGTGCTGGCCGTCACCGGCGAGTGGCTGAGCCACGCGCTCAAAAAGCAATCCACCCTGGTGGAGAAAAACATCGATGCGCTGGCGGGCCTGTTGCAGCTCAACCGCGCCGAGCGCGCTCTCCTGCTGTACGGCACGCTGGCGCGTTACCAGCGCGACCTGCGCTCCATCCTGGTCGAGTTCAAGGTGAACAACGCGCCCGAAGCCTACGCGGCGATTGCCGATGTGGCTGGTGTGAAGGCCAGCGAGGTCGGGGAGGCGCTGCGCGCGGGCTCGCGCCTGGAGCGCATCGGCATGGTGGAAAACCTGATCTCCGAGCACAACATCACCGACCTGGCCGACCTGATGAAAGTCAGCGAAAAGCTGCCGCCCGTGCTGATGCGCGAGTACCGCACCCAGAGCGAACTGATGGCCGTGTTTACCCGCCCTGCGGCGCGTTCGGCACTGACCGAGAAGGACTTTGCGTTCGTCGGTGAAGACGTGCGGCTGCTGTCCAGTCTGTTGCGCGAAGCGGTGGCACGCAAGGAGCCGGGCGTCAACATCCTGCTGTACGGTCCGCCCGGCACCGGGAAAACCGAGCTGGCGCGCGTGGTCGCGCAGGCCGCCGGGCTGGAACTCTTTGAGGTGGAATACGCCGACCGAGACGGCAATGCCCTCAGCGGCCGCGACCGCTACCGCTCCTTGCAGATCGCCCAGGTGTTCCTGAAAGGCACGGCGCATTCGGCGCTGCTGTTCGACGAGGTGGAAGACGTGTTTCCGCCGATCTCCAGCGAGGCTGCACAGATCATGGCGCGCGCCGAGCACGTGGCCACGCCCCACAGCAACAGCGTTAGCGGCAAGGCCTGGGTCAACCAGATCCTGGAAACCAACGCCGTGCCCACGCTGTGGGTGACCAACCGCATCGAGCAGATCGACCCGGCGTTCCGGCGCCGCTTTGCCTACCACCTCGAACTCAAGAGCCCACCGCCCGGCGCACGCGAGCAACTGGTGCGCAAGACACTGGAAGACGTGTCGGTGTCCGACGCTCTGGTGGCCCGGCTGACCGAGCGCAAGGGCCTCACACCGGCGCAGATCCGCACCGCAGTACGCTTCGCCCAGCTGGCGGCGCACCCGGTCAGACCCGCAGCGCGGCGCAGCGCCAAAGCGCGGGCTGGCGAGGCACTGTTGCTGGACGATCTGATCGAGCGCCAGCTCAGGAATGCCGACCAGGCACTGGGACGTCAGCCCGATGCGGCGCAGCGCCCGAGCGTCACGCAGTACAACCTGGACATGCTCAACGTGGAGTCGCGCTACGAGCTGTCACGCATCATCAGCGCCCTCAAGGCGCGTGGTCATGGTGCGCTGTGCTTCCACGGTGCGCCGGGCACCGGCAAGACCGCGCTGGCCGAGCACATCGCGCAGCAGCTGGAGCGCCCGCTGATGATCCGCCGTGCCAGCGACCTCGTGAGCAAGTTCGTCGGCGAGACCGAACAGCAGATGGCGGCCATGTTCCGCGAGGCCGAGGCCGAAAAGGCCGTGTTGCTGCTTGACGAGGCCGACAGCTTCCTGCAGGACCGCCGCGGCGCCCAGCGGACCTATGAGGTGACCGAAGTCAACGAGATGCTGCAAGGCATGGAACGCTACGCCGGCATCTTCATCTGCACCACCAACCTGATGGACAGCATCGACCAGGCGGCGCTGCGGCGCTTCACCTTCAAGATCCGGTTCAAGCCGCTGACGCGCGAGCAGCGCGACCGCATGTTCGTGGTGGAAGCGCTGGCGGGGGACGTCGCCTCGTTCACGCCTGCGCACGCCGCACGCCTGGCCAGGCTCGAGCAGCTCTGTCCGGGCGACTTTGCGGCGGTGAAGCGGCAGGTGGAGATCCTGGCCGAGTCGTTGCCGCCAGAGGAATTTCTGGCCCAGCTGGAAGCCGAGCACCGCATCAAGCCGGAGGTGCGCGAAGCCAGAACGATAGGGTTTTGACCCCACCGCGCCGCGCGGGTCATCCCCAGGAGGCAAGGCTGGCGGCCCGGCAGAGCCGGGTCCGAGGCGTTCTGGGTCAAGGCACGTGGCTTTGGCTGGCGTTGCGCTCTGTGTCCAGCGCCAGGCGTGCAAACGCGGACAACACCGATGCCGCTTCGGGTGTGTCTTTCAACCCCGCACGGATTTGCGCGGCGTCGCGTCCCTCGCGCGCCAGCGTCTGGCCCAGGCCGTCCAGGTAAGCGTCCAGGGCTTCGGCAGAAAACTCCGGGTGGAACTGCACGCCCCAGGCCCGGGGGCCGACGCGGAAGGCGTGGTGCGGCTCGTGATGGTTGCCCGCCAGCAGCACCGCACCCGGCGGCAGCTGCCGCACCGACTGCCAGTGCACCGCCTGGGCCGCGAACGCGTCGGGCAGATGTCTCAGCAAGGGGTCGTCGTCGGCGGTCGCGTGGCGTTGCACGGTCACGGTGCCCATCTCCACGCCTTCGGGGTGGTGCGCCACCTCACCGCCCAGCGCATGCGCCAGCAGCTGGTGGCCATAGCAGATGCCCAGCACCGGCGTTTCCAGAGCCACGGCCCGCTGCAGCCAGGGCACGAGCGCCTCGCTCCAGGGTTCGCGGTCCGACACCATGGCGTGTGAGCCGGTGATGACGATGCCGGCCAGCGTCTCGGGTGCGGGCAGGGGCGCACCCGTCTGTGCATCGTGCGTCAGCACCACGGCACCGGACGCGCCCAGTCCGGCCCCGATCCAGTCCTCAAAGTCCCCCAGGCGCTCGCGGATGTGCGCGTGGGTGGAACCGGTCTTGAGGATGAGGATGGGTAAATCAGTGGACATGCACCGATTCTAGGAAGGCAAAAAAAGCCCGTCACAAGGACGGGCGCAGGGGAGACAAGTGAAAAACAAGTGCCGGCGGCGCGTAGTGTCTTTCCAAGGGCGCCGCGGACTCGGCTCTGCCGGGCCGCCCGCGCCGCCCCCTGGGGGGTGACGCCGCAGGCGGCGCGGGGGGATCAATGCAGCAATGCCATCGGCCCCGACGGCAGTTCTTCGGGTTCGTAGTCCGGGTGGTGGTCGACAAAGTGGCGCATCTTCTGGTCCAGACGGGCAACCCGCTCGTTGGCCACGTTCTCGCAGTGGTGCTTGGAAATCAGGTTGAACAGCTTGCCGCGCAGGAACCACAGATCCTTCGGGCTCTGGCAGGAGATCAGGGCGGCGTGCAGGCGCGTGCGCAGGGGGTCCTGGATGTCGGCCATGGCATCGTGAAACTCGTCCACGAGAAAATCCAGCTCCAGGACCTGGGTGTCGTGGTAGTGCTCGATCTTGCTTTTGAACCAGGGCAGCTTGAAGAACATGCCGCGCTCCATTTCTTGATGTTCGGGGGACGGGGACATTCCCGGCTACACCCAAAACATCGGCGAACACGGCCGCGTCTTGAGCCTTGACATAGGGCAAACAGGGGCTTTGCCGACGAGTGGTCGGCTCTTCGCAGTGCGGTCAGTCCTAGGTAAACACGGGGTCGTCGACCCGCGTTGCAGACTCAGTTGAAAGCACTCACCACGCGCAGCACCTCGGCGCCGTAGGCCTCGCGTTTTTTCTGGCCGATGCCGGCGATGCCCTCCAGATCGGCCAGGCTGCGGGGTTTTTGAGCGGCGATGCCGCGCAGCGTGCTGTCGTGAAAGATCACGAAGGCCGGCAGGTTGTGTTCGCGCGCCACCTCGGCGCGCCAGGCCTTGAGTGCGTCCAGGCACTCGCGCTCGGCCAGCGACAGCGGCTGGCCGTCCGGCGCCACCGCCGCCTTCGAGGTCCGGCTGCTGCGGCCGCCGCGCGATGCGGCCTTCTTCTCGCTCGCCTCCCGCAGCCACACCAGGCTTTCGCCCTTGAGGATCCCGCGCGCCGCGTCGGCCAGGTGCAGCGTGTTGAAGTGCGCTGCGTCCACCTCGATGGCTTCGCGCGCGATCAGCTGGCGCAGCAGCGCACGCCACTGGGTTTCGGACAGGTCGGCGCCGATGCCGAAGGTGCTGAGCTTGTCGTGGCCGTACTGCGTCACCTTCTCGGTCACCTTGCCGCGCAGGATGTCCATGATGTGGCCGGCACCGAACGCCGTGCCGCTGGACTGCTGCACGCGGTAGATGCACGAGAGCAGCTTGCGTGCCGACTCGGTGGCGTCGTGCAACTCCGGCGGGTGCAGGCAGTTGTCGCAGTTGCCGCAGGGCGCACTCGTTTCGCCAAAGTAGGCCAGCAGCCGCACGCGGCGGCAGTCGCTGGCCTCGGCCAGCGTCAGCAGCGCGTCGAGCTTGCCGCGCAGCACCTGCTTGAACTCGTCGGCCGCAGGGCTTTCGTCGATCATGCGGCGCTGGTTCACCACGTCCTGCAGACCGTAGACCATCCAGGCGTTGGCGGCTTCCCCGTCGCGTCCGGCGCGGCCGGTTTCCTGGTAGTAGCCCTCGATGTTCTTGGGCATGTCCAGGTGCGCCACGAAGCGCACGTCGGGCTTGTCGATGCCCATGCCGAAGGCGATGGTGGCGACCATGATCAGGCCCTCTTCGCGCAGGAAGCGGTCCTGGTGTTTCTGCCGCAGGGCTGCTTCCAGGCCCGCGTGATAGGGCAGTGCGTTGAAACCGGCGTCGCACAGCATGCCAGCCACTTCTTCCACGCGCTTGCGCGACTGGCAGTACACGATGCCGGCGTCGTGGCCGCTCGCACCCATGTGCTCGTCGCGGATGAAGCGCAGCAGCTGCTGCGTGCCGTCCTTCTTCTCGACGATGGTGTAGCGGATGTTGGGCCGGTCGAAGCTGCTGACGAAGCGGCGGGCGTCTTCCAGCTGCAGGCGCTCGACGATGTCGGCCCGCGTGAGATCGTCGGCGGTGGCGGTCAGCGCCACGCGCGGCACGCCGGCAAAGCGCTCGTGCAGCACCACCAGACCCCGGTATTCGGGCCGGAAGTCATGGCCCCACTGGCTCACGCAGTGGGCTTCGTCAATGGCGAACAGGCTGAGCTTGCCGCGCTCGTGCAGCGCATCCAGCAGTGCCAGGAAGCGCGGCGTGGTCAGGCGCTCGGGCGCTGCGTACAGCAGGGTGAGCTCGCCGCGCAGCATCTGCTTTTCAATCGCCTGCGCTTCTTCGCTGCTGAGGCTTGAGTTGAGGAAGGCGGCCGCCACACCCGCTTCGAGCAGCGCGCCCACCTGGTCGTGCATCAGCGCGATCAGCGGCGACACCACCACGGTCAGGCCCAGGCCCTGGCGCTCACGCACGATGGCCGGTATCTGGTAGCACAGCGACTTGCCGCCGCCGGTGGGCATCAGCACCAAGGCGTCGCCGCCTTCGCTCACATGCGTGACGATGTCGGCCTGCGGGCCGCGAAAGGCGTCGTAGCCAAAGACCTCCTGCAGCACGCCGGCGCAGGTTTCTAGGATTTCGCCGCTTGCCGCAATGTCGATCAGGCCGCTCACATCTGTTCCCACGGGAGCTGATCAAAACGCCAGCCGTTGACACTGGAGCGCCTGAACGCCTCGTTCAGGTCGCCCTCGAAGCCGTGCACCACGTGCGCCACGTCGGCGAAACCCGCGGCCTCCAGCGCGGCGCCCGCGTCCAGCGTGCGCTTGCCGCTGCGGCAGATCAGCAGCACGGGGCGGTCTTTCGCGCCAGCTTCTTGCTCCACCGCCGTGGCAAAGCGCACCGGGTCGGGCGTGAGGTCCGGGTATTCGTACCAGGGGATGTTTTCCACGCCGGGCGGGCGGCCCACGTAGAGCGACTCGATCTCCATGCGCACGTCCACGAACAGCGGACCCTCGCTGCCGTCCTGTGCGCTGCGCGTCCGGGCTTCTTCCAGCCAGGTCCAGGCTTGCGTGGGGGTCAGGTGTCTCATGGCGGCTATTGTCGGGGATGCGGTCGGGGCTCCCCGCTGGCAGGCGGTCGGTAGCGGGGTGGTTTCCTACAATCGGAGCATGAAAGCCATTGCCTACACCCGCGCCCAGGCGCTGCCCGAGATCCTGAAACACCGCATCGCCATCCTCGACGGCGCCATGGGCACCATGATCCAGCGCTTCAAGCTGGGCGAAGCGCAGTACCGCGGCGAGCGCTTCAAGGACTTCCACAAGGACGTGAAGGGCAACAACGAGCTGCTGAGCCTCACGCGGCCCGACGTGATCCGAGACATCCACGAGGGCTACCTCGCCGCCGGTGCCGACATCATCGAAACCAACACCTTCGGTGCCACGACGATTGCGCAGGAGGACTACGACATGGCCGGGCTGGCGCGCGAGATGAACCTCGCTTCGGCCCGCATCGCCCGCGAAGCCTGCGACAAGTACAGCACGCCCGACAAGCCGCGCTTCGTGGCCGGTGCCCTCGGCCCGACGCCCAAGACCGCCAGCATCAGCCCCGACGTGAACGACGCCGGCGCCCGCAACGTGACCTTCGAGCAATTGCGCGCGGCGTACTACGAGCAGGTGGAAGCCCTGGTCGAGGGCGGGGCCGATGTGCTGCTGGTCGAAACCATCTTCGACACGCTCAACGCCAAGGCCGCGCTGTTCGCCATCGACGAATATTTCGAGGCCAGCGGCGAGCGCCTGCCGGTCATCATCAGCGGCACCGTGACCGACGCGTCCGGCCGCATCCTCAGCGGCCAGACCGTGACCGCCTTCTGGGCCAGCGTGCGCCACATCCAGCCCCTGGCCGTGGGCCTGAACTGCGCGCTGGGCGCCACGCTGATGCGCCCCTACATCCAGGAACTGGCCAAGGTCGCGGGCGACACCTTCATCAGCTGCTACCCCAACGCCGGCCTGCCCAACCCCATGAGCGACACCGGCTTCGACGAGACGCCCGACGTCACCAGCCGCCTGCTGCGCGAGTTCGCGGCCGAGGGCCTGGTCAACATCGTGGGCGGGTGTTGCGGCACGACGCCGCAGCACATCGGGGCGATCCATGAGGCGGTGGCGAGCCAGGCGCCGCGGGCGGTGGGGTGGGCGGGTGGCTTCTACCGGGAAGCGGCCTGAGCCCTCCAGAAACTGAAAACCCGCCTTCGGCGGGTCTCATTGTTCTCTGAGGGGAATTTAGGGTTTGGTTCCCACAAACAGGATGCCGTCGGTGCGACCAGCATTGGGTGCGGCCGCGTACAGACGCTTCTCGTCCGCATCAAATGCGGCGACGCCTGCAAAGGACTGACTAGCAAAGAGGCAAGGGCTGGGACCGAAAGACACGGTGATGTTGTAAGCGTTGACGTCTGTTCTGGGGGACACAGTCCCACTGACGGTACACCCACTCACTCCCGTTCCACTCAGCGCTCCGCTCGGGTTAACGGTGACAGTTGCCGTTTCCAAGCCTGCAGATGTCGCGACTTGGCCGGTGTATGAACCATGAACGGTGTCGAGGCTGGCCGCCGTATCCGAAGTCGGGTCATAGGTACTCGTGAACGTGACCGGTCCGTTCGAGTAAGACACCGTGCCATTGAATGTATGCTTCGTTGCAACATTGGCGGAGAGGGTGGCCGACATGACGCCAGCGCCTTCAAGGTTGAAGTCCTTGGCATTGCTCGACGTGAACGTGCTGCCGCCCATCGTTCCATTGCCTTGAACCACGCCAGCAATGACAGAAGGTGTCCCGACGGGTGAGTAGAGGACGTAGTAGGTTCCGTCACCCAGCACCACACCCGTTACCGAGCGATTGGTATCCGTGGTTCCTGTCCAGATGCCAGTAGCGCTGGCCGTAGTTGTCGTCGGAGTGGGGGTTGTAACGGCGCCATCTGTGCTGTCATCCCCACCCCCGCAAGCGGTCAAAACAGCGGCGCTGATGGCCATGGCAGCCCATTGAGGTCTCATCATCTTCATAGATCTCCTGCATCAACAGATTGAAGCTGTAACGACATGTCACAGCAGAATTCATCATAGCGAACAAATAGTCCGAAATGGACTATCCCAAAACGGGATACAGCATCCGCGCGCGCCTGTATCCGTCCACCATTCGCGTTACCTGGCCCTGCAGGCCGACTTGGCTGCGGTGCGCCGGGCGGCGGGTCTTTCCCAGCTGGGGTTGTCCGAAGCGCTGGGGGTCGGGAAGTCCTACGTGTCCAAGGTGGAACGTGGCGAGATGTATGGGGACGTGATGGTGTTTGTGGACTGGTGCCCTGCTTGCGAAGTCCCGCCTGAAGAGACTATTACAAAGCTCATGTAGCTCGTCTTAGGCCGCTTTCACCACCCGCACACTGCTCGATACCTTCCCCAGCCCCGAACCGCATCAAGGTAATGACCGCTGCTAGGTTGTCGATACTCGGGGGCCCCTTTTATGAAAGCATGCGGGGCAGGCTTTTACGGGGCTTGTGGCTCAGTTGGGCCATTTGCTCGCAACCCACCGTGGCGTTGATGAGGTCGCACAGGATGAGGCGGGCGGTGTCGGGCCCGCCACTGAGGAACAGGGGTGGCGGCTTCGACGAGCAAGGTCTTGGCAAAGGCCAGGTCGCGCTGCACGCGATCACCACGGTCTGCTTCACATCGCGCGGCAGTGTCTTTAGATCCTTTCGATTCGGGCCATTCTCCGAATGTTGCAGCCGTGGCCAGGGGCTCACTTTCAGTCAAATCCTGAAGGTCTCTCAGTTTGTGGGGTCAGGCTGCCACCCCCCACAATCGCGGCTCCCATCA
>JAABQK010000044.1 GCA_011391495.1 Hydrogenophaga sp.
CTCCGAGAGTCAGAAGGGAAAGGCGCGGGGCCGGTGCGGCGATGCGCGTTCAGCGCAACACCGCCCGCGCGTTGAGGGGTTGCACGGGCCGGTTGTTGTCTTCGCCAATGGTGCCCGAGAAGCGCTCGACCTGCTCCTTCGAGGCGGTGGCCGGCTGCTTGATCACGAGCCAGCGCACACCCTCGGTGCAGGGTGGCGTGGTCAGCGAGCCGTTGAAGGCGTAGTGGCTGTGCAGGGTCGGCAGCAGTGACTTGACGTTCATGCCGGCTGGCAAGGCGCTCTTGTCGCCCTTGTCGGGCGGGACGTGCTGCCACAGCTTGGCCAGCAGCGGGTTCTCTGCGCCTTCGGCGAACATCACCGCCAGCACCGCGAGGTTGCCGTCCTTGTCGGCGTGCACCAGGTGGCCTTCGAGCGGAAAGTGCTTGCCGTTCAGCGTGTTCTCGCTCGGCGCGTGAAAGTGGAACTGCTTGAGCTCGAACTCGCGCCCGTCCACCATCAGCGTGCTGCCCGGCGTGTAGTTGACCTGCAGCGTGTGGCCGTTGTTGACGATCTCGCTGGCGGCCGTCTTGTACTGCATCTTCAGCGGCGCGAGCTCGGCTTCGGTGAAGCGCGACAGGTCGACCGGCGACTGGTTGCGGCCGATGCCGCACATCACGTACTGCGGGTCGAGCTTGCCCCAGTTCGCGGGGCCGGCCTCGCCTTCGTAGGACCAGTGGGCCTGTGCCATGGCGCCAGAGCCGGCTGCCAGCGCCGCGCTGGCCAGCAGGGTGCGGAAGATCGTCTTCTTCATTCAAATGTCCTCGGTGGTTGCGCCGCCTGTCGCATGGCGGCGTGGTTGGCTCACCAGCGGAAGGTCGCGCCGACCATGGCCCCGCTGAAATTGAGATCCTTGATCGGGCGGCCCGACTTCATGTCGTACTCGAGATAACGCCAGCCGGCGCCGAGGTCGCCCCAGCCGAAGGAATAGCTCACGCCGGCAACGACCTGCCAGGTGAGGTCCGAGTCGCCGGTGCCCACGTCGACGTAGAACGGCAGCGACCACCTCGGCGCTTGGGCGAAGGTGTAGCGGCCCTTCACGCCGACGATGACGTCCCATTGGGAGACTTCCGCCTCGCCGCTGCCGGTGCGGGCAGGTGGTGCCAGCGGCCCCAGGCTGCCGGTGATGTCCCAGCTGGCCTCCTGCTTGATGTCGGCCAGCCGGGCGCCAGCCAGCAAATCCAACGTCAGCCCGGAGCCGTTGGCCACGCGGTACTGGCCGGCCAGGGTCCAGATCACGCCCTTCATGTTCCAGCCGAGATTGGCGGTGGTGTCGGCGGGGATCTGCATGCCGCCGATCGTGAAATCGCGGCTTGCCGACTTGCTGCCGCCGAGGTCGAGGTACATCACGTCGGTGAAGGCGCCCCAGCGGCCGTTGTGCAAATCGAGCGTGCCCATGACGACGAAGTCGATGCTGTCGAGCACATCGCTGGCAGAGATGTCGACCGAGCCGCCGCCAGACTGGACCGGAAACGCCGTTTCGCCGCCGACGCTGGGGAAGTAGCCATAGAGCGTTGCACTGACGGTCCAGCCCGGGCTGGCGGCCTGGGCTGCAGCGATGCCGTGAGCGAGTACGCCGGCAGACAGCAACAGCGCCGCGGCCAAGGATCTGCTGCCACCGGCGACCCCAGCAGCTGCGGACCTGGACTGACGGGCAGGTGTCGTCGGCCGGCTCGTGCGGAGGCTCTGTGTCATGGCGTCTTGTTCCTCGCTCGTTGTCGTGGAGACCCTGCCGGCCGCTCGCCGGCCGGGGTCAGAAGGCACTGTCGTTTTGCCGGTCCCGCTTGTCTACTGCCTCAAGGGGCAGGTTCGGCTGGCCGGCGCTGTCGGTGTCGGCGCCGTGGCGCGCGCCACTCTGAGGCCACAGGAACAGGCCCTTCAGCACACCCGGGCCGAGTGCGTGGTTCAGCTCGGCCGATGCCACCAGCGGAAGCAGGATCAGCCCCATCAGCGAGAACTCGGCCACGAGCTCCAGCATCGACCGGGCGCGGAGTTCCGCCTGCACTTCCACCATCGATTGACCGTGAAGCCAGCCTACGATCAGTTCCTCGGCGAAGGTCAGCAAGGCGAGGATCACCAGCAGCCAGAGCACCCGCTTCGCGATGCGCCCCAGCAGGCGCCCGGACTGGCCTTGCAGCCGGGCCTGGATCGCGTCGCCGATGAGCAGGAACTTGCCGATGACCAGCGCCTTGACCGCGGCCACGCCGAGCGGCAGGTAGTGCACGCCCGCGTCCTGCAGCAGCGCGGCCTTGTACCACTGCAGCACGCCGAAGAAGACGAACAGATAGGCGGAGACGACCCCGTACTTGATCATCTCCTCGCGCAGCTTGGACTTCAGGCTTGCGTCCGACCCGGCGCCGTGCGAACCGCCACCACTCATGTTGCCTGCACCTCGACGTGTTCGGCGGCCTGCGCAGTCGGCAGCGCCGTCGACAGCGCGGCGGCCAGCAAGCAGGCACCGGCCAGCTTCAGGCGTGCCCTGCCCGCAGGCTGGGGCTGGGTGCCGACGGCCGTTGCGTGCCTCGGCGTGGGCGCCACGGGCGCCGATGATGTGCTCAGTATGGAGTGCATGGTCGACAGGCTCCTGCCGGGTTCGGTAAGGACATGTCGTCCGGGGCTGCTCGTACTGGATCGGCACTGTGGTCGCTGGGCCCTGCGATGTCTACTGCCCGAAGGGGCAGGTCGGAGGCTTCGGTGCCGGCGCCGCGCATCGGCCTGTCGAGCGTCGCGCCGCGGCCGTACCGAGCCAGGAAGCGGCTTATGCGAGAGCCCGGCCGCTCAGCGTCCAGCCCATCATCAGCAGCCCGGTGGCCGCGACCCAGCTGCCGGCCGCCCGCACGACGATGCGCGTCCACGGGCGCCGCAGCGTTACCACCAGCGCCGCGACCAGCGCCACGAACACGAACACCGCGACGGCCGTGCCGACCAATCCGGTCGCCTGCAGCCCGGCGGCCTGGATCGCGGCACCGTTCTGCCAGCCGTGGATGAGCCCGAGGCCCACCGCCAAGGCACCGACCGCCCTGGGCGGCAGCCTGAAGTCCACCGCCGTCAGGATGCCGATCACCAGCATCGACAGCATGGCCGGGCTGAACGCCGGCAGCGCTGCCGGCATCGCCACGCCCGCAACGCCCCCGGCCAGCCAGGCCAGCGGCAGGCAGAACAGCAGCCAGCGGCCGGCCGGGGCGCCGTTGAGGCCTGCGAGCAGCCCGATCGCGAGCACCGGCAACAGGTCCTCGACGGACACGAAGAGGTGCGCGATGCCGTCGTAGACCGGGCCGATGCCGGTGCTGACCAGGTGCGCCTGGGCCGTGGCCGGCACGAACACCAGCGCCACGGTGGCGAGCGCCGTGATGAACGCGCCGGCCGGCTTGCCTTTCATGCCAGCGCCCGCCAGAGGAAGAACAGGCCGGCGGCGCTGACCGCGGCACCCGCGCCGCGCAGGGCCGTCCGCCCGGCCGCCCAGCGGTGGATGATGCCGATCGCGATGCCCACCGCGTGCAGGCCACCGGTGGCGACGACGAAGCCCACGCTGTAGAGCAGACCGCTCTGGCCGGCCGGCAGCTCGGTGCCGTGCGCGTGGCCATGGAAGAGCGCGAACACGGCCACCAGCAAGGCCACCCCGGGCAGGGGCGGCCTCGACTCGAAAGCCACCGCCGCCCCCAGCACGATGGCCGAGACGGCGATGCCGACCTCCACGCCCGGCAGCAGCACGCCGAGCAGGCCGAGGAAGCCGCCGACGGCCATCATCAGCGGAAAGGTCACCGGCAGCAGCCAGATCGCCGGCGCCCCGAGCTGCGCTCCCCACAGGCCGACGGCCACCATCGCCAGCACGTGGTCGAGGCCGGACACCGGGTGCAGCAGGCCGCTGACGAAGCCCTCGGCGCTGCCCGCGGGTGCATGGGCCCAGGCCGGCAGCGCGACGAGCGACAGAACAAGCGCCATGGCCAGCGCCAGGCCCGGCGGCGCCGGCTTACCGGGATCGAGCCCCGATCCAGAAGAGTTCATCGTGTCGCTCCCCACATCAAGGCCAGGCGCTGGATCGTCCAGTAGGCGCCGAGCGAGCCCACCATCAGGCCCGGCAGCGCCGTCACGAAGCGCGGCCACTGGATCTCGAGCACGCGGAAGGCCCGTTCCAGCAGCAGGATCAGCGCGATGAAGCCGAGCTGCCCGAGCTCGACACCGACGTTGAACATCAGCAGGGCCAGCGGGATCTCGGCCGGCGGCAGGCCCATGGTCGTCAACCCGCTGGCGAAGCCGAAGCCGTGCAGCAGCCCGAAGGCGAAGGCCACGACCCACGGATGGCGGATCGTGAAGCTCGTCTGCCCGCGACGCGCGCGAACGATCTCCGGCCCCAGGAACAGGATCGACAGCGCGATCGCGGCGTTCAGCGGCAGCACCGGCACGCTGGCGAAGCCGAGCGTGGCCGCCGCCAGCGTGATGCTGTGCGCCACGGTGAACGCGGTGATGGTCTTCACCAGCACCCAGCGGTCGCGCACGATCAGCAGCAGCCCGAGCACCACCAGCAGGTGGTCCACGCCGAGCAGGATGTGTTCGACGCCCAGGCGCAGGTAGGCGCCCGAGCGCTGCAGTGCGCTGGTGCGCTCGCCCAGTGTCACCTGCGGATCGAACGGCTTGACGAGGTGCGTTTCCAGCCAGCCGTCGGCGTGGTAAACGCGCACCAGCACGTCGGTCAGCGTGGACTGCAGGCCGTCGATGGCGATGGTGCGGCCGCGCAGGCCGCCCTCGCAGGCGATCGTGCCGCGCACGACCAGCGCGCCGGGCGTCAGCAGCGTGGCACCCGGAGACGCCGCGCGGCACTCCGGCGGCAGCACCGGGGCGATGCGGATCTCCACCTCGCCGCCAGCCGGGCGCTTCCACAGCAGGCTGTAGGTGCCGGGCCGCCCTTCGCGCAGTTCGAGCACGCCCGGGCGCAACTCGTGGGCTCCCGCCGCGCCGGCCACCCAGAAGAGCAGCACGGCGATCGATGCCAGCAGCCAGCCGCGCTTCATCGTTCGGCGCCGGCCGGTTTCGCGGCCGGCGAAGCAGCCGGTGACGATGCCGCGGCCGAGGCACCGGCCGCCGATGCCGCCGCCGGCTCGATGAGCACCGGGTAGCGCGTCAGCAGCTTGGCATACATCGCGTCGAGCGCACGCCTGCGCCGGTCGGCCATGAAGTCGCGCTCCACCAGCGGCCGCACGTCGGCCAGGGCCGGCAGCCGCCCGCCCTCGCGGCGGTCCACGATCACCAGGTGCAGCCCGTAGCTTGACTTGAGCGGCCCGACCCAGCGCCCCGTCTCTGCCTTCAGCAGTGCGCCGGCAAAGTCCTCGCCGAAGATGCGCGCCACCTCGGTGGCGGTGGTGTCGTCCAGTCTGGCAGGCAGCAGCCGTGAGTCGCCCAGCGCGCTCACGTCGGCCGAGGCGCCTGCGGCCTCGAGCCGCCCCAGCATGTCCCGCGCGTCGTCCAGCAGCGCGCTGCCGCGCTGCGTGCCCAGGTGCACCTGCCGCAGGCTCAGGCGCGGGTCGCCGCGGAAGTTGTCGGGATAGGTGTCGAGATAGGCCTGCAGCTCGGCATCGGTGGGCAGCTTGGCCTCCAGGCTGTCTTCGGCCGAGAACTCGAACTTCTGCCGCAGTCGGCGGCGGATCACGGTGTCGTCGCGGTCCAGCCCGAGCGCGCGGGCTTCGCGCACGGCGATCTCCTCGCGCACGAACTCGTCGATCTGCGCCTTCAGCTCCTGTTCGGTGGGCTGCCGGTTCCAGGTGCGCACCCAACCGGCGGCCAGCGCGTCGACCTGCCCCGGGGTGATGACGATGCGCTGCTCGGCGGTGTCGCCGCCGCGCAGGTCGAAGACGGCGAAGAGCAGCGCGCCGATCAGGAGGAACTGGACGAGCGGTTCACGCAGCCAGTGCAGAAGGCGCATGCGGGGCGCAGCCGGCCTATGGCGTGTACCAGATCGGCGAGGTGTAGGCGCGTTCCTGGATCGTCATGCGCGTGCCCGCCACCGGCTTGTTACCGAAGTGCTTGGCGTCGTAGGCCGTCCAGCGCGGCGTCGGGATCTCGAGCACGCGGGCGTAGTAGAAGGCGCGCTCGGCCGGGTTGAAGGCCGGGTCCTTCCAGACGGTGATGAGCTCGGGCGCGCCGATGGTGTTGGTCCAGGTCGCGTTGGCCACGTCCACCGTGTTGCCCACCGGCGGCAGCTTGCCGTCGCGGCCCGGCTTGCGGTCGCCGCCCCAGCTCACGTCGTAGACCTTCTCCTGCAGCTCGCCCTTGGCGGTCATCCAGCCCTTGACGATCTGGATGCGGTCGAGGTTGGCGCCGATCGGGTCCTTCAGCGCAGCGACCAGGAAGCTCGGCGCCTTACCGCTCGGCGCGGCGCGCAGGTCGCCGCCCATCGGCACGCCCTTCGTATAGCCGACGGCCGCCGGCGATCGGCCGTGCGCATCTTGCGGTGCGAAGCCCCACCCTCCGAACAGGCGCACCGCCATGCGCGTGCCGGTGGTGGCGTAGGTCTCGCGCCGCTTCATTGCGTCGAAGATCGCCTCGCGCGTGTTCTCGGTCGCCCACACGGCGGCAAAGCCGGCGGCGCCGACCTCCCAGTCCATCACCGTCACGCCGGTCTTCATGTTGCCGATGAAGACCTTGGTCAGGCGCTCTGCGCTGGGCTCCTGCGGTGCCGTCTTGCCGAAGAAGTTGTCTTCCTCGATGGCGACCAGGCCGGTGTGCGCGTCGGTGCTGCCGATCATCCCGAACTTGTAGGGGTTGGTGCCCAGCGCGGCTTCGAGCTTCAGGCCATTCTTCAGGGCCGAGCGCGCGTACTCGAACTCGAGCATGTCCTTGGTCTTGGGAACGGTCCCGTCCAGGTTGGCCTTGTCCCAGAGCTCGAAGTCGGCCAGCTCGTCGTCGGGCGATAGGTAGGGGTGCGACTCGCCGGTGCCCTTGGTCTGCGTCACCTCGTACAGCGGTTCCCAGCGTGCGCGGGTCCGGGCGTAGTCGGCGTCGATGTTCTTGCCGAAGGCCTCCACCACCGGGAACATGCGGCCATTGCTGAGGTTGCCGTTGTGCGCGATGGCCAGCACTTCGCTGCCCATTTTGTCCTGCGCCATCTCCATCCACTTCCACAGGTCCACCGGGTTGTCGCTGCCCAGCGGCTTGAGCGTGGTGAAGGGCTCGACCAGCTGCGCCTGTTGCCCGTTGCCGCGGAAGATGACGTTGCGGTGCAGGTTGTTGCCGCCGGTGTTGGACGTCCACTCAAAGCCGATGAAGGCGGTGAAGCGGCCGGGGTCGTTGTAGGCCTCGGCCGCCTTGATCGTCTCGCCCCAGGCGTTGCGGTAGGCCTTGGTGCCCGGCAGCGGGAAGCCGGCGGGCATCTGGCCGCGGCCGAAGCTGACGATGATGTCCATCGCCGCAGCGGCGCCTTGGCCGCCGCGGATCTGGTCGTACCACTTCCGGCCTTGTGGCGTGCCGAGCAGTTCCGGGTCGCCGCTCATCAGTTGCGGGAAGAAGCCCATGCCGTCGGAGTGATCGGCGACGACCAGGAAGTCGAGCGGGCGCGACAGCTTCACCGGCTGCCCGCTGTTGGACGTGAGTTCCTCGCCACGGGCGAAACGGTAGGCGTCGCGGGGCGTCAGCCGGGCGCCGAAGGCGCCGGCATCCATCGAGAAGCCGGTGTGCAGGTGGGTGTCGCCGAAAAGCGGCCTCGTCGGGTAGTTGCGGCCTGCGTAGGGCGAATAGCCGGGTTGCTTCGGGTAGGCCTTCTCCAGCCGGGCGGGGTCCGGCGTGCCGGCATCGCTGCTGTGCGCATCGAAGCCGGCTGCGGCGAGGCCGAGGCCAGCGATCAAGACGGCGAGCAGCCGCTTCGAGGGGCGGCCGATGGCGGCGGTGGGCGTTCCGATGGGCCTTGTCATGTCGTCTCCGATCATCCGGTTTGCAGGTTGGACGGTTGGCTGATGGTCAGCCGGCGCGCCCTCGCGGCCATGCAGGCCGCGCTGGAACAAGGTCGAACGGCGCACTAGAGGCGGACGGACCGGCGGGCGACCCCGCCCACGTTGCCGGCCACGCCGGGCTGGTTCAGGCCGGGGTCGACCACACCGACGCCCGGTGCTCCGACGCCGACACCCGGCGCCACACCGACGCCCGGTACGCCGACGCCCACGTTGCCGGCCCGTCCCGGCTGGTTGATGCCGGGGTCCCTGACGCCGACGCCGGGTGCGCCGACACCGGGCGCGACGCCCGGGCCGGGGGCGCCGACGCCGAGCCCCGGGTCGCGAGCCGCCACCGGGCCGACGAGGCCCGAGAGCAGGCCGGCAAGGACGACGGCCCGCAGGCCGTGCTGAAGTGCTTGTGTCGTCACGTGTTGCCTCCGAAAGGTTTGGCGTGGGCCACGATCACTGGACCACGTACACGAGATTGTTGCCCTGGAACGCAGCGCGGTACAGCACGCCGCCGCAGTTCTGGTATTCGACGCCGCTCAGGGTTTCGGGCTTGCAGCCTGCGGGCAGCGCATTGACGACGGCGCCTGCTGGCGGTGCCCCGGCCGGGCGTGCCGCGGCGGCCTGCTGTTGCTGGGCCGTGGCGGCCTGTTGCTGGGCGGTCGCCGCCTGCTGCTGGGCCGTGGCCTGCTGCTGCTGCGCGGTGGCGGCTTGCTGCTGTGCGGTGGCGCTCGTCGGTGCCACGGCGACCGTGCTGGTCGCCACCACGGCGCGGCGGGTCGTGCGGCGCGCCACGCCGGCCACCGAGACTGGCGTCAACGGAGCACCGACGATGGCGTGCGCCTGCGGCATCAACACGAGGCCACCAGGCGCGTGCTGCGAGTCGTCGGCAACGTAGAGCAGGGGCAGCAGCGCACCGAGCACGAGGGCCTTGCGGAACTTCATGGGCTTGGACATGGCAGCGGCCCCCGTTCAGCGCGGCAGGAAGTCGACCCGCTTCGCGCCGGCCGGCGGCGTGAAGCGGAAGGTCTGGTCGTCGAACTTCGGTTGCAGGTTCCACTGGGTGATGGTCACTGCGAACTGCGGCGCGTTGGGCAGGTCGCGGGTCGTGATCACGAGCCTGCGCGGCAGCGGCTGCGCACCTTCCTGCACCCAGACCTGCAGGTCGACGTGCGGGGCACGGAACGCGAGGTGGTCGCAGCGCACGCCTTCGACCACCGCCTTGCCGACCACGAAGCCTTCGGTCACGCCGTCCATCAGGATGTCGTAGGAGTTCTTGAACAGCAGGTCACCGGCCGGGGCAACGATGTCGAGCTGGCTGCGCGCGAAGTCGAGCATGCCTTCCAGCGTGTCGGGGGCGGCCACCTGCGCGAAGACATTGGCCTGCGGGTTGTTCAGCACGAGTGACTTGCCGTCGTAGATGAAGACTTGGTCGACCAGGTCGCCGGTGCGCTCGGCGCGCAGCCGGTCCGGCCGCTGCGCCGACAGCCGCGCCATGTGGTTGAGCTCGATCTTCTGCCCGGACTTGAGCACCACTTCGAGCGTGTTGCGCGTCTCGGCGCTGAATTTCTGCTGGCTGGCGAGGAAGTCCGTCGACGCCTTCAACAGTCGCTGCGCCTGGGGGTCGATGCCGGAGGGCTGCGCCTGTGCTGCAAGCGCAACGCATCCGATCGCTGCAAACGTGGCGCATCGGGCGAGCATGCTCGAAAGGCTGGCGCGGAGGGTCCGGTTCATGGTGTCCTGTTCCTTGACTTTTGTACCGGCCGTCCGGTCTTTCGGCGGCCGATGCACGATCTCCGCGCACTGTGATTGCGCGGCAGGGGGCTGTCTACTGCCCGATGGGGAAGGTTCGGGGGTCTGCCAACGCTTTGCGCCTCGCTTCGGGAACAGCCGTTGGACCTGCAGCCGCATCTGCCAACGGGCGGCCAGGTCGGGCCGCCCAACGTTGCTCGCTGTCAGCCTCCCAGTCCGCGGTGACAACCCGGGAGAACGAGAGGTAGCGCCCGGCGGCGTTGGGGAAGTCGTAGTTGACGAAGGGCTGCAGCAGCGTCCGGTTGCCGAAGCGACAGGAGGGCCGAGCGCTGGATGTCGCCGAGCCCGGACTTGCGGTCTTTCTGCGGCGTGAAGGCCGGCTGCGAGATCAACGGCAAGATGGGACGGGCGGCGGGCACTGCCCCATGAGGCAGGTCGGCCGCTGCCCGCACGAGACAACGCGGATAGCATCGGCCGCCGGCAGCTTTCCCGGATTGCCGGGTGGCGAATCGTCATGGACAGTACGCATCATGCTGCCGCGGCGCTCCCAGGGAGGGCTCGCACACAGGGCCAGAGTGGGTCCGAGGGACGGTCACAGAAGAATGAGTTGGGTCACGGTCATCTGGTCGATGTGCGCGGCGGCGTGCCTGACACTGGCTTTTGTCTATCTGCTGGTGTGGGCCAACGACCGGGGTGCGCGGAGCAGCCTGCTGTTTGCGCTGGTCGCGCTGGGCGCCGCAGCCTTCGCCTTCTGCGAAATGTGGGTCCTGCGGGCGCAGACGCCCGAGGAGTTCGTGCTCGCCGTGCGCTGGGCGCACGTCCCGCTGTGGTTGTGGACGGTGTCGATGGCCGGCTTCGTTTTCACCTACCTGCGCGCAGGCCGGGCCTGGCTGCTGTGGAGCGTGGTCGGCTTGCGGACGACGGTGTTGGTGCTCAACTTCGTGACCGGCGAGAACCTCAACTTTCTGGAAGTCACCTCGTTCCAGCGGGTGCCGTTTCTCGGCGAGCCGGTGGCGATGGCGTCGGGGGTGGCCAACCCGGCGATGTTGCTCGGGCAGTTCAGCGTGCTGCTGCTGCTGATCCTGGTGGTCGATGCCGGCATCACGGCCTGGCGCCGCGGCGAAAGGCGCCAGGCGGTGATGGTCTCGGGCAGCGTGGCTGCCCTGCTGACGGCCAGCGCCGTCGAGAGCAACCTGATCGTCTGGGCCGGGCTGCAACTGCCGTTCACGCTCAGCCTGTTCCAGCTGGTCATGCTGGCCGCGATGGGCTTCGAACTGAGTCGCGATGTGCTGCGCTCATCGATGCTGGTCCGCGAGCTGCAGGCCAGCGAGGCCCGCCTGCGCGACAGCCAGCAGCGCATGAATCTCGCCGCCGACGCAGCCGACCTCGGCCTGTGGGTCTGGGAGCCCGGATCCGACGAGGTTTGGGCGACACCACGCTGCTGCGCCATGCTCGGGCTGCCGGGGCGGGCCCACTTTTCACTGGCCGATTTCACCAACCGCGTGCACCCGGACGACCGCGCACGGGTCACGCAGTCGTTGCGAAGCACCCTGGAGCAGGGGCAAGCCTACGAAGTGCAGTACCGGGTGCGCCTGCCGTCCGGCGCAGAGCGCTGGATCCAGGCGACCGGCCGTGTGGACGAGGCGGGACCCGGAAGCGCGCGACGCCTGCAAGGCGTCTGCGCCGACATCACCGAACGCCGCCATGCCGAGCAGGAGGCGCTGCGGCTGCGCCGGGAGCTTGCCCACGCCGGGCGGGTGTCGATGATGGGCCAGCTGGCGTCGGCGCTGGCGCACGAGATCAACCAGCCGCTGGGTGCCATCCTGCGTAACGCGGAAGCGGCCGAGCTGTTCCTACAGAGTGATTCGCCGGACCTCGACGAGATCCGCGCCATCGTCGCCGACATCCGCCATGACGACCAGCGTGCCGGCGCCGTCATCGACCGCATGCGGGCGCTGCTCACGCGGCAGGACCTGCAGACACGGCCGCTCGCGCTGGGCGAGCTTTTCTCTGACGTGAGGCTGCTGGTGCGCGCCGACGCTGCTGCACGACACATCAGGCTGGAACTCGCCGAGCTGCCGGCCGACCTGCCGCCGGTGCAGGGCGACCGGGTTCACCTGCAGCAGGTGCTGATCAACCTGATCATCAACGCCCTGGATGCGGTGTCGGGCTCCGCCGGGTCGGATCGCTGGGTCAGCGTCCAGGCGCGCCAGCGCGATGCGCGGTTCGTCGAGATCGTCGTGAGCGACTCCGGTGCCGGCATACCGGCCGACCGCCTGGTCCAGGTTTTCGACCCGTTCTTCACCACCAAGCCCGGCGGTATGGGCATGGGCCTGGCCATCTCGCGAACCCTCGTCGAGGCGCATGGCGGGCAGCTGCGAGCCGACAATCGACCGGGTGGTGGAGCGGTCTTCACCTTCTCGTTGCCGATCGCGACGGCGCTCGCCGTTGCATGAATGCACCTCTGAACGTCTGAAACCATGAATGCCGCCGAGCCCGTTGTCCACCTGGTCGATGACGACCCCTCCTTCCTGACCGCCGTGTCGCGGCTGCTAAGGGCCAGCGGCCACAAGGTTCTGCCGTTTTCGTCGGCCAGCGCCTTCCTGCTGCAGCACGG
>JAABQK010000045.1 GCA_011391495.1 Hydrogenophaga sp.
CGGCCGATCCGCTTCCCCGCCTTCCTCCTTTCCGATGTCGCTTCCGCTCCAGGAAACCCAGAACCCGCCCGCGGCCAGTCGCTGGGCCAATCGGCTTGGGCTGGGTTTCATGCGTCTGCTGGCGCATTTGCCGCTGAGCTGGGTGCGTGCGATGGGCTGGCTGCTGGGGCATGCCTTGCATCTGCTGGCCGCTCGCCGCCGTCGCATCGCCCGCACCAACTGGGCGCTGTGTTTCCCCGAGGACAGCGAAGCCCAGCGCCATCGGGCGGTGCGCCACCATTTCGTGCTGTTTGCCCAAGCCTGGCTGGACCGGAGTTGGCTGTGGGAGGCCGATCGCGACACGGTGCGCCGGCGCCTGAGCTTCCAGGGCGATCTGCAAGCGCTGGAGGGTGTGGAGCCCACGGTCCTGTTTGCCCCGCATTTCGTGGGCATGGACGCCGGCTGGACGGCGCTCACGGTGCATCTGCAACGCCGTTGCTGTGGCATCTACGCCGGGCAACTCAACCCGGACGTGGACCGCTGGATGGCACAGGGGCGACAGCGTTTCGGCGACCCGCACATCGTGGCCATGCGCCAGGGACTCAAGCCACTGATCGCCGCCTTGCGCGCGGGTGAGCCCTTGTACCTGCTGCCCGACATGGACTACGGCGACCGCGATTCGGTGTTTGTCCCTTTCTTCGGTATCCCGACCGCCACCATTTCATCGCTGCCGCGGTTTGCCCGGCTGTCGGGCGCACGCGTGGTGCCCATCGTCAGCCGCCTCACCCGCGACGGCTACGAGGTGACCGTGATGCCGCCCTGGGCCGGCTACCCCTCCGGCGATCCGTTGGCCGACACCGCACTGATGAACCAGCGCCTCGAGGCCATGATCGCCACCATGCCCGAGCAGTACTACTGGGTGCACAAGCGTTTCAAGACGCGCCCGCCGGGCGAAGCATCGCTGTACGGACGCGACTGAGTCGGGTCTGGCCCGGCTGGCCTGTGCGCGCGCATGGGCGCAGGGGATCAGTCCAGCGCCGGGGGTTCGTCCGCCTCGGACACCGCTTCCGGCACCTTGCTGGCGGGAGCGTTTGCCTCGTGGGTCCATTGCCAGAGCAGCTGGGCCACCTCGTCCAGGCCCTGCTTCTTCAGCGCCGAGAAAAGCATCGCTTGCCCGCCACCGCTCTGCAGCTTGGCAATCGACAGGGCCTTGGCCGCTTCCGATCGGCTCAGCTTGTCTGCCTTGGTCAGCAGCACCAGAAACTTCAAACCCTCTTCGACCCGCGGGCGGATCACCTCGAGCAGGATCTCATCGAGTTCGGTTAATCCCAGCCGTGGATCGATCAGCAGCACCACGCCGGTCAGATTGGCACGCGTCAGCAGGTAGTTGCCCATCACGCGCTGCCAGCGCAGCTTGGCCTCGCGCGGCACGGCGGCGTATCCGTAGCCCGGCAGGTCGGCGAGTACGGCGTCGGCGATGCCTTGCTTGCCGAGCGAAAACAGGTTGATGCTCTGGGTGCGCCCCGGCGTCTTGGACGCAAACGCCAGACGCTTTTGCTGGGTCAGCGTGTTGATACAGGTGGATTTTCCCGCGTTGGACCTCCCCACGAAAGCAACTTCGGGAAGGTCAAGCGACGGCAAATGCTCCAGCTGTGGCGCGGTGGTGAGAAAGCGGGCGGTGTGCAGCCAGCCATGCGCGATCTTCGGATCGGGCATGGCCAGGGGCGTTTTCTTTCCGGCGTCGGGAGGGGCAACCGTTGCGGTTGTGGCGTCCGGGGACGGTGAATGGGCGGGTGAGGCTGGAGTGTGGCGTTGGGTCATTTGGGGGTTTTCCCGATCGGGCATTGTAAAATTGATAGGCTAAGAAGAGTCAAACCGTCCAAATCCCTAACCTGAACCCGTCGCCATCGACGCCAGCCCAGTCATGAAATTGCCCGTTTCGCTCCTTTGCGCCGCTGCCGCTGCAGCCCTGTCGTTCAGTGCCCACGCCCAGTCGGCCAAGCCCGACCTGGCCAAGGGAGCCGCCCTGTACGGTCAGGTGTGCGTGGCTTGCCACGCGGCCGATGGCAACTCGACGACGCCGGTGAACCCGAGCCTGGCACAGCAGCACCCGGAATACCTGGTCAAGCAGCTGAGCGAGTTCAAGTCCGGCAAGCGTGACAACGCCATCATGAAGGGTTTCGCTTCGGCTTTGTCTGATGATGACATGCGCAACATCGCTTTCTGGCTGGCTGATCAGAAAGCCAAGAATGGTTTTGCGCAGGAAAAGGACCTCGTTCGCCTGGGTGAGCGCATCTACCGTGGGGGCATTGCCGACCGCCGGATTGCTGCCTGTGCGGGTTGCCACAGTCCGAACGGTGCCGGCATTCCGGCCCAGTACCCGCGCCTGGCGGGTCAGCACGCGGAGTACACCGCCAGCCAGCTCAACGCCTTCCGCAGCGGTCTGCGCCACAACAGTGCTCAGATGACCGGCGTGGCTGCCAAGATGAACGACCGTGAAATCAAGGCGGTCTCCGACTACATCGCCGGTCTTCGGTGAAACGCCGACCCTGGGCAAACCCCCCGGTGGCATGCGGGATATAAGCAGTCGTTAATATTTGTCGTCACAATGGCGGTGTCCACGTTTGCGTTGAACCGTTGAGCAAAAACAGCATCACAACAGGGCGAGTTCTGGGATACCCAGGGTCGCCCTTTTTGTTGTGCTGCATTTTCAAGTTCCATCCATGACCGTCTCCACCCAAGGCCTGCAACTCCGCACCGGCTCGCGCATCGCCAGCGAGGTGGTGGAGTTGCTGTCCTCCATGCGGTTTGCCATTTCGCTGCTCACGGTGATCTGCATTGCTTCCGTGATCGGTACCGTGGTCAAGCAGCACGAACCTTTCAACAACTACGTGAACCAGTTCGGGCCCTTCTGGGCCGATGTGTTTGCCAGCGCAAACCTGTTCTCGGTCTACAGTGCCTGGTGGTTTCTGTTGATCCTGGCGTTCCTGGTGACCAGCACCAGCCTGTGCATCATTCGGAACACGCCCAAGATATTCTCTGATTTCAAGGCCTACAAGGAAAACATCCGGGAGCAGAGCCTGAAGGCATTTCCCAATCGTGCCGAGAGCACGCTGGGCGAAGCACCGGAAGCCGCAGCCAACCGCATCGGGCAGCAGTTGCTGGGTGCGGGATGGAAAGTCAAGCTGCAGTCGCGTGACACCGCTGCGGGAACGGGCTGGATGGTGGCCGCGAAGAAGGGGGTGGCCAACAAGATCGGCTACCTCGCCGCGCACAGTGCGATCGTGCTGGTGTGCATTGGCGGCCTGCTCGATGGTGACCTGATCGTTCGGGCCGAAATGTGGTTCAACGGCAAGACACCTTTCACGGGTGGCGGCCTGATTGCCGACGTGCCGGCACAGCACCGCCTGTCCAGCAACAATCCCACTTTTCGCGGCAATCTGCTGGTGACCGAAGGAACGACCGCCGGCACCGCGATCCTGGCGCAACCCAATGGAGTCTTGCTCCAGGACCTGCCGTTTTCCGTGGAGCTGAAGAAGTTTGTCGTGGAGTACTACGAGACCGGCATGCCCAAGCTGTTCGCCAGCGACATCGTGATCCACGACCACGAAACCGGCGAGAAGAAAGAGGCACGGGTGGAGGTGAACCACCCGGCCAGTCACCGTGGCATCAACATCTACCAGTCCAGTTTCGATGACGGGGGCTCCAAGGTGACCTTGCAGGCGGTGCCCCTCAATGGCCCCTCCAAGCCTTTTGAAGTGTCTGGCGTGATTGGCGGCATGAGTGCGCTGTCCAACGGCGACGACAAGCTCACGCTGGAGTACACCGGCTTGCGGGTGATCAACGTCGAGAACTTTGCCAATCCCAACGCGAATGCCGGCACGGACGTGCGCAAGGTCGATCTTCGGGCGTCCATCGAGAGCCGCCTGGGGTCCGGCCACAAGACCAGCACCGAGAAAACCTTGCGCAATGTGGGACCCAGCATCACCTACAAGCTGCGCGATGCCGCCGGACAGGCGGTCGAATACAACAACTACATGCTGCCGGTCGAGATCGACGGCGCGCGCGTGTTCCTGCTGGGCATGCGCGAAACCCCCTCCGAGCCGATGCGCTATCTGCGGATTCCCGCGGATGGTCAGGACAGCATGGACGATTTTGTGCGCCTGCGCACCGCGCTGACCGACCCGGTGCTGCGCGATCTGGCGGTGCGCCGTTATGCGGTGTCTGCGGTCGAGGGGGGGCGTGCAGAGCTGGCCGATGCGCTGCAGGCTTCTGCCACGCGGGCCATGGGCCTGTTTGCCGGCGCAGAGCGCATCGACATGCCGGCGGGTTCCGAGGGACAGGGGCAGCCCGTCAAGGGAGGCTTGCAGGCGGTGTCGGCCTTCCTGGAAACCAATGTGCCCGAGGCCGAGCGCGAGCGCGCCAGCGACGTGCTGGTGCGCATCCTCAATGGCAGCCTGTTCGAGCTGATGCAGATCAGCCGCGAGCGCGCAGGGCTGGCTCCGCTGGCACGCGACGAGGCCACGCAGAAATTCATGACGGCCGCCGTGATCAGCCTGAGCGACTCCTTCTTTTACCCGGCACCGATGACGTTCCAGCTCAAGGACTTCACCCATGTGCAGGCCAGCGTGTTCCAGGTGGCGCGCGCTCCGGGCCAGAACATCGTCTACCTGGGCTGCCTGTTGCTGATCCTGGGTGTTTTTGCGATGCTCTATGTGCGTGAGCGCAGGGTGTGGGTCTGGCTTTCGCCCGCGGGTCGGGATGCTTCGCAGGCCAGCATGGCCTTGTCGTCGAACCGCAAGACGATGGAAGCCGATCGAGAATTTGACATGTTGAAGAACCAATTGCTGAAGGTACAGTCATGAACACAGCCACCGCTAGCCGGACCATCGAGCTCAAGAACAACGGTTCGGGACAGACGCCGGGCTACTTTGCCCGTCGCAACGTTTGGGACTGGCTGTTTGCCGCCTTGGTGGTGTTGGGGGCTTCATGGGCCTTCGCCCAGTACAGCGGTAGCATGGATGGCTACGAAAAGGGCATCCTGCTGGGTTCGGTACCCTCCTTGATCTGGCTGGGCTGGTTCTGGCGTCCCCTGCGGGCGCTTTCCGTCGTGGTGGCGGCGCTGGCCTTGCTGGCCATCTGGCTCTACCAGACGCCCGCCGGCACGGCCGATCTGGGCCGTGCGGAGCAGGTTTTCATGCTCAAGTACTTCATTTCCAGCCAGTCGGCCATCCTCTGGATGAGCATGCTGTTTTTCATGAGCACCGCGTTCTACTGGGTGGGGATGTTCACCCGTGCCGGTCAGACCTTTGAATTGCTGGGTTCGCGCCTGGCCTGGGTCGCCGTGACGCTGGCGCTGGTCGGCACCATGGTTCGCTGGTACGAGAGTCACCAGATTGGCCCCGACATTGGCCACATCCCGGTGAGCAACCTGTACGAGGTGTTCGTCCTGTTCTGCTGGATGACGGCCGCCTTCTATCTTTACTATGAAGACCAGTACAAGACCCGTTCGATGGGGGCTTTTGTGATGCTGGTGGTGAGTGCGGCGGTGGGCTTCCTGCTGTGGTACACGGTGATCCGCGAAGCGCATGCCATCCAGCCCCTGGTGCCGGCGCTCCAGAGCTGGTGGATGAAGCTGCACGTGCCGGCGAATTTCATCGGTTATGGCACCTTTGCCATCGCCGCCATGCTGGCGTTTGCCTACCTGATCAAGCAGAGCGCCTCTGAAACCCGTTGGTACAAGCTCGCGCCCTTGTGGCTGCTGGGCTTGGTGCTCTGTTTCGAGCCCATCGTGTTCCGACAGTCGGCCGGCGAAAAAGGTGGCAGTTACTGGTTTGTCTACTTCGGTATCTCGGTACTCATCGTCGGCACGATCATGTTCGGCCGTCGTCGCATTGCGGAGCGCCTGCCCAGCTTCGAGGTGCTGGACGACGTGATGTACAAGGCCATCGCGGTCGGTTTTGCCTTCTTCACCATTGCCACCGTGCTCGGGGCTCTTTGGGCCGCCGAGGCCTGGGGTGGCTACTGGAGCTGGGACCCGAAAGAAACCTGGGCGCTGATCGTCTGGCTGAACTATGCGGCCTGGCTGCACATGCGGCTGATGAAGGGTCTGCGTGGCACCGTTGCGGCCTGGTGGGCGCTGGTCGGCCTGGCCGTCACGACCTTTGCTTTCCTCGGCGTGAACATGTTCCTGTCTGGCCTGCACAGCTACGGCGAACTCTGATTCAGAACGCGGCATCGTGATCCAGTTTCGAGCAGGATCACCTCCAGTTGCCGGTGGGTAGCGGTCGGAACTTTGCCAGCATGGCGTGGCTCCCATGGCCACCGTGCCAACCAGGAGCCATCCGTGATCATTCGCACCGCAGACAGCGGCTTCGTTCATCCGATCCCCAGCGACATCACGTCCCGCGCCGCCTACCTCGGGCGGCGCACCCTGCTGCAGCGCATGGTGTTCACCGCAGGTAGCGCCACATTGGCCGCTTGGGCGGGCCGCGATGCGTTGGCCCAGGTGCCCCGTCCGGGCAGGCAGTTGCCCCTGAGCGGCATCAGGTCCACGCGGGACGGTGCGTCGACGGTTGAAAAGCTCACCCCCTATGAGCATGTGAGCACCTACAACAACTTTTACGAGTTCGGCACCGACAAGTCCGACCCGTCGACCTACGCCAAGGCGCTCAAGACGCGCCCCTGGACCGTCTCGGTGGAAGGCCTGGTCAACAAACCCCGCACCTACGACATCGACAGCCTGCTCAGGCTGGCCCCCATGGAGGAGCGTATTTACCGCCTTCGCTGCGTCGAAGGCTGGTCGATGGTGATTCCCTGGGTCGGCTATTCGCTGGCCGAGCTGATCCGGCAAGTTCAGCCGCTGGGCAGTGCGAAGTATGTGGAGTTCGTGACCCTGGCAGATCCCCAGGCCATGCGTGGCCTGCAGTTCGGCGGCCTGCTCTGGCCGTATGTCGAGGGCCTGCGGCTGGACGAGGCTCTGCACCCGCTGACCCTGCTGGCGTTTGGTATGTACGGCGAGGTACTACCGAACCAGAGCGGCGCGCCGATGCGGCTGGTGGTGCCCTGGAAGTACGGTTTCAAGAGCGGCAAGTCACTGGTCAAAATCCGCTTCACCGACAAGGAACCGAGCACCGCCTGGAATGTGGCGGCCCCGCAGGAGTACGGTTTCTATTCCAACGTCAACCCGGATGTGCCGCACCCTCGATGGAGTCAAGCCACCGAGCGCCGCATCGGAGAGGAGGGCGGTTTGTTCGCCAAACGGCGCAAGACGCTCCTGTTCAACGGCTATGCGCCACAGGTGGGCCAGCTCTACGCCGGCATGGATCTGCGCAAGTTCTTCTGACGGAGGGATTCCCTTGCTGTTCCGCCGCGTCCAGTCGAATCAGGTGCTGGCTTCACATGACGGACGGGGCCCCGCGAGCAACAACCGGGTCACGCAGCGGTCGGCCGGCTCACGGCTTGAGCGAGGACTGATGCATGGGGCCGTCAAGCCTGCGCTGTTCATCCTGTTGTGCCTGCCGGCTGCCTGGCTGGTCTGGGCGGCTGTGGCCGACCAGTTGGGTGCCAACCCGGCGGAGGCTCTGATCCGTTCGCTGGGTGACTGGGCTCTTAAGTGCCTGGTGCTGGTGCTGGCGATCACGCCCTTGCGTGTGCTGACAGGATGGTCGGCCTTGGCGAGGTTGCGGCGCATGACCGGTCTATTCGTATTTTTTTACGCCTGTCTGCACCTGCTGGCTTACGCCTGGTTTGACATGGCGTTTGAACTGTCAGACATCGTGGCGGATGTGTTCAAGCGGCCCTTCATACTGGTGGGCATGTCTGCCTGGGTACTGCTGCTGGCCCTGGCGGTCACCTCGTTCAGGCGTGCCATGCGCGCCCTGGGCGCCCAACGCTGGCAGTACCTGCATCGCGCGGTGTACGCCGTGGCCGCGCTAACGGTGCTGCATTTTTTCTGGATGCGCAGCGGAAAGAACGACTTTGCCGAGGTGGCGGTCTATGGTGCCATCCTGGCCACTTTGCTGGGCTGGCGCCTGTGGCGCCGCTTGGCGCCTCACCGGGGGGCTTGAGCCCAGGCCAGCGGACGGTCTGTCCGCTGAGCTTGGTTCAGGCAACAGGCAGCAGGGATTCCAGGCGCAACTGGTCGGCGGTGGATTCGCGCATCCGGATGAGCGTGCTGGTACCTCCGTCCACCAGCACCTCTGCTGCGCGCCCACGCGTGTTGTAGTTGCTGGCCATGCTCATGCAATAGGCGCCGGCGGCCAGAACGGCGAGGCGGTCACCCGCCTGCACGTCAAGCGCCCGGTCACGGCCGATCCAGTCACCACTTTCACACACAGGACCCACCACGTCCCAGGTCTTCATCGCCAACGCATCGCGTGGCGACAGTGGCACGATCTTGTGGAAGGCCTGGTACATGGCGGGGCGTGGCAGGTCGTTCATGGCCGCGTCCACGATCAGGAAGTTTTTCTGCTCGCCGGGTTTGAGGTACAGCACTTCGGTCAGACAGGCGCCGGCGTTGCCCACCAGCGAACGCCCGGGTTCAATGACGATCTTGCGCTGGCCGTATCCGCGCGTATCCAGCTTCTGCAGCAGCGCCTGCCACAGCGCGCCGGCGTCGGGCGGGGTTTCGCCGTTGTAGTCGATGCCCAGGCCACCGCCCAGATCAAGGTGCTCGATAGGTATGCCCGCGGCTTCGATGGCATCCACCAGATCCAGCATCCGGTCCATGGCGTCCATGTAAGGTGCGGCCTCGGTGATCTGGGAGCCAATGTGGCAGTCGATGCCGACCACCCGCAGTCCGCTGCAGGCGGCTGCGTGCCGGTAGGTGGCAAGCACCTCTTCATGGGCAATACCGAACTTGTTGCCTTTGAGACCGGTGGAAATGTAGGGGTGGGTTTTTGGGTCCACATTGGGGTTCACGCGTATGCTGACTGGCGCTCGCAGGCCCATGCCCCTCGCAACCTCATCGAGCACATCGAGTTCGGCGGTGCTCTCGACGTTGAAGCATCCAATGCCCACTTCCAGGGCGCGACGCATTTCCGGGCGGGTCTTGCCTACGCCAGAGAAGATGACCTTCGAAGGCGCCACGCCGGCGGTCAGCGCTCGCTCGAGCTCGCCGCCTGAGACGATATCCAGACCACAACCCGCCTGCACCAGCGTCTGGAGGATGGCGAGTGTCGAGTTGGCCTTCATGGCGTAGCAAATCTGGTGATCCCGACCTTTCAACCCGCGCTGGTAGGCCGACAAGGCCGAGAGCATCGCGGCTTTGCTGTAGACAAACAAGGGTGTGCCATGGGCGCGAGCCAAGGCGTCCAGCTCAACGCCATCGATGTGGAGCTGCCCACTGGAATAGGCGAAATGCGGAGGCAGTGAAACGGGCAGCTGGCCGGCAGAATGGGACATGAGGGATTCCGTGGGGATGGCGTGGCTGTCGATGGGACGTTTGGCCGAAAAGACAGTTGGCCAATACCGAGGCGGCGATCAGCGCGAGAGCTTCGGAGCGCTTGCCGTGCTCTCGGGTTCTGCGCTGCCGGGTGCAGTGCTGGTCGGTGCGACCATCGACGTTGGGGTGGGCAGAAAAAGGGGGCCCTTCTGACCGCAACCCGCCAACAGCAACCCGCTGGTCAGCATGGCGGTCAAGCACAGGACGCGGGTGGTTGCTGGCGCCGCGCCTAGAATTCGTTCCACTTTCAACATGGGCGCATTGTAATGACCGAGATTGATTACCTGGATCACGCCGAAGCGCTGCTTCGTGCCATTGAGTTGGCGTGTGATCGCATCAACGACGCCACCGAGGCCGACATCGACAACCAGCGCGTGGGCGGCATGATCACACTGACCTTTGCCAACGGAAGCCAGATCATCATCAACCTGCAGAAACCGTTGCAGGAGGTCTGGATGGCCGCCCGCTCCGGTGGATTCCACTTCCGGTTGGTTGGTGGCGACTGGCTGGACACGAAAGGACAGGGCGAATTCTTCGCTCACCTGTCGCGCTGCGCCAGCGAGCAGTCAGGCCTGACCCTGCGTTTCAATTCCTGAACAGGTCGAGAATGCTGCGGCGGTCTTCAGATTCCTTGTCGCCTGCTGGGGTTTGCTCTGGACCGATGGCCTCAGATGGCACCGCCTCAGGCGAGCCGGGCCACGGGTCGTTCAAACCAAGGCCCCGCACCCCCCGGCCGGGGCCGAATTCTTCGTAGTACCACTCGCCGCCGACGTTGATCACCCCGGCGGGTGGGGGGTACTCCGCAACCGGAACACCTTTGAGCGCTTCCGACATGTAGGCAATCCAGATGGGCAGGCTCAAGCCGCCACCGGTTTCGCGGCTGCCCAGGTTGCGCGGGGCGTCGTAACCTACCCAAGCAGCGGCCACCACCGTGGGCTGGTAGCCAACGAACCAGGCGTCCACCGAATCGTTCGTGGTGCCGGTTTTTCCATACAGATCTGGCCGTTTCAACGTGGCCTGGGCCCGCGCGGCGGTGCCCGATCGGGTGATTTCCTGCAGCAGGCTGTTCATGATGAAAGCGTTGCGTGCGTCGATGGTGCGCTGGGCTTCGGCCGGCGCAGTCAAGGTGGTTTCAAACAGCACCTTGCCCTTCTGCTCGGCCACCCGCGTGATCAAGGTTGGTGCCACGCGGTAACCACCATTGGCGAAGACCGCATAGCCTGCGGCCATCTGCATCGGTGTCACCGAGCCTGCACCCAGGGCCATGGTCAGATAGGGGGGGTGTTTGTCGGCGTCGAAACCGAATCGGGTCACCCATTGCTGGGCGCTTTGCGTGCCGACAAGCTGCAGGACCCGGATGGACACCATGTTTTTGGATTTCGCCAGTGCCCTTCGCACAGACATCGGTCCCTCGAAGCGACCGTCGTAGTTTTTGGGCTCCCACGGCTTGCCTCCGGTTTCACCTGCACTGTAGAAAAGGGGAGCGTCGTTCACCACCGTCATCGGGGAAAGCCCTTTTTCAAGCGCTGCCGAGTAAATGAATGGCTTGAAGCTGGAGCCCGGTTGGCGCCAGGCCTGCGTGACGTGATTGAATTTGCTTTTCTGGAAATCGAAACCACCAACCAAGGCACGAATGGCGCCAGTCTGTGGGTCCAGCGCGACAAACGCCGACTCCACTTCCGGCAGCTGGGTGATGCGCCACGCCTTGCCGTTCTGCACCACACGTATCACGGCACCCGGGCGAATCTTGACGTTCGGTCCAGCTTTGTCGGACAGCCCCGACTGCACGGCGCGCAGGCCGTCTCCCGTTATTTCGAACGGATCCCCGTCCTGACGCACAGCCAGAACTCTTCGGGCACTGGCTTCCAGAACCACCGCTGACATCAGATCGTCGTTGTCCGGGTGTTCGGTCAGGACTTGATCGATGGCGTCATCCCGCGCGGAGGTTTCCTCAGGGAGGGATATGAAGACTTCCGGGCCTCGGTAGATCTGGCGGCGCTCATAGTCCAGCACCCCTTCGCGCAGGGCGCGGTAGGCCTTCTGCTGCTCGCCGCCGCGCAGGCTGGTGGTCACCACCAGACCGCGCGTGTAGGCCTCGTCTCCATATTGGGACACCATGGCCTGGCGCACCATTTCTGCCACGTATTCGGCGTGTACTTTCGGTTCAGAGCCAGCCGGTCGCAACTTCAACTCTTCGGTCTTGGCGACCTGCGCTTCAGCGGGGGTGATGAATCCGTTTTCCAGCATCCTGTCGATGATGTGCAGCTGACGGATCCGTGCCCGTTTCGGGTTTGAGATCGGGTTATAGGCCGAGGGCGCCTTGGGCAGCCCTGCGAGCATGGCCGCTTCGGCGATCGTCACATCCTTCAGCGGCTTGCCGAAATAGGTCTGGGCTGCCGTTGAAAACCCGTATGCCCGCTGGCCCAGGAAAATCTGGTTCATGTAGATCTCGAGGATCTGTTCCTTGGTCAGCAGGTGCTCCAGCTTGAACGTCAGCAGCACCTCGTAGATTTTCCGGGTGTAGCTTTTCTCGGCCGACAGGTACACATTGCGCGCGACCTGCATCGTGATCGTCGAAGCACCCTGGCTTTTCGCCTGCCCCAGATTGGCCAGCGCCGCGCGCATCATGCCCCGGTAGTCCACTCCGCTGTGCTCAAAAAACCGCGCATCCTCGATGGCCAGCACGGCGTTCTTCATCACGTCGGGAATCTCCTTGATCGTCAGGAGATTGCGGCGCTCTTCCCCAAACTCACCGATGAGTTGACCGTCTGAAGTGAGC
>JAABQK010000046.1 GCA_011391495.1 Hydrogenophaga sp.
GCGTTGAAGAACTCTTCCTGCGTGCGTTCCTTGTTGGCGAAAAACTGCACGTCGTCGATCAGCAGCAGGTCCAGCGAGTGGTAGCGCTCCTTGAATTCATCGAAGGTTTTGCGCTGGTAGGCCTTGACCACATCCGAGACGAATTGCTCGGCGTGGATGTACAAAACTTTGGCCTGTGGACGATCGGCCAGCAAGTGGTTGCCGATGGCGTGCACCAGGTGGGTCTTGCCGAGGCCGACGCCGCCGTAGATGAACAGCGGGTTGTAGAGCTGACCCAGGCTGCCGGCCACGTGCATCGCGGCGGCGCGCGCCATCCGGTTGGCCGAACCTTCGACCAGGGTGGAAAAGGTCAGCGCCGGGTTCAGCCGAGTTTTCGGGGCGCCCGGATTCGCCGTCTCGGTGGGCGCCAGATCCGGCAGTTCGGACAGCACCTGCTCCTGCACGGTGCGTGGCGCTGGTGACGTACGGCTGGGACCTTCGCGCGGAGCGAGCGCTAACTCAAGTATGACGGGGGTGCCCCGGATCGCTTCCAGCAAAGCGCTGATGCGGGCGGCGTACTGGGCCCGTATCCAGTCGAGTTTGAACCGGTTGGCCACCGCCACGACCACCTTGGAACCGTCGTCTGACACGCTGGCCGACAGGGGCCGGATCCAGGTGTTGAACTGCTGTTCGGGGATTTCCTGTGCCAGCCGGTCCACGCAGGCGAGCCAGAGGGATTGGGCGTTGGCGGGCGACGCGCCTGGGGGAATGCCCTCGATCATGCTGGAGATGGCGGATACGCTGTAGTTGTGGACAAAGGGCTCGGATCAGACCTGCCATTGTAGGTCGGTCTGAAACTTATCCACAAGCCGGGTCAATCCCCGCCGCGCTGATGGCGCGCCATGGCTTGCTGAAGTGGTCTGAAGACAGAATCGTGCAAGTGCTTGCCGCTCATGGGATTTTTTTGCGATAATTGCGGGTTTCCCCGATTTGACCTGAGCACCATGAAACGCACTTACCAGCCTTCCAAGATCAAGCGCGCCCGTACCCACGGCTTTCTCGTCCGCATGAAAACCCGTGGGGGTCGTGCCGTGATCAACGCGCGCCGCGCCAAGGGCCGCAAGCGTCTGGCCGTCTGAGCCCGCGCAAGCTGTGCCGCTGCCGGCCGGGCATGTCTGCTCACTGACCAGACCTGGCGACGCAGCGGTGGTCCAGCGGCTCAAGTCCCGACAGCAGTTTCAGGCCGTCATGGCGGGAGCCCTTGTGGCCAAAACCCCCCACTTCGCCCTGCACCGTGCGCCCTTGAGCAGCGTGCACGAGGGTCGGGCGTTGTTTCCGGTGGCCGATGCCTGGCTGGGTGTGCTCCTGCCCAAACGATGGGCGCGTCGTGCCGTCACGCGCAACGCCATCCGGCGTCAGATCTACGAAGCGGCCCGCGATCAAGCGCTCCAGCTGCCCGAGGCGGCGCTGGTGGTGCGCCTGCGCTGCGAATTCAGCCGCAAACAGTTTGTCAGCGCCACGTCTGACCTGCTCAAGCGCGCCGTGCGCGCCGAGCTGGATCAGTTGCTGAACCGGGTCACGTCATCACGCCAGCCCGATGCGCCACACGCTCCCCGTGCCGTTGTTCCGCCGGAGGTCCGTGATGCCGTCTGAATGGCCGCGTCAGGCCCTGGTGGGGCTGGTCAAGGGTTACCGTCTACTGCTCAGTCCCTGGCTGGGCAGCGGTTGCCGTTTTGAGCCGACCTGTTCGATCTACGCCATTGGGGCGCTGGAGCGCCATGGAGCTCTCGCTGGCAGCTACTTCACGTTCAAGCGCCTGGTGCGTTGCGGCCCCTGGTGCGAGGGCGGTTGCGATCCCGTTCCCGAGTCGGTGCCGGCCCTGTTTTCCCATCTGGTTTCACCTTCCTCAGAAAAGAAGAACCTGTCATGAATGACATCCGTCGGTCCATCCTGTGGGTGGTTTTTGGTTTCTCGATGGTCCTGATCTGGGACAAGTGGCAAATCCACAACGGCAACAAGCCGACCTTCTTCCCCTCGTCGGCGGTGACGGCCCAGCAGCCCGCCCCGGTGGCCAAGCCGACCGATGCCTCGGTGCCAGCTCCGACCGTTGGCACAGGCGCCGCTCTGCCGTCCGATGCCGCTGCGCCCGCTGGCACTCCCGCTGCTGCGGCGGTGCGTGTGGAAGCCAGCACCGACGTGCTCAAGCTCAGCTTCAACAGCGAGGGCGGGTCGCTCATTGGCGCGCAACTGCTCAAGCACGCGAGCGGACACCTGGGCACCGACCCCATCGAGCTGCTGACCCAGACCGACGCGCACACCTACATCGCGCAGACCGGCCTGATCGGTGGCAGCTTCCCGACCCACAAGACGCCCATGACCCTGGTGGCAGGGCCGACGACGCTGGCCGATGGCCAGAACGAACTGAACGTGCGCTTCGAGTCGGCGGACGTGGGCGGCGTGAAGCTGGTCAAGACCTTCACCCTCACCCGCGGCAGCTACGTCATCGGCGTGAGCCACGAGGTGATCAACACCGGTACCCAGCCGGTGAGCCCACAGCTGTACCTGCAACTCGTGCGAGATGGCACCAAGGGCAGCAGCGAAACCCCGTTCTATTCGACTTTCACCGGCCCGGCGGTCTACACCAACGAGCAGAAGTACCAGAAGGTCGAATTCGCCGACATCGCCGAGAACAAGGCGGACTTCGTCAAGAGTGCTTCCGAAGGCTACGTGGCCATGGTTCAGCACTACTTTGCTTCCGCCTGGCTGCTGGCCGACGGCGTGGCGCGCGACAACTTCGCCCGCAAGGTGGACAACAACCTCTACGCAGTCGGCTCCATCACCACCTTGCCCGCCGTGGCGCCCGGCCAAAGCCAGAAACTCGACGCCCGTCTCTTCATCGGACCGCAGCAGGAGACCGTGCTGGAAACCATCGCTCCCGGGCTGGAGCTGGTCAAGGACTACGGCTGGCTGACCATCCTGGCCAAGCCGCTGTACTGGCTGCTCGAGAAGATCCACGGCATCGTGGCCAACTGGGGCTGGTCCATCGTGCTGCTCGTGGTCCTGCTCAAGGCGGCCTTCTACTGGCTCAACGCGAGTGCCTACCGCAGCATGGCCAAGATGAAGGCGATCAACCCGCGCATCATGGAGATGCGCGAGCGCCTGAAGAGCAACCCGCAGCAGATGCAGCAGGAAATGATGAAGATCTACCGGGAAGAAAAGGTCAACCCGCTGGGTGGCTGCTTCCCGATCATGATCCAGATCCCGGTGTTCATTGCGCTCTACTGGGTGCTGCTCTCGAGTGTGGAAATGCGCAACGCGCCCTGGATGGCCTGGATCACCGACCTGTCCACGCCCGATCCGTACTTTGTGCTGCCGGTGGTGATGGCCGTGACGACCATGATCCAGACCGCGCTCAACCCGCTGCCGCCGGATCCCCTGCAGGCCAAGATGATGTGGCTGATGCCGCTGGCATTCTCGGTCATGTTCTTCTTCTTCCCCGCCGGTCTGGTGCTGTACTGGATCACGAACAACGTGCTCACCATTGCGCAGCAGTCCTTCATCAACAAGCGCATGGGCGTGCCCTTGAAATTCACGATGCCGTTCGACTTGTTCAAGGACAAGCCAGCGACCAAGTAAGTCCCCACCCCCGACGAGGGCCGCGCGAGCGGCCCTCGTTGTTTCTGATCCATCGCCTGTCGCAGAATCACTGCCATGCTGAGTGCCCAACACGACCCCATCGTCGCCATCGCCACCGCCCCCGGGCGCGGTGCGGTGGGCATCGTCAGGGTGTCGGGCAAGGGGCTCGCGTCTTTCGTGAAGGCGCTGTTGGGGCGCGAGCTGCGTCCGCGCGAGGCGACGTATCTGTCCATTCCCGACGCCGCCGGCCAGCCCATCGACCATGGCCTGGCGCTGTGGTTCCCCGGACCGCACTCCTACACCGGCGAAGACGTGCTGGAGCTGCAGGGCCACGGCGGGCCCGTGGTGCTGCAGCTGCTGCTGGCGCGCTGCCTGGCCGTGGCATTGGCCCGGACCGCCGATGGCCAGCCTCTGCTCTCCGGGATGCGCCTGGCCCGGCCGGGTGAGTTCACCGAGCGTGCTTTCCTGAACGACAAACTCGACCTCGCCCAGGCCGAGGCCGTGGCCGACCTGATCGATGCCAGCACCGAAGCGGCGGCGCGCAGCGCCAGCCGCTCGCTCGCCGGCATGTTTTCCGAGCGCATCCACACGCTGCGAGACGCCCTCATCCACCTGCGCATGCTGGTCGAGGCGACGCTGGACTTTCCCGAAGAAGAGATCGACTTCCTGCAGAAGGCTGACGCCACTGGCCAACTGCAGCGCCTGCGCGAAGGCCTGGCGGCGGTGCTGAACGAAGCGCGCCAGGGCGCGCTGCTGCGCGACGGCCTGAAGGTGGTGATCGCAGGCCAGCCCAACGCGGGAAAAAGTTCGCTGCTGAATGCGCTGGCGGGCGCTGAGCTGGCCATCGTGACGCCGATCGCCGGCACCACACGTGACGTGGTGCAGCAGACGATCCAGATCGAAGGCGTGCCGCTGCACGTGATCGACACCGCCGGCCTGCGCGACAGCCCGGACGTGGACGAGGTGGAGAAAATCGGCATCGAACGCGCCTGGGGCCAGATTCAGAAGGCCGACGCCGTGCTGTTCCTGCACGACCTGACCCGCAGCGATTCGCCCGCTTACCAGGCGGACGATGCCGCCATAGCCGACGCCCTGCCTCCCGGCGTGAGCGTGCTGCAGGTGTGGAACAAGCTGGACCAATGCAACGACGCGCACAGGGAAGCGCTGCAGGCGCGGCTGCAGCTGGACGAACTGGCGGTCTCGGCGAAAAGTGGTGATGGTCTGGAAGCGCTGCGCCAGCGCTTGTTGATGCTGGCCGGCTGGCAGCACGCGGGCGAAGGCCTGTTCATGGCGCGCGAACGCCATTTGCAAGCGCTGCAGCGCGTGGGTGGGCACCTCGATGCCGCGCGCGCGCTGCTGGCTGCCGGAGCCGAACAGCTGGATCTTCTCGCGGAAGAATTGCGACTGGCCCAGCAAGCGCTGGGTGCGATCACCGGTGAATTCACCGCCGACGATTTGCTGGGCGAGATTTTTTCGCGTTTTTGCATCGGTAAATAGCGACCGGTCAGCCGTCCGGCACCGTCGCCGCACCGCTGGGAGCGCAACTGTAAGCAGCCGTAAATGCCGCTTGCGCCCGTGCACCTCGCGCGGTTATCTTGAAAACATGAGTGCTTCTTTGCCCACATCCACCCGCCATGACATTCAGGCTCTGGCCCAGGCCATGCGCCTGAGCAGCGCGCTGGATGCGGTGCCGCTGAACCTGAACGAGCCCCAGTGGCAGACGCTGGCCAACTACCTGCAATCGGTCAGCCTGCATCAGGGGCAGGCGCTGATCGAACAAGGTGTGAAAGACCGCACCGTCTACTTCGTCGAAAGCGGGAGTCTCACCGTGCATTACGAGGACGACCGTGAGCGCATCCGTATCGCCATGGTGGGTAGCGGCTCCCTGCTGGGTGAGGGGGCTTTTTTCAGCCACCTGCCACGCAGTGCCACGGTGAACGCAGGCAGCGACTGTCGGCTGTGGTGTCTGACACCTCTGCGTTTTCGCGAGCTCTCCACGCGCCACCCCGACATTGCGCTGGACCTGACGGTGGCGATGGCGGCGGTGCTGGCGCGCCGCATGTACAACAAACCCAAGCGCGTGGCCGTCACCTGAAGGGTCGGGCCGACCCGCCGGGCCTGATTTGTCGCCGTTTCTGTTGCCTTCCAACCCAAGCCACCCACCGACCTGCGCTTATCTCCATCATGTCCCTGATCAGCTGGCTGCAAGCCAAAAAACACACGCCAACCCGCAAGGGAACGAATGGTCGAGCGAGGAAGTCGTTTGGTCAGACCACGCTGCCGCTGATTTCACCGCGGCGTGGCCGACGCATTCTCCGGCGTGAGCAGCTGTTTTCCGTGGTGCGCGAGTCCATGATCCGCGGCGGCGTGCTCTCCACCAGTTACGACTTCAAGGTGCTGACGCTCGACGCCAATGGCGACGGATTTCTGGTGCTGGTTGACCTCGCCCTGCCGGCGAATGTGATGCCCGACGAGTACCTGCTGGAAATCGAACGGTGGATCCAGGCCAGTGCCCAGTCCAGACACAGCATGACCGTGCCCTCGGTGTACTGGCGCCGCAAGGCGGTGCACGACCAGCGGGGCATGGCGCTCAAGGCTGCGGTCGCGGCGCAGACCCGGCGCGAGGTGGCTCCTGCGTCCCAGGCGCCCAGCCCGACCGCCATTCCGTCGCCGCCGATGGTCCAACCCTACGGGCGAGCGCAGCCGGTGGACGCGGACGAGGTGGAGGCGTTTCGCCAGGCGCTCCAGGCGGCATCGCCCGCGCTGGGTCGCGGACCGGCCGACAGAGATGCCTTTCTGCCGGTCCCCGAATCGCACAGCGACTTCACCGCCCTGAGCGAAACGCAGCACGGCAAGCTGTGAAGCCAGCCGCTCGGATGCGACCTGCTTCGTGGGCCGCCACAAGCAAGCAACTGTCAGTGACCGGCGAAGTTCAGCAGGGTGAAGAGCTTCAGGCCCGAGGCGCGCAGCCTCTCTGAGCCGCCGAGTTCGGGCAGGTCCACGATGGCAGCGCCTTCCATCACCTCGGCGCCCAGTTTTTCCAGCAGACGGCGTCCTGCCATCATGGTGCCACCGGTGGCGATGAGATCGTCGATCAGGACCACGCGGTCACCCGGTTTGACGGCGTCGGTGTGAAGCTCCACGGTGGCGCTGCCGTATTCCAGCTCGTAGGTTTCTGCCACGGTGGTGAAAGGCAGCTTGCCTTTTTTGCGGATGGGCACGAAGCCCACCCCCAGCTCATAGGCGAGCACCGATCCGATGATGAAACCCCTTGCATCGAGGCCGGCGACCACCGTCGGACGCAGCGCCGGGTCCATGTAGCGGTGCACAAAGGTGTCGATCAGGACCCGGAACACTTTCGGGTCCTGCAGCAGCGGCGTGATGTCGCGGAACTGCACACCGGGTGCCGGCCAGTCGGGTACGGTGCGGATGTGGGATGTCAGGTAGGCGGATGTGTCCATGCGCGGAATTATCCGCCCTGCGCCCTGGCACAAAAAACCCCGGCCAAGGCCGGGGTGGTGCACGCAGCCGGTATCTCGTCAGGCCATGGGCTTGAACTGGTAGCCGCTGCCAGCCAGCTGCAACGCGCCCGGCGCAGCGGTGACCTCCATCGTGCCGAAGGCCGGGAAGGGGAAGTGGAAACCACCCGCGACGGTCTTGTCCTTGGCCAGCCTGTCGAAGATGCGGCGGCGGGTCTGCCGCGCCATCTCGGGGTCCATGTCGAACGTCACGGCCCAGTCGGGGCTGCGCGCGAACAGCGAGGGCACGTTGGTCACGTCCGCCACATAGAAGAAGTTCTGACCCTCCGAACCGATGTTGAAGACGCTCATGCCAGGCGTGTGACCGAAAGCGGCTTCGGCACGGATGCCCGGCGCCACTTCCGCGCCTGGCTCGAACTTCACCAGCTGCTCGGCCGGCAGGCTGCCGATCACGCGGCGTGCGTTCTCGAACCCGCCGCGGGCGGCAGGCGGCGCCGCGTTCATCTTCGCGTCATCGAACCAGAAGGCGTGCTCGGGTGCGGGCACGTGCACTTTGGCTTTGGGGAACATCAGTGAGCCGTCTTTCTTGCGCAGGCCATTGATGTGGTCGCCGTGGTAGTGGCTGATGATGACGTGGTCGATGTCCTCCGGCCTGTAGCCTGCTGCGGCGAGGTTGGCGGCCAGTTTGCCGGTGGTGGGCGGGCCGTTGTCTGCAAAGCCGGTGTCGATCAGGAAGCGGGTGTTGCCGTTGACCACCAGAAAGGGCGTGAACGGGATGTCCACGTAGTCGGTGGGCAAGGACTGTGCCGCCAGCAGGGCCTTGACCTGCTCCAGCGGCACATTGCGAACAAACTCCTCTCCCAGCGGTCGGCGCAGCGCGCCGTCGTTCAGGGCGATGACTTCCATCGCACCGACCTTCAGGCGGCGAAATCCGGTGGTGGGCAGGCTGGGCGCACCCAGGTTGGGGGCGCTCTGCGACCAGACGGAAGAAATCGTCAGCGCGGTGGCACCGGCCACGCCGGCACCCAGAAACAATCGGCGATCCATGATGCTGCTCTCCTGGTGGTTGAAAGCGGCCAAGGATAACGACTGAGCGGTCACAAACGAAACTCAACGTTCCATTTGTCCATGACTTGGTTGTGGAATTGATCCACTGTCCAGGCCGTTCAGCCTTTGAGCAGGCGTTCTTCAGCCAGCGCCAGGGCAGGCGCCTTGCCGCTGAGCACCAGTGTGTCGCCCCCCTGGCAGACCGTGTCGTCGTTGAAGGGCGTGGGCTTTCCGCTCGCCCGGCGCAGGCTGACCAGGCGCACACCCGCTGCCTGCAGCGCCAGGCTGCCAAGCGTCTTGCCCACGGTGCGACCCGCCGGCGGCAGGCTCACGCTGAGCAGGCGCTCGTTCTCGATCTCATCGGCGCTGCTGTCGTCGGCGCCGTGGAAGTAGCCCTTGAGGAGGTTGTAGCGGGCGTCGCGCTGCTCCTGCACAACGCGGATCACACGCCGCCGCGGCACCCCCACCAATGCCAGCGCGTGGGTGGCCAGCATCAGGCTGGCCTCTATCGCCTCGGGAACCACCTCGGTGGCACCCGCCTGGCGCAGCTTGTCCAGATCCAGGTCGTCCACCGTGCGCACCACCACGGGCACATTCACCGCCTGCTCCTGCGTGTGGTGCAGCACCTTGAGCGCACTGGCGGTGTCCAGGTAGGTGATCACCACGGCACTGGCGCGGTGCAGGCCCGCGGCCAGCAGCGCCTGGATTCGCGCTGCGTCGCCAAACACGACCGAGTCCCCGGCGGCAGCCGCCTGGCGCACGCGGTCCGGATCGAGGTCCAGTGCCATGTAGGGAATGCCTTCGGCCTCCAGCAGCCGGGCCAGGTTCTGCCCGCAGCGGCCGTAGCCGCAGATGATCACGTGCTTGTCGGCATTGATCGCCTTGCGCGCGATGCTGGTCATCTGCACCGACTGCATCAGCCAGTCGCTGCCGACCACGCGCGCGACGATGTCGTTGGTGTACAGGATCACAAACGGCGTGGTCAGCATGGACAACACCATGGAGGCCAGGATGGGGTTGAACAACTGCGGTGGCACCAGGTTGTTCTGGCCCGCCAGCGTCAGCAGCACCAGACCGAATTCCCCCGCCTGCGCAAGGTAAAGGCCGGTGCGCAGCGACACGCCCATGGAGGCGCCGAAGGCACGCGTCAGGCCGGTGATGAGCGCGAGCTTGAAGCTCACCGAGAGCGTGAGCAGCAGCAGGACCAGGGGCCAGCGCTCGAACACCAGGCGCCAGTCCAGCATCATGCCGATGGTGATGAAGAACAGGCCAAGCAGCACGTCATGAAACGGCCGGATATCGGTCTCCACCTGGTGCTTGTACTCTGTCTCCGAGATCAGCATGCCGGCGACAAAAGCACCCAGGGCCAGCGAAAGGCCCGCGTGTTCGGTGAGCCAGGCCAGTCCCAGGGTGATCAGCAGCAGATTGAGCATGAACAGCTCGTCGCTCTTTTGCCGCGCCACCAGCGTGAGCCACCAGCGCATGAGCTTCTGGCCACCCGTCAGCAGCACGCCGAGCAAGACCACGGCCTTGATCAGCGCCAGCCCGAGTGCGGGCAACAACTCTTCAGGCGCCGCACCCAGCGCCGGTATCAGTACCAGCAGCGGCACCACCGCCAGATCCTGGAACAGCAGGATGCCCACCACGCGCTTGCCATGCTCGGACTCCAGTTCCAGCCGCTCGGCCACCAACTTGATCACGATGGCGGTGCTGCTCATGGCCATGATGCCGCCCAACGCCACCGCAATCTGCCACGAAACATTCCACCAGGTGGGCAGCAGCAGCACCAGCAGCAGCGAGGCAGCGGTGGTGATCAAGACCGTGAGCACCACCTGCGACATGCCCAGTCCAAACACATGGCGCCGCATGGCCCGCAACTTGGGCAGGCTGAACTCGAGTCCGATCACGAACATCAGAAACACCACGCCGAACTCGGCCAGGTAGCGCACGCCGCTGGAGTTCTGCGCCAGCGCGAGCGCGTTCGGTCCGATCACCACACCCACCACCAAGTATCCCAGCATGGGAGGCAACTTGAGCTGGCGGCAGGCCACCACCCCCAGCACAGCAGCCAGCAGGTAGAGGAGCGTGATGTCCAGCGAATTCATGGTTCCGATGTTAAGGGTTGCTCCCGCGCCTCCCCGCGGACGCGGGTCGCTTCAGCCGGCGGGGCTCCGCAGGTCTTGTGCCTCCAGGCGGACTGCACGATGTCAGCCGAACTGAGCGACTTGGGGCTCTGCGCTGACCGCAGGGCGATAATGCCGCGATGAGTCTGCCGCCCACTTTCGACCCTGTTCGCGCCCTTTCCCTGGCCCGTGAAACGCTGAGCATCGAAGCCACCGCCGTCAGCGCGATGTCCGAGCGCATGGACGACAGCTTCGCGCAGGCGGTGGCCCTGGTGCTGGCCAGCTCCGGCCGGGTGGTGGTCATGGGCATGGGCAAAAGTGGCCACGTGGGGCGCAAGATCGCCGCCACGCTCGCTTCGACCGGCAGTCCGGCCATGTTCGTCCATCCGGCCGAGGCCAGCCACGGCGACTTGGGCATGATCACGGCCGCGGACGTGGTGCTGGGCATCAGCAACAGTGGCGAAAGCGAAGAGCTCACCATCCTGCTGCCGCTGATCAAGCGCATGGGGGTGCCGCTGCTCGCGCTCACCGGCCGCCCGGAGTCCACGCTTGGGCGACATGCCCAGGTGGTGCTCGATGCCTCGGTGGAGAAAGAGGCCTGTCCGCACAACCTCGCGCCCACCGCGAGCACCACCGCGCAGCTCGCCATGGGCGATGCGCTGGCGGTGGCGCTGCTGGATGCGCGTGGCTTCAAGGCCGACGATTTTGCCCGCTCGCACCCGGGCGGAGCGCTGGGCCGCAAGCTGCTCACCCACGTGAGCGACGTGATGCGGACCCGAGACGAGGTGCCACGGGTGGCCCTGGATGCCGATCTCATGACGCTGATGCGGGAAATCAGCGCCAAGGGACTGGGCATGAGCGCCATCGTCGATGCCGACGGCCGCGCGCTCGGTGTCTTCACCGATGGCGACCTGCGTCGCCTGATTGAAAAAACCGGCAGCAGTGCCGACCTGCGCACACTGACGGCACGCGACGTGATGCACACCCCTCCCCGCACCGTGCGCGCTGGCGCGCTCGCGGTGGAGGCCGCTGGCCTGATGGAGAGCAGCCGTATCACCAGCTTGCTGGTGGTGGATGAGGCCGGCCGCCTGACGGGCGCGCTCAACACTAACGACCTGATGCGCGCGAAGGTGATCTGACTCCCCTGCGCCGCTTTTCCCCGGGAGGGCGGCGCTGGCGGTCAGGCCAAGCCAGAGCAGCGGCGCCCTGGATTTGGAGTGCTTCCTCGTGGCTGGTGTACTCCCCGGTTAGCATTGCTCCATGTCTTCTGATCTGCCGCCGCTGCGCCCTGTGCTGAATTTCGACCCTGAGCTGTTGCTGCGGGCGCAGCCGGTGCGCGTGGTGTTCTTCGATGTCGATGGTGTGCTCACCGACGGTGGTCTCTACTTCACCGAATCCGGCGAGACGATCAAGCGCTTTCACACCCTCGACGGCCATGGCATCAAGCTGCTGCAGCGTGCCGGCATCACGCCCGCGGTGGTGAGCGGGCGCGACTCGCCGGCCCTGCGCTTGCGCCTGAAGGCACTGGGGATCACCCACGCCCGGTTCGGAACCGAAGACAAACGCCCGGCGGCGGAAGCCATTCTGGGCGAGCTGGGGCTGGA
>JAABQK010000047.1 GCA_011391495.1 Hydrogenophaga sp.
GAAGAACAAAGCGTGGTGCCGCCGATCCGCAAATTCGCAAAGTATCTCGACGAAGACCAGAAGGAACTGTTCAAGATTTGGATGACGGGCCCCATGAAGCCGATCACCAAGTACGGCGGCCTGCCGAAACCGACTGGATGCGTTTGACGATTGAGGTCAGGCGCGATTGCCGACGCCGGCACTCCCGCAGTACAGCTTGGATGCCTGCGCCATAAGCGAGGGGCAGCCCCGAGGTACGGCCTCAGTCTGCGCCGATCAGAATTCAGGACCGCCAAGCGCCCCCAGTCGGCGCGATCTGGCTGAATTCGACACCGCGCGAAGTAGGCGCTCCATGCGCTCAAACGGCCGCTTAGCGGTTGGCAAGTTCGGCAGCCAGACGACTGGTTCGGGTCGACAACCGTCCCTCAACACCCCCCAACCCGCCGCGCCTCCACCTCAAACGGGTTGTCCCAATAAGCTTTCCGTCCCCGCACCCACTGCCAGACCCCGGCGAGCAAATACGCCGGCAGGAACAGCGGCCCCCAGCGTTCGCACTGCCGCACGTGCACCCGTTCGTGCGCGCGCAGGCGCTCCAGTTCCTGCGCATGGGTGCCCAGGATCACGTGGCCGAAGGTGATGGCGGCGAAGGGCCAGCGGCGCCGGGGGCGCTGGCGCAGGGCGGCGATTTCGAGTACGCCGCCCACCCGCCGGAAGCGCGCGCCCGCCGGGAGCAGCAGCAGGCCGAGGGCGAGGCCGACGACCGTGTTGGGCGAGGCCCAGAGCACGCGGGCCCAGCGCAGCAGGCGCTGGCGTGCCGGCGGCTGCGCTGGACGGCGGCGACGCACGGCGCGAGCCCCTCAGGACACGATGTACGCGGCCGAGCCGCACGAGAGCAGCTTGCCGTCGGACCCCAGGAACTCCATGCGCGTGGAGGCCACGCGCGAGCCCAGGCGCATGACTTCGGCACGCAGTTCAAAAAACTCGCCGATACCGGGGCGCAGGTAGTCGATGCGCAGGTCGATGGTGCCGAGCTTGCCGAAGCGGTGCAGGCGCTGCTCGGGCGACTCGTCCATGTGGCGCGCGCCGATGGCGGCCATGCAGGCCAGGCCGCCCATGGCATCGAGCCCGGCGCTGATGACGCCGCCGTGCACGCGGTTGTAGCTGTAGTGGCCCACGAGCTGCGGCTTCATCTCGATGCGCGCGGTCACGCGCTCGGGCTTGAGGCTGGTGATCTTCAGGCCGAGCACCTGGTTGAAGACGATCTTTTCTTCAAAGATGGCTTTCAGGCCGGCGATGAACTCGGGCTCGAATTCGGTGGGCAGGGTGATGGTCTTGGTCATGCGGGGATTGTCCGGTATCGCGTCTGAGGCCGCCCTCAGACGCCCAGTTGCCGGGCGGCCAGTTCCTTCATGATTTCTTCGGCACCGCCGCCGATCATCATGACCTTGACTTCGCGGTAGATGCGTTCGCTCACGGTGCCGCGCATGAAGCCCATGCCGCCGAGGATCTGGACCGCGGCATCGGCGCAGAACTGCATGGTCTGGGTGGCGTGGTTCTTCAGCAGGCACACCTGCGCCACCCAGTCAGGCCCGGTGTCCCCCGCATCGGCGCGCGCACCCACGGCATCGACCCAGGCCTGCGTCGATGCGATGCGCATCTGCATGTCCATCAGCCTGTGGCGGATCACCTGGCGTTCGATCAGGGCTGCGCCGAAGGTCTGGCGCTGCCGCGCCCAGGCCAGGGCTTCGTCATAGCAGGCTTCGGCAAACCCCAGCGCCATGGCCGCGAGGGCCAGGCGCTCGCCGTTGAAGTTGCCCATGACCATGCGAAAGCCCGCGCCCTCTTGGCCCAGGCGGTAACGCGCGGGCACGCGCACACCGTCGAAGCGCAGGTGGGCGGTGTCGGAGCAGAGCCAGCCCATTTTCTGCAGCGGCGTGCGGGAGAGGCCGGGCACATCGCCGGGCACCACGATCATCGAGAGGCCGCCGGCCCCCTGGTGGCCGGGATCGGTTCTGACCGCGAGCGTGATCCAGTCGGCGCGCATGCCGGAGGTGATGAACACCTTCTCGCCGTCGATCACGTAGTCGCCGCCGTCCAGCCGCGCGGTAGTGCGCAGCGCCGCCACGTCGGAGCCGCCGCCGGGCTCGGTGATGCCCAGCGCGGCGATCCGCTCACCCTGCAACACCGGGGGCACGATCTCGGCCTGTTGCGCTGCGGTTCCGTGGGCCAGCACCGGCGGCAGGCCGATGTTGTGCGAAAACAGGCCGGCCATCACCCCACCGCTGCCACCAAAGCGCGCCAGCGTCTGCGCCATGGCGTTGCGCAGCCCCCAGGGCGCGGGTGTGCCGCCCAGCGCCTCGGGATAGCCGAGACCCAGCAGCCCGAGTCCGGCAGCCTCACGGTAGAGGGCGCGCGGGAATTCACCCGCGCTGTCCCAGGCGTCCACGTGGGGCGCAATCGCCTGCGTGGCAAAACGCCGGACGGTGCCGGTGAGCGCGGCGCGGTCTTCGGCGGTGAAGCCGTGTTCGGCGGCGTTCATGCGCTGGCGCCCGCTTCGGCGGCAAAGCTGAGCAGCAGCTGACCAGGCGTGACCTGCTGGCCGGGCGTCACGTCCAGACTCTCCACCACCGCGTCGCGCGGCGCGGCCAGCGTGTGCTCCAGCTTCATGGACTCGATCACCAGCAGCGGCGCGCCCTGCGCCACCGCCTGCCCTGGGCGGGCCAGCACGGCCAGCAGCTTGCCGTTGAAGGGCGCGCGCAGTTCCCGCGTTGCCGATGCAGCGCCCGCGCGCTCCCGCGGCGCATGGCTCAGGTCGTCGAGCCAGCACTCGTGGGCCACGGCGTGTCCGCCTTCTGCCGCACCCGCCACCTGCACCTGCCAGCGCGGTGCGCCCGGCGCACCGCCGATGCGCACCGCCTGCGTGCGCCAGGACACACCGTCGAGCTCGATGCGCAGCGCGCCCTCGCCCGCCGCGCGGATCTGCGCGCTGAAGCGGTCCTCGCCCAGCACGGCCTGCACCGCGCCACGACCGGTTTCACGCACCGCCAGCGTCCACGGCGCGGCATCCACCTGCCGGGCAGGGCACAGGCGCAGGCTGCGGGTGAACGGCACCGGCAAGGCATCGGCCGGCGGTCGGTCGGCAAAGGCGATGGCCAGGGCGGCGACGAGCGAGGCTTCTGCACCGGGGACCAACCACTGGCGCAGGGCCTCGCCGTGTTCGGCCAGAAAGGGAATGCCGGCCTGGCCGGCGCGGAACTCGGGGTGGCGCAGGCAGGCGGCCAGGAAGCCGCGGTTGGTCGGCAAGCCGAGCACCTGGGTCTGCGACAGCGCGTGCTCCAGGCGCTGCATCGCCTCGGCCCGCGTGGGTGCGTGCACGATCAGCTTGCCCAGCAAGGCGTCGTAATGCGGTGTGACCTCGCAGCCGGCTTCCAGCGCATGGTCAAAGCGGCGTCCCGGCAGCGTGAGGTCTGGTGCTGCGAAGTGCGCCACCCGCCCGGCGTGCGGCGTGAAGTGTTCGTCCTCGGCACACAGACGCACCTCGATCGCGTGGCCGGTGAACGGCACGTCATCCTGCGCGAGCGGCAGCGGCTCGCCACGGGCCACACGCAGCTGCCACTCGACCAGATCGAGACCCGTCAACATCTCGGTGACGGGATGCTCCACCTGCAGCCGCGTGTTCATTTCCATGAGATAGAAGCCGGGCTGCGACGCTCCGCCGCTGCGCGGGTCGCTGCCCCCCGACGGGGCTGTTTCACCTTGGGGCGGCCCGGCGGCGAAACCCGCCTCGCCCTCCAGCAAGAACTCCACCGTGCCAGCACCGACATATCCCGCCGCCTGCGCGAGCGCGACGGCGCAGCGGCCCAGCTCGGCGCGCAGCGCCGGCGACACCGCCGGGCTCGGCGCTTCCTCGATGATCTTCTGGTGCCGGCGCTGCACCGAGCAGTCGCGCTCGCCGAGGTGGATGCAGTGGCCGTGCGCGTCGGCGAACACCTGCACCTCCACATGGCGCGGGCGCAGCAGGGCGCGCTCGATCAGCAAATCCCCATCGCCAAAACCCGACAGGGCTTCCGAGCGCGCGCTGTGCAGCGCGGGCAGCAGCTGCTCGGCGCTTGCCACCTGCCGCATGCCGCGCCCGCCGCCGCCGGCCACGGCCTTGACCATGAGCGGAAAACCGATGCGCTGCGCCGCTTCCACGAAGGTCTGATCGCGCTGGTCGTCGCCGAAGTAGCCCGGCAGGCAGGGCACGCCATGGGCCTGTGCCAGCGCCTTGGCAGCGGACTTGCTGCCGAGCGCCCGGATGGCGGCGGGCGGCGGGCCGACCCAGGTGAGGCCCGCATCGATCACCGCCTGGGCAAAGTCGGCGTTCTCGCTCAGGAAACCATAACCAGGGTGCACCGCATCGGCGCCGGTGGCGCGCGCGGCTTCGAGCAGCTTGTCGATGCGCAGGTAGCTGTCGGACGAGGCGGTGCCGCCCAGCGCCACGGCAGTGGTGGCCTCGCGCACATGCAGGGCGTCCCGGTCGGCATCGGAAAACACCGCCACGGTGGAAATGCCCATGGCGTGCGCACTGCGGATGATCCGACAGGCGATTTCGCCGCGGTTGGCGACGAGCAGCTTCTTCATCGCGCGGCGTCGTTCTTGACCCAGGGCGGGATCTGCTTGCGGGCAAACGCATGCAGGCCGCTTGCGGCTTCGCTGCCGCGCAGGGCGCTGGCAAAGGCGATGGCGGCTTCGTCGCGCAGATCCGGCGCACGTCCACGCAGGCGCTGCAGCAATCGCTTGGTGGCCGCCGTTGCGCCAGGCGCAGCGTGGCTGAACTTTTGCAGGGTGTCATGCACGGCGTCGTCCATTTCTCCGTCGGCCACCACGTTGTTGACCAGCCCGAGTTCGCGCGCTTCGCCCGCGCGGTAGTGGCGTCCCGAGAGCAGACATTCGCGCGCCGCGCGCTCGCCCAGGCGCATCCAGACGAAGGGCGCGATCTGCGCTGGCGGCAAGCCGAGCGTGACTTCGGGCGTGGCGAACACCGAGCGCTGCGTCGCGAGCACGATGTCGGCGCAGCAGGCCAGGCCGAAACCGCCGCCCATCGCCGGACCATCCACCGCGCAGACCAGCAGCTGCGGCAGTTCGATGAGGGCATGCAGCACGTCGCCAAAGCGGCGGTTGGCCTCGAACAGCGGATCGCTCTCGCCCGGCTGCAGCGGCTGGCCGATGGCGCTGGCGAATCCTCCCAGGCTGCCGCCGGCGCAGAAGGCACCCGCGGCACCGGTGAGCACCACCGTGCGCAGGATCGGGTCGCTCTTGGCGAGCAGGCAGGCTTCGAACAGCGCCACCACCATCGCGTCGGACAAGGCGTTGCGCGAGGCCGGGTCGTTGAGCGTCCAGCGCTCGGTATCGCCCTGTCGAACCACCAGAAAGTTGCTCATGTGCGTGTCCTCATTTCACCGGTCGCTTGGCGATGCCCATGACTTTGGTGAGGATGCCGAGCATCACCTCGTCGGCACCGCCGCCGATCGACGCGAGCCGCCCGTCGCGGTACATGCGCGAGACCTTGTTGTCCCAGGTGAAGCCCATGCCACCCCAGAACTGCAGGCAGGTGTCGGGCACGGTGCGGTTCAAGCGTCCGGCTTTGAGCTTGGCCATGGTGGCCCACTCGGTCACGTCCTCGCCGGCCACGTAGTGTTCGCAGGCCTGGTAGGTCAGCGCGCGCAGGCTTTCGACCTCGGTCTTGAGTTCGGCCAGCTTGAACTGCACCCACTGCTGGTCGGCCAGCGTGGCGCCGAAGAGCTGACGGTCCTGCGCATAGTCCACCGTCCACTGGATGCAGTTGGTGAGGCTCTGCAGGCAGCTCGCGGCAGCCCACAGGCGCTCTTCCTGGAACTGCTGCATCTGGTAGATGAAGCCCGAGCCCTCGGCGCCGATGCGGTAGCGCTGCGGCACACGCACTTCGTCGAAGAACAGCAAACCGGTGTCGCTGCTGTTCATGCCGATCTTCCGGATCTTCTGGCCCACCTCGAAGCCCTTGACGGTCTTGCCGTTCTCACGCAGCGGCACCATGACCAGGCTCTTGTTCTTGTGCGCCGGGCCGTCGCTGGTGTTGACCAGCATGCACATCCAGTCGGCCTGCAGGCTGTTGGTGATCCACATCTTCTGGCCGCTGATGACGTAGTCGTCGCCGTCCTTTCGCGCGACGGCCTTGATGGCCGACACGTCGCTGCCCGCGCCCGGCTCGCTCACGCCGATGCAGCCCACCATGTCACCCGCAATGGCCGGTGCCAGGAACTGGGCGCGCAGCTCGTCGCTGCCGAAGCGCGCCAGCGCGGGCGTGGCCATGTCGGTCTGCACGCCAATGGCCATGGGCACGCCGCCGCAGTGGATGTGCCCCAGCGTTTCGGCCATGGCCACGCTGTACGAGTAGTCCAGCCCCATGCCGCCGTAGGCCTCGGGCTTGTTCAGGCCCAGCAGCCCCAGCTGGCCCATCGCCTTGAACACCTCGTGCGCGGGGAAGATCTCGGCCGCTTCCCACTCGTCCACATGCGGGTTGATCTGCTCGTCGATGAAGCGCTTGAGCGTGGCCTGGATCTCGCGGTGCTCGTGGGTGTACTGCATGGCTGTCTCCTTCGGTCTGTTCTGGTCTGTCTGCAGGGACCTACATGCGCGCCACGCCGAACTGCACCGGCCTGGGCTGGCGCGCCGCGGCTTCGGCGCAGGTGTCGAGGCAGAACGCCAACACGGCGCGCGTGTCGCGCGGGTCGATCACGCCGTCGTCCAGCACCAGGCCGCTGGTGGTGAACGCGTCGGCCTGCGACTCGAACTTCTGCACGATGGCGTCGTACTGCGCCTGCATCTGCGCCTGCACCTCGGGCGTGTCGGTTGGAAGGCCTTTGCGCGCCAGGCCGGCCTCGGCGACGATCTGCATCGTGCGGGCGGCCTGCTCGCCGCCCATCACCGCGGTTTTCGCGCCGGGCCAGCTGAAGAGGAAGCGTGGTGCGTAGCCGCGGCCACACATGCCGTAGTTGCCGGCGCCGAACGAGGCCCCGCACTGGATGGTGATCTGCGGCACGCTGGCGTTGGTCACGGCCTGGATCATCTTGCTGCCGTGCTTGATCATGCCGCCCTGCTCGCTGTCCTTGCCCACCATGTAGCCGGTGGTGTTCTGCAGGTAGACGATCGGGTGGCCGAGCTGGCACATCCACTGGATGAAGTGCGTGGCCTTGTTGGCGCCGGCCACGTCGATCGGGCCGTTGTTGCTGATGATCCCGACCGCGTGGCCGCCGATGCGCGCCTGCGCGCAGATCGTCGCCGCCCCGTAGAGCGGCTTGAATTCGAGGATGTCCGACGCATCGGTGATGCGCAGCATGACTTCGCGCATGTCCACCGGCTCGCGGTGGTGGGCGGGCATGAGGGAGAGCAGGTCTTCGGCGTCGTACCGCGGCGGCTCGGCGGCGTGAACCTTCGCACTCTGCCAGCCGGTCTGGTCCACCACCCGGCGCGCCAACCCCAGCGCTTCGCGGTCGTCCTCAGCCAGGTACTCCCCCAGCCCGGACACGCTGGTGTGCATCTCGGCCCCGCCCAGTTCCTCTTCGGTCGCCACCTCGCCGGTCGCGGCCATGAGCAGCGGCGGGCCGGCCAGGAAGGCACGCGAGCGGCCGCGCACCATGATCACCACGTCGGACAGGCCCGGCATGTAGGCGCCACCCGCCGTGCCCGAACCGTGCTGCACCGTGATCACGGGCAGGCCGGCGGCCGAGAGCCGCGCAAGGTTGCGGAACAGGCCGCCGCCGAGCACGAAACCTTCCACCTGGTACTTCATCAGGTTCGCGCCCGCGCTCTCCACCAGGTGCACGAAGGGCAATTTGTTTTCGAGTGCCATCTCCTGCACGCGCAGGATCTTCTCCAGACCCCGCGCCTGGATCGCACCGGCCTCGATGCCCGAGTCGCTCGCCACCACCATGCAGCGCACGCCGCTGATGAACCCGATGCCGGCCAGCATGCCGCCGCCGGGCACCGACTTCCCGGGATCTTGGGTGTCTTGCAGAAATCCTGCCAGCGAGCACAGCGGCAGGAACGGCGCGCCCGGGTCCAGCAGCAGCGCGATGCGCTCGCGTGGCAGCAGCTGGCCGCGCTTGTCGAACAGCGGTTTCGATGTCGCGGAGGCCTGTGCGGCGCGCTCTTCCAGCGCACGCAGGCTCGCGATGCGCGCCAGAGCGGCCTCGCGCCGTTGCGCTGCCGGTTCACTGTGCGGGTTGAAGCTGGGAACGAAGCTCATCACTGGAACACCTTCGGCGTCACCGCGCGGTGAAAGCCGTCAAACGGTTTCACCGCGTCGCGCTGCTGCACCTCGGCGGTGGCGGCCACCTGGCCCCAGCCCATGCGAACCTGCGGGCGTGCGCCGTCGACCCGCAGCACCGTGCCGCTGATGAAGCTGGCCGCGGGCGTGAGCAGGAACACGATGGCCGCCGAGGTCTCCGCCTCGTTGCCGAAGCGCCCCGCAGGCACCGTCTCGCGCATCGCACGCAGCATCGGCCCGGCGGCTTCGGGATAGTGGTCCATGCCGCTGGAGGCGATGTAGCCCGGCGCCACCGCGTTCACGCGCACGCCGCTCTTCGCCCACTCCAGCGCGGCGGTCTCGGTGAAGCTGACCATGCCGGCGCGGGCCGCGCCACTGTGACCCATGCCGGGCATGGAGCCCCACATGTCGGCCACGATGTTCACGATGGCGCCGCCGTGCTGCGCCATGCTCTGCAGGTAACACTCGCGCGCCACCAGGAAGCCCCCGGTGAGGTTGGTGTCGATCACCGCCTGCCAGCCCTTGGCGCTGATCTGCTCCAGCGGGGTGATGTACTGGCCCCCCGCATTGTTCACCAGCCCGTGGATGCGGCCGTGCGCCGCCACCGTGTCCGCCACCACGCGGCGCACCGCGTCTTCCTGCCGGATGTCGCAGACGTGGAAACTGGCCTGGCCGCCATCGGCCACGATCTCCTCAGCCGTGGCCTCCAGCTTCCCGGCGTTGCGCCCCAGCAGCACCGCGTGCGCACCCAGGCTGGCCAGCTCGTGCGCCGTGCAGCGGCCGATGCCCGATCCGCCACCGGTGACCACCACCACGCGGCCGGCCAGCAGGCCCGGGGCAAAGACCGAGCGATAGGGCGCCGGCTGGGGAGGCCATGGATTCATGACGGGTCTTTCAGGAAGAGCAGCAGCGCGGCCTGGGTCAGATCGTCCAGCGTGGCGGTGCGCCGTTCGTCGTACCACTGCACCGACCAGTTGAGCGCGCCGAAGATCATCAGCCGCGCGAGGCTGGGGTCGCCGCTGAGCTGGCCGCTGTCATGCAGCGCCTGCAGCACCGGCACCCACACCGCCTCGTAGTCACGGCGCAAGGCGTTCACCTCGTTGCGCTGCGCCGGCGAGAGCGACCGCCATTCGTACAGCATCACCGGAATGAAGTCGCTGTCGGGTCCGAGCAGCACCTCGAAATGGCTGCGCACCAGCACCCGCAGGCACTCGCGCGCACCCAGCGTGTGACCGAGCGCCGTGGCACTCGCCACCGCAGCGTCCACCGCCAGCGTCTGCCGGCGCAGCGCGCTCTGCATGCCCTCCTGCATCACCGCGGCGAGCAGCGCTTCCTTGTTCTCGAAGTGGTAGAAGGGCGAGCCCGAACGCATGCCCACGGCAGCGGCGATGTCCCGCGTGCTGGTGGCGGCGAAGCCCTGCTGGCGAAACAGGCGCGCCGCCGCGCGCAGCAACTCCTGGCGCCGGTTGCCATCGTCGCGCTCGCCGGCGGTCTTGCGCGGCCGGCCCCGTGCACGGCGCGGAGCGGCGGCGGCCGGGCTGCTTGGGGTGTCCATCTTCATGAGCACGGACGATAGCAGCGACCACCATTTTCAGCAAGCAAATGCTTTGCATAATTCGGGCGCCCGGTCGCTGGGCAGACCGGCCGCCGGGCCCGATCCGGGCGGCGCCGGCAGACCGGATGGGGAGAACGAACCGTCCGCGCACGCTGTTTTCCCGGATGCGAACGGGTTTAAAACGGCGCCCATCCGGGCCTGCGGCGCTTGCGGGACTGAGCATCCGGCCCGGCAGATTGCTCAGGACGCCAGCGCATCCGCCCCCAGATCATCCTATTTTTGCGAAGGTATTTTCCTGATGTTGCTGCTTTTTCTTTGTCATTCATGGCCGTATCCTGCAGGGTCCTAATTCCTTTCTGGAGACCAAGATGAAGAAACTGCTTTCCCTGCTCGCCGTGGTGCTGACCCTCGGTCTGGGCACCGTCGCGATGGACGCCGAAGCCAAGCGCATCGGCGGCGGCAAGTCGCTGGGCATGCAACGCCAGGCCACGACGGCGGCCAAGGCGCCCGACGCCACATCCAGCGCCACGCCGGCCGCCGGTGCCACTGCCGGCGCCGCAGCCGCCCCCAAGCGCAACTGGATGGGCCCGGTCGCCGGTCTGGCCGCGGGTCTGGGCCTGGCCGCGCTCGCCTCGCACCTGGGCTTTGGTGAAGAGCTGGCCAACATGCTGATGATCGGCCTGCTGGTCATGGCGGTGATCGGTGTCATTGGCTTCGTCATGCGCAAGAAAGCCGCCCAGCAAGGCGGTGGCATGGCCTACGCCGGTGCGGGCGCTGGCGCCAGCCAGCCCAACAACACCTTGCGCATGCCACCCACGCAGCCGGCGCCTGGTGCGCCGTCCTATGGCCAGGGCGGTTCCATGATCGGCAGCGCCATCGGTGGCGGTGCCGCCGTGCAGCCGGCGGCCCGCATCCCGGCCGACTTTGACGTCAACGGTTTCGTGCGCAATGCCAAGGTGCAATTCATCCGCCTGCAGGCGTCCAACGACGCGGGCAACCTGGACGATATCCGTGATTTCACCTCGCCAGAGATGTTCGCCGAGATCCAGATGGACATCCGCGAGCGCAACGGTGCCACGCAGGAAACCCGCGTGCTGGACCTGAACGCCGAGGTGCTGGAGGTGGCCGAAGACGGCCCGCGCTATGTGGTGAGCGTGCTGTTCACCGGCCGCGTGCAGGAAGACGGCGCCGCACCCGACGACATCAACGAGATCTGGCACCTGAGCAAGCCCCTGTCCGGCAACGGCGGCTGGGTGCTCGCCGGCATCCAGCAAAGCGCCTGAGCTTCATCACCGTTCTCTCTGCTCGCAAGAGCTCCTCATTGCCCCGGCCTCGGCCGGGGTTTTTTTGGCGTGGCACCCATCCGGGGGCCGGGCGCCGGCGGGTCGCGAGCGAGGGTCACCAGACAGCTGACAATAGCGCCATGGACACTTTTTTGTTGGGTGCGCTGCTGCTGGGC
>JAABQK010000048.1 GCA_011391495.1 Hydrogenophaga sp.
GACGTACCACGGACCGGGACAGGTGGTGGCCTACCCGCTGATCGACCTGCAGCGGGCCGGCTACTTCGTCAAGGAGTACGTCTACCGCATCGAAGAGGCGGTGATCCGCACCCTGATCCATTTCGGCGTGACGGGTCACCGCGTGGCGGGCGCGCCGGGCAGCTACGTGCGGCTGGACGACCCGTTCAGCCACGCGCTGCTGCCGCAACGCCCGCAGAAAAAGGTGCAGGGCCAGCCCGCCGCCGATCCCGACTTCACCGGCCTGGGCAAGATAGCCGCGCTGGGGATCAAGGTCAGCCGCCACTGCACCTACCACGGCGTGGCGCTCAACGTCGCCATGGACCTGCAGCCCTACTGGCGCATCAACCCGTGTGGCTATGCGGGCCTGCAGACGGTGGATCTTTCTACAATCGGGGTTGCCGTTTCATGGGATGAAGCGGCTCAGGTCCTGAGCCAGAAGCTCGGCGCCACCCTCAGCCCCTGAACCCCAGCCCCCACTTCTGCGCAACCCGCGCCCTGCCATGACCCGCCCCGACACCCCCACCGACAACACGGTTCGCGAAGCCCTTCCCGCCGCCGGCTACGACGCCACCGCCAAGCAGAAGAGCCAGGCCAAGACCGCGCGCATCCCGATCAAGATCGTGCCGGCCGAGGTGCTGAAGAAACCCGAGTGGATCCGCGTCAAGGCCGGTTCGCCGACCACGCGCTTCTACGAAATCAAGGACGTGCTGCGCGCCAACAAGCTGGTGACGGTGTGCGAAGAAGCCAGCTGCCCCAACATCGGCGAATGCTTCGGAAAAGGCACGGCGACCTTCATGATCATGGGCGACAAGTGCACCCGCCGCTGCCCGTTCTGCGACGTGGGCCACGGCCGCCCCGACCCGCTGGACGTGAACGAGCCGGAGAACCTCGCCAGGACCATCGCCCAGCTCAAGCTGAAGTACGTGGTGATCACCAGCGTGGACCGTGACGACCTGCGCGACGGCGGTGCCGGCCACTTCGTCGAGTGCATCCGCAAGACGCGCGAGCTGTCACCGGGCACGCAGATCGAGGTGCTGGTGCCCGACTTCCGCGGCCGCGACGACCGCGCACTGGAGATCCTGAAAGCGGCGCCGCCGGACGTGATGAACCACAACCTGGAGACTGCACCGCGCCTGTACAAGGAAGCGCGCCCGGGTTCGGATTACCAGTTCAGCTTGAACCTGCTGAAGAAGTTCAAGGCCCTGTTTCCACACGTGCCCACCAAGAGCGGCCTGATGGTCGGCCTGGGCGAGACCGACGAGGAAATCCTCGACGTGATGCGCGACATGCGCGCGCACGACATCGAGATGCTGACCATCGGCCAGTACCTCGCGCCCAGCGGCCACCACCTGCCGGTGCGACGCTACGTGCACCCCGACACCTTCAAGATGTTCGAGGCCAAGGCCTACGAAATGGGCTTCACCCACGCCGCCGTCGGCGCCATGGTTCGCAGCTCCTACCACGCCGACCAGCAGGCGCACGGCGTGCTCAACGCGGATGGCAAGCGCTGACCGCGTGAACCCGCGCTCCTAGTCCCGGTAGGGTCCGCACTTGAGTTCCGGGCTCGGAACCTCGTTGCACTGTTCGAATGCCTCCGGCTTGATCCCACCGCCAACGGTATGAAACGGACCGAAGCACTCCTGACTCTCCCGGAACAGGCGCCACCAGGTCGTGCAATCCGTTGACGTGGTCACCCTCTCAACGGGACGCTTGACCACCGGGGGCGGCGAGACCGGCGCAGATCCGCTCGGCGCCCCAGTCACTTGCGGCTCAGGCAAGGAAGGCACATTCGCCTTTTCACGCGCGGCCCGTTCCTCCGCCTCGCGCTTCTGCTCAGGCGTCAACTCAAATTGGCGAGAGTCGATGCGCTTGGCAGAGTCCTTGTATTCATCAGGCACCACATCCGACAAATGCATGCGCCCCTGTCTATCGACCCAGCGATAGATGTCTGCAGCCTGAACCCCTGTCACCGCGCCCAGAAGCAGCGTCGCGGCCCAACACTGGCGAATGGTGAACATATGTACTCCCAATGGTCATGAAGAGCCCCAATGTAGCAAGCTGGCCTCCGGCTGGAAAGTGCACCGGCGCTGGCTCAGGTATGGGCGGCTGGCTGCATCTTCTCCCAGGCCGTCATGGCCTCGGCGGCGTACATCAGAGCAGGGCCACCGCCCATGTACACGCAGACCGCCAGCATTTCCTCCAGCTCGGCGCGGGTACATTCCAAGCGGTGCAGCGCCTTCACGTGAAAGCCGATGCAGCCCGAGCAGCGTTGCGTCACGCCGATGGCGAGCGCGATCAGCTCCTTTTGCTTGGCGCTCAGCACGCCATCGGTGATGGCGGCCTTGGCCAGTGCGCCGAAGCCCGCCATGGCTTCCGGCTGGGCCTTGCGAAACGGGGCCAGGCTTTCGTTGATGTCCTGAATCAGGCCGCTGTGGTCAAACGTGCTCACGTGATGTCCTTGAAAATTTAATACCTACCAGAGTATCAAACATGAGCCTACGCTCCGTCCTTGTCATGGATCAAATGCCGCCCGCTACAGCCGGGGCACTGGCATGACGGCCAACCTGCTGGCGCTGGGTGCGATCGTCCTCTGGGCCTCGCTCGCGGCACTCGGCGTGGCTCTGTCCCACGTCCCGCCCTTCCTGCTCACCGGCCTGTCGCTCCTGGTCGGCAGCGTGATCGCCCTGCCGCTGTCGCGCTTTGACTGGCGGCAATGGCGAGTGCCGCCAGCCACGCTGGCCATGGGCGTCTATGGCCTGTTCGCCTACCACTTCCTGCTGTTCATCGCGCTGCGCCACGCGCCACCGGTACAGGCCAACCTGGTGAACTACCTCTGGCCGCTGGGCATCGTGGTGATGGCGCCGCTGTTCCTGCCCGGCATGTCGCTCACCACGCGCCATGTGCTCGCCGCCCTGCTCGGTTTCGCGGGCGCGGCACTGGCAATCCTGGGCGGGCGCGGCGGCGGCGCTGAAGCGGTCTGGGCCTGGGGCTACATCCCGGCCGCGGTCTCAGCCTTCATCTGGGCCAGCTACTCACTGATGACGAAACGGGTGCGTGCCTTTCCGACGGCAGCCATCGGCAGCTTTGCGTTCGTGTCAGGCGTCCTCTCGCTCCTGTGCCACCTCTGGCTGGAACCCGCCACCACGCTGTCGGCGCGCGACTGGAGCCTGATCGCGATCCTGGGCCTGGGGCCGCTGGGTGGCGCATTCTTCCTTTGGGACGCCGCGCTCAAGCGCGGTGACGCGCGCCAGATCGGCGTGTTGAGCTTCCTCACACCGTTGCTGTCCACGCTCACACTGCTGTGGCTGCGCGGCGAATGGCCAAGTGCTTCGGTGGCCTTGGCCGCCGTGATGATCATCGGCGCAGCGGTGATGGCCACGCGCACCCGCTGAAGCGCCTTGCCTCGCGCTTCGCTGCGCGGTTCATGCCACTGGCGGGGTGCAGATCATTCGGCCTGGCGTGGCGCGGTGGCCTCGTACAGTTCCAGCGGCAAGCCGTCGGGGTCGGCGAAAAAGACGAATCGCCGTCCCGTGTAGCCGTCCAGCCGCACGGGTTCGACCTCCACACCCTGCGCCTCCAGCGCGCGCTTGGCGGCTTCAACGTCGTGTACTTCAAAGGCCAGGTGCCGCAAGCCCTGTGCTTCCGGATACGACGGCCGGGGTGGCGCACCCGGGAACGAAAACAGTTCGATCTGTGAACCGTCGGGCAAGGCCAGGTCCAGCTTCCAGCTCTGGCGTGCCTCGCGGAAATGCTCACCGATCACGGGCAGCCCCAGCACGTCGGTGTAGAAACGCCGGGACTCCTCGTAGTCCGAGCAGATGATCGCGGCATGGTGGATGCGCAGCAGCACGGGACCTCCCTGCTCGGGCAACAGCCGCCTCAGTCGGCCATCAGCGCAGCCGGGTCCTCGGCCACCAGCACGCTGTGCGCCCAGGTGGCCAGCTTGCCGGTGTCGCAACGCAGGATCTGCTGCTTGACGGCCAGGATCTGCGAAGGGTGCATGGAGAAACTGCGCAGGCCCAGGCCCAGCAGCAGGCGCGTCATGGCCACGTCGCCAGCCATTTCGCCACACACGCTCACGCCCTTGCCCGCCGCACGGGCCTGGGCGATGGTGCTGGCCAGCAGTTGCAGCACGGCCGGGTGCACCGGGTCGTAGAGGTGCGACACGGTTTCGTCGGCGCGGTCGATCGCCAGGGTGTACTGGATCAGGTCGTTGGTGCCAACGGACAGGAAGTCGAAGTGGCGCAGGAACAAGGGAACGGTGAGCGCAGCGGCAGGCACTTCGATCATGGCACCCAGCCGCACCGGGCCATGCGCCTGTCCCCGGGCGTCGAGCTGTTCCCGCGCACGCTGCACCAGCGCGAGCGTCTGGCGGATTTCGCTCGCGTGCGCGAGCATGGGCACGAGCAGATTGACCGACCCGTGCGCGGCGGCGCGCAGGACGGCGCGCAGCTGGGCGAGAAACATGGCCGGCTCGGACAGGCTCCAGCGAATGGCTCGCAACCCCAGCGCGGGGTTGAGGTGGTCCTCACCCGCGCGTACCGGCGTGCGGTCCAGCGGCTTGTCGGCCCCCACGTCCACCGTGCGGATGGTGACCGGCAGACCCTGCATGCCCTCGACCGCGAGGCAGTAGGCCCGGTACTGCTCCTCTTCGTCGGGCAGCTTGCCGTTGCGCCCCATGAACAGGAACTCGGTGCGGAACAGGCCCACGCCCACGGCACCAGCCCTGAGCGCGGCCGCGGCATCCCCGGGCTGTTCGATGTTGGCCAGCAACTCGATCTTCTGGCCATCGAGCGTGATGGCCGGGGTGTTTTTCAGGCGCGACAGGCGCTCGCGCTCCACCTCGCCCTTGCGCTGCTTGGCGCCGTACTCGGCCAGCACGATGGGCGAGGGGTCGACGATCACCACGCCGGCGTCGCCATCGATGACCACCCAGTCGTCCTGGTTGATCAGGTGGCTGGCCGAGCGCGCGCCGACCACAGCGGGGATGTCCATGCTGCGCGCGACGATGGCCGTGTGGCTGGTCTTGCCGCCCACATCGGTCACAAAACCCGCGAAGACGCTCTGCTTGAACTGCAGCATGTCGGCGGGCGAGAGGTCGTGCGCGATCAGCACCAGCGGCACATCCACCAGCGGGTCGGCCCTGCCCGTGGCCGGTGCGGGTGAAGCAACGGCCACGGGCGAGGCCACGCCTCGCATGAAGCGCAACATGCGCTCCACCACCTGCTCCAGATCGGCCTTGCGCTCGCGCAGGTAGGGATCTTCCATTTCGTCGAACTGGCGCGCGATCACCTCCAGCTGGGTGGTGAGCGCCCATTCGGCGTTGTAGTGGCGGTCCACGATCCAGTGCTTGACACCGCTGGTGAGCTGCTCGTCCTGCAGCAGCATGAGGTGCACGTCGAGCAGGGCGCTGAGCTCGGGGTGGGCGTCGTTGGAGCCGAGCTCGGACAGGCTGCCCTGCACCCGCACGATTTCTTCGTACACACCCTTGCGCGCGGCCCGCAGGCGCTCGATCTCGGACTCGACCTGGTCGGCCTTGACGAAGTAATGCGCGACATCCACGCGGCTGGACGCCACGATGACCGCCCGCCCGATGGCAATGCCACGGGAGACCGCCAGGCCGTGGACGGTGAAGCTCATGCCGTCACTCCCCCTCGCCGAATTTGTCGTTGATCAGCGCGACGATGGCGTCCATGGCGGCCTGTTCATCGACGCCATTGGTTTCGATTTCCACCTGGCTGCCCAGGCCGGCGGCCAGCATCATCACGCCCATGATGCTCTTGGCGTTGATGCGGCGCTCGCCGCGCGACATCCACACCTCGCAAGCGTGACTGCCCGCGATCTTGGTGAGTTTGGCCGAGGCGCGTGCGTGCAGCCCGAGCTTATTGCTGATGGTCACGGTGGTCTTGATCATGGGTGGCTCGTCTGGCCTGGTTCTGGGGAGCGGTCACGGCGACCTGTATCACGCCCTGGGTCGCCCCGATCATGGCGCGCGAGATCAGGGCATCGAGGGATTCATGCCGGTACGACACGGTTCGCAGCAGCATGGGCAGGTTGACGCCGGCAATCAGCTTGGAATGCACGCCGTCCACCAGTTTTTGCGCCACGTTGCAGGGTGTCGCGCCGAACACGTCCGTCACGACCAGCGTGTTGGGCAAGCCCAGCTGGCGCATCAGGATGCGCGCCTGCGCCAGCGATTCTTCGGGCGGCACATTCGGCTGGACATCCAGCGCCGACACCGCCGGAGCGCTGTCCGGGAACACATGCAGCACGCAGGCGCGAAGAGCCGAAGCCAGCGGGGCGTGCGCCAGGATGAGGATGCCGTTCATGGAAGGGAGTTTAGCCCTGCGGCGTCGCTGCATGCCGCCGGTAGCCGCGCAGGAAGACAGCATATGCGGACAAACAGCACAGGCCGAACACGCCCATGGCGCCCCGGGCGCTCGCGACCGTGTCCCAGCCCAGGCGGGCAAAGGCATCGATCAGCAGGCCGATCGCCCACTGCATGGTGAACACGCCGGCGAAGATCACCAGGTTGTAGGCCGAGAGCGCCCGCCCCGCAGCTTGGGCCGGCAGGGCCATGCCCACGGCCGGCTGGGCCAGCGCGCCAAAACTGCTGCTGACGCAAAACGCGGCCCACAGGGGCCAGCCGGCCTGAGGACCCAGCCAGATGATGAGCACCAGCAGCAACAACGGCAGCGGCATGCCGATCGCGATCAGGCGCTGGGCGCTCCAGCCCCGGTGCGCCAGCCAGGGATTGACCACTCCCCAGAGCCAGAAGGTGAGCAACATGCACACGTTGATGCCGAACAGGCCCTGCGCCGCCTGCGCGGGCGTGTAACCCGCCACCTGCACCATCCAGGGCCCGGCCCAGAGCGTCTGGATCGCGACCATGCCGCCGTAGTTGATGAAGCCGATCGGCAGCATCTGCCGGAAAAAGGGGTGGCGCGCGATCTGCGCGTAGCCCACGGGCGGTTGGCTGTGGTCAGCGGTCGCGGCACGCGACCAGGCCGGCACCTGCCACGCCAGCCCCAGCATGGCCAGCACGATCAGCACCGCCAGCGCCCAGAACAGGCCGCGCCAGCCCAGCACCGGCAGCAGCCACTGCACCGGCAGCGTGGCGGCCACCATGCCGAGCGAGCCGGTCATGAGCATCCACGAGTTCGCGCGCAGCTGCAGCTCGGGCCGCAGCCAGCGCCGGTAACCGGTGAGTGGCGCCATCAGGCAGGCGCTCACGCCCATGCCGGTGAGCACGCGCGCGGCCAGCAGGGCGGCGAAGCTGCTGGCCAGCGCAAACGCGGCGCAACCCAGCACCGCCACACACAGAAAAGCCAGGATCACCCGGCGCGGGCCGTACCGGTCGAGCCAGGCGCCCAGCGGCAGCTGCGTGAGCGCAAAGCCGAGGAAATAGCCGCCCGCGAGCAGGCCCAGGTCGCTCGCGGTCAGCGCCAGCTCGGCGCTGAGCACCGGCGAGAGCGTGGCGGTGACGGCGCGCACCAGCGTGGAGAAAAAATACGCCAGCGCGAAGGCGAGGAACACCCCCACCGTCGCACCTGGTGCGAGCCATTCCCTTGCCGGCGGTGAAGTCTGCGCCACATCGCTCACTGGAGTACCTTCGCCCTGCGGGCGGCGGTGCGAGCTTGCTTGGGAACGGCCCGGCGCGGCGCTCATGGGGGCGACAGGCGCAGGCCGGAAAAGAACGGGTCCACCGCCTCGTCGGGCAGCTTCGCGCCGTACACCGCGGCCTGAAAGACCCGCGTGCCCTGGGAAAAATAGACGGCGCGCGTCTGCACCGGCTGGCCCTGCGGGTCTTGGCCTTGCGCGCTCACGCCCAGCACCGCGGGCGCGCCGGCCACGGTCACGGTCCAGCGGGTGGATGGGTCGTCGGCCGGCGTGGGCGCCACGCGGATGGACTGCAGGCTGGCGCTGCGCCAGGCCGCCAGCGCGGGCGCCACCTGGGCAGCGCTGCCCACATCGGCCCAGGCCACGGCGAAGCGCAGGCCGCCGGTTTCGCAACTGTGCATGTGCAGCTCGGCCAGTGCGGCACCCAGCAGCGGCACGGGGCGGGTGGCGCTCTCCGGTTTGCAGGGCATGAGCGCGAGCAATGGCGCGCCGTCCAGGCGCAACTCGCGCCAGTTGTAAGTGGGGCTACAGGCGCCCAGAGCCAGCAACGCCGCAAGGCTGGCGGCGCGGAAAGAAAACGACAAGGTTGTCTCCGGATGAACGCGACAGCGTGGCGCCACCGCGGCGGGCACAATGGCCCGATGAACGCTCTGGATGGTATCCGCATACTCGATTTGTCCCGCGTGCTCGCGGGCCCCTGGTGCACGCAGACGCTCGCCGATCTGGGCGCCGACGTGGTGAAGGTGGAGCGCCCGCCCGGCCCCAGCCACCCCGGCGGCGACGACACGCGCGGCTGGGGCCCGCCCTTCCTGAAAGGCCGCGACGGCGCCGACACCGCCGAAGCGGCCTACTACCTGGGCGCCAACCGCAACAAACGCTCCATCACCTGCGACATCGCCCAGCCCGAAGGCCAGGCGCTGATCCGCGAACTCGCCGCCAAGGCCGATGTGTTCGTGGAGAACTACAAGGTTGGCGACATGGCGCGCTACGGACTCGATTTTGAGACCCTGCACGCCATCAACCCCAGGCTCGTGTACTGCTCCATCACCGGCTTTGGCCAGACCGGGCCGTACAAGGACCGCGCGGGCTACGACTACGCGATCCAGGGCATGGGCGGTCTGATGAGCGTGACCGGCGAACGCGACGATCTGCCCGGCGGCGGCCCGCAGAAGGTGGGCGTGGCGGTGGCCGACTTGTTCACCGGGCTCTATGCCACGGTCGCGATCCAGGCCGCGCTGCGCCATGCCGAGAGAACCGGCGAGGGTCAGCACATCGACATGGCCCTCCTCGACACGCAGGTCGCCATGCTCGCCAACCTGGGCGCCAACTACCTGGTGCGTGGCCGCGAAGACGGCAAGGTGCCGGGCCGGGCCGGCAACGCGCACATCAACATCGTGCCGTATCAGGTGTTCGAGGTCGCGCCCGACGCGCAGGGCCAGGCACAGCACATCATCCTCGCCGTGGGGAACGACAGTCAGTTCGCCAAGTTCTGCGAGGTGGCGGGCCACCCGGAGCTGGCAAGGGACGAACGCTTCGCGCGCAACCAGAACCGCGTGCGCCACCGCGCCGTGCTCGTGCCCCTGCTGGAAGCCATCATGAAAACGCGCCCCAAGACCGAATGGCTCGCGGCCCTGGAAGCGGCCAAGGTGCCCGGTGGCCCGATCAACAACCTGGCCGAGGTGTTTGCCGACCCGCAGGTGCAGCAGCGCGGCATGGTCCACACCTGGCAACACCCGCTGGCCGACGCGGTCGATCTGGTGGCCAGTCCACTCAAGCTCAGCGCCACACCGGTGCGCAGCGACCTGCCCCCGCCGCTGCTGGGCGAGCACACGGCCGGTGTCCTGGCCGACTGGCTGGACATTCCGCTGGACCGATTGTCTGAACTCCGGCAGCGCGGTATTGTCTGAGGTTGACTTTGCCTGCTCCTTATCCTGTTTCTCCCTTGCCCATGACCGCCTCCGCCACCAAGCCCTCTGCCACGCCGTCGACGCAGCCATCGGGCGCGTCGGCCGCCCTGCCCAGCCCGGCTTCCTTGCGTGCCGCTGCGCAGGCCGCAGCCGCTCGCGGTGAACCGCTGGTGGTCATGACCACGCTCACCGGCTGCCCCTATTGCGACCTGGTTCGCAACCACTACCTGCTGCCCATGCGCCGCGAAGGCAAAGTGCAGGCGGTACAGATCGACATCCGCGACCGCCGCAGCAACCTGCAAGGCTTCCAGGGCGAAAACACCACACCTGCCGAACAGGCACGGTTGTGGAAAGCGCGCTTTGCGCCGACGGTGCTGTTCCTCGGCCCGGACGGGCAGGAACTGGCTGAACGGCTGGTCGGCGTGGCCGTGCCGGATTTCTACGGCGACTACCTGGAAGCCCGGTTGAGCGAAGCGCGCAACAAGCTGAAGTGATTCAACCTGCCCCATCCGGGCGGCGATGCGCCAAGCGTTGCTCGCTCGCGCCTGTGTTCATTTGAGCGCTCCAAACACCTTTTTGAGGATGGCGCTGCCGGTGCCCACCGGGTCCTGTCGAATCTTCCGCTCTTCTTCACCGATGATGGTGTAGAGCCCATCGAGCGTCTTGCCAGTCACGTACTGCTGGATATTGGCATCTTCCTTTTTCACCAGGCCCAGGCCGGCGGCCTTGCCCGCCACCCTGTTGTACTTCGCGGCCAAGCCGACCTTTTCGGTCGCCTTGCTCACCACTGGCAGGAATTTCTCACCCAGAGGACTGCGGGTTTTTTCGGCAAAGAACTGGGTCACCGAGTTGTCCCCGCCCGAGAGGATGTTCTTGGCGTCGGTCACCGACATGTTCTTCACCGCTCCGACCAGCAGGTCCTTTCCCATCGGAACAGCCGCCTCGGCCGCGCGGTTCATGCTGGTCACCAGTTCGTCCACCCGTTTGCCCTGACCGAAGGTTTTCAGCAGCTTGGCTGCGTCTTCCAGGTAGCCAGGCAGGGGAATGCGCACCTTCGGGTTGCCCAGGAATCCGTCGGGCCTGCCCAGCAGGCCCACGGCGGCCAGTGCGCCCTTTTCCAGCGCGGCCTTCAGCCCGCTGGTGGCGTCCTTGTCGGTCAGATCGGCCAGCGACAGGGCCAAGGCTTGCTGATGGGCGGCCATCACGAGCAAGGCAAGGGCAGCGGTGAGTGACTGGTTAAACTGACGGCGCTGCATGGTGAACTCCTCAACGGTGGATGGATCACAGGAACCTGGATGATTGGATGCACCTGCACTGTAGCGCGGCCCAGAGAAACCACAATGACACACAACACTCAAGAGTCCATCACCCGGCGCCGGCTGGTAACAGCCTCGGTGGTCGTCGGGTTGGGCGTTTCCCTTGCGCTGGGCGGCTGCGGCACGCGGGATGAGGCCCCTGCCTCCACGTTTGTGCTGCTGGACGGCGCCAAGACCACCACCGCCGAACTCAAAGGCAAAGTGACGCTGGTGAATTT
>JAABQK010000049.1 GCA_011391495.1 Hydrogenophaga sp.
AACACTTTCTGTCACCCGCCATGGACAAGCCCGCCACCATCGACATCGACCAGCAACCCGGCCATGTGATCCGCCGTCTGCACCAGATTTCGGTCGGCATCTTCCTACAGGAGACTGGCGAACGCGGCGTCACGCCCGTACAGTACGCCGCCTTGCAGGTGGTGGGCAACCAGCCCGGCATCGACCAGCGCACGCTGGCGCGCAACATCGCGCTGGACGCGTCCACCACCGGCGGGGTGGTGGACCGGCTCGAAGCCCGCGGCTGGCTGGAGCGCCGGACCGCGCCCGAAGACCGGCGCGTGCGCCAGCTCGTGCTGACGCCGGCCGGTGAGCAGGCGCTGGCCGAGACGGTGCCCGCCATGTTGCGCGCGCAGGAGCAGATCCTCGCCCCCCTGCCGGAGCCGCAGCGCAGCGAATTTATTCGCATGCTGCAGTTGCTCGTCACGCAGAACAACGAAATGAGCCGCGCGCCCAGCGACAGTGCCGTCCGGTAGGGGTCGGACCGGGCACGGCTTGCCCGGCGGGACGCAGGGGCCCTGTGCAAGGGCCCGGCGCCAGCGCATCGGCCGGCCTGCCCGTATCCGGCCGCAGCGCACCGGGGCGTGCAGGAGGGCTGCCCACGGCCCACAGACAATCGGAATCCCGCTGCCAGAGGGGGCCTATTGGCCAGTCGGGTGACAATCATGGGGATACTCACCCCATTGACCCGGGCAACGCGGGCCGAACAAGCGAGAGCTGACTATGAAACGTCTGGATGATTTCCGTATGCAGATGGGCCGCCACGAACTGGTGCCGATCATGATTGGTGGCATGGGGGTGGACATTTCCTCTGCCGATTTGGCGCTGGAGGCCGCCCGCCTAGGTGGCGTGGGTCACATATCCGACGCCATGATCAAGACGGTGACCGACCGGCGCTACAAGACCAAGTTCGTCAAGGCCAAGCAGGCGCTGTACAAATACAACGTGGAATCGGCCGACAAGTCCGCCGTGAAGTTCGATCTGGGCCACCTCGCCGAAGCCACCCGGCTCCACGTCGAAAAAACCATGGCGCGCAAGACCGGCACCGGGCAGGTCTACATCAACTGCATGGAAAAGCTGACCATGAACGCGCCCAAGGAGACGCTGAAGGTGCGCATGAGTGCGGCTCTGGACGCCGGCATCGACGGCATCACCCTGGCGGCCGGCCTGCACCTCGGTTCCTTCGCGCTGATCGAAGACCACCCCCGCTTCCGAGACGCCAAGCTCGGCATCATCGTGTCCTCGCTGCGCGCCCTGCAGCTGTTCCTCAAAAAGAACAGCCGCCTCAACCGCCTGCCCGACTACGTGGTGGTGGAAGGCCCGCTGGCCGGCGGACACCTGGGCTTCGGCATGGACTGGGCCCAATACGACTTGGCCACCATCGTCGCCGAGATACTGGCCTACCTGAAGGCCGAGCAGCTCGACATTCCGGTCATCCCGGCCGGCGGCATCTTCACCGGCACCGACGCGGTGCGCTTCATGGAAATGGGCGCTGCGGGCGTGCAGGTGGCAACACGGTTCACCGTGACCAAGGAATGTGGCCTGCCAGACGACATCAAGCAAGAGTATTTCAAGGCCGACGAGGATGACATCGAGGTCAACGAGATATCGCCCACTGGCTACCCGATGCGCATGATCAAGTCCAGCCCCGGCATCGGCGACGGCATCCGCCCGAACTGCGAAGCCTATGGTTACCTGCTCGACGCCAACGGCAAGTGCGCCTACATCGACGCCTACAACCGCGAGGTGGCGGCCCACCCGGGCGAGAAGCGGATCGCGGTGATGGACAAGACCTGCCTCTGCACCCACATGCGCAACTTTGAGATCTGGACCTGTGGCCAGCTGACCTGGCGCCTCAAGGACACCTCCTTGCGCAACGCCGATGACAGCTACCAGCTGCTCAGCGCCGAACACGTCTTCCAGGACTACCAGTTCAGCACCGACAACCAGGTCCGCCTGCCGGCACCCGAGGCGGTGCCCGCCTGACCCACCCCGTCCTCCTGCGCCTCGGCGTGCCGGTGGGCGGTGGACAACTGCCGGACGCCAGCGGCACCGTAACCGGTCTGTAACTTGTTTCACGGATAATTGAAACCAAATTACAGATCCATTCCCATTTCCGACTCCAGGAGACCGCTTCCATGCCGCAACGCGCCACCAAGATCGTCGCCACCCTCGGGCCAGCTTCCAGCGACCCCGCCTTGCTGGAGGCGATGATTCGCGCCGGTGTGAACCTGGTGCGGCTGAACTTCTCGCACGGCACCGCGCAGGACCACATCGACCGCGCCGGCATGGTCCGGGCCGCGGCCCAGCGCGCCGGGCGCGAGGTCGGCATCATGGCCGACCTGCAGGGCCCCAAGATCCGCGTCGGCAAGTTCGCCGAAGGCAAGGTGATGCTGGAGCCTGGCATGCCGTTCGTGCTGGACGCCTCGCGCACCGAACCGGGCAACCTCGAAGGCGTGGGACTCGACTACAAGGAACTGCCGCGCGACGTGAAGGCCGGTGACACGCTGTTGCTCAACGACGGCCTGATCGTGCTCACGGTGGACAAGGTGGTCGGTCCGGCGGTGCACACCACGGTCAAGCTCGGTGGCGAGCTGTCCAACAACAAGGGCATCAACAAGCAGGGCGGCGGTCTGACCGCGCCGGCGCTGACGGCCAAGGACATGGACGACATCAAGACCGCCATGGGCCTGATGGCGGACTACGTGGCGGTGAGTTTTCCGAAAAACGCGACCGACATGGAGCTGGCGCGCCAGTTGTGCAATGTGGCCGGTGCGGCCACCGGCCACAAGCCGGCGCTGATCGCCAAGATCGAACGCGCCGAGGCCATCCCCGAGCTGGCCAACATCCTCAAGGTGTCCGACGGCATCATGGTCGCGCGGGGTGACTTGGCGGTGGAAGTGGGCAACGCGGCGGTGCCGGGCCTGCAGAAGCACATGATCCGCCTGGCGCGCGAGATGGACAAAGTGGTCATCACCGCCACGCAGATGATGGAGTCCATGATCCTCAACCCGGTGCCCACGCGTGCCGAGGTGAGCGACGTGGCCAACGCGGTGCTCGACGGCACCGACGCGGTGATGCTCAGCGCCGAAACCGCCGCCGGCAAGTACCCGCTGGAGACGGTCAAGGAAATGGCCAACATCTGCCAGGAAGCCGAGAAGGCCGAGTACGCCGAACTCGGCGCCGACTTCAGGGGCAAGACCTTCAAGCGCATCGACCAGTCGATCGCGATGGGCGCGCTGTTCACGGCGCACCACTTGGGCGCCAAGGCGATCGTGGCCTTGACCGACTCGGGCTCCACCGCGCTCTGGATGAGCCGTCACAACGTGCGCATGCCGATCTACGCCGTCACCTCCAATCTCTCGGCGCAGCGCCGCATGACGCTCTACCGCAACGTGCGCCCGCTCCTCATGGACACCAGCGCCGACCGTGACACCGCGCTGGCCGATGCCGAAGAGCACCTGAAGGAGCGCGGCATTGTGCAGACCGGCGACGTGTACGCCATCACCGTGGGCGAGCCCATGGGTCAGCCCGGCGGCACCAACACGCTCAAGATCTGCAGGGCCAGTTGATTCCCCCTGCGCCGCTTCGCGGCTTCCCCCAAGGGACGCCGCTGGCGGCCCGGCAAAGCCGGTTCCGCGGCGGCGCTGGTCTCTTTCCCTTCGTTGCGGCGGCTGATTTGTCATTCGCGAGCAAGGCGCCGGGCGCTAGAATTCTCCGAGTTACCAACCGGTTACCAACTCAGATGAGGGGAATTTCATGGCGCTCGTTTCCATGCGCGAACTGCTCGACCACGCTGCGGCCAACGGCTACGGCATTCCGGCGTTCAACGTCAACAACCTCGAACAGGTGCAGGCCGTCATGGCGGCGGCCGACGAGGTCGGTGCACCCGTCATCCTGCAGGCCAGCGCGGGCGCCCGCAAGTACGCGGGCGAAGCGTTCATCAAGCACCTGATCCAGGCCGCGGCCGAGCAGTACCCGCACATCCCTCTTGTGATGCACCAGGACCACGGCACCAGCGTCAAGGTCTGTGAGGGCGCCATTGCCCTGGGCTTCGGCTCCGTCATGATGGACGGCTCGCTGATGGAAGACGGCAAGACGCCGGCGAGCTTCGACTACAACTGCGACGTGACCCGCAAGGTGGTCGAGATGGCGCACAAGAGCGGTGTCACCGTGGAAGGTGAGCTCGGCTGCCTGGGCAACCTGGAAACCGGTGACGCCGGCGAAGAAGACGGCATCGGCGCCGTGGGCAAGCTGGACCACAGCCAGATGCTGACCGACCCCGAAGAAGCCGCCACGTTCGTGAAGGCCACCCAGCTCGACGCACTGGCCATCGCCATCGGCACCAGCCACGGCGCCTACAAGTTCAGCCGCAAACCCACCGGCGACATCCTGGCGATCAGCCGCGTCAAGGAAATCCACGCCCGCATCCCCAACACCCACCTGGTCATGCACGGCTCCAGCAGCGTCCCGCAGGACCTGCTGGACATCATCAACCAGTACGGCGGCCAGATGAAACAGACCTATGGCGTGCCGGTCGAGGAAATCCAGGAGGCCATCAAGCACGGCGTGCGCAAGATCAACATCGACACCGACATCCGCATGGCCATGACCGGTGCGGTGCGCAAGTTCCTGGCCGAGAACCCCGAGAAGTTCGACGCCCGCGAGTGGCTCAAGCCCGCCCGCGAAGCCGCCAAGGCGGTGTGCAAGGCGCGTTACCTGGAGTTCGGCTGCGAAGGCCAGGGCGCCAGGATCAAGGGCGACACGCTGACCGTGATGGCGGCGAAGTACGTCAGGGGTGAGCTGGCGCAGAAGGTGGTCTGATCCGGTGACCGACCTGCGATAATCGCCCGGAACGGTTCGGAGCCCGTTGACTGTTCGGTCATCGGGCTTTTTTCTTGGCTGTCACTTGTCTCTGTGCCCGATCATGACTTCCGCCCTCCACACTTCCGCCCTGACCTCCCTGCCCCTGCTCGCGCGCGGCAAGGTGCGCGACAACTACGCCGTGGGCGACGACCGCATCCTGATGGTCGCGTCCGACCGCATCAGCGCTTTCGACGTGATCATGGGCGAGCCCATTCCCGGCAAAGGCAAGCTGCTCACCCAGCTCAGCCTCTTCTGGTTTGACCAGCTCGGCCCCAAGGGGCTGAACATCTGCCCGATCCACCTCACCGGCGAGGCGCCCGAGAGCGTGGTCTCGGCCGAAGAGGCGCCCCAGGTCACCGGCCGCTCCATGCTGGTCCAGCGGCTCAAGCCCATTCCGGTCGAGGCCGTGGTGCGCGGTTACCTGGCCGGCAGCGGCTGGAAAGAGTACCAGGAGAGCCGCTCGGTCTGTGGCGTGAAGCTGCCCGAGGGCCTGCAGAACGCCTCCAAGCTGCCCGAGCCGATCTACACGCCGGCCGCCAAGGCCGAGATGGGCGAGCACGACGAGAACATCACCTTCGAGAAAACGGTGGAGATGATCGGCCCCGAGCTCGCCGCGCAGATCCGCGACATCTCCATCGCCCTCTACAAGGCCGCGGCCGAGATCGCGCTCAGGAAGGGCATCATCATCGCGGACACCAAGTTCGAGTTCGGCCTCGACAAGTCCGGCAAGCTGGTGCTGATGGACGAGGTGCTCACGCCCGACTCCTCGCGGTACTGGCCGCTGGAAAGCTATGTGGTGGGCCAGAACCCGCCGAGCTACGACAAGCAGTTCCTGCGCGACTGGCTGGAAACGGCGCAGGTGGGCGGAAAGCCCTGGGACAAGACGCCGCCCTCGCCGCGCCTGCCCAGGGAAGTGATCGAGAAGACGGCCGCCAAATACCAGGAAGCGCTGACGCGGCTGATGGGTTGAGCCGGGCTACAGCCCCTCGGCGAAGCCAGGCGCCAGCGCCTCGCGCAGAAAAGCCACGAAGACCGTGACGGCGCGGGGCACGTGGGCCGAATAGGGCCGGATGGCATAGAGCTGTTCGGCGAATGCCCCCACCGGTTTCCATTGCGGCAGCACCTGCACCAGCTTGCCCGCGAGCAGGCTGGCCTGGGCGGTGAAGTCGGGCAGCAGCGCGATGCCCAGCCCGCCGAGCGCGGCGTCGCGCAGCGCTTCGCTGTTGTTGGCGGCGAGCGAGCCGGACACCTGCACCGTGACCCGCTCGGCACCGGCTGCCGGTTGCAGCGGCTCCAGCGTCCAGGCCGGCGTGTCCTGCGAGCGCGGGTAGTGCAGACAGTTGTGGCGCGCGAGATCCGCCGGCAGAGCGGGCACACCCTGCCGGCGCAGGTAGGCGCGGCTGGCCACCAGCACCGAGCGCGTGGCGCACAGCGTCCAGGCCACGTGCGTGTCGGGCGGGTGGGCGGTGTGGCGGATGGCGAGGTCGAAGCCTTCGGTGGCCAGCGACGACAGCCGGTCTGCCAGGTCGAGCTCCAGCCGCACCTCGGGGTACTGGCGCAGGAAATCGGGCAGACGCGGCACGAGCTGCTGGCGCGCGAACGCCACCGGCGCCGTCACGCGCAGCAGCCCGCGCGGCGCGCCTGCCGCGTCGCGCACCTGGGCGAAGCACTGCGCGATGTGCTCGAACGAGGCCCGGGTGTCGTCCACCAGACGCTGGCCAGCTTCGGTCAGGCGCACGCTGCGCGTGGTGCGCTGCACCAGCGCCACGCCGGCCAGCCGCTCCAGCTCGGCCACACGCTGGCTGACCGCCGCCTTGCTCACGCCCAGTCGCGCGGCCGCCGCCGTGTAGCTGCCCTGCTGGGCCAGCACGTTGAGCCAGTGGACGTGGCCCCAGAGCTCTTGCTGTCTTTCGTGGATCTTCTGTTGGTTCATGGATCTATTGTTCATCGAAATGAACAATCAGTTCAGGGTTTTGGTCTTGTGTCGGGGGGGCGCTGTTCCTAAACTGCCCGGAAGCTTCAGCACAGATCCCCTCATCCCACAGAGAATCACCATGACCACTTCGATCACCCACTACATCGCCGGCGCCCGCGCCGCCGGGGCCTCCACCCGCGCGCAGGACGTGTTCAATCCCGCCACCGGTCGGGTCACGGGCCGCGTGTCGCTGGCCGGTGCGGCCGATGTGGACATGGCGGTGGCCGCGGCGCAGGCCGCTTTCCCGGTCTGGTCCGACACGCCGCCCATCCGCCGGGCGCGCGTTATGTTCAAGTTCCTCGAACTGCTCAACCAGCACAAGGACGAACTGGCGCACCTGATCACCGCCGAACACGGCAAGGTGTTCACCGACGCGCAGGGCGAAGTGGCGCGCGGCATCGACATCGTCGAGTTCGCGTGCGGCATCCCGCAGCTGCTCAAGGGCGATTTCACCGACCAGGTCTCCACCGGCATGGACAACTGGACCATCCGCCAGGCGCTGGGCGTGGTGGCCGGCATCACGCCGTTCAACTTCCCCGTCATGGTGCCCATGTGGATGTTCCCGGTGGCCATCGCTGCCGGCAATACCTTCGTGCTCAAGCCCAGCCCGATCGACCCGAGCGCCAGCCTGTTCATGGCCGATCTGCTCAAGCAGGCCGGCCTGCCCGACGGCGTGTTCAACGTGGTGCAGGGCGACAAGGAAGCGGTGGACGCGCTGCTGGTGCACCCGGACGTGAAGGCCATTTCCTTCGTCGGCTCCACGCCGATTGCCAACTACATCTACGAGACCGGCGCCCACCACGGCAAGCGCGTGCAGGCCCTGGGCGGCGCCAAGAACCACATGGTGGTGATGCCCGACGCCGACCTGGACCAGGCGGTGGACGCGCTGATCGGCGCGGCCTACGGATCGGCCGGCGAGCGCTGCATGGCCATCAGCGTGGCAGTGCTGGTGGGCGACGTGGCCGACAAGATCATGCCCAAGCTGATCGAGCGCACCAAGGCGCTGAAGGTGCTCAACGGCACCAACCTGGCTGCCGAGATGGGCCCGATCGTCACGGCCGCCGCGCACCAGCGCATCACGGGTTACATCGAAGCCGGCCAGAAAGAAGGCGCTCAGATGCTGGTGGACGGTCGGCGCTTCGACGTGAAGCAGACCGGCGAGGGCTGCGAGGGCGGTTTCTGGATGGGCGGCACGCTGTTCGACCACGTCACGCCCGAGATGAAAATCTACAAGGAAGAAATCTTCGGCCCCGTGCTCAGCTGCGTGCGCGTGCACGATTTCGCCGAGGCGGTGAACCTGATCAACGCCCACGAATTCGGCAACGGCACGAGCTGCTTCACGCGCGACGGCAACGTGGCGCGCGAGTTTGCCCGCCGCATCCAGGTCGGCATGGTGGGCATCAACGTGCCGATCCCCGTGCCCATGGCCTGGCAGGGTTTTGGCGGCTGGAAGAAGAGCCTGTTTGGCGACATGCACGCCTACGGCGAAGAGGGCGTGCGCTTCTACACCAAGCAGAAATCGATCATGCAGCGCTGGCCGGAGTCGATTGGCAAGGGCGCTGAGTTTGTGATGCCGACCGCGAAGTGAAGTAACCCCCTGCGCGCTTTCGGCGCTTCCCCCCAGGGGGACGCCGCTGGCGGACCGGCGGAGCCGGTTCCGCGGTGGCCCTGGTTCGGGTACTTCGGCCTCGCGCACAGCGTGTCCGACTCCGCGAATGTCCCCCGGGCCTGCGGCCCTCCTCCTTTGTTCCGCTGCGTCAGACACGCCATGCACAAGGCCCACCAACCCGTGGGCGAACCACTGTGGGGGAGCCACTCCCCTGGAATGGCGCATCGGGGTGTCCTGCAAAGCGAAGTGAAGGAGGAGGCGGCCGCAGGCCGTCGGGGGACATGAGCGGCGCAGGGCACCCCGATGCGCCGTTCCAGAGAAAGCAAGGGTTGTTCAATCGGGCGACACGTGTACTGTGAAGTTACTGAGTAGAGTGTTCTATTGCGTGCCCCAATGGAGACAGACATGTACACCGCCAACCCCTCCCGCTACGATCGCATGCCTTACCGCACCACTGGGCGCAGCGGCCTCAGGCTCCCCAGCATCACCCTCGGTCTGTGGCACAACTTCGGCGACGCCACGCCCATGGAAACGCAGCGCGCCATGCTGCGCACCGCGTTCGACCTCGGCATCACCCACTTCGATTTGGCCAACAACTACGGACCGCCCTACGGCAGTGCCGAAACCAACTTTGGCGAACACCTGCGGCGCGACTTCAAGCCCTACCGGGACGAACTCATCATCTCCAGCAAGGCCGGCTGGGACATGTGGCCCGGCCCCTACGGCCAGGGTGGTGGTTCACGCAAGTACGTGCTCGCCAGCCTGGACCAGAGCCTCAAGCGCATGGGGCTGGACTACGTGGACATCTTCTATTCGCACCGCTTCGACCCCGACACCCCGCTCGAAGAAACCATGG
>JAABQK010000004.1 GCA_011391495.1 Hydrogenophaga sp.
TGATGGGTCCGCTGGTGGCGCCCTCGGTGGCGGCCAGCGCGTCCACCCAGTCCAGCGGCAGGCCACGCAGCCGCCCCTTGGTCTGCAGTGTGCCGGCCTGCCAGGCCAGGCTGTCCCAGGTCAGTGTGGCCGGGCGGCTGGTCAGCGCTGGCGCAGAACGGCCAGTGGTGCCGGTGGGAGCGGCCGCCGCGGAGGCGCGCGGGAGCATGCGCAGGCTGGGCTGCACCTCGACCTGCCCCGGTCCCGCTGTCACGTCGGGGCCGGCCGCCGTGGCGCGCCAGCCCAGCGACAGCGGGCCGGTGTTGTGCAGCGACCAGTCCACCACGCGGTCGGGCCGGGACGCATCGCTGGCCAGCAGGCGCAGGGTGTTCAGCGCCAGCTGGCTGGCCGGTGCGTTGGGTGCACTGGCGCTGCCGGGCAAGGGCCAGGCGTTGCGCAGTTGCCCGTTGGCGTCAAGCACGGCGCGCCAAGGCCCCTGGGCCACTTCGCCCTGCAGCTGCAGCGCCAGAACGGCCAGGCTGCCGCCAGTCTGCAGGTGCAGGTTCCGCACCGACCAGGCGGCGTTCGATGGCGGGTTGGACGGGGTGCTGGCCGCTGTGCCGGGGGGCGCGGTCGTGGTCGGGTCGTGGTCGCCGGGCTGCCTGGTCCGGTGCGTTCCGCTGCGCCGCGAAGCGGTGCGACCAACCGGTCCAGGCGCGGGATGTCCAGCGTGGCCTTCAGTTGCAGCGGCACCCGCCGCGCCGGCGTGCTGGATGCCGGTGGTGCCGGGTAGCCGAGTTCGGCCAGGCCACCCTGCCACTGGGCGGACAGCCGGGCCTGACCGGCCAGCAACAGGTCGCGCAGCGCGGGCTGTTGCTGCATCCACGTGGCGATCGGTGGCCCCACCAGCGGCTGGCGCTGCAGGCCGCGCAACCAGCCGAGCAGCAGCCCGGCTTCTTCCACTTGCAGCGCCAGCTCGCCCCGGCCATCGGCGTGAGCCAGCGTGCCGTCGAAGCTGCCCCGGGCGCCCGGCAGCATCAACGTGACGCTGCCCGCGAAGGTCGACGCGGTGGCGTCCACCCGGCCCTGACCCGCGAGCCGGGCCTGCACGGCGTCGAGCACGGCGCTGCTGAAGGTCAGCACGCCGCCCGGGCTGCCCGCCGGGGCGGGGACCCACTGGCCTTTCAGCGCCAGCTCGCGCAGCCGCAAGCCCTGCTGGGCACGGGTGGCGGGCTGGCTGGCCGACGGCAGGATGCGCGCGTCCAGATCGATCGCTGCGGTGGAGGTGCCGCTGGTGGGTGCGGTGCGGGCGCTCAGCCTGGCATCCAGCGCAGCCGGGGCCAGCGTGCTCCAGAGCAGTGCCGGGTTCACCCCGGAGGCCTTGAGCTGTCCTTGCCAGCGCGCGGGCTCGCTGGCGCTGGCGGGCTGGAACTCGCCCGTGGCGTCGATCTGGCCACGGCCGGCTTTGGCCGACAGGCGCGGCAGCAGCCAGCGCGCGCCACGTTGTTCCAGATCGGCCTGCAGACTCTGCAACGGCAGGCGCTGCTGGTCCCAGGGGCCGCTGGCCGCGTTGCTCAGGTTCACCTCGGCGATCCAGGCACCGCCCGCGGGCAGCGCGCGCAGTGTGCCGGTGAGCAGGGTGCCTGGCGCCTGCGGCCAGAGCGTCGCCAGGTCCAGACGGTGCGCGGTGGCGTCCACGCTCAGCAGCGGGTGCGGTGCCCAGGGCATCACGCGGGCGGTGGCGGCCAGCGTCGGGGTGCCGGTGGACGACGCAGCACCCGGCCGCACATCGGCCGTCACGTCCAGCGTGGCACTGGCACCGGCAAGCGTGCCGGTGCCGCTGGCCGTCGCCTGCAGCGTCAGGCTCTGCCCGTCGGGGACCGTGGCCAGCACCTCGCCCTCGGCGTTCATCAGCAGCGGCATGGGGGCCTGGGCGCCCATCGTGGCCTGCAGCCGGTAGCGACCCTGTGCGAACCGCAGCGAATCCAGCGTGAGCTGGTGCGCGTCGGCCACGGCGGGCCGGTTTCCGAGCGTGGTCAGCAGTTCTGCGCTGGCCGGCCCGTAACGGTAATGGCCTTTGATGTCACCCAGTGCGAGCCGGTTCGGACCTTCCAGCGAGAAGCTGCCCACCGACCAGGCCACCGACACCGGCAAGGGCAGGGTGAACGACTGCAGCACCTCGGACGGCTTGGGCTCGCGACCGTCGCGCACCTCCAGCCGTTCGATGCTCACCTCCTGCAGCTGTACGCCACGTCCGCGCAGCAGGTCGGTCCACAGGCTCGCGTTCCAGCGCAGCCGCACACCATGCGCCTGAACGTTCAGGCCGTTGAACGACCACTGCAGGCGTGCGATGCGCCCGCCCTCGCGCAGGCTGCCTTCGGCGCCCTCGCTGTCCAGCAGGCCGAAGGTGTTGGCGCGGTCCTTCAGCCAGGCCTGCGCCCAGCCCAGTGTCTGGCCCATCGAGCCTGGCGTGCCGGCCCACAGCCACAGGGCGAGCACCGCCGCCAGCAGCATCGCCAGCAGAGCACCGGGCAGCCAGAGGCCGAGCCAGCCGATGCTTCGCAAGGTGCGCGCGGCGGCGCGCCCCAGCCGCTGCAGCGCACTGGCACGGGGTGTCGGGGTGGGGGCGGCAGACGCCAGGGCGGGCGGGTCCATGGCTCAGAAGGTGAAGCCGACGTTGAAGTGCAGGCGCAGCGCCTTGGGCTCCAGGCCGTAGGCCAGGTCCAGCTGCAGCGGACCCACCGGGCTGTTGTAGCGCACGCCTGCGCCCACGCCCCAGCTCGCCCGCAGGTCGCCCGGCCGGTCCGCCACGGCGCCGCCGTCGAGGAAAACCACGCTTTCCCAGGGGCTGCGCACGCCGTCGCGCCAGATCGGGCGCTGCCATTCCACGCTGGCGACCGCGAGGTAGCGCCCGGCCAGCACGCTGCCGTCTGTCTGCAGCACGCCGATGTCCCGCAGGCCGTAGCCACGCACGGTGGTGTCGCCCCCGGTCAGGAACAACTGGGTCTGCGGGATCGGTGCGTCTTCCCGGGCCCAGACCGCACCCCCCTGGAGCCTCAGCGCGAGCCGGCCTGCCGAGCGCGTGTCGGTCTCGGTGGGTCGGGCCACGCCCAGTGGCACGGCTGGCGTGTCTGCGCTGCCCATGCCAGCGGTGGACGGGCGCACCCCGAGCGGCCAGTACGACAGCCAGCGCAGCTGGGTACGCGCAAATGGGCGCCGCACGCTGCCCAGCGTGGTGCCGCCGCCCAGCTCCACGCCAAGGCCATGGCCTGACTCGGGAAAGGGCATGCTGTCGAAGCGGCGGCGGGTCCAGGCGTAGTTGGCGCTGAGCGAAGCATCCGCGCCGCCGGGCTCCAGCAGCTTCAGCACGGAGTTGACCACCTCGGCCCGGTCGTACTGCAGGAAGACGCTGCGGTCCAGGTCGGTGCTGTCCTGCGACCGACCGGCGCGCAGCCGGGTGCTGGTGGTGGTCACGAAGTTGTCGATCTGGCGCGCCAGCTGGGCGGAGCCGATCCAGCGCCAGCCTTTCTCGTCCACCGGAGCGCTCCAGTCCGTCACCAGCACCTGGTCGGTGCGTTCCAGCTGAAGCTTGCTGGCTGCCCGCCAGCCGATGCCCGGCACGCGGTGGTGCGTGTGTTCCAGCGACAGGCGCGCACCGCTGTCGGTGCTGCCACCCACGCCGAGCACGAGCTTTTGCTGTTTGCTCTCGCGCAGCTGCACCACCACCGGCGCGCTGGACTGGCCGCCCGTCGGGTCGACAAAAACGTACACCGAGTCGTAGTAGCCGGTCTCGGCGATGCGCTGCTGGGCATCCTGCAACTGGGCCAGGTTGTAGTCGCTGCCCGGGGTGACGCCCGAGAGTCGCAACAGGCGTTCGACCGTGACCGGGTCGTAGCGCTCGGCACCCTCCACCCGCACCTCGCCCATGTGCAGCGGCACACCCGAATCCAGCTCGACGCTCAGGCGCACGCTGTGGTCGACCGGGTCGATGTCGGCCAGGCTGTTGTGGATGCGGCCAGCCGGATAGCGCTGCGCGGTGAGCGTGCGCAGCGCCGCGGTCTTGGCACGGTCCCAGTCGGCCTGCGTGAAGCTCTGGCCCGGTGCCAGCGTCCAGCCGCTGGTGATCTCTTCACGTTGCGCGGCGGCTTGCGGGTTGTCGGCGATGTCACCGCGAAAGTACAGGTCGGCCGATGCCACGCGGGTGATGGGGCCGGGCTCGACCCGGATTCGCACCGTGCCGAGCGGTGTGGTGCCGGTGGCCACCGGTTCGCCGATTTCGATTTTCGGCGAGAAGTGGCCCAGGGTGCCGAGCAGGTCCCCCAGGTTGTCGGGTGCCCTGGCCAGCAGCCGCGCCAGTTCGCTGGCGTCGAGGTCGCGCAGCGTGCGAAAGCGCATCAGCTCCATGTGGCGCAGCAGGAACTCGCGCAGGTCTTCGCTGGCTTCGAGCTCGACGTCGAAGCGAGGCGGAGCCGGCGCCCGCGTGCGCGCACTGCGGCTGGCCGACGAGGGGGCGAGCGCGTCCACGGCGGCTTCGGTGGCAGCGGATTCGGTGCGGGCGGCAGGGACCGAGGGTGCGGGCGCGGGTTCGGGCGTCTGGGCCAGTGTCCAGACGGGCAGGAGACAGACACCCAGCCCCAGCAGCCACCGGACCCAGACCGCACGGCGCAGGGAGGGAAGGTTCATGCGGTGTTTATTTCGACAACAGCCTCATTGTCTCTTCCAGGCCTTTCAAGGTCAGCGGGTACATGCGCTGGCCCATCAGCTGCTGGATGACGCTGATGCTCTGTCGATACTGCCACACGCCCTGGGGTTCCGGGTTGATCCAGGCGAACTTCGGGAAAGCGTGTGTCAGGCGCTGCAGCCACTCGGCGCCGGCCTCCTCGTTGTTGTATTCCACGCTGCCGCCGGGCTGCAGTATTTCGTAGGGGCTCATGGTCGCGTCGCCCACGAAGATGAGTTTGTAGTCCTTGTTGTACTTGCGGATGATGTCCCAGGTCGGGAATTTTTCGGCGTAGCGGCGGCGGTTGTTCTTCCACATGAAGTCGTAGACGCAGTTGTGGAAGTAATAGAACTCCAGGTGCTTGAACTCGCTTTTGACGGCGGAGAACAGCTCCTCGACGCGCTGGATGTGATCGTCCATCGTGCCGCCCACGTCCATGAGCAGCAGCACCTTCACGTTGTTGTGCCGCTCCGGGATCATCTTGATGTCCAGCCAGCCGGCGTTGGCGGCGGTGGCGCGGATGGTGTCGGGCAGGTCCAGCTCGAAGTCGTTGCCCTCGCGCGCGAACTTGCGCAGGCGGCGCAGCGCCACCTTGATGTTGCGGGTACCGAGTTCCTGCGTGTCGTCGTAATCGCGGTAGGCGCGCTGGTCCCAGACCTTCACGGCACTCTTGTTGCCGCCCTTGCCACCGATGCGGATGCCCTGCGGGTTGGATCCGCCATGGCCGAACGGGGAGGTGCCGCCGGTGCCGATCCACTTGCTGCCGCCTTCGTGGCGTTCCTTCTGCTCTTCGAGCCGCTTTTTCAGCGTCTCCATCAACTCGTCCCAGTCCATCCTGGGCGCGTTCGCCTTCTGCTCGTCGGACAGGATGCGCTCCAGCTCCTGGCGCAGCCAGTCCGCCGGGATGGGTTTGGTGAAGTCCGCGATCATCTCCACCCCCTTGAAGTAGGCGGCGAAGGCGCGGTCGAACTTGTCGTAGTGCTTCTCGTCCTTCACCAGCGCGGTGCGGCTCAGGTAGTAGAAGTCGTCCATGGAGCACGCGTCCGGGTTGCGCGGTCCCACCACGTCGGCCTGCAGGGCTTCGAGCAGCGTGAGGAATTCCTTGACCGAGACCGGCAATTTGGCCGCGCGCAGGGTGTAGAAGAAATCGATCAGCATGGCGTTCTCCCTGGCTCAGGCGTGCCGGTCCAGCAGGTACAGCAACTGGGCTTTCGCCTCGGGCCACTCTCCCGCCCGCATGCTGTACATGACGGTGTCGCGGATCGTGCCGTCGCGCCGCAGCGCGTGGCCACGGACCACGCCGTCCTTCTTTGCGCCCAGCCGCTCAATGGCCTTCTGCGAAGCGAAGTTGTAGTTGTCGGTGCGCCAGCCCACCACGTGGCAGCCCAGTGTGTCGAAGGCGTGGCCCATCATGAGCAGCTTGCAGGTGGTGTTCACGTGCGTGCGCTGCACGCTGCGGGCGTACCAGGTCCAACCGATCTCGACGCGCTTCACCGCGGGCAGGATGTCGTGGTAGCTGGTGCTGCCGAGCACGCGGCCGCTGGCTTCGTCGGTCACGGCGAAGGCGAAACGGTGGCCTTCGGCGCGCATCTGCAGGGCGGCTTCGATGTAGGCGCGGGTCTGGTCCGGCTCGGGCACCGAGGTCACGCGGAGCTTCCAGAGCTCGCCGTCGGCCGCGGCGTCACGCAGGCCGCCCTCGTGCTCCAGACCCAGCGGCACCAGACGCACGCCCCGGTCACCCAGGGTCGCAGGCGTGACGAAGCCCATGCACGCCTCCTGGCTCACCGGTTCCGCTGGTTCATGAACACCAGCTTCTCGAACAGCGTGGTGTCCTGCTCGTTCTTCAGCAGCGCACCCACCAGTGGCGGAACGCTCACCTTGCTGTCGGCGCTCTGCAGCGCTTCGAGCGGAATGTCTTCGGCCATCAGCAGCTTGAGCCAGTCCAGCAGCTCGCTGGTGCTGGGTTTCTTCTTCAGCCCGGGCAGGTTGCGCACGTCGTAGAAGGTCTTCATCGCCGCGGTGAGCAATTCCTTCTTGAGATCGGGGAAGTGCACATCCACGATGCGCTGCATGGTCTCGGCTTCCGGAAACTTGATGTAGTGGAAGAAGCAGCGGCGCAGGAAGGCGTCGGGCAGTTCCTTTTCGTTGTTCGAGGTGATGAAGACCAGCGGGCGGTGCCTGGCACGCACCAGTTCGCGCGTTTCATAGCAGTAGAACTCCATGCGGTCGAGTTCGCGCAGCAGGTCGTTGGGAAACTCGATGTCGGCCTTGTCGATTTCGTCGATCAGCAGCGCCACCGGCTGGTCGGCGTTGAAGGCCTGCCACAGCACGCCCTTGACGATGTAGTTGTGGATGTCCTTGACCTTTTCGTCACCGAGCTGGCTGTCGCGCAGCCGCGACACGGCGTCGTATTCGTAGAGACCCTGCTGCGCCTTGGTCGTGCTCTTGATATGCCACTGCAGCAAGGGCAGCTTCAGCGCCTGGGCCACTTCCTCGGCCAGCATGGTCTTGCCGGTGCCGGGCTCGCCCTTCACGAGCAGGGGGCGCTTGAGTGTGATGGCCGCGTTGACGGCCAGCATCAGGTCCTGGGTGGCGACGTAGTTCTCGGAACCTTGGAATTTCATGGCATGGACTTGGGTTGGGGCGGAGGCCCGGCTGGGTCGGGGATCAGGGTAATCAATAAGCCGGCGGTGATACTCGAGTCTATATAATTGACCGTTGATTTTTATCAATCGTCCATCTCATTGTGCTTGCAAAATGAACCATCTGTTGCCCATGATCGCCCGTACTCTTGTCGCCGCAGCGACGCTCACCGCGGCCGCACTGTCCGCCCATGCGCAGGGCGTCACGGGTGACGCACTGGCGGGCCAGAAGAAGGCCGAAATGTGCATCGGCTGCCACGGCATCCCGGGCTACCAGAACAGCTTTCCCGAAATCCACAAGGTGCCCATGATCTCGGGCCAGTCGGACAAGTACATCGTCTCTGCCCTCACCGCCTACCAGAAGGGCGAGCGCAAGCACCCCTCGATGCGCGGCATTGCCGGCTCGCTCTCCCAGCAGGACATGGCCGACCTGGGTGCCTTCTACGCTGCACAAGGCGGCAAGACCGCTGCCGAAGCACCCAAGGCCGCCAGCGCCGCCGCGGCCGCCCTGATCGAGAAAGGTGCCTGCGCCTCCTGCCATGGCGCCAATTTCAGCAAGCCGATCGACCCGAGCTACCCCAAGATCGGTGGTCAGCACGCCGACTACCTGTTCGTGGCGCTCAAGGCTTACACGGTCGAAGGCAACAACGTCGTGGGTCGCGGCAACCCCATCATGGCCGGCATTGCCAAGCAGTTCAAACCGGCCGAAATGCGCGAGATCGCCAAGTACCTGGCCTCGGTGGAAGGTGAACTCCAGACGGTGCCGCAATCGCGCTTCCGCTGAGCTGCGCCGCGTGCCCTTGAAAAAGCCGCTCATCGAGCGGCTTTTTGCTTTCAGTCTTTCGTGGCCCGCTGGCGCACCTGTTCAATATAGGCTTGGCCGTCGGGCGGGCGCCCGGCACGCTGGCTTTCCCAGAGCATGCGGCCGAGGCACTCCATCACCTCATGGTGCGCGGCGTGCAGGTCGCCACGGCGCGCAGCCAGCAGCTCCACCGCCTGGCGGATGCCGGGCGGCTGGTCGATGCTGCACTGTTCGCTGATGGACAGGTGCATCGACAGGTGCAGGAACGGGTTCTCGGTACCCCCGGACGGATCGTTCATGCGGGCCAGCGCCGCGTCCACATCGGCCAGCTCGGCGTGGAATTCGGGGTGCTCGGTCACCCATTGGCCCGCCAGCGTCTCGATGGCTTCCATCGGCTCCTGGCCCAGGCGCTTGGCGTGCACCGCACAGAAAAAGCGCCGCACATCGGCTTGTGAAGGATTGAACATGGATGCCATTGTCCCGCAGGCAACGAAGACCCCCGGCGGGCTTGGGTACAGTAACGCCACAATTTCTGGAGACAAGTCATGAAACAGGCCTTCATCTGCGATGCCATCCGCACCCCCTTTGGCCGCTATGGCGGCGCACTCTCCAGTGTGCGAGCCGACGATCTCGGCGCGATCCCGCTCAAGGCGCTGATGGCACGCAACCCGGCTGTCGACTGGGAAGCCATCACCGACGTGCTGTTCGGCTGCGCCAACCAGGCCGGTGAGGACAACCGCAACGTCGCCCGCATGAGCAGCCTGCTCGCTGGCCTGCCGCTGGGCGTGCCCGGCGGCACCATCAACCGCCTGTGCGGGTCGGGCATGGATGCTGTCGGCACAGCAGCGCGGGCCATCAAAGCCGGCGAAGCCGGTCTGATGATCGCCGGCGGCGTGGAAAGCATGAGCCGCGCACCCTTCGTCATGCCCAAAGCCGAATCTGCGTTCAGCCGCGCCAACGCCGTCTACGACACCACCATCGGCTGGCGCTTCGTCAACAAGCTGATGAAGGAGCGGTACGGAGTGGATTCCATGCCCGAGACGGCGGAGAACGTGGCGACGGACTTCAAGATCGAGCGCGAAGCGCAGGATCGCATGGCCCTGGCCAGCCAGATGAAGGCCGTGGCGGCACAGCGAGCAGGCCACCTGGCGCGGGAAATCTGCCCGGTGAGCATCCTGCCGAAGAAGGGGGACGCCATCGTGGTGGACACCGACGAACACCCGCGCGAGACCAGCCTGGAAGCGCTGGCCAGACTCAAGGGCGTGGTGCGGCCGGACGGTACCGTGACCGCCGGTAACGCCAGCGGCGTGAACGATGGCGCCTGTGCCCTGCTGCTGGCCGATGAGGCCACGGCCGCGAAGAACGGCCTGACCCCCAAGGCACGCATCGTCGGCATGGCCACGGCCGGTGTGGCGCCGCGCATCATGGGCATCGGCCCGGCGCCGGCCACACAGAAGGTGCTGTCGCTCACCGGCCTGACGCTCGAACAGCTGGACGTGATCGAACTCAATGAAGCATTTGCCGCACAAGGGCTGGCCGTGCTGCGCACGCTGGGTCTGAAGGACGACGATGAGCGTGTCAACGCGTGGGGCGGCGCGATAGCCCTGGGTCATCCGCTCGGAGCCAGTGGTGCGCGCCTGACCACCACGGCGGTGAACCGCCTGCATGCCACCGGCGGACGCTACGCGTTGTGCACCATGTGCATCGGGGTGGGGCAGGGCATTGCGCTCATCATCGAGCGCGTCTGAGGGTCGACGTCACGGGAGGGCCGCGAGCCGCGCAGCGGCGGGACATGGGGGCCTCATGTCCTCCAGGCTGGCAGCTGCCAGTTGCGCCACAAGGCCAGGCCCCGCAGTCCGGCCGTGACGGTCACGCAGGCGATCAGCGCCAGCCACCCAGGTGCGTCGGCCTGCCACAAGCCCACATAGACCCAGCCGCCCGCAAATGCGCACACGGCATACGGCCGGTGATCGTGAAACGCTGTCGGGATTTCATTGCACACCACGTCGCGCAGCACGCCACCGAACACGCCGGTGATCAGGCCCATGAGCACGGCCACCAGCGCCGGCAGTTCCAGCAGCAGGGCCTGATGGACCCCGGTGGCGGTGAACAGGCCCAGTCCCATTGCGTCGGGCCACTGGATGGCTTTCTCGGTCAGGTCAAAATGGCGGTGGCGCAGAAAGAGCATGGCCAGCACGCACAGCGCCAGCACCCCCCACAACATCTCCACATGACGCACCCAGAAAAAGGGCCGCTGGTCCAGCAGCAGGTCGCGCAGCGTGCCGCCGCCAAACGCGGTGAGAAAGCCCACCACGCAGACCCCCACCGCATCCAGCCGCTTGCGGGCGGCTTCCATGATGCCGGCCAGGGCGAACGCGGCGGTAGCAGCCAGCTCCACCAGCAGGCGCAGGGTTTCGCCCCAGAATTGAACGTTTTGCATCGAGCCGATTGTCGCTTGCCGGTGATGTCATGACCCTGATCACCGATCCGTATTTCTATGCCGTGGCGATCCCTGCGGTGTTGTTGCTGGGGGTGAGCAAGAGCGGGTTTGGCGCCGGCTTTGGTTCGCTGGCGGTGCCGATGATGGCGCTGGCGGTCAGCGTGCCGCAAGCGGCGGCCATCCTGATGCCGGTGCTGCTCGTCATGGATCTGCTGGGCATGGCGGCGTTTCGCAAAAACGTGGACCGCAGCCTGCTGCGGTTTCTGCTGCCTTTTGGCCTGCTGGGCATCGGGGTCGGGGCGTTCCTGTTCAAGGTGCTGGATCCGCGTGTGGTGGCGGGCATCGTCGGCGCATTCACCCTGCTCTTTCTGGCGCAGCGGCTACTCTTTCCGCCGCGACCCGACAGCTCGCCGCCGCCGACATGGCTTGGTGCCCTGCTGACCGCCACGTCAGGGTTCACCAGCTTCATCGCCCACGCCGGTGGTCCGCCGATCAACGCCTATGTGATCCCGCTCCGGCTGTCGCCACTGCTGTTCACGGGCACCCTGGCGTTTTTCTTTTTCTTCATCAACATGGCGAAGTGGATTCCTTATGCCTGGCTGGGCCTGCTGGATGGACGCAACATGCTGACCTCGCTGGCGCTGCTGCCGTTTGCACCCGTTGGTGTCTGGGTGGGGGTTCGCATTGCGCACCGCATCAACCCGGTCCTGTTTTACCGGCTGATCTATACCGGCATGTTCCTCACGGGCGTCAAGCTGCTGTGGGATGCCTGGCGCTGATGGACTGCCGATACCATAGGGCATGTTTTTCCAGTCAGCGAGGAGCTCGATATGCCGGTGGTGGTGGTTGCGAATCCCAAGGGCGGCGTGGGCAAGTCCACGCTCTCGACCAACGTGGCCGGGTATTTCGCCAGCCAGGGCCATGCGGTCATGCTGGGCGATGCCGATCGTCAGCAGTCGTCTGCGCTCTGGCTCAAACTGCGGCCCGCGGCAGCCCGTCCGATCCAGACCTGGGACGTGTCCCATGACCTGATCGCCCGTCCGCCGCGAGACACCACCCATGTGGTGCTGGACACACCCGCAGGCCTGCATGGCTGGCGTTTCAAGGATGTGCTCAAGCTGGCTGACAAAGTGCTGGTGCCCCTGCAGCCCAGCATTTTTGACATCTACGCCACCCGCGCCTTTCTCGACGAGCTGGCCGAGTCGCGGCACGCCGAGAAGCTGCAGATCGGCCTGGTGGGCATGCGCGTGGACGCACGCACCATCGCGGCCGACAAGCTGCACGAGTTTGTGGGCGGCCTGGGTCTGCCGGTGCTGGGCTACCTGCGTGACACGCAAAACTACATCCACCTCGCCGCGCGTGGTCTCACCCTGTTCGATGTGGCACCCAGCCGGGTCGAGAAGGACCTGCAGCAGTGGCAGGCGATCTGCCACTGGCTGGACAGCTGAAGGCATTGCATGGCCGATGGTCCGCATGTCGCGGTGCCGACATGCCATGGCCGAGCCTCTCGCTAGAGTCGGATGGCATGAAAACCTTTGAAAATCTGGCCGAACTGGCCGCGTGCGTGGGCCAGGAGGTGGCTGTGAGCGACTGGCTCACCATCACCCAGGAACAGGTCGACCGCTTTGCCGAAGCCACGGGCGACCGGCAGTGGATTCACGTTGATGTGGAGAAGGCGCGCTCGGGGCCCTTCGGTGCGCCGATCGCTCACGGCTTTCTCACCCTGTCTCTGCTGCCGGTGTTCTTTGAATCCTCGTTCGAGATCCGACAGTCGCGCATGGGGGTGAACTACGGGCTCAACAAGGTGCGCTTCACGGCGCCTGTGCCCGTGGGCAGCCGCTTGCGTGCCCGCATGACGTTGCTGGCAGCCGATCCCATCGAACACGACGGACTGCAGACCACGTGGTCGGTTCTGGTGGAGCGGGAGGGCGCTGCCAAGCCCGTGTGCGTCGCCGAATCGCTGGTCAGGCAGTATCCCTGACGGCAACCCGGGGCCGGAACCCCGGGTCTCTCACTTGATGCGGATCAGCTGCTTGGGCTCGAGCCAGCCCTCGAACGAGGCCATCAGGTTGTTGATGCGCTCTGCGGCAACGGTCTGGTTGTGGCGCTGGGAGATCATCTGATAGGCATCGTTGCGCAATAGCCAGAGCTCCTGAGGTGTCTGCGCATGGGTGATCTTGTTGCGCAGACGTTGCGACGGAAGGCTCTCGCAATCGTCGATACAGGCCAGCATGGCACTTCGGATGCACACGAGCTCTTTCAGGCTGGCTGTCTTCCTCGCGTGGGCACGCGGTTTAACCCGCATCCCGATTAGGCGGGCGATGGTGGCAATCAAGGGGATCTCCAGGCAGCCGGATAGGCCGCTTCTATGTATGTGCTGGCCGAAGCTTGTGACGGGCAGCGAGCGAAAAAAGTAAAAAAAATTATGCGTTGTGGCACCGGGAATTTTTGGAGTGGGCGCACCAGTTGCAAGGTGAAATCTTTCACGCCAGCGTGGTTGCAAAACCCTGCTGACGCCAAGCCTCGAAAACGGTGACCGCCACCGCGTTGGAGAGGTTCAGGCTTCGTTGGCCGGGAATCATGGGCAGGCGAAGGCATTGGGGGCCGGGGAAGCAGTCACGCACCCCGGGCGACAGGCCTTGGGTTTCGGAGCCAAATACCAACCAGTCACCTGGCAGGAATGCGGTGTCGAACAGGTTGCGACTGCCACGCGTTGTCAGGGCAAACAGGCGCTGCAGGTCGGGTTTTTCGGTCTGTAGAAACCGGGGCCAGTCGGCATGGCGTCGCACATCGGCGTACTCGTGGTAGTCCAGCCCGGCTCTGCGCATCTGCTTGTCGTCCATCGAAAACCCGAGGGGTTCGATCAGGTGCAGCGTACAGCCCGTATTGGCGCTGAGACGGATCACGTTCCCGGTGTTGGGCGGTATCTCGGGCGCAACGAGAACGATGTGGAACATGGTGCAGGGTGAGGCTCCGGAGTGGCAACCAGATGAACAATTGAGCGTGCCAGTGGACTGGCTTTTTCGCTCTCCCTGCCGGACGCGATGATACCGTTTGCATGCGTGGTTCCAGGCGCTCTTTCGCTTCTATTCCGTCTGCAGACCCACGGCATGCAGCCCCTGCACAACAGTGGGCTTCGATAAGCCGCTGCCACAGCCGTCAACAAGTTCTGCGATCGCCAGAGACACGGGACTTCAATGCGGAGGCGTGCGGGCAAACACCAGGGCTGTCACGACTGCTGCACCCCCCTGCAGCAGCGCCTGGGCCGCGGCTTGCAGCGTGGATCCGGTGGTGGTCACGTCGTCGACCAGCAGGACTCTGGATTGGGACAGGCGCGCTGCCGGATGAACGATGAACACCCCCTGCAGGTTGCGCATGCGCTGCTCCCGCGGAAGGCTGTGCTGATCCGGCGCATCCCCGATGCGGAGCAGGGCGTCGGCCAGTCCGGGGGGCGGGACAGATCCAGCGGCAGCTGACTGCCGGCGCAAGTCCTTCACCAGTTCCCAGGCCTGGTTGTAGCCCCGGCTGGCGAGACGAGCCGGGGTCAGTGGGACTGGAACCATGACATGGCATTGCTCCATCAGCGCCACGGTTTGTGGCACACCGAGCATCAGTTCCGCCATCGGTCCGGACCAGCCTGGCTCGCCGCGGAACTTGAATCGGGCGATCACGCTGTCCCAAGGGTATTCGTAGTCCACTGCGGCCACGCAGTGCTGCACGGCAGAAGGGGTGGCACGGGTCTGGCATGTTCCGCACAGCCCATGATGGTCATGATCCAGACGGGCGGCGCAACCGGTGCATCTCGGCTGCAGGGGTGCAAAGCGCTGTGTGCAGACCGGGCACAAGGGTTGGGCTGGCCAGCGCCCGCACACCTGGCAGGTGCCCGACAGGTGCCGGGAGAGCTGGGTCAATGCCTTGAACATGTGGCCAATATACTGGCCGGGGTCCCTGATTGGGTGGGCTTGACAGACCTGTCACCGCGCACCGATCCAGTCCTGGCATCGCTCCATTCCCACGTATCGCCCTTGAAAACCGCTCCCGAATCTGAAGCCCCCGTTCCCGGACTGGATCCGATGGCCGTCCGGCACTGGCGTGAACTGCCCCGCATCCAGAGCCCTTGGTTACACGAGGAGGTGGCGTCGCGCATGGCCGAGCGCCTGCACTGGTTTCGCGACAAGCCGCTCAGCTGGTTGCATTGGGAGCCGTTGATGGGGGGCTTGCAGGCGCACCGCCAGTTGCGCGGCCTGCTGCCCGAATCCGCTTGTTTCATCGCTGCGCAACAGCTCACGCAAGCCCTGCAAGCCACGCATGAGCCCCCGCAGCGTTCGTGGAACCCCTTGCAGTGGGTGCGCGGCAAGATGGCTCTGGTCGCGCGCGAGGACACGCGTGTGGACATGCTCTGGGCCAACATGGCGTTGCACCTGGAGCCGCGCCCGCTCGCCCTGCTGCAGCGTTGGCACGGGCAAATCGCGACCAACGGCTTTCTGATGTTTTCCTGCCTTGGCCCGGATACGGTGCGCGAGTTGCGCGCGGTCTATGCCCAAGCGGGTTGGCCTGCACCTGCCCATACGTTCACCGACATGCACGACTGGGGGGACATGCTGGTGCAGAGTGGATTTGCCGAGCCCGTGATGGACATGGAGCGCATCATGCTTTCGTACAGCAGTGCCCAGGCGCTGCTCAACGATCTGCGTGAACTCGGCCGCAACCTGAGTCTTGACCGCTTTCCTGCTGCGCGGTCCCGTGCCTGGCATGAGCAGTTGCGTCGAGCCATCGAGTCGGGTTTTCCGCGCACGGCCGATGGGCGACTGCTGTTGACGGTGGAGGTGATTTACGGCCACGCCTTCAAGCCAGCTCCTCGGGTCCCGGTTAGCGCCACGTCTTCGCTGTCGGTTGACGACATGCGAGCCATGCTGCGGTCTGGCCGGCAGTGAACCAGGCTGGCAGCCTCTCTCCCTCCGCGGGCGGGAGTCATCGCTTCGTATTCCCGCCGGATGTGCTGTCCTTTTGAGGAAAGTGCCTCGCCTCGGCCGCTACAATTGACATAAATCAAGGCTTCAAGGCGCCTGTCTGCTGTGCGTCTGCAACGATCCTTGGATCAATGGGTGTCCGACTGGCGGTGAATGGTGTCTCAGACTGGCAACAACTTCCGATTGGCGACGGCTTCTTCCGATGGTCTGCGGTGGACTCTGCGGAGGAATTGCTCTGTCACGCCGGCACAACTCGCCATCAGCTTTGCCCTGTTGAGCGGCGTGTCGATGACGGTGGCAGTGTTCTTCTGGTTCCAAGGGGCGCTGTTGGTGTTGCCTTTTGCAGCCTTGGAATTGGCCGTGCTGGCGGCTTCATTCGTCGTGTACGCGCGCCACGCAACCGACGGTGAGCGCATCACGGTGCGGGGCGGGGAGCTTTTGGTGGAGTTTGAATCTGCGGGCAGTACGCGGCGTTGTGCCTTCGCGCGGGACTGGGTGCGAATCGAACCCAGTTCGGGGATCGGTTTGATTGAGGTCTGCGGGGGAGGGCAATCGGTGCAGGTGGGGCGGTATCTGAGAGCCGACCTTCGACCTGTACTGGCCAGAGAGATCCGGCAGGCCTTGCGTACGGGTTGAAGGGGTACGGGGTTGGGTATTCCCTGAGTGGGCGGCCCAGTGAAAATTTGTTCTAATCGGCATTGATATAAATCAATACTTATATTTGAGGCGCAAAAGTGAGTAAGACAAAGAAATTGGGTGATTCCCTGCGAAACCGGCTGGCAGTTCTCCGTGTCTCGGCCGCCTCTCTGGTCTTGGGAGCAGGTGTTTTGGCGGCGGGAGCTGCACATGCCGTCAACGATCTGCCCGGTGGCCCTGCGGTCAACCAGCTCAACTTTGCGCCGGCGGTGACCAAGATCGCCGAAGAACAGCACTGGCTGCACTGGTTCATGATGGCCATCTGTGCGGTCATCTTCGTGGTGGTGTTCGGAGTGATGTTCTATTCCATCCTGAAGCACCGCAAGTCCGTTGGGCACAAGTCCCAGGAACTGCCTGAACCCATCTGGGTGGAGTTGGGCTGGACCATCGTTCCCCTGCTGATCGTGATCGGCATGGCGCTTCCGGCGACCAAGGTTCTGGTGGCCCAGAAGGACACCACCAACAGCGACCTGACCATCAAGGCCACAGGCATGCAGTGGAAGTGGGGCTACGATTACATCAAGGGCGAGGGTGAGGGCATCGGCTTCCTCTCCACCCTCGACACCGCCCATAGGGAAATGTCCAGCAGCGGCAATCCGCCTCCCACCGATGACTACCTGCTCAAGGTGGACAACCCTCTGGTGGTGCCTGTGGGCAAGAAGGTCCGGATCATCACCACCGCAAACGACGTGATCCACGCCTTCATGGTGCCGGCCTTTGGCATCAAGCAGGATGCGATTCCCGGTTTCGTGCGCGATACCTGGTTCCGTGCCGAAAAGACTGGCGATTTCTACGGCCAGTGTGCCGAGCTCTGCGGCAAAGAACACGCCTACATGCCGATTCACGTGAAAGTGGTGACGGCAGAGGAATACACCGCATGGGTCGGTCAGAAACAGAAAGCCATGGCCGCCGCTGCCGATGACCCGAGCAAGGTCTGGACGCTGGCCGACCTGGTCAAGCGCGGGGAATCCGTGTACGCCGCCAACTGCGCCGCCTGCCACCAGGCCAACGGCAAGGGTGCTGGTCCGATCAAGCCACTGGATGGCTCAGCCATCGTGACCGGTGCTGACCATTCCCCGATGATCAATGTGATGCTCAACGGTGTCGTTGGCCCCGCGGCCGCCATGCCGTCATGGAAACAGCTGTCGGACACCGAGCTGGCGGCGGTCATGACCTACGCCAAGAACAGCTGGTCCAACAAGACGGAGCAGATCGTGCAGCCCGCCGACGTGGTGGCCGCGCGCAAGTGAGCCGGGTACAGATAATTATTGAAGTTCAAAGGAATCGATCATGAGTGCAGTTCTCGACCCGCATGACGCTCACGCGCACGACCACGATCACCATGCCCCGACGGGCTGGCGTCGCTGGGTCTACGCGACCAACCACAAGGACATCGGCACGCTGTACCTGCTGTTTGCCTTCACCATGCTCATGGTCGGCGGCGTGCTGGCCCTGCTGATCCGTGCCGAGCTGTTTCAGCCCGGCCTGCAGCTCGTGAATCCGGGGCTGTTCAACCAGTTGACCACCATGCACGGCCTGATCATGGTGTTCGGCGCCATCATGCCGGCGTTCGTGGGTTTCGCGAACTGGATGATCCCGCTGCAGATCGGTGCGTCCGACATGGCTTTCGCCCGCATGAACAATTTCAGCTTCTGGCTGATGATTCCTGCGGCCATTATGCTGGTGGCCTCGTTCTTCATGCCCGGCGGCGCCCCCGCTGCTGGCTGGACGCTGTACGCTCCTCTGACCCTGCAGATGGGTCCCTCGATGGACGCAGGCATCTTCGCCATGCACATCCTGGGCGCGTCTTCGATCATGGGTTCGATCAACATCATCGTCACCATCCTGAACATGCGCGCGCCCGGCATGACGCTGATGAAGATGCCCATGTTCTGCTGGACCTGGCTCATCACCGCCTACCTGCTGATCGCCGTGATGCCCGTGCTGGCCGGCGCCATCACCATGACGCTGACCGACCGCCACTTCGGCACCAGCTTTTTCAACCCTGCCGGCGGCGGTGACCCGGTGATGTACCAGCACATCTTCTGGTTCTTCGGCCACCCCGAGGTGTACATCATGATCCTGCCGGCTTTCGGCATCGTGAGCCAGGTCGTGCCCGCCTTTGCGCGCAAGAAGCTGTTCGGCTACGCCTCCATGGTGTACGCCACCGGCTCCATCGCCATCCTGTCCTTCGTCGTGTGGGCGCACCACATGTTCACCACCGGCATGCCGGTGACTGGCCAGCTGTTCTTCATGTATTCCACCATGTTGATTGCCGTGCCCACGGGCGTGAAGATCTTCAACTGGATCGCCACCATGTGGAAGGGTTCGATGACCTTCGAGACTCCGATGATGTGGGCCGTCGGCTTCATCTTTGTGTTCACCATCGGGGGCTTCACCGGTCTGATCCTGTCGGTCGCTCCGATCGACATCCAGATGCAGGACACCTACTACGTGGTGGCGCACTTCCACTATGTGCTGGTGGCCGGGTCGCTGTTCGCCATGTTCGCCGGTATCTACTACTGGTTGCCCAAGTGGACAGGTGTGATGTACAGCGAAACCCGCGGCAAGATCCACTTCTGGTGGTCGATGATCTCTTTCAACATCACCTTCTTCCCGATGCACTTCCTGGGTCTGGCCGGCATGCCCCGCCGTTATGCCGACTATCCGATGCAGTTTGCCGACTTCAACGCCATTGCCTCGGTGGGTGGTTTTGCCTTCGGTATTGCTCAGGTCTATTTCTTCCTGGCTGTGGTTGTGCCCGCCATGCGTGGTCAGGGCGCCAAGGCGCCGCAGAAGCCCTGGGACGGCGCAGAGGGTCTGGAATGGGAAGTGCCTTCACCGGCGCCCTTCCACACCTTTGAAAATCCCCCCAAGCTGGATGCCACCGCCACCAAAGTGATCGGTTGATCCTCCACCACCGGCCTGCCACATGACGCCCGAACAAAAGAAAAACAACCTGCGCCTGGGGCTGATCCTCGCGTCGGTGGCCTTGGTCTTTTTCATCGGCTTTGTCGGCAAGCTGGTGCTGCTGGGCGGCTGAAGCCCTTCCACACCAGACCGGAGCATACCCAGTGGGATTGCGGAATCAGAATTTCAAGATGGTGGGCAAGCTCGGTGTGGTGGCGCTGGGCATGTTTGCCTTCGGTTATGCGCTGGTGCCCATCTACAATGCCATCTGCGAGGCGACGGGCATCAACGTGCTGGCTTTGGCGGAGCGCGAAGTACCGGGTGCCCGTCCCACGGTACCAGCCAACACGCAGGTGGACCGCAGCCGCACCATCACGGTGGAGTTCGACGTGAACACGCGCGGGCCCTGGCACTTCAAGCCGGCTGTGCGCTCGATGGAGGTGCATCCTGGCGAACTCAATACCGTGCTGTACGAGTTCCAGAATATCCAGAACCGCACCATGGCTGCACAGGCCATACCCAGCTACGCGCCCAAGCAGTCAGCGGCGCACTTCAACAAGCTGGAGTGTTTCTGTTTCACGCAGTACACGTTGCAGCCGGGCGAAAAGAAGGAGTGGCCGGTCGCTTTCGTGATCGATCCCCGGCTGCCCAAAGACGTCACCACGATCACGCTGTCCTATACCTTCTTCGAGGTGGGTGGCAAGGTGCCGGCAGCGCCCGAAGGGCCAGGTTCGCAAGCGACCAGTTCATCGTTCTTCAAGCTGCCGACGGGGGCCGTATGACCGAACCCGTGCACTTGCGCAAAGGCTCCCTCAGCGGGACGGTCAAGGCGGTACTCTGGGGGTTTCTGGGTGTTCGACGCAATGCCGATTACCAGAGCGACGTGGCCAAACTCAATCCCATTCACATCATGGTGGTGGGCGTGGTGATGGCGCTGCTGTTTGTTGTCACATTGATCTTGTTGGTGAACTGGGTCGTTTCCTGATCCGGGTTCCCGATTTCTCGGTTTTTATTTTTCAGCTATTCATACAAGCGTTCAGCAATTAGGAGTGAGCATGTCAGCAGCAACACACGGCACGACGCCTTATTACTTTGTTCCCGGACCTTCCCGTCACCCTGTGATGGCGGCCATCGGCCTGTTTTTCGTGATTCTGGGGGCGGGGCAGTGGATCAACGGTGCCGGCTGGGGCGCGTACTCGCTGGCATTTGGTCTGGCTTTCTGGTCGATCGTGCTGTTCCAGTGGTTCCGCGAGGCGGTCGCCGAGAGCGAGGGCGGCATGTACGGACGCAAGATCGACCTGTCTTACCGCTGGAGCATGAGCTGGTTCATCTTTTCGGAGGTCATGTTCTTCGGCGCCTTCTTCACGGCCCTGTGGTGGGCCCGCACGCACTCGGTGCCTGCGCTGGGCAACATTGAAAACGCCCTCATCTGGCCAGACTTCACGGCCGTGTGGCCGAGTCTGCAGGCCGGTGCCACCGGGTCACCCGCCGGCATCGTGGAACCGTTCCAGACCATGGGGCCGTTCTGGTTGCCCACCATCAACACCGCCTTGCTGTTGACGTCGGGCGTGACCCTGACGATCGCCCACCATGCCTTGCAGGCGGGCAACCGTGGCAAGACGATCGCTTTCATGTGGATGACGGTGCTGCTGGGAATCGTGTTCCTGTTCGTGCAGGGCTATGAATATGCGCACGCCTACAGCGCGTACAACCTGAAGCTCACGTCCGGCATCTTTGGTTCGACGTTCTTCTTGCTGACCGGTTTTCACGGGTTTCACGTGTTTGTCGGCATGCTGATGCTGTTGTTCATCACCTTGCGCCTGCAAAAAGGCCATTTCACCGCCCAGCGCCACTTCGGGTTCGAAGGCGCCGCCTGGTACTGGCACTTCGTGGACGTGGTCTGGTTGGGTCTCTACATCCTCGTTTACTGGATGTGAAGCCTTGGAGGGTGCCCAGGCGGCACCTCCTCAGTCAATAAAAAAGCGCCTGCAGGCGCTTTTTTATTGACTGAGCCGTTCCGTCCAGTTTCAGGGTCGCATGGGCAGGCCGGTGGGTTGAATCCACCCCATCCAGTAACTGAGCAAGACCACCAGAAACAGCAAAATGGAAAATCCCACCCGGAACGCAAGGGCGCGGGCCATGTGGTTCTTGCGCGGCGCTTCAGCTGTGTCGCCGGCTGGGTCGCTGTTGCCACCACGCATCATGAAAATCAGTGCAGCCGCGAAGCTCCCGATGATGGCCACGAAGGCGAGGATGACAAGGTATTTCATGTGCTCAATTATCTGTTTCTTTGTGATAGGCCCGGGGCAGTGGACATGAGAAGCCGTTCGCTGCGCTTCTGGATCGTCACGGCAGCCACCATTTTCACGATGGCGGTGACGGCGTCGCTCGGCGTCTGGCAGCTCGGCCGTGCGGCGCACAAGCAGGCATTGCAGGAGCAGATCACTCAGAGCGGGCAGCTTCCTGCCTGGACCGGGCGCGACCTGCTGCAGGCGCCCGATCTGGAGTCGGCTCTGCATCGCCCGGTCACCTTGTCCGGACACTGGGTTCAGGGCGCCAGTGTGTTCCTCGACAACCGCCAGATGAATGGCCGTGTGGGCTTTTTCCTCCTCACACCGCTGCGCATCGAAGGCAGCGAACGGGCCGTGCTGGTTCAGCGCGGCTGGGTCCCGCGCGATTTCACCGACCGCAGCCGCGTACCGGCGATCGACACACCTGAGCACGAGGTGCACATAGAAGGCCGCTTGGCCCCGTCACCGGGCAAGCTTTACCAGCTGGGTCCGGCGGGCACCGGACCGATCCGGCAAAATGTGGACATTCCGGGGCTGTCCCAGGAATGGGGCATCCCCCTGCTGGTGGTCTCCGTTGTCCAGACCGGTGAAGCAAGCGACGGTTTGCAGCGGGACTGGCCACGTGTCACGGCCGATGTGTACAAGCACCACGGGTATGCCTTCCAGTGGTTTGGCCTGTGTGCCCTGGCAGGTGTTCTGTATGTCTGGTTCCAGTTTATTTCCCCCCGCCGAAAGCACCCAATCCATGGCTCAGAAGCCCGATGAACCGCTGATGCTGACCGTCCACAGTCTGCCCCAGCTCGACCAGTCCAGCGCGAGCTCGGCCGCGAGCACCCGTGCCGGGCGTTGGAAGATGCTCGCCTTGCTGCTCGTGAGTGCCGCGCCTGTGATCGCCTCCTATTTCACCTACTACGTGATCCGTCCGGAAGGCCGTCGCAACTACGGAGAGCTGATCGATCCACAGCGGCCACTTCCCGCGCTGACCGGGACCAACGCAAACGGTGAAGTCCTGCCACTGACCCGACTGAAGGACCAGTGGCTGCTGATCAGCGTGGCCGACAGTGCCTGCCCCGAGGCCTGCCAGCAGCACCTGTATCTGCAGCGCCAGCTGCGCGAGACGCTGGGCAAGGAGAAGGATCGGCTGGACTGGGTCTGGCTGCGCACGGGTGATGCTGCGTTGTCCGAGCCGCTGCGTCAGGCCACGGAGGCGGCGCAGGTGCTGCGTGTCGATCCTCAGCAGCTGGCGACGTGGCTGGAGCCGGCACGCGGCCAGCGCCTGGAGGATCACCTGTACCTCGTGGACCCGCTGGGCAACTGGATGATGCGTTTCCCGGCCGACCTCGATCCCAAACAGGCCAAACGCGATCTGGACCGGCTGCTGCGCGCGTCAGCCTTCTGGGACAAAGCTGGCCGTCCATCCGATCTGGCTCCCGCAGAGGCCCGCTGAACCCAGGTTACCGATGCAAGCACAACCCCTTTACGACCTGGCACCCGTGGCCCGCCTGATGCTACTGGGCGTGGTGATCGCGCTCGGGCCGCTGGCCTGGGTCTGGTTGCGCAACCGCCGTGCTTTGCCGGCGCAGCGCCTGCGCACCCTCACCCTGATCACCCTCTTTCTCACCTTCGATCTGGTGCTCTTCGGTGCTTTCACCCGATTGACCGACTCCGGACTGGGCTGCCCCGACTGGCCCGGCTGCTACGGCAGTGTGAGCCCGGTGGGTGCAAGCGCCTCCATTGCCGCCGCACAAGAATCGATGCCGACCGGCCCCGTCACGTTCTCCAAGGCCTGGATCGAGATGATCCACCGTTACCTCGCCACCGCGGTCGGCGTTCTGATCCTGGTGCTGGCCAGCGTCAGCTGGCTGGAGCGCAGGCGCCTGAGCGTGTCACCGTGGTGGCCGTTCGTGACACTGCTGTGGGTCTGCCTGCAGGGTGCTTTCGGCGCCCTCACAGTCACCATGAAACTGTTTCCTGCGATCGTGACGATGCATCTGCTGGGGGGCCTGGTGTTGCTCGCCCTGCTGCGCGCACAGGCGGTGGCCTACACACAGGCCGAACCCTCCGGTCCCGGGCCCGTTCCGCTGCACAGTGCCACGCGCCTGGGCCTGGGCCTGGTCTACGCACTGCTGTGGATTCAGATCGCGCTGGGAGGATGGGTGAGCACCAACTATGCGGTGCTCGCCTGCAGCGACTTTCCCACCTGCCAGGGCAGCTGGTGGCCTGCGATGGATCTTCGTCAGGGCTTCACCCTCTGGCGCGAACTCGGCATGTCCCACTCGGGTGAAGCGATTTCATTTGCTGCACTCACCGCCATCCACTACGTGCACCGTCTCAGTGCCTACGTGGTGCTGGCCGCGCTGGGCTGGCTCGCCTGGCGTTTGTGGAGTGTGCCGGACATGCGCGCGACAGCCCGAGCATTGCTGGCTCTGGCCGGGTGGCAGTTCGCCAGCGGTCTGACCAACGTGGTGTTCGACTGGCCCTTGCTGGCGGCCGTGGGTCACACCGGCGGGGCGGCCGCACTGGTGATCGTCCTGACCGGGGCCGTCTTTGCCAGCAGAACCTACGACTCGATGAGCACGTCCCAATTCAACATTTCCCGATTGACCCGATGAGCACCGCGCCCACCCCCACGGCAGCTGCCGTCTCGGCCCCGATCTGGCGGCAGTTCCATGCGCTGACCAAGCCACGCGTGATCCAGCTCATCGTGTTCTGTGCGCTCATTGGCATGGTCCTGGCGGTGCCCGGGGTGCCCAGCTGGGCGCAGGTGAAGCTGGCTGCCATCGCATCACTGGGCATCTGGCTGGTGGCGGGTGCCGCGGCGGCGTTCAACTGTGTGGTGGAGCAGCAGATCGACGCCAAGATGCGGCGCACCGCCTGGCGCCCCACCGCCAAGGGCGAGCTCTCCAATGTCCAGACGCTGAGCTTTTCGGCCGTGCTGTGCGGCGCAGGTTCCGCGATCCTGTATTTCTGGGTCAACCCGCTGACCATGTGGCTGACCTTTGCCACCTTCGTCGGTTACGCCGTGATCTACACCGTCATCCTCAAGCCGCTCACCCCGCAGAACATCGTGATCGGCGGCGCCTCCGGCGCCATGCCGCCGGTGCTGGGGTGGGCCGCCATGACCGGGGTGGTCGCACCCGAAGCGCTGATCCTGTTCCTGATCATCTTCCTCTGGACACCCCCGCATTTCTGGGCGCTGGCGCTCTACCGCGTGGAGGACTACCGCAAGTCGGGCCTGCCCATGCTGCCCGTGACCCACGGCTCGGAGTTCACGCGTCTGCAGATCCTGCTCTACACCTTCGTGCTGTTCGCCGCCTGCCTGATGCCCTTCATCATGCGCATGAGTGGCTGGTTTTACCTCGTCGCTGCGGTGATCCTGAGCATCGGTTTCTGCGCCTACGCCTTCGTGTTGTGGCGCGACTACTCTGACGCGCTGGCCCGCAAGACCTTCCGTTTTTCGCTGATCCATCTCTCGCTGCTGTTTGCAGCGCTGCTGATCGACCACTACCTCGTCTGACCCTTTTACCGAGACCGCCCATGTCCCGCAGCTTTTCAAAACCCTGTACCCGTCGGACTGTGCTGGTCGCGGGTGGATTGGCCGGCCTGCTGGCACTGGCCGGATGTTCGGAGAAGTCCGGCGGGCAGGACGCAGGAGGTTTCTCCGGCATCGACATCACCGGTGCCGACTACGCCACCGGTTTCTCCCTGAAGGACCACGAGGGCCAGCTCCGCACCCTCGCTGACTTCAAGGGCAAGGTGGTGGTCATCTTTTTCGGCTTCACCCAGTGCCCGGACGTCTGCCCCACCTCCTTGGGCGAGCTGGCCCAGGCCAAGAAGCTGCTGGGTGCCGACGGAGAGCGGCTGCAGGGTCTGTTCATCAGCATCGACCCCGAGCGGGACACGCCCGAGGTGATGCAGCAGTACATGGCCAGCTTCGACCCCAGTTTCCTGGCCCTCTACACGGAACCCGACGCTCTGCCCGCCCTGGCCAAGAGCTTCAAGGTCTATTACAAAAAGGTGGCCGGCAGCACGCCCACCAGTTACACCATGGACCACTCGGCTGGCAGCTATGTGTACGACCCCCAGGGTCGTGTGCGGCTGTACCACCGCTATGGCAGCGGAGCACAGGCGCTGGCGGGCGATGTCAAAAAACTGCTGTCGGAGTGAGCACGCCTGTCTTGCCACAGCGACTCCATGAACAACGGCGCCCGAGGGCGCCGTTGTTCATGCAGGCTGTGCTCCAACCGCCAGATGGCCGGCGCCGCCGCGATCACCCGATCCGTGGTTGAGCTTGCCGGGGTTGGCCTTCGTGCACTTCAGCAGATCGGCCAGTGGCGATGCCCTGCGCCATTCCGATCACCGGCAGGGCTCACGCACAGGCGACCGGGACGGCGCGCAGCTACGGGCGACTGTGGTTCAGCAGGTGGGGTGTGTCCGGGGCCAGCAAGGGTCAGGATTTGTCCGCTGCACTGGTGAATGAGTCGGCAAAAAACGCTTCGGGCGGGAGGCCTGCCTGCGCGGTGTACTGCTGGCGAGCCGATTCCACCACGATGGGCGCGCCGCACGCATAGACCTGGTGACCCGACAGGTCGGGGAAGTCATCCAGCACCGCCTGGTGGACAAAACCCGTGCGTCCGGTCCAGCCGTCCTCGGGCAGGGCATCCGAGATCACCGGCACATAGGTCAGGTTGGGCATGGCCGCCGCCTGGGTCAGCAACCACTGGTGCTGGTACAGGTCGGCCGGGCGCCTGCCTCCCCAGTACAGCGTCGTCGGGCGCGTGATGCCCTGGAACTGCATGTACTCCAGGATCGCCTTGATGGGCGCAAAACCGGTGCCCGAGGCCAGCAGGATGATGGGCTTGTCGCTGTCTTCGCGGAGATAGAAGCTGCCGTAGGGCCCTTCGATGCGCAGGATGTCCTTTTCCTTCATGGTGCCGAACACCTGGTCGGTGAACTTGCCGCCCGGCATGTGGCGCAGGTGCAGCTCCATCTGCGGCTGGCCCACCTGGGTGTGCGGCGCATTCGCCATCGAGTAGCTGCGGCGGTCGCCGTCGCGCAGCAGGAACTCGATGTACTGGCCCGCGTGGTACCGGAAGGTGTCGCTTGCGGGCAATTGCAGCCGCATCACCATGACATCGGGCGAGACGCGCTCCAGGGTGCTCACACGCACCGGCATCTTCTTGATCGAGAAGGCGCCAGCCTCGGTGACCTGGCGCGATTCGAGCACTACGTCGGTCTGTGCGACACCGCAGCAGGTGAGCACGTAGCCGGCTGCTTCTTCTTCTGCGCTCAGTGCCTTGGCCTGGTGCGGACCATGCATCACGCTGCCGCTGAGCAGCTTGCACTTGCAGGAGCCGCAGGCGCCGTCCTTGCAACCATACGGCAGACCGATGCCCTGGCGGATGCCTGCGGCAAGGATGGCTTCTTCGGGCTCGGCGCTGAAGCTGCGCCCACTGGGCTCGACGGTGATGGTGAATGTCATACTGGCAGTCTGGTTGGGGCGCGGCGCTAAAAGGCTGCGCCACGCTGCAAAAGCAATCGACAATTGTCTCAAATTCGGAACTGGCATGAGCCTCATTGGCGCTTTGCCCGCACGCTTCCGGCGTGAACGGGTCCTGATCATCGGCTGTGGCGACGTGGGGCAGCGGGTTGCCCGCGTGCTGGGGGGGGGGCGGCGCGTGCGCTTGCTGGCCCTGACGTCCACGCCCGGGCGCGGTGCGGCGCTGCGCGCCCAGGGCATCACCCCGCTGCAGGGGAATCTCGACGACGCGCGCAGCCTGCGCCGCCTCGCGGGCTTGGCCACGCGCGTGCTGCATCTGGCACCACCGCCCTCGGGTGAACTGGCCGACTGGCGGCTCGACCCACGCACCCGGGCACTGGTGCGTGCCCTGGCGCAGCGCTCGCTGCCGACCACGCTGGTCTACGGTTCCACCAGCGGCGTCTACGGTGACCGCCAGGGGCAGTGGGTCAGCGAGGCCACACCTGCAAAGCCCAGCACTCCGCGTGCCTGGCGCCGCGTTGACGCCGAGGCTGCCGTGCACTGGCTTGGCCGGGCGACCGGTGTGCGCACCAGCGTGCTGCGCATTCCCGGCATTTACGCGCCTGACCGTGAGGGCGGCACGCCGCACGAACGCCTCAAGCGCGGCACACCGGTGCTGCGGGCCGAGGACGATGTCTACACAAACCACATCCACGCCGACGACCTGGCACGCGCCTGCGTGCTGGCGCTGTGGCGCGCCCGCTCGCAGCGCAACGTCAACGTGGTGGACGACACGCAACTCAAGATGGGCGACTATTTCGATCTGGCCGCCGACCTGTACGGCCTGCCGCGCCCGCCACGCATGGCCCGCGATGCGGCCGGCGACCAGTTACCCCTGATGCTGCTGAGCTTCATGAGCGAGTCGCGCCGGCTGCACAACCAGCGCATGAAGGCCGAGCTTGGCCTGCGTCTGCGCTACCCCACGGTGGCCGAGGGCCTGCGGGTTTGACGTTCGATCAGCCCGGCCCCGAGGTGACGACCAGCGCTGCGGCGTGCAGCAGGTACACCGCCACCAGCACGCGGCCCGCGGTCTTGCCCAAGTGGGTCGGACGGCGTTCGTCCCGGCCCAGCAGATAGAGCCCGAGCGCCAGCGCGGCCATCACGGGCAGGTCGCGCCACAGCACGGCGGTCTCCACGTCCAGCGGCTCGATCAGGCCCGCCAGTCCGGCCACGGCCAGGGTGTTGAACAGGCCGGCGCCCAGCACATGGCCGAGCGCGATGTCGTCTTCGCCCTTGCGCGCCGCGGCCACGCAGGTGGCCAGGCTGGGCAGGGTGGTGCCCAGCGCCACCACGGCAAAGCCCAGAGTCAGGTCGCTCACCCCGAGGCCGTGCGCCACGTCCACTGCGCCCCACACCAGCAGCGCCGCGCCGCCCGCGAGTGTCAGCAAAGCCAGCAGCACCCGGCGCAGCGCGTGGCCGGGCGTCAGGGGGTGCGCCTGCAGCTCGTGCTCGGTTTCCTGGGCCAGTTCGTCGGGCTCGCTGCGGCGCGACTGCCGCCACGACCAGACCAGCAGCGCCACGAAGCCGGCCAGCAGCAGCGCAGCGTCCAGCCGAGAGAGCACACCGTCCCACACCAGGCCCGCGGTGAGCACGATCGCCGCCAGCAGCAGCGGCAGTTCGCGGTGCAGCACCGGCGAGCGCGCGGCGATCGGCGCCACCAGCACCGTCACACCCAGCACCAGCGACATGTTCACGATGTTTGCACCCCAGGCGCTGCCCAGCGCCAGCGCCGGGTGGCCCTGCCAGGCCGCGGTCACCGCCACCGCGAGCTCGGCCGACGACGAACCGAAGCCCACCACCACCAGACCCACCAGCAGCGGCGAAAGCCCCGCGCGGGTCGTCAGCGCCGCCGCGCCCTCGACCAGCCGTTCGGCCGCCCACACCAGCAGGATCAGGCCGGTCAGCAGGGCCGGGATGGAGAGCAGCATGGAGCAGGGTTCACAGCTTGTTGGACAATGGCTTCATTGTGTCAGCACCGCGCTGGCCGATCAGCCTGCCGCATGCCCGCCACACTGCCACCGCTCGCCGAAGCACCCGTCGCCTGGTCCCGATTCTGGGGCTCGCCTTGGCGTGCCCGGGTCGGGCTTCCCTTGCTGGCCGTGCTGGCGATGCTGCTGCTGCTCTGGCTCTGGCGGCCCTGGCTGCTGTTGCCCGGCACACAGCCACTGGTGATGGCCGGGGGCGACCCTTACCTGCGCGCACTGATGCGCACCATCTCGGCCAGCGAGTCCAATGTGCTGCGCCCCTACCACGTGGTCTACGGCGGCGAATACGTGGGCACGCTGGACCGTCACCCGAACCGCTGCGAATCCATCGGCCAGGGTCCCAACCGCGGCAACTGCTCCACCGCCGCCGGGCGCTACCAGTTGCTCTACAGCACCTGGCTGGAGCTGGCCGCGCGCCACCATCCCCAGAGAACCGGCGATGCGCTGGACGCGGTGAGCCTGAGTTTTGCGCCGGTCTACCAGGACACGGTGGTGCACGCCTGGTTGTCGGAGCCGCGCTGGGGCAACCTCTCGGCCCAGCTGCGCCAGGGCCGCATCCAGCCCGTGCTGCGGCGCCTCTCGGGCACCTGGACCAGCCTGGGCTACGGCATCGAAAACAACAGCATGAGCCGCGAACTGCCGCGCGTGTACCAGCGCCTGCTGAAAGAAGAACTGGCCAGCGCCGATGGGGCGCAGGACTCGCCCGACGTGGACAAACAAAAAGGCCGCACAGCGAAAACTGTGCGGCCTTGAGTGTGGTGCCCGGGGCCGGAATCGAACCGGCACGCCTTGCGGCGGGGGATTTTGAGTCCCCTGCGTCTACCAATTTCACCACCCGGGCAGGAATCTGGGGGGATCGAAATTATGGCACAGTGCTGCTGATGAACTACCCGACGATTGAAGATGCCATCGGACAGACGCCACTGGTCGCGCTTCAGCGCATCGGTGCTGAAGGCAACCGGATGCGTGGCAACGTGGTCCTGGGCAAACTCGAAGGCAACAACCCCGCCGGCTCGGTCAAAGACCGGCCGGCGCTGTCCATGATCCGGCGTGCCGAAGAACGCGGCGACATCCGGCCAGGCGACACGCTGATCGAAGCGACGTCGGGCAATACCGGCATCGCGCTGGCCATGGCCGCGGCCATCAAGGGCTACCGCATGGTGCTGATCATGCCGGAGGACCTCTCCATCGAACGCGCGCAGACCATGAAGGCATTCGGTGCCGAGCTCATCCTCACGCCCAAGAGCGGCGGCATGGAGTCGGCGCGCGATCTGGCCGAACGCATGCAGGCCGAGGGCAAGGGTCGTGTGCTCGACCAGTTCGCCAACGCCGACAACCCGCGCATCCACTACGAGACCACCGGCCCCGAGCTGTGGGCTCAGACCGACGGACGCATCACGCATTTCGTGAGCGCCATGGGTACCACCGGCACCATCACGGGCGTCTCCCGCTTCCTGAAGGAGAAGAATCCGGCGGTGCGCATCGTGGGGGCCCAGCCCACCGAGGGTTCGCGCATCCCCGGGATCCGGAAATGGCCCACCGAGTACCTGCCCAAGATCTACGACCCCAGCCACGTGGACGAACTGGTGTACGTGAGCCAGGCGGACGCGGAAGACATGTGCCGTCGGCTGGCGCGCGAAGAAGGCATCTTTGCCGGCATCTCGGCGGCGGGTGCCTGCTGGGTGGCTCAGCAGCTGGCCCAGCAGGTGGAAAACGCCACCATCGCTTTCATCGTCTGCGACCGGGGTGACCGCTACCTGTCCACCGGCGTTTTTCCCGCCTGATGGTTGCCGCCCCCCTCCTGGCGACCGGCTTCCGTTACTGCCCCGCCTGCGCCACGGCACTCGCGCTGCTGAGCGAAGCGGAGGATGGCGGTGCCAAGGAGCGCTTGCGCTGTCCGGCCTGCGGCTTCACGCACTGGAACAACCCCACGCCGGTGCTGGCTGCCGTCGTGGAACTGGATGGCCGGGTCCTGCTGGCGCGCAACGCGGCGTGGCAAACCCGCATGTTCGGACTCATCACCGGTTTCATGGAAGCTGGCGAAACGCCGGAAGAAGGCATTCGCCGGGAAATCGCCGAAGAAACCAGCCTGGAGGTCAGCGCACTGCGTCTCCTGGGCGTGCACGCGTTTCAGCGCATGAACCAGGTGCTCATCACCTACCACGCGGTGGCCCATGGCACGGTCAAGCTGTCGCCCGAACTCGTTGAATACAAACTGCTGGCGCCCGGGCAAGTGAAATGCTGGCCCGCCGGCACCGGGCTGGCGTTGGCCGACTGGCTGCGCAGCCGCGGTGTCGAACCCGTGTTCATGGACATGCCGGCGCCCGAACCAGAGCCTGGGCCGGATGGACGCACCACCTGAGTGGCCGTGTTCGTTCTGTCGGTGACAGCAGGCCGCCCTTGCGTCCGTATCCGGGGTGGTCGGGCGGCTTAGAATCGTGCAAATTGAGGACCACCCATGAACGCAGACAAAGAACTCGATGCCCGCGGCCTGAACTGCCCCTTGCCCATTCTGAAGGCGAAGAAGGCGCTGGCCGACATGCTCAGTGGACAGACCCTGCGCGTGATTTCGTCCGATGCAGGCTCGGTGCGTGATTTCCAGGCCTTTGCCAAGCAGACCGGCAATGTGCTGGTGGAGCAGCAGACGGTGGGGGACGAGTTTTTCACGATCCTCAAGCGCCGCTGAGCGAACGGCGATCACCGCTGCCTGACCCGCCCTACCTGGAGCCCTGTCAGACATGGAAGTCCTGCTGGTCGATCCCTTGGTGCCCGAGGCGCTGGCCTGGCTGCAGGAGCGGCACGACGTGAGCTTCCGGCCTGAATGGGGCGATGACCCGATCGAGCTGCGCAAGAACACCTACAAAACCCGCGCCCTCGTGCTGCCGCCCCACGTGGTGGTGTCCAAAGAGTTCCTCGATTTTTCGCCCAAGCTGCAGCTGATTGCGCGGATGCAGATCTCCAGCGACAACACCGATCTGGACGCCTGTGCCCGGCGCCAGGTGCGTGTGGTGCAGGCCCGCAGCGCCACGGTGCGCTCGAACGCCGAATACCTGCTCTATGGCCTGCTCATGCTCTACCGCCGCGGCATGGTCAGCGCGCTGCTCGGGCGCAAGATTTCACAGGTGCGCATGGGTCGCGAACTGGCCGGCAGCACCGTGGGCCTGCTTGGTCTGGCACCGGTGGCCCACACGCTGGCGCCCATGCTCAAGGGCTTGGGCGTGCGGCTGCTGGGCTATGACCCGGCCGTGCACCACGCGGCCCCCATCTGGGACAAGCTGGGTGTGGAACCGGTCACCGCGCAGGACCTGCTGGCACGCTCGGACGCGGTGTCCCTGCAGGTGGTCTACGCCTCGCGCTTTCGGGGCTGGATCAACGAACGGCTGCTCAACCACTGCAAACCGGGTCAGCTCTGGGTCGGTGTGAGCCGCAGTGCGCTGTTCGACCCCGAAGCGCTTGCGCTGGCCTTGTGTGACGGGCGCATCGACGCCTGCCTGCTCGATGGCGCAAACCCCAGCTTCGCCGCCGAGGGCACACCCCTGCACCGGGTGCCCAACCTGCACCTCACGCCGCGCCTGGGCTCGCACACCCGAGAGGCCAAGCTGCGGGCCAGCTGGTATGTGGCGCACCGCATCCACGAAACGCTGTCGCCCACGGCGGCTCGTGAAGAAGGCAGGCACAGCGATTTCTCCGTGCTCGACAGCCTCGACTTCCCGGATCAGGAAGACCCACAGGCCATTTCCCCCTCGCAGTGGGGCTCGCTCGCGCTGCACAAGCGCTGAAGCTGCTGCGCCTTGCGGCGCATGCCCCGCTTGATCAGAGCCGTGCGAGTTGCTCGCGCAACTTGGCCAGGGTGGCGGTGAAGTCGGCGACCCGCTTCTTTTCCTGATCGATCACCGCGGGCGGCGCCTTGGCGACGAAGGCCTCGTTGGACAGCTTGGCCGTTGCCTTGGTGATCTCGCCTTCCAGGCGGGTGGCTTCCTTGCCCAGCCGCAGCTTCTCGGCCACCAGGTCGATTTCCATGAACAGGCACAGGCGGGCCTCGCCCACCACCGCCACCGGTGCGGCCTGGGCGGCCGCGGCCCAGCCGGCCTCGTCCTCGAACACCTTGACCTCACTCAGCTTGGCCAGCGCCTGCAACACGGGGCCGGCGGCCTGCATGAAGGCGGTGTCGCCCAGCACATAGAGTGGCAGGCGCGTGGCCGGCGACACATTCATCTCGCCGCGCAGCGTGCGGCAGGCATCCACCAGGCTCTTGAGCCTGGCCACATGGGCTTCGGCCTCGGCGTTGATGCGGTCGGGCTGGCTGACCGGATAGGCCGCCACGCTCACCGACTCGCCACCTCGGCCGGCCACGGGTGCGACCTTCTGCCACAGCTCTTCGGTGATGAACGGAATGACCGGGTGCGCCAGGCGCAGGATGGTCTCCAGCGTGCGGATCAGCGTGCGGCGCGTGGCACGTTGCTGCGCCTCGTTGCCGGTGTTGATCTGCACCTTGGCGATCTCTAGGTACCAGTCGCAGAACTCGTTCCAGACAAAGTCGTAGACGGTGTTGGCCACGTTGTCCAGGCGGTACTCGGCAAAGCCCTGTGCCACCTCGGCCTCCACGCGCTGCAGCTTGGAGACGATCCAGCGGTCGGCCTGCGAGAAACTCAGGTAGCCGTGCGCCTTGCCGCCTACGGTGCAGTCGGCTTTGGTGTGCTCCATCAGGCCGCAGTCCTGGCCTTCGCAGTTCATCAGCGTGAAGCGCGTGGCGTTCCAGAGCTTGTTGCAGAAGTTGCGGTAGCCCTCGCAGCGCTTGGAATCGAAGTTGATGCTGCGACCCAGCGAGGCGAGTGCGGCGAAGGTGAAGCGCAGCGCATCGGCGCCGTAGGCGGGGATGCCCTCGGGGAATTCCTTTTCCGTGTTCTTGCGCACCTTGGGCGCGGTTTCGGGCTTGCGCAGACCGGTGGTGCGCTTGTCCAGCAGGGGTGCCAGCTCAATGCCGTCGATCAGGTCCACCGGGTCGAGCACGTTGCCTTCGGACTTGCTCATCTTATGACCCTGCGCGTCGCGCACCAGACCGTGGATGTAGACGTGCCTGAACGGCACGCGGCCGGTGAAGTGCGTCGTCATCATGATCATCCGGGCCACCCAGAAGAAGATGATGTCGTAGCCCGTCACCAGCACGGTGCTGGGCAGGTAAAGGTTGTAGTCGTCGGTGGCCTTGTCACCTTGTTCGGGCCAGCCCATGGTGCTGAAGGGGACGAGGGCAGACGAATACCAGGTGTCGAGCACGTCTTCATCACGCGTCAGGATCTTGCCGGCACCGGCCTGGGCCTGTGCTTCTTCCAGGGTGCGCGCCACATACACCTGACCCTGCTCGTCGTACCAGGCCGGGATCTGGTGGCCCCACCAGAGCTGGCGGCTGATGCACCAGTCCTGGATGTTGTTCATCCACTGGTTGTAGGTGTTGACCCAGTTCTCAGGCACGAACTTCACCTCGCCCGACTGCACGGCGGCGATGGCCTTGTCGGCGATCGAGGTGCCGCTGGTGTTGCGTTCATTGCCCTGGGACTGCATGGCGACGAACCACTGGTCGGTGAGCATGGGCTCGATCACCTGGCCGGTGCGCGCGCAGCGCGGCACCATGAGCTTGTGCTTCTTGGTCTCGACCAGCAGGCCGGCGGCCTCCAGGTCGGCCACCACGGCCTTGCGCGCCACGAAGCGGTCCAGGCCGCGGTACTGCTCGGGCGCGTTGTGATTGATGGTGGCGTTGAGCGCCAGCACGCCGATGATCGGCAACTGGTGGCGCTGGCCCACCGCGTAGTCGTTGGCATCGTGCGCAGGGGTGACCTTGACCACGCCGGTCCCGAACGCGCGGTCCACGTAGGCGTCGGCGATCACCGGGATCTCGCGCTCGCACAGCGGCAGCTTCACGTACTGGCCGATCAGCGCGCTGTAGCGCTCGTCCTCCGGGTGCACCATCACCGCCACGTCACCCAGCAGGGTTTCGGGGCGCGTCGTGGCCACGGTGAGGTGGCCCGATCCGTTGACCAGCGGGTAGGCGATGTGCCAGAGGAAGCCGTCTTCCTCTTCGCTTTCCACCTCCAGATCGGACACGGCCGACATCAGCACCGGGTCCCAGTTGACCAGGCGCTTGCCCCGGTAGATCAGGCCCTGCTGGTAGAGCTGCACGAAGGTCTCGGTGACGACCTTGCTCAGCTTCTCGTCCATGGTGAAGTATTCGCGGCTCCAGTCCACGGAATCGCCCATGCGGCGCATCTGCGTGGTGATGGTGTTGCCGCTCTGCTCTTTCCACTCCCAGACCCTGGCGACGAAGTTCTTGCGTGCCTCGGCAGGGGTGGGACCCATGTCGTGCCGGCTGATGCCTTGGGCCTGCAACTGACGCTCCACCACGATCTGGGTGGCGATGCCGGCGTGGTCGGTGCCCGGCACCCAGACCGTGTTGGCGCCGCTCATGCGGTGGTAGCGCGTGAGCGAGTCCATGATGGTCTGGTTGAACGCGTGGCCCATGTGCAGCGTGCCGGTCACGTTCGGCGGCGGCAGCTGGATGGCGAACGCCGGTGCGCCTTGCTTCGGGGCACCGGTGCCACGGAAGCCTGCCACGCCGTAGCCGCGCTGCTCCCATTCGGGACCCCAGTGCGCCTCCAGCGCAGCGGGCTCGAAGGATTTGGACAGGGAGAGCAGGCCGGGTTGATGCAGGGCGTCGGTCATGGGGTGGGCGCAGAAAGTGAAACGGCACCCCGCAGGATGCCGTCAGGAAGAGCGGGGAGGAATCCAGCGATTTTATTCGACGCCCGCGCCCATGCCCGCTCCTAGGGCAGCTGTCGCGCGGCGTCGATGCATTCCTTGAGCACGCGAGCGTCACCCACCTGATTGGCCAGCAGCAGGATCAGCCGGGCGTTGAACAGTTCGGCCTGCTCGCGGTTCAGACCCTCATGGGCATCGAGCAGCTGTTCATAGAAGGCGTCGGCATCCTGGAAATGGGCGTTCTGTTTCATGCGGCTTCTCCACGCAGTCCGAGGGATCGTTCGATGGCCGACACCAGCTGTCCGTTGACCGACTCGCCGGTGGCGGCGAGATAGCCGTCCGGGCGCACCAGGGCCCAGGCATGGCCGAACACATGGCAGGCGCCTTGCAGATGGCCCTGCGGGTCGCGCACGTGTTCCTGCGCCTGGGCCACGGCCTCGGGGCCCAGCACCTGCACGCTGCGCACCGGTGCGTCCAGACACAGGCGGCGCAGGCGCTGCAGTGCTGCCGGCGACAGATCACCGAAGACCAGAACCAGCAGGTCGCCTGCAGCCCAGTCGAGCAGGTCGTTGATGCAGCCGCGGGTGCCATCGGCCCAGGCAAATCGCACGTTCTGCACCGACTGGCCGGCCGCACTGCCCGGCGCGTAGGTGCAGGCGCTGGAGTGGCTGTAAGGGTTGGCCACCGCCATGCGGCCGGTGTTGATGAGGCTTCGCGCAAAGGGGTACTGTTTCGCCAGCCCGATGGCCGCCTGACGGAACAGGCGCTCGGTACCGTCGGCCGGGCGCAGGAAGCGTGCGGTGCGGTTGGTCACGCACACGTTTTGCTGCGCGGCTTCGAGACGCTCGTCGTTGTAGCTGTCGAGCAGCAGCGGGTCGGCCTTGCCCTTGAGCACCGCAGCGAGCTTCCAGGCCAGGTTGTCGGCATCGGCCACGCCCGTGTTGCCGCCTCGTGCGCCGAACGGACTCACCACCTTGGCCGAGTCGCCCATCAGGAACACACGGCCGTGGCGCAGGGCGTGCACGCATTCGCTGCGGTAAGCGTAGGGGCCGACCCAGACGATTTCCACTTCCACGTCGGAGCCGAACTGGCGCGCCAGTCGCTCGCGCACCACGTCTTCGCGGCTGACCTCCTCCGGATCGGCGTTCGGGGCCATCTGGTAGTCCAGCCGCCACACCCCGTCGGCCATCAGGTGTTGCCAGACCGCGCGGCCCTCGTTGAATGGGGCTTCGATCCAGGTGTGCCGCTCCACCGGCGGGTGTTTGGAAAAGCGCACGTCGGCGATGCACCAGCGGTCGTCACCCCGCCGGGAATCGAACGGCACCTGCAGCCACTGGCGCAACGGGCTGTGCGATCCGGTGGCATCGATCACGTGCTCGGCTTCGATCTGGTAACGGCCCGCCGGGGTTTCGACGCTGAGCGTCGCAAACTCGGCGTTCTGCTCGAACGCCACCAGCCGGTTCTGCCAGCGCAGCTCCACACCGCCGAGTTCCCGGATGCGCTCGACCAGAAAGCCTTCGATGTAGAACTGCTGGATGTTGATGAACGGTGGTTGTCGAGACAGATGAAAGCTGCCCTGCTGGCGCAGATCAAAACTGTAGACCTCATCGGTGCCGGCAAAGGTGCGACCCACGCTCCACTGAACGCCCTTGGCCTCGATGCGTGGGTAAATGCCCAGACGTTCGAAGATTTCGAGCGATTTCTGCGTGTAGCAGATCCCGCGCGAAGAAGCACCCTTCACCCCCACCGTGTTGTCTTCGTCGATCAGCAGCGCGCGCACACCCAGACGGGCCAGTGAACAGGCCAGTGTGAGGCCGGTGATGCCGGCGCCGACGATCACGACCGGGTGCCGCACGGTCGGGCCGCCCTGCAGTTCGGGCGGCGGCAGAAACGGGTATTCGGGCAGGTCGTAGCCCGAGCCACCGGTGAATTCGTAGCCATTGGTGTGGGTGGTCGCGGCGTAGGTGCTGGCGGTGCCGTTCATGTTGTTCTCCTGTCTCGGTTCGGAGCCCGGATCGCCAGATCTGGCCGGGCGTTCGCTGGAGGCGCTATTGCGGTGTCAGTTTGAGGGTTTCCGCAGGCACTGTCGACAGTGTTGCGAATTGTTATCAGCACCATGAAATCAATAGCTGCAAACAATATGACACATAGCCCAGAACAATTAGACGATCGCCACAAAAGGAGCGTATGGTTTCAGAGTCCCTCCGGGCCGGGTCTGTTCTGAGTTGGCCTGAAGGGCGTTTCTTCAACCCACGTATAGGAGATACCCCATGCCCGCATTGAAAGGCTCGAAGACCGAGCAATGCCTGAAGGACGCCTTTGCCGGCGAATCGCAGGCCAACCGCCGCTACCTGTACTTCGCAAACAAGGCCGACGTGGAAGGCCAGAACGACGTGGCAGCGCTGTTCCGTTCGACCGCCGAAGGCGAGACCGGTCACGCGCACGGCCACCTGGAATTCCTGGAGCAGTCCGGCGATCCGGCCACCGGTCTGCCGATCGGTTCGACCCGCAACAACCTGGCGTCGGCCGTGGCTGGAGAAACCCACGAGTACACCGACATGTACCCTGGCATGGCCAAGACCGCCCGTGAAGAAGGTTTCGACGAAGTCGCTGACTGGTTCGAGACCCTGGCCAAGGCAGAGCGTTCGCACGCCAACCGCTACCAGAAGGCCCTCAACGAGCTGGTCGACTGATCCAGCTGGTTCTGCTGCGCCGCTAGGCGCAGCTTTTTGTGGAAAAGGCTCCGCAGGAGCCTTTTCCACAGATCAGAGACCCAACCCGCCCAAGACGAGGACAACAACATGGCCACAGAAGGCAACCTGGAAGCCCCCACCCGGCATCCGCTGGACTGGAAGAATCCCGATTTCTACAACGAAGAAAAATGCTTCGACGAGCTCGAGCGCATTTTCGACATCTGCCATGGATGCCGCCGTTGTGTGAGCCTGTGCGGTTCCTTCCCCACCCTGTTCGATCTGGTCGACGAGAGCAAGACCATGGAGGTCGATGGCGTTGACAAGAAGGACTACTGGAAGGTGGTGGACCAGTGCTACATGTGCGACCTGTGCTACATGACCAAGTGCCCGTACACGCCGCCGCACGAGTGGAACCTGGACTTCCCGCACACCATGCTGCGCGCCAAGGCCATCAAGTTCCGTAAGGGTGAAGTCGGCGCGGCCGAGAAATTCCTGGCTTCCACCGACATGCACGGCCAGTTTGCCGGCATCCCGATCGTGGTGCAGGTGGCCAATGCGGTCACCCACACCAAGGCCGCCCGCAGCGTGATGGAAAGCGTGGCCGGTGTCGACAAGGACGCCTGGCTGCCCGACCTGGCCAGCAAAAAATTCCGCTCCGGGACGCCCGAGGCCACCTCGAGCCAGGTGGTGGATGGCGAGAAGACACCCGGCAAGGTCGCGATCTTTGCGACCTGCTACATCAACTACAACGAACCCGGCATCGGCCTGGACCTGCTCAGGATCCTGAACCACAACGACATCCCGTACGTGATCGTGGAAAAGGAAAAGTGCTGCGGCATGCCCAAGCTCGAACTTGGCGATCTCGAGTCGGTGCAGGCTAGCAAGGAAGCCAACATCCCGGTGCTGGCCAGGTACGCGAAGGACGGCTACGCCATCCTGGCCGCCGTGCCGAGCTGTGCGCTGATGTTCAAGCAGGAGATCCCGCTCATGTTCCCGGACGACAAGGACACCCAGCTTGTCAAAGAGCACATGTGGGACCCGTTCGAGTACTTCATGGCCCGCAAGCGCGACGGACTGTTGAAGACGGAGTTCCCGCAGAAGCTGGGCAATGTGAGTTACCAGATCCCTTGTCATGGCCGGGTGCAGAACATCGGCAGGAAGACCGAGGAAATGCTCAAGATGATCCCGGACACCACCATCAACACCATCGAGCGGTGCTCCGGCCACGCGGGCACCTTTGGCGTGAAGAAGGCCTACCACCAGACTGCCATGAAGATCGGCAAGCCGGTGTTCAAGGCCATGGCCAACATGAAGGACGGCAGCAAGCCCGACTACATCAGCTCGGATTGCCCGCTGGGCGGACACCACATCGCACAGGGCTTTGAAGTCAACGGCCTCGGTGCGCCCGAGCTGCAGCACCCGCTGAGCCTCGTCGCGAAAGCCTACGGGTTGAAATGATCACCCCCACGCTCCACCGCTGCGCGGGCCGCTGCCCCCCGAGGGGGCGCATCTTGCCTTGGGGCGGCGCGGCGGCAAAACCGTAAGGAAACACACCATGCAACTCACCGGACACATCACCCCTGACAGCCTCATGAGCCTGGAGGCCTACAGCAAGTGGCGCAAGGCGCACAAGCCCGAGATCATTGCGCACCGCAAGCTGCGCAGCGTGCAGCTGGGGGAACACATCAACCTGCAGTTCGAGAGCGAGATGACCATCCGATACCAGATCCAGGAGATGCTGCGCATCGAGAAGATCTTCGAGGAAGAAGGCATCCAGCAGGAGATCGAAGCCTACGCGCCACTGGTGCCGGATGGCGCCAACTGGAAGGCCACCATGATGATCGAGTACACCGACATCAACGAACGCAAACGCGAACTGGCCCGCCTGATCGGCGTGGAAGACCGCATGTTCGTCGAGGTGGAGGGCCATGCCCGCGTCTATGCCATTGCCGACGAGGACCTGGACCGCGAGAACGACGAGAAGACCTCGGCGGTGCACTTCGTGCGCTTCGAATTCACGCCCGCCATGTGTGCAGCCATCCAGGCGGGCGCAGCGGTCAAGCTGGGATGCGACCACACCCATTACCCGGCGCACACGCAGATCGCCATGGAAACCCTGGCCAGCCTGGCGGGTGACCTGAAATAGGCCGGCCATTGGCGATAATCCGGGCTTCTGCGGAAGCCCTTTTTTTGTTCCCGCCGCAGCCCTTGCGCGCTCTACACCATGCTGTTCCTCATCTCTCCCGCCAAGGCGCTCGACTACGAGACACCCGCGCACGTCAAGGCCCACACGCAGCCCCTCTTCGTCAGGCAGGCGAGCGAACTCATCGAGGTGCTGCAGGACCAGTCGCCGCAGCAGGTCGCCGAACTCATGAGCCTGTCCGATCAGCTCTCAGGCCTCAACGTCGCGCGCTACCAGGCCTGGGTGCCGAAGTTCACCGCGAAAAATTCCAAGCAGGCGGTACTGGCCTTTGACGGTGATGTGTACGGCGGGCTGGACGCCAGCACCCTGGGCGAACCCGAGCTGGACTGGTTGCAGCAGCACCTGTGCATCCTCAGTGGCCTGTACGGCGTGTTGCGCCCGCTGGACTGGATGCAGCCCTACCGGCTGGAGATGGGCACGCGCCTGGTCACGCCCAAGGGCAAGAACCTCTACCAGTTCTGGGGCAGCCAGATTGCCAGTTACCTGAACGAGCGCGCTGCGGCCGACCTGAGCCCGGTCGTGGTCAACCTGGCCAGCGAGGAGTACTTCAAGGCGGTGGACCGCAAGGTGCTCAAGCCGCGGGTCGTCACCTGTGTGTTTGAAGAGCGCAAGGCCGACGGTTACAAGATCATCAGTTTCATGGCCAAGCGCGCGCGCGGCCTGATGGTGCGCTACGCCGTCCAGCACCGCTTGACCACGCCCGAACAGCTCAAGGCCTTTGATCTGGAGGGTTACCGATTCGTCCCCGCAGCGTCCGATACCGACCGGCTGGTGTTCCGCCGCGAACAGAAGGCCTGAAACCCCGTACCGAGCCCGCTGGAGCCGCCATGAGCCAGACCATCACCCCGGAATTGCGTCGCTGGATCGTCGAGCAGGCCGTCGCAGGGCATACGCCCGAATCGGTGCTGGAGGCCATGATGAAGGCGGGCTGGACCGAACAGGTTGCAACCGCTGCGCTGGAGAACACCCTCGAGCAGCACCTGCGCGAGCGAGCAGTCGTGCCCAGCGCTGCTGCGGTCCGGACGGCGTCGCCCGGCGTCGGTGCGCGGGTGCCCGATCTGGATCTGAGCCGGTCACCGCGCCAGGTGGATGCAGGCGACCGCCAGGTGGACGTGCTGATCTCGCTGGCGCAGCCCCGGGTGGTGGTGCTGGGCAATCTGCTGAGCGCCGAGGAGTGCGACGCCCTGATCGCAGCGGCGCAGCCGCGCATGGCGCGCTCGCTCACGGTGCAGACGCAGACCGGGGGCGAAGAGGTCAACCCCGACCGCACCAGCAGCGGCATGTTTTTCAACCGCGGTGAAAGCGAGCTGATCCGTCGTGTCGAGGCGCGCATTGCACGGCTGGTGAACTGGCCGCTGGAGAACGGCGAGGGCATGCAGGTGCTGCACTACCGGCCCGGCGCCGAATACAAGCCGCACTACGACTATTTCGACCCCGATGAGCCCGGCACGCCCACCATCCTCCAGCGCGGTGGCCAGCGCGTGGGCACGGTCGTCATGTACCTCAACGAGCCTGCGTGCGGTGGCGGAACCACGTTTCCCGACATCGGCCTCGAGGTGGCCCCGAAGCGTGGCAATGCCGTGTTTTTCAGTTACGACCGGCCAAGTCCCGCCACCCGGACGCTGCACGGGGGCGCGCCGGTGATCGAGGGCGACAAGTGGGTGGCCACCAAGTGGCTGCGCGAGCGCGAGTTCGCATGAACGCGCTGGCCCGTCGCTGCAGCAGCCCCATCCGTGCCGGTGTTCGCTGGCTGCCGGCCCGGGCAGCGCGGGCCGACCATCGGCCAACGAAGGTGTCATGAAAATTTCCAGCAACGGCCTGCGGTTCGAAGTCGAGACGGCGGGCGACGACCAGGCCCCCGCCGTGCTGCTCACCATGGGCCTGGGCATGCAGCTCACGGCCTGGCCCGACAGCCTGCTGCAGGCGCTGGTGCAGGCGGGCTACCGCGTGATCCGCTACGACAACCGCGACATCGGCCTGTCCTCCCATCTCGACCAGCTGGGCGTGCCGCACCTGTTCTGGCAGTTCATCAAGTCGCGCCTGGGTCTGCGCCTGCGATCGGCCTACACCTTGCAGGACATGGCACAGGATGCGCTCGGCATCCTGGATGGGCTCGGCGTGCAGCGCGCCCATGTCCTGGGGGTGTCCATGGGCGGCATGATTTCGCAGCGCATCGCGGCCAGCGCGCCCGGGCGGGTGCTCAGCCTGACCAGCGTCATGAGCTCCAGCGGTGCGCCTGGCCTGCCGGGGCCGCGCCCCGACGTGGCGCGCGCCATGATGAACCGGCCGAAAAGCCGTGTGCCCGATGAAGTCGTGGACCACACGCTGGAGATCTTCCGCCTCATCGGCAGTCCGTTCTATCCGCAGGACATGCCGGCCTTCCGCCAGCACCTGCTCGACGGCGTGGCCCGCAGCTACCACCCCGAAGGTGTGGTGCGCCAGTTGCTCGCCATCATGACCGACACCCGCCGCCACACCCTGCTGCCGTGCATCACCGCGCCGGCGCTCGTGATCCATGGCTCGTCCGATCCGCTGGTGCCCCTGGCCTGCGGGCAGGACACCGCAGCCCGCATTCCGGGGGCGCGCTTCGAGGCCATCGAGGGCATGGGCCACGACTGGCCGCCCGGCGTGGCACAACGCCTGGCCGAACTCACCCTTCCCCATCTGGAGGCATCGCACGCATGAGCGCCCACACACCCGAACAGTCCCAGCTCGGCAAGGCCTCGGCCTACATCGACCAGTACGATGCATCGCTGCTGTTTCCGCTGCCGCGCGAAACCAAGCGGCGCGAGATCGGCATCGCCGGCCACATTCCGTTTCTCGGTGCCGATCTCTGGACCGCTTTCGAGCTGAGCTGGCTCAACCCGAAAGGCAAACCGCTGGTGGCGCTGGCGCACATCACCATTCCATGCGAGAGCACCCACATCGTCGAGAGCAAGTCGTTCAAGCTCTACCTCAACAGCTTCAACAACACGCGCTTCGCGAGCGCCGACGAGGTGCGCGAGCGCATCAAGGCCGACATCAGCGGCGCCATCTGGCACGGCGACGCGGTCATGGCCAGCGCGGGCGTGAAGCTGCTGCTGCCCGAGGCTTTTGACCGTGAGGTGGTGCATGAACTGGAGGGCCTGTCCATCGACCGGCTCGACGTGGAATGCACGGCTTACCAGCCCGCACCCGAGCTGCTGAGTGCGGTTTTCAACGAACAGCCGGTCACCGAAGTCCTCAGCAGCCAGCTGCTCAAGAGCAACTGCCTCGTGACCGGCCAGCCCGACTGGGGCAGCGTGCAGATCGCCTACAGCGGCCCGCAGATCGACCAGGCGGGCCTGCTGCAGTACATCGTGAGTTTTCGCAACCACAACGAATTCCACGAGCAGTGTGTCGAGCGCATCTACATGGACATCATGGCGCGCTGCAAGCCCACCAAGCTGGCGGTCTATGCGCGCTACACGCGCCGCGGCGGGCTGGACATCAACCCCTGGCGCAGCAGCCACCCGCAGCAGCCACCGGCCAACGTGCGCACCGCGCGGCAGTGAGGCCGGCGGTCAGGCAGCTCGCTGGAAACCTTCGAGCAGGTTCACCGCGTTCACACCCACCGCGTCCACCGCATACCCGCCTTCGAAGGTGAACACCGTGGGCAGGCCGGCGCTGGCCAGCGCTTCGCCCACGGCGAAGTAGTCGGCGGTCTGCAGCGTGAAGCCCGAGATCGGGTCGCCCTCGAAGGTGTCCAGTCCCATCGGCACCACCAGCGCGTCGGCCCTGAACGCGGCCACCGCCTCCAGCGCGCGCCCCAGCGCCCCGCGCCAGGTGGCGAAGTCCGTGCCGCGCGGCAGCGGCAGGTTCAGGTTGAAACCCTCGCCCGCGCCGGCACCGCGCTCGTCCGCATGGCCGAGGAAGAACGGGTACTCGGTGGCCGGGTCGCCGTGGATCGAGACCGTGAGCACGTCCGCGCGCTCATAGAAGACCGTCTGCGTGCCGTTGCCGTGGTGGTAGTCCACGTCCAGCACCGCCACGCGTTGTTTTCCTCCGTCGCGCAAGGCCTGCGCGGCGATGGCGGCGTTGTTCAGAAAGCAGTAGCCGCCAAAGAAGTCCGGCCCTGCGTGGTGACCGGGCGGGCGCGTGAGGGCAAACGCACAGCGTGCACCGCCCAGCACCGCGCGCGCCGCCGCCAGCCCGCAGGCCGCGCCGCTGCGCGCCGCGGCCCAGGTGCCCGCCATCAGCGGCGAGCCCGAGTCGAATGAAAACAGGCCGAGCCGCGCCGCGAAGTTCTGCGGCATCACTTCGGTGCGGAAGGCATGGCGGTTGCCGAGCGGCCAGACCGACGGCAGGGCGTCGCGTTGCGCATTCGCCGGGTCCAGCGCCACCCACTCGTCCCACGCGCCGGCCAGGAACCGGGTGTAGCGCGGGGCGTGCACGCGGGCGATCGCGGCGTCCAGTGCAGCGGCATCCAGCGCGGGCGTCTCCAGCGAGCCCAGCGGCCGGCGTTGCAGTTCGGTCAGCACGAAGTCCAGGCGGGCCGGCACCTCGTGGCAAGGCACCAGACGGCCGCGGAACATCTCCTGCTGCCCCTGGTGCAGGGCGTGGTGGGGGTTGTGGAAGGTCTTCATGCGGCGCAGTGTCGCATGGGACCCCCCTTGGCGCCTGGGTCCCCTGGGCCGGGGAATGAACGGTTCCGGCACCGTCAACCGCCGCGAAGCCCGCTACGATGCGATGCACACCCGACGGTGGGCACCCGCCGCGCATCCGCGTCCAGACCCGAGCACTTTCACATGACGATCCAGCACACTTCGCGCACCCGCACCCAGCAACTCATCGGCCTGGCCGGCTTGATGGCTCTGTGTTTTGTCACCGCTGCGGCGGGCGCGGTCGCGTCCGCCAACGCCAAGACCTTCTACAGCGGGCTGGTGCAACCGGCGTGGGCGCCGCCTGGCTGGCTGTTCGGCCCGGTGTGGACCACCCTTTTCACCATGATGGCCATCGCCGCCTGGCTGGTCTGGCGCGCGCCGGCCGAGCCGACGGCCCGGCGCTGGGCGCTCGGCCTGTTCGTGGTGCAGCTCGCTGCCAACGCCCTGTGGAGCTGGCTGTTCTTTGCCTGGCAGCAAGGCGGCTGGGCTTTCGCCGAAGTGATCGTGTTCTGGGTGCTGATCGCGCTCACCTGCGCCGCGTTCTGGCGCATCCGGCCGCTGGCCGGTTTCTTGCTGCTGCCCTACCTGGCCTGGGTGGCGTTTGCGTCCTACCTCAACTGGGTGCTGTGGCAAGCGAATCCGGCGATCCTGGGTTGAATCCCTTTTCCTGCGTTCTGCCTTCAGCCAACCCGATTCCTTTCAACCTTCGAAGGACCACCCCATGTCATCCGGAAAAATCCTCGTCGCCCAGGGCGGCGGCCCCACCGCCGTGATCAACCAGTCGCTGGTGGGCGTGGCGCTGGAGGCGCGGCGTTTCCAGAACGTGAAGCTGGTCTACGGTGCGCGCCACGGCGTGCGCGGCATCGTGGACGAAAATTTCGTGGACCTCACGCAGGAGACCAGCCACAACCTGGAGGCCGTGGCGCGCACGCCGGCTTCGGCGCTGGGTTCCACGCGCGACAAGCCGGACCTGAAGTACTGCCAGGAAATCTTCAAGGTGCTCAAGGCGCATGAGATCGAGCACTTCTTCTACATCGGTGGCAACGACTCGTCGGACACGGTTCGCATCGTGAGCGAAGAGGCGCGCAAGGCGGGCTACCCGCTGCGTTCGGTCCACATCCCGAAGACGATCGACAACGACCTGGTGGGCAACGACCACACACCGGGCTTCCCGTCGGCAGCACGCTTCGTGGCCCAGGCCTTTGCCGGCGCGAACCTCGACAACGCGTCACTGCCCGGCGTGTACGTGGGCGTGGTGATGGGGCGGCACGCGGGCTTCCTCACGGCCGCGTCCGCCCTGGGCAAGAAGTTTCCGGACGATGGCCCGCACCTGATCTATGTGCCCGAGCGCGTGTTCGAGATCCCGAAGTTCCTGGCCGACGTGAAGGCCATGTATGAACGCCACGGCCGTTGCGTGATCGCGGTGAGCGAGGGCATCCACGACGCGTCGGGCCAGCCGATCATCACCCAGCTCGCCAAGGATGTGGAGAAGGACGCGCACGGCAACGTGCAGCTCTCGGGCACCGGCGCGCTGGCCGACCTGCTGTGCGAAGAGATCAAGGCCAAGCTGGGCATCAAGCGCGTGCGCGGCGACACCTTCGGCTACCTGCAGCGCAGTTTCATCGGCTGTGTGTCGGACGTGGACCAGCGCGAGGCGCGCGAGGTGGGCGAGAAGGCGGTGCAGTTCGCCATGTGGGGCAGCGTGGACGGCTCGGTGGCGATCAAGCGCACCGGCTTTTATTCGGCCGACTACGAGCTGCTGCCGCTGGAGGCGGTGGCCGGCAAGACGCGCACCATGGAAGACGAGTTCATCACCGCCAGCGGCACCGACGTGACCGACGCCTTCCGACTCTACCTGCGCCCGCTGCTGGGCTCGGACATGCCCGACGCCTACCGCCTGCGTTACAACCCGGTGGCCAAGGTGCTGAAGCGCTCCTGAGCCTGAGGGCTTCAGGCTGGCCTCAGTCGTGAAGACCACGATGGCCTGGCCGGCATTGGAAAACGCGCTTGCGGCGCGGTCATCACGCTGCTAGCCTGAATGCTGGTCCGAGCCATGCGGGCGCCTCAGGCTCGGTGCGTGAAAACCCCTTTTCTAGAAAAGCGAGCGTACCGTGAACACCCTGAGCACTTTCCGTTTCCCGGAAGGCACCTGCATCGCACAGGCCCAGCCGCCCTCGGGCGTGCCTGTGACGCTGGAGTCGCCCGGCCGCGCCGTGATGACCGACCTGACCCATGTGCGCGCGGCAACCATCGCGCCCGACATGCCGCTGGCGCAGGCGCGCCAGACCATGATCCACCAGGGCGTGCGCCTGCTCTTCGTGGTGAGCGAGATGCCCTGTGTGGACGGGCTCATCACCTCGACCGACCTCGAAGGCGAGCGGCCGATGCAGGTGTTGAACCAGCGCGGCGCGAAGTACGAAGACCTGATCGTGGCCGATGTGATGTCGCCCCTGGCCTCGCTGGACGCGATCGACCTGGAAGAGCTGGCCCATGCCAATGTGGCCAAGGTGGTGGCCACGCTCAAGCAGCTGGGCCGCCGCCACATGCTGGTGGTGCAGAAGGCCGGCGGCGGCCACGGCCCGCGGGTGCGCGGCGTGATCTCGCAAACGCAGATCGAGCGCCAGCTCGGCCAGTCCATCGACGTGGTGGAGCTCGCGGGCAATTTCGCCGAGATCAGCGTGTCGCTGGCCGGCTGAGCCTGCGCACGGGTGGGGCGGGCGGCCGGTGCCGCGCTGCGGACCGGTAGACTCGCCCCTGCCGCTCTGTCCAGTCGCCCGCCCACGATGTTGAAATCCACCCCGATCCTGTTCGCCCTCGCACTGGCCGCCACCGCCGGCCATGCCGCTGACAACTGCGACGCCTTGCGGGCGAAGATCGAGGCGCAGATCGCCGGCACGGGGGTGACGGGATTCACCCTCACCACGGTGGACGTTGCGGCTGACGTGCCCGGCAAGGTGGTGGGCACCTGCGGCCTCGGTGCGAAGAAGATCGTTTATGCCCGGAGCAGCGGACCGGCCGCGCGCCCGGCGGCACCCACCACGCTGGCACCCGCGCAAGCGGCGCTGCCCAGACCCAGGAGCGCGAGGAAGACCACCCGGGATGCAGACATCCTGACCGAGTGCAGGGACGGCACCGTGTCGATGGGTGGCAACTGCAAAAACTGACCGGGCGCGTTCAGCCCAGTTCTTTGAAGCTTTGCAGCGCCGAGAGCGGCGTGAAGCTTCCGGCGCGTTTCTCTTTCATGGCGGCGATGGACTCGCGCACATGCTGGTTGCTCCAGATCGCGCCCTGCAGCCAGCCCATCTGGCGCAGGCTGTCTTCGACCGAATGGTCGCGCGCGTAGGTGATGGCCTGTTTGGTTCCCCAGATCGCAACCGGCGGCTTGCTGGCGATCTCTTTCGCGCATTGCATGGCGGCGGCGAGCATGGCCTCGGGCGTGTCGAACACCTCGTTCACCAGCCCGTAGGCCAGGGCCCTTTGCGCCGGCAGGCGGCGGCCGGTGTAGGCCATTTCCTTCACCACGGCGAACGGGATCAGCTTCGGCAGGCGCTGCAGCGTGCCCACGTCGGCCACCATGCCGATGTTGATTTCCTGGATGCAGAAGAAGGCGTCGGCCGTGGCGTAGCGGATGCAGCCGGCCGTGACCATGTCCACCGCGCCGCCGATGCAGCCACCCTGGATGGCGAAAATCACTGGGATGCGCAGGTTTTCGATCTTCGTGAACGTGGCCTGCATGTCGGTGAGCAGATCGAAGATGGCGGCGCGGCCTTCCGGGCTCTGGTCGTCCATGGTGATCGCGCCGGCAAAGGTCTCCAGCGCCATGCCGGCGCTGAAGTGTTTGCCGGTGCTGCTGATGACCAGTACGCGCGTCTGGCCTTCGGTGTGGAGCTTCGTCAGCACCTCGTCCAGCTCGCACCAGAAGGTGGGGTGCATGGTGTTGAGCGTGTCGGGCCGGCTGAGCACCAGGTGCGCCACGTGGTCGGTTGATGAAAGGGTGAAACAGGGGCTTGATTGACTCATGGCGGCGGGTGGCCTCGGTTAAGGTTGTCTTGGGAGTTTTTTCATTTTCGCCATGCCGCCTTTGCCTGTTCTGTCCCGCCTGCGTCACCTGCCAGGGTGCCGGTCTGCCCTGGCCCTGTGGTGGTTGCTGGCGAGGTGGACACTGGGCCTGCTGGCCCTCGTGTTGCTGGCGGCCGGCGGGCCGGCGCTGGCCGAAGGCAGCCGGGAGATGTCGCAGTCGGGTGGCTATCGCGCGTTCCTGGAGTGGAAGAACTTCACGACCACTGGAACGGACTACGTGCGTCGCACGCTGCTGCATGCCTATGCGGCCGCGGGAGAGTCGATTGACCTGGGGTCGAGCGCCAAGGCGATCGGCTCGGGCAACATCAACTGGATCGCACCCGACGGCACGACCGGCAATGCGATCACGCGCTGCCCGACGGCGACCACCGGCCGCATCCAGACCCGCGCCCAGGAGGCCCTGGGGCCGAGCACGCTCTATGGCGGCGGTTACACCCCCTGTACGGTCACGGTCGGTGCGGGCCAGTCGGGCATCTGGACCTTCGAGTTCGTCTCGCCGGTTCCCACCGACAACGGGGGTGTTTCGCAATTGCTGGCGACCGACAGCTGGACTGAAGACGCCACCAAGGCCTACGTGACTGCCTGGGACATCACCGTGCGTTCGGGCAGCACCGAACGCAAGGGCCGTGTCTTCACCAACCTGTACAGCGGCAACGTGAACGGGCCGACGGCGGAGTTCTCCAGCGTCTTCTACGTGCTCACGGTGGACGGCTACCGCTATTCGGTAGACCCGAACACGATGCAGCCCTATGGCTTTCATTTCTTTGCCAACAACAAGGGCATCCGCCAGGCCGATGGCAGCCCGAGCTACCAGAGCGGCCCTATTGGCTCGTTGACCAGCGTGCAGCACCCGATGGCCGCCGACGACAGCACCAACAAGACCCACAAGCTGTTCGTGAACCCGCCCGACAGCGCCATGCCGTCCAGCGCCACCGGGGCCTTTCCCACGAACTACACCAGCACCGGCGCCTGGAGCTACAGCCTGCGCAGCAGCTGGCTGTATTCCAGCCCCCAGCCGCCCACCGCGAGCGGCTTCCAGTTCGTCGGGCTGGAAGGAACGCCGAACGCCATGGGCCGCTACCCCATGGGGGGCTTCTTCCGGTTCACGGTGGGGCAGGCCGGCAACTACAACGTGACCATCGACGTGAACGGCGACGGCGTGTTCGGCAATGGCAACGACCGGTCGCTGTCTGGCGCGGTCACCGTTGGGAGCAACAACATTTACTGGGACGGCCTCGATGGCGACGGGGTGGCCGTGCCCGCCACCAGCACCACGCTCGGTTTGAACACCTCGGTGGTGCTGGGCAACGGCGAGGTGCACTTTCCCTATTTCGACGTGGAGCAGAACCCCACCGGCCTGTCGGTGATCCGCCTCAATGGCGGTGGGGCACCCGATGCCCGCATCTTCTGGAGCGATACGTCTCTGGGCGGAACGGCCTCGCTCGGGGGCGCCAGCTCTTCGCCCACGGGCGCCCACAGCTGGAGCACGAACTTCGGCAACGACCGGCTGATCGACACCTGGGCCATGGCGACACCGGAGGCGGCGCTCTACACCACCGCCGTTGCCATCCGCGAAGCCGACCTGCGCATGGTGTCCAAGACGCCGTCCAGCCCCGGCGCGCTGCAGGGCAGCAGCGTGACCTGGACGCTGGTCATCAACAACCTAGGACCCAGCCCCGTGAGCGATGTGGTGCTCATCGACCGTTTTCCTGCGGAGCTGACGGCGCTGGCCGTTTCGACCTGCAGCGTGGCCGGTGGCGGCAGCTGCGGCAGTGCAGGCTTCGCAGGCAGCACCTTCACGCAGACCCTGAGCCTGAGCGCGGGGGCCACGGCCACCCTGGTCATCACGAGCAGCGCGTCGGCCTACGGAACGCTGACAAGCCCCCTCGCCATCACCAACACGGCGGGCATCCAGCGATCCGCCGACGTGAAAGATCCCGACGCCTTCACACCGGCACCGGCTGTGCCGACTTCGACCATCACCGGGCCGGTGTCAACCCTGGCGGGCATCGAGACTCAGTGCACCAGCGCGGGCGTGCCCGGCTGCAACAACCTGATCTCGGCCGGCCTCACGATCACGCCCACGGTCAACCTCACGGTCACGAAGTCCGACGGCATGGGGACCGTCACCACGGGCGACACCGTCACCTACACCATCACGGTCGCCAACACAGGGCCAGGATCCGCCAGCGGCGCCGTGCTGACGGACGCGCCTGGCGCGGGTCTCAACTGCACGGCCGTGGCCTGCACCGCCGCCAGTGGCGGTGGCGTGTGCCCGCCCGCAGGCGCAGGGGCAGGCCAGTTGAGCCTGGCCAACCTGCTGGGCCCGGGTGTCACCCTGCCTGCGCTGCCAGCCGGTTCATCGCTGGTCCTGACCGTGGACTGCGCAGTCACGGCCAGCGGTAGCTGAACGGTCCTAGAACAGCTGGTCCATCAGCGGCACCACCGGCGCCGGCTGGGTGGACGAAGCCAGCGCAGCGGCCTCGTCGGCCCTGAGCAGCGAGCCCACCCGCACCCCCAGCAGGCGGATGCGGCGCGACAGGTCCACGCGCTTGAGGCACAGGCCGGCGTGGCGGCGGATGGCGGTGGCCTCGGCGGTGAAGTGGTCGATCGTCACGTCGCGCGTCACGCTCTGGAAGTTGTCGTAGCGCAGCTTGATGCCGATCGTCTTGCCCGCGTAGCCCTTGCGCTGCAGGTCGGCCGCCACCTGCTCGCACAGCGTGGTGAACACGGCGCCGAGCTCGGCGCGGTCGCGCACCGCGTGCAGGTCACGTTCGAAGGTGGTTTCACGGCTCATGCTCACCGGCTCGCTCTCGGTTACCACCGGACGGTCGTCGCGCCCCCAGCTCACCTCGTGCAGCCAGTGGCCGTAGCTCCTGCCAAAGGTCTCGATCAGCCAGACCGGGTCGCGCTGCGCGAGTTCGCCGATGGTGTGGATGCCGTGGCTTTTCAATTTTTCGTCCGCCTTGGGGCCCACGCCGTTGATCTTGCGGCAGGGCAGCGGCCAGATCTTGCTCTGCAGATCCTCGGGCCAGACGATGCTGATGCCGTTGGGCTTGTTGAACTCGCTCGCCATCTTGGCGATGAGCTTGTTCGGCGCCACGCCGATGGAGCAGGTGATGCCGGTGGCCTGGAAGATGCTTTTCTGGATGAGCCGCGCCAGCACGCGCCCGCCCTCGCGCTGGCCGCCGGGCACGTGGGTGAAGTCGATGTAGACCTCGTCCACGCCGCGGTCCTCCATCACCGGCGCGATCTCCAGGATGGTGCTCTTGAACAGGCGCGAAATGCGGCGCACCTCGTCGAAGTCCACCGGCAGCAGGATCGCCTGCGGGCACAGCTTGGCCGCCTTCATGAGCCCCATGGCCGAGCCCACGCCGAACTGGCGCGCGGCGTAGGTGGCGGTGGTGATGACGCCGCGCCCGGTGTAGCTGGCCAGGCGGGGAAAGAAATCGAGCGGGATGCGGCTGAGGTCGCCGTCGGACCAGTCGCGCTCCGGGTAGACCTCGCGCAGGCGGGCGAGCACGTCGTCTTCGCGGCGTCGCCCGCCGCCAATCACCACCGGCAGGCCCTTGAGCTGCGGGTAACGCAGCAGCTCCACCGACGCGAAAAACGCGTCCATGTCCAAGTGCGCAATGCGCCGGGGCAGGGGCGTGGAAGGGGAGGCGTCCGTTGTCACGCCGCAAGCATAGCGCTGCGCCGCGCGGCGCTCAGCCGGTCTAAGATGGCTGCCGCGCTGGCGCTGTCGTGCCGCCCTTCACCAGGAGTCCCTGCATGAACACACTGACCCGTCTGCTCACCGCCTTGCTGGTCGCCGCCGGCATCGCTGTCGCCGGTTTTGCCGTCAGCCAGGGCCTGGAGCGTTTCCGCATGTCGGACCGCTCGGTCACCGTCAAGGGGCTGGCCGAGAAGGACGTGGAGAGCGACTTCGCCATCTGGACGCTGAGCTTTCGTCGCGCCGGCAGCGAATTCGCCAGCGTGCAGCAGGCGCTGGCTGCTGACCGCGACAAGGTGCTGGCTTTCCTGAAGGCACGCAGCTTCACCGAGGCCGAGGTGGAGCCCCGGCCGCTGCAGGTGCAGGACCTGTTTGCGCGCGAATACGCGCAGAACAACCAGCCCTTCCGCTTCAATGGCACCGGCCAGGTGCTGGTGAAGTCGAACCGGGTGGCCGACGTGGAGAAGGCCGCACTCGCGCTCGATCCGCTCATCCAGGCGGGTGTGCAGCTGGGGGGCGAAAACGAAGGAGGCCGCAGCGGGCCGCGCTACCAGCTGCGCGGCTTCAACGACATCAAGGCCCCGCTGCTGGCCGAAGCCACACGCAACGCCCGCGAGCAGGCCGACAAGTTCGCGGCCGAAGCGGGTGCGCAGCTCGGCCCGCTGAAAAACGCCAACCAGGGCGTGATCCGCATCACCGGCGATGACGGCAACGACTTCGACGACGGGAGCTCACGCACCAAGCGGCTGCGGGTGGTGAGCACGTTCGAATACGAGCTGCGCTGAGCCAGGCGCCCGGGCCGGCGGCCTCAGATCGATTTCTGCACCAGCCAGCCCTTGAACAGCCAGGGCAGGCTGGGCCCGGCGCCGGCGGGCACACCGCCCTTACTCTCCGCGCTGATGGCCAGCGAGGTGACCCCCTTGAGGGCTTCTTCGGTCACCGGCATCTGCAGCGTCCTGTATTTGCTCTCGATGACACCGAGCGAACGGGGTGCCGCATCGCCCGCAATGGCCCAGACCTGCATGCTGTCTTCGCGGCCTTCTTTCACGTCGTTCAGGCGCTGCAGCAGCAACACCTGGTCTTTGGACGTGTAGGTGGCCAGCATCGCGGGCAGCTGCTTGTCGTCCAGCAACACCGCGACCTGGGTGATCTGCGGCTGCTCGATCAGCCTGGTCTGCGCGTGCTGGATCTGCGCCTGCAGCTGCGTCATCATGCTGCTGCTGGCGGCCCAGCCCACCAGCAGCACCAACAGGAGGAAGACGGCCAGCGCGCGCCACCAGGGGCTGACGCGGCGCGAGGCGGCCGTGGACGCCGGGCTGGTGCTGGCAGGAGAGGTGGAGTCGGTCATGGGTGCATCAGGTGGGGAAGGTGCCGGGCAGCAGTATGCCCTTGTCCACCGTCTCGATGTTCGTGTGGCCGCAGAAGGCCATGGTCACGTCCAGCTCCTTGTGGATGATCTGCAGCGCCTTCAGGACGCCTTCTTCGCCCAGGGCACCCAGGCCGTAGACCATGGCGCGGCCGATCATGGTGCCGCGTGCGCCCAGCGCCCAGGCCTTCAGGACGTCCTGCCCGCTGCGGATGCCGCCGTCCATCCAGACCTCGATCTGGTCGCCCACCGCCGCCACGATGGCGGGCAAGGCTTCGATGCTGCTGGGCGCGCCGTCGAGCTGGCGGCCGCCGTGGTTGCTCACCACCAGGGCATCGGCGCCGCTGGCCACCGCCAGCTTCGCGTCTTCCACGTCCATGATGCCCTTGAGGATGAGCTTGCCGCCCCACTGCTGCTTCACCCAGGCCACGTCTTCCCAGTTCAGCGTCGGGTCGAACTGCTCGTTGGTCCAGGACGCCAGCGAACTCATGTCGCTCACGCCCTTCACGTGGCCCACCAGATTGCGGAAGGTGTGGCGGCGCGTGCCCATCATGCCCAGCACCCAGCGCGGCTTGCTGGCGATGTTGACGATGTTGCCCAGCGAAGGGATCACCGACGCGCGCATCTTGTTCTTCAGATCCTTGTGGCGCTGGCCGATCACCTGCAGGTCCAGCGTCAGCACCAGCGCGCTGCACTTGGCCACCTTGCAGCGCTGAATCATGCGGGCCATGGCCTCGCGGTCGCGCATCATGTAGAGCTGGAACCAGAACGGCGCGGTGGTGTGCTCGGCCACGTCCTCGATCGAGCAGATGCTCATGGTGGACAGCGTGAACGGGATGCCGAACTTTTCGCACGCCTTGGCCGCCTTGATCTCGCCGTCGGCGCTCTGCATGCCGGTCAGGCCCACGGGCGCGACGCACACCGGCATCTTCACGGCCTGCCCCACCATCGTCGTCGCGGTGCTGCGGTTTTCCATGTTGACCGCCACCCGCTGGCGCAGCTTGATCTTCTGGAAGTCGTCGCTGTTGGCGCGGTAGGTGCTCTCGGTCCAGGAGCCGGAATCGGCGTAGTCGTAGAACATGCGCGGCACGCGTTTCTTGGCCAGTACGCGCAGGTCTTCGATGGTGGTGATCACGGTCATGGGGCTTGTCTCCGGGGGGTGTTGTGGGGCGAACTGCCCGCGATGTTAGCGAGGCGCCCCGGAAATGGCTTGTGAAAGCGGGACAGCGCGGTTTGAAATTTTTGGTGAACCCGCGCAGACCGGTCCGTCAATCCGGTGCCGGCAGGCCATGCGCGCGTTCTTCAGGTGTCAGCGGCTCCAGCCAGCCGAGCTGCTGCTCCAGCACCGCCAGCGTGGCTTCCGAAGCGTCGACCCCGCGTGCCCGCCGCTCGCTGATGCGCTGGCGCAGCACGGCCACCGGGGCCTCGCAGGCGAGGATGTGGAACGGCAGGCCCGCGCCCTGTGCCAGCGCGGCGAAACCGTCGCGCTCGGCCGTGCGCAGAAAGGCCGCATCCACCAGCACCGTCCAGCCGTCGGCGAGCAGCAGGCGTGCGCGATCCAGCAGCGAGGCGTAGGTGTCGCCGTGCGCCTGCGGGCTGTAGAGCCCGGTGTTCAGGCCCGAACCGCTGGACGCGAGCGCGCTCAGGCCGTGCAGGCGCTTGCGCTCCACGTCGGAGCGCAAGCGGATCGCGCGTCCGCTGGTCTCGGCGGCCAGCCAGCGGCTGGAGGCCCAGGTCTTGCCGCTGCCCGAGAGGCCGTGGGTGATGAGCAGCCGCGGCGCGGGCGGGTGGGCGATGTCGTGCGCCAGCGCCAGGTAGCGCCGTGCTTCGGCCAGGCTCGCGTCGGCTTCGGGCGAAGCACCCGCGCCACCCAGCTGCCCCAGGCGGATCGCCGCCACCTTGGCGCGCACCCCGGCGCGGTAGCTGGCGAAAAAGGCCCACACCGTTGGCGCCGACACATCGCCGCTGGCATCGAGCCAGGCGCTCAGCAGCGCGTTCGCCAGTCCGGGGCGGGCGTGGTTCAGCAGGTCCATCCAGGCAAAGGCCATGTCGTTGGCCACGTCGATCCAGCGCAGATCGTCGTTGAATTCGATCGCGTCGAAGGGCAGCACTTCATCCTCGATCAGCACCAGGTTGGCCAGGTGCAGATCGCCATGCCCCTCGCGCACGCGGCCCTTCTGGCGCCGCCGTGCCAGCAGCGGTTCGATGGCGTTGAAGCGCTGCTCGGTCCAGTCGCTCAGCTCGCGCACCCGGGCGGCATCGGCGGGGTCGGTCAAGGCCGTGCGCAGGGTGTTGAAGTTGTCGCGCGGCCAGCGCATGGCCGCGGCCGGGTGCCCCCAGGGCTGGCCAGCGCCAGCCACGGCGGCCCGGGCCTGAAACGCCGCCATGCGCCGCGCCAGCCCGGCCAGGAGCTCGGGCGCCAGCGCACCGCGCTCGCACAGGTGGTCCAGCCGGGCGGCTTCGTCGAAGCGGCGCATCTGCACCGCGTATTCAATGGCCTGCCCCGCGTCGGCCGCGCCCGCTTCGCCCCAGCGCGGCTGCGCCGGCGTGCCCACGATGGGCAGCACGCCCAGGTACAGCTGGGTGGCGGGCCGGTCAAGGTTCTGGAAGCGCCGGTTCACGCGGATCTCGGTTTCGCAAGCCTGGCGGCGCAGGGCGAGGGTACTGAAATCCATGAAGGGAAAGCGCACCGGCTTCTTGATCTTGTAGGCAAAGTCGCCCGCCAGCAGCACCCAGGCACCGTGCGTTTCCATCAGCTCCACCCGCTCCACCGGCTGCGGCTGCACGCCGGCATAACGCGCCGGCTCCAGCAGGGCGGTGATCAGGGGCGGCAGCGCATCGTTCATGCCGGTCAATGTAAGCCGGCACACCCTCTGGCAGCCTGACACGCGCCAGCGCCGCCGGCCCGAACGGTGAAAATGACCCCCCAAACGACACTCGGAGACAGCCCCCATGAACCTCGCCCACCTGCTCGAACGCGCAGCGCTGCAAGACCAGGTGCGGCCTGCCATCTTCAGCGGCACCCGGTGCGTGGCCACCCACGGCGAATGGGCGGCGCGTGCTGCGCGAGTGGGCGCTCACCTGCTTGCTGCCGGCTTGTTGCCCGGCGATCGGGTGCTGCTCTTCATGCGCAACCACCCGCGCTATCTGGAGCTCATGTTCGGCGCCTGGTGGGCCGGGCTGGTGGTGGTGCCGGTCAACGCCAAGCTGCACCTGAAGGAAGTGCAGTGGATCGTGGCCAACTCGGAAGCGCGCTGGGCGTTTGTGACGAACGATGTGGCGCCCGATACCGATGCGCTCACGGGCCTGGGCGGCGTGATGGACGCCGAATCCGCCGCCTGCACCGCGTGGCTGGAAGAAGGAGGCGCCGGCCTGCCTGCCATCACCGAACGCGCGCCCACCGACACCGCCTGGCTGTTCTACACCAGCGGCACCACCGGCCGCCCCAAGGGCGTGATGATCACGCACCGCAATCTGCTGACCATGGGGCTGACCTATTTCAACGACGTGGACCACGTCGATGCGCAAGACGCCATCGCCTACGCCGCGCCCATGTCGCACGGCGCCGGCCTCTACGCCATCCCGCACCTCATAGCCGGCGCGCGCCACGTGGTGCCCGCCTCGGGCGGCTTCGACGCAGCCGAGCTGTTCGCGCTCGGCCGCACCCTCGGCCCGCTGTCGCTGTTTGCCGCGCCGACCATCGTCAAACGCATCGTGGACGAAGCCGAGGCGCAAGGCCTCACGCCGCAGCAGTGCGGCGAAAGCTTCAAGACCATCGTCTACGGCGGTGCGCCCATGTACGCAGCAGACATCCAGCGCGCCCTGCGCGTCATGGGCCCGCGTTTCGTGCAGATCTACGGCCAGGGCGAAAGCCCCATGGTCGGCACCGCGCTCAGCCGTGCGCACCTGGCCGACGCCAGCCACCCGCGCCACGCCGAGCGCATCGCCTCCGTGGGCGTGGCGCAAACCCCCGTGCGCATCCGCGTCGCCGGGCCAGGCGGCGAGCCGCTGCCGCCGGGCGAGGTGGGCGAAGTGCTGATCCAGGGCGACAGCGTCATGGCCGGCTACTGGCGCAATACCGAAGCCACCGCCGCCGCCATCCGGGACGGCTGGCTCTGGACCGGCGACATGGGCGCGCTGGACGCCGACGGCTTCCTGACCCTCAAGGACCGCAGCAAGGACCTCATCATCAGCGGCGGCAGCAACATCTACCCGCGCGAGGTGGAAGAGGTGCTGCTCACCGCGCCCGGCGTGAATGAGGTGGCCGTGGTCGGCGCGCCCGACCCCGAGTGGGGCGAAATAGTGGTGGCCTTCGTGGTGCCGCAGCCCGGTGCGGCGCTGGATTCAAAAATCCTCGACGCCTTCTGCCTGGACCAGATCGCGCGCTTCAAGCGGCCCAAACGCTACGAGATCGTGGACGCGCTGCCGAAGAACAATTACGGCAAGGTGTTGAAGACGGTGTTGCGGGAGCGGGTCTAGAGACAGGCTTGCCATCGCGTTCGTTCCTGCGCCCATTGAGCGCTCCAGCGATCAAACAGAACTGGGAGAACTGGGGAGTGACTTGAAAGGTGCTTGAGCCAGTCTGGCTTCTCACTTACTGAGCGGTGTAGCCCCCATCGATGGCGTGTACGCTGCCGGTGATGAAGCCGGCGCGGTCGCTCAGCAGGTAGGCGACCAGGTCAGCGACTTCTTCGCGCGTGGCCAGGCGCTGCATGGGATGAGCGCTGGCCATCCAGTCGGTGACCTGCTGGCCCGATTCGAGTATGCGCGGGGTGGCCACGTAGCCAGGGGCGACGGCGCACACCCGAATGCCGGATGTCGCCAGTTCGAGTGCAGCTGACCGGGTCAGTCCGATGACGGCGTGTTTGGCGGTGGTGTATGCGGCCATGCCGGGCAGACCGACCATGCCGTTGGCAGAAGACAGGTTGACGATGGCCCCGCCGCCGTGGGCGAGCATGGCCGGCACTTCGTATTTCATCGAGATGAAGACGCCGGTGATGTCGGTGTCAATGACTTCGCGCCAAGCGTCCAGGTCGAGATCTTGAAGTGGCGTGCCGGCGGGCCCCGTGATGCCCGCGTTGTTCACCGCCAGATCCAGCCGCCCAAAGCGCTGCACTGTGCGCTGCACGGCGGTGGCAATGGCTGCAGGGTCGCGGACGTCGGCTTCAATGGCGAGGGTGCGCCCGCCTGCGGGATCGATGCGTGCGCAGACATCTTCAATCGGCGCGAGATGGCGGCTGACCAGGGCCACGCTGGCGCCCCCCTTGAAGAGGCGCTCTGAAATCGACTCACCGTTGCCGGTGCCTGCGCCGGTGACCAGCGCAACTTTTCCTGCAAATTCCATGATCTGTTCCTCCGGAGTGGCGTGGGTGATACCTGTCTGACGTCGGACCCCGTGTGCTCGACCGCCGATCTTCTGCCAGATCCTGACACAGGCTGGCAGCGGGCCCGTCGGAACTGGGTGCCAAGCTTGGGGGTTTAGCACCTTACGCTTTGGTCGCGATGGCCGGGGATGTTGTTTCATGTTCGCTCAAGTGCCGTCGTCAGACACCGCCTGAACGGATCGGCCCGGCAATCCGCAAATGGCCCGCATTCCACCAACCCGAACCTCGGATAGACCGCGATCGCCGGTTCAATGGCTTGCGCGCTGCCGGTTGCCAGGCTCACCCGCTCGAAGCCGCGCTGGCGCGCATGGACTTGCGTTCGCCGTGCCCGCCCTGGGCACAGTGCCGGGCACCGGCCGGCGCTACGCCGTGGGGAGCGTCACCGTCGGTATGGTGCTGGCGTCCTTGATCACCTGGCGCTGCGGCATGTAGTTCAGCAGCGCGTCAGTTTCCTTCTTGACCACGGCATAACACTCGCAGCTCAGGGATTCGAGCTTGGGACGGTCCAGCACCTTGATCAGTCCACGCTTGTACGAAATCGCCCCCAGCTGTTGCAGCTTCAAAGCCGCCTGGGTCACGCCCTCGCGGCGCACGCCGAGCATGTTGGCGATGAATTCCTGCGTCATGGTCAGCTGGTTGCCCGACAGGCGGTCCATGGACAGCAGCAGCCAGCGGCAGAGCTGCTGGTCGATGCTGTGGTGGCGGTTGCACACGGCGGTCTGCGCGACCTGTGTGATCAGGGCCTGCGTGTAACGCAGCATCAGTATCAGCAACTCGCCGTGGCGCTTGAATTCATCCTTCACGCGCGGTCGGGGCAGGCGGTAGGCATGGCCGGCGCTCTGCACCATCGACCGGCTGGGCGTGCTCTCGCCGCCCATGAACAAGGTGATGCCCAGCAGGCCCTCGTTGCCCACCACGAGGATCGCGGTGGACGCGCCGTTTTCCATCACGTACTGCAGCGAGATGATGGCGTCGGTGGGGAAGTAGACGTGGCGCATGGGGCGCCCCGATTCGTACATGAGTGCGCGCAGCGGCAGCTCGACCAGTTCCAGGTAGGGGAACAGCCGGTCCTGGACTTCCGGTGACAAGGCGGCCAGCAGATGGTTCTGCCGGGGGTGAGGCGCGGGTTTGGTGGACATGTCGATGTACAGGGGGCTGGATGTTGGGTGGTTCAGTCCCGCATGACAGGTCGTCAGGCCGCTGGCGTGGCCATGGGCCTGTTCAGCTGCAGCTCACGCTGCCGCAGCCGCTCATGGTGGCGGGGCGCACCTTCTCCGGGTCGGCCAGGGTTTCGGTGCGGGTGTCGAAGCCCACCTCTTTCAGGTGCAGCGCCAGGCCGGCGTCCATGCTGGCGGTGTGCTGCGGGAACCATTCCACCAGCGCCTCGGCCAGGCGCGTGATGATCTCGGGGTCCTCCTTCTCGTAGTGGGGAATCACCGCGTGCAGGGTCTCCAGGATGGTGGCGTGGTGCGAGGCGTGGCAGTTGTCGGCGGTGAAGCCGGTGGCGAGCATCCAGCGCTCCTCCTGGGCGAAGTGGGCCACGGTGTGTTCGACGAACTGGCGGTACAGCGGCAGCTGTTCGCTCTGCGGCGTGGCGAGCAGCTGGGTCAGCATGGTCACGAACTCTTCGTGGGTTTCGTCCATGCGGGCGTCGCCCACGCTGAGGGTGGGCGACCAGTTCAGGCCGGTGCTGGCGGAGGCTTCGGGGGCGGCGGTGGTGTTCATGTTGCGCGACTCTAGGGGTGGCGGGGGCGGTCGGTCTTGACGCGGATCAACTCTCTGCAGGGTCGGCCGGCCGAGCCGGCTTCGCTCAGGCCAGGCGACTTCGGTGGCGCGCGATCTGGCCCAGCACCTGGGCCGGCGCGGTGCCACCCAGGGTGTTGCGGGCGTTCAGGCTGCCGCGAAGGCTCAGACATTCGTAGACGTCCTTTTCGATGCTGGCGTTGAAGCCCTGCAGCACGGCCAGCGGCAGCTCGGACAGGTCGCAGGCGTGGCTGGTGGCGGCCTTCACGGCGTGCGCCACGGTTTCGTGGGCATCGCGGAAGGGCAGGCCCTTTTTCACCAGGTAGTCGGCCAGGTCGGTGGCGGTGGCGTAGCCCTTCTTGGCCGCTTCTTCCATGGCGATGGCATTGACGGTGATGCCGCCTTCTTTTTGCCCGGTGGCCGGGTTGGGTTGGCCACCCACCATTTCGGCAAAGATGCGCAGCGTGTCTTTCAGGGTGTCCACGGTGTCGAACAGCGGTTCCTTGTCTTCCTGGTTGTCCTTGTTGTAGGCCAGCGGCTGGCCCTTCATCAGGGTGATCAGGCCCATCAGGTGGCCGACCACGCGGCCGGTCTTGCCGCGGGCGAGTTCGGGCACGTCCGGATTTTTCTTCTGCGGCATGATGGAACTGCCAGTGGTGAAGCGGTCGGCTATTCGCACGAAGCCGAAGTTCTGGCTCATCCACAGGATCAGCTCTTCGCTGAAGCGGCTGATGTGCACCATGCACAGGCTGGCGGCGGCGGTGAATTCGATCGCGAAATCGCGGTCGCTCACGCCGTCCAGGCTGTTCTGGCAGACCTGCGCCACGCCCTGGTCATCGACCATGCCCAGCGTGCGGGCGACGCGTTCGCGGTTCAGCGGGTAGGTGGTGCCGGCCAGGGCCGCCGAGCCCAGCGGCAGGCGGTTGGTGCGGCGGCGCACGTCGGCCAGACGCTCGGCGTCGCGGCTGAACATTTCCACATAGGCCAGCAGGTGGTGAGCAAAGCTCACCGGCTGCGCCACCTGCAGGTGGGTGAAGCCCGGCATGATGACTTCGACGTTTTTCTCGGCCACATCCACCAGCGCGGTCTGCAGCTCTTTCAGCAGTTCGGAGATCAGGTCGATCTCGCCGCGCAGCCACAGGCGCACGTCGGTGGCGACCTGGTCGTTGCGGCTGCGGCCCGTGTGCAGGCGCTTGCCGGCGTCGCCCACCAGCTGGGTCAGACGCGCCTCGATGTTCAGGTGCACGTCTTCCAGGTCGAGCTTCCATTCGAACGTGCCGGCCTCGATTTCGCTGCGGATCTGCGCCATGCCGCGCTGGATGTCGGCCAGGTCGCCGGCGCCGATGATGTTCTGCGCGGCCAGCATCTCGGCGTGGGCCAGGCTGCCGGTGATGTCGGCCAGCCAGAGGCGCTTGTCGAAGAACACGCTGGCGGTGTAGCGCTTGACCAGCTCGCTCATGGGCTCCGAAAACAGGGCGGACCAGGCTTCGGATTTTTTGTCGAGTTGGTTGGAGGACATGGTGGGGGCAGGGGCTGGATGGGACAGGTGGGCGGGTGTGCCACGGGCATGGACGGCCTGCAGGGTGAAAACGTTGGTCTGTGCCCACGTTTTTCTTGACGGAGCCTGCCCGAAGACCGGCCCCGGCCTATAGTGCAGCCATGAGAGATTCCCGAATTTTATCGAGCTTCCAGGACCTCCATCCTGGCGCGGGCACGCTCCCGCTGTCGCAGATGCCGGAACTCGTGCGCAGCCGCGAGCTGGTGTTCGACACCTGCAAGGTCGGCGTGGTGATGCGGGCCGTGCTGTTCGTGCAGGCCGTGGTCGCGGTCGCTGCCCTCTTTGGCGCGCAGAGCTGGTGGACCTGGATCACCCAGATGGCCATGTTCACCGGGGCCGCCGTGCCTGCCACCCTGGTGTGGTTGCTGGCCGTGTGCGCGCTCAAACAGGTGCTCGGCCGGATGCCGATGCCGGCGCAATGGGCCGCGGGCAGCGTTCTCGGTGCGCTGGCGGCGCTCTATGGCTGTGGCCTGCTCGCGTGGATGGGGCTGGTGAACCCCGCCCCCTGGCTGGCCAGCGCGGCCGCCGGTGCGCTGGTGGCCGCGGTGCTGGTGGCTGCACTGGTCTGGCGGGCCAAGGCGCGCGCGCCAGCGGGTACCACGGCCCAGCTGGCCGAGCTGCAGGCGCGCATCCGGCCCCACTTCCTGTTCAACACCCTGAACACGGCGATTGCCCTGGTGCGCGAGGAACCAGCAAAGGCCGAAAACCTGCTGGAAGACCTGAGCGAACTTTTCCGCCATGCGCTGGCGGACACCAAGGAAGCGGTGCCGTTGTGGCAGGAACTGGAGCTGGCCGAGCACTACCTGGCGATCGAGCAGATCCGTTTTGGCGAGCGCCTGAAGGTGGAATGGAGCGTGGACGAGGCGGCCTCGAAGGCCAGGCTGCCGCCGCTGATCCTGCAGCCGCTGGTGGAGAATGCGGTCAAGCACGGCGTGGAACCCAGTCCCGAGGGGGCCATCGTGCGCATCAGCACTAAGCGACGTGGCAGCGTGGTGGTGGTCAAGGTCACCAACACGGTGCCCGCCGGCAGTGGCCGGCGCGGCCACGGTCTGGCGCTGGACAATGTGCGCCAGCGGCTGACGCTGCTGCATGATGTGGAGGGGCGTTTCCAGAGCGCCTTGGTCAACGGCGTGTTTCAGGTGCGTCTTGAAATCCCGGCATAAGGTCGGCAACGGAGCATGGCATGGCACTGAAGGTACTGATCGTCGACGATGAAGCGCTGGCCCGGTCGCGGCTGCGCACCCTGCTGGGTGAATGCACCGAGCCGCGCGCCGATGTGGTGGGCGAAGCCGCCAACGCGGTGCAGGCCATGGAGCAGATCCAGCGCACGGGATGCAACCTGGTGCTGCTCGACGTGCGCATGCCCGGTGTCGATGGCGTGACGCTGGCCAGCACGCTGCGCCAGATGGCCGCGCCGCCGTCGGTGGTGTTCGTGACCGCCTACGCCGAGCACGCGGTGGAGGCGTTTGAGCTTGAAGCCGTGGACTACCTGACCAAGCCGGTGCGGCGCGAGCGGCTGCAACAGGCGCTGCAGAAAGTCGAGCGCGTGCGCAGTGCGGCCGAGGGCGCGTCTTCGATGGAGACCAACAGCGCAGGCAGCGAGAGCCTGATCATCCAGGAGCGCGGGCGCAGCGAGCGCGTGGCCTTGTCCGACGTGATCTACCTCAAGGCCGAGCTGAAGTACATCACCGTGCGCACGGCCGAGAAGGAGCACATCTTTGACGGTGCGCTGAGCGACCTGGAGCAGCGTTTCGCCCACCTGTTCGTGCGCGTGCACCGCAACGCCCTGGTGGCGCGCCGCGCGGTGCGTGCGGTGGAAAAGCACAACGACCCGGTGGAGGGTGAAGGCTGGACGGTGCGGCTCGACGGCGTGGACGAGCGCTTGGCCGTTTCCCGTCGTCAGCTGGCTGCGGTGCGTGAAGCGCTGATGAGCTGACGGCCTGACCAGCCCTTGCATGCTCACGGTCTGTCAGCGTTCGGCCCTCTCCGGTTTCCATTACCAAGCCTTGGATGACAGCGGCACGCTGCTGGCCGATATTGTGTGGCCCACCGTGGCGCAGGCGAAAAACGCACGGCTGAAATGGCATCCGCCCGATGCGCCCGATGCCGATGTGCAGATCCGCATGTCACATGCCCTCTACCGCATCGGCTTCGAATACCTGAGTCGTGGCTTCACCAATGAATCGCGCTTCACCCTGCATCAGGGTGGCGAGGCCTTGGCGGTGGCCGAAGTGCGTTCACCCAAGGAGTGGTTCAAGCGCCAGACGGTGAGTCTGCTGAGGCCCTACGCAGTCCGGCTTGTGCGCGCCAACCGCTGGATGCAGACCCGTTACCGCCTGGAGCGGAGTGGGCGGGTGATCGGTGTGGTGGAGGAGCCCCGCAGGTTCAGCGTGAAGCGTGAGCTGGCGGTGGACTTGCCAGCCGACTGGGACCTGCCCACGCAGATCTTTGTGGCCTTCTTGGTGATCAACGCCTCCTATCGCTGAAAGGCCGATGGCGCGCCGTCCGGGGCAGGCCAAAGCTGTACGCTGGTAGCGCCCGTCACGCGTCGCACCCGGGCTGTTCCTGGTGAACCCGGCGCGGTGACGCGATCCCTGCGTCAGAGCTCCGCCGCTTCCACCAGAAACCGCACCCGCCGCTGACCCTGCCACTCATCGGCATCCAGGCGGAAGGCCAGTTTCACCCGCTCCGGCAGCGGCTCGGTGTGGCCGAACCAGATGCCGTCCACGGGATCGCCCTGGTGCTTCATCTTGATCGCGAGGTGTTTCTCGCCAACCAGCCGCTGCGACACGATCTGCACTTCTTCGCAGAACACCGGCGGCGCGAAACCCTGGCCCCACACCTCCTTGTGCAGCGTGTCCACCAAGTCGGTGCGGCGGTACTGCTTGTCGAGTGCGCCGTCGGCTTCCATGCGGCGCTGCAGGGTGGCTGCGTCCAGCCATTCATGCGCCACCTGCTGCAGCGCGGCCTCAAAGATGTCCAGGTGCTCTTCGTCGATGGTGCAGCCCGCGGCCATGGCGTGGCCGCCGAAGCGCATCAACACCCCCGGATGGCGCTTGGCCACGAGGTCCAGCGCGTCGCGCAGGTGGAAGCCGGGGATGGACCGGCCCGAGCCCTTGAGCTCGTTTTCCTTGCCCTCGGCGCCGCTGGCGGCGAACACGAAGGTCGGGCGGTGCATCTTGTCCTTCAGGCGCGAGGCCACGATGCCGACCACGCCCTCGTGGAAATCGGGGTCGAACACGATCAGCGCTGGCGGCGGCTCTTCGGACTCGTCGAACATGGCTTCGGCCAGCAGCAGCGCCTGGTCGCGCATCTCGCCTTCGATGGCCTTGCGCTCGCGGTTGATGCCGTCGAGCGTGCGCGCGAGTTCGTCGGCGCGCAAGGCGTCGTCGGTGCTCAGGCATTCGATGCCCAGCGTCATGTCGGCCAGGCGGCCGGCGGCGTTCAGGCGCGGGCCGAGGGCAAAGCCGAAGTCGAAGCTGGTGGCCGCTGCGGGCTTGCGCGCGGCCACGTTGAACAGAGCCGTCATGCCCGGCGGCATGGCGCCGGCGCGCACGCGCTTCAGGCCCTGCGCCACAAGACGGCGGTTGTTGGCGTCGAGCTTCACCACGTCGGCCACGGTGCCGAGCGCCACCAGGGGCAGCAGGGCATCGATCTTCGGCTGCGTCTGCGCCGTGAAGACGCCGCGTTCGCGCAGCTCGGCGCGCAGCGCCAGCAGCACGTAGAACATCACGCCGACACCGGCGATCGACTTGCTTTCAAACGTGCAGCCGGGCTGGTTGGGGTTGACGATCACGCAGTCGGCGGGAACGACGACCTCGCCGCCCTTCAGTGCGGGCAGGTGGTGGTCGGTGACGATCACCTGCAGGCCCAGCTCGCGCGCGGCGCGCACGCCCTCCAGGCTGGCGATGCCGTTGTCCACCGTCACCAGCACGTCGGCACCCTGCGCTTTCACGCGCTTCGCGATCGCGGGGGTGAGGCCATAGCCGTCGGTCACGCGGTCCGGCACCAGGTAGTCCACGCGGTTAAAACCCATCGGCGCGCCCAGCAGGCGCAGGCCGCGCAGGCCCACGGCGCAGGCGGTGGCGCCGTCGCAGTCGTAGTCGGCCACGATGCAGATGGCTTTGTTGGCGGCCATGGCGTCCGCCAGCGCGCGTGCGGCTTCCTGTGCGCCCTTCATGGACGCGGGCGGCAGCAGCAGCGAGAGCGCGTCGTCGAGCTGGTCTTTGCTGGTGATGCCGCGCGCGGCAAACAGGCGCGCCAGCAGCGGGTGCACGCCGCCTTGTTCCAGCGCCCAGGCGGCGCGGGGCGGCACATCGCGGTTGATGATCTTCATAGGGGTTCGAGGGCTTTCCAGGCCGGTTCGCGGCCGAACAGGTGTTTGAACAGGCGGCCTATGCGTGCGCCGGCGCCGCGCGGTGCGTTCACCCAGGTCCGGGCACCCCGTTCGCCGCAGAGCGTGAGTGTGACCGGCTCGCTGCGGCGGGCGGCGTCCAGCAGGGTCTTGATCTCGCGGGCATCCAGCGCCTCCCAGGCCGATTGCCAGGCGGGCCAGTCGGCCCGCAGCGCGGCTTGCCGCAGGGTGTCGGGCATGGCCGGAGGGGGCCGCCATGGCGCTGGCACCTCCAGCGCACCGGCGCCACCGATCCAGAAGCCGTTGACCGGCAGCAGGCCGCGGGCGGTGCGCGCGTCGTGCACCGGGTGGGTGTAGAAGAGCATCTGGGCTTCGCTCTGCAGGCGCTTGAGCAGCTGGCTGCCCGCCGGGTTGGCGGGACTATGCGGCATCCATCCGCCCACCGGGCGGCCGCTCACGCGGTCCAGGCTGGCGCAGGCGATGCCGCGCAGCGGCTCGCCGCTGGCGTGCCAGCGCGTTGCCGATTCGTAGCGCAGGGTGATGCCGTCCTCGGTGCAGTAGGGCGCCAGCGCATCCAGCAAGGCGCGTGATGCCGCGTCGTACAGGGCGATCTGCTCGCCCGGTAGCAGGCTGATGTGGTCGGTGCCGATCTGGAAGTGACAGGGGGAGAACCAGGCCTGGGGCACGGTGGGTGCATCGCTCTGCAGGGCGGCCCAGGGGATCAGGCCGTCGCTCGGCTCCAGGCCCAGCGCGCGCGCCAGCGCGCGCTCGTGCGGCAGGCTCAGCGTGTGCTCGTCGCCGCTGTCGTTGTGGGTCGGAGCCAGTTCGCCCAGCAGCGCCTGCAGATGAGGCAGCCGCAGCGCAGAGAGCAAGCCCTGGCATTCGGGGGCGCTGGCGGCGGCAAAGGGAACCAGCAGGTGGCGGGACGACTCAAGGGGCAGGGCGGGCATGACGCGATTGTCGGGGATGCCACAATCGCCGCTGGACTTCATTCATGCAAACCCCTTACGAACTCATTCTCGGCTGGCGCTACACGCGCGCCGGCCGCGCCACGCGGCGCAACGGCTTCATCTCTTTCATCTCGGGCGTGTCCATGCTGGGCATTGCGCTGGGCGTGGCCGCGCTCATCATCGTGCTGTCGGTGATGAATGGCTTCCAGAAGGAGGTGCGCGACCGCATGCTGGGTGTGCTCTCGCACATCGAGGTGTTCGAACCCGGCGGCCAGGCGATTCCCAACCTGCCCGAGACGCTGGCCGCCATCCAGCGCCACCCCGAAGTGCTGGGTGCTGCGCCGTTTGTGGGCGCGCAGGCGCTGCTGGCGCGTGGCGAAGACATGAAGGGCGCGCTCATCCGCGGCATCGATCCGGCGCTGGAACCCACGGTGACCGACCTCGCCGCGGATCTGTCGCAGACCGTGCTGCCCAGGCTGGTGCCGGGTGAGTTCGGCATTGTGCTCGGCGGCGAACTGGCCCGCAGCCTCGGTGTGGCCATGGGGGACACGGTGACGCTGATCGCGCCCAGTGGCCAGGTGACGCCGGCCGGTGTGGTGCCGCGCATCCGCCAGATGACGGTGGTGGGCACCTTCGATTCGGGCCACTTCGAATACGACTCCGCGCTGGCCCTGCTGCACCAGGACGATGCGGCGCGCATCTTCCGCGTCGAGGGACCGACCGGCGTGCGCGTGAAGATCAAAGACCTCCACGAAGCGCGCGAGGTGGCGATTGCCATCGCTGGCGATCTGGACCCTGGCCTGCTGGTGCGCGACTGGACGCGCCAGAACCGCACCTGGTTTGCCGCGGTGCAGCTGGAAAAACGCATGATGTTCATCATCCTCACGCTGATCGTGGCGGTGGCGGCGTTCAACCTGGTGTCGACGCTGGTGATGACGGTGACCGACAAGCGCGCCGACATCGCCATCCTGCGCACGCTGGGCGCCAGCCCGCAGAGCATCATGGGCATCTTCATGGTGCAGGGCGCGATGGTGGGCGTGATCGGCACCGGCGCCGGGCTGCTGCTGGGTCTGGGTGTGGCGTTCAACATCGACACCCTCGTGCCCGCGCTGGAACGCCTGCTGGGCGCGAGCTTCCTGCCGCAGGACGTGTACCTCATCAGCCGCATGCCCAGCGACCCGCAGCAGGGCGACATCCTGCCGGTGGGGCTGATTTCGCTGGCGCTGTCGTTTGTGGCGACCATTTATCCGAGCTGGCGCGCGAGCCGCGTGAATCCGGCCGAAGCGCTCCGATATGAATGATGTTGTATTGCAGGCCACCGGCCTGACCAAGCGTTTCACCGAAGGCCGGCTGGATGTGACCGTGCTGCAGGGCGTGGACCTGACGGTGCGCCAGGGCGAAACCGTGGCCATCGTCGGCGCCTCCGGCTCGGGCAAGAGCACCTTGCTGCACCTGCTGGGCGGACTGGACGCGCCCACCAGCGGCAGCGTGCGGCTGATGGGGCAAACGATGTCGGGCCTGAGCGCCACGCAGCAGGGCGAGCTGCGCAACCGGCATCTGGGATTCGTCTACCAGTTCCACCACCTGCTGCCCGAGTTCAGCGCGCGCGACAACGTGGCCATGCCGCTGTGGATCCGCCGCCTGCCACGTGCCGAGGCGGGTGATCGTGCGGCACAGATCCTGACCCGCGTGGGGCTGGCGGACCGCCTGCAGCACCGGCCAGCCGAACTGTCCGGCGGCGAGCGCCAGCGCGTGGCGATCGCGCGTGCGCTGGTCACCCAGCCGGCCTGTGTGCTGGCCGACGAGCCGACCGGCAACCTCGACCGTGCCACCGCCGATGGCGTTTTCGAACTCATGATGCAGCTGGCCCGCGACCAGGGCACGGCTTTCATCGTCGTCACGCACGACGAGGCGCTGGCCGCCCGCTGTGGCCGCGTGTTGCGGCTCACGACCGGTGTCCTCGCGGGCTGATCCCGCGGCTTGTCAGCCGCCGAGACCGCGTTTGAGTTCCTTGAGCAGCAATACCACCTGCGTGGAGGCGTGCCGGTAGCCCGAATGGAGTTTTTGCTCGGCCTTGGGCTGGTCGCCCGAGTGCGCGAGTGACAGCACGGTGGATGCTTCCATGTGGAAATGCTTGTGGCGCGCCACCAGTACGGAGAACGCCGGGTACCTGCCCAGGCGTTCACGGCCCGGCCCATGCAACCACTTGCCCAGATCGCAGCGGTCGTCCAGGCAGACGATTTCGGGCTTGAGATCCTCGCCGGAGGTGCCTTTGATCACCGCCAGCAGGCGCGCGCTCCAGTTTTCGTGGGCCGCGATGGCGGTTTCGATGTCCAGCTCGGCCAGCACCGCCTGGGCTGTCTGTGCGTCCAGCCCCATTTCACTGGCTGGACCGTCGGCGTGCTGACGGGCTGGCGGGGTCTTGTCGTCCCATTTGAACAGGCGGCTGAAAAATCCCATGCGGTGTTCTCTGTAGATGACCGGGCAGCGGCCTGGCCAGCGGTGCAGGAAAAATATAAATGAATGCATATATTGTGCTGGAATGACCGTTGCGCGGCTTGCGCGCACAGGTGGGCGGCGGTTTCCGGGGCGCGAGTGGGCAGACAGGTCGAGGCAGAATCGGGAGCACATGAACAAAGCGCTGTGGATCGACTCCCATTGCCACCTGGACGCTCCGGAATTCGGCGCAGACCAGGCGCTCGCGTTGGCGGTGCGTGAACGGGCACGTGCGCTAGGCGTGGGTCTGTGCGTGATACCGGCGGTGGAGCGCAGCAACTTCGACACCGTGCGGCTGCTCGCGCACCGGCTGGGCGATGCCTACGCGCTGGGCATCCATCCCATCTTCGTCCCTCAGTCCGATGAAAGCGACCTGCAGGCGCTGGATGCCGCACTGACCGAACACCACGCCGACCCGCGCCTGGTGGCGGTGGGCGAGATCGGGCTGGACTTCTTCGTGCCCGCGCTGTGCGAACCCGCCATGCGCGAGCGCCAGATCTGGTTCTACCGGGAGCAGCTCAAGCTGGCGCGCCGGCACGGTCTGCCCGTGATCCTGCATGTGCGCCGCAGTGCCGATGCCCTGCTCAAGCAGCTGCGCGAACTGCCCGCCGGCGGCGGCATCGCGCACGCGTTCAGTGGCAGCGAACAGCAGGCGCAGGCGTTCATCGACCTGGGTTTCAGGCTGGGCTTCGGGGGCGCCGTCACCTTCGAGCCGGCGCAGCGCCTGCGTCGGCTGGCGGCCACGCTGCCGGTGTCGGCGCTGGTGCTGGAGACCGACGCGCCGGACATCCCGCCGCACTGGCTGTATGCGACGGCGGCCGAGCGTGCGGCCGGACGGATGCAGGGCGTCAACTCTCCGGCCGAGCTGCCGCGCATCGCCCAGGTGGTGGCAGATCTGCGGGGCATGCCGCTGGCCGATCTGGCCCGGGCGACCACCGCCAATGCCCTGGCGGCCCTGCCCAGGCTGGCCGCCTTGCGGATGCCGGGTGGGGCACCCGCGTGAGCCGCCTTCTTGGACTGCCACCGGTACTGGACGCGAACACCCGCCTGCTCTTGCTGGGCAGTTTTCCGGGCGTGGCTTCGCTGCGCGCGCAACAGTACTACGGCCATCCGCAGAACCATTTCTGGAAAATCCTGGGTGCGCTGTGGCAGCAGCCCCTGATGCACCTGTCCTATCCCGAGCGCCTGGCGGCCTTGCGCGCCCACGGCCTGGGGCTGTGGGACGTGTACGGCGCCTGTGAGCGGGAGGGCAGCCTGGACGCAGCCATCCGCAAGGCCGAACTCAACGATTTCGCTTGGGTGCAGCGGCAGTGCCCATTGCTGGAAGCCGTTGCGCACAACGGGGGCGAGAGCTACCGCCACGCGCAGCACACGCAGGCGCTGGGTCTGCCGGTGTACAAGCTGCCGTCCACCAGCCCGGCGAACGCGAGCTGGTCGTTCGACCGCAAGCTGGTGGCCTGGGCCGATGTGCTGCGGCGGCATGGGGTGGCGTAGGTCCTGGGGAAAGACCTCGCGGGCTTGCTGCGGCGGTGCGCTCTGCGACGCTCATGTCCCCCGGCCCGGCTTCGCCGTGTCTCCTCCTTGACTTTGCTGTGCAGAACGCACCACCACAGCAAGCTGGAGACGTATGGGCCATCCAGCGTCATCGTCCCGGTACCTTGCAGGCCAGACGGCCCAACCCTGGAGGAAAAGCCGCCCGGCGCAAACAGCGGGCGGCATCAGCTACAAGCCACCGGAAAACTCAGCCCACCGCCCTGTGTGCCATCGGCGTTTCGGGCACCGGGTAGCCCGCCGCACCAAAGGTCGAAACGATGGCCTTGTGGGTGTCGAAGTACACCTGCCAGTAGTGGTCGGTGTGGGTGTAGGGGCGCACGCACAGCAGCGGGCCTTCGGGCGTGAACTGCAGGATCTCCACGTCGGGCGCGGGCGTTTCCTTCACGTTCGGGATCGCGGTCACGGCCGTGCGCAGTCGCGCCATCGCGTCCTGCACATCCACGCTGTTCGCCACCTTCGCCACGCAGTCCACGCGGCGGAACGGCTCGCTGCTGAAGTTCTGGATGTTGTCGCCGAACACCTTGTTGTTGCCCACGATGGTGGTCACGTTGTCGGGCGTGAGGATGGTGGTGGCGAAGAGGCCCAGCTCCTTCACCGTGCCCAACGTGCCGCCGGCGCTGATGAAGTCGCCCACCTTGTAGGGCCGCAGCACCTGCAGGAAGATGCCGGCCGCAAAGTTCGCCAGCATGCCGCTCCAGGCCGCGCCGATGGCCAGGCCGGCACCCGCGAGCAGGGCGGCAAACGAGGTGGTCTGCACACCGAAGATGTCCAGGATCGCCAGGATCAGCACCACGGTCAGGCCCACCGAGATGATGGACTTCAGGTACTGGATCAGCGTGGCATCGAGCTTCTTGCCGCGTTCCAGTCCCTTGCCGATCAGGCCGACCGCCATGCCGATCAGCCAGCGACCCACGATCCAGGCCGCGATGGCGCCGAGGATCTTGAGCCCGAACTCAGCCCCTTGGGTGGACAGGAATGTCCAGACAGCTTCCATGTTCATAATGATTCCTTTGCAGATCACAGACCAAGATGCAGTATCCAGCCGACCCAGACCGCTTGCCCTCCCCGTGGAGTGGGGTCACACCACAGTGTGTGGCATTTTCCCCCCGGTTGTTGTTTCCTGGTCCCGGGGTCCCCGCATGAAGGCCGGCGCCAACGCAGCCGCCCGGCGACGCAGCGCAGCGCAGACGCTGCCAGACGTGACGATATCCGAGGACAGCGAGGTGCGCTTCCTGCACCTGGGCACCGAATGGATACAGGGTTCAATGCTGCTGGACGCACCGTTCGACATCGAACTCGACTATGTCCAGCGCATGGTGGCCTGGCTGCTGTTCGTCGAGCCCGACTCGGTGCCCAAGCGCCGTGCCCTGCAGCTCGGTCTGGGATCGGCAGCGCTGACCAAGTTCCATTTCAAGAAGCTGCGCATGGACACCACCGCCATCGAGATCAACCCGCAGGTGCTGGCGGTGTGCCGTACATGGTTCAAGCTGCCGGACGACGGGCCGCGCCTGCGCGTGGTGCTGGCCGATGCGGGCGAAGAAATCCGCAAGGCCGAACACACCGGCCAGTTCGACGCGCTGCAGGTGGACCTGTACGACCACGAGGCCGCCGCGCCGGTGCTCGACAGCCCCGACTTCTACGCCGACTGCCGTTCGGTGCTGACCGACGACGGGTGCATGACCGTCAACCTGTTTGGCCGCGACACGAGCTACGAACGTTCGCTGCAGAGCATCTGCGCCGCTTTCGGCGAAGACGCGGTATGGGCCTTCAAGCCCACGCGCGAGGGCAACACCATCGTGCTGGCGCAGCGCACGCCTGAGCGGCCCACGCGCATGCAGCTGCTGGCGCGCGCCGAGGCGGTGCAGGAGCGCTGGGGCCTGCCCGCCGTGAAGTGGCTGAAGATTTTCAAGCCGGTTTCCTGAGATTCCCATGAAAACCCACACCAAGGCCCACAGTCAGGTGCCTTCCCCCGCCGCACCGCAAGGCCCGCTCGACTGGCGCACCCTGGTGGGCTGGCTGCGTGACGACAGCGTGATTTCTGCGCAGGAGGCCGAGCGCACCATCGCCCGTTGCGCCTCGGCGCACAGCGCGCAGCATCCGCTGCAGCGGCTGTCGGTGGTGGGCATGGTGCGCCAGGCCGACGCCCACCTGCTCGACGCCGACATGCTCACCCAGTGGCTGGCCGAGCGTTGCGGCCTGACCTACATGCGCATCGATCCGCTGAAGGTGGATGTGGGCAAGGTGGCCGATGTGATGAGTGCCGCCTACGCCGAGCGTCACAAGGTCCTGCCGGTGCAGGTGGGACCGGGCGAAGTGGTGGTGGCCACGGCCGAGCCCTTCATCCGTGACTGGGTGCCCGAGGTGGAGCGCCAGACCCGCAAGACGGTGCGCCTGGTGCTGTCCAGCCCGATGGCCATCACGCGCTACACGGCCGAGTTTTTTGCGCTGGCCAAGTCGGTGCGCGCGGCCAACAAGAGCGGTGGCCAGAGCGGGCTGGCCAGCTTCGAGCAGCTGGTGGAACTGGGCAAGGCCAACAAGCAGCTGGATGCCAACGACCAGGGTGTGGTGCAGGTGGTGGACTGGCTCTGGCAGTACGCCTTCGACCAGCGCGCCAGCGACATCCACCTGGAGCCGCGGCGCGAGCAGGGCGTGATCCGCTTCCGCATCGACGGCGTGCTGCACCCGGTGTACCAGATGCCGATGGGCGTGATGAACGCGATGATCGCGCGCATCAAGCTGCTCGGACGCATGGACGTGGTGGAGAAACGCCGGCCGCAGGACGGACGCATCAAGACCCTGCGGCCCGGTGTGGGCGCCGCGCGCGGTGACGAGGTGGAAATGCGCCTCTCGACCCTGCCCACCGCCTTTGGCGAAAAGCTGGTGATGCGCATCTTCGATCCGGAGGCCACGGTGAAGGACCTGAGTGCGCTCGGTTTTGCACCGCACGATGCGCAGCGGTGGGAAACGCTGACCCACCGGCCGCACGGCATCGTGCTGGTGACCGGGCCCACCGGCTCGGGCAAGACCACCACGCTCTACGCCACGCTCAAGCGCCTGGCCACCGAAGAGGTGAACGTGAGCACGGTGGAAGACCCGATCGAGATGATCGAACCCGCCTTCAATCAGACGCAGGTGCAGACCCATCTGGACCTGGACTTTGCCCAGGGCCTGCGCGCGCTGATGCGCCAGGATCCGGACATCATCATGGTGGGCGAGGTGCGCGACCTGCCCACGGCCGAAATGGCGGTGCAGGCTGCGCTGACCGGCCACTTGGTGTTCACGACCCTGCACACCAACGACGCACCCTCGGCGATCATGCGCCTGATGGAGCTGGGCATACCGCCCTACCTGATCAACGCCACCGTGCTCGGCGTGCTGGCGCAGCGCCTCGTGCGCACGCTCTGTCCGGCCTGCCGCACGCGCGAAGACGATGCCGCCACCCAGGCTTCGCGCGAGACGCTGGCCGACCTGGTCAAGCCCTGGCAGGTGAGCGGGAGCTACCGGCCCTACCAGCCGGTGGGCTGTGTGGACTGTCGCATGACCGGTTTCCGGGGCCGCATGGGCCTGTACGAACTGCTGGTGGTCACCGAGGCTTTCAAGGACAAGGTCAGCCGGGAACCTCGGCTGGACGTGCTGCGCAGGCAGGCGGTGCAGGACGGCATGCGCCCACTGCGCCTGGCCGGGGCCGCGCGCGTGGCCGAAGGGCTCACCACGCTGGACGAGGTGCTGGCCTGCACACCGCCGGTGAACTGAAAGGCCGCCGCGCCGTGTGGCTGGCCGCGCCCGTCCGCCTGGCCAGCGCTTATATTGGAGCCCCTGTTCCTGCACCCTTGTTCCGGCACCCGACACCCGCATGATCCCCATCAAAACCGAATCCGCCTGGCGCGGTACCGCCGATTGCCGCAGCTGCGGCATCCGCGACATGGTGCTGTTTGCCGACCTGCACGAGGAGGACTTCAAACTCATCCACGCGCCGATTGACGACATGGAGTACCCCGCGGGCCATCCCCTGGTGCGCATGGGCGAGACGGCGACCTCGCTCTACACCCTGCGCGCGGGAGTGATCAAGCTGGTGCGCAACACGGTCGACGGGCGCCAGCGCATCGTGCGGGTGCTGCGCTCGGGCGACGTGGTGGGGCTCGAGGCCCTCATGGGGCCGACCTACGAATCGGACGCGATCGCGCTGACCAACATCAAGGTCTGCCGCCTGCCGCTGCAGGTGATCCAGCGCCTGAACCGCGAAACCCCGCGCCTGCACCAGCGCCTGCTGGAGAAATGGCACCGCAGCCTGAAGGAGGCCGACGACTGGCTGGCCGAGCTCAATTTCGGCAATGCCCGCCAGCGCGTGGCCGGTCTCATCCTGAAAATGCGCTCGGATCATGACGCTTCGGTTGCGACGCTGTTTTCGCGCGAAGACATGGGCGCCATGCTCGACCTCAAGCTGGAGACCGTGAGCCGCACGCTGTCGGCTTTCGAGCGCGAGGGACTCATTGAGCCGATGGACAAACAAGGCCGTGTCTACCGCGTGGTGGACCCCGACCGCCTGACGGCACCCAAGGCCTGACGGGATCGACCTGCCAGCGTGGTGACAGCACGCCGCTCCGCGGGTCCCGATAATCGGGCGGATGTCCAGCACTGCCGCCCAGCCCCATCCCCACCTCGCTTCTGGCCTGCTGCTGGCCAGCGCTGGCTCCATCGCCTTCAGCGGCAAGGCCATCATCGTCAAGCTGGCCTACCGCCACGGGGTGGATGCGGTCACGCTGATCATGTACCGCATGCTGTTTGCGCTGCCGCTGTTCCTGGCGCTGGCCTGGTGGGCCAGTCGCGGAAAACCGCCGCTCACCCGCCGAGACTGGCTGGGCATCCTGGGCCTGGGCTTCACCGGTTATTACCTCGCGAGTTTTCTGGACTTCTGGGGCCTGCAGTACATCAGCGCCAGCCTGGAGCGGTTGATCCTGTACCTCAACCCCACCCTGGTGCTGGTGCTCGGCTGGTTCATTTACCAGCGCCGCATCAGCGGACTGCAGGCGCTGGCCATGGCGGTGAGCTACGCCGGCGTGCTGCTGGTGTTCGGCCACGAGGCCGACTTCGCCGGGCCGAATGCGGTGCTGGGCGCGCTGCTGGTGTTCGGCAGCGCCATCAGCTACGCCATCTACCTCGTCTACAGCGGCGAGCTGGTCAAGCGCCTGGGCTCCATGCGCCTGGTGGGCCTGGCCACGAGCGTGGCCTGCGTGCTGTGCCTGCTGCAGTTCGTGCTGCTGCGCCCGCTGGATGCGGCCACGTCCGTGGCGCCTGCGGTGATCTGGCTCTCGGTGCTCAACGCCACGCTGTGCACCTTCGCACCCGTCATCATGGTGATGATGGGGATCGAGCGCATCGGCGCCGGGCTGGCAGCGCAGACCGGCATGATCGGACCCATGTCCACCATCGCCATGGGCGTGCTGATCCTCGACGAGCCGTTCAACGGCTGGATCGTGGCCGGCACGGTGCTGGTGGTATCGGGCGTTTTTCTGGTGACGCGCTTCGGTTCGACCGGCGCGGTGAAATGAATTTCTGAACAGGAGACTTCGCGATGGACTTGGGCATCAAAGGGAAATGGGCGCTGGTCTGTGGCGCCAGCAGGGGGCTGGGGTTGGGCTGTGCACAGGCGCTGGCGGGCGAGGGCGTACACGTGGTCATGGTCGCGCGCGGGAGCGAGGCGCTGGAGGCATCGGCCGCCGCCCTTCGTGCCGCAGCGCCCGGCGTGCAGGTGATTGCCGTGGCGGCCGACATCACCACGCCCGAGGGCCGCACCGCGGCCTTCGCCGCGGCCGGAGGCCCCGGCACGGCGTTCGACATTGTGGTCACCAACGCGGGCGGCCCGCCGCCCGGTGACTTCCGCAGCTGGAGCCGCGAAGCCTGGATCCAGGCGGTGGACGCCAACATGCTCACACCCATCGAGCTCATCAAGGCCACGGTGGACGGCATGGCGCAGCGCGGCTTCGGCCGTATCGTCAACATCACCAGCAGCGCGGTGAAGGCGCCCATCGACATCCTGGGCCTTTCCAACGGCGCGCGCAGCGGTCTCACCGGTTTCGTGGCCGGTGTCGCGCGCAGCGGCATCGCGGCGCAGGGTGTGACGATCAACAACCTGCTGCCCGGCAAGTTCGACACCGACCGTCTCAAAGCCACCCTGGCCGGCGCCGCCAGCAAGAGCAGCAAAAGCCTGGAAGAAGTGCGCGCGGCGCAGATGGCAAACATCCCGGCCAGGCGCTTCGGCACACCCGAGGAATTCGGTGCCATCTGCGCCTTTCTCTGCAGCCAGCAGGCGGGCTACCTCAACGGCCAGAACATCCTGCCCGACGGCGGGGCGTATCCGGGGACGTACTGAGCCCCCCCGCGCCGCCTTCGGCGTCACCCCCCAGGGGGCGGCACTGGCGGCCCGGCAAAGCCGGTTCCGCGGTGCCCCCGGATCAACTCCCCTTCAGGCGCGGCATGTCTTCATCCAGGATGCGGTGGAGCCGGCTTTGCCGGGCCACTCGCATCGCCCCCCGGGGGGTGACGCCGAAGGCGGCGCGGGGGGTACCTATGCTTTTCGTGTGGTCACGAAAATACCGCCGACGATCAGCACGAACCCGGCCGCGTGGTACAGCCGTGGCATCTCGCCGAGCAGCGTGGCCGACATCAGCGCCGCGAACAGCGGCGTGAGGTTGTTGAAGAAGCCCGCCACCGTGGGGCCGACGCGTGCCACGCCGATGCCCCAGCTGCGGTAGGCCAGCAGCGACGGGCCGACGGCCACATAGACCAGCGCGGTGGCCAGCGGCCAGCCCCATTGCAGGTGACCCGCCGGTGAAGGAGGCAGCGCCATCCATTCGCCCGCGGTCATGAGACCCGACCAGCCCAGGCCAAAGGCGATCTGCGCCAACAGAAAGGCGGCCCAGTCGGCCTTGATGTCGGGTGGGTAGCCGCTTCCATCGGCGTTCCGTGGCGGGCGCACCAGCAGCCAGCTGTACCAGGCCCAGGTGAGGGCGGCCAGCAGCATCCAGCCGTCGCCCGCCACCAGGCGCAACGCACCGAGCTGCGCCAGCTCGCCACGCGAGAGCACCACCGCCACGCCGGCGAGCGAGAGCGCAGCGCCCACGGCCGCACGGCGCGTGATGGGCACGCCATAGAGCACGCGCCCGAGCAGCAGCATCCAGATCGGGATGCTGGAGGCCACCAGCGTCACGTTGATCGGCGTGGAGGTCTTGAGCGCCATGTACTGCAGCGCGTTGTACAGGCCCACGCCGAGCAGGCCCAGCAGCGCGAAGCGCCTGCGGTGAGGCCACAACCCGCTGCCCGGGCGCAGCACCCAGGCGGCCAGCGGCAGCAGCAGCGCACCGGCCAGCACCCAGCGCAGGAAGTTGAAGGTGATGGGTGGTATCGCACCCTGCATCAGCCGGCCCACCACGGCGTTGCCGGCCCACATGAGCGGGGGAATGAGCAGCAGGGCGACGGTGGATGGGGTGAGGCGCGAAGCGGGTGCGGACATGCGGTGACTGTACCCATGCCGCCATGACCCGATCCGGCGCGGGGCCTGTGCATCTGCCTCGCAGGCGACACGGCCGTTTCGTGGCAGCATGTGCGCTGTTTCAAAAACAGGAGACTTTCATGACCCAGACCAGCCGCGCCGTGCGCATCCACGCCCATGGCGGCCCCGAACAACTGGTGGTGGACACGGTGGATGTGGGCGAGCCCGGCCCGGGCCAGGTGCGCATCCGCCACCAGGCCATCGGCCTGAACTTCATCGACGTGTACCAGCGCACCGGCCTTTACCCCAGCACCATGCCGCTCGCGCTGGGCATGGAAGGCGCCGGCGTGATCGAGGCGGTGGGCGAGGGCGTGACGCACCTCAAGGCCGGTGACCGTGCGGCCTACGCCGCCAACCCGCCGGGCAGTTACTGCGACGTGCGCGTGATGCCGGCGATGAACGTGTGCCAGCTGCCCGACGCGATCAGCTTCGAAACCGGCGCGGCCATGATGCTCAAGGGCCTGACGGCGATGTACCTGCTCAAGCGCTGCAAGCCGGTGGAAGGGCTGGAGAAGGGCGACTTCGTGCTGTTCCACGCCGCCGCCGGTGGCGTGGGCCTGATCGCCTGCCAGTGGGCGCGTGCGCTCGGCCTGCGGCTGATCGGCACCGCGGGATCGGATGAAAAATGTGCGCTCGCGCGCGAGCACGGCGCCGAGTTCACCATCAACTACCGCACAGAAGATTTCGTGGCCCGGGTGAAGGACATCACCGGCGGCCAAGGCGTGAAGGTGGTCTACGACTCGGTGGGCAAGGACACCTTCGACAAGTCGCTCGACTGCCTGATGCCGTTTGGCCTGATGGTGAGTTTTGGCAATGCGAGCGGCCCGGTGGCGCCGTTCGCACCCGGCATCCTCGGGCCCAAGGGTTCGCTGTACGTGACGCGCCAGACCCTGTTCACCCACATCACCAGCCGCGAGCGCACCCAGGCCATGGCCGACGAGCTGTTCGCCGTGGTGCAAAGCGGTGCGGTGAAGATCCGCATCGACCAGCGCTTTGCCCTCACCGACGTGCGCGCCGCGCACGAAAGCCTCGAAGCTCGCCAGACCACGGGCTGCACGGTGCTGCTGCCCTGAAGACGGGCGCCGGCCGCTTCGCCCGACGCCAGCAGGCGGTCAGACGGGGCGGTGAACGGGGTCGGCGCTTCGGCGGTCAGGCGTGTTCAGGCGATCGGGGTGCTGTCGCACCATTTTTGGTTGCGTGCGCAACCAATCGGGCCTAGAATCCCGCTCCAACCCGAGCGCGACACCGATGCCACACCCCGACCGATCCGCCGAAACCGGTGCCAGCACCGGAGGTTCGCTCGACCGCACCCTGAGCTACCGTCTGCACCTGCTGCACAAGCTCACCGACCTCGACAGCCAGCACGCCTATGTGCGACACACCGGCCTGTCGCTGAGCGACGGGCGCTGCCTGGCCACCATCGGCAGTTTCGAACCGCTGTCGGTCAAGGACCTGGCGCAGAAGGCCAACCTCAACAAGGGCCAGGCCAGCCGTGCGGCGCAATTCCTCGTCGATCAGGGCCTGGTGCTCAAGCGCAGCAGCGACGAGGACGGTCGCGGGGTCGTGCTCACGCTCACCGCGGCAGGCCGCAAGACCTTCAGCCGGACCATGGCCCTGATCAACCAGCGCAACCAGGAGATCTTTGGCTGCCTTAGCGACGACGAGCGACGCACCCTCAGCCAGCTGTTTGATCGCCTGATCGAACACGGCCGTCCGGCCTGAGGCAGCCGCCTCCAGCCCACGTTTCACCTTCCCCATCAAGGTCCGCTTCATGCACCAGCCCACGACCGAACCGCGTCCCTCCCTCTACTACCCGTACCAGGTCTTCCAGCCCTGGCGGCCATCGGAGCATCCGAAGCAGGACCGCAAGCAGGTCGTGATCGTCGGCTCCGGTCCGGCCGGCATGGTGACGGCGCTGGAACTGGCCCGCCATGGTGTCCCCAGCGTGCTCGTCACGGCCGAGCTGCAGTTCTCGCAGGGCAGCCGCGCCATCTGCTTCACGCGCCGCTCCATGGAGATCCTGCAGCAGGTGGGCGTGGCCGACCGCATGACCGAGGGTGGCCTGCCCTGGCGCTTCGGCAATTCCTTCTACCGCGGCCAGCGCGTGTTCCGCATGGAAGCGCCGCACGACCCGGACGACCGTTTCTTCCCGATCATCAATGTGCAGCAGCAGTACATGGAGGAATACCTCTACGACGCCTGCGCCGCCCAGCCACTGATCGATTTCCGCTGGGGCAACAAGCTCGTCCAGCTGAGCCAGCATGATGGCCATGCCGAGTTGCTGCTGGACACGCCCGAGGGCGAATACACGCTGGAAGCCGACTGGGTAGTGGCCGCCGACGGTGGCCGCTCGCCCATCCGCACCGCGATGGACCTGCAGATGGAGGGGGCCTCCTACGAAGGCTTCTTCGTGATCGCCGACATCCGGATCGACCTGCCGCTGCCGACCGAACGGCTGGCCTACTTCGATCCCGAGTGGAATCCGGGCAACACCATCCTGATGCACCGCGAGCCCCACGGCATCTGGCGCGTTGACTACCAGCTGCCCGAGGGTGAAACCCCCGAGGAGGCACTGCGTCCCGATTCCTTGAAACAGCGCATCGACGCCCAGCTCGAGATGATCGGCTTCGGCGGCACGCCCTGGGAGATGGACTGGAGTTCGGTCTACTCGGCCCGCACCCTGACGCTGCCCGACTTCGTGCACGGCCGGGTGATCTTCACCGGTGATGCCGCCCACCTGCTGCCGATCTTCGGCGTGCGCGGTGCCAACACCGCCTTCCAGGACGCGCAGTCGCTCGGCTGGCACCTGGCCTTTGTGGTGAAGGGCCTGGCAGGCCCGGCACTGCTGGCCAACCACAGTGCCGAGCGGGTGGGCGCGGCGCGCGAGATCATCGACGAAGCCGGCAAGAGCGTGCGTTTCATGACGCCGCCGGCCGGCGGTTTCCAGCTGCTGCGCGACGCGGTGCTGTCGCTCTCGCTGTCACAGGCCTTCGTCCGGCCGCTCTACCACTGGCGTACCTCGCGGCCGCACGAGTACACGGGCTCGGCGCTCAACAGCGCGGGGGACGACAACGCGCTGTTCACCGACGGGCCGGCCCACGGAGCCCCGCCGCGCAACATCCGGCTGGCGGCCAACGACTTCCTGCTCGACCACCTGGGCGGTGGCTTCGACCTGCTGTACTTCACCGAAAACGAGGCCATCCCGCCGACCCTGCAGGCCGTCGTGACGGCGGCCCGCGCCCGTGGTGTGCCGCTCCAGGTGATCGCCGTGGGCGCATCCCGGCCTGTGGCCGGTGCCGACCAGACCCTGGCCGATGCCGACGGCCATTTCCGCCAGCGCTACGGCGTGCAGGCCAGTGGTGCCGCGTACCTGATGCGGCCGGACCAGCACGTCTGTGCCCGCTGGCTCACGCTCGACGCGACCCGTCTGCAAGCCGCACTGAACACCGTCCTGCCACACTGAGGAGCACACCATGTCACCATCACGCCAGGCCCTGAGCATTCCCGGCCTCGAAACCGTCTATGACCAGCTGGCCACCGCCATCGACCAGGCCGGCCCCGAGAAGGCCTCGCTGTTTCTGGTCAAGCTGGCGCTGCTCAACGCCAACGCGCTGGCCGACGCCGCGCTTTTCCAGCAACATGTGCAAGCCGCACTGCAAGATCTGTAAGCCACAGGAGACACCGCATGAAGATCGAACGCATTCACCACGTCGCCTACCGCTGCCGCGACGCCCAGGAAACCGTGGAGTGGTACGTCAGGCACCTGAACATGGACTTCGTGCTCGCGATTGCCGAAGACCAGGTGCCGTCGACCAAGGCGCCGGACCCCTACATGCACGTGTTCCTGGACGCAGGCCAGGGCAATGTGCTGGCTTTCTTCGAGCTGCCCAACTCGCCCGAGATGGGGCGCGACGAGAACACGCCCGCCTGGGTGCAGCACATCGCCTTCAAGGTCGACAGCCTGGCCTCGCTCGAAGCCACCAGGACGAAGCTGCAGGCAGCCGGTATCGAGGTGCTGGGCCCGACCGACCACACCATCTTCCAGTCGATCTATTTCTTCGATCCCAACGGCCACCGCCTGGAGTTGTGTGCCGACGTCGGCACCCCGAAGATGCACAAGGACCTGGACGAGGTGAAGTGGGACATGCTCAACGAATGGTCCCGCACCAAGCGCGCGCCCAAGCACGCCGCCTGGATGCACGACAAGACCTTCCAGGCGCTCGACTGACATGGGTCTGATGAACGAAACCCACGACCCGGCGCTGCGCAGCTGGGTGGCGTCGGCCCATGCCGCCGGCACCGATTTCCCGCTCCAGAACCTGCCGTTTGCCAGCTTCCGCCGCCAGGGCTCGAACGAGGCCTTTCGCGGCGGCGTGGCTATTGGCGACCAGATCCTCGACCTGGCGCTGGCGGCCCGCACCGGCGTGTTCACGGGCGAGGCAGCCCTTGCCCTGCAGGCGGGTGCAGAAGAGCGGCTCAACGCCCTCATGGCGCTGGGTCCGAAGGCCTGGAGTGCGCTGCGCCTGGCGCTTTCGCGTGCCTTGCGTGAGGGTGCTGCCGAGCAGACCCGGCTGGCGGACTGCCTGGTGCCACAGGCTGTGGCCGAGTACGGCGTGCCGGCGCGGATCGGCGACTACACCGATTTCTACACCTCGGTCCATCACGCCACCAACATCGGCAGGCAGTTCCGTCCGGACAACCCTTTGCTGCCCAACTACAAGTGGATACCCATCGGCTACCACGGTCGCGCATCCAGCATCGGCGTGTCAGGCCAGGCCTTCCATCGCCCGCGGGGGCAGACCCTGGCAGCGGGGGCCACCCAGCCGTCGCTCGAGCCGTGCCAGCGCCTGGACATCGAGCTGGAACTGGGCATCTTTGTGGGCACCGGCAACCCGCTGGGCGAGCCGGTGCCTGTCACCGAAGCCGAAGACCACGTGTTCGGTCTGTGCCTGCTCAACGACTGGTCCGCGCGCGACATCCAGGCCTGGGAATACCAGCCGCTGGGCCCTTTCCTGTCGAAGAACTTCGCCACCACCCTCTCGCCCTGGATCGTGACGCTGGAAGCCCTGGCGCCGTACCGTGTGCCCTTCGAGCGCCCGGCAGACGATCCGCAGCCGCTGCCTTACCTGGATTCGGAGGCGAACCGCCGCCAGGGCTCGCTCGACATCCAGCTGCAGGTGGCGCTGCAAACGCCGAAGATGCGCGACGCCGGACAGGCCGGTGCCACGATCTGCCGCACCAGCTACCGCCACGCTTACTGGACGGTGGCGCAGATGGTGGCACACCACACCGTCAACGGCTGCAACCTGCAGCCCGGTGATCTGTTCGGCAGCGGCACGCTGTCGGGGCCGACACTCGATCAGGCAGGTGCCCTGATCGAGCTGACCACTGGTGGCAAAAACCCGCTCTCCCTGCCCAATGGCGAGAGACGCACCTGGCTGGAAGACGGTGACAGCGTCGTCATCCGCGGCTGGTGCGAGAAAGCCGGTGCGGCACGGATCGGATTTGGCGAGTGCGTGGGCACCGTGCTGCCCGCGCGCAGCTGATGCCGGGCGCAGCGGCCAGCAACCAAAACCCCGGCGCGCAGGCCGGGGTTGGGGCTGGTCGAGCCGGGCTGGCTCAGGCCGCCACGGTGGCGGGCGCCACCGTGGCCAGCGCCTGCTCCAGGTGCTGCAGCGTCGCGGGCACGTCGTGCCATTTGTCCAGCCCGAACAGGCCGATGCGGAAGGTGCGGAAGTCGGCACCTTCGTCGCATTGCAGCGGCACGCCTGCAGCGGTCTGCAAGCCGGCAGCGAGGAATTTCTTGCTCGACTGGATCTCGGGGTCGGTGGTGTAGCTCACCACCACGCCCGGTGCCTGGAAGCCCGGGGCCGACACGCTGGGGAAGCCGTTTTTCTCCAGCAGTTCGCGCACGGCACGACCCAGTGCGACCTGCTCGCCGCGCACACGGGCAAAGCCATAGGCCTCGGTTTCCTGCATGGTGTCGCGCAGGCGCACCAAAGCATCGGTCGGCAGGGTGGTGTGGTAGGCGTGGCCGCCGCCTTCGTAGGTTTCCATGATCTGCAGCCACTTCTTCAGGTCCATCGCAAAGGTGGTGCTCTGCGTGCTGTCGATGGCTTTTCGGGCGCGCTCGCTGAGCATCACCATGGCGCAGCAGGGTGAGCTGCTCCAGCCCTTTTGCGGTGCCGAGATCAGGATGTCCACACCCGTGGCCGCCATGTCCACCCACATGGCGCCGGAAGCAATGCAGTCCAGCACGAAAAGGCCGCCGACGGCGTGCACGGCATCGGCCACGGCCGAGAGGTAGTCGTCGGGCAGCATCATGCCGGCCGCGGTTTCCACGTGCGGCGCGAACACCAGCGCGGGTTTTTCTGCCACGATGGCGGCTTTCACCTCGTCAATGGGCGCGGGTGCCCAGGCGGCTTGCACGCCGTCGGCGATGCGGCGGGCCTTCATCACGGTGTGGCTGGCGGGGATGGACCCCATGTCGAAGATCTGCGTCCAGCGGTAGCTGAACCAGCCGTTGCGGATCACCATCACATGTTTCCCGTGCGCGAACTGCCGCGCCACCGATTCCATGCCGAAGGTGCCGCTGCCCGGCACCAGCACGGCCGAGTGCGCACCGTAGACGCGCTTGAGCATGGCCGAGATGTCGGTCATCACGCCCTGGAAGCGCCGGGACATGTGGTTGAGCGCGCGGTCGGTGTAGACGACCGAGAATTCGAGCAGACCGTCGGGGTCGATCTGGGGCAGCAGTCCGGGCATGAAGTGTCTCCTGGCAGTACGCTCAAAAAAAGCGGGCTGGCCAGATTAGCACAGGCGTATGTACGCTGCAGCCGGGAAAGTCCGGTCGGTGCGATCCATCGCCGGGCCATCCCGGGGCGCGAAAGGCAAGGGGGCTTATTTGCTTCGGCGCACGCGCAGGATCTCGTCCAGGATGAGGCCGATGGCGCCGACCGTGATGCCCGCATCCGCGATGTTGAAGGCCGGGAAATGCCCACCGGGAAACAGGCCGGCCAGGAAGCCCCAGTGGAAGTCCAGGAAGTCCACCACGTAGCCGTGCAGCACGCGGTCGATCACGTTGCCAACGGCACCGCCCAGGATGCAGGCGAGTGCAAACGCAAACAGCTTCTGTCCCGGGTGCGAGCGCAGCATCCAGACGATGAACACCGCCGCTGCCACGCCGATGCCGGTGAAGAACCAGCGCTGCCAACCCCCCGCCGAGGCGAGGAAGGAGAAGGCGGCACCGGTGTTGTGTACCCGGACGACGTTGAAGAAGCTGGTGACGGCGGTGCTGTCACCGAGCTGGTAGTAGCCCAGGATCAGGGTTTTGGTGAACTGGTCCAGCAGCACGATGGCGGCGGCCAGACCGAGCCAGGGCCAGAGGCTGGTGTTGCGGCTTGACTTGGCCATCAGGCGACCTTTCGGGTTTCGCCAGCGCCGCTGCCGGCGGCTTCGGCCAGGTTGCTGATGCAACGGCCGCACAGCGTGGGGTGCTCGGTGTGGCTGCCCACGTCGCCCCGGTAGTGCCAGCAGCGCTCGCACTTGGTGTCGCTGCTGGGGATCACCGAGATCTGCAGCCCCTCGCCGTCCACCACGGTCACTTCCGAGGTGATGGTGACGAATTTCAGGTCGTCGCCCAGCGAGCGCAGCAGCGCCGCGTCGTCGGCGCCGGCGGTGATGGTGAGCGTGGCCTGCAGCGAGGCACCCACCTGGCCAGCGCTGCGCAGGTCTTCGATCGCCTTGTTGGCCACGTCGCGGATCGCGCGGATGCGTCCCCACTTGGCCAGCAGGGCTTCGTTGGCCGACGGCAGGGGCGAGAAGGTCTCGAAGAAGATCGAACCCTGGTTCTTGGCTCCAGCGAAATGGCCCCAGGCCTCTTCGGCGGTGAAGCTGAGGAACGGCGCCATCCAGCGCAGCATGGCGCTCGTGATCTGGTGCAGCGCGGTCTGGGCCGAGCGGCGCGCCAGTGATTTCGGCGCCGTGGTGTAGAGGCGGTCCTTCAGCACGTCGAGGTAGAAGGCGCCCAGGTCTTCCGAGCAGTAGACCTGCAGCTTGCTCACCACCGGGTGGAACTCGTACACGTCGAAGTGGGCCAGGATCTGTGCCTGCAGTTCTGACGCGCGCGCCAGTGCGTAGCGGTCGATCTCCAGCATCTGGTCCAGTGGCACGGCGTCGGTGGCCGGGTCGAAGTCCACGGTGTTGGCCATCAGGAAGCGCAGCGTGTTGCGGATGCGGCGGTAGGCGTCGACCACGCGGGCCAGGATCTTGTCGTCGATGTTGAGGTCGCCCGAATAATCGGTGCTGGCCACCCACAAGCGCACGATCTCGGCGCCGAGCTTGCTGGTGACGCTCTGCGGTTCGACCGTGTTGCCCAGGCTCTTGCTCATCTTGCGGCCCTGGCCGTCGGTGGCGAAGCCGTGGGTCAGCAGGCCTTTGTAGGGCGCGCGGTCGTACAGCGCGCAGCCCAGCAGCAGCGAGCTGTGGAACCAGCCGCGGTGCTGGTCGTGGCCTTCAAGGTAGAGGTCGGCCTCCGGGCCGCTGGCGTGGAAGGCGCCGTTCGGGTAGGCCTTGGCGTGGCTGCCGCGCAGCACGTGCGAGAAGGTGGAGCCCGAGTCGAACCATACCTCCAGGATGTCGGTGCTCTTGGTGTAGCGCGGGGCGTCATCGCCCATGATGTCTTCGGCCGTCACACGGCTCCAGGCTTCGATGCCGCCCTTTTCAACAATGTCGGCCGCCTGGTCCAGGATGTCCATCGTGCGCGGGTGCAGCTCGCCCGAATCCTTGTGCAGGAAGAAGGGCACGGGAACGCCCCAGCTGCGCTGGCGCGAGATGCACCAGTCGGGCCGGTTGGCGATCATGTCGCGCAGGCGGGCCTTGCCGTTCTCGGGGTAGAAGTGGGTGTGGTCGATCGCGTCCAGCGCGAGCTGGCGCAGGGTCCTGGGCGCCTTGTCCTTCGTGAACACGCCCTCGCCTTCGTCCATGCGCACGAACCACTGCGCAGCAGCGCGGTAGATCACCGGCGTCTTGTGGCGCCAGCAGTGCGGGTAGCTGTGGGTGATCTTGACCGTGGCCATCAGGCGGCCGGCGTTCTTCAGCGCATCCAGGATGACCGGCACGGCCTTCCAGATGTGCAGGCCACCGAACAGCGGGAAGTCGGGCGCGTAGGCGCCGTTGCCCTGAACCGGGTTGAGGATGTCGTCGTACGCCAGACCGTTGGCCACGCAGGAGTTGAAGTCGTCCACACCGTAGGCCGGCGCCGAGTGCACGATACCGGTGCCGTCGCTGTCGCTCACGTAGTCGGCGATGTAGACCGGCGAGAGGCGCTGGTAGCCCGCGTCCACGTCGTACAGCGGGTGGCGGAAGTTGAGGCCACCGAGCTGGTCGCCCTTGGTCGTGGCGAGCACGTTGCCCTGCAGGCCGAAGCGCTCCAGGCATTTCTCCACCAGCGTCTCGGCCAGCACCAGGCAGCCCATGGGCGTGTCCACCAGCGCGTAGGTGAGTTCCGGGTGGGCGTTGAGCGCCTGGTTGGCGGGAATGGTCCAGGCGGTGGTGGTCCAGATGACGGCGAAGGCGCGTTTGCCGGCGGGCAGCGCGGCCAGGCCGAAGGCGGCCGCGAGCTTGCCGGCGTCGTCGGTTTCAAACGCCACGTCCAGCGTGTCGCTCTGCTTGTCGGCGTATTCGATCTCGAACTCGGCCAGCGAGCTGCCGCAGTCGAAGCACCAGTACACCGGCTTCAGGCCGCGGTAGACAAAGCCGCGCTCGATGACGCGCTTGAAGGCACGGATTTCGCCGGCTTCGTTGCCGTAGTCCATGGTGCGGTAGGGGCGCTCCCAGTCGCCGAGCACACCCAGGCGCTTGAAGTCTTCGCGCTGCTGGTCGATCTGCTCGGTGGCGTAGGCGCGGCTCTTGGACTGCATGTCGTCGCGGCTCAGGTTGCGGCCGTGCAGTTTTTCAATCGCGTTTTCGATCGGAAGGCCGTGGCAGTCCCAGCCGGGGATGTACTGGGCATCGAAACCAGCAAGCTGTTTCGACTTCACGATCATGTCCTTCAGCACCTTGTTCAGCGCATGGCCGATGTGCAGCTTGCCGTTGGCGTAGGGCGGGCCGTCGTGCAGCACGAACAGCGGTGCGCCCTGGCGCGCATCGCGCAGCCGCTTGTACAGGCCACCGCCGTTCCAGTCATTGACCCAGGCCGGTTCGCGCTTGGGCAGGTCGCCTCGCATGGGGAAGGGCGTGTCGGGCATGTTCAGGGTGGCGCGGTAGGCGCCGCCGCTGGCCTCGGGCTTGGCCTCGTTCTTCGGGGCGGTGGGTTTTTCAGACATGGTGGTCGACTTTCGAATTCGGGATCGGCAAGGGCGGGCTCGGTGGTGCGGAAGGGCACACGGGGAGGGGGCGGGTCGCCCCGAGCCTGTCAGAGGGCGCGCGGCCCGGGGCGGCTGGCCCCGGCAGCGGCATTAAATTCGGTCGCGGGTGGTCTGGCGGTGGGTCTGGGCGTGCAGCGAGGCAAAAAACGCACGTGCATCGTCGCAGTCTTTGGCGATGCCCCGGGTCAGGGCGTCCAGACCGTCGTACTTCAGCTCGTCGTGCAGTTTGTGCAGCAATTCCACGCGGATGATTTTACCGTAGGCCTCCCCGCCGCTCAGGCTGGCGGCCAGCTCGGCTGGCCAGTCCAGGCAGTGGGTTTCGAGCAGCACACGCCCGCCATTCACGTCGTCCGGGTCCAGCGACGGTCGCACGCCGAGGTTGGCCACGCCGGCCAGTGGTTGGCCACCCAGACCATGCACCTGCACGGCAAAGATGCCGCTGGCGGCCGGTTTCCAGTGAGAAAAGCGCAGGTTCAGCGTGCGGAAACCGTCGCTGGCGCCCGGGCGGCTCTCGGCCAGCTGTCGCCCGAGCTTGCGCCCGTGCACCACATGGCCACTGATGCTGAACGGGCGGCCCAGCAAGGCGGCCACGCGGTCCATGTCGCCCGCGGCCAGCGCCTCGCGCACGGCCGAGCTGGAGACGCGGGTGCCGTGCACCTCGTAGCTCTGCATGCGCGCCACGTCAAAGCCGAGGGATGAGCCGGCGGCGTCCAGCATGGCATAGTCGCCCGCGCGCTGCGCACCGAAGCGGAAGTCGTCGCCCACCAGCACGTATTTCACGCCCAGCGCCTGGACCAGGATGTCCTGGATGAAGGCCTGCGGTTGCTGCGACGCCAGGCGGGCGTTGAAGGGCAGCACCACGCACTGGTCCACGCCGCAGCGCCTGAGCTCTTCCAGTTTGTCGCGCAGGGTCGCGATGCGCGCCGGGGCCAGATCGGGCTTGTGGTGCAGGGCCGCGAAGTAGTCGCGCGGGTGCGGCTCGAAGGTCATCACACAACTGGGCACGCCGCGGTGCCGGGCTTCGTTGTTGAGCAAGGCCAGCATGGCCTGGTGGCCGCGGTGTACGCCATCGAAGTTGCCGATGGTGAGCGCGCAGCCCGGGGCGCTGTCACCCGCGGGTGGCTGGTGCAGGCGGTTCCAGAGGCCTCGGATGATTTTCATGCGGTATTTCGGTGCAGGCGGGGGCGCGTCATCAAAGCTTGCTATATTGACACAGCGTCGTCGGTCGCAGCCGGCGGGCGCACCAGCCGCGGGTGACCCAGGCGGCTGGCCTCTTCAGTTGAATTTGAAGGAGCCAGGTTTTGAAGGTCTTGAAGCTCTCCGCCCAGGGGTTGCCACAGTCGTGGATCAGCCTCGAAGAAGCCGTGCTGCACTACGCAGCGGACGAGGTGCGCTGGGAGGTGGGCGCCGAGGTGGCGGTGTTCCACGGCGGGCACAACGCGATCACCGGGCGACAGTCCATCATCACCATCAATTCGATCATCGGTACCCAGGGGGTGCCGCGCATCAACCCGTTCGACCTGCGGCCCACACTGACCAACAGCAAGCTGTTTGCCCGCGACCGCAATGTCTGTGCTTACTGCGGCGACCATTTCGTGGAGGAAGAACTCACCCGCGAACACATCGTGCCGCTGGGGCAAAACGGCCGTGACCTCTGGATGAACGTGGTGACGGCCTGCCGGTCGTGCAACCACCGCAAGGGCAACCGCACCCCCGAGCAGTCGCACATGCCGCTGCTGTACGCGCCCTATGTGCCCAGCCTCTGGGAAGACTTCATCCTGCGCAACCGCCGCATCCTGGCCGACCAGATGGAGTTCCTCATGGCGCATCTGCCCAGGTCGTCCCGGCTGCACGCCTGATCTCACGGCCGGGCAGAAACGGACAGACCCGCCTCGGCGGGTCTGTCCGTTTCTGGCGGTGGCGTCAGGGAAGGCCGGTGGCCGTGACGGAGCAGGTCACCATCAAGCTCAGGCTGGAGTTGGCGGGGAAGTTGGCGATGCTGATGCCCGCACCCTGAAGGTTGGCGATGCTCAGCACAGGGGGCGCCGGGCAGGTGGCGCTGCCGCTGGCCACACTGCAGGTCACGCTGGTGCAACTCAGGCCGGTGGCAACCGGGTCGGTCACCACGGTGTTGGTGGCATTGGCTGGTCCGCTGTTGGCGATCGTGATGGTGTAGGTGGTGGTGGATCCGGCGGTGAGCGTCCCGACCGCATTGGTTTTGGTCACGCTCAGGCCTGCTGCCGGTGTCACGGTGGATGTGACCGTGACCACGTTGTTGCTGGGGGTGACGTCGACCGTGGTGCCGGTCAGGGTGAGGGCCACGGTGTTGGTGGCCGTACCCGAAAAGCTGCTGAGCAGCGGTGCCTGGATGGTGTAGCTGACCGTGGCGTTGATCGACAGGTTGGCGTAGGTGTTGATGTTGCCGGTGCCGGACGCCGCGCCGCAGGCCGTGGGCAGTGCGGTGGCCGTGCCTGGGCTGGTGACGGCACAGGTCCACGAACTGCCCGCCACGTTGAAGACCGCGGGGTTGAGTGTGTCGGCGACGGTGACCGAGCCCGCCACGGCAGGCCCCGAATTGCTGGCCCGGATGGTGTAGGTCAGCGTGTTGCCCTGCAGGGCCACCGTGGGCGTGGCGGTTTTGCTGCCCGAGACATCGCGCGGGAACTCGCGCGAAAGATCCACCAGCCCCGCACCCGAGGCGGTGGTCAGCGTGGTGGCGTCACCGGTGGAGCTGTTGACGGTGTAGATGACCTGTCCGGCAGGGGCTCCGGAAGCCAGCAGGCAGGGCGTGGTGCAGCCAGGGGCCAGGTTGCTGACCTCCACCAGGCCGTTGGGTGCGTTGCTGCCCGCAATGTTCAGCGAGCCCACCGTGCTGGCGGTCTGGGTCCCGCCGGCGACCATCTGGGCGTTGCTCAGCCGGTACAGACGGTAGTTGCCCGTCTGGGTGTTGTCGGAAGACGCCAGGGCGTACAGGTCGCCGTTGTTGACGCAGGCGATGTCGCCCGAGCCAGAGGTTGGGATGCCGCTGACCACCAGGGTCCGGATCAGCGCACGGGTGCTGGGGTTGATCTGGTACATCTCGAAACCCGCTCCACCCGCACTGCCATTGCCCGCCACGTACCAGCGGCCGTCCGGGCAGAAAGTGGAGCGCAGGATGTCGCCGGTGATGGCCGAGGTGATGGCACCGAGGTTGGTGGCCACACCGGTGGCCGGATTCCAGGTGGCGATCCGTGGCGTGGTGGATGTGGTGCGTTCGATCACGTACAGCAGCCCGTTGATCGGACTCACCGCCATGGCGGAGGATTCGTAGCCGATCTGCGCCGCGTAGTTGTTGGCAACCCCGGGCGCCGTGGCAGCACCAGTGACGGGGTTGATGACGAAGGTCTGGGTGCGGGAAATACCGTAGGCCACCTGCGCCTGGCTGATGCCCGCCGCCAGCAGCAGTGCGGTGGTGAGCAAGCCCTTCAGGATGGAGCGCCAGGGTGTCGGCATGTTGACGTGATGCATGGGAAATGAACTCGGAGGTCGACGGGGTGGCGGGTCAGGTCAACGACCCTGCATCCGTTCGCGTCGGCAGGGCTTACTTGTCCCCGAGCGGTCTCTCGCACTGCCGATGCAGGCTCGGTGGGCGCCGGCGCGAAAGGCCCATGGCCGCGCCACCCGAGGGATGACCGGACGCTTCCCCGACTTGAGGGCGGGCGACGCCTGGAGGCCCACGCTCCGGGACGGTGCCGAGGCTGGCAGTAACGCTACCGAGGCAGAAAGAATCGGCAAAACGGAAAGGAAGTGTCTGCCCATACACCGCGGCTGATAACAAAAGTACTCTCATGTTAACCCGCGGTATTCCCTCAAACAGGCCGGCTGCGGCGAGATGGCTCAGATCATGGACGGATGTGTGCCAAATTCATCTGTTCGTGACCGTTTCCACGACACCTCAGGCAAATACCCCCGCCGTGTCCTGCATGCGGCTCGACACCTCCCCCAGGTGGTGCAGGGTGTCGCCGAACGTCATTTCCAGCTGGGTCAGCTTCTTGAAATAGTGGCTGACAATGTATTCGTCGGTCACGCCGATGCCGCCATGCAATTGCACCGCCTGCTGGCCCACGAAGCGCATCGACTGGCCCAGCTGCACCTTGGCGCGGGCAAGGGCGCGGCGTCGCTCGTCGGCCGGGGCATTCAGTTTGAGGCAGGCGTAGTAGCTCATGGAGCGCGCGAGCTCCAGCTGCATCTTCATGTCGGCCACCCGGTGGCGCAGCGCCTGGAAGGTCGCAATCGCCACACCGAACTGTTTGCGCGTGTTCATGTACTCGACGGTGATCGCCAGGGTCCTGTCCATCACGCCCACGGCTTCTGCGCAAGTGGCGGCGATGCCGATATCCACCGCGTGTTCCAGCGTGGCAAGGCCATCGGTGGTGATCAGGCTGGCCGGGCAGTCGTCGAAGGCCACTTCGGCGGCGCGGCTGCCATCCTGCGTGCGATAGCCGCTCGCGCTCAGGCCGCTGGCGGTGCGGGGCACGAGAAACAGGGCCATCTGGTCACCGACCATGGCTGGCACGAGGAAGGCATCGGCCTGGTCGCCTGCAGCCACGAGGCTCTTGTGGCCAGACACGATCCAGACGCTACCGGTCTGTCTCGCGGTGGCAGCACACGCACCCAGGCGGTAGCGCGCCTGGCGCTCCTGGTGCGCCAGCACCACCAGGGCCTCACCCGATACCAGGCGCGGCAGCCAGTCGGTCCTGACGGCATCCGGGGCATATCCCGAGAGCAGCGCACCGGCGATCAGCGACTGGGCCAGTGGCTCCAGCACGATGCCGCGGCCCAGCTCCTCCATCACCACCATACCTTCGGTAGGTCCCATGCCCATGCCGCCATCGGCTTCGTTCACATAAAGGCCCGCCAAGCCGAGTTCGGCCAGCTCGGCGTAGGCCGAGCGGTCGAATCCACCCGCGGCCACGATGCTGCGGCGGCGTTCGAAGTCGTAGCCCTTGTCCACCCACCTGCGGACCGCGTCGCGCAACTGTTCCTGGTCGTCGGAAAAATCAAAGTCCATGTGTGTCTCCTGTGCTGTCCGCCGCGATGTCAACCCAGAACGGTCTGCGCCACGATGTTGCGCTGCACCTCGTTGCTGCCGCCGTAGATGGTGGTCTTGCGCAGATTGAAGTAGGTCGAGGCCAGCGGCGCATTGGCCGTGACACCACCGGGAAAGTCGCCTTGCCAGCCGGCTCCCATCGCCTCTTCGATGAACGGCAGGCTGAACGGTCCGGCCGCGAGCATCATCAGTTCGGCGTAGCGCTGCTGGATCTCGCTGCCCCGGATCTTCAGCAGACCGGCGATGTCGAGCGAGTTCTTGCCCGATTTTTCGGCGCTCAGCACACGCAGCACCAGCATTTCCAGCGCCACCACATCCACCTCGAGCAGGGCGATCTGGTCGCGGAAGCGGACGTCTTCCCAGACACCTTCGGTCTTGGCAATGCGCTTCAGGCGTTCCAGCTCGCGCTTGGCACGGTTCACGTCGGCGATGTTGGTGCGCTCGTGGCTCAGCAGGTGTTTGGCGTAGGTCCAGCCTTTGTTTTCCTCGCCGATCAGGTTGTCGGCCGGTACTTCCACGTTGTCGAACCAGACCTCGTTGACTTCGCATTCGCCATCCAGCAGCTTGATCGGGCGCACACTCACGCCGGGCGACTTCATGTCGATCAGCAGGAAGCTGATGCCGGTCTGCGGCTTGCCTTCGGTGCTGGTGCGCACCAGGCAGAAGATCCATTCGCCGTACTGGCCCAGCGTGGTCCAGGTCTTCTGGCCGTTGACGATGTACTTGTCGCCGTGGCGCTCGGCTCGGCACTTCACCGAGGCCAGGTCCGAGCCGGAGCCGGGTTCGCTGTAACCCTGGCTCCACCAGACTTCACCGCTGGCGATGCCGGGCAAAAAGCGCTCCTGCTGTTCCTTGTTGCCGAAGGCCATGATCACGGGCGCCACCATCACCGGGCCGAAGGGCACCACGCGCGGCGCTCCCGCCAAGGCACATTCCTCTTCAAACAGGTGCTTCTGCACCGCGGTCCAGCCCGGGCCGCCGAACTGTTTCGGCCAACCCCAGCCGAGCCAGCCCTTCTTGCCCAGAATCCTGGCCCAGCGCTGCATGTCGTCGCGCGACAGGCGCAGCGCGTTGTGGACCTTGTGCGCGATGTCGGCGGGCAGGTTGCCCTTCACCCAGGCTCGAATGTCTTCGCGAAACGCCTGCTCTTCGGGCGTGAATGCCAAATCCATGGAATGTCTCCTTGTTCGGTGCGGGCCGCCCCGTGCAGGTGCGAACCCGATGCAGCTGGACAGTTTCGCACGACCGTTCGTTTCAGTCCTGTCCGGGCTGCGACAGACCGAGCTGTTCGTGCAGGTTTTGCAGTTGATCCTGCAGCAGGGCCACCGTGTCCTCCAGGCGGGCGATCCGGCGCGTCAGCAGGATCACGTCGTCTTCGGTCGCGCTGGCGCCAGCGAATGCCGAGGCTGTCTGGAGGGCCGCCGTGTCCACCGGGCCGCACAGCAGATGGGCCCAGCGCTGCTCGCGCGCGCCCGGTGCCCGCGGCAGCTTCACCACCAGCGCGCCACCCTTTTCAGCTGACCGGTCCTGCAACTCTTCGAGAAAGGCATCCACCGAGGCGATGTCCAGGAATCGGTACCAGCGCTCGGTGTTCAGACGCAGTTCGCCCGCGGTCTGCGGACCGCGCAGCATGAGCATGCCCAGCAGCACGGCGGACTGCTCGGGCACACCGACTGCCCGCAGGAAATTGTGTTCGTAGCGGGTGGCGCGTCCACCGCTGGTCTCGAACACCAGATGGAGCTGACGCAGGCTCTCCAACGCTTCGATGACCAGCCCCTCGGGCAGCTGCATCACCGGCTCGCGGCTGGACTTCTGGTTGCAGCCGGTCACCAGGGTGTTGAGCGTGAGCGGGTAGCTGTCGGGCACGGTACGCGCTTTTTCCATCAGGGTGCCGAGCACGCGGGCTTCGGCGGGCGAGAGCGGGCGTTGCCGGACATCGTGGGTGCGGGGCGTGGGGTTGTGGTCTGCGGTCATTACACTTCTCGGCCATGTCAGGCGTGAACAAAAACATCGTTATTCTCATCTCCGGCAGCGGCTCGAACATGGCCGCCATCGCGAAGCTCGCGCAACAGCGTCACTGGCGTGAGCGTTTTGGCGCCCGGGTGGTGGCGGTTCTCAGCAACAAGGCGGATGCGCCAGGACTGGCCATCGCGCGCGAGCAGGGCATTGCCACCGCCGTGCTGGACCACAAAGGCCATCCTTCGCGCGAGGCCTTCGACGCCGCGCTGATGGCCGAGATCGACCGCCACGAGCCTGCGCTGGTGGTGCTGGCGGGCTTCATGCGCATCCTCACGGCCGGGTTTGTGACGCACTACGAAGGCAGGCTGATCAACATCCACCCCAGCCTGTTGCCAGCATTCACGGGCCTCAACACCCACCGGCGCGCCATCGACATGGGCTGCAGGTTCGCGGGCTGCACCGTGCACCGCGTCACGTCTGAACTCGACCACGGCGACATCCTCGACCAGGCCGTGGTGCCCGTGCTGCCCGGCGACACGGCGCAGGCGCTGGCCGAGCGTGTGCTGACGCAGGAGCACGTCATGTACCCGAGAGTGATTGAACGCCTGCTGGAAAAAATGGCGTCGAGCAACGAGGGGTAGTTCGCCGTGAACGCGGCGGAACCGGCTTTGCCGGGCCGGGAGCAAAGCCCCCTGGGGGGTGGACGGCCTGCAGGGCCGGCGCGGGGCTTACATGCTCTTGTGAAACACCAGCCCCGCGTGCTCGCGCATCGCATGGAACCTGATCTTGGGCCAGTTCGCTTCCACCGCGCGCAGCGTGGCCTGGTGGTCCACCAGCAGTGTGGGCGCGTCCACCGCATCCAGCGCCACGCGGTGGCTGTTGGCGTCGATGAAGCGCTTGAGTTCGACCTCCCCGCCGTCTTCCGGTGCGCAGGTGACCCAGCGCGCCACCTGGTAGGGGCTGTTCATGATGCGGGCCTTGACGCCGTACTCGTGCTCCAGCCGGTGTGCCACCACCTCGAACTGCAGCTGGCCGACGGCGCCCAGCAGCAGCACCGAACCCGCCACCGGGCGGAACACCTGGATCGCACCTTCTTCGCCCAGCTGGGTGAGGCCGGCACGCAGCTGCTTGCTGCGCAGCGGGTCGGCCACTTCCACGCTGCGGATGATCTCCGGCGCGAAGAAGGGCAGACCGGTGAACTGCAGGCTCTCGCCTTCGGTCAGCGTGTCGCCGAGCTGCAGCACGCCGTGGTTCGGGATGCCGATGATGTCGCCGGCATAGGCTTCGTCCAGCAGTTCGCGCCGCTGTGACAGGAAGCTCACCACCGTGTTCGGGCGCAGTTCCTTGCCCGAGCGCACGACCTTGAGTTTCATGCCACGCTCGAAATGGCCGCTCGCCACGCGCACGAAGGCGATCCGGTCGCGGTGTGCCGGGTCCATGTTGGCCTGGATCTTGAACACCACACCGGTGAATTTGGGTTCCTCCGGGTGCACCACGCGCTGGATGGCGGGGCGGTCGCCCGGGGGCGGTGCCAGGTCCACCAGCGCATCGAGCACCTCGCGCACGCCGAAGTTGTTGACGGCCGAGCCGAACAGCATGGGCGTCTGCTTGCCGGCGAGGAATTGTTCTTCGTCAAAGGCGGGCGAAGCGCCCTCGACCAGCTCCAGCTCGTCCTTCGCCTGCTGGAACTCGGCGCCGAAGCGTTTCAGGCTTTCGGGGTTGTCCAGGCCGGACAGCACGTCTTCGTCGCCGCCACGGCGGTCTTCACCGGCGGCAAACACGCGCATCTGGTCGGTGCGGCGGTCGTACACACCGCGGAACGTCTTGCCCATGCCGACAGGCCAGGTGAACGGCACCACCGTCATGCCGAGTTCGCGCTCGATCTCGTCCATCAGGTCCAGCGGTGCCTGCACCTCTCGGTCCATCTTGTTGACGAAGGTGAGGATGGGTGTGTTGCGCGCGCGGCAGACCTGCAGCAGGCGCCGGGTCTGCGGCTCCACGCCGTTGCCGGCGTCGATCACCATCAGCGCCGCGTCCACGGCGGTCAGCACACGGTAGGTGTCTTCGCTGAAGTCCTGGTGGCCCGGGGTGTCGAGCAGGTTGATCACACAGTCGCGGTATTCCATCTGCATGACCGAGCTGGCGACCGAGATGCCGCGCTGCTTCTCGATCTCCATCCAGTCGGACGTGGCGTGGCGCGCGGCCTTGCGTGCTTTCACCGAACCGGCGATGTTGATGGCGCCCGAGAACAGCAGCAGCTTCTCGGTCAGAGTCGTTTTACCCGCGTCGGGGTGGGAGATGATGGCGAAGGTGCGGCGACGCTTCACCTGTTGGGCGATTTCGGACATAGCCCTTGATTATCCCCAATGGGACAATATGACTTATGCACCCCAAAGCCCTTCTGGACGAATGTTCCACCCTGATCGAACAGGTTTTCAAGTTTGACCACCCGACCGATGCCGTGGTCGCGCGCCGTTTCCGTGAAAACCGCTCGCTGGGTCCGCGTGAGCGCGCGACCTTGTCCGACACGGTTTATGCCATCCTGCGCGAGCGTCTGAAATTCGAGTGGCTGGCCCGCTCGGGCAGCGGCTCCAAATGGCGGCGCCTGGCGATCCTTGGGTTTCCTGGCGACCGTGACTTTTTGAAAAGCGCGCTCACCGAGGTGGAAAAGGCCTGGTGGGACAACTGCCTGAAAGTGACCGATGCCGACCTGATGGCCCAGCACCGCCACAACCTGCCCGATTGGCTCGCCACGGCGTTGCGCGAGCAGGTGGGCGACGAGTTCGACGCCCTGGCCGAGAGCCTGAACCAGCCGGCCCCGCTCGACCTGCGCGTCAATGTGCTGAAGAAAAAGCGCGAAGCCGTGCTGGCCGAACTGCGCCAGGCCGGTCTGGCCTGCGAGCCCACACCCTACTCGCCGCTGGGCATCCGTCTGCAGGGCAAGCCATCGCTGGCCAAGCTGCCGGCATTCGTGCAGGGCGACGTGGAAGTGCAGGACGAAGGCTCGCAACTGCTGGCGCTGCTGCTGGATGCGAAGCGTGGCGAGATGGTGGTGGACTTTTGTGCCGGCGCCGGTGGCAAGACGCTCGCGATCGGTGCCGCCATGCGCAACAGTGGCCGGCTTTATGCGTTTGACACCTCCGGTCACCGTCTCGATGCCCTCAAGCCGCGGCTGGCGCGCAGCGGTCTGTCCAACGTGCATCCGGTGGCGATTGCCCACGAACGCGACGACCGCATCAAGCGCCTGGCCGGCAAGATTGACCGTGTGCTGGTAGACGCGCCCTGTTCCGGGCTGGGCACGCTGCGACGCAGTCCCGACCTGAAATGGCGCCAGACGCCGCAAACCGTGGCGGCGCAGGCCGAGCTTCAGCTCGCCATCCTGACCAGCGCGGCCCGTCTGCTCAAGCCGGGGGGGCGTCTGGTGTACGCCACCTGCAGCCTGCTGCCCGTCGAAAACGAAGCGGTGGCCGAGGCCTTCGGGGATGCCCATCCAGGGTTTGAGCCCTTGCCGGTGGCCGATTTGCTTGCGGTCGCTCAGGTGTCTCGGCCCGAAAGCCTGTGCCAGGGCGAGCTGCATCAATGGCTGCGTTTGTGGCCACATCGGCATGCAACAGACGGCTTTTTCGCCGCGGTATGGCAGAAAAAGCCTTGAAAATTGGTCAAACTGCCTGACATGCATCGTCAACAGCCGGCAGTCTTGCCCGTGTTTGCTGATTTGTACCCCCGGCCTTAAAATGGAAGGCTGCTTCTCCCCGTGTTCGGGAAGGGCTGTATTCACCTGCCCATCTGGGGCGGTCGATTAGGAACCCAATGATTGCTTCTGATTCCGGACATTTTTCCAACTTTTGGGATGGACTCATCTCCTTTCTGGCCAATGGACTGACGGCTGCGAGTTGGTGGCAGATGGTGTTGGTGGCGCTGGTGCTCACACACATCACCATCGCCAGCGTCACGATTTATCTGCACCGCCATCAAGCGCACCGCTCGATGGATCTGCATCCTGTGGCTTCGCACTTTTTCCGGTTCTGGCTCTGGATGACCACGGGGCAGGTGACCAAGGAGTGGGCAGCCATCCACCGCAAGCACCATGCCAAGTGCGAGCATGAAGGTGATCCGCACAGCCCCCACGTGTTCGGCATCAAGACCGTGTTCTGGAAGGGGGCGGAACTCTACCGCGCCGAATCAAAGAACCCGGAAACGATGGCCCGTTACGGTCACGGCACGCCTGACGACTGGATCGAGCGCCATCTCTATACCCGCTATTCCGCGCTGGGTGTGAGCCTGATGCTGATCATTGACGTGGTGCTCTTCGGTGTCGGCGGGTTGGCGGTCTGGGCGCTCCAGATGGCTTGGATCCCGATCACGGCCGCCGGCATCATCAACGGTATTGGTCACTGGTGGGGTTACCGAAACTTTGAAGCGACCGATGCCAGCACCAATATCTCCCCGTGGGGCATCATCATTGGCGGCGAGGAGTTGCACAACAACCACCACACCTACCCGACGTCGGCCAAGCTGTCGGTGAAGCCCTACGAGTTTGATATTGGCTGGATGTACATCAGCATGCTCAAGGCGCTGGGTTTGGCCACGGTGAAGAAGCTGCCACCCAAGATGGCGTTTGGCGAAGTGAAGCCGGTTGCAGATGAGAAAACGCTCGAGGCCATCATCGCCAACCGTTATGAGGTGATGGCCGGTTATGCCCGTGAACTGCGTGCCGCTTGCCAGCGTGAGGTGGACGGCATCAAAGCGCGCAGCGCCGACGTCGCGGCCCTGGATGCAGCACGCCGCTGGCTGCACCGGGATGACGACAAGGTCCCTGCCGAGATCAAGCCTCAACTGGCGCGCGCGCGCGCCGAGCACCCCGTGCTTGACAAGATGGTGACGATGCGCGAGGAGTTGCGCGCCCTGTGGTCCAGCACGAACGCCACCCGCGAACAGCTCGCGGCAGACCTCCAGGCTTGGTGCAGGCGTGCAGAAGAGAGCGGCATCGCTTCGCTGCGTGATTTCTCCATCCAGTTGCGTTCCGCGAGGGCTTGATTTGGCCCACCCCGCCGCGCAACGCGCGACGGCGGCTCCCTCGAGGGAGCAATGATTGCTGCGGCCCGACGGAGTCGGTCCCGCGGCGTTCTGGGTTAAGACACTGGTTCCGGAAAGAGGGTTTTCTCTCTATCGTTTGACCAACAAAAAAGCCGCTGTGAAAACAGCGGCTTTTTTGTTGGTCAAGACCCAGCTGAATCACTTCAGCTTGATTTCCTTGTAGTCCACGTGCTTGCGAGCTTTCGGATCAAATTTCTTGATCAGCATCTTCTCGGGCGTGGTTTTCTTGTTCTTGGTCGTGGTGTAGAAGTGGCCGGTTCCAGCGGTGGATTCCAGCTTGATCTTTTCGCGCGTGCCTTTGGTTGCCATGTTCGGTTCTCCTTAAGCTTGGCCGCGTGCGCGCAGGTCTGCGAGCACAGCGTCAATGCCATTTTTGTCGATCAGGCGCAAGGCTGCACCCGAAACGCGCAGGCGAACCCAGCGGTTTTCGCTTTCGACCCAGAAACGGCGGTATTGCAGGTTCGGCAGGAACCGGCGCTTGGTTTTGTTGTTGGCGTGGGAAACATTGTTCCCGACCATGGGCTTCTTGCCCGTGACGTCGCAGACGCGTGCCATGAGGACACTCCGATACTTTTCTACAGCTGAACACCGTGTGCGCCGCTGGGCTTGGAGCCTTTGGCGACTGGTATTTTCAGCCTCACCTCGCCAGGAAAGGGTGGCGGTAACCCGAATTCACAGCGCACAGCCGAGATGGGCTGATTGCAGCAAAGCCTTGAATTATAGCGCGACGGCGCTGACTGGGCCAGCACCGACCGGCGGACAGGTGCTCAGGCCTCGTTTTGCTCCAGGAAGCGCTGCGCATCCAGTGCCGCCATGCAGCCGGTGCCCGCGCTGGTGATGGCCTGGCGGTACACATGATCCTGCACATCGCCGGCGGCAAAGACACCGGGCACGCTGGTCATGGTGGCCATGCCCTGCAGCCCCGATTGCGTGACGATATAGCCGTCTTTCATCTCCAGTTGGTCCTTGAAGATGCCGGTGTTGGGGCTGTGGCCAATGGCGATGAAACAGCCCTTCACCGTGATGTCCTCGGTGGCGCCGGTCTGGACGTTTTTCAACCGCACGCCCGTGACGCCGCTGCTGTCGCCGAGGACTTCGTCAAGCGTGCTGTGCAGTTTGAGTTCAATCTTGCCGGCGGCAACCTTTTCCATCAGCTTGTCCACCATGATGGGTTCCGCCTTGAACGTATCGCGGCGGTGGATCAGGTACACCTTGCTCGCGATGTTGGACAGGTAAAGGGCTTCTTCCACGGCGGTGTTGCCGCCACCGACCACGCTGCAGATTTCGTTGCGGTAAAAGAAGCCGTCGCAGGTGGCGCAGCCGGAAACGCCCTTGCCCATGAAGGCTTCTTCGGATGGCAGGCCGAGGTACTTGGCCGATGCACCCGTGGCAATGATCAGCGCGTCACAGCTGTATTCGCCGCTGTCTCCCTTGAGCACGAAAGGGCGTTTGGAAAAATCGACGGTGTGGATGTGATCGAACACGATTTCGGTCTTGAAGCGTTCGGCATGTGCCTGGAATCGCTGCATCAGGTCGGGACCTTGCACGCCATCCACGTCCGCGGGCCAGTTGTCAACCTCGGTGGTGGTCATGAGCTGGCCACCCTGGGCGATGCCGGTGATGAGCACCGGGTTGAGGTTGGCCCGGGCCGCATACACCGCAGCGGTGTAACCGGCAGGCCCGGAACCCAGGATAAGAACTTTTGTATGCTTCATGGTGCAACACCTGATCGGGAAAACGGAGTAAGTGGATTAGAGTAAGAAAATGAGCCGGTCATTCTGGGCTCGACGCTTCACCCGCAGGGGATGCGCCAGGGTCTCGAAAGCATTGTATGGAAGAGCGCTGCTGTCGCAGCCTGAACAGAGGAATAAACGCATGTCCATCCTGTCCAATCTGGATTTGATTCGCCGGGTCCCGCTGTTTTCGACCCTGACGCAGGCACAGGCCGAGTCGGTGGCGGACGCGGTGGTCAAGAAGCGCTTCAAGCGGGGTGAATGCATCGTGGAGCAGGGCAAGAAGTCGAATTTCCTCGCCATCGTGCTGACGGGCAGGGCGCGCGTGATGACCACCGATAGCCGCGGACGTGAAGTGATTCTGGCCACGATGAACCCGGGCGACTACATCGGCGAAATGAGCCTGATCGACAACCAGCCGCATTCGGCCACGGTGCGTGCCGAGGTGCAGACCGACGTGCTGATCCTGGGTCGGGTGGAGTTTGCGCGCTGCCTGCCGGAAAATACCTCCATGGCCTATGCCGTGATGAGGGGGCTGGTGCAGCGTTTGCGCCATGCCGATCGCAAGATCGAGTCATTGGCCCTGATGGACGTGTACGGTCGCGTGGCCCGGGCGCTGCTGGAGTTCGCGCAGCCCGACAAGGACGGGCAGCTGGTGATCCGGGACCGCGTTTCCCGCCAGGATGTGGCCAAGATGATTGGCGCTTCACGTGAAATGGTGAGCCGCGTGATGAAAGACTTGGAAGATCGCGGCTTCATCGAGGTGGCGGAAGACGGCAGTACCGTCATCAAGGAGCGGCTCAATTCCCTGGGCTGATCGCGGGCGGCCGTCCCCCAGGGGGCGCCTCCCAGAGCCGCCGCTTTTTCGCCCCGGTTGCTGCCCGTGGCCGTCAGGGGCCACGGTTCCCATGGGGTAAGCTTGCCGCAGGACCCTTGCGACGCTTATGACCTATTCACTCAACACACTGAACGCCGATCGCACGAGCGACACGCCGGCTGGTGTGAGCCGTTTCACCCAGGAAATTGTCTTGTTGCTGGGCCTGGCTGCCCTGGCCTTCTGGCTGCTGGCTTTGCTGAGCCATTCGCTGGCCGATCCGGCGTGGAGCACCACCGGCACGCAGAGCGAGGCGGGCAACTGGGGCGGACGGCTCGGTGCGCTGCTGGCCGACTGGAGCTATTACCTGCTGGGGTTTTCGGTCTGGTGGTGTTTTTTTGCAGGCGTACGGACCTGGCTGTCGGTGCTGGCACGCTGGATTCGCGGGCACCAGGGGCTGGACGCTGCAGATCGATCCCCATCGTCGGATGCTGGAACGGTCTGGCAGCGCCTGTGGGGTCGCCGGAGCACCTTCTGGCTCGGACTCGTGTTGCTGTTGGTGGCGAGCACGACGCTGGAGTGGAGCCGCCTGTATCGCCTCGAGAGCCTGCTGCCCGGGCATGCAGGCGGGGTGCTGGGTCATTTCCTGGGACCACTGGCCGTGCGCTGGCTGGGTTTCACGGGCTCGGCACTGACGATGCTGGCCTTGCTTCTGGTGTGCCTGCCGCGCGTGTTCCGCTTTTCCTGGGCTCACTGGGCCGAGCGGCTGGGCTTTCTGCTCGATCAATGGTTTGAAGCGCGGCGCGAGAAGCGTGAAGCTTTCGAAGACCAGCGCATCGGCGAAAAGGCTGCTCGCGAGCGCGAGGAGGTGGTGGCCGTGGAGCGGGTCGAGATCGAGGAGCACCACCCGGTGCCGGTGGTGATCGAGCCCACGCTGGTGGACGTGCCCAAGAGTGAGCGCGTGGCCAAGGAACGGCAGAAGCCGCTGTTCATTGAAATGCCCGACAGCAAGCTGCCGCAGGTGGATCTGCTTGACAGCGCGCCGTTGCACCAGGCGGGCGTGGACAGCCAGACGCTGGAGATGACCAGCCGCCTGATTGAAAAAAAGCTCAAGGACTTTGGCGTTGAGGTGCGGGTGGTGGCGGCGGCGCCCGGCCCGGTGATCACGCGCTACGAGATCGAGCCGGCCACGGGTGTGAAGGGTTCACAGATCGTGAACCTGGGGCGCGACCTGGCGCGCTCGCTGTCGCTGGTGTCGATCCGCGTGATCGAGACCATTCCGGGCAAGAACCTGATGGCGCTGGAGCTGCCGAACGCCAAGCGGCAGATGATCAAGCTCAGCGAGATCCTGGGCTCGTCGGTCTACAACGATGCCAAGTCGCTGCTCACCATGGGCCTGGGCAAAGACATTGGTGGCCAGCCCATCGTGGCCGATCTGGCCAAGATGCCGCATTGCCTGGTGGCCGGCACCACCGGTTCCGGCAAGTCGGTCGGCATCAACGCCATGATCCTGTCGCTGCTCTACAAGGCCGATGCGAAAGACGTGCGCCTGCTGCTGATCGACCCGAAGATGCTCGAGATGAGCGTCTACGAAGGCATTCCGCACCTGCTGGCGCCGGTGGTCACCGACATGAAGCATGCGGCCAACGGCCTGAACTGGTGCGTGGCCGAGATGGAAAAGCGCTACAAGCTCATGAGCAAGCTGGGGGTGCGCAACCTGGCGGGTTACAACGTCAAGATCGACGAGGCCAGGGCGCGCGGCGAGATCATCGGCAACCCGTTCAGCCTCACGCCCGAGCAGCCCGAACCGCTGGAGCGCCTGCCCTACATCGTGGTGGTGATCGACGAGCTGGCCGACCTGATGATGGTGGTGGGCAAGAAGATCGAGGAGCTGATCGCACGCCTGGCGCAGAAGGCGCGTGCCGCCGGCATCCATCTGATCCTGGCGACCCAGCGCCCCAGTGTCGATGTGATCACCGGCCTGATCAAGGCCAACATCCCGACCCGCCTGTCGTTCCAGGTCAGCAGCAAGATCGACAGCCGCACCATCCTCGACCAGATGGGTGCCGAGAGCTTGCTGGGCATGGGCGACATGCTCTACATGCCCTCCGGCACCGGTTTCCCGATCCGTGTGCACGGCGCTTTTGTGAGCGACGACGAGGTGCACCGGGTGGTGGCCTATCTGAAAGCACAGGGTGGCGAGCCCAACTACATCGACGGCGTGCTGGAAGGCCCGGCCAGCGATGGCGAGGGCGGTGACGTGTTCGGCGAGGGCGGTGGCGAGGGCAGCGAGAAGGACGCGCTCTACGACCAGGCGGTGGAGATCGTGCTCAAGGACCGCAAGGCCAGCATCTCTTACGTGCAGCGCAAGCTCAAGATCGGCTACAACCGCGCGGCGCGTCTGCTGGAAGACATGGAGAAGGCGGGCATGGTGAGTGCGTTGACCTCCAGCGGTCAGCGCGACATTCTCGTGCCTTCACGGGGTGAATGAGCCGGGCATGCAACCTTGTGCGATCAGTCGGGTCATAGCTTTCATGATCAAAACATTTTTCACGGCCGGTTTGCTGGCGTTGACCTCTCTGGTGGCCCATGCCGATGGCCTCAAGGATCTGGAGCAGTTCCTGCGCGAGGTGGGCAGCGCCCGGGCTTCTTTCACCCAGGTCGTGACCTCGCCCAGGCGCAGTGGTGAAACCGTGGCGCGCAGCAAGACGTCCAGCGGACGCTTCGAATTTTTACGTCCCAACCGTTTCCGTTTTGAATACACGAAGCCGTTTGAGCAGACCATCGTGGCCGATGGCCAGACGCTCTGGCTGTACGACGCGGACCTGAACCAGGTCACGGCACGCGAGCAGCAGGCGGTGCTGGGCAGTACCCCGGCGGCGCTGATCGCTGCGGGTACGGATCTGCGCGCGCTTTCCGAGGTCTTCGATCTGAAAAGCGCGCCCGCCCGCGATGGCCTGGAGTGGCTGGAAGCCCGTCCGCGCAGCAAGGATGGCCAACTGCAGAGTGTGCGGGTCGGATTTCGCCAGGGGCAGCTGACGGTGCTGGAGATCGCGGACAGCCTGGGGCAGCGTTCGGTGCTGACCTTCAGCCAGTGGCAAGGGAATGCGCCCCTGAAGGCCGAGCAGTTTCGCTTCCAGCCGCCTGCGGGGGCGGACGTGATCCGTCCCTGAGTGCGAGCCGTCCTGGACCCTCTGTGAGTTCGCCCGTTGCGCCCCCGCTGGCTGCCCAGCACACGCCTCTGGCCGAGCGCTTGCGCCCGCGCACGCTGGGCGAGGTGATCGGCCAGCAGCACCTGCTGGGCGAGGGCATGGCGCTGCGGCTGGCGTTTGAATCGGGCCAGCCGCACAGCTGCATCCTCTGGGGACCGCCGGGCGTGGGCAAGACCACCATCGCGCGGCTCATGGCCGATGCCTTCGACGCCCAGTTCATCACCATCAGCGCGGTGCTCGGTGGTGTGAAAGACATCCGCGAAGCGGTGGAGCAAGCCCTGTCAGCGCGCGACGGTCTGCAGCAGCAGCGCACCATCGTCTTCGTGGACGAAGTGCACCGCTTCAACAAAAGCCAGCAGGACGCGTTTCTGCCGCACGTGGAAAGCGGCCTGTTCACGTTCATCGGCGCGACCACCGAGAACCCGTCATTCGAAGTCAACTCTGCGCTGCTCTCGCGCGCGGCGGTGTACGTGTTGCAACCGCTGGGCGAGCACGATCTGCGCCAGCTCATCGTGCGGGCGCAGTCCATCGGCGCTGTGCCGGCGGTGGAAACCGCGGCGGCCGACCGCCTGATTGCTTACGCCGATGGCGATGCGCGCCGCCTGCTCAACACGCTGGAGACGCTGGCGGTGGCGGCCGCGCGGGAAAAGCTCACGGAGGTGACCGACGCCTGGTTGATGCGCGTGCTGGGCGAGCGCATGCGCCGCTACGACAAGGGCGGCGATCAGTTCTACGACACCATCAGCGCCCTGCACAAAAGCGTGCGTGGCAGCGACCCGGACGCGGCGCTGTACTGGTTCGTGCGCATGCTCGATGGCGGCGCCGATCCGCGCTACCTGGCGCGCCGCTTCATCCGCATGGCGGCGGAAGACATTGGCCTGGCCGATCCGCGTGCGCTGCGTCTGGCGCTGGACGCGGCCGAGGTCTATGAGCGGCTGGGCAGCCCGGAGGGCGAGCTGGCGCTGGCGGAATGTGTGGTGTACCTGGCCGTGGCACCCAAGTCCAACGCGGTCTACAAGGCTTTCAACGAAGCCAAGGCCTTTGTGAAGAAAGACGGCACGCGGCCCGTGCCCATGCACCTGCGCAATGCACCGACAAAGCTCATGAAAGAGCTGGATCACGGAAAAGGCTACCGCTATGCCCACGATGAGGCGGGCGGCTTTGCGGCGGGTGAGAACTACCTGCCTGAAGGCATGGCCGCGCCCGGCTTTTATCGCCCGGTGGAGCGCGGGCTGGAGATCCGCATCGCCGATAAGCTGCGCGAACTCAAAAATCTGAACAATCAAAAAGACTAATGCAAGCCCAAAGCCGCTGATGCAAGACCGCATCGAGCGGGAAAATCAGGGTAAACCCGCGTCGAATAAGGGCTTACACGCATGAGGCCCCCAGAAACGCCTCGCTACAATCCGCGCACCAACCCGCAGTCTGTCCTGTTTATAGGTCGAGCCTGGCGGGTTTTTTGCTAAGTTGAAGCAGGCCAGACCGGGCAATCCGCCCGGGCCTGACAAAAACACGGAGAAGCTTGTATGGACGTTTTGCTGCAGCAGATCATCAATGGTCTGGTACTGGGCAGTATGTATGCGCTGGTGGCACTGGGTTACACCATGGTGTACGGCATCATTGGCCTGATCAACTTTGCGCACGGCGACGTGCTCATGGTGGGCGCCCTCACCAGCTGGACGCTGATCGGCTGGATGAGCGAAGCCTGGAGCGGCATGCCGGGCTGGACGATCCTGCTGGTGGCCACGCTGATCGCCATGGTGGTCTGCGGCCTGCTCAACTACACGATTGAAAAACTCGCCTACCGGCCACTGCGCAACTCGCCGCGGCTGGCGCCGCTGATCACCGCGATCGGCATGTCGCTGCTGCTGCAGACCTTTGCCATGATCATCTGGGCGCCGAACCCGAAGTCGTACCCGTCCATGCTGTCGAGCGAGCCGGTGGCGCTGGGTGGGGCGGTGATTTCGGTGACGCAGATCACCATCCTGGCGGTCACCGCCATCACGCTGGCCTTCCTGATGTGGCTGGTGAACAAGACCAACCTGGGCCGCGCCATGCGAGCCACTGCCGAGAATCCGCGCGTGGCCGCGCTCATGGGCATCAAGCCCGACATGGTGATCTCCGCCACCTTCATCATCGGCGCCATGCTGGCTGCCATTGCCGGCGTGATGTGGGCGTCGAACTACGGCACGGTGCAGCACGCCATGGGCTTCATGCCCGGCCTTAAAGCCTTTGTCGCGGCCGTCATGGGGGGCATCGGCAACCTGGCTGGTGCGGTGGTGGGCGGCATTGCGCTGGGCCTGATCGAATCGCTGGGTGCGGGCTACCTGGGCCAACTGACCGGTGGCGTGCTGGGCAGCCAGTACACCGACATCTTTGCCTTCATCGTGCTGGCACTGGTGCTGACCCTGCGGCCTTCGGGCCTGATGGGCGAGCGTGTGGCCGACCGCGCCTGATCACAGGGAGACCCACACCATGATGAACACCAAAACCGGCAAACTCATCGTTTTCCTGCTCGCGGGCGCGGCCCTGCTGCTCCTGCCCATCCTGCTGCAGTCCACCGGCAGCAACTCCTGGGTCCGCATCCTCGACATCGCGCTGCTCTACGTGCTGCTGGCCCTGGGGCTGAACATCGTGGTGGGCTACGCCGGTCTGCTGGACCTGGGCTACATCGCGTTCTTTGCGGTGGGGGCCTACATCTTCGCCCTGCTGGGCTCGCCCCATCTGGCCGACACCTTCCCGGCCGTCAAGGCCATGTTCCCCAACGGCATCCACTACAGCATCTGGGCCGTGATGATTGTCGCGGCGCTCATCGCGGGCATCGTCGGCATGATCCTCGGAGCGCCCACGCTGAAGCTGCGCGGTGACTACCTGGCGATCATCACGCTGGGCTTTGGCGAGATCATCCGCATCTTCCTGCTCAACATGGACCGCCCGGTCAACATCACCAACGGTCCGAAGGGCATCAGCCAGATCGACACCATCTCGGTGTTCGGCCTGGACCTGGGCCAGCGCCTGACCATCGGCGACTACACCTTCCAGCCGGTCACGCTCTACTACTACCTGTTCCTGTTCTTCGTCGTGATGGCGGTGATCATCTCCTACCGCCTGCAGGATTCGCGCATCGGCCGCGCCTGGATGGCGATCCGCGAAGACGAGATCGCGGCCAAGGCCATGGGTCTGAACACGCGCAACCTGAAGCTGCTGGCGTTCGGCATGGGGGCGTCCTTCGGGGGCGTGTCCGGCGTGCTGTTCGCATCGTTCCAGCGTTTTGTCTCACCCGAATCCTTCTCGCTGATGGAATCGGTGATGGTGGTGGCCATGGTGGTGCTGGGTGGCATTGGTCACATCCCGGGCGTGATTCTGGGCGCGCTGCTGCTGGCGGGTCTGCCCGAGCTGCTGCGCCATGTGGCGGGTCCGCTGACGCAGCTGACCGATGGTCGGCTGGCACCCGAAATCCTGCGCCAGCTGCTGATCGCGCTGGCCATGGTGGTGGTGATGCTGATCCGCCCCAAGGGCTTGTGGCCGTCGCCGGAGCACGGCAAGTCCCTGGCGAAATGAGTGGAGCAACGTCACATGTCTGAAACCATTCTCAAAGTCGCCAACGTCTCCAAGCGTTTCGGCGGCCTGCAGGCCCTCAGCGATGTGGGCATCGAAATCCAGCGCGGTCAGGTGTACGGCCTGATCGGTCCCAATGGCGCCGGCAAGACCACCTTCTTCAACGTGCTCACCGGCCTCTACACGCCCGATAGCGGTTCGTTTGAACTCGCGGGCAAGCCCTACACGCCCAGCGCGGTGCACGAAGTGGCCAAAGCCGGCATCGCCCGAACCTTCCAGAACATCCGCCTGTTCCCCGAGATGACGGCGCTGGAAAACGTGATGGTGGGGCGCCATGTCCGCACCCACTCGGGTCTGATCGGCGCGGTGTTCCGCACCCCCGGGTTCAAGAAGGAAGAAGCCGAGATCACGGCGCGTGCCCGCGAGCTGCTGGAGTACGTGGGAATCTCCAAGTTTGCCGACTACAAGTCGCGCACGCTGAGCTACGGCGACCAGCGCCGCCTGGAGATCGCGCGTGCGCTGGCGACCGACCCGCAGCTGATCGCGCTCGACGAGCCGGCCGCCGGCATGAACGCGACCGAGAAGGTGCTGCTGCGCGAGCTGATCGACCGCATTCGCAAGGACAACCGCACCATCCTGCTGATCGAACACGACGTGAAGCTGGTCATGGGCCTGTGCGACCGCGTGACCGTGCTCGACTACGGCAAGCAGCTCTCGTCCGGCACGCCGGCCGAAGTGCAGCGCGACCCGAAGGTTATTGAGGCGTACCTCGGCACTGGCGGCCAGTGAAAGAACACAACATGGCAAACACCCTACTCAAAGTCAGCGGTCTGAAGGTCGCCTACGGTGGCATCAAGGCCGTGAAGGGCATCGACCTGGAAGTGCGTGAGGGCGAGCTGATCTCCCTTATCGGCTCCAACGGTGCGGGCAAGACCACCACCATGAAGGCCGTGACCGGCTCGCTCGCGTTTGAAGGCGGCGACATCGAATACCTGGGCCAGAGCATCAAGGGCCGCGGTGCCTGGGATCTGGTCCGGCTGGGCCTGGCCATGGTGCCGGAAGGTCGGGGCGTCTTCACCCGCATGACCATCACCGAGAACCTGCAGATGGGGGCCTACATCCGCAGCGACAAGGCCGGTATTGCCAACGACATCGAGCGCATGTTCGGCATCTTCCCGCGCCTCAAAGAGCGCAAGGACCAGCTGGCCGGCACCATGTCGGGTGGCGAGCAGCAGATGCTGGCGATGGCGCGCGCGCTGATGAGCCAGCCCAAGGTGCTGCTGCTCGACGAACCTTCGATGGGCCTGTCTCCCATCATGGTGGACAAGATTTTCGAAGTGGTGCGCGACGTGTCCGCCCAGGGTGTGACCATCTTGCTGGTGGAGCAGAACGCCCAGCGCGCGTTGCAGATCGCCGACCGCGGCTATGTGATGGACTCGGGCGAGATCACCATGGCCGGTGCCGGCAAGGACCTGCTGGTCGATCCGAAGGTCAAAGAGGCGTATCTGGGGCATTGACCCCCGCCACGCCTCGCGCGACCCCCTTGAAAGGGAGCAACACCTGCGGCCCGGCAAAGCCGGTTCCGCGGTGTTCCAGGTTAAGTCAGTTCGTGCCGGATTCGGCACCAACAGAAAAGGGACGGTTTTCCGTCCCTTTGCTTTTGGTTCATTGGCTTTCAGGGCGCGCTGCGGTACTCCGGCACCAGCGAACGCAGCCAGGCACGTGTGTCGCTGGCCTGCGGGGCCGGGCCGGCGCCGGTGATCCACAGCACCACCGCGTCCGCGTTCACGGCAGTGTCGGCGCCCTTGACCACGCGCAGCTTGGGGTGCGGCGTGGGTTCGGTGGTCTCGTCGTTGGCCAGCAGTTCCTCAAAAAGCTTTTCGCCGGGGCGCAGGCCGGTGAACGCGATCGGCACGTCCTGTTCGGTCTGCCCCGACAGGCGGATCAGCAACCTGGCCAGTTCGACGATCTTGACGGGCTCGCCCATGTCGAGCACGAAGATCTGGCGGGTCTGCCCCATCAGACCGGCCTGCAGCACCAGCTGCGCGGCTTCGGGAATGGTCATGAAGTAGCGCACGATGTCCGGGTGGGTCACCGTCACCGGGCCGCCGCGCGCGATCTGCTGCGTGAACAGCGGAACCACCGAGCCGCTGGAGCCCAGCACGTTGCCAAAACGCACGGCCACGTAGCGGGTGGACGGGAATTCACTTGCCACGGCCTGCAGCACCTGCTCGGCCAGGCGCTTGCTGGCCCCCATCACGTTGGTCGGGTTCACCGCCTTGTCGGTGGAGATCAGCACGAAGCGCTGTGCACCCACCGTGCCGGCCATGCGCGCGGCGTTCAGCGTGCCCAGCACGTTGGTGCGCAGCGCCTCGATCTCGTTCAGCGACTCCATCAGCGGCACGTGCTTGTAGGCCGCGGCGTGGAACACCACCGCGGGCCGGTGCAATTGCGCGATGGCGAGCAGGCGATCGGGCTCGCGCACGTTGGCCGTGTAGTACAGGCCCTGCATCTGCGGGTGGGCTTCACGCAGCTCCTGCTCCAGCTGGTAGATCGCGTATTCGGACACGTCCACGCACACCAGCCGCGCCACGCCGAAGCGCGCGATCTGCCGGCAGAGCTCGGAGCCGATGGAGCCGCCCGCACCGGTCACGAGCACGGTCTGGCCGGCGATCAGGTCGGACAGGCCTTTTTCGTCCAGTGCCACCGGCGCGCGCCCCAGCAGGTCTTCGAGTTCGATGCGTCGGGGCTGGCCAGCTTCGGCGCGCAGCCATTCGTCCGGGCGCGGCATGGTCAGCAGGGGCAGACCCGCCTCGCTCGCGCCCATCAGGGCTTCGCGTCGCGCATCGGAGCCGGCGGCCGATACCACCAGGGCGGCAGCCGCTTCGGTGCGTGCGGCGATGCGGGGCAAGTCGGCCAGTGCGCCGAGCACCTGCAGGCCCTGCAGGGTGCGGCCCTTTTCGGCGGCGACGGGGCTCACGATGCCGACCGGTGACCACAGGCGCGCGCCGCGCAGGGCGGGCAGGGCAGCAGCGGCGTCCTGCACCGAACCCACGATCAGCAGGGGTTTGCCGGTGTCCAGCGGCCGGGCCTGCCCGGTGAGCAGCAGGCGCGTGCCCGCCCGCGCGGCGCCCAGCATCAGCAGCGCCAGCATGGGGTGCAGCAGCAGCACCGAGCGCGGGAAGAACTCCACCCGTTGCATCAGCACGATAGCTGCCGTGAGCAAGCTGGCGAAGGCCACGCCGTAAACGAGGCGGGTGAGCTCGGCCACGCTGGTGTAGCGCCAGATGTGGCGGTACACGCCCCAGCCCAGCAGGCTGGCGCCAAAGCCGAGCAAGGGCCAGGGCAGGGTGTTGACCATCATGGCCTGGAACCCGTCGGGCGTGTCCAGGTTGAAGCGCAGCCAGAAGGCCATCCACCAGGCGATGGCGACCAGGACCAGGTCGATCGGCAACTGCAGCCAGCGGCTGTTCATCCGGGGTAGTGCGCTCATGGAAGGTCCTCCGCCCTTCGGGCTGCGGTGCGAGCTGGCTTGGGGCGGCCCGGCGCTGCGCTCATGTTGCCGGGCCTTCACCCAGCAGCGACCACGCCATGGGCGTGCCGGCCTTCACCGCCTGACCGATGCGCTGGCCCAGCAGGCTGTCCAGGTGCTTGGGCGCCAGGCCGAAGCCGGGGCGCACGCAGCGCAGGTTGTCGCGCGTGAGCACGTCACCGGCTTGCAGGTCCTGCGCGATGTAGAGTGAGCGGCGGAACGCAAGCGATTTCATTTCGGCGGCTGTCGGGCCGTAGCTCACCTGGCCCACCGCCTGCATCGCGCGCTCGGTCTCGTCGCGCAGCTGACGCAGTTCGTGCGGCTCCATCGAGAAACTCGAATCCACACCGCCGTCGGCACGGCGCAAAGTGAAGTGTTTTTCAATCACGCTGGCGCCCAGCGCAGTGGCCGCGACCGAGACGCCGCAGCCCATGGTGTGGTCCGACAGGCCGACCTCGCAGCCGAACAGCGTGCGCATGTGCGGGATGGTGCTGACGTTGGTGTTGTCGGCTGTCGCGGGGTAGGTGCTGGTGCACTTGAGCAGCACCAGGTCGCGGCAGCCGGCTTCGCGCGCGGCGCGCACGGCTTCGTCGATCTCGCCGGCCGTGGCCATGCCGGTGGACATGATCAGGGGCTTGCCGGTGGCGGCCACGCGGCGGATCAGCGGCAGGTCGGTGTTCTCGAACGAGGCGATCTTGTAGGCCGGGACGTTCAGCGATTCGAGGAAGTCGACCGAGCTGAAGTCGAACGGCGTGCTGAAGCAGTGCACGCCGTGCGAAGCGGCGCGCGCCATGATGGGTGCGTGCCATGCCCACGGCGTGTGCGCTTCTTCGTAGAGCTCGTACAACTGGCGGCCGGCCCACAGGCTCTTCGGGTCGTCGATCACGAAGCCGGGCATGCGCACATTGAGCGTCATGGTCTCAGCCGTGTAGGTCTGCAGCTTGATCGCGTCGGCGCCGTGCTCGGCGGCGGCGTCCACGATGGCCAGTGCGCGGTCCAGCGACTGGTTGTGGTTGCCCGACATCTCGGCGATCAGGTAGGGACGGTGTCCGGGGCCGATCTCGCGGTCAAGGATCTTCATGGGGTGGCGTTGGATGGGGTCGGCGCATGGCCAACGGTCTTCTGAAAGTGCAGTGGTCCGCCATGGTAGCCGCAGCCTTCGAACAGGCGCTGCGAGGCCGTGTTGCCCGCGACCACGGTGGCGTCCACCGTGAACGGTGTCTGCAGGCTGTGGCGCATCCGCCGCTCGCCCGACAGCAGCAGGCGGGGACCGATCCCCAGACCCTGCAACTGCGGATCGGTGTAGAGGGAGACTTCGAGGTGGCCGCTCTCCTGCCGGTCGAAGCGGATGCTGCCGACGGGCAGAAGACCTACCTGGGCAACAAACAGCCAGCGGTCTGGCGATGACAGCACGCGCTGCAGCCAGCCGTGATGGCTTTCCAAGGCAATGGGCTCACTGCTGCCCGAGACCGCGCGCACGGCCGGGTGGTTGCGCCACGCGTGCAGGAGAGGGGTGTCATTCAGCGTGGCGGGCCGCAGTTGCAGCGTGTCGCGCAGCAGGTGCAGGGCGACGCGCTGGGCGCCGCGGCCGTCGACCAGGGCAGCGGCCGTGTTTGCCAAGGACTGCCGTTGTGCCGGATCGGCGATCAGCTCACGCAGGACATCGGCCAGTGTGTGCTCCGTTGCAGCGCGTACTGCACCGAGAGAGGCCAGTCCCGGCACGACCGCCGACTGGTTGGCGGCCACCGGGATGGCGAGGGTGGGCGCGCCGATGCAGCAGCGTTCCCAGGTGGCGCCTCCGCCGGCGCCGATCTGCAGGTCGTGGCGCGCGAAGAAGGTCGCGAGGTCGGCTTGATCGAGCGTGAGGATGGTGTCGGGGTCGGCCGCGCAGGCTTCGTGCAAGCTGCTCAGGTACGGGTTGGCCGATGTGGACACCACTTCGATGGTGCCGGCAAAGCCTGCAGCGCGGCAGGCGGCCAGCACCCGGGCTGAGACACCGTCGGGATCGGTGCCGCCCATGAAGATGCCGATGCTGCGCACCACGGGCTGGAAGGCGTAACGCGGCGCGCTGCGGTAAGCGGGCGAAAGCAGGGCATGGCGCGGGCCAGCGAGCCAGTGCGGCTCGAGCGTCAGCCGGCCGGCGTATTTGGCCCGGTGGTCGGGTGCCCAGTTGTGGTCGAGCAGGGCATCCGGGGCCAGTGGCCGGTCGGCGGTGTCGTCGATCACCAGCAGGCGACAGCCCAAGGCAGAGCGCAGGGCATCGTGCCAGCGTGCGTCGAAGGCGTAGTGGTCCACCACCAGCCAGTCGGGGTGTTCCGCGTGCAGCGCGGTCACGGTGTCACTGGCGTCCTGCGTCCATGACACGCCGGCCCACGCGGCGTGTGGCGTGGAGGTGCTGTCGGTCTGGAAGCTGCCGCCAGGCGCGTGCAGCCAGTGCACCGGGCAGGGTGCGGCTCGCAACACCTGCGCCGCCACGCCGTCCAGCGCGCGCGTGACCAGGCTGACCTGCGCACCTTGTTCGATCAGGGCCTGCACCAGCGACAGGCAGCGCTTGAGATGACCGGTGCCGATGGTGGCCGACGCATCGACACGGATGGCGATCCGCGCGGCGCTGGACATGTCAGTTGCGCCCGTCAGGCACGAAGGCCCGGCGCACCGGCACGCCGGCGGCAGCCAGCGCGGCCTTGGCGCCGGCGGGGGTCTGCTCGGTGAAGTGGAAGATGCTGGCGGCGGCCACGGCCGAAGCCCCGGCCTGCGTCACGGCCTCGACCATGTGCTGGTAGTGGCCGGCGCCGCCCGAGGCGATGACCGGGATGTTCACCGCGCGCACCACGGCCTCGATCAGCGGCAGGTCGTAACCCTGCATGCTGCCGTCGCGTTCGATCGAGGTGATGAGGATCTCGCCCGCGCCCCGGTCTTGCAGTTCGCGCGCCCAGGCCCCGACCTCACGGCCCGTCGCCTGCTTGCCAGCGTGGCTGAAACACGCCCAGCCGCCGTCCTGCGCGCGCACGTCGATGCTGGCGACCACACACTGCGCACCGTGGCGGCTGGCGATCTCGGTGACCAGTTCGGGGCGCGCGTAAGCCGCGGTGTTGATCGCCACCTTGTCAGCCCCGGCACGCAGCAGGCGCTGCACCTGATCGATGCGGGTGATGCCACCGCCCACGGTGAGCGGCACGAAACAGTCTTGCCCGAACTCGTCGATGGACTCGAAGTCGGGGTCGTCATCCGACTGGTGGGCCACGATGTCCACCAGCACCAGCTCATCGACCTCGCGCTGGTTGTAGACCTTGACCGCGGGCAGCACCGGGCCGACGCGGCGCCAGCTGTCGAAGCCCACGCCCTTGACCAGGCCGAACTGCTTCCACAGCAGGGTGGGGATGACGCGCACCTTCAGCATGCCGGCCCTTCGATGAAGTTGCGCAGCAGGCGGAAGCCGGCGCGCGAGCTTTTTTCGGGGTGGAACTGTGTGCCCCACACATGGCCGCGCCGCACCGCGGCCGCGACGGGCATGCCGACATCGGTGGTGGCCAGCACGTCGGCCGGGGTCTCGGGCACGAAGGCGTAGCTGTGCACGAAGTAGAAATCGGTGCCGTCCGGAATGCCGTGGAACAGGTGGTCGTCGCTGCGTGTGCGGGTGATGCCGTTCCAGCCCACATGCGGCACGCGTTGCGTGCAGCCCAGCGCGCGCAGGTGCTGCACCTGCCCCGGTATGAAACCCAGGCCCGGCGTGCCCTGACCGCTTTCCGCGCCTTCCGTGCTGCTGTCGGCCAGCAGCTGCATGCCCACGCACACGCCCAGCAGCGGGCGGTTGTAGCCCTGCACTTCGTCGCGCAGCGCGGTGGTCCAGCCGCCAGCGCCCAGCAGGCGCGCGCAGTCGGCGAAGTTGCCCACCCCGGGCAGGATCAGGCAGTCGGTGGCGTGCAGGTCGGCCGCGCGGTTGACCAGCACCGGGGCCACGCGCAGCTCCTCCAGCGCGCGCAGCACCGAGCCGAGGTTGCCCACGCCGTAATCGATGACACCGACCTTCATGTTCAGACGTTGTCGTGGTTGATTTTCGTGAGGTTGCCGTCGCGGTCCTTCAGCAGGGCTCCGCTGACGTCGCGCTTGAAGATCTTCTTGTTGGTGAACTGGTCGCAGATGCGGATGAACTGGTCTTCCGTCAGCTCCAGCGGGCGCAGGATGTCCTTGAGCGGCTTGCCCAGGTATTCCCAGGGAAACCGGCCGTCGAGGCGCTTGACGGCCTCCAGACCGTCCTGGCGCGTCAGGCGCCCGCGGCGGATGTGCAGGCAGGCCAGGTCGGTGGCGCGGCCGAAGCCGAACTTCAGGAACTTGAAGTAGTCGTGGATGCCGGTCTGGTGGTTGTCCAGGTTCTCGTAGTTGACCATCGAGCCCTCCACCACCTTGTGGTAGCTCTGGAAGCCGTTGGCCTGCGCGATCAGCGTGTTCGACAGGCCGTCCCACGGGATGTAGTGGCCCAGGAACAGGCCGGTCACGCCCACGCGCTGCAGCTCTTCGTCGGTGGGGTAGGTGTAAGGGATCAGGTGCTTGGCCTCGATGCCTTCCTGGCCGATCAGGTCCGACACGCGCATGCCCAGCAGGCCGCCGAACTCTTCGAGCCAGCGGCGGTTGAGTACGTGGTTCTCGGCCGCCGCGGCCGGGCCGCCGTACTCGTTCTGCGAGTTCTCGCCCCAGACGATCAGCGGCACGTTGAACTGCACCGCCGCGCGCACGGGAATGGTGAAGATGCCGACGTGCTCGGGCCAGGAGATGTCGCCCACCTGCGTCAAGCCGATGCGATTGAGTTTGGCGCGCACCAGCGGGTTGGGCGAGACCTCGATGTGGTCCACGCCCAGGCGCTTGAGGTTCTCGATGTTCGCGCGGCCCAGCGGAGAGAGGTCGCAGGTGGAGGAGGTGACGCACAGCGGGTTCAGGCCTAGCTGCAGCATGCGCACCACCTGGTAGGTGCTGTCCTTGCCGCCGCTGACGGGCACGATGCAGTCCCAGTGGCTGCCGTCGGGGCGGCGGTATTTCTCCAGCACCTTGAGCAGGTCCTGGTAACGCGCGTCCCAGTCCACCTCGGCGCGCTTTTCATAGCTGCGGCACGCGTTGCAGACGCCGTGTTCATCCAGGTGCAGGTCCGGCTTGGTGTCCGGCATGACGCAGTGTTTGCAGTAGGTCAGCATGCTTGTGAATCCGTGTGAGCGATCAGCGTTTCTCCATCAGGAACCAGGTGATGTCGTCCTGCGGGAAGTTGGGGTCGCGGCGGTAGGCGAAGCCGTAGTCCACCAGCTGCAGCTGCGGGTGGCGGTCCATGATCTCGCCGGCGAAGTCGCGCTTGAACAGGCGGTCGCTGTGGCCGCGGTAGGGAATGGCCACCGGCGCCGGGTTGTAGTACTCGGCCACCATCAGGTAGCGGCCGCAGGCGGCGAACAGCTTGTCGTAGACCTGCGGCAGCACCTCGGGGTTGATGTGGATGAGCACCCCCTTGATCAGGGTCAGGTCCCACTGGCGCGTGGGTGCGAAATCGAGGATGGAGCTGTGGTGGACGTGCGCAGGCGGGATCACCGTGCCCAGCTGTTGGGCGGCTTTTGCGTTGATCTCGATGGCGTGCGCGTCGATGCCGGGGTGCAGCAGCTTCAGGGCCTTGAGGTTCATGCCGATGTTGGCGCCGAACTCGATGCAGCTTTTCACCCGGCGCGCGCCGCGCAGGGCCTTGCCGAAGAAGTCCAGGTTCGAAGCCAGCAGGGCATCGCCCTGGTTGCGCTGGATGTATTCGGTGCCGAAATCGCCGGCCCAGAAGGCCTCCTGCTCGGTCTTGAAGGTCATGGGGTGGACTCCGTGGGGGTCTGTGTGTCGGTGGCGGGCTTCTGCTGGACGTGCTGGTTGATGGTCAGCCAGTCGGGATGGGCATCGAGCAGGGCCAGGATGTGAGCCTGGGTGAATTCAGGGTGTTTGGGAACCAGTGTTTCGAACAGCCGGCGCACCAGCTCGTAATCCTCGGGCGTGTCCACCGTCCAGCGGTGGTGGCTGAGGTCCACCGGGCTGGCCACGTTGCGCAGGCGGTAGCGCTCCGGGTGCCAGTAGAGGAAGGGCGTGACGTGTTCGCGCTCGGCGGCCTGCGTGGCTTCGGCGTGCGCCTGCTGCAGCGCGGCGGCGCTGAACACCTCGACCGCCATACCGTACGGCCAGGTCGGGGGCAGCATGTTGGACACATAGTCGCTGGCACCGTCTTCGTAGACCGCGATGACCCGGTCGACCAGTGCCGGGTCGATCAGTGGGCAGTCGGACGTGATGCGCACCACGACATCGGCACCGTGCAGGCGCGCGGCATCGGCATAACGCGACAGCACGTCGTGTTCGCTGCCGCGGAGGCAGGGCACACCCAGCTGTGCGCACAGCGCCGCGATCGGGTCGTCGCTGGCGTTGGCGGTGGTCGCGATGACGATGCCGTCCGATCGCTTGACGCGATGCAGGCGCTCGATCAGGCGCGTGAGCATGGGCTCGCCCGCCAGCGGCAGCAGCACCTTGCCCGGCAGCCGGGTTGATGTCATGCGTGCCTGCACGATGAGCAGCGTGGTCATGCGCGCAGTGCCTGGGTCAGCTCCGCCACCACACGGTCCTGCAACGCATCGGTCAGGGCCGGGTACAGCGGGATCGAGAGTGCCTGGGTCGCATACGTCTCGGCGGCCGGAAACTGGCCGGGCCAAAAACCCAGGCCGCGGTAATAGGGTTGCAGCGGGATGGGCTCGTAGTGCACGTTGACGCCGATGCCCGCTTCGCGCAGGCGCGCAAACACGGTGGCGCGGTCGGCCACGCCGCGGCCGGACACCACTTCCACCACGTACAGGTGCCAGGATGAACGGGCCGTGGCACCCGGTCCGGGCACGCGCGCTGGGCGGCGCAGCGGCAGGCTGCCCAGCAACAGGTCGTAGCGGTCGGCCAACCTGTCGCGAACGGCGTGAAAGCCGTCGATGCGCCGCAGCTGCGAGGTGCCCAGCGCCGCCTGGATGTCCGTCATCCGGTAATTGAAGCCCAGGCTGTGCTGCTCGTAGTGCCAGGCGCCGGTGTCGGGGTGCTGCATCTCGCCGGGTTCGCGCGTGATGCCGTGGGAGCGCAGCAGCTGCAGACGCCGCGCCAGCGCCGCGTCGGGCGTGGTGACCATGCCGCCTTCGCCGGTGGTGACGATCTTCACCGGATGGAAGCTGAACACGCTCGCATCGGCGTAGCGGCTGCCGATGGGCTGGCCGTTGTAGCTGGCGCCCACAGCGTGCGAGGCGTCTTCGAGGATCTTGAAACCGTAGCGGTCGGCCAGGGCACGCATCGGTGCCAGGTCGCAGGCCAGGCCGGCGAAGTGCACCGGGATCACGATGGCGGGCAGCTGGCCGTCGCGTTCGGCCTGTTCCAGCTTCGCGGCCAGGGCGCTCACGCTCATGTTGCGCGTGGCCGGGTCGATGTCCACGAAGTCCACACCCGCACCGCAGTACAGCGCGCAGTTGGCCGAGGCCACGAAGCTGTTCGGGCTGGTCCACACCGTCTGGCCCGGGCCTGCGCCCAGCGCCAGGCAGGCGATGTGCAGGCCGGCGGTGGCGTTGCACACCGCCACAGCGTGCGCCACGCCGTGCAGCGCGGCGAAGGCCTGCTCGAATCGCGGCACCGCCGGACCCTGCGTGAGCCAGCCCGAGGTCAGCACCTCGCGCACGGCGGCCAGGTCGTCCTCGTTGATGGACTGCGTGGCGTAGGGGATGAAGTCCATGGAGCCGTCCGCCATCAGATGCGGCCGATCTTGTCCTGGTGCTGCGCGATCCAGGCCTGCAGGGCCGGCACATCCATCCACCCGGTGTTGCTGTCGCTGGCGTAGGTGAAGCCCTCGGGCACACGCTGGCCGTCCTTGATGCGTTTGAAGTCTTCGTGCCAGCTGTGGATGGCTGGCAGGATCTTGAAGTGCTCGGGGTATTCGAAGGTGTAGTGTGCGTCTTCCTCGCTGATCATCTGCTCGTGCAGTTTTTCGCCTGGGCGGATGCCCACGATCTGATGCCTGGCCTCCGGGTCCACGGCACGCGCGATGTCGGTCACTTTCATCGACGGGATCTTCTTCACGTAGATCTCGCCGCCTTCCATGTCTTCGAAGGCGTGCCAGACCAGCTCCACGCCCTGCTCCAGCGTGATCATGAAGCGCGTCATGCGCTCGTCGGTGATGGGCAGCGAGCCTTTGCCCTTCTGCGTGAGGAAGAAGGGGATGACCGAGCCGCGCGAGCCCATCACGTTGCCGTAGCGCACGACGGAAAACTTGCAGCCGGTGGCGCCCGCGTACGAGTTGCCAGCCACGAACAGTTTGTCCGACACCAGTTTGGTGGCGCCGTAGAGGTTGACCGGGCTGCTGGCCTTGTCGGTGGACAGGGCCACGACCCCCTTGACCTTCTTGTCGATGCAGGCATCGATCAGGTTCATGGCGCCCGTGACATTGGTCTTGACGCACTCGAAGGGGTTGTACTCGGCCGTGGGCACGATCTTGGTGGCCGCCGCGTGCACCACGTAGTCCACGCCGTCGAGCGCACGGTACATGCGCTCCCGGTCGCGCACGTCGCCGATGAAGAAGCGCACGCGTTCGTCTCCCTGGAACAGCTTGGCCATCTCCCACTGCTTCATCTCGTCGCGCGAGTAGATGATGAGCTTGCGCGGGTTGTAGCGCGCGAGGGTCATCGGCACGAAGGTGTGACCGAACGAGCCGGTGCCGCCGGTGACGAGGAGGGTGGAGTTGCTCAGCATGGGTGGGACCCGGGTGGGGAACGCGGTTGCAGAAAGGGTATTTTGACCGACTGCGTGTGGCTCAAAACCCGGTATGGGGTGAACTTTGCAGGGCATTTCGCACGACCCTGGCGACGCGCCTGGCCGCCTGGCCGTCGCTGCGGTAGGCGTTGGGCTGGCCCGATCCGCACCCGGCGAGCACGGCTTCCAGCACGGCGGGCAGGTCGGCCGGTGTCGCGCAGGGCGTGGCCACGCCCTGCCGGGCCAGGCTGAACCAGATATGGGCCGCGGGCGAGTTTTCGATGGCGATCACCGGTTTGCCGGCCACGGCCGATTCGAGTCCGACGGTGGAGGTCTGCACGACCACCGCCCTTGAGGCCAGGATCAGCGGGTGGATCGGTTCGCGCGGCGGCTCGCTGAAATGGATGCGTGGCTCGTCGGGCAGGCGCGGGTAGCTGCTCCAGTCGCTCGGGTGGTAGCGCACGATCAGCGCCAGGTCCGGGTGCTGGCGCACGTGCGCCCGCAGCACGGCTTCGACCTCGCGCGGCAGGGCCTGGCCAGCCGGCACCGGCGTGTCGGGGTGGGCATAGGGCTCCACGTGGCCGGCGAAGAGCACGGGTTTGAGACCCTGCCAGCCGCGTTCGGCGAGGAAGCGTTCGGCCTTGTCGTGGTTTTCACTGGCCTGCAGGCCGTCGAAGGCCGGGTTGCCGGTGACCACCACGCCCTCGGGCGGGAAGCCGCGCGCGATCAGGCGCTGGCGCACGACCTCGGCGATCACGCAGGTCCAGCCGGGCCTGGGCTCGTGCAGCACGTAGGTGTCGCTGTCCAGGCCGAACAGGTCCACCATGCCGATGGACGGGATGCCTGCGGCCTGGGCCACGTCCAGCGCCGCACGCTCGCTGCGTGGTGAATTGGTGGCGACCACGGCATCGGGCTGCAGGGCTTCGATCACGCGCCGCATGAAGTGCAGCGGCCGGAAACCGTAGCGGCCCTGTTCGCGGTACCGCTCGGCGGCGCCGGCTTCGCCGTGCTGGGCGATCAGGTCCAGGTAGTTGATGCCGAGGTAGGCGATGGTTTCGTCGGCAGGCACGTCGGGGCTGGTGTTGCCCTCGCTCAGGCGCTCGCCCCAGCGGCGTGCAGCGCCGGCGTCCACCAGATGCAGGAAATCCTGGTAGCCCAGGGTGGGCCGTACAGCACGCGCTTTCAGGTGCCCGGTGGTCAGCGCCATCAGCGGGCAGTCCACGCCGGGCAGCAGGGTCTCCAGCTCGCGGATCACCGGCAGCACCATGCCCACGTGGCCGCCACCGTAGGTGACGAACAGGATGCGTGGTGGCCGGCTCATGCGTAGACGTCCTTGTGCCAGAGCGCCAGCGCCGCCAGCGCACGCAGCTCGCGCGTGAAGTTGGCTGAACCATCGCGGTGCCGGTCCAGCATGGCGGTGACCACGCCCGGTTCGAACAGCTCGGCGATGACTTCACTGCCGTCCAGCGTGCCGCGCAGCCAGCTGTGCAGCCCGCCTCTGAACCAGTCGCCGATGGGCACGGTGAACATCTGCTTCTGGCGGTAAGCCAGGTCCTCGCCGATCAGCGGCACGGCGGCGCGCTTGAACCAGTGCTTCTTGTCGCCACTGGCCGAGAGCTTGGTGGCGCCGCGCGAGCGGAAAGCGAATTCCATCAGCCGCCAGTCGAGGAAGGGCGTGCGCGCCTCGATGCTGACCGCCATGCCCATGCGGTCGGGCTTGACCAGGTTGTTGCCGCTCAGCAGCAGCTGCATGTCCAGGACCAGCGCCTGGTTGATGCGGTCGAAGTGCCGGGCTTCTTCCAGCCAGGGAGCCGCAGCACCGAAGCTGTCGACGCCCGCGAACTGCGCACGCACCTCAGGCCGGTACAGGGCTGCCTTGGCCTCGGGGCTGAAGAGCGAGATGCTGTCGAAGTAACGGCGCTCGAACGCCGCCTGGGGCAGGGTCATCGCATCGGGTCGGGCAAAGAACTGCGCGTACTTGTCGTAGCCGGCGAAGAGCTCGTCACCACCGTCGCCGGTCAGCACCACCTTCACGTGTTTCGCAGCCAGCTCGCTCACGCGCAGCGTGGGCATGAAGGACGCATCGCCGTGCGGCTGGTCCAGGTGGTGCAGCACCCGTGGCCAGCGGTCCAGCATGTTGAGTTCGGCCACTTCGCTGGTGTGCTGGCAGCCGAAGCGCTGCGCGGCCTGCGCGGCGAACGCCGATTCGTCGTAGCGCGGGTCTTCAAAGCCGATGCAGAAGGTCTTCACCGGAGCCGCAACGTGGCGCGCCATCAGGCCGACGATGGTGCTCGAATCGACGCCGCCCGAGAGAAAAGCACCGAAGGGCACGTCGGCCCGCAGCCGGATGCGCGTGGCGTCGTCCAGCAGGGCCATGAATTCTTCGGCCCAGGCGTCGAACGTGTGGTCCTGCTCGCGCTGGTCCGCCAGGCTCCACCAGCGCTGTGTCTGCACCCCGCCGCTGCGTGTGTATTTGTGCCAGGTGCCGGGCATGACGTGGCGCACGCCCTGGTAGGCCGTCCACGGCGCGGGGATGTAGTTGAACGTCAGGTAGTGGTGGATCGCTTCCAGGTCCATGCCCGGCTTGCGCGGCAGGGCGGGCCACAGGGCTTTGGGCTCGGAGCCGAACAGCAGGCGCCGTCCGTCGTCGTGCACATAGAGTGGCTTGACGCCGATGCGGTCGCGCGCCAGGTAGAGCGCGTCTTCGCGCGCGTCGTGAATCGCGATGGCGAACATGCCGTTCAGGCGGCTCAGGCAGGCAATGCCTTCGCGCTCATACAGCCGCAGGATCACCTCGGTGTCGGAATGCGTGTCCAGTCGAACGCCCTGGGCACGCAGGTCGGCGGCCAGCTCCACGTGGTTGAAGATCTCGCCGTTCTGCACCACAGCGATCTGGCCGTCGTCGCTCACAAACGGTTGGTGGCCGCCGCCGAGGTCGATGATCGACAGGCGCCGGTTGCCGATGGCCACACCGCGTGACCGCCGGTGGTGGATGCCTTCGTCGTCCGGCCCGCGGTGGAACAGCGCCTGCGCCATGCCGCGCAGGGCCTCATCGCCCAGCGCCTGTTGCTGGCGATCCCAGTAGCCAAAGATGCCGCACATCAGTTCGCGCCCCGGCCGGTCAGTCGCCGCAGCGTCCACCAGCAGATCTTGAGATCCAGCCAGACCGAGGCTTCGCGCGTGTAGCGCAGGTCGGCTTCCAGCCGCTGGGCTTGGGTGGAGTCGGAACGGTACAGCGCCTGCGCCAGACCGGTGATGCCGGGCCGCACGCTGCAGCGCTGCGCCCAGTCGGCTTCGGTGTACAGGCTGCGCTGCGCCGGCACGTCCGGGCGCGGGCCGACCAGGCTCATGTCGCCGGTCAATACGTTGATCAGCTGCGGCAATTCGTCCAGGCTGGTGCGGCGGATGAAGCGGCCCACGCGGGTGATGCGCGGGTCGTTGGCGGCAGTGAAGTAGGGCCCGATGCTTGCGGCGTTCTTCACCATGCTGCGGAACTTGAACATGCCGAATTCGTGCCCATCGCGACCCACGCGGGTCTGGCGGAAAAGCACAGGGAGGCCGGATTCAAGCATCACGGCAAGTGCCGTGCCCAGCAGCACGGGGCTCAGCAGCAGCAGCGCCACCAGGGAAGCTGCCAGGTCGAACAGGCGTTTCATGCAGGCGCATCGCCGGCGCCGCGCTGGGCCAGGGCGATGTCGCCGATGACGTCGGCGATGCGCTGGCGGTCGGCTTCGATCTGGCCCTCATCGCGCTGCATCAGGTGCTCTTCGGCCGCGCGCAGCGCCGCCACCCGGTCTTCAAAGCGGTCTTCGCTGTCGCTGCGATGGAACGTGCGCGACAGGATGACCGCGCGTGAACCCAGCCGCAGGTGTTCGGCCAGCACGTCGCGCCCGGGCAGCAGGCCGTCGTCCAGACCTGCGATGCCGCCAAAGCCCAACCGCAGACCCTGCGCATGCACCAGGCGCGACACGCTGTCGACCAGACCGAGCGCCAGCGGCTCGAACATGAAGCGCAGACCGAGCGACAGGTGCAGGTCGTTCAGGCCCACGTACACCTCGTGCAAGCCCGGTGTCTTCATCCACATGGGCAGGGTCTCGAACGCACCGGCGGTTTCCAGCAGGGCCACGACCGGCGCGCGCCCGGCCACCAGGGCGCAGAAGTCGCGCAGCTCGCCGGCTTCGCTGAACATGGGCAGCATGAGCCAGTCGGCGCCCTGCGCCAGCACCGCTTCCACCTCGGCATCGGTGTCGGGGTTGAGCGGGTTCACGCGCACCATGAGCGGTGAGCGCCGCAGCACCGCCTTGATGCGACCCACGTCGTCCAGCGTGTGGCTGCTGATGAAGGTGTTGCGACCGGCCTGGCGCTCGGCCTTGCCTTTGCGTTCCAGGTCCACCCACAGTCGCATGCCGTCCATGGCGTCGCAGCGCCGCGCCATGTCGGGGTCGTTGGTGATCTGGATCAGGTCAATCATGGCTGCGGCCCATTATCGCCGCAGGGCCTGGCGCAGACCGGGCGAAAACATCACGGACACCGCCACCACGGTGACGGCCATGCCCAGCGCCAGCAGCAGGCCTTGCAGGCGGCCGGGTGCGTCCAGGAAGCGTGCGGCGAATCCGAGCGCCAGCGCGCTGCCGAGCGCTGGCAGCAGGTCGCGTCCGCGCAGCACACCGCGCAGGAAGTCGCGTTCGCGCAGCAGCAGCGCCACGGCCGCGACGCTCAAGGCCGCGTTGATGGCCCACATCACCTGTTCACCACGGGCGCCCGCACCCGCTCCGGGCGCCTGGCCGCCCAGCCAGCCGAGCAGCGCCAGCAGGCACAGGGCGCCCATGTAGGCCGCCACCGCGCCGCGCAGCCGTCCGGTGCTGGCCATCAGCGTGAGCAGCACCGCCAGCAGCGCCTGCGGCAGCAGCGACCAGGCCCCCACCCGACTCCAGATACCCACCCCGGCCACCGCTTCGGGTGTCATGCGACCCCAGCCGAACAGCAGCTGGGCCAACGCAGGCGCCATGCCCGAGAGGGCCGCCGCCGCGGCACAGGCCAGCACCCACGCCAGCACAAAGGCACTGCGCAGTGCGTCGCGCTGGCGGGTGCGTTGCGCTTCGGTGGCCGGCGCCGTGCCGTGGGAGAACGCCTGGGCAATGCCCGGAAAAGCCAGTGTGGCCACCAGCTGAACGGCCAGCACCAGCGGCAGTTCCACCAGTTTCCAGGCGTAGTTGAAGGTCGTCAGGGCACCTTCACCGGCACTGGAGGCCAGGCTGCGCCCCAGCAACGGCAACATCAGCGGCAGCCCTGCACTGGCGAGCGCCCAGAGCCAGACCGGGGTGCGGGGTCCATCGACATCCTGGGTCGGGACCGGGCCGTCGGGCAGGGCGGGCGTGGCCGGCGCAGCCCGGCGCGCGCGCCAGCCCTGCCAGACCAGGCGCAGGCCCATGCCCAGCACCAGTCCGGCGCCCAGCACGGTGACGGGCGGGGCCCGGAGGTGGTCGCCACCCTGAAGGATCAGCAGCAGGCCGGCGACGATGGCTGCATTGACCACCAGGTTGGCGCCGTACATGCCGGTGAAGTCGCGCAGATGCTGCAGGCGTGTGGTGCCCAGCGCTGCCACCAGGGCCAGGGGCATGGCCAGCGCGCTCCATCGCAATGCGCCGTGCGCCGTGTGCCCTGCGCTGTCGCTCAGCCCGGGTGCCAGCGCCTGGGTGATGACCTGTGGCGCCAGCACCATCAGAGCGCCCACGACCAGGCCGGAGACGAGCAGGATGCGGGACAGCCGTGCCCGGGTGATGGCCTGGGCGTGCGGCGACTGCCGCGCCCACAGCGGCAGCAAGACATAGCTCAGCGCACCCGAGGCCAGGATGCCGGTCAGCAGGTCGGGCAGCGTCAGCATGAGGATGGCGACGTCGGCCAGACCGGTGGCACCCAGCGCGGCCGCCTGTACCGACTCGCGCAGCAGGCCCAGCAGGCGGCTGGCCAGCAAGAGGGCGATGGAGACCAGACCGGCGCGCAGCAACATGGGGCACATTATCTGGTGGCACCCGCACGGGCCGCATGCCGGCGGACCGGAGAACTAAAATGCGGGGTTTGGCGCGCTCCCCGCGCCACCCAACTGCCCCGATCGGCCTGATCGGCACCACCTGCTCCAGTTTATGTCCCAAGCCACCCCCAACAGCCCCGCTGCCGACGCCGCCGTGACCGGCGCCCACCCCGCGCACGAAGAGAACCAGCTGATCGCCGAGCGCCGTGAAAAGCTCAAGGGCCTGCGCGAAGCCCAGCAGCGCGGCGAGGGTGTGGCCTTCCCGAACGATTTCAAGCCGGCCGACAAGGCCGCCGAGCTGTTTGCACTGCACGGCGAGGCGAGCAAGGAAGCGCTGGAAGCCACGCCGGTGCGTGCCAGCGTGTCGGGCCGCATGATGCTCAAGCGCGTCATGGGCAAGGCCAGCTTTGCCACGCTGCAGGACGCCTCCTTCGGCCCGTCGGGTGGCCGCATCCAGATCTACCTGAACAACGACAGCGTCGGCGAAGCGGTGCACGGGGCCTTCAAGCACTGGGATCTGGGCGACATCGTGGCGGCCGAAGGCGTGCTGTTCAAGACGCGCACCGGCGAACTCACCATCCACGCCGACCAGATCCGGCTGCTCACGAAGAGCCTGCGGCCGCTACCCGACAAGTTCCACGGCATCCACGACCAGGAAATCAAGTACCGCCAGCGCTACGTTGACCTGATGACCGACGAGAGCGCGCGCAGGCGTTTCGTCACCCGCAGCCACGCGCTCTCCAGCATCCGGGACTTCATGGTCAGCCACGGCTTCCTGGAAGTGGAGACGCCGATGCTGCACCCCATTCCCGGTGGTGCCAACGCCAAGCCGTTCAAGACGCACCACAACGCGCTGGACCAGGAAATGTTCATGCGCATCGCGCCCGAGCTGTACCTCAAGCGCCTGCTGGTCGGCGGTTTTGACCGGGTGTTCGAGATCAACCGCAATTTCCGCAACGAAGGCATCAGCGTCCGCCACAACCCCGAGTTCACCATGATGGAGTTCTACGCGGCGTACTGGAACTACCAGGACCTGATGGACTTCAACGAGCAGCTGATCCGCCACGTGGTCAGGCAGGTGCACGGCGACACGCCGCTGACCTACAACGGCCAGCCGGTGGACGTGTACTCGCCCTTCGAGCGCCTGACCATCCGCGAGGCGATCCTGAAATACACCGATGCGGGCGACGGCGTGGACCGTCCCGAGTGGCTGATTCCCGCGCTGAGGAAGCTGGGCCTGTCGGAAGGCAAGCACCAGCTGAGCACGCGCAGCCTGGCGAGCCTGCAGGTGCTGTATTTCGAAGAGACGGTGGAAGAGAAGCTCTGGAACCCGACCTTCATCATGGAGCACCCGACCGAAATCTCGCCGCTGGCGCGCGCCAACGACGACCGCCCCGAGGTGACCGAGCGTTTCGAGCTGTACATCACCGGTCGCGAATTCGGCAACGCCTTCTCGGAGCTGAACGACGCCGAAGACCAGGCGGCGCGTTTCCACGCGCAGGTCTCGGCCAAGGACGGCGGTGACGAAGAGGCCATGTACTACGACGCCGACTTCATCCGCGCGCTCGAATACGGCATGCCCCCGGCCGGCGGCTGCGGCATCGGCATCGACCGCCTGATGATGCTGCTGACCGACAGCCCCAGCATCCGCGACGTGATCCTGTTCCCGGCCTTGCGCCGGGAGACCTGAGCCCCCACGTTCGCCCGCTGCGCCCGTTTCCCTGTCCCCCCGAGGGGGCAGTTCCGCCAGGGCGGGGCCCGCCGGCGGATCAGAAATTCAGCGTCTGGATGCTTTTGCGCTGGTTCTGGCGCAGATCGTCCAGCGCATGGCGCAGCCAGTCCAGGTGGGCCTGGGCGTCTTGGTCCAGCTCCAGTCCGGCCTCGGGCAGCAGGGCCAGCACGATCTTGAAGCGCAGCGTCGTCCCGACGGGCAGCTGGGTGGAGGGTCGCAGCCCTCCGGCCACGATGCTGGTGGCCGCGGCCACGGCCTGGGCCGCACGTACCGGGCCCTCCATCAGCAGGGCGAAGGTCTTGTCGTCCACCCGGGCGGCGGTGTCCACGTCGCGCGCCACCGAGCGCAGCAGCGAACCGGTGAGCACCAGCGCGCGGTCGGCCACCTCGCGACCGTGCGCCTGTTCAAACCACGCGTGGTTGTCCAGATCGATCAGCAGCAGCGCGATGTGGTGGTCGTAGCGCTGGGCGCGGACCAGGCTTTCGTGCAGCCGCAGCATGCCGTTGTGGCGGTTGGTCAGGCCGGTCAGTGGCTCGGTCCGTGACAGTGCCTTGGCCCGGGTCTGTGCTTCGTGCTGCAGGGACGAGCGCTGTAACAGGCCATAGATCAGCAGGGGGGCTTCCAGGGTGGCCGCGATCACCATGCCGTATTGCGACAGGAAACCCGAAGAGATCAGGCCGAAGTTGCGCAGCACCGGCAGCGCGCCGGCCATCAGCACTGGCAGGATGCCCAGTGCGATCCAGCGCACCCAGCGGTCGCCGGTGCGCCAGGCCGCCAGCAGCATGGCATAGACCAGGACCATGGTCAGCGCCCCGACCGCACTGATGCCCTGCAAGCTCCACGCGCTGGGCCTGGCCACGTCCCATGCGGTCAGGGCCAGCAGCACACCGGCCAGGGTGAGCGACAGGCGATCCAGGCCGCGCCCGATGCGCCGGGGCTGCACCACGTGGCGCACGAACAGCAGGCCCGCCACGGCCACCATCGGCAGCAGGATGAATTCGGCCAGTCCGTTCCAGGTGGCCGAGTTCGGCCAGAGGAACTGCCCGCCCACGCCCAGGGAGGCCGCCAGCGCGAGCCCCAGCACCGAGATGTAGACCGCGTAGGCCGCAAAACTGCTGTCGCGGAACACCAGGGCGTTGGCCACCGCCACCGCGGTCAGCAGGAAGGCCATGCCGAAATACGCGCCCAGCAGGAATTGCTGGTGGATGCGCAGTTCGCGCAGGTGGTTGTGCCGGTGAATGAAGAGTTCCCCCGAGAAAGGGACGCGGGCGTGTTCGATGCGCACCCAGTAGGTCACTGGCAGGTCGCTGCGGTTGTCCAGTGAAAACACGGGGTAGCGGTCCGGTGATGCCCAGTCGCGCACCGGAATGCTGTCGCCTGCGTGCTGGGCCTGCCACTGGCCATCGGGTCCCTGGTGGTAGAGGCTGATGCGGTCGGTGCCCGAGTGCGTGAGCTCCAGTTCCCAGTGCGAACTGGTGTCCTGCACCCAGGCGTCAAAGCGCACCCAGAGCGCGGCCTTCGGCCCGAGCAGCAGGCGGTGCTTGTGGCCTCGCACCGCAAACGGCAGGTCGGCCTGACGTTGTGCCACCTCCTGCGCCGTCAGGGCGCCGTCGGCGTCGACCCAGTAAAGGCTGCGTTGCGCCAGGGACACGCTGTTCTGCGCGCTGTCGAGCACCACCGGTGGCAGCGACTGGGCCGCTTCGGAGGCTGTCGCCGCCGCGTTCCAGGCCAGTAGGCCGCCCAGGAACAGGAGCATCCCGAAGCAGACCCGCCAGGCAGGCGGCCAGGGGAAGGGGGTGCCGGGCCGCTTGCCGGTGGGTCGTTCACGATGCATGACCGCATTCTGGCGTGCCGCTCTGGGAGCTTGGCTGACAACCTGCACATCCGGGAGCCCGCCGGCTCAAGGTGCGGCGTGCCTGCCACAGCCATCACCCATGAAAAAGCCCCGGCCGACAAGTCGGACGGGGCCTGGGTGCCCGGAAACATGCCATGCCGCCGGCACGGCACCGGGTGCTGTCGCTCAGGCGAATTCGGTCAGTGCCTTGCGCATCTTCTTCATGGCGGCCACCTCGATCTGGCGCACCCGTTCGGCGCTCACACCGTATTCGGCCGCCAGCTCGTGCAGCGTCATGCCACCCGATCCGTCGTCGTTCACCTTGAGCCAGCGCTCGGTCACGATGCGGCGCGAACGTTCGTCCAGCTCCCCCATGGCGCGCGCCACGCCTTCGGTGGCCAGTGCGTCACGTTCGGCCGATTCGAGCACCGCGGTCGGCTCGTGGTGGACGTCGGCCAGGTAGGCAATGGGGCCGAAGCTGTCTTCGCCGTCATCGCCCGGGCCCGGGTCCAGCACCACGTCGCCACCCGAGAGCCGGGTTTCCATCTCGCGCACTTCCTCGGGCTTCACGTTCAGCTCGCGTGCCATCACGCCGACTTCGCTGTCGGACAGCACCTCGCGGTGCGTGTCGCCGTCCACGGCTTCCGAGCGGAAGCCCTGCTTGCGCGAGCGCAGGTTGAAGAACAGCTTGCGCTGGGCCTTGGTGGTGGCCACCTTCACCATGCGCCAGTTCTTCAGGATGTACTCGTGGATCTCGGCCTTGATCCAGTGCATGGCGTAGCTCACCAGGCGCACGCCCTGGTCCGGGTCGAAGCGCTTCACCGCCTTCATCAGGCCCACGTTGCCCTCCTGGATGAGGTCGCCGTGCGGCAGGCCGTAGCCCAGGTACTGGCGGGCGATCGACACCACCAGACGCAGGTGCGACATCACCAGCTGGCCGGCTGCATCGATGTCGTTGTGGTCGCGCAGGCGGCGTGCGGCGCCCTGTTCCTCTTCCAGCGTCAGCAGCGGCATGCGGTTGACGGCGGAAATGTAGGCATCCAGGTTGCCCAGCGGGGGCAGCGTCAGCGAACGGCTGGCCCACGGACTGGCCACGGCGAGCGTGGCGGTCGGCAAGGCAGCAGGAGCAAGCGATGGGGACATGTGTAAAACCCTCCTCAGGTTGGTCTTTCTAAATGTTAGCACTCTCTATGAGTGAGTGCTAATGGAATGGTTCCTTGGCCGTGGTGCGGTGGGACTGGACAGTTGATCCACTTTCCATTACTGTACATAAAAAAGGGGTATCCACTTAGCTCCAGTCATCTTTGAATGCTGGATGAATAACCAGTATTTGATGATATGCCAGTCAGGCAAACAGTCAAGCCTTTTTCACCACATCCCGGTACGTCACCGGGGCTGTCACGACCGCTTGCTGCAGCAACCGATAGAACAACATGCCGCGTGAGTTGGATGTGCGGCGATTGAAGCGGAACACGAACTCATCCAGGTAGGCATCCAGGTGTTCGGGCTGCACCGAGCCATGGTGTGTGCCCAGAATCCAGCGCTGCACCAGAGCCGCCACCCGATGCACGCCCGCCATCGAGACATGAGCCGGGACACTGGAACCGAGCATGACCGTACGCTGATGGACGAAGCCTAGGTCTTTCAATGTCAGGTAGGCAGCCGAGCCGTCGGTACGCACCTGTGCGCCAGGCTCGATGACCTCCTGCACGAACGGAATCACACAAGCGGCAGAGTCATTGGCAACGCGGCGCAGGCGGATGCGACCGAATCCCTTGGGGTCCAGCATCTCCACGGCCATCACCACCAGCACTTTGCTCGTGCTGCTCTTGCGCCCTTTGGGTGAGATGGGGTTTTGCCTGTCTGTGATGGCCAGATAGGTCTCGTCAACTTCGACCAGCCCTTTGAGCTGTTCGCGACCCGGTCGAACCATGGCACGACGAAGCCGGTGCAGCATGGTCCAGGCGGTCTGGTAGCTGCCCAACCCCAGCACACGCTGCAGGCCCAACGCGCTCACGCCTTGTTTCTGATTGGTCAGGTACCAGGCGGCAGCCAGCCATACGCGCAGTGGCGTTCGGGTCTTCTCGAAGATGGTGCCGGCGGTCACCGAACTCTGGTGTTGGCAACTCGGGCACATCAGCCGGGTACGCGTCGCACGATAGGCATCGCCCACGCAGCCGCAGCGCGGGCAGACAAAACCTTGGGACCACCGCAGCCGCTCCAGATAGGCAAGGCACGCCTCTTCGGTGGCAAACCAGTCAAGAAACTCGTTCCAAGTCTGCGGGTAGTCTTTTTCGGGTGTTGGCGCTAAAGTATGGATATCCATCCAGTTATTCTGCACCGACTGGAGCTAAGTGGATACCCCTTACATAAAAACAGTATTCGAGTCCACCATGCCAGCCCATCCTGCCCCGCAGACCAACCCGACCTGGGTCCGGCCTGCCACGAATGCCCCCCGCCCGGTGTCTGCGCCGGGTGCCCTGTCGACCGGTCTGCCGGTTGCCGTGGCGGCGGCGCTGTGGCGTGGCGACCAGCTGGGCAGCCCGGTGGCCGCCACCGTGCCCAGCGGGTTTGCTGCGCTGGACGCCGTCTTGCCCGGCGGCGGCTGGCCGTGCCACGCGCTCACCGACATCCTGAGCCCGCAAAGCGGCACGCTGGAATGGCGGCTGCTCGCGCCCCTGCTGCGTCAGGTGGTGGCCGCCGGGCGCAGCGTGGTGGTGGTGGGGCCGCCCAAGCAGCCGCACCTGCCCGGCCTGCGCCTGGAGGGACTGGACGGGCGGCAGCTGGTCTGGATCCAGGCACACACGCCAGCCGAACGCCTGTGGTCGGCCGAACAGCTGATCAGGGCCCGGGCCTGCGGCGCCCTGATCGCCTGGCTGCCCCAGGTGAGGCCCGAGCAGATCCGCCGCCTGCAGGTGCTGGCCGCGGGCAACGAAGGGCCGGTGTTCCTGTGCCGGCCCGGCACGGCGGCGCAGGAGTCGTCGGCCGCGCCGCTGCGTCTGCTGGTCCGCGTGGGCCAGGACTGGGAGCTCCTGGTGGACATCGTCAAGCGCAAAGGCCCGCCGCTGGAGCAGACGCTGCGCCTGCCATCGGTGCCCGGCGGTCTGCAATCCATCATGACGCCGCGGCTGCGCCTGCCCAGCCGCCTGATCGTTCCCCGAAAGGCCGACCATGTGGTGGTCAGCGCTCCTGCTGCACAGCCCCGACGGCCCAGCCTCTCCCATTGACGCGGCGCAGCAGGCGCTGGCGGTCTGGGCGCTTCAGTTCACGCCCCGGGTCGCCATCGCTGACGAAGCCGTGCTCATGGAAGTGGAGGCCAGCGTGCGCCTGTTCGGGGGGCAACGCGCCCTGCGTGAGCGCGTCCGGGCCGAAGGCCGCGAGCTGGGCGTGAACCAGATCGCATGGGCGCCGAACAGTCTGGCCGCACTGGCACTGGCCCGCGCCGGTATCGAAAACGGTGTTCGCCAGCCACTGGACGCGCTGCTCGACACCCTGCCCATGGAAACGCTCAGCGCCGTGCGTCCGCACCGCCTGACCTTGGCCCATGTCGGCTGCCGCACCCTGGGCGACGTGCGTCGGCTGCCGCGCGGCGGCACAGCCCGGCGCTTTGACAAGCGCCTGCTGGCTGCGCTCGACCAGGCCTATGGCCGCGCGCCCGAGGTGCATCAGTGGGTGCTGCTGCCCGAGTGCTTTGCCCAGCGGCTGGAACTGATGTCGCGCGTGGAGCAGGCGCCGGCGCTGCTGCTGGGCGCGCGGCGCCTGCTCCTGTCCCTGACCGGCTGGCTCGCCGCGCGCCACAGCGGCACCACCGCCTTCACGCTCCGGTGGGCGCACGACGCCATGCGCGCCCGTTCGGCCGGCGAGGGCGGTGAGCTCACCATCCGCACCGCCGAACCGACGCGCGACATCGACCACCTGTGCCGCCTGCTGGACGAACACCTGGGCCATGTGGAGCTGCTGGCCCCGGTGGGCGACCTGGAGCTGGTCGCGCAGGAGGTGCACCCGCTGGAAGAGCGCAGCGCCTCGCTGCTGCCGGATGCCGTGCGCCAGGGCGAAACGCTGCACCGGGTACTGGAGCGCCTGGCCGCGCGCCTGGGCCCCGAGCGCGTGCTGCGCCCGGTGGCGCTGGAAGACCACCGCCTCGAATGGATGTGCCGCTGGCAACCCGCGGCGCAGCCACTGGCCCGACCTGCTGCGCCGCCGCGCCACATGCCGGGCAGCGAGCTGCCGCAACCCAGCTTCCTGCTGCCCGCGCCGCTCAGGCTGCTCGTGCGCGGCAACCGGCCCTACTACCAGGGCGAACTGCAGCTGCTCGCCGGGCCGCAGCGGGTCGAGGGCGGCTGGTGGGACCGCGACGAGGCCAGCGGCCAGACCCGCAACGTGGTGCGCGACTACTGGGTGGCCTGGTCCGAACACGCCGGCGTGCTCTGGGTGTTCCAGACCCGGCTGGACGAAGCGCCCGCGTGGTTTCTGCACGGGCATTTCGCCTGATCGGGCATGGCCATGTCCGCCACCACCGCCACCACCGCCATCCCGCCTTACGCCGAGCTGCGCTGCGTCTCCAACTTCAGCTTCCTGCGCGGCGCCAGCCGCCCCGAGGAACTGGTGGAGCGCGCCCAGGCGCTGGGCTACGCGGCCCTGGCGCTGGTGGACGAATGCTCCATGGCCGGCATGGTGCGCGCCCACGTGGCCGCCAGGGAACACGGCCTGAAGCTGCTGGTGGGCAGCCAGTTCAGGGTGGACGACGCAACACCGTTCACGCTGATCGCGCTCGCCACCAACCTCAACGGCTACGGCAACCTCTGCGAGTTCATCACCCGGCTGCGCCGCTCCTCGTACAAAGGCAGCTACCGGCTGGCGCTGCACGCCATCAGCGCGGACGCGCTCGCCGACTGCCTCGTCATCGCCGTGCCCGAGCGGGGCAGCAGCCAGGCGCAGATGGACGGCATGGCCCGCTGGCTGCTGCAGCACTTCCTGGGGCGTTGCTGGCTCGGCGTGGAACAGCTGCGCCGGCTGGACGACGAGATGCTGCTCCACCAGCTGCGCCAGAGCAGCGCGCTCACCGCCGTGCCGCTGGTGGCGCTGGGCGACGTGCTCATGCACCGCCGCTCGCGCAAGCCGCTGCAAGACGTGCTCACCGCCACGCGCATCGGCAAACCGCTCACCGAATGCGGCTTCGCGCTGGCGCAAAACGCCGAACAGCATCTGCGTTCACGCCTGCGCATCGCCCAGCGTTACCCGCCCGAGCTGCTGGCCGAGACCCTGCGCGTGGCGGCGCGCTGCAGCTTTTCGCTCGACGAGCTGCGCTACCAGTACCCGAGCGAAGTCGTGCCGCCCGGCGAAACACCGGCGAGCCACCTGCGCCGCCTGGCCTGCGAGGGCATGGGCCGGCGCTGGCCGGAGGGTGCGCCCGACCACGTGCAGCAGCAGGTGGAACACGAGCTCGCCCTGATTGCAGAACTGCAGTACGAGCACTACTTCCTCACCGTGCACGACATCGTCGCGTTCGCGCGCTCGCAACACATCCTGTGCCAGGGCCGGGGCTCGGCGGCCAACAGCGCCGTCTGCTACTGCCTTGGCATCACCGAGGTGGACCCCGCGCGCACCTCGGTGCTGTTCGAGCGTTTCATTTCGAAAGAACGCAACGAGCCGCCCGACATCGATGTGGATTTCGAGCACGAGCGGCGCGAAGAAGTCATCCAGTACCTGTACGCCAAGTACGGGCGCGAGCGAGCGGCGCTGACCGCCACCGTGGTCAGCTACCGCCCGCGCAGCGCCATCCGCGACGTGGGCAAGGCGCTCGGCTTTGCCGACGACACCCTCGCCACGCTGGCCAAAGGCCACCACTGGTGGGACGGCCGCAGCATCGAAACCGAGCGCCTGAAAGAAGCGGGACTGGACCCGGACCAGCTGGCGGTGCGCCAGCTGATGGCGCTCACCGCGCAGCTCATGGGCTTCCCGCGCCATCTCTCGCAGCACACCGGCGGCTTCGTGCTGACCCGGATGCCGCTCTCGCGCATGGTGCCGATCGAGAACGCCAGCATGGCCGGCCGCACCGTGATCCAGTGGGACAAGGACGACCTCGACGCCATGGGTCTGCTGAAGGTGGACGTGCTCGCGCTCGGCATGCTGACGGCGATCCGCAAGTCGCTCGACTTCATCGGCGCGCGCAAGGGCTGCGTGTTCCAGATGCAGGACATCCCCGCGGAAGATGCGGCCACCTACGACATGATCTGCGCCGCCGACACCGTGGGCGTGTTCCAGATCGAGAGCCGCGCGCAGATGAGCATGCTACCGCGCCTGAAGCCGCGCTGCTTCTACGACCTGGTGATCGAGGTGGCGCTGGTGCGGCCCGGTCCCATCCAGGGCGGCGCGGTGCACCCCTACCTGAACCGCCGCCAGGGCAAGGAACCCGTCACCTTCCCGAAGGCGCTCGACGCCGCACTGGAGCGCACCCTGGGCGTGCCCGTGTTCCAGGAGCAGTGCATGCAGATCGCCATCATCGCGGCCGGCTTCACGCCCGGCGAGGCCGACGGCCTGCGCCGCGCCATGGCCGCCTGGAAGCGCAAGGGCGGCCTCGGGCAATACGAGCGCCGCCTGGTCGACGGCATGACCGAGCGCGGCTACAGCCCCGAATTCGCGCACAGCGTTTTCGAGCAGGTGAAAGGTTTCTCCAGCTACGGCTTTCCCGAAAGCCACGCTGCCAGTTTCGCCCTGCTGGTCTACGCCAGCTGCTGGATCAAGCGCCACCACCCCGCCGAGTTCCTGGCCGCCATGCTCAACAGCCAGCCGCTGGGTTTCTATTCCCCCAGCCAGCTGGTGCAGGATGCGACACGCCACGGCGTGGACGTGCGGCCCGTGGACGTGATGGAGAGCGACTGGGACTGCACGCTGGAAGAGACCATGGGCGCGCAACCCGCCGTGCGCCTGGGCCTGCGCATGGTCAGCGGCCTGTCGCACGCCGCCGCCGAACGCATCGTCGCAGCGAGAGCGGGCGACAACCCCGTGCACGCCGAAGACCTCGCCCGCCGCGCCCGTCTCGACCAGCAAGACATGCGACAGCTCGCCGCCGCCGACGCGCTGATGGGCCTGAGCGGCCACCGCCGCCAGCAGGTGTGGGACGCGGCCGCCCTGAAGGCCCCGCCCGCGCTGCTGAAAGAGGCCCCGGTGGACGAAGACCTGCTGCAGCTGCCCGAAGCCCCCGAAGGCGAAGCCATCGTGTGGGATTACGCCAGCCTGGGCCTCACGCTGCGCCGCCACCCGCTGGCCCTGCTGCGCGAGCGGCTGCAGGCGCGCCGCTTCATGACGGCCCAAACCCTGCAAGACGCGCCCCATGGCCGCCTGGTGCGCGCCTGCGGCATCGTCACCGCGCGCCAGCAGCCCGAAACCGCGAACGGCGTGGTGTTCGTGACGCTGGAAGACGAAACCGGCGTGGTGCAGGTCATCGTCTGGAAAGCGCTGCGCGAGCGCCAGCGCACCGCACTCACCCGCTCACGGCTGCTCGCCGTGCACGGCGTGTGGCAGCGCGAGGGCGAGGTCTGCAACCTCATCGCCGGCCACCTGGAAGACCTCACGCCGCTGCTGGGCCGGCTGGCCACCGAGAGCCGGGATTTCCATTGAATGGCAGCGCAGGCTGGCATTCGCTCACGGGCTGCCGGTCGGTCAGGGTTCTCACCCGGTGATGGCCGGCGCGTGTCGCTTCATGTCTTCTGCCGCGCGGGCACCTGGCCGCCCAGCAGCTTCTCCGTGATCCAGCGCCAGTGCGCTTCGCTGACCGGCGTGATCGACAGGCGGTTGCCGCGCTGCAGCACCACCATCCCGGCCAGTTCGGGTGTGGCGCGCAGCTCGGGCAGGCCGATCAGGCGCGTCTTCTTCAACGCCTGCACGTCCAGCAGCAGCCAGCGGGGCGCCCCGGATGGGGACTTGGGGTCGAAGTAGGGCGATTGGGCGTCGAACTGGGTCGGGTCGGGCCGCGTGCCCGAGGCCACGCGCGCGATGCCGACGATGCCGGGTTCGGGACAGCTGGAGTGGTAAAACAGCACGCCGTCGCCGACCTTCATCGCATCGCGCATGAAGTTGCGTGCCTGGTGGTTGCGCACACCGGTCCAGGGCACGGTGGCCTGCGCAGCGGCGAGCGCGTCGTCGATCGAGCATTCTTCGGGCTCGGATTTCATCAGCCAGAAACGGGTCATCGCGGCATCTTACCGAGGCCGTGAGGTGGGCCGACCGGGCGTTTGCGACAGCGGCCACCGCCGTTTCACGTTAGCCTATGCCGCCTGCCGATGGGTCGGGCCTGTTCACAGAAGACACCGAATGACCCTTTCCGTCTCACGGCCCGCTCCCCACGGCCTGTTGATCGCCAACCTGCTGGCCCAGCTGGCCTTTGGCCTGCTGGCCATGACCATCTGCCTGCCGTCGATGCAGGAATGGGGCCCGATCTTCGGCACCGGCCAGGCCGCGGTGCAGCTCACCTTCAGTGGCTACGTGGTGGCCTACGGTTCGCTGCAGCTGCTCTACGGTCCGCTGTCGGATCGCCTGGGGCGCAAGAAGGTCCTGCTGTTCGGCCTGGCGGTGGCGGGCATCGGCTCGGTGCTGGCGGCGCTGGCGCCGGATCTGCCGACGCTGGTGGCCGCGCGCGTGCTGCAGGGTGCGGGCAGCGCGGCGGGCATGGTGGTGGGCCGGGCGATGGTGCAGGACCTGTTTCAGGGGCCGGAGCGCACGCGCGTGATGGCCTATGTGGGCATGGCCATGGGACTGTGTCCGCCGCTGGCCACCATCGTGGGCGGGCAGCTGCATGTGCGCCTGGGCTGGCAGGCCAACTTTGTCGTGATGGCCGCCCTGGCAGCGGTCTTGTTCGTGGCCGCCTGGCGCGGCCTGCCGGACCACCAGAAGGCGACCACCGTGCAGCCGCACTGGCTGCGCGCCATGCTGTCGTCCTACGCCCGGCTGGGTCGCGAACGGGCCTTCATCCTGTACGTGGCCGTGCTGTCGATGGCCACGGCCACGTTCTACGCCTTTCTGGGCGGAGCCCCGATCGTGCTCTGCAGCTACGGCGTGGGACCGGACGGCATCGGCTACTACATCATGTGCGTGCCGGGTGCCTACATCGTGGGCAACTACCTCACCTCGCACCTGGTGCACCGGGCTGGCGAGCGCACCATGATGCGGGTCGGGCAGGGCTTCACCCTGGGCGGCATCGCGCTCCTGCTGGCACTGGCGCTGGGCGGGCTGAACACGCCGCTGGCGTTCGCGTTGCCGCTGGTCCTGCTGGGCATCGGGCATGGCTTTCTGGTGCCGCCGGCGCTGGCGGGCACGGTGGGTCTGGTGCCTGCACTGGCGGGCTCGGCTGCGGCGGTGGCCGGGCTGATGCAGCAGCTGATGGGTGCCGTGGGGGGCTTTGCCGTGGGCCTGTTCACCCACGAAGGCGCGCAGAACCTGGGGTGGCTGATGATGGGCCTGGCGCTGTGCGGCAGCGTGGCGCAATGGCTGCTGCACCGCGGCAGGCCAAAAACCGGCTGACCCGTCGCGCTGCCGGTCGGGGACTTTCATCCGCGCCAGTGGGGGTGCGCGTGACCCGCGAAGCCCCCGATCCGAGGGCAGAAGATCCGCCAGAAAAATGGCTCCTGACAGCATGTGCCGTCAGGAGCCAGCCGGGACCGGATTCGGGAAGGCAGATGCCGACTCCCGAACCGCCCGATGGTCCGCGGGACCCAGCGTCACATGCTCGTGAAGTCCAGATCGGCGTGCGGGGTGTCGGACACGTTCTCGTCGATCATCAGGTAGGTGTCCTCGTCCACGATGTCTTCTGCGGGGTGGTGGGCAAAAGCCGAAACCGAGGCGAACAGGGAGGCAAGCAGCGCGGTCTTGATCAGGTTTTTCATCATCTATTCCTATGTGTAAAAGGGATCGAACAGTTGACCCAGCTGCCGCGTTGACCTGTCGGGGTCTTCACGTCTGCTGAGGTGTGTGAATCGTAAAAAGCGCCGGTAGCAGGGGTGTGGCGCGCCCATGCCGGTGTGTGGCGGTGTGTGGTGGACTGTCGCGGGATGTGTCGACACAGAAAAGCGTTCCGGCACGCTGGCTCGTACCCCGGGCGTGGCCCGTGCGAGCCACCCAGCGCATCTACCGCGGTCCTTCGACCGGTCTGCCGCGGTACGGGTAGTTCTTCAGACGCGTGTCGGTGCGGGCGTGTGGCGTGGTGATCACCTTGGCCGGATCGATCCAGTCTTCCCACTTGAAGTTGTCGATCACCTGGGCCTGGTAACTCTCTTCCAGCGGGCGGTCGAGGATGTCGTTGACATGCACCCACTGCTGGTAGCGCATCAGGTCGACCTGGTACGGCGTGGGCTGTCCGCCGGCCTGCTTGACGGCCGCCTTGAGGGCCTCCACGTCCTTCATGGTGACCTTGGGTTTCCAGCCGATCTTCCCGGGCAGCATGACCGGCTCGCCGGGAATGTTGTTGATGCCTTCCTTCCAGGTGGCGAGCACGGCCATCCGGGTGTCCTCCCGGTAGAGGAGGATGGCGTGGCTGTACCGGCGGTCCTTGAAGAAGCCCAGATTGCCGTACTGCAGGCGTGCGCCGGTGAGGTAGGCCACCGCATCCGACCAGCAGGGCGATTCGCCACTGATGCCCCAGAGCACGCTGCGGTCAATGACCCCATCGGGAAACAGCAGCTTGAATGCCACCCAGGCCGAGTTGGCCGCGGTGGTCGTGCCTTCGCAGTCATGGCCGTGGTAGCGCACCATGTCTTTCAGGGTGACCGGATAGGTGTAGGGGTAGTAGCGGCCCTGTGTGCCCTGGGTTGCCAGCATCTCGAACACCGGCGCATGGGGTTTGGCCACCATGGAGGCGTACCAACTGGGGGTTCGGTCGGGCGCCTCCACACCCGTTTCGACAAACATCGTCTCGCCCAGTTGGTAGGTCGGCTCGCCGGCGAAGGCCGCCGCGCCCGTCAGAAAAGAAGTGGTGACCAGCACCCAGGACGCGAGCTTCATGTGGATTCCTTTCACGGATCTTCCGGTTTCTGAAGGGGGCAGGACATTTCAGGACACCACCCGGTTGCACGCAGTCTGCGGGTGTGCCGGTCCTGCTCTCTTGAGCAAGATCAAAAAGCCCCTCGATGGCGGACGCCGCTCCCATCGGCCGGCTTGATCCCAACCCTGCCAATCCTGGATGCCCCATCCTGCGCAGGTCCTGCCGTGGGGGTAAATGGCCTTGCCGGTGCAGGCGGCTGTGCCTGGCGCCAGAATCCTGCCCATCCCCCTCATTCAATGGTGAAATCCCATGCAAGAAGACGAACGCTGCTGCGGCACCGGTACCTGCATCATCGACGCGCAAGGCCGCTGCTGGTGCGGCCAGCAATGGGACGGCGAGAAGATGTGCCGTCCTCAAGCCATCCAGCCGACCGGAGCGCCTGAAGCGCAGGCCAGCACGCCTGGCGACAGCGGAGAGGCGGCATGAACGCAGCGCCGGGCCATTCCCCAGCCAGCTCGCACCGCAGCCCGCCGGGCGAAGGTCTTCCAATGACGGCTGCCGTGCTGCTCAACGCCGACCACCGCCAGCGCTGCGTGGTGCACAGCCCCGCGCTGGACTGGCAGGCCTCGCCCGCGCCGCTGGTGCAGCGCCGCCTGCTGGAGCGCGACGGCGGCGAGGTGGCGCGCGCCACCTCGGTGGTGCGCTATGAGCCCGGGGCCGGCTTTGCCAGCCATGGCCACGCGCTGGGCGAAGAGATTCTGGTGCTGGAGGGCTGCCTGCATGACGAGCACGGCCGCTACCCGGCCGGTACCTACCTGCACAACCCGCCCGGCTCGGCCCACGCACCGTTTTCCCCCGAGGGCTGCGTGCTGCTGGTGAAGCTGCGCCACATGGACCCGCGCGACCAGGCGCGGGTGGTGGTGAACCTGCACGAGGCCAGCTGGTACCCGGGCCTGGTGCCCGGCCTGAGCGTGCTGCCGCTGCACGACTTCGAAGGCCAGCACACCGCCCTGGTGCGCTGGGCGCCGGGCACCTTCTTCAACCCGCACCGCCACTACAGGGGTGAAGAAATCTTCGTGCTGGACGGCGTGTTCGAGGACGAGCACGGCCGCTACCCGGCCGGCAGCTGGCTGCGCAGCCCGCACCTGAGCCAGCACCAGCCGTTCAGCCGCGAAGGCTGCCTGATCTTCGTGAAGACCGGGCATCTGCAGTTGGACTGAGCGCGCCGGGTGGATCGGGGAAAATCACCGGTTTCGCTCCAGCCCATGAGGTTCCGTTGTGCCACTGCCCGTTCCCCAGCCCCGAAAGCCCATGCACACCCGCCGCGTCGAATACCGCGGGTTCCAGCGCGACGACGGCTGGTGGGACATCGAAGGCGAACTGCACGACACCAAGCCCCATGCGTTCGAGATCGAGGGCGAGGGCGAGTGGGCGCCCAACGAGGCGATCCACCACATGAGCATCCGCGTCACCCTGGATGACGAGATGGTGATCCGCGACATCGCGGTGGCGATGGACGCCCACCCCCACGGCCCCTGTCCGCAGGCCATGGAGCCGATGCGCCGCATGATCGGCTGCGTGGTCGGGCGCGGCTGGCGCCAGACCATCGAGCGCCACCTGGGCGGCATCCAGGGCTGCACCCACCTGCGTGAACTGCTGTTCAACTTGGCGACCGCCGCATTCCAGACACGCTCGGCCTCGTTCGCGCCGCCCGCCGACGGTCGCCCGCCGATGCACCTGGGCCAGTGCCTCGCCTGGGACTTCAACTGCCC
>JAABQK010000050.1 GCA_011391495.1 Hydrogenophaga sp.
CCGCCCGCAGGCGATCCAGACAAACCCCGGGTCGGGCAGCTGCCGTGGCAGCTCGGCAGTTTCGCTGACCCCCGTGGGCTGGATGTGGAATACGCGCATGGCGGGGCAGGCGCGTCAGCCGCGCAGCAGCCGTGCAGCGTCACGCGCGAAGTAGGTCAGCACGCCGTCGGCGCCCGCGCGCTTGAAGGCCAGCAGGCTCTCCATCATCACCGCGTCGTGGTCAAGCCAGCCGTTCTGCGCCGCGGCTTTGAGCATGGCGTATTCGCCGCTCACCTGGTAGGCGAAGGTGGGCACGCGGAAGTCGTCTTTCACGCGGCGCACGATGTCCAGATAGGGCATGCCGGGTTTGACCATCACCATGTCGGCACCCTCGGCGATGTCCAGCGCCACCTCGCGCAGCGCCTCGTCGCTGTTGCCCGGGTCCATCTGGTAGACCTTCTTGTCGGCCTTGCCCAGATTGGCCGCCGATCCCACCGCGTCGCGGAAGGGGCCGTAGAAGGCGCTCGCGTACTTCGCGCTGTAGGCCATGATGCGGGTGTGCACCAGACCCTTGGCTTCCAGCGCCTGGCGGATGGCGCCGATGCGGCCGTCCATCATGTCGCTCGGCGCCACCACGTCCACGCCAGCTTCGGCCTGCGTCAGGGCCTGCTTCACCAGGATGTCGACCGTCGGGTCGTTCAGGATGTAATGGTGCTCGTCCAGCACGCCGTCCTGCCCGTGGCTGGTGTAGGGGTCCAGTGCCACGTCGGTCATCACGCCCAGGCCGGGGAATTCCTTTTTCAGCGCACGCACCACCCGCGGCACCAGACCGTCCGGGTTCATCGCTTCCTGGCCGTCCGGGGTTTTCAGACTCTGGTCAATCACCGGGAAGAGCGCCATCACGGGAATGCCCAGCGCGACACAATCCTCGGCCACCGGCAGCAGCTGATCGAGGCTCAGCCGCTCCACCCCGGGCATGGAGCCAACCGCCTCGCGCCGCTGCTGCCCGTCGAGCACGAACACGGGGTAGATCAGGTCGCTCGTGGTCAGCCGGTGCTCACGCACCAAGTCACGGGTGAACGTGTCGCGCCGGAGGCGACGGGGGCGGGACATGGGGTAAGGTGGCGGTGCTTGCATGGCCTGTATTGTGGCAAAGACCGGCAAGGCTTGAGGATCGGCCGCCCGGTCTGGCCAGGGCCTGCTCTGGTCAGGCCGGGCCGACGCCTGTTGCGCTGCGCAGGCAGCCCGCTGCGATGGATAAAGTAAGCTATTGTGTTGAACTCCACAGTAAGAAGAATTTACTGTTGTGCAGCCGATACCTGGGCTGCTGCGATGGTGATATTTTCGAGGTCGTCCGCTTGGCGAGACGCACGGGGCGAGCCGGACTTGGGAGAAGCCCGTGAGAGGGAGCCCAAAGTTCACCACATGCCATCAGCAACCCCTGCTTCATTTACCGACTGATTCATGCAGCAAACCAAAAAGAGCACCGCAAGCGCGCCGGCATCTGCCAGATCTGGCACACCCAGCGAAACCGATGGCTGGTCGCTGGATGAGCACTGGCCCGAATTGGTCTCGGGTCTGGCCGATCAGATCACCGAGGGCATCAGCGCCCTGCAAAACACCATCGATCAGTTGCTCGTCAAGGGTCGGATATCCAAGCTGGAGCACCGATCCCTGAGCATTCCTGCCGAACGCATCAAGCTCGCCGGGGTGGGTGCGCAACAGATCAACCGTTTCTACGCCGGCCGCATTCGCCAGTCGCACGAGAAAGTCGACATGTCCGAGCTGGTCGAGGGCGTTCTTCAGGAGCGCAAGAAGGAGCTCGGCATCCTGGGGATCGCCTTGCGGCGCAAGCTCAAACCGGTGGAGGTGCTGATCGATCCCACCGTCGCTCACGCTTTCGTCAACGCCGTGCTGGACTGGGGACTTCCCTTCGGTAACCGCGTCGACGTGCGCATGGACCTCAACCCGTGGCCGCAGCATGCGCGCTTTCAGGTGCGCGTCTCCAACGACGGCGTGCCACCCTCCAGCAGCACCCATTCGGACAACCTCAACTGGATGCTGATCCGCCAGATTGCGTTGGCAACCGGGGGCGTGGACATCGAGCGCGAGGTGAACGACGACGGCGTGAGCTTCACGGCCATGTTCAACCGGACGGTCCAGGCGGTGGACGGCATCTCGGCCGTGGACCTCTCGGACGACCAGTCATCCATGTTCAAGTCGCTCTCCGGTACCTACGTGCTCACCATTTCGCCGAGCCTGCAGATTCGCGCCGATGTGCGCGACGCCTTGCGTGAGATCGGCATCATGTCGGACAGCGTGGTCGACTTTGCCCAGGCAAACGAAGCCATTCGTGGCCGCATGCCCAACCTCATTGTGGTGGACTCTGAAATCAAGGGCGAAGCATTTGAGTTGTTCCGGCGCGATCTGCTGCGCGAGGTCTTTGAATTCCCGTTTGTTGAAATTTCGCCCGATGACAGTTCGTTCGACATGTCGGGATTCGGCGAGTTTTCCATGGCCAAGGTGGGCCGTGGCAACATCCGCGAGGCCTTGGGCACCGCCGTGATGTTTGAGTTGGCCAAAATGATGTAGCTCTTAAGAATTCAACGTTGCCGTTGCGGGCCAGATTGGCAAATCTGACAGGGTGACGTTTGAAAAACCTGTCTTTATGCTGTACCATTTCCACGGGTTTGCCGACTGGCGAGCCCCCCGCTTTTCCTCCCTGAGCGGGAGCCTTGGTGTGTGACAGCAAAAAGGCTTTCTAACCCGGCCCTGTGGGCCGGGTTTTTTTTGGCCGCTCGTCTGGCTGCGGATGGCTGGGCGACGCGTGTCGTGTGGCATGTACGGCGGCTACACTGACCGCATGCTCTGGGTCAAATCGCTTCATATCGTTTTTATCGCCAGCTGGTTTGCCGGCTTGTTCTATCTGCCTCGCATTTTCGTGAATCTGGCCATGGTGCCGCCGGAAAGCGTGGCCGAGCGTGAGCGCCTGTTGCTCATGGCGCGAAAGCTCATGCGCTTCACGACAATCCTGGCGGTACCGGCGGTCGTGCTGGGGCTGTGGCTGTGGCTCGGCTATGGCATCGGCCTGGGGGCCGGCAACGGCTGGATGCACGCCAAGCTGGTGATGGTGTTGCTGATCCTGGGCTATCACCACGCCTGCGGGGTGATGCTGCGCAAGTTCCAGCGCGGAACCAACCGGCGCAACCACGTCTGGTACCGGTGGTTCAACGAGGCGCCGGTCATCATGATGTTGATCGTGGTCCTGCTGGTCGTGATCAAGCCCTTCTGATGTCTTGAAAACGCGATCTTCTGCCTGGCCGCTGACCCTGTTGTTTGCGGGTTTGGTGGTCTACGCCAGCCTCTATCCCTTCAGTGGCTGGCGGGTGCAAGGGGTCGCTCCCATGGCGTTCCTGCTCGCGCCATGGCCCCAGTACTGGACCGGGTTTGATTTCATTGCCAACCTGATGGGCTATGCCCCGCTGGGGTTTCTGCTGGCCTTGGCGCTGCTGCGTTCGGGCTGGGGGGCGTGGTCCTGGCCGGTCGCGGTGCTGGTGCCGATGCTGTTGTCCCTTGCCGTGGAGATGCTGCAGAACTATCTGCCCATGCGGGTCCCTTCCAATGTGGATTTCGGCCTGAATGCGCTGGGCACGCTGTTGGGTGCCAGCACGGCCTGGGCGCTGGAGCGTCTGGGTGGCTTGCGGCGCTGGAACCAGTTCCGCGCCGATTGGTTCGAGCCCGGCGCTCACGGAAGCCTGGTGCTGCTGGCTTTGTGGCCCCTGGCCCTCCTGTACCCGGCGTCCGTGCCCTTTGGACTGGGGCAGGTCGCGGACCGGCTGGAGGCGGGGCTGGTGCGCTTGCTGGCCGATACGCCGTTCCTGGGCTGGTTGCCGGTGCGGCAGGAGGTGTTGCTGCCCCTGAGCCCGCTGGCGGAAGCGTTCTGTGTGGCGCTGTGCCTGTTGGCACCCTTGCTGATGGGGTATGCCGACATGCGATCCCTCTCGCGGCGCCTGGTCTTCTGGGGCATGCTGTTCGTTTGCGCGCTGGCGACGGCGGGGCTTTCGTCAGCGCTCACTTACGGTCCATCCCATGCGTGGTCTTGGATCAATGCCCAAGCGGGTCTGGGTCTGGGGCTCGCTTTGCTGGGTGGGTTGCTGCTGCTGCGTTTGCCACCAATGGTCTGCAATGTCGGCATGTTGCTGTGTCTGGTGGCGTCCCTCAGTCTGCTCAACCGGGCACCGGCCAGTCCCTACTTTGCCCAGTCGCTTGAAGTCTGGGAGCAGGGGCGCTTCATCCGGTTTCATGGGCTCTCTCAGTGGCTCGGCTGGCTGTGGCCGTTTGCTGCCTTGGCCTTTGGCGTGCGGGCGGTGGTGCGGCAGTCGGCTTCCCGCTGAGGGCGCACTAAAATCTCTCCATGCCTGAAAACAAGTCGTATTACGAACGCCACATCTTCTTCTGCCTGAACCAGCGCGAAGGTGGCGAATCCTGCTGCGCGCAGCACCAGGCGCAGGCGGCCTTTGATCGCTGCAAGTCCCAGGCCAAGTCCCTGGGCCTGCTGGGTCCTGGCAAGGTGCGGGTCAACAAGGCGGGCTGTCTGGACCGTTGTGCCGGCGGGCCCATAGCGGTGGTGTACCCCGAAGCGGTCTGGTACAGCTATGTGGACGAGAGCGATATCGACGAGATCGTGCAGTCGCACCTGCGTGATGGCGTGGTGGTTGAGCGTCTCCTGACGCCCCCGGGCGTCGGTCGCTGATTCACTTGTCGTGGCCGCGCCCTGATCACGGCGCACGGCATGCCATTTTCCCCGCGGAGTTCTGCCCATGAATGCCCAGACCGAATACCTGCTGCAGGATGGCCCTGCCGGGCGGCTGGAGGTTGCCATTGACCGTCCGGACGGTGATGCCCGGGGCGTGGCCGTCGTAGCGCATCCGCACCCGATGCACGGTGGTACGCTGACCAACAAGGTGGTGCAGACGCTGGCGCGTGCCTGCGTGATGTCCGGCTGGACAGCGGTGCGTTTCAATTTCCGGGGCGTGGGTCGCAGCGAGGGCGTCTACGACGAAGGGCGTGGCGAGCTGGACGATCTGCTCGCGGTGATCGCCTCCCAGGCGCCCGCCGGCCCTCTGTGCCTGGCCGGCTTCTCGTTTGGTGCGTTCGTCACCAGCCACGCGGCGTCGCGGCTGGCGCCCGAGCGGGATGTGCAGCGCCTGGTGCTGGTGGGGACGGCTGCCAGCCGCTTTCAGGTGGCGGACGTTGCGGCGGAACTCCACCGACGCACACTGGTCATCCATGGCGAGCAAGATGACACCGTGCCACTCGCTTCGGTCATGGACTGGGCTCGCCCCCAGGCTTTGCCGGTGACTGTGGTGCCCGGGGGTGGTCATTTCTTCCACGGGCAACTCCCTTTGTTGCGGGAGCTGGTGCTTTGGCATCTGCGTGCCTGAAAAGGCGCGGGCATGTTTCAGGTTGCTGCTCGACTTCCCCTTAAATTCCATTTCCAAGGACCCCATTTTGTTGCGTCGATTGTTGTTCTCTATCGTTTTTGCCGTTCTTGTGCCGGGAGTGGTCCTGCCCGCTGCGGCGCAGATGCCGCAAGCGCCCGAAGTCGCGGCCCGTGCCTATCTGCTGCTGGATGTGACCTCCGGTCAGGTGCTGGCGGGCAAGGACGTCGACGCGCCAGTCGAGCCCGCATCGCTGACCAAGCTGATGACCGCTTACCTGGTGTTTGATGCCCTCAAGGCGGGCAAGCTCAGCCTGACGCAAACCCTGCCCGTGAGCGAGCGTGCCTGGAAGATGCCCGGCTCGCGCATGTTCATCGATCCGAAGATGCAGGTGCCGGTGGAGGATCTGGTCAAGGGCATGATCGTGCAGTCGGGCAACGATGCCACGGTCGTGCTGGCGGAGGCCGTCGGCGGCTCCGTTGAGCGCTTTGTTCAGCTGATGAACGAGCAGGCCAAGGCACTGGGCATGAATGCCAGCAGCTTCAGGAATCCGGAGGGGCTGACCGTTGCAGGGCACATCACCACGGCGCGCGACCTGGCGACACTCGCCACCCGCCTGATGCGCGATTTCCCGGAATACGTTCCCTACTACGCGATTCAGCGCTACCGCTACCCGGGCACGCCGGCGGCCAACGACACCAACCGCAATCTGCTGCTGTTCCGCGATCCCAGTGTCGATGGTCTGAAAACCGGGCACACCGCCGCTGCGGGTTACTGTCTGGTGGCCACGGCCCGTCGACCAGTGCCCACGCTGGGCACTGGCGCACAAGGCCAGCGCCGCTTGCTCAGCGTGTTGCTAGGTGCATCCAGCGAGAACGCACGGGCAGTCGAAAGCCAGAAACTGCTCAACTGGGGCTATACGGCCTTCGAGGCGGTTCGCCTGTTTCCGGCGGGCGAGCCAGTGGCATCCCCCAGGATCTGGAAAGGCAAGGCTTCGGTGGTCAAGCTGGGCCTGCCGGACGGTGTGGTGGTGTCCGTGCCAGCAGGCGAGGGTGGCCGCCTGAAGACCGAAATCATCCGACCCGAACCCCTGGTGGCACCGCTGACGCGTGGGCAGGCGGTGGGTACCCTGCGCGTGAATCTGGCCAGCGGCGCCCTGGTGGCGGAGATTCCCCTCGCCGTGCTCGAAACGGTGGAGGAGAGCGGTGCGATCGGCCGCGCATGGGATGCCCTGCGCCTCTGGATCCAGTGAGGTTGCTGGCGTGGCCCTTGACCGGGCCGCGTGACGTTCGGAGCGTGGATCCACCACTTCTTGGTGGTCAACGGTTGTCTGAAGATTCACCCCGTGCTACATTAGAGGGCTTTTCGGAATCTTCCGAGAAGTTTTCGTTTTCGCTTTTTTCTAAACGTTTAGGGACGTTTCATGCCAACCATCAATCAACTCGTGCGCCACGGCCGGGAGGTCGAAAAGACCAAATCCAAGAGCCCGGCCATGGAAAACTCTCCGCAGCGTCGCGGTGTGTGCACCCGTGTGTACACCACGACCCCCAAGAAGCCCAACTCCGCTCTGCGTAAAGTCGCCAAGGTGCGTCTGACCAACGGTTTTGAGGTCATCTCCTACATCGGCGGCGAAGGCCACAACCTGCAGGAACACAGCGTGGTGCTGGTTCGTGGCGGTCGTGTCAAGGACTTGCCTGGTGTGCGTTACCACATCGTGCGCGGTTCGCTGGACCTGCAGGGCGTGAAAGACCGCAAGCAGTCGCGCTCCAAGTACGGTGCGAAGAAGCCCAAGGCCAAATAAGCCCTGGCTTGCTGGAAGAAAAAGTTGCTGTTTCCCGCGTGGCGCGGTGATCCAGCGTCGTGACCCGAAGCGCGGAATGTTCCGTGTGGGTCGAGTAAGTGAGGGTTCCACTGACCCTCGCGGTGTCTGAAAAGATGCCAACTGAAGTCAAATGAGGTGAAAAAATGCCACGTCGTCGCGAAGTCCCTAAACGTGAAATCCTGCCGGATCCCAAGTTCGGCAACGTCGAGCTCTCCAAGTTCATGAACGTGATCATGGAAGGCGGCAAGAAAGCTGTCGCCGAGCGCATCATTTACGGTGCGCTGGAGCAGATCGAGAAGAAAACCGGCAAAGATCCGGTTGAAGCTTTCTCTATCGCCATCAACAACGTCAAGCCGATGGTGGAAGTGAAGTCCCGCCGGGTCGGTGGTGCGAACTACCAGGTGCCGGTTGAAGTGCGCCCGGTGCGCCGTCTGGCGCTGTCGATGCGCTGGATCAAGGAAGCCGCGCGCAAGCGCAGCGAAAAGTCCATGGCGATGCGCCTGGCCAACGAGCTGATCGAGGCCACCGAGGGCCGTGGCGGCGCCATGAAGAAGCGTGACGAAGTGCACCGCATGGCCGAAGCCAACAAGGCGTTCAGCCACTTCCGCTTCTGATGTTGCGGGCTCGGCTCGAGCCCGCCAGCCCTGTCAGAAGCAAGCCCGCGGGCCCCACGAGGGTCGCGGGCTTTGGTACTTAATTTTGGAGAATTTTCATGGCACGCAATACGCCTCTTGAGCGCTATCGCAACATTGGTATCTCGGCTCACATCGACGCCGGCAAAACCACGACCACCGAGCGCATCCTGTTCTACACGGGTGTGAACCACAAGATCGGTGAGGTGCACGACGGCGCGGCCACCATGGACTGGATGGAGCAGGAGCAGGAGCGTGGCATCACGATCACCTCCGCAGCCACCACCTGCTTCTGGAAGGGCATGGACAACTCCTTCCCCGAGCACCGCTTCAACATCATCGACACCCCCGGCCACGTGGACTTCACCATCGAGGTGGAGCGTTCCATGCGCGTGCTCGACGGCGCCTGCATGGTGTATTGCGCCGTGGGCGGTGTGCAGCCCCAGTCGGAAACCGTCTGGCGCCAGGCCAACAAGTACAAGGTGCCGCGACTGGCCTTTGTGAACAAGATGGACCGCACCGGTGCCAACTTCTTCAAGGTCGTGGACCAGATGAAGCTGCGCCTGAAGGCCAACCCGGTGCCGATCGTGATCCCGATCGGTGCGGAAGAGCATTTCACCGGCGTGGTTGACCTGCGCAAGATGAAGGCCATCATCTGGGACGAGGCTTCCCAGGGCATGAAGTTCACCTTCGAAGAGATTCCGGCCCACCTGCTGGAACAGGCCAAGGAGTGGCGCGAGAAGATGGTCGAGGCGGCCGCCGAGTCCTCTGAAGAATTGATGAACAAGTACCTCGAGGGGGGTGATCTCAGCGAGGCTGAAATCACGGCCGGTCTGCGCGCACGCACGCTGGCCTGCGAAATCCAGCCCATGCTGTGTGGCACCGCCTTCAAGAACAAGGGTGTGCAGCGCATGCTGGACGCCGTGGTTGAACTGCTGCCTTCGCCTGTGGACATCCCGCCCGTGGGCGGCACCACCGAAGACGAGGAGCCGACGTC
>JAABQK010000051.1 GCA_011391495.1 Hydrogenophaga sp.
GCCGCGCAGGGTGCCGTGCGGTCCGGCGGCTTCGTCCAGCTCGAACGGAATGTGGTTGGCGTCCAGCCCGTTGGGGCCTTGCGTGATGAGTGCGCCGAGCGGAAAGTTGTGCATCACGCGCTGCAGTTCGCCGGGGCGGTGTTCTTCGAAGGCGGACGGGATGTACATGAAGGGCTCCGGTCAGAAGAGAGGCAGGCTGCGCCGTGCCAGGCCGAACGCGAGGGTGCCCATGGTGAGCGCGACCACGGCATCCAGCGCGCGCCAGGCCGCGGGCCTGGCAAACCACGGCGTGAGCAGGCGTGCGCCAAAGCCCAGCGCGGTGAACCAGAGCGCGCTGCCCAGACCGGCGCCGGCGAGGAAGAGGCCGCGCAAGGCTTCGGGCTGGCGTGCGCCCACGGCGCCAACCAGCACCACCGTGTCCAGATAGACGTGGGGGTTGAGCAGGCTGATGGCCAGCGTTTGCAGCAACACGGTTTTCAAGGGCATGGCGGCACCCTGGGTGTCGGCTCGCAAGGCGCCGGGCGCGAGGGCACGGCGCAGCGCCAGCAGGGCGTACCACGCCAGCGCCGCGGCACCGGCCAGACCCAGCGCCTGGAGTGCGCGCGGATGCTGACCCAGCGCGGCGGCGAGCCCGCCCACGCCCAGGGCCATCAGCGTCAGGTCCAGCAGCGCGCAGACGGCCACCACAGCGCCCACGTGCTCGCGCCGCAAGCCCTGGCGCAGCACAAAGGTGTTTTGCGCGCCGATGGCGATGATGAGCGAGAGGCTCAGGGTGAGGCCGGTCAGGAAGACAGGCCAGGCGGCGGGCGAGGGCATGACGGGCATGGACGGCAGTATCGCCGGGACGCCCTCCTGACTGGCGGCGCCGGTGTGTGGATCCGCTGGTGCTACGGTTTCGATGCCATGCACCCAGCCCTGCGCCGTCTGTGTACATTGCAGGCTTTACGAGTGGAGGGCACCAGCCATGCGCGTGTTTCTGATCGATGCGGACAACCTTTCTTCCCCCGCCTGGGTGGACGAGGCTTTCCAGGTGCTTGAGACTGCGGAGGGTAGCATCGCGGTGCGGCGGGCCTATGGCAGCGCCGAAAACCTCAAGGGCCTGGCCGACACGCTGCGCACCTGGGCCATCCGGCCGTTCGTGAACCTGTCGCTGAGCAAGAACACGACGGACATCGCGCTCGCTGCCGACGCCATGGCGTTCGCCTGCCAGCAGCCGGCACCGGCCATGATTGTCCTTGGCTCGGGCGATGCGGACTTTGTGCCGCTGGTGGTGCGGCTGCGGGAGCGGGGCATCCAGGTGGTCTGCGTGTCCGAAGCCAGCAAGATGGCGCCGGAAGCGGTGCCGGCGTACGACCGCGTGGTGTACGTGGGCCATGCCGCATCGGCCCGGCGGTCGTCGCCGTCACCGGCACCGGCTGCAGCGCCCGCGAAGGTCCGCCGGTCCGCGCCCGCTGCTGCGCCGGCCGCCAAGGCCGCCGCGAAAAAGGCGCCTGCCAAGAAGGCGGCCGTCAGGAAGGAGGAGCCTGTGGCTCCGCCAGCGCCGAAGGTGGTGGCCAGGAAGGCATCGGCGAAGCCGGCAGCGCCCACGGACGGCCTCACGGTACCGCGCATCCTGGCCGCCGTGCCGGCCCTCGAAGCAGGCGTCTGGCAGCCGCTGGGCGAGGTGGCCAAGGCCCTGCGCGATGGCGGTTTGCTGGGCAAGAGCGCGCTGTCGACGAAGCTGTTCAAGAAGTTTCCAGAGCACTTCGAGCTCCGGCCCGGCAGGCAGCCCAACGAGGTTCGCATGGTGTCGCCCCCGGTATCCGCCTGAGCGGAGCCAGTGCCCCGCCGGGCGCGCGGGCGTTCAGCGCAGCAGCAGCGTGGGCACACGCGCAGCGCGCAGCAGCTCGGTCGTCTTGCTGCCGGCGAACAGCCGGCGCAGCGGTGAATGGGTGTAGGCGCCCATGATCAGCAGGTCGATGCCCTTGCTCTGGATCGCCTGGCCGATCAGGGTTTCCGGATCGCCCGGTGCGATCTCGGCCACCACGCCGAAGCCGGCCCGCTCCAGGGTCTGGCGCGCCCATTCGATCTGCTTCGGCCCGTCGCTGGACGGCTTGCCCGACATCAGCACGTGCACCGGCAGGCCTTTGAACAGCGGGTCGCCCGCCACCATCTCCACGCCCTGGCGCGTGATGGCACTGCCATCGAACGCGATCAGCACACGCCCGGGCGCCTTGAAGCGGTCGGTCACGGTGAGGATGGGGCGCTGCGGCGAGCGCACCGTCTATTCCACGTGGCGGCCCAGCGCCTGCTGCTTCTGCGCTGCCGGACGACGAGGTCGTACAGGTGGTTCAGGGCATCGCCCGCACCCACGAGCGAGAGTCTGTCTGCCCCGCCTGATCCGCAGGGTCCACCGCACCGGCTTCGGGCGTTCCACCCGACCACGCGGCCATCGCCTCGGCCGAGACTTGTGAGGCGCGTTCCCGGTAGCGCGGCGAGAAGTGGAAGGGCACGATGGCCCTGGCACCGACCTCGCGCGCGATCCAGCCGGCCTGGCGCGCGGTCAGGTGGTTCTTGCGCAGGGCATGGGCACGGTCTGCGTGGAGAAACACACTTTCGATGAACAGCTGGTCAACGCCAGCCAGCAGCGCTTCCAGCGTGCGCAGGTTCGCTTCGGAGAAGCGCAGGTCGGTCACGTAGCCGATGCGCAGGCCGGGGGTGACATCGAGCACGATGCCGGCCAGCTCACCCACGCTGCGGATCGTCTCGTGATCCCCGAGGTGGTCACGCCAGCGCAGCCGGATCGGCGTGTCGGCAGGCGCCCCGGCGCGCAGGGCGCTTTTCAGGTCGCGCAGCCAGGGGCCGGTGGAAACGCCCAGCGCGGCCAGCCGGTCCCTCGCGATCCTGGGGCGTGCCTTCTCCTCGATGACGAAGGCCAGGCAAGGCATTTCGTGGTCGACGAACCGGCCGCGCACGCGAAACAGCAGCTCGTCGTGCAACACGTCGCCATCACAGTCGATGGTCTCGTCGGCTTCGCGCTCGAAGCCGGTGCGGCTGGAAAAGCGCGCCCGCAGCCCCCGGCCGTGGGTTCCGATCTCGCGCACATCCAGCACCAGCTCGACGCTGTAGCGGTGCACCACGTTCCAGGTGTAGGCGCGCAGCTTGTGCTCCAGCTGCGTCACGAAGCCGGGCCCGCTGGTCAGCACGATCCTGTCCTTGCGACCGAGCACCACGCGCAGCAGCTGGTCGAAGCCGGCAAAGTGGTCCATGTGGGTGTGGCTGACGAACACATGCGACACGCGCAGCAGCTTGCGCGGCGGCAGCGCGGTGAGGTCGCCCAGATCGAACAGCAGCGCGCGCCGTTCGTCACGCAGATCGACATACAGGCCCGGATCGTTGCAGGGGTCGTTGATCAGATGGGCTTCGAACAGGTGGCGCATGAGCGTGCCTTGACGATTCAACACTTGGCTTGGTCACGCGCCGATTGGAACGTCAGTCTTCCGTGTGCGCAACTGCACCCTGCACCTGCCTGGAACCGCTCCCGTGGCCTGCCGGTCTCACATCACGATTTCTTCGGGCGTGCTTTTGGGCGGGGCCCGGCTCGCCGTGACCGAACTGCCCGCCGCGGCGAGCATCACCAGCACGATGGCCAGCCACTGCAGGCCGGTGAGGTGCTCGCCCAGCATCAGCAGGCCCAGCAGCGCCGCCACCGCGGGCTCCAGGCTGGTCATGATGCCGAAGGCCTCTTGCGGCAGCCGCTTCAGGGCCACCATCTCGAGCGAGATCGGAATGGCGCTGGAGACCGCGGCCACGCCCAGGCCAAAGAGCAGGATGGCGGGGTCCAGCAAGGTGGTGCCGGCGTGCCACACGCCGAAGGGCACCACCGCGAGTGCGGCCACGCTCAGGCCCAGCGCCACCGAATGCCCGGCGTGCAGATGCCCCACGCGCTTGCCGAACACGATGTAGGCCGCCCAGCAGACCGCAGCGCCCAGCGCAAAGCCCACGCCCGTGGGGTCGAGTCGTGTCACGTCGTGTCCCAGTGGCAGCAGCAGGCCGAGACCCAGCACCGCCAGTGCCAGCCACACAAAGTCGACCGGCTTGCGCGACGAGAACATGGCGACCGCGAGCGGCCCGCTGAACTCGATGGCCACGGCCACACCGAACGGAATGCTCTGCAGCGACTGGTAGAACATCAGGTTCATGCAGCCCAGCGCCACGCCGTAGCGCAGCAGGCTGAAGCCATCGCCGCGCGAGAGCGGCCAGCGCCAGGGGCGCCAGATCAGCAGCAGGAGCAGTGCCGAGAAGCCCACGCGCAGGGCGCTGGTGCCAAGCGATCCCACTTGGGGAAACAGCTGTTTGGCAAAGGAGGTCCCGATGCCCAGCGCGATGACCGAGCCGAGTACGGCCAGCAGCGGCAGGGCCTGCGCCCAGCGGTGTGAAGTCAAGGTGCTCAGACCAGCGGCACGGTGAAGCGCGCGATCACCGGCTTCGTGTCCGGGCGCACGCCGCGCCACCATTCAAAGGCCTCGGCGGCCTGCTCGACCAGCATGCCCACGCCGTCGGCCAGCCGGTTCACGCCCGCGGCCCGCGCCTGCTGGAGGAAGGGCGTGAGGCCCTTGCCGTACACCAGCTCGTAGGCCAGTGCGCCGGGCGAGAACACACCGGGCGGCAGTGGCAACTCGGCCTGCGACAGGCCGGTGGAGGTGGCGTTGAGCACCACGTCGAAGGACTCGCCGGCCAGGTCTTCGTAGCCGCCGGTCTGCAGCGCCGCGTGGGCTGCGAAGTCGGCCTTCAGGCCGTGCGCCTTGTCGGCCGTGCGGTTGGCGATGGCGATCAGGGCCGGCTTCTGAGCGGCGATGGGCAGGATGGCGCCGCGTGTGGCGCCGCCCGCGCCGCAGATCAGCACGCGCTTGCCGGCGAGCAGCACACCCAGGTTGCGCTGGATGTCGTTCACCAGGCCCAGGCCGTCGAAGTTCTGCGCGTAGATGCGGCTGCCCTCGAACTTGAGCGCGTTCACCGCGCCGGCCAGGCGGGCGGATTCCATCGGGTCGGTGGCGATTTCGAAGGCCTGCAGCTTGAACGGAATCGTCACGTTCATGCCGCGCCCCCCGGCGGTGATAAAGGCCTGCACCGTGGCCTTGAAACCGTCCAGCGGGCCTTCGATGGCGGTGTACTCGATGTCCTGGCCCGTGGCCTGCGCGAAGGCGGCGTGGATCAGCGGCGACTTGCTGTGGCCAATGGGGTTGCCGATAACGGCGTAGCGGTCGGTCATGGTGCAGGGATGCAGAAAGGAGCGGCGAAGCGGCGATTGTCGCGCAAGCCCCTGTGAGGGCGCGGGTCATGGGCGGGCCGTACCATCCTGGGCATGAGCACCACCTTGAAAATCGATTTCGTGTCCGACGTGTCCTGCCCCTGGTGCGCCATTGGCCTCTCGGCGCTGGAGCAGGCGCTGGCAGCCGTGCAAGGCGACATCCAGGCCGAGATGCACTTCCAGCCTTTCGAGCTGAACCCGCAGATGGGACCCGAGGGCCAGGACATCACCGAGCACCTGACACAGAAATACGGCAGCACGGCCGAGCAGCAGGCGCAGATCCGCGCCACTATCCGCCAGCGTGGCGCCGAGGCCGGCTTCAGCTTCAAGCCCGAAGGCCGTGGCCGCATCTGGAACACCTTCGACGCGCACCGCCTGCTGCTGTGGGCCGGCGAAGAAGGCGGACCAGGCCAGCAGCACGCGCTGAAGAAAGCGCTGCTGGAGGCGTATCACGGCCGTGCGGAAAGTCCGGCCGATCACGCGGTGCTGCTGGCGGCGGTGGTCGAAGCCGGTCTGGATGAAGCCCGCGCCCGCGATGTGCTGGCCAGCGACGCCTTCGGGCAGGACGTGCGCGAGCGCGAACAGTTCTACAACGCCAACGGCATCCATTCGGTGCCGGCTGTCATCATCAACGACCGCCACCTGATTTCGGGTGGCCAGCCGGCTGCGGTGTTCGAACAGGCCCTGCGGCAGATCGCGTCTGGCGCCGCCTGAACGGCCGGGGCTCAGGCGCGCACCGCGAGCGCCTTGGCAATCCGGTGCCGGCTCACGGTCGGCTTGGGCACTTTGTGCGGCAGGTCCTCGAACCAGCGGCGCACGTCGTCCTCCACACACAGGCCGTGCATGTAGTTGTAGATGGCCTTGCGCAGGCCGGCGCCCAGGGCGTCGTGATCTATCCCGGTGGGGTCGATGAAACCGATGTCGTTCTTGGCGAAGCTCACCGGGGGCAGCGGGATCAGCCGGATGCCGTATTCGGCCGGGTTCTGCCCGACGGGTGAGTGCACGGTGCAGCTGAAGCGGTGGAAGAAGCCGCTCTGGATGCAGCCGCTCTCGAACAGCTGGCGCACGTATTCGAGCGCGTCCACCGTGTCCTGCAGCGTCTGCGTGGGAAAGCCGTACATCAGGTAGGCGTGCACCAGGATGCCGGCGTCGCTGAAGCCCTTGGTCACGCGCGCCACCTGCTCGACCGACACGCCCTTTTTCATCAGCTTCAGCAGTCGGTCGCTCGCCACTTCGAGCCCGCCGCTCATGGCGATGCAGCCGCTTTGCGCCAGCAGCTCGGCCAGCTCGGGGGTGAAGGTTTTTTCAAACCGGATGTTGCCCCACCAGGAGATGTTCAGCTGGCGGCGGATCAGTTCTTCGGCCAGCGCCTTCAGGGCCTTGGGCGGCGCGGCTTCATCGACGAAATGGAAACCGGTCTGGCCGGTCTCTTCCACGATGGCCTGGATGCGGTCGGCCAGTTTCTGTGCCGTGGCGGTTTCGTAGCGGCCAATGTAGTCCAGGCTCACGTCGCAGAAGCTGCACTTCTTCCAGTAGCAGCCGTGCGCCACCGTGAGCTTGTTCCAGCGCCCGTCGCTCCACAGGCGGTGCATGGGGTTGAGCATGTCGAGCAGGCTCAGGTAGTTGTCGATCGGCAGGCCATCCCAGGTCGGTGTGCCGACGTCTTCGAACGCAATGTCCGGTTCGCCGAGGTTCACATACTGCACCGCGCCGTCGTCGTTTCGGACGAAGCTGCGTTGCAGGCGCTGGCGGCCGCGCCGGCCCTGCAGATGCTCGATCAGCGAGAGCACCGGGCGCTCGCCCGCGTCCAGCGTCACGAAGTCCACGAAGTGAAACACGCGTGGGTCCGACAGTTCGCGCAGCTCGGTGTTGACGAAGCCACCGCCCAGCGCAATGCGGATGTGCGGGTGGTTCGCCTTGATGGTCTGGGCGATGCGAAACGCTGCATAGACCGAACCGGGGAAAGGCACCGACAGCAGCACCAGCCCCGGCCGGTGCTGTTCGATGGCCGCGAGGGTCAGTTCCCGCAGCAGATCGTCCACCAGCGTGGGCGGTGCGGCGAGTGCCGCCGCGAGCGGGTCGAACGTGGGCTGGCTGCTGGCCAGCGATTCCGCGTAGCGGACGAACTCGAAACGGGGGTCCACCGCATCGCGCAGCACGTCGGCCAGGTCGTTCAGGTAGAGCGTGCAGAGGTGGCGGGCCTTGTCCTGCACGCCCAAAGCGCCAAAGGCCCAGGCCAGCGGATCACCGCTGCCGTCGTCCACGTAGGCGTCCAGCGCCGCAAAGCGCGGGCCTTCGGGCAGCAGGCCACGCGCGGAAATCCGGTGCGCCAGCGTGGAGTCCCGGCCTTGCAGGTAGGCAATGGCCGGACCGATGGTGCTGCGGTAGTGGTCGAACTGGTCGAGGAAGGCGTGCACGCTGCCTGAGCGCTGCGCCTCGGGCTGAGACAGTGCCTTGGCGCGCACGGCTTCCAGACCGGCCGGCGTGAACAGTTTCAGGACCAGTGCCAGCGCCAGGTCTTCCTGCGTGGCGGCGATGCCGCGCGAGCGCAGGAAGCCGGTGAGGTAGGCGGTGGAGGGGTAGGGCGTGTTGAGCTGCGTCATCGGGGGGATGAGGCTCAGCACGCGGAAATCGGTGGCCATGGGCATAACAGCTGGGGAACGAACCGGGGAGCTTAGCCCAAGCGCGCACCGCCGGCGGACCGGCGCGGGCATGTCCGCCGTCTGGCGCGGTTTACGCGTGCGCCGCCACCGGCAGGCGCAGCGGCTGGCGTCGGCCGGCCCATTGAGCCACATGCCCGGTCAGCTGGTGCGCGGTGATGGCCGAGAGCGTCCAGCCCAGGTGGCCATGGCCGGTGTTGTAGAACACGTTGGGCAATTGGCCGGCGCCCACGCGCGGCAGCATGTCCGGCATCATCGGCCGTAGGCCGGCCCAGGGCTCGACGCGGCGCGTGCTCACGCC
>JAABQK010000052.1 GCA_011391495.1 Hydrogenophaga sp.
TCGTGACCTCAAGCTCTTGAACCGCCTAGTGCGGACCCGCATGCTAGGTGGTGTGGCAGGGGTGCCTCCTATGATGGGGGTCCCCTATGCCGATGGGCACCGGCCTGGGTGATCAGGCCTTGCCCGGCGCGCTGTCTGCCGAGCCGGACCGATGTCGCCCACACAGGGCGGCCAGTCTGCAGGCCCTGGCCCTGCGGATCGATGCAGCGCCTCGCATCCATGCAGCAAAAAACCCGCCGAAGCGGGTTTTTGGGCTGGCCCAGCGTTCAGGGCTGCCTGGGCGGTGAACGACGCAGCGTCGGGGTTCTATTGCGCCACCGGCTTGCTCGCCTTGGGCAGGCCCGCTTTCGCTGAGGTGCTGGCCGAAAACGGGCTGCCATTGACCCTCAGCCCTTCGCCAGACAGCTGGGCGGCGCGTTTGCCGCCGATGCCCGAGACGCGCTCGATGAGGTCGTTCCAGTCCTTGAATTTGCCCGACTTGCGTTGCTCCATGATCTTGGCCGATGTGCCGGGCCCGATGCCCTTGATGCTGTCCAGATCCGCCAGACTGGCGTCGTTGGCATCCACGGCCGCAAAGGCCGACGCCACGAAGAGGCTGAGCGCAGCCACCAGAGATTTTTTGAACATGATGTCCTCCACTGTGAATCAAGGTTGAAAACACGCCCCCACACGTGTGACAGACCGGATGGGAGCGCCCGGCAGCGGGGTGCTGCCGGAAATCAATTTACCGCCCCTGGGTTTCGGGCCGCTTCCTCCTTTGGTGGGATGAAGGCACTGGAAAGCCGACCCGTCGCGTGAAATACAACACAGACCCTCAAGGTTCGTGCTGGGTCGCAGCGTTGGGCTGGATGATCAGGCGGGTGCGCAGACCGTGTTTTCCCTAGGCCGCAGGGCCGCGCGTGGTCCCTTTGGCGCCACGTCTGCAAGTTAAACTGATTTGGCTCCAGTGGCCCGGTGATGCCTGCCAGCTGGGACGCCACACCCTTCTTCTCACTTCATCTCCATGTTTGCATTCGTTCTCAGGCGCCTGGCGCAGGCGGTCGTGGTGATGGTCAGCGTGGCGCTGATCGCTTTCATGCTGTTTCAGCACGTGGGCGATCCAGTGGTGTTTCTGCTCGGGCAGGACGCCACGCCCGCGCAGATCCGCGAGTTGCGTGCGGACCTGGGGCTGGACCAGCCGTTTGTGGTGCAGTTCTGGCACTTCCTGATGAACGCCGCGCAGGGCGAGTTCGGTCTCAGCCTGCGCCAGGGCGCCAAGGTGTCGCGGCTGATCGGTGAACGCCTGCCTGCGACGCTGGAGCTCGCGCTGGTGGCCGCCGTGCTCGCCCTGGTCGTCGGCATCCCCATGGGCGTGTACGCCGCGCTCAAGCGGGGCAGCTTGGTCAGCCAGCTGTTCATGACGGTGTCGCTGCTGGGCGTGTCATTGCCGACCTTCCTGATCGGCATCCTGCTGATCCTGGTGTTTTCGGTGCAGCTCGGCTGGTTTCCGAGCTTTGGTCGGGGCGATGTGGTGCAGCTGGGCTGGTGGAGCAGCGGCCTGCTCACCGCCAACGGCTGGCTGCACATCACGCTGCCGGCGATCACGCTGGCGATTTTCCAGCTCACCCTGATCATGCGACTGGTGCGCGCGGAAATGCTGGAAGTGCTGCGCACCGACTACATCAAGTTCGCGCGCGCGCGCGGGCTGACGAACCGCGCGGTGCATTTTGGCCATGCGCTGAAGAACACGCTGGTGCCGGTGATGACGATCACCGGTCTGCAACTGGGCGGGCTGATCGCCTTTGCCATCATCACCGAGACCGTGTTCCAGTGGCCGGGCATGGGCCTGCTCTTCATCCAGGCGGTGACGTTCGCGGACATCCCGGTGATGGCAGCCTACCTGTGCCTGATCGCCCTGATCTTCGTGGTGATCAACCTGGTGGTGGATCTGCTGTACTTTGCGGTGGACCCGCGCCTGCGCGTGGAAAAAGCGGGAGGCCACTGAGATGCTGTCAGCCCACAACCCCTCCGGCCGCCGGAACCATGGCCGCCGGCCCCGCAGGCACGGTGTTTCCTGCGCAACAATCGGACCGGTTTCCTTGACCTTGTGCGCCCGCGCTCTGGTGCGTGCCGACTTTTTCTCTCAACCTCAACCCCGCAGGAGCGATACATGAATTTCAAGCAAACGCTGACCGCCAGCCTGGTGATGGCCGCTGCGGCCACCTTCGGTGTGGCGCAGGCGCAAACGGTGCGCATTGGCAACCAGGGCGACGCACTGTCCATGGATCCGCACTCGCTCAATGAATCCCTGCAGCTCAGTGTGACCGGCAATGTGTACGAAGCGCTGGTGGGGCGTGACAAGAACCTCGGTCTGGTGCCTGCGCTCGCCACCAGCTGGAAGCAGACCTCGCCCACGGTCTGGCGTTTCGAGTTGCGCAAGGGCGTGAAATTCCACGACGGCAAGCCCTTCACGGCCGACGACGTGCTGTTCAGCTTCGCACGCGCTTCGGGCGACGGTTCGGACATGAAGAGCTACACCAACGACGTGAAGGAGGTGCGCAAGGTGGGCGACCACGTGGTCGAGGTCGAGACCAAGGCGCCGTTTCCCATTCTGCCCGACGTGCTGTCCCTGGTGTTCATCATGAACAAGCAGTGGGCCGAGGAGAACCAGGCCACGCGTCCGGTGGACCGGCGCAAGGGCATTGAAAACGCTGCCTCGTTCCGCGCCAACGGCACTGGCCCGTTCCGCCTGCGCGAGCGCCAGCCGAACGTGAAAACCAGCTTTGTCCGCAACGGCAGCTACTGGGGCACGATCGAAGGCAACGTGGTGAACGTGGAGTACACCCCGATCGGCAACGACGCCACCCGCGTGGCCGCGCTGCTCTCGGGCCAGGTGGACGTGATCGAGCCGGTGCCGCTGCAGGACGTGGCGCGCATCAACGCCAGCGGCAAGACGCGGGTGTTGCAGGGCCCCGAACTTCGCACCATCTTCCTGGGCATGGACCAGAAGCGCGACGAACTGCTGTACTCCAGCGTGAAGGGCAAGAACCCGTTCAAGGACAAGCGCGTGCGCCAGGCCTTCTACCAGGCCATCGACATCAACGGCATCCAGAAGACCGTGATGCGCGGTGCGTCCACACCCGCGGCCCTGATGGTGGGGCCGGGCATCAACGGCTTTGACGCCAGCCAGAACACGCGCCTGCCGTACGACGCGGAGGCCGCCAAAAGGTTGCTGGCCGACGCGGGCTACCCCAACGGTTTCCAGGTGGGCATGAATTGCCCGAACGACCGCTATGTGAACGATGGCAACATCTGCCAGGCGGTGGCGGCCAATCTGGCGCGCATCGGCGTGAAGGTGAATCTCCAGGCCGAAACCAAGGGCACCTATTTCCCCAAGATACTCAAGCGCGACACCAGCTTCTATCTGCTGGGCTGGACGCCCGGCACCTACGATGCGCACAACGCGCTGAATGCGCTGATGCGCTGCGTGGACGACAAGGGGGCCGGCCAGTTCAACCTGGGTGCTTACTGCAATCCGAAGGTGGACGAACTGACGCAGAAGATCCAGTCGGAAACCGACAAGGCCAGGCGCGACGCCATGATCAAGGAGGCGTTCAAGCTGCACGCCGACGACATCGGCCATCTGCCGCTGCACCAGCAGGCACTGGCCTGGGGTGTTGCCAGCAATGTGCAGTTGGTCCAACTGGCCGACAACTTCATGCCGTTCCGGTACATGACGGTGAAGTGACCTCCCCCTGCGCCGCTGCGCGGCTTCCCCCCTGGGGACGCCAGCAGCGGCCCGGCGGAGCCGGTTCCGCGCTGGCCCCGGCCTCGGGCACCTCGCTGGCAGGCATCTTTTCCAACGCAAGGCCCCCTTCATTTGATTCAGCTTTTTCGCCGTTGGCTCGACAGCGATGTCGGGCACAGTTTCCGCAATTCGCCCACGGCCATCGTGGCCGCGGTGCTGGCGTTCATCTGCGTCTTTTCTGCGCTCTTTGCGCCCTGGCTGGCGCCGCACAACCCGTTCGATCTGGCCACGCTGGAGTTGTCGAATGCACGGCTGCCACCGGCCTGGAGCCCCGATGGTGTGAGGCAGTTCCTGCTGGGCACCGACGATCAGGGGCGTGACATCCTCTCGGCCGTCATGTTTGGCGCACGCATCTCGCTGGCGGTCGGGCTCGCATCGGTGGTGTTGTCGGTGCTGGTCGGCGTGTCGCTGGGTCTGCTGGCCGGCTTCCTGGGGGGCTGGGTGGACGGTTTTCTCATGCGCCTGTGCGACGTGATGCTGTCGTTTCCGCCCATCCTGGTGGCACTGCTGATCGCGGGGGTGGGCCGGGCGCTGTTTCCCGATGCGCACGACTCGCTGGCGTTTGGCGTGCTGATCCTGTCGATTTCGCTCACGGGCTGGGTCCCGTACGCGCGCACGGTCCGCGGTTCCACGCTGGTGGAGCGGCACAAGGAATATGTGCAGGCCGCGCGGGTGACCGGCGTGGCGCCGCTGCGCATCATGCGCCGGCATGTGCTGCCCAATGTGATGGGCCCGGTGCTGGTGCTCGCCACGATCCAGGTGGCCACGGCCATCATCACCGAGGCCACGCTGTCGTTTCTGGGTGTGGGCGCGCCGCCGACCTCGCCCTCGCTGGGCTCGCTGATCCGCGAGGGCAACAACTACATCTTTTCCGGCGAGTGGTGGATCACCGTCTTCCCGGGTGCGATGCTGGTGCTGATCGCGCTGTCGGTCAACCTGCTCGGCGACTGGCTGCGCGATGCCCTGAACCCCCGACTGCGCTGAAACACGATGAGCCTGCTGCAAGTCCAGAACCTGGTCGTCGAGTTTCCGAGCCGGCGCGGCACGCTGCGCGCGCTCGATGACATTTCCTTTGATATCGCGCCGGGTGAAATCCTGGGTGTGGTGGGGGAGTCGGGTGCCGGCAAGTCGCTCACCGGGGCTTCCATCATCGGCCTGCTGGAGCCGCCGGGACGGGTGGCCTCGGGGCAGATCCTGCTGGAAGGCCGGCGCATCGACAACCTGCCCCATGAGCAGATGCGCCAGGTGCGAGGCCGCCAGATCGGCGCGATTTTCCAGGATCCGCTGACCTCGCTGAACCCGCTCTATTCGGTGGGACGCCAGCTGGTCGAGACGATCTCCACCCACCTGCCGGTGAGCCGGTCCGAAGCGCGGCAGCGCGCCATCCAGCTGCTGCGCGACACTGGCATTCCGGCGCCCGAGCAGCGCATCGACCACTTTCCGCACCAGTTTTCAGGCGGCATGCGCCAGCGCGTGGTGATCGCGCTCGCACTCGCGGCCGAGCCGAAACTCATCGTGGCCGACGAGCCGACCACCGCGCTGGATGTGTCGATCCAGGCGCAGATCATCACGCTGCTCAAGACCATCTGCAGAGAGCGCGGCGCGGCGGTGATGCTGATCACGCACGACATGGGCGTGATCGCCGAAACCTGCGACCGTGTGGCCGTGATGTACGCCGGGCGCATCGCCGAGATCGGCCCGGTGCACGAGGTCATCAACCACCCGGCACACCCCTACACCGCCGGCCTGATGGCCTGCATCCCCAACATGGGCGTGGACCGTGAGCGCCTGCACCAGATCGACGGCGCCATGCCGCGCCTGAACGCCATTCCGCCAGGCTGCGCCTACCACCCGCGCTGTGACCGCGTCTTTGAACGCTGCCGCGCCGAGCGCCCCGATCTGCTGCCCGCCGGTGCGACGCGCGCCGCCTGCTGGCTGCACGCCCCTGCGGCACAGAAGGGGGTGGCATGAGCCTGATTGAAAAAGCCGTGCTGGCCCAGCAGTCGGCAAAGGCGGTGGCGCCCGCGGTGCCCGAACCCCCTGCGGCGCTCGTGGCAGAGACGGCGCCCCTGGTGCGCGCGACCGACCTTGCCAAGACCTTCGACGTCTCGGCGCCCTGGCTCAACCGCGTGCTGGAGCGCCAGCCGCGCCAGTTGCTGCGCGCGGTGGACGGTGTGTCGTTCGATATCCCCCGCGGCCAGACCCTGGGGCTGGTGGGCGAATCGGGCTGTGGCAAGAGCACGGTGGCGCGCCTGCTGGTGGGCCTGTACGAGCCGACGCGCGGTGGTTTCGAGTTCGACGGCCGGGACGCGCACGCTGCCTTCAAGACGCCGCAAGGCCGCCAGCTCCGCCGCCGCATCCAGATGATCTTTCAGGACCCGTACGCCAGCCTGAACCCGCGCTGGGTGGTGCAGGACATCGTTGGCGAGCCGCTGCGCGAGCATGGCATCGAGACCGAAGCTGCAGCGCTGCGCGAGCGGGTCGATGCGCTGCTGCAGTCGGTGGGGCTCTCGCCGCAGGACCGTTCGAAGTATCCCCACCAGTTTTCAGGTGGGCAGCGCCAGCGCATCTCGATCGCCCGTGCGCTCGCCACGCAGCCCGAGTTCCTGGTGTGCGACGAACCGACCTCGGCGCTGGACGTGAGCGTGCAGGCCCAGGTGCTCAACATCATGAAAGAGCTGCAGCGCCAGCAGGGGCTGACCTACCTGTTCATCAGCCACAACCTGGCGGTGGTGCGCCATGTGAGCGACCAGGTGGGTGTGATGTACCTCGGGCGGCTGGTCGAGCTGGCACCCAAGCACACCCTGTTCGACAGCCCGCGTCATCCGTACACGCGCATGCTGCTGGATGCGATCCCCAAGATGCACGACACGGGCAAAGCCCGCATCCCCGTGTCCGGCGAGGTGCCGAATCCGCTGAACCCGCCCAGCGGCTGTGCGTTCAACCCGCGCTGTCCGCACGCGAACGACCGGTGTCGCCACGAGCGGCCGGTGTTGTTGACCGTCGGCGGGGTTCGTGTGGCCTGCCACGCAGTGGAAGAAGGGCGGATCTGACGCTCAACCGGGTGGGCGTTCGCGCGGACAACGGGCGATTCCCTCCGCGAATGTCCCCCGTCCCGCTGCGCGGGCCTCCACCTTCACTTCGCTGCGGGAAGCACCTGTTGTCCTCAGGTCTGTCCGGCGCGCATGTCCGAAAATTCAGGATGTCGTGGCTTCGGCTCTGCCGAGCCACAGGCATCGTCCCCCTCAGGGGGAAGACGCGAAGCGGCGCAGGGGGACGCTTGACCTGTGCGCGGCGCGCACGATCAAGCGTATCTTTTGCTCCTCAGGTTGTTCTTCATCTCCTTCAGCAACGGCTGCAGCTTGCTGCCGCCAATGCGCAGCGCCAGGCAGGTGGCCACCACGTCGATCACCATCAGGTGCA
>JAABQK010000053.1 GCA_011391495.1 Hydrogenophaga sp.
GGCAGGCCATCCTGACCGCCAACAACCGGCCGGGGCCGATGGTCCTGCGGGTGAACCGGCGCCGCAGCGACCGTACCCGCTACCTTCAGTCGCTGCAGTCGATCGGACTGACCGCGGACCTGGTGGGTGAGGACGGACTGGTGCTGGGTGCACCGCAGCCGGTGGACCGCCTGCCCGGTTTTGCGCAGGGCCATTGCTCGGTGCAGGATGCGGCAGCCCAGATGGCGGCCGGCCTGCTGCTGGATGGACGCGAGTGGGCGCCCACGGACCGTGTGCTCGACGCCTGTGCCGCACCGGGTGGCAAGACCGCGCACTTGCTGGAACGCGCCGACCTGGATCTGCTCGCACTCGATGTGGATGCGCGGCGCTGCGAACGCATCGACGACAACCTGCGGCGCCTGGACCTGCGTGCGCAGGTCGTCTGCGCCGATGCGGCCCAGCCCGCCAGCTGGTGGGACGGCCGCCCGTTCGACGCCATCCTGCTCGACGCACCCTGCACCGCTTCGGGCATCGTGCGCCGGCATCCGGACGTGCGCTGGCTGCGCCGCGCCACCGACGTGCAGCAGCTCGTGACCATCCAGCGCCAGCTGCTCGAAGCGCTGTGGCCGCTGCTCAAGCCCGGCGGCCGCTTGATCTATTGCACCTGCTCGGTGTTCCGGGCCGAGGGCGAGGAGCAGGTCCAGGCGTTCCTTGGGCGCCACACTGATGCGGTTTTGCAGCCGTCACCGGGTCATTTGCTCCCTGGAAATGTCAATCCCGACAGGGAGTTACACGACAATGCGCCAGGTGGATACGACGGTTTCTTTTACGCCTGCATCGACAAGGCCTGCCCTTGACCAGCCGCTGAACGCCGCCCGTCCGTGTGCCCGCGCGTGCCGCTGGTGCGTTCTGGCGGCGGTCTGTCTGCTCTGGCTGTTCGCCTGGCTGCCGGTCCACGCGAAGGAGCCCGTGGTCCAGCAGATCGGCCTGCAGCGCAGCGCCGATGCGCTCTACCTCTCGGTACGACTGGAACTGGCCCCCACCCATGCGGTGGAGGATGCCCTGCTCAAAGGCGTGCCCCTGTACTTTGTCTGGCAAGCCGACGTGTACCGCGACCGCTGGTACTGGACCGACAAACGTGTCGCCAGCGCCGTGCGCACGCTGCGGCTGGCTTACCAGCCGCTCACGCGGCGCTGGAGGCTGAGTCTGTCAAACGATCCGCCGGCCGACAGCGGCAGGGCGGGCCTGCAGTACGCGCTGCACCAGAACTTCGACAGCCTGCCCGAGGCCCTGGCCGGTGTCAGCCGGGTATCGCGCTGGAAAGTGGCCGACGCTCACCAGTTGCAGGAGGGCAGCGACCAACGGGTGGAAGTGGACTTCCGGCTGGACCTGTCGCTCCTGCCCCGTCCGTTCCAGATTGGTATGGTCAACCAGCCCGAATGGCTGATCGAGGTGCGGCGTCGCGTGGACGTTCCGGCCCGCGCCGAACCTGAACCCGAGCCTGCGCCCGATGCCAGCCCCGCCATCGGTGACGCCGCGTCTGCGCCGAGCGACGCCGACCGCTGAGCCGGATCGTGTCCCCGGACCCACCGAACCCCTGACCCGCAGCCGCCCAGTGAACGCCGTCGAAGCCAGCCTGCCTAGGAAAAAAACCGCTCCCATGCGCTGGGCCGTGGTGGCGGGGCTGGTTTTCATGGCGGGTGTGGGCATGGTGCTGCTGTTCCTGCTCACCCTGGCCACCCGCAACCGCGAGCTCTACGAACAGAATTTCGCCTGGCTGGTCGGCATCAACGTCGGCGTGGCGGCCGTGCTGCTGGGGGTCATCCTGTGGCTGACGGTGCGGCTGGCGCTGCGTTTCAAGCGTGGCAAGTTCGGCAGCCGCTTGCTGGTCAAGCTCGCGGCCATCATCGGCCTGGTCGGTTTCCTGCCGGGACTGCTGATCTACACCGTGTCCTACCAGTTTGTCTCGCGCTCCATCGAGAGCTGGTTCGACGTGCGGGTGGAATCCGCGCTGAACGCCGGCCTGAGCCTCGGTCGCACCACGCTGGACACCCTGAGCGCCGATCTCAGCAGCAAGACCCGGCTGGCTGCCGATGGTCTGGCGCGCGTGCCCGACGCGTCGGCCGTCCTCGCGCTGGAGCGCCTGCGCGAACAGCTCTCGGCCAGCGATGTGGTGCTCTGGAGCGCATCGGGCCAGGCCCTCGCCAGTGCGGGCGAATCCCGGTTCCAGTTCAGCCCGGAGCGACCCAGCCCCGCCCAGCTGCGCAATGTGCGCGCGTCGCGCCTGGTGACGCAGATCGAGGGGCTGGAGGAGCGCGCCGACGGCGAGCCGGAGGCCATCGACCAGGCGCGCATCAAGGTGCTCGCCCTGGTGAACGCCCCCAGCTTCGGTTTCAACGCCGAACCCCGTTTTCTGCAGGTCACCACGCGCCTGCCCGATGCCCTGGTGGCCGACGCCCTGGCGGTGCAGGTGGCCAACCGCGAATACCAGGAGCGCGCGCTCGCACGCGAAGGCCTGCGCCGCATGTACATCGGCACCCTCACGCTGGCGCTGTTCCTGGCCGTGTTCGGCGCCATGCTGCTTGCGGTGCTGCTGGGCAACCAGCTGGTGCGCCCGCTGCTGGTGCTGGCCGAGGGCATGCGCGAGGTGGCCGCGGGCGACCTCTCGCCCAAACCCTCGCTGGCGGCACGCGACGAACTCGCCGGCCTCACGCGCACCTTTGCCCGCATGACGCAGGACCTGGCCGATGCCCGCAGCGCGGTGCAGCACAGCATGGCGCAGGTGGACGCCGCTCGCGACAACCTGCAGACCATCCTGGACAACCTCACCGCCGGCGTGGTGGTGCTCGACGAGCAGGGCTGCGTGCAGAGCGTCAACCCGGGCGCGGCCCGCATCCTGCGCACCCCGCTGGCCCTGCACGTGGGCCAGTCGCTGGCCGGTGTGCCCGGCCTGGAGTCCTTCGCCGTTGGCGTGCTGCAGCAGTTCGAACGCTTCCTGTCCGGCGAGACCGCGCACGAAGGCGGCCACTGGCAACAGTCGTTCGAACTGGGAGCCAGCGGGAACACGCCGTTTGACGAAAGCATCACGCTGATCGCGCGTGGTGCGCTGCTGCCCAACAACGAACGCCTGCTGGTCTTCGACGACGTGTCCGAAATGGTCTCGGCCCAGCGCGCCCAGGCCTGGGGCGAAGTGGCGCGGCGCCTGGCGCATGAAATCAAGAACCCGCTCACGCCGATCCAGCTCTCGGCCGAACGGCTGGCCATGAAGCTCGAAGGCAAGGTGCAGCCCGCCGAGCAGGCGATCCTCAACAAATCGGTGCGCACCATCGTCGACCAGGTCGACGCCATGAAGCGGCTGGTCAACGAATTCCGCGATTACGCACGCCTGCCCGCCGCCCAGCTCGCCCCCACCGATCTCAACCTGCTGGTGCGCGACATCCTGAGCCTCTACGACAATGCCGCCGTGCCCGTGCGCCACGAGCTGGCCCAGGACGCCCCCCGGGTGCTCGCCGATGCGCAGCAGGTGCGGCAGATCCTGCACAACCTGGTGCAGAACGCGCAGGACGCCATGGCCGGCCGCCCGGGTGCCGAGGTGCTGCTGCGCACGAGCCGCTCCGAGTCGGGCAAATGGATGCGGCTTTCCGTCATTGACCATGGCCCCGGCTTTGCCGAACACATCCTCAAGCGCGCCTTCGAGCCCTACGTCACCACCAAGGTCAAAGGCACCGGGCTGGGCCTCGCGGTGGTCAAGAAAATCATGGACGAACACGGCGGCCGGGTCGAGCTGTCCAACCTGTCATCCGACGGCAAAGTGGTGGGGGCCCAAGTGTCGCTATCATTCGCAGTTGCGAATTGACAACATGCACCGAGGGGAACACTGCGCGCCATGGCCACTATTTTGGTTGTAGACGATGAACTGGGGATCCGGGACCTGCTCTCGGAAATCCTCAACGATGAGGGCCATACGGTCGAACTCGCTGAAAACGCCGCCCAGGCGCGTGCCGTGCGTGCGGTGCTGCGGCCCGACCTGGTGCTGCTCGACATCTGGATGCCCGACACCGATGGCGTGACCTTGCTCAAGGAGTGGGCCACCACGGGCCTGCTGTCCATGCCCGTGATCATGATGAGCGGCCACGCCACGATCGACACCGCCGTGGAGGCCACGCGCATTGGCGCCGCCGCCTTCCTGGAGAAGCCCATCACCCTCGCCAAACTGCTCAAGGCGGTCGACCAGGGACTGAACAAGGCCGTGGCCAAGCCAGGCCTGATGGCATCGGTCAAGGTGGGTGCGCCGCCTGCGGCCGACCTCACCGTCGAGGTCGCCATGACGGGCGGCAGCCTGCCCGCACCGATCATGGACCTGGGACCGCAGTCCATGCAGTCGTTCAACCTCGAAGGCCCGCTGCGCGAATCGCGTGACGAATTCGAGAAAGCCTACTTCGAATACCACCTGGCCAAGGAGTCCGGCTCGATGACCCGCGTGGCCGAAAAGACCGGCCTGGAGCGTACCCACCTCTACCGCAAGCTCAAGCAGCTCGGCGTGGACCTGGCTCGCAGCAAGCGCAACGCGCTCTGAGCGGCTGGAGGCGGCCTGAGAAGCTGCTATACTTCCGCTTCTGTTTGGCCCGGTAGCTCAGTTGGTAGAGCAGCGGATTGAAAATCCGCGTGTCGGTGGTTCGATTCCGCCCCAGGCCACCAAACATTTCGCAAAAGCCCATCCGTCGCGATGGGCTTTTGTCTTTCTGGGCTCGCCTCATCGTCCCGAGGGCGATCCGGCGCGGTTCGGTTCCAGACTGAACCGATGCACCCGGATACCGATCCCATGCTACACGGCCCGTCGCCGGCGTTGTCCCTGGTGGCGTGGCCGCATTTCTAGCGCGTGCGGCCCTGCCCACCGATTCACCGCCGCCGAGACCGGCTTCCTGGGCGCCAGCCCACCCTCCAACCAAGGATTTCCCCATGAACACCGCGAAACTTGTGCCCGAGCACGCCGAACTGGTTGCCCAGCTGGTGAGCGGGCTCTGCACCCGCACGCTCCATCAATTCGCCGAAGAGTCCCGGCAGGATGGCGAGAGCCTGAAGGATGCGGTCGAGCGCTACGAAATCGACTATGCGTGGCAGGTCCTGGGGTCTGACCGGATGCGCGACGCGACCGTCTGCGCCCTGGAGGCCCGGCTCCAGCAGCCCGCCACCCGCGAGCAGCGGGCCCGTGCTGCCGAGATCCTGCAATCCGCTGCGTCAGTCCAGGCGCCCGGATTGCTGATGAGTTTTGACAACGATGTGCCCGAACAGCTGGCGAAGCTCCTGGGCGCATCGGGCGCTGAGCGCCAGCCTCTGCTCGCAGCCGCGGCAGCCTGCTGACCCGGACGCCGGGATCTCCCCGGCGTTCCGAGGCGGTTCAGCGCCAGCCCGGGGCTTTTTTCAGCAAGAAGTTCAGTGCCGGTCCGCTCGCGGGACGGCCCTCGGCCGGGCGGCGCACGCCCTGGATCGCCTGCCCGCAGTCCTGCGGCGCACCGGTCCACACCGCGTCCATGGCCACACCGTCGGCGGATTCGTCGAGGTTGAACTCACCGTCGATCACATCACCCGACACCACCGCCTGCAGGTCGTTGCCGGCCGCCGAGCGCCGGATCGTGCCGCGCACGCTGCCCGGGTATTCGGGGTGGCGTTCGAACAGCAGCGCACCCGTGGAAGCGGGCGCTTCCACCGGGCCGTCCAGCGGCCACAGTGTGAGTTGCCACAGGCCGTAGAGGTGCGTGGGCGTGATGTCGGCCGGCTGGGCGCAGACCGGGGCCGGCGCGCTGGAGCCGGGGGAGGGTGCCTGGGCGCCCGCCAGCGGTGCCCGCGTCAGCACCAGCAAACCGGCCGCGAGCATGACGGCGCGTCGCCGCACGTTGTTGCCCTTGGTGCAGGCCTTCGGGTTCTGCGACCTCATGGTGTCTCCGCCGCCTTCAGCGCCGCCTGGTCGGTGGCGCGCTGGGCGAACTCGGCGCGCAGGGCGCGCAGCTTTTCGCGCGGGTCTTCTTTCACCGTGTTCTGATCCAGTGCCATTTCCTGGATGAAGCGGCTGGCCTGCCCGGGGATGCTCTCGCGGCCCTTCTTGCGGCGCTTGAGCCAGCTCACCGCCAGCGTGCGCTGTGCACGCGTGATGCCCACATACATCAGGCGCCGCTCTTCCTGCAGGCGTTGCGCCAGGCTCTCGGTGGCGGCATCGCTCTGGCCCGGTTCCTCGTCCATCTTGAAGGGCAGCAGGCCTTCGTTCACACCCACCAGCATCACGTGCGGCCACTCCAGGCCTTTCGATGCGTGCAGCGTGGAGAGCGTCACCACGTTCTGGTCCTTCTCGCGCTCGCTCAGCGTGGACAGCAGCGCGATGGTCTGCACCACTTCGAGCAGGGACTTTCGCTCGCTCTCGGTCTGCACGCCAGCCTCGTCCTCGATCTGGCCGCCGCAGCGCCCGGCCACCCAGTCGCAGAAGTCCATCACGTTGGTCCAGCGGGCCGCAGCCACCTTCTCGTTGTCTTCGCTCTCGTACAGGTGTTTTTCGTAGGCGATGTCCTTCAGCCACTCGTTCAGGAACGCGCGCGCGGCCTCGTGGCCCACGGTGTGCCTGGCGCGGTACTCGAGGTCGTTCACCGAGCGGCCGAACTCGTGCAGCGTGGCCACGGCGCGCGCGGGCAGGGTGGTGCCGAGCGAGTTGGAGAACAGCGCTTCAAACAGGCTCAGCTTGTACTGCGTGGCGAAGTTGCCCAGCTGCTGCAGCGTGGTGTGGCCAATGCCGCGCTTGGGCGTGGTGGCCGAGCGCAAGAACGCCGGGTCGTCGTCGTTGTTCACCAGCAGGCGCAGCCAGGCGCAGAGGTCGCGGATCTCGGCCTTGTCAAAGAAGCTCTGGCCGCCCGAGACCTTGTACGGGATCTGCGCACGGCGCAGCGACTGCTCGAACGAGCGCGCCATGTGGTTGGCGCGGTAGAGGATGGCGAAGTCGCGCCATTCCTTGTGCTGCGAACTCGCCTGCAGGCTCTGGATGCGCGCCACCGCGCGCTCGGCCTCGTGCTCCTCGTTGTCGGCATCGACCACGCGCACCGGCTCGCCTTCGCCCAGGTCGCTCCACAGCGTCTTGGGAAACAGCTTGGGGTTGGGCCCGATCACGTTGTTGGCCGCGCG
>JAABQK010000054.1 GCA_011391495.1 Hydrogenophaga sp.
GAGCCAGCCGGGCCGAGAGGGTCATGGTGTACGCATCACGGCCAAAGAACGGTGCCCACACCCCCTGGCCCTCGGGCGGCACCTGGTCGGGCAGCAGACCCACCGCATGGCCGGCCTTGAGCGCCTTGATCAGCTGCTTGACGCCGGCCAGCGTGGTGGGCGCGGTGTGCAGGCCGGGCCGGTCACGCGCCGTGAGCATGAGATCGCTCAGCCAGCGCTGGCGCGCCGGGCGGTACAAAACGGTCACGGGTTGCTTCGCGCCGAAACGCTGGGCATAAGCCTGTGCCGTCACTTCAAAACACCCCAGGTGCGGCGTCAGAAACAGCACGCCGGCCCCATGCGCCTGTGCCGCTTCAATGCAGGACGCACCCTCCCACCCCACGCGAACCGGACGGCCCAGCCACAGACGCGGCAGTTCAGCCACCAGCTTGCCCGACTCGCCCACCGAGGCCAGCGCCACGTGGCGTGGAAAACCGGCCTGCTTGGCGTGCTCGAACAGACGCCGCCGGTAACGGCCCGACAGAAGAAAGCTCAGCCAGCCGAGCACCCAGCCCAGTGCGTGCAGCAGCGGCAGCGGGAACTGGCTCAGCAGAACAAAGACAAGACGGAAAATTCGGTCCACGACGCGATCAGGGAAAGGCCTCACCGGGGTGAAGCAATGGAACAACAGAGAGCGGGCAGGGGAAATGGCTTGATCTAGAATCCGCCCATCGCCGAGTTACTGAACTAATTGCGGGGCGATTCACAAATTCCGCTAAAGCGTTCGCCGAACTCTGAAGGCCGGCAACGCCGATCCACCCACTTGGAGTTTATATGGCGAACGATTTCCTCTTCACTTCCGAATCCGTCTCCGAAGGCCACCCCGACAAGGTGGCCGACCAGATCTCCGACGCGATCCTCGACGCGATCTTCAAACAGGACCCGCGCAGCCGAGTGGCCGCCGAGACCCTGTGCAACACGGGTCTGGTGGTCCTCGCTGGTGAAATCACCACCAACGCGCACGTGGACTACATCCAGATCGCGCGTGACACCCTCAAGCGCATTGGCTACGACAACACCGAGTACGGCATCGACTACAAGGGCTGCGCGGTGCTGGTGGCCTACGACAAGCAGTCGAACGACATCGCACAGGGTGTGGACCATGCGTCGGACGACCACCTGAACACCGGCGCCGGCGACCAGGGCCTGATGTTCGGCTACGCCTGCGACGAGACGCCCGAGCTGATGCCCGCGCCGATCTACTACGCTCACCGCCTGGTCGAGCGCCAGGCACAGCTGCGCAAGGATGGGCGCCTGCCCTTCCTGCGGCCCGACGCGAAGAGCCAGGTGACGATGCGCTACGTGGACGGCAAGCCGCACAGCATCGACACCGTGGTGCTGTCCACCCAGCACAGTCCCGACCAGAGCGAGAACCAGCACAAGATGAAGGCCAGCTTCACCGAGGCCATCATCGAGGAGATCATCAAGCCGGTGCTGCCCAAGGAGTGGCTGAAGGACACCAAATACCTGATCAACCCGACCGGCCGCTTCGTGGTGGGCGGCCCGCAGGGCGACTGCGGCCTGACCGGTCGCAAGATCATCGTGGACACCTACGGCGGCGCCTGCCCGCACGGCGGCGGCGCCTTCAGCGGCAAGGATCCGAGCAAGGTCGACCGCTCGGCCGCCTACGCCACGCGTTACGTGGCCAAGAACATCGTCGCGGCCGGGCTGGCCAAGCAGTGCCAGATCCAGGTGGCCTACGCCATCGGCGTGGCGCGACCCATGAACATCACCGTGTACACCGAAGGCACGGGCGTGATTCCCGACGAGCAAATCGCCGCACTGGTGCACGAACACTTCGACCTGCGTCCGAAAGGCATCATCCAGATGCTTGACCTGCTGCGCCCGATCTACGAAAAGACCGCGGCCTACGGCCACTTCGGCCGCGAAGAGCCCGAGTTCGCCTGGGAGCGCACGGACAAGGCGCAGGTGCTGCGTGCAGCGGCAGGCCTGAAGTAAGACCTTGGCGGGCCCTGCCCGCCCCTGCGCGTTGGGGCGTGCTCATGTCGCGAGCGAAGCGATGTGATGCGATGACCACAAGGTTGCGGCACTGCGCGCAGCGACCGGCTTGTAAGCAAGCACCCACACCAACCCAGAGCCCCCGGCCGACAGCCAGGGGCTTTTTTCCTTCGGCCCGGGCGCGCTGTGCCGCTCCGGCTGGACAAGAAGCCCTGAATTTTTGGCGCCAGCGTCCGATAAGACTTGCACAGCCATGGAGCGCTGTGCACTGCAACGACCTGGAGCCCCGAATCATGGAAACCTCTGTCTGCCCGGACCGGTCTGACAACCCCAGCCCGGAACTCGAACGGCTGGTAGCCCAACGCACCCACGAACTGCAGCAGGCGCTGGTGCGCGCGCAGTCGCTCTACGACCACGCACCGTGCGGGTACCTGTCCCTGGATGCCGAACTGCGCTTCGTCAACATCAACCAGACCTTGCTGAACTGGCTGGGCTACAGCCGCGAGGAAGTGGTGGGCCGGCTGGAAGTCGTCGCCCTGATCGATCCGGCCTGGCGACCGGTGGCACTGGATCACTTGCAGACGCTGCTGCGCGGCGAACAGACCGAACCCATGGAAATCGAGATCCGGCGCAAGAACGGCAGCTGCTTGCACGCCCTGTTTTCCTCCACCGTGGTGTGCGACGAGCAGGGGCAGTTTCTGCACAGCAACACCACGGTGGTGGACATCGGCGAGCGCAAGGCCAGCGAGCAGCGTATGGCCGCACACGACGTCTTCCTGCGGGCCATCACCGACCGGATACCGGCGCGCCTGGCGTATTACGACAAGGACCTGGTCTGCCGCTTTGCCAACACCGCCCATGCCAGCCGCTACGGCAAGCTGCCCAGCGAGATCGTCGGCTCCCACCTGAGCGAGGTGGTGCGGCCCGAAGTCATGCCGGAAATCCTGCCCCGCGTGGCCGATACGCTCAGTGGCCAGCCACAGTCGTTTGAAGCCGAACGCGTGGCGGTCGATGGCAACCGGAACTTTTTCGAAATTCACTACATTCCCGACTTCCAGAACGGGGCGGTCGAGGGCTTTTTCATCGAACTGCACGACATCACCGAACGTCGTCGCACCGAAGAATTCGTGCTCGAAGCCAACCGCGATCTGGAGGAGCGGGTCCGCGAACGCAGCGACGAGCTGTTCCAGAGCGAGCAGCGCTACCGCCTCATGGTGGACGCCATACAGGACTACTGCATCTATTTCGTGGACGAACAGGGCGCCGTGACCGACTGGACCGAAAGTGCGCAACGCATGCATGGCCACAGTCGCACCGAGATGATGGGTCGCCCGTACCATGCACTGCTCGCGACCGAGAACGCCAGCGAAGACGAGGTTGACCCGGCCCAGGTGCTGCGCCTGGCCAAGGCCCACGGCCAGTGGGAAACCCGCGGCTGGCGCCTGCGCGACGACGGCTCGCGCTTCTGGGCACACACCGTGCTGACCGCGCTGCGCAACGAAGCCGGCGAGCTGCAGGGCCTCTCCAGCATCACCCGCGACATGACCGCCGCCAAGAGCCTGGAGGACGTGATGAACGACCTCAACAAGGAACTGGAAAAGCGCGTGGCCGAGCGCACCCAGCAGCTGGTGGCCGCCAACAAGGATCTGGACGTGTTCTCGCACATGGTCTCGCACGACCTGCGCGCGCCGCTGCGCCACATCGCCAGTTTCGTGAGCCTGCTGCAGGAGCAGCTGGGCGAGTCCAGCGACAAGCTGGTGACGCAGTACCTGAACTCCACCGCCAAGGCCAGCAGGCGCATGAGCCACATGATCGAGGGCCTGCTGGAGTACGCCCGCCTGGGTCGCGTGGCCATCGAATCACAGCCCGTGCCGCTGGCGCCGCTGCTCGACGGTGTGATCGGTCACCTGAAACAGGAAAACCCGGATCGCGCCATCGAATGGGTGATCGAAGAAGACCTGCCCGTGGTGCGCGGTGACGCCATGCTGCTCGCCGAAGTGCTGAGCAACCTGCTGGGCAACTCAGTGAAATACACCCGGCCGCGGCAGACCGCCCGCATCGAGGTGGGCTGGAAGGTCAACCCGGTGGGAGGGCGCACCTTCTTCATTCAGGACAACGGCGTCGGATTCGATCTTGAAAAGGCCCACAACCTGTTCGTGATGTTCCAGCGCCAGCACCACTCCATGGATTTCGAGGGTACCGGCACCGGCCTGGCGCTGTCGCAACGCATCATCGAGCGGCATGGGGGTCGCATCTGGGCCGAAACCGCACCCGATCAAGGTTGCACTTTCTATTTCACCCTGCCCTTCGATGGACTCGAGCCAGAGCTGGATTTCCCGAAATCGGCCATGGCCGAGCTCATGATCTGACGCCCGGACAGCGGGGTTTCCACAGGTTCACGCACCGATAATCGGTGCGTGAACCTCGACCCAACCGCATCCCTTCCAAACGCCCTGTTTTCCCTGCAAGGCCGCGTGGCACTGGTCACCGGAGCCAGCCGTGGCCTTGGACTGGCCATGGCCAGCGCCCTGTCCGCACACGGGGCCACCGTGTGGCTCAACGGACGCGATGCAGACAGCCTGCAGCACGCCGTGGACCATTGCAACGCCGCTGGCCGCTCCCATGGCGGCAGCGCCCGCGCCCTGCCCTTTGATGTGAGCAATGAACGGGCCACGACTCAGGCCGTGGCCCGGGTGCTGGCGCACAGCGGCCGGCTCGATGTCCTGATCAACAACGTGGGCCAGCGCCGCCGCCAGCCGCTGAGCGAGCTGCCTGCCCAGGCCTTGCGCGAGCTGCTGGAGACCAACCTCGTGTCGGCCTGGCACCTGTGCCGCGAAGCCGCCGCACCCATGCGCGCACAGGGCAGTGGCCGCATCATCAACATCACCTCCATTGCCGGACCGATTGCCCGCGCGGGGGACGCGGCCTACACCACCAGCAAAGGGGCCCTGGAAGCCATGACACGCGCCCTCGCCGCCGAGCTGGGCCCGCAAGGCATCAATGTCAACGCCATCGCGCCGGGCTACTTCGCCACCGAGACCAACGCGGCCATGGTGGACGACCCCCAGACGTTGGCCTGGCTGCGTCAGCGCAGCGCGCTCGGCCGCTGGGGCCAGCCCCACGAGATCGCCGGTGCAGCGGTGTTTCTGGCCAGCCCGGCGGCCAGCTATGTCACGGGCCAGGTGCTGGTGGTGGACGGCGGCTACCTCGCGCATTTCTGAGACCGGCGGCGCCAGGATGCCGATGAGACAGCGTTCCGCCGTGTCCAACCGGTCGGTTAACACAAAGTGCAAGTCGTGTAACGGTGCATGACGCGCTCGCACCGCAGGCGACGGAGCTCACTACCATGCGCCTGCAAGCCCAGATGTGAGCACCCCGGAAAACAGGGCGATGCGCATGGTGCGGTGCGGAGGACACCCATGACTTCACCCCCTCTCTTGTGGCTGGATTTCCGACGCCACCCGTCCGATCCAGGCTGCTTCCCGCTGCTCGTGCCCACCTGGTCGGTCACCCGGCAGGCCCACCCTGGCGACACCGCCGCCGCCATCCGCGAATGCCAGCCCCAGTTCCTGTGCTTTGAATTTGACACCCCCTCGGCAGACGAACTGACGGTGCTGCAGAAAACCCATCTGCAGTACCCGGGCCTGCCGGTCCTCGTGGTCACGGACAGTGTGTCACCCGCTTTCACCGAATGGGTGTTCCGGTTGGGGATCTGGGACTGCCTGGTCAAACCGGTCACGGCGGACGACCTCAATGCCTGCATCGAAGCCTTTGCCCACTTCTGCGTGCAGCGCCATCACACATCCGCGCCGAGCGGCGACTGCTGCGCGCCACGGCGCCCCCCCAGGACGAGCGCTGCCCGGGAGTATGTCGCCAGCCACTTTGCCAGCGAACTTCGCCTGGCGGTGGTGGCTTCGCTGTGCCACTTGAGCGAGTCCGAATTCAGCCGCTGCTTCAAAAAGGAAAACGGCCTCACGTTTTCCGAGTACCTGATGCACTGTCGCATCCAGAAGGCCTGCGACCTGCTCGGGGAGTCCGCCGTGCAGGTGAAGGCCGTGGCCTTCGAGGTGGGCTTCAACGATGTGTCCTACTTCGCACGCGCCTTCCGGCGCCTGACCGGCACCACCCCCTCGGCCTACCAGCAACAGACCGGCGCGCCCTACCACAGGGTACCGGTCTTGGCCAGCGGTCCGAAGGTCCGCCGTCCCCTGGGTTGAGGACCTTTTCCAGCCGCCTGTGTGCGTCGTGCCGGACCGGCCGACCGATGCGCAGGATCGTCCGGTGAATGCGCAGTTTGCTTCTAACGCTCCCCGCCCGGCGCTGCCTATTCTGGACCCCGCACAGCGCTGTGAACCGGTGATCTGACGACGCTGTGCCCCTGTGCAGACATCACCGAAGGGGAGACAAACATGGCCAGCAAACTCACGGGAACCCAGCGACCCGGCAGCGACTTTTTGGTGGAGGGCCGGGTGGATTTCCAGCAATCCGAAGGCGATCCACCCAGCGCCGGCATCCATATCTTTGCCTTTGACCGGCTCGGCGGTGCGCTGGGCGGTGCGACGCTGGATGAAAAAGGCCAGTTCAAGATGGCGGTGCGCCTGAAAGCACCCACCGATCTGCAGATCATGGTCGGTCCCGGCACGGACGCCGCCAGCGTGCGCCAGTCGGCCAGCTTCACGCTCTCCGTGAACGCCAAGGAGTGGATCCAGGAGGGCCGTGGCCACCTGCTGCGCCCGCAGCTGCTCATTCCCCGGCCCATCTGGTGGCCGTGGCGGCCCGTGCGGCTGTGCATCACCGGTCACATCCGCAAGATCGACGCGCACGAAGGGCTTTCGCAGACCTGCCCGGTGCCCTATGTGAAGGTGGAGATCTTTGACGTGGACCGCGAGGCCTGCTGGTGGCCGCCGATCCGGAACTGGTGGGACACCCTGCTGGACCGGCCCGTGGTGCGCATCCCCGACCTGCTGCGGCCCCGCTTTGAGCCACCCCTGCCCTTTCCCGGCCCCGACCCGGCACCCCTGCTTCGGCTGCAGCCGCGCGCGGGTTTTCGGGGTGCCGAGGTCAGCCTCAATCCACAACCGCTGCCGCCGCG
>JAABQK010000055.1 GCA_011391495.1 Hydrogenophaga sp.
ACAACGTCGGTATCCTGCTGCGCGGCACCAAGCGCGAAGACGTGCAGCGCGGCCAGGTGCTGTGCAAGCCCGGCTCCATCAAGCCCCACACCCACTTCACGGGTGAGGTGTACGTGCTGTCCAAGGACGAAGGTGGCCGTCACACGCCGTTCTTCAACAACTACCGCCCGCAGTTCTATTTCCGTACCACCGACGTGACCGGCTCCATCGAGCTGCCCGAAGGCAAGGAAATGGTCATGCCCGGTGACAACGTGTCGATCACGGTCAAGCTGATTGCCCCGATCGCCATGGAAGAAGGTCTGCGCTTCGCCATCCGCGAAGGCGGTCGTACCGTCGGCGCCGGCGTGGTTGCCAAGATCATTGCGTAAGGAGCACACACATGTCTTCCAAGCAAAAGATCCGCATCCGCCTGAAGGCGTTTGACTACAAGCTGATCGACACCTCGGCTGCCGAGATCGTGGATACCGCCAAGCGCACCGGCGCGATCGTCAAGGGCCCCGTGCCCCTGCCGACCCGCATGAAGCGTTTCGACATCCTGCGTTCACCGCACGTCAACAAGACCAGCCGTGACCAGCTCGAAATCCGCACCCACCAGCGTCTGATGGACATCGTGGACCCGACCGACAAAACGGTCGATGCCCTGATGAAGCTCGATCTGCCGGCCGGCGTGGACGTGGAAATCAAGCTGCAGTAAGCAGCTCGGCGTGAGTCTGTTGGCGTTCAAGCGCCGACAGACTTGCACAAAAGAAGCCTGCTGGTTATACTGGCAGGCTTTTCTGGCTTCGGTCAGGAGAGAGTTCGGCTTTGCCGGTGCGGCCTGTCAATTTTGCAGCTGCCGTATTTTTAAAACGTGTCGGGTCACCGCAAGGCGGACCGATGCACCATCAGCCCCGGCCAATTGAAGTCGGGAACGGAGAAAACAATGAGTCTTAGCAACTCCCTCGGGTTGTTGGGTCGCAAGGTGGGCATGATGCGTCTGTTCACCGATGACGGGGACGCAGTGCCTGTCACGGTGGTCGATGTGTCCAACAACCGTGTGACGCAAGTCAAAACTCAAGCCAACGATGGCTACGATGCGCTGCAGGTCACCTTTGGTGCCCGCCGTGCCTCCCGCGTCACCAAGCCCGAAGCGGGTCACCTGGCCAAGGCCGGTGTTGAAGCGGGTGAAATCATCCAGGAATTCCGCGTCGCCTCCGACGTTGCTGCCCAGTACCAACCCGGTGCCGTGGTGGCTGCCAACGCGATCTTCGCAGCTGGCCAGAAGGTGGATGTGCAAGGCACCTCGATCGGTAAAGGCTTTGCCGGCACCATCAAGCGCCACAACTTCAAGTCCCAGCGTGCATCGCACGGCAACAGCCGTTCGCACAACGTGCCGGGCTCGATCTCCATGGCCCAGGATCCGGGTCGCGTGTTCCCGGGCAAGAAAATGACCGGCCACATGGGCGATCAGACCAAGACCATCCAGAACCTGGACATCTTCCGTGTTGACGAAGCCCGTCAGCTGCTGATGATCCGTGGCGCAGTGCCGGGCTCCAACGGCGGTTTCCTGACCGTTCGCCCCGCCATCAAAGCCAAAGTCAACAAGGGAGCTAACTGATGCAAGTTGAACTCCTGAATGACCAGGGTCAAGCCTCGTCCAATGTGGACGTGCCCGAGACCGTTTTTGGTCGCGACTACAACGAAGCGTTGATCCACCAGCTGGTGGTGGCGTATCAGGCCAATGCCCGCCAGGGTACGCGTGCGCAAAAAGACCGTCAGATGGTCAAGCACTCGACCAAGAAGCCGTTCAAGCAAAAAGGCACGGGTCGTGCCCGCGCCGGTATGACGTCTTCCCCGCTGTGGCGTGGAGGCGGTCGCGCCTTCCCGAACAGCCCGGACGAAAACTTCACCCAGAAGATCAACAAGAAGATGTACCGCGCCGGCATGGCCTCCATCTTCTCGCAACTGGTGCGTGAGGGCCGTCTGGCCGTGGTCGATTCCATGAAGGTGGATTCGCCCAAAACCAAGCAGCTGGCCGACAAGTTCAAAGCCATGAATCTGCAGTCGGTCCTGGTGATCGCTGAAGAGGTGGACGAGAACCTGTACCTGGCCTCGCGCAACCTGCCCAACGTGCTCGTCGTCGAGCCGCGTTATGCAGACCCGTTGTCGCTGGTGCACTACAAGAAGGTGATCGTCACCAAGGGCGCCATCGACCAGCTCAAGGAGATGTTCGCATGAGCGTCACAAAATACGACGAAGGCCGTCTGATGCAGGTGCTCGTGGCGCCGATCGTGTCGGAAAAGGCCACCCAGGTCGCCGAACAAACCAACGCCGTGCTGTTCAAGGTGCTGCGTGACGCTTCCAAGCCTGAGATCAAAGCCGCTGTGGAATTGATGTTCAAGGTGCAGGTCAAGGGCGTCTCGGTGCTCAACCAAAAAGGCAAGTCCAAGCGCTTTGGCAAATCCGTGGGTCGTCGCGACCACGTGCGCAAAGCCTATGTGACGCTGATGCCGGGTCAGGAACTGAACTTCGGCGGGGAGGCTGTTTAATCATGGCAGTTATCAAGATGAAACCGACTTCACCAGGCCGTCGCGGCATGGTGAAGGTCACGCGTGACCACCTGCACAAGGGTGAAGGCTATGCGCCGCTGCTGGAGCCACAATTCCAGAAGGCCGGTCGCAACAACAATGGTCACATCACCACCCGCCACAAGGGCGGTGGTCACAAGCACCACTACCGCGTGGTTGATTTCCGCCGCAACAAGGACGGTATCCCGGCCAAAGTCGAGCGCATCGAGTACGACCCCAACCGCACCGCCCACATCGCTCTGCTGTGCTACGCCGATGGCGAGCGCCGCTACATCATCGCCCCGCGCGGTGTCGAGGTGGGTGCTTCGTTGCTGTCCGGCTCCGAGTCGCCGATTCGTGTGGGCAATACCCTGCCCATCCGCAACATCCCGGTCGGTTCCACCATCCACTGCATCGAACTGCAAGTGGGAAAGGGTGCGCAAATCGCCCGTTCCGCTGGCGCTTCGGCCGTGCTGCTGGCCCGCGAGGGCATCTACGCCCAGGTGCGCATGCGCTCTGGCGAAGTGCGCAAGGTCCACGTGGACTGCCGCGCCACCATCGGTGAAGTGTCGAACCAGGAACACAGCTTGCGCCAGTTGGGCAAGGCTGGTGTCAAGCGCCACATGGGCATTCGCCCGACCGTGCGCGGCACCGCCATGAACCCGATTGACCACCCGCACGGTGGTGGCGAGGGCAAGACCGGCGAAGGCCGCGCTCCGGTGGATCCGTGGGGCAACCTGACCAAAGGTTATCGCACCCGCAACAACCGCCGTACGCAGTCGATGATCGTCTCGCGTCGCAAGAAGTAAAGGGTTGACAACATGACTCGTTCACTCAAAAAAGGCCCCTTCGTTGACCATCACCTGATGGCCAAGGTGGAAAAGGCCGTGTCCACCAAGGACAAAAAGCCCGTCAAGACCTGGTCGCGCCGCTCCATGATCCTGCCCGATTTCATCGGTCTGACCATTGGCGTGCACAACGGCAAACAGCACGTGCCCGTGTACATCACCGATCAGATGGTGGGACACAAGCTGGGTGAGTTTGCGCTGACGCGTACGTTCAAAGGCCACCCGGCCGATAAAAAAGCGAAGAAGTAAGGACCAACCATGAGTACAGAAACCCGCTCTGTCGTTCGCGGCGTGCGCCTGTCGGTGGACAAAGGCCGACTGGTTGCCGACCTGATTCGCGGCAAAAAAGTCGACCAGGCCCTCAACATCCTGTCGTTCACGCAAAAGAAGGCCGCTGGCATTGTCAAGAAGGCGCTGGATTCGGCTATTGCCAACGCCGAACACAACGACGGCGCCGACATCGACGAATTGTTCGTGAAGACGATCTACGTTGAACAAGGCACCACGCTCAAGCGTTTCTCGGCCCGCGCCAAAGGCCGTGGCAACCGTATCAGCAAACCCACCTGTCACATTTATGTGACGGTTGGCAACTGAAGAGGTCACTGGAATATGGGACAAAAAATCAACCCAACCGGGTTCCGCCTCGCCATCTCGCGCAACTGGGCCAGCCGCTGGTACGCCAGCAACCGTGACTTCGCCGGCATGCTGGCCGAAGACATCAAGGTGCGCGAGTACCTCAAGGGCAAGCTGAAGAACGCCGCCGTTTCGCGCGTCGTGATCGAACGTCCCGCCAAGAACGCACGCATCACCATTTACTCGGCACGTCCGGGTGTGGTGATCGGCAAGAAAGGCGAAGACATCGAGAAGCTGAAGAAGGAACTGGCCGCCAAACTGGGCGTGCCGGTCGCGGTCAACATCGAAGAAGTGCGCAAGCCTGAAATCGATGCCAAGCTGATCGCCGACAGCATCACGCAGCAGCTGGAAAAGCGCATCATGTTCCGTCGCGCGATGAAGCGAGCCATGCAGAACGCCATGCGTCTGGGTGCCCTGGGCATCAAGATCATGTCGTCCGGTCGTCTGAACGGTATCGAAATCGCTCGCTGCGAGTGGTACCGCGAAGGACGCGTGCCGCTTCACACCCTGCGCGCAGACATCGACTACGGTACGTCGGAAGCCAAGACCACCTACGGCGTCATCGGCGTCAAGGTCTGGGTCTACAAAGGCGACACGCTGGGCCGCAACGATGCGCCCGTGGTCGCTGAAGCACCGCGTGCCGAAGAAGATCGTCGTCCGCGTGGTCCGCGCCGTGAGCGTCCGGCAGGTCCTCCTGCTCGCGCCGCTGTGCGTCGTCCCGGCGCCAATGCCGCTCCGGCCGATGGCAGCGACAAGCCTGCCGAAGCCACCGCTGGCACCGAAACCAAACCCGCCGTTAAGCGCGTTCGCAAAGACGCACCCGCATCTGCAGCTGCGGACGGCAAAGGAGAATAAACATGTTGCAACCTGCTCGTCGCAAGTACCGTAAAGAGCAAAAAGGCCGCAACACGGGCGTCGCCACCAGCGGCGCTACCGTGGCCTTTGGTGACTTCGGTCTGAAGTCGACCGACCGTGGCCGTCTGACGGCCCGCCAGATCGAAGCCGCACGCCGTGCGATTTCCCGTCACGTGAAACGTGGTGGCCGGATCTGGATCCGTGTGTTCCCGGACAAGCCGATTTCCCAGAAGCCTGCCGAAGTCCGTATGGGCAACGGCAAGGGTTCGGTTGAGTACTACGTGGCTGAAATCCAGCCTGGCAAGGTGCTCTACGAGATCGTGGGTGTGCCGGAGCAGCTGGCCCGTGAAGCCTTCACCTTGGCCGCCGCCAAACTTCCCTTGCGCACCACGTTCGTGACGCGCTTGCTGGGTCAGTGATTCAGGAGAACAAGATATGAAAACTGCTGATCTGCGCCAAAAGGATGTGGCCGGCCTCGAAGCCGAAGTGAAATCGCTGCAAAAGGCCCACTTCGGTCTGCGCATGCAAAAGGCCACGCAACAACTCAACAACACCGGTACGCTGGGCGACACCCGCCGCGCGATTGCCCGTGCCAAGACCATTCTGGCCGAGAAGCAGCGCGCTGCTGCGGCCGGTCAATAAGGAGCGAACCCATGACGGAAGCTAAAACATCCCTCAAGCGCACCTTGGTCGGCAAGGTGGTCAGCGACAAACGTGCCAAGACCGTGACCGTGCTGGTCGAGCGCCGTGTGAAACACGAGCTCTACGACAAGATCGTTGCCAAGTCGAGCAAGTACCATGCGCACGACGAAAAGGGCGAATACAAGACGGGCGACGTGGTGGAAATCACCGAAAGCCGTCCGCTGTCCAAGACCAAGAACTGGGTGGCGACGCGTCTGGTGCAAAAAGCCGCACTGGTGTAAGCCTGTTCGTGCTGCTTGCAGCATGAAGCCGAAAAGCGACCGACAATCCGGTCGCTTTTTCTTTTTGTGGCCCCGAAGTTCCGTGGGTCGATCATTCCGGCCTGCGGGCCCCTACACGAGGAGCATTTCATGATCCAGGTTGGCGACAAGATTCCGGCGACGACACTGATGGAGTTCTGTGAGGTCGAAGGCAACGGCTGCAGCATCGGGCCCAATCCGGTCGACACCATCAAGGCCAGTGCGGGCAAGACCATCGCCTTGTTTGCCCTGCCCGGTGCCTATACCCCGACCTGTTCGGCCAAGCACGTGCCGGGCTACCTGGAGAAGTACGATGAACTCAGGGCCGCTGGCGTCGACGAAATCTGGTGTCTGAGCGTGAACGACGCATTCGTCATGGGTGCCTGGGCACGCGATCAAAAGACGGGTGACAAGGTCCGGATGCTGGCTGACGGCAGTGCCGATTTTGCCAAGGCGGCGGGACTCACGCTCGATCTGAGTGCTCGCGGCATGGGCCTGCGCAGCAACCGCTATTCCATGCTGGTCAAGGACGGCGTGGTGAAGACCCTGAACATCGAAGGGCCGGGCCAGTTCGAGGTCAGCGATGCGGCGACCCTGCTGGCGCAAGCCAAGGCTGCCTGAGTTATCCGGTCTGAACTGAAAAGCCTAGGCCCGTCACCGGTTGGTGAACGGGCCTTGTCTTTTGGCGCCGGGTCAGTAGCGCGTGCCGCTGGCCAGATCGACCTTG
>JAABQK010000056.1 GCA_011391495.1 Hydrogenophaga sp.
GCAGACCGGTGGTCTCCAGCTTCCAGGCGCTCAGGAAACGGTCGAAATAACCCACCGTGCCGCGACGCCACGCCTCCGCGATGTAGACATTCCACTGGCCCTGGTCTTCGGTCACGAAACCCCAGGCGAATTCGTGCACGCTCACGGGCTCCCGCTCGAAAACGCCGATCTGGCGCACGTCTTCCCGTGCACAGAATTCGGTGTACATCGGGCCTGGCCCGCTGGGCTGCGCAGCGACGAAGCGCTGAATGTCCCCGACCTCAAAACCGAACAGCGGCCCAGGCTCCGACAGGGGCCGCTTGGCCCGGTTGATCAGTCTGGCGGTGGCGTCCACGCTCTTCTGCGCCTGGATGCACTGGTCCATGAACGCCTTGCGCCCCTCCGGTGTCGACAGCTGCCGAAGGGTGGCGTCGAAGGCCGCATCGTCCTGCAAATGGCCGTCTTCCCGAAAACGCAGCACGATGTCGAGCATCGAGTTGCGCGTGATGTGCTCGATGGTGTAGGCCATCTCGCCACCCTCGAAATCGGTCATGGACTGCTGGATCCAGGCCATGGTTTCCAGGTGCGACAGGCCCTGCGGCGCGCGCGGCATGTCGTTGAACAGTGCCCGAAGCACCCTTACCGTATCCAAGTCGCTGGCCATGCTGCCTCCGATAATCAGGTGATCCGATGGATGCCCGGTGCCCGGTTGATCCGTGCCTTCCGGGCTCAGCCGCCCAGACCGGCAAACACATTCTGCACGTCCTCGTTCGCATCCAGCGCTGCCAGGAAGACTTCCACCTCGTCCAGCTGCTCGGGGCTCAGGCTGCCGGGATCGATGGGGTTCTTGGGCCGGTAACCCAGCGTCGCCGACAAGACGCTGAACCCCTGTGCGGGCAGCGCACGGCTGACCAGGTCGAGGTCGGTGGGGTTGGTCAGGAACAAGGTAGTACCTTCTTCGTCACCCGGCTCGAAATCTTGAGCACCGGCTTCGATGGCGGCCACCTCGGCGTCCGCCCCCTGGGCGGCGGGCTCGGCTTCGATCAGGCCCACGTGGTCAAAGTCCCACGACACCGAGCCGCTGGTGCCGAGCTGGCCCTTGCGGAACAGCACGCGCATGTCGGAGGCGGCGCGGTTCACGTTGTCGGTCAGGCACTCCACCATCACCGGTACGCGGTGCGGCGCAAAACCTTCGTAGATCACGTGTTCAAAATGCACCGACTCGCCGGTGAGACCGGCGCCCTTCTTGATGGCGCGGTCCAGCGTGTCCTTGGGCATGGAGACCTTGCGCGCCTGCTCGACCACCAGGCGCAGCCGCGCATTCGCCGCCGGGTCGGCGCCGTGGCGCGCGGCGATCATGATGTCCTTGGCGAGCTTGCCGAACAGCCTGCCCTTGGCGTTGGCAGCCAGATCCTTGTGTTTTGCTTTCCACTGAGCGCCCATGGCGGTTCCTTGTGTTGTGTGGCTGACCGGGGTCCATGAGTTTAGTGGACCCGGGGCCAGCTCCCACGGCCCAGCCTTGAGAGCAGGTCAGCCTTCCAGGGCGCCCCCGGCCTTGGCGGGTGAGCCCTCCAGCCCGGCCAGCAAGGCGCGGTTGTCGCCGCCGATCACCATCTGGAACTTGTGATCCACAAAGGTGTAGTCGAAATAACCCATGCGGGCCAGCGGCTGGATCTTCAGCACATCCACCAGCCCGTTGCCATCGATCACCTCATCGTCGATGTGGATGGCCACCACACGCCCGAACACCACGTCGGCCGTGCCCATGGGAGGCACGCCGGGGAAACGCAGGGTGTTGAGGTACACGCACTCGAACTGGATGGGCGAGCCGGCCACGCGCATGGGTTTGACTTTGCGCGAGGGCAGCTTGACCAGGCCCGCGTGTTCGAACTCGTCCACGCCGTGCGGCAGCTCTTCGGCCGTCCTGTTCACGGCGTCGCGCAGCGCGTAGGTGGCCATGTTCCAGACGAACTCGCCGGTCTCTTCGGCGTTGCGCACCGAGTCCTTGCGCTGCCCGCCCGTGTCCTGGTTGGCCGAGAACATCACGATCGGCGGGTTGAAGGTGACGTTCTGGAACTGGCTGTAGGGTGCGAGGTTGTGGCGGCCCTGGCTGTCCACGGTCGATATCCAGCCGATGGGTCGCGGGACCACACAGGACTTGAAGGGATCATGCGGCAGGCCGTGGGACGTGACGCCGGGCTCGTAATACATGGTTGGGCGCTCAGGAAAGCGGGCGTGAAAAAAACCGGCCGGGCGGTCCGCCCGGCCGGGTCCTGCTCGACAGGCCGGGCTCAGGCCTTCTTGAGCTGCGCCGCGTCAAACGGCAGGCTGCGCAGGCGCTTGCCGGTGGCGGCAAACAGCGCGTTGGCCACGGCCGGCGCGATCGGCGGCGTGCCCGGCTCGCCGATGCCGCCCGGCTTTTCGGTGCTGGCGACGATGTGCACCTCCACCTTGGGCATTTCGTTGCTGCGCAGCAGCGGGTAGTCGTGGAAATTGCCCTGCTCGACACGGCCGTCTTTCAGGGTGATCTTGCCGTAGAGCGCCGCCGTCAGGCCGAAGACGATGGCGCCCTCGATCTGGCGCTCGATGATGGCGGGGTTCACCGTCATGCCGCAGTCCACCGCAGCCACCACGCGGTGCACCCTGGGCGATCCGTCGGGGTTGACCGACACCTCGGCCACCTCGGCCACGTAGCTGCCAAAACTCTGCGCCACCGCGATGCCGCGGAACACGCCTGCGGGCAGCGGTGTGCCCCAGCCGGCCTTCTGCGCCGCCACCTCCAGCACCTGCTTGTAGCGCGGCTGCTTGTCCAGCAGCGAACGGCGGAACTCGTACGGGTCCTTGCCCGCAGCGGCGGCCATCTCGTCGATGAAGCTCTCCATGAAAAAGGTGTTCTGGGAGTGGCCCACCGAGCGCCAGAACCACACGTTCGGCCCCGGCTCGCGGCGGATGTAGTCGAGCCGCTGGTTCGGGATGTCGTAGGGGTGATCGGCAATGCCTTCCATCGCAAAGGTATCGACCCCGTTCTCCGGGATCTTCATGAAGCCCGACGCCGCCATGATGGACGGCGAGGCCACGCCCGCTTTCAGCACCGAGGCCTTGCCATCGGTCGTTAAACCACCGCTGAACTTGGCCACCGCAGCAGGCCGGTAGAAACCGGCGGCCATGTCGTCTTCGCGGCTGTAGATCAGCTTGACCGGCGCGCCGCTGATCTTCGAGAGCAGGGTCGCGTCGATCACGAAGTCCGGCGCGAAGCGGCGGCCAAAGCCACCGCCCAGCATCATGGTGTTGACCTTCACCTTGCCTGGATCGACCGAAGCCACTTGCGAGAGGATGCCCTGCACCGGGCCCTGGCTCTGCGTGCCGGCCCAGATCTCCACGCCCTCGGGCTTGACCCAGGCGGTGCAGTTCATCGGCTCCATGCAGGCGTGCGCCAGGTACGGCGCTTCGTAGGTCGCTTCCACCGTGCGGGCGCCCTGGGCGTCCGCAGCGCCGGCCTGCAGCGCCACCGCACCGGGCATCGACGCGCCCTCGGTCAGCATGGCCGTGACTTTGGCGGACGACAGACCGGTGTTCGGCCCCAGGTCCCAGTCCACCTGCAGCGCATCGCGCCCCTTCTTCGCGGCCCAGTAGCCGCTGGCCAGCACCGCCACACCGCTGGGCAGGCTGATGACCTGCTTCACACCCTTCACCGCCTTGGCCTTGCTGTCGTCAAGTTTGACCACCTTGGCCCCCGGCAGCGGCGCGCGTGCAATCACCGCCACCAGCATCCCGGGCAGCTGCACGTCGATGCCGTATTTCGTTGTGCCGTCGGTCTTGCCCACGGTGTCGAGGCGCTTCTTGCGCTGGCCCACGATCTTGAAATCCTTCGGGTCTTTCAGCGCCACCTTCTCGGGTACCTTCTGGCGGCTCGCCGCTTCGGCGAGTGCGCCGTAGCTGAGCTTCTTGCCGCTGCTGTGGACGACCTGGCCGGCTTCGGTGCGGCATTCGCCGGCCGGCACCTTCCACTGCTCGGCGGCCGCCGCCACCAGCATGGCGCGCGCCGTGGCGCCGGCGTTGCGCATCACGTCCCAGTGGCCGCGCACGGTGGTCGAGCCACCGGTGGCCTGCATGCCGAAGGCCGGGTTGTTGAAAGCCGCGCTCACCGGCGCCTGCTCCACGCGCACCGAAGCCCAGTCGGCGTCCAGTTCTTCGGCCATGAGCTGCGGAATGGCGGTCAACACGCCCTGCCCCATTTCCGACGATCCGCAGATCACGGTGATGCGGTTGTCGGGCGTGATGCGCAGCCAGGCGTTGGGCGTGAAGCTGGCTTCGCCCGCCGCGAGGGCGCGGCCTGGCAGCGGCAGCGTGAAGCCGACCACCAGCGCGGCACCGGTGCCGGCGAGAAAGCCGCGCCGTGTGGCGGCGAAGGGGGTGCCGGTATCGAGGATGTGGTCGCTCATGATCAGGCCCCCGCGTTCAGTGCGACCGCGGCGTCCTTGATGGCGGCCTTGATCTGGTTGTAGGTGCCGCAGCGGCAGAGGTTGCCGCTCATGGCTTCGTCAATCTGGCGCTCGCTGGGCCTGGTGTTGGCCGACAGCAGCGCGCAGGCGCTCATGATCTGGCCCGACTGGCAGTAGCCGCACTGCGGCACGTCGTGGGCCACCCACGCCGCCTGCACCGCCTTGCCGGCCCTGGTGGCGCCCATGGCTTCAATCGTGGTCACTTGCTTGCCCGCCGCCGCCGACAGGGGCGTGGAGCAGGAGCGCACCGGCTGGCCGTCGATGTGCACCGTGCAGGCGCCGCACAACGCCATGCCGCAGCCGAACTTGGTGCCAGTGAGTTGCAGGTCTTCACGCAGCGCCCATAGCAGGGGCATGTCGGGTTCGGCGTCGATGGACGCCGCTTTGCCGTTGACGTTCAGGCTGATCATGGGGTCTCCTCAGAGGGTTCGTGGGTGCGCGGGTGGGCCCGCTGGAAACCTGTGCAGCCTATTCCCGCCGGCGCCCCCTTCCCATCGGGGTTCCCCTTACCCCCTATCGCGCAGGGGACAAACGGAAACCGGCCGCTCAGCGGCCGGTTTCCATGCTGCGCCCGCCCAGCGCCACCTGCAGCATGTCCACCAGGGCCCGCGTCTTGGGCGGCATGAGCTTGCGCCCCGGGTACACCGCCCAGGCCGTGCTGCTGGGCAGGCACCAGGCCGGCAGCACGCGCCGCAGCGCACCGGCGCGCACATCGGCCAGCGCAAACCCGTCGGGCAGGGCCGCGATGCCGGCGCCGGCGCGGGCCAGGCGCATCAGCATCTCGGGGGAGTTCGCGGTCAGGCGGCCCACGGGCACGCCGTCCCAGCGCTGCTCGCCCAGCATCAGCGTCCAGCCCGAAGGCTCGCCGTTGCCGCGCATCAGTCGCACCGCCGCGTGGCGGGCCAGCTCGTCCGGGGTCTGCGGGTCGCCGTGTTCGGCCAGGTAGTCGGGCGATGCGTAAAGGCCGTAGGAAAACACCGTCAGCTTGCTGGCCACCAGCAGCGCGTCGTCGGGCAGGTCGCCCATGCGCACCGCCACGTCGAAGCCCTCGCCCAGCAGGTCCACCCGCCGCGGCGACAGGTCCAGCTCCAGCGAGATCGCCGGGTGCAGGGCCATGAAGGCGGCCAGGCTGTCTGCCAGCAGCAGGTTGGCAAAGTCGCTCGGCATGGACACGCGCAGCCGCCCGCTGGGGGCGGCCTGCCGCTGCTCGCGCAGGGCCTTCACCGCGTCCACCTCGGCCACCACCTGGCGCGCGTGCTCCAGCAACTGCAGCCCGAATTCGGTGAGCGTCTGGCGCCGCGTGGTGCGCAGCAGCAGGCGCTCGCCCATGCGCTGCTCCAGCGCGGCCAGCCGGCGCGAGACGGTGGATTTGGGCAGGCTCAAACGCTCGGCCGCGCGGCTGAAGCTGCCCAGCTCGGCCACGCGGGCAAAGATCAGCAGGTCGTTGGGGTCGATGCCGTTCTCAGCGCTTGATTGTTCCATCATGGCAACAATGATATCCATTTCAACGGATTTGCAAGGTGATTGATGCACCTTAAAGTCAGTTCATCGACTCACCCTTTTCAAGGAATCCACCATGAACATCCTGCAAATCAACGCCAGTGCCCGCCGCGAAGGCGCCAACTCCACCAAAGTCGCCAACAGCGTGGTCGAGCGCCTGAAGGCCGCCAACCCCGCCGCCACCTTCACCCTGCGCGACCTGGCCGTGACGCCGCACCCGGTGCTGGACGAAGCCGCCCTCGGCGCCCTCTTCACCCCCGCCGAGCAGCGCAGCCTCGAACAAGCCGCCCGGGTGGCGCTGGACGACGCGCTGATCGCC
>JAABQK010000057.1 GCA_011391495.1 Hydrogenophaga sp.
TTCGTGATCCCATCGTTCAAGCAGGTATTCACCTCCTTCGGTGCCGATTTGCCCGGCCCGACCCTCTTTGTGATTGCTGTCAGCGAGTTCTTCACCGAATACTGGTACCTGATCTTTGGTGGACTCGGCGGAGGCATTTACTTCTTCCTCCAGGCCTGGAAGCGCAACGAAAAGGTCCAGCGCGTGATGGATCGGCTCATGCTGAAAATGCCGATTTTCGGCACGCTGGTGGAGAAATCGGTCATCGCCCGATGGACCCGTACGCTGTCCACCATGTTCGCCGCCGGCGTTCCGCTGGTGGAAGCGCTGGATTCGGTGGGTGGCGCGTCAGGTAACTCGGTCTACGCCATTGCCACGGAAAAGATCCAGCAGGAAGTGTCGACCGGGACCAGCCTGACCAACGCCATGACCAATGCCAATATCTTCCCGTCCATGGTGCTGCAGATGTGTGCCATTGGCGAAGAATCGGGTTCCATCGACCACATGCTGGGCAAGGCTGCCGACTTCTACGAAGCCGAGGTGGATGACATGGTGGCGGGCCTCTCGAGCCTGATGGAGCCCATCATCATCGTGTTGCTCGGCACCATCATCGGCGGCATCGTGGTTTCGATGTATTTGCCCATCTTCAAGCTGGGCCAGGTGGTTTGATGCTCGGCGTGGGCGCGACGGACGCAGCGCTGCTGGGTCTGCTGGGGTTGCTCGTGGGCAGCTTCCTCAATGTCGTGATCTACCGGTTGCCGAAAATGATGGAATTGCGCTGGGCCGCCGAGTGCGCCGAGCTCCAACAGGCAGTCAACGATCAAGCCCCTGAAACGGCCAGTACTGCCGAGCCCTTCAACTTGATGGTGCCTCGCTCGCGGTGCCCGCATTGTGGGCACCAGATCCGCTGGTTCGAGAATGTACCTGTCCTGAGCTACGCCGTTCTCCGCGGAAAGTGCCGCAGTTGCTCGGCGTCCATCAGTCTGCGCTATCCGATTGCAGAAGCCGTCTGTGCCGCCCTGTTCGCCTGGTGCGGCTGGCATTGGGGTCTGACCTGGGAAGGGCTGGCTTGGTGCGGATTTTCCGCTGCGGTATTGGCCCTCGCGTGGATCGACTGGGACACAACGCTGCTGCCGGACGACATCACACTTCCCCTGCTGTGGGCCGGCCTTTGCGCGGCGGGATTGCAGCTGACGGCGACGTCGCTGCCCGACGCGCTCTGGGGTGCTGTGGCTGGTTACCTTTCGTTGTGGCTCGTGTACTGGGCTTTCAAACTCGCGACGGGCAAGGAGGGCATGGGCTATGGTGATTTCAAGCTCTTTGCGGCCTTCGGTGCGTGGTTTGGATGGCAGGCGCTGATTCCCGTCATCCTGATGGCTTCGGTCATCGGTGCCGTGGTGGGCATCGGGATCAAGCTGATGGGTAACCTGCGCGAAGGTGGCTATGTGCCCTTTGGGCCGTTCCTGGCCATCGCCGGCCTGACCTCCATGGTCTTTGGCCCCTCGGCCATCCTGGCCGCCATCGGGCTGTGAACAAGCCACGGAAGAGCCGCATGACCCTGCGTCTGGGTCTCACCGGAGGCATCGGGAGTGGCAAAAGCACCGTCGCCCGGCTGTTGCAAGCACGCGGTGCAATGGTCATTGATGCCGATGCCATTTCGCGCGCCTGTACAGAGGCGGGTGGCAGCGCCATGCCCGCGGTTCGAAGCGTTTTCGGCTCAGCATTCATGGCTCCGGACGGATCGCTGGACCGCCAGCGCATGCGCGAGCATGTCTTTGCCCAACCCCAGGCACGAAAGGCTCTGGAGTCCATCATCCACCCCTTGGTGGTTGCTGAAGTCAGACGGCTGACCTCTGCATACACTTCAACCTGCGTGGTGTTCGATGTCCCCCTGCTCGTTGAATCCACCCGCTGGCGCCATCAGCTAGACCAGGTGCTGGTGGTGGACTGTTCGCACGAAACGCAGATCCGCCGCGTTGTAGAGCGCAATGGGTGGGAACGCAGGGCCATCGAAGACGTCATCAAGAGTCAGAGTCCACGCGCCGTGCGCCTGGCCGCTGCCGACGTGGTGCTCTTCAACGACGCGCATGGGATCGAAGCCTTGCAGCATCTGGTGACCCAATTGGCAAACCGGTTCGGGCTATGATGAAAGCCTTGTCTGCTGCCTCTCTCCGCGAACCGCTGCTGTGATCCTGTACGAATACCCTTTCAACGAACGCATCCGGACCTACCTGCGACTGGAACAGCTGTTTCGGCGTCTGGCCGAGTTGGTTCCACGCAGCCACCCGCTGGACCATCACTATGCGATCCAGACCATTTTCGAGATCATGGATGTGGCCTCACGAGCCGACATGAAGTCGGATGTGCTGAAAGACATCGACCGGCAGAAGCAACAACTCAACAGCTACCGAGGCAATCCTGCAATCTCGGAACAGGTGCTCGATGGCGTCATCGGCCAGCTTGATGACTGCTTTCTGCAGCTCAACCAGCTGAGCGGCAAAACCGGTCAATCGCTGACTGAAAACGACTGGCTGATGAGCATTCGCAGCCGCATCGGCATACCGGGCGGAACCTGTGAGTTTGATTTGCCGGCCTACTTTCACTGGCAACATCACAGGCTGGAGCAGCGCCAGGCCGACCTGCAGCGCTGGGCGACTCCTCTGGCGCCACTGGCCGAATCCATCGTGCTGCTGCTCAAGATGTTGCGCGACTCCGGATCGGCACAAAAAGTGGTGGCGCCCGGTGGCCAGTTCCAGCAGAACCTGCCACAGGGACGTACCTTCCAGCTGCTGCGCTTGCGGATCGATCCGTCCTCGGGCCTCATTCCGGAAATCAGCGGCAACCGATTGATGTTGTCGGTGCGCCTGATGCGCCAGGGCGAGGACGACCGTCTGCATCTGGCACAGGAAGACGCCACCTTCGAACTGACCCTTTGCGCGTGAGTCTGGACATGACGCAAAGTGAATATGAGGCCCCGGTCAAGATCGTCCGTTGCCCAAGCTGCGCAGGGCGGAGTGTGTATGCACCCAGCAACCCCTACCGGCCGTTCTGCAGCGAACGCTGCAAGAACATGGACCTGGGTGCCTGGGCCAGCGAAAGCTTCAAGCTGCCCGAGCAGGATTCCAACAGTCAACCGGATTTCGGGCAGAACTGAAGCAGTTCCACTGCGCCACTCAGATCACCAGCTCGGCAGACAGCCACTCCAGCACAGGTACCGTACCGGGCAACACAGGCGCACACCGCACGGGCAGATGCTCCCAAGTGAATTGCTGGCCCTCGTTCATCTGCAAACCGCCTGACCAGTCAAAAACCTTGCAAAAGTGCAGGCGTACGAAGGCGTGGGGGTAGTCCACCAGCATCTCTTTCCAGGCATGTGCTGCGCTGATCGTCACGCCGATTTCTTCCTGCAGTTCACGGCGCAGCGCTTGCTCCACCGATTCACCCGCCTCCAGTTTGCCCCCGGGAAATTCCCAGTAGCCGGCGTACGCCTTGCCCTCGGGACGCGAGGTCAAAAGGAATTTTCCACCCGGCTTGATCAGCACGCCCACAGCCACATCCACGACTGGCCGGTCTTTCGAACTGCCACGGCTACGATCCGCATCGACCATCAATACCGAATCGCTCATGCTCCAGCCTTTGTGCCCAGACACCGCTCAGGAGCCAAAACACCAGCCCGGCCCGATGAAGGTCGCGGTCGCGCGGCGACGGTCGTCTCAGACACGGGAGATATGCGTTCCCGCGTAGTCGCGCGCGAACTGGTAGGCCACGCGCCCGCTTCGCGAACCGCGCTCCAGCGCCCACACCAGCGCCTGCGGCCGTGCGGTCTCGATGGCCTGGGCCAGAACACCAAAGGACGACAGCCACTGCGCCACGATGGTCAGGTATTCGTCCTGGCTGAAGGGATAGAAGCTGACCCACAGGCCAAAGCGCTCGGACAGCGAAATTTTCTCTTCCACCACCTCGCCCGGGTGCACTTCCCCGTCCGCGGTGTGGGTGTAGCTGAGGTTTTCCTTCATGTACTCCGGCAACAGGTGGCGCCGGTTGCTGGTCGCATAGATCAGCACGTTCTGGCCGGCTGCCGAGACCGAACCGTCCAGAATCGACTTGAGCGCCTTGTAGCCCGGTTCGCCGTCTTCGAAGCTGAGGTCATCGCAGAACACGATGAAACGCTCGCGGCAATCGGCCACCACGTCCACGATGTCGGGCAGGTCCACCAGATCGGCTTTGTCCACCTCGATCAGGCGCAAGCCCTGGGCCGCGTATTCGTTCAGGCAGGCCTTGACGAGCGAGGATTTGCCCGTGCCACGTGCTCCCGTCAGCAACACATTGTTGGCTGGCAGACCTTGCACGAATTGCAGCGTGTTGCGCTGGATCTTGCCTTTCTGCCCGTCAATCTCCTGCAGGTCTGCCAGGCGCATCTGCGCCACATGCCGCACCGGCTCCAGCACACCGTGGCCGCTGCTGCGCTTGCGGTATCGGTAAGCGACGGAAGCCGCCCAGTCAGGCGCCGTGAGTGGCTGTGGCAGGACCGATTCGATGCGGGTGATCAGCTGCTCGGCTCGTTCCAGGAGGCGTTCAAACTGAACGTTCATGACCGGTAGTCTGCATTGATGGTCACGTAGTCGTGGCTGAAGTCACAGGTCCACACCGTCTCGGTGGCCGTTCCCCGCCCCAGTCCGATGCGCACGAGAATCTCGGCCTGCTTCATCACCAGCTGGCCATCCTGCTCCCGGTAGTCAGGGTGGCGGCCACCCGAGGTGACCACATGCACGTCGCCCAGATGCAGTTCGATCTTGGAGACATCCAGATCGTCGATGCCAGCGTAGCCCACGGCGGCCAAAATCCGCCCCAGGTTGGGATCACTCGCGAAAAACGCTGTTTTGACCAACGGCGAGTGCGCTACCGCATACGCCGCCTGAAGGCATTCGGACGACGTGCGCCCGCCTTCGACCTGAATCGTCATGAACTTGGTCGCCCCTTCACCGTCGCGCACGATCGCATGGGCCAGCTGTTGTACCAGGGGAGTGAGCGCGGCCAACAGGGCCTGCCCGTCCGGGCTGTCGAGGTCGGTCACTGGCGCATGCCCCGCCTTGCCTGTGGCCACGACCACGAACGAGTCGTTGGTGCTGGTGTCACCGTCCACGGTGACACGGTTGAACGACACATCGGCCAGCCGACGCGCCAGGCTGTTCATGAGATTGGGTGACACGCAGGCGTCCGTGGCCAGGAACCCAAGCATCGTGGCCATGTTCGGCCGGATCATGCCCGCGCCCTTGGCGATGCCGGTGGCGCTGACCGGACGACCACCCAGGCTGAAATGCCGACTGACAGCCTTCGGGATGGTGTCGGTGGTCATGATGCCTTCTGCGGCCGCTAGCCACTGCGCGCCGCTGGCCACAGGCGCCTGGGCAGCGTTCTCCAGCGCCTGCGGCAAACCTGCCAGCAGACGATCCAGTGGCAACGGCTCCATGATCACACCGGTCGAGAAGGGCAACACCTGCTCATGGTCCAGCCCCAGCGCACGGGCCATTGCGCTGCAGGTCTGACGCGCATGGGCCAGTCCCGCCTCACCGGTTCCCGCATTGGCATTGCCCGTGTTGATGACCATGGCTCGGACCGTGGCACCAGCAGCGAGATGATCGCGGCAGACCTGCACTGGGGCGGCAGCGTAGCGGTTGCGTGTGAACACCGCGCCCACAGCGCATCCCTCATCAAGCAGGAACACCGTCAGATCTTTCCGGTTCACTTTCCGGATGCCAGCTTCGGCGACGCCAATGCGCACGCCAGGGATGGCCAACAGGTCCGCAGCCAGAGGTGGGGTGAGTAGAACAGCCATGAAAACTCCGGTGGTGGTCCGGCCACCCGCGCGCGGGCGCGGCGGCCTCAGACGATCAGGTCAACTGACCGTGGCAGTGCTTGTACTTCTTGCCGCTGCCGCAGGGGCAGGGATCGTTGCGGCCCACGCGAGCCACTTCGGACACCCTGGATGCCGGGTCGGTGATGCTTTCCGGCTCGCCGGTCTCGTTCGGTGCGGTGTAGGTCACATGGGCGATCTGTTCGGCGCGCTCTTCCAGCTGCTCGGCCGCCGCGGTGATCTGTTCGGCCGACTGCACGCGCACATTCATCAGGATGCGG
>JAABQK010000058.1 GCA_011391495.1 Hydrogenophaga sp.
TGGATGCTTCCACTGCTGCGGCCACGGCAACCCCCAGACAGCCGAAAGCGGCGGCCGAGCCTGTCCGTGCGGCTCGTGCGGCGCGTCCAACCGCCAAGCCAGCGCGGGCGCGCGACCCGGCCTCCCGCCTGCTGGCCGCCTTGCGCCAGGCAGGTTCGCTGGACAACGCCGCCGCCCGCGCTGCCACCGGCCTCGACGCCGAGGCGGTGCGGCCACTGCTCAGGCAATTGGTGGCGGACGGACACGCCCGGGTGCAAGGGCAGAGGCGCGGTACGCGTTATGTGGCGGTCGGGAAGGAGCTGAAGCCATGAGCTTCAGCGCTGCTGGCGAGATTCTGGGGGCCGCGGCGCGGGTCCGCACGCTGACCCTCGCACACCACCCCGAGCTTCCCGATGGCACCTATGCGATGGTGGAGACCTACTGCACCGACCCCGGCTGCGATTGCCGCAAGACCATGATCCTGGTGCATCACGATCACCGTCATGTTTCGACCATCAACTTCGGCTGGGAAACCCCGGAGTTCTACGCGCGCTGGTACGGCGCGCCGCTCGATGCGCGCACGCGGGCCGAGATGCAGGGCCCCAGCATCGACCTGAACAGCCCGGATCTGGTGCCGCCTGGCGCAATGCTGGCCTTCTTCTCCGCGCTGCTGGACGCGCGTTACCTCGAGCACCTTCGCTCGCAGTACACCCGTTTTCGTGCCGCTGTTGCCAAACCAGCCGGCGCGTAGCGGCTGGTGCAGTGCTCGGGCGGTGGCGGCGATCCCCATCGCAACCGACCCTGCCCCTGCGGCAGCGGTCGAAAGCTCGAGGTCTGCTGCGGCCGGAGCCGGTGATCTCGCGCCACCACGGCCGCAGCACGTCGACCTCCATCGTGACCTGCCCCTGCTCGGCGCGCTCGTCGCTGCGTTCCGGGCCGCTGATGCCGACGAAGTTGAGGACGACGGCATAGCCCTGGGCCTGGGCGTCGCTGAACACGCCCAGCTTGGCGCCGACCGGATCGGAGAACACCGTCCCGGTGATGAAGCTCCGCTGGTGAAGGTGGAGACCGGCACCACCACGACGCCCAGTGGCTTGAAGAAGTCGTGGGTATCGCGCGGTCCCGGTGGTCGTCCGCTTCAGGGTGTCCCTCCGGCAAGGCTGCTTGATTTCAGCTGAGGCGATCGCACAGGTTGGGCGGAGGGCGAGGCGCGCTCCGCGTTTCCCCCGACTTGCGTTCCAGCGCCAACTCGCCTACCGTGCGGCGCATGCAGGGAACCTTGAGCTACCGACACCGCGTCATCACCGACGCCGACGTGGTGTTCATTCGCCAGCTCGTTGCCGAGAATCCGCAGTGCAGCCGCCGGCGCCTGTCGGAGAAGCTGTGCGAGGCCTGGAACTGGGTGCAACCCAATGGTGCGCTGCGCGACATGGTGTGCCGCGGCATGATGCTGATGCTGCACCGCCGGGGCCTGATCGAACTGCCGCCGGTGCGCCAGATCGGTCGCAGCTCGCTGAGTGCGGGCGGGGGACGCGACAAGCCTGAAGCGGTGAGCGTCGAGCAGACCTCCTTGAGCATGAGCCTGGCCGAGCTCGGGCCGCTGGAGATCCGCCAGGTGCGGCGCACGCCCGAGGAGGCGCTGTTCAACAGCCTGCTGCAGCAGCACCACTACCTGGGCTACTCGCAGCCCGTGGGCGAGCACCTGAAGTACCTGGTGTTTGCGCGCGGCCGGCCGATCGCCTGTGCGGCCTGGAGCTCGGCGCCACGGCACCTGGGCAGCCGCGACCGCTTCATCGGCTGGGGCGCGCAGGCGCGGCTGGCCAACATCCGGCTGCTGGCCTACAACACGCGCTTCCTGATCCTGCCCTGGGTGCGGGTGCCGCATCTGGCGTCGCACATCCTGGGTCGCATGGCGCGCACGTTGTCGGCCGACTGGCAGCAGCTGTACGCGCACCCGATCTACTTCGTGGAGACCTTCATCGATCCGCAGCGCTTTGCCGGCACCTGCTACCGGGCGGCCAACTGGACGGTGATGGGGCAGACCACGGGTCGCGGCAAGGCTGCGCCCACGCGGGCCGTGAACCGCTCGATCAAGCAGGTGCTGGGCTATGCCCTGGTCAAGGACTTCCGCCAGCGGCTGTCGCTGCCGGACTCGATGGCGGCCCTCCCCCTGGCCGCATGAAGCCACCCGAGATCGTCAACGCCACCCAGGCCGAGCTCGACGAACTCCTGGCCAAGGCCAAGCCAACCTTCTCCACCGAGCAATACCTTCTGCTCGAGCGGGTGTTCGGCACCTTCGTGTACGTCATGCTGTCGCTGCAGAACGCGAAGACCTCGATCAAGCGCTTCCAGCGCATGCTGTTCGGCCACCGCACCGAGCACAAGCGCAACGTGCTGGAGCGCGCCGCGCAGGCGGATCAGTCGGGCGAGTCGGATGCGTTGGACGCCGATCCGGTGCCGGCCCTGCCGGGGGTGGTGCCGGTGCCGGTGCCCCGGCCACCCCAGCCCGGCCACGGCCGCAACGCCGCACAGGCCTACAGCGGTGCGCCCATCGTCCAGTGCGACCACCCCGATTTGGAGTCAGGCGACCGCTGCCCGCAGTGCGACAAGGGCCGTGTCTACGACTCGCCTCCCCGGTCCATCGTCAAGGTGGTGGGCCAGGCGCCGCTGGGGGCCACGGTGTACAAGCTGCAGCGGCTGCGCTGCCGACTGTGCGACACCGTCTTCACCGCGCCGTTGCCCGCGGCGGTGGCCTCGTTGCCCAAGTACGACTCGAGCTGCGCGAGCATGATCGCCCTGCTGCGCTACGGCAACGGCATGCCGCACTTCCGGCTCGAGGGCCTGCAGGCCTCGCTGTACGTGCCGCTGCCTGATGCCACCCAGTGGGACATCGTCTCCAAGGCCGTGCCCGCACCGCGCGCGGTCTTCCACGCGCTGATTGTCCAGGCCGCGCAGGCCCCGCTGCTGCACAGCGACGACACGCCCATGAAGGTGCTCAGCCTGATGGCCGAGCGCGCCCGGGCCGAGGCCGACGGCGTCAAGCCCCAGGCCTTGGCCATCAACACCTCGGGCATCGTGGCCGTCGTCCAAGAGGGCAACCAGCCGCACAGGGTGGTGCTGTTCTTCACCGGCCACGCCCACGCCGGCAAGAACATGGAGCGCGTGCTCGCGCACCGCGCCCAGGAGCTGGCACCGGCCATGCAGATGTGCGACGCGCTGGCCGCCAACGTCGCCGGCGAATTCAAGACCGTGCTGGCCAACTGCCTGACCCACGGGCGGCGCCAGGTGGCCGATGTCGCCGAACAGTTCCCCGAGGCCGCCCGCCACGTCATCGAGGCCCTGGCCGAGGTCTACAAGCACGACGCGACGTGCCGCGAGGATGCGCTGTCGGCCGGGCAGCGCCTGTCGTTCCACCAGCAGCACAGCAAGCCGGTCATGGACGACCTTGCGCTGTGGATGAACGAACAGTTCGACAAGCGCCTGGTCGAACCCAACTCCGGCCTGGGCAAGGCGCTGCGCTACTTGATCCGGCACTGGGACGAGCTCACGCTGTTCCTGCGCAAGGCCGGCGCCCCGCTGGACAATAACCTGTGCGAGCGGATCCTGAAGCGGGCCATCCTGCACCGCAAGGCGTCGATGTTCTACAAGACGCTCACCGGCGCCGAGGTCGGCGACGTCTACATGAGCTTGATCCACACCTGCCGGCTGTGCGACGTCAACCCGTTCGAGTATCTGAACGCGCTGCAGCATCACGCCCAGGACGTGATCACCCACGCCGCGCGGTGGCTGCCGTGGAACTACCGCGAGCAGCTCGGCGGCGCCGCAGTGAGCTGAATCACCAGGTTCAGGCCGCCATGCTCAGCGCGCGCCATGCCGGCGCGGCGTGAGCGCGCGAAGGGTCGCCGGCCATGAGCAGGACCTGCAGCTCGCAGGCCTGCAGCGTGCGGGCGGATTGCTCCCCGTCGGGCCACCACATGAACTTCCCGCTGGACAAACGCTTGTGGCACAGCCAAAAGCCCTGGCCGTCGTAGACCAGGACCTTGATCGCCGTACGGGTGCGGTTGCTGAAGACGAACAGCGCGCCGCTGAAGGGGTCGGCTTGCAGGCGCTTGCTGCACGCGGCCACCAGACCGTCGATGCCCGCGCGGAAGTCGATCGGCTCCACGGCCACCAGGATGCGCATGTGCGGCGTGATCTGGAGCATCACGCGGCCCAGAACGCACTGCACATGGCCGGCAGGCCAGCCAGCGCGTCGCCGTTGAGCTCCACGCGCATCCTCGCGCCGCGCGCGTTGCCCATCTCGATCACGCACGCCGGCGGCGCCGCCCGTGCGGCCGGCGCGACCAGCTCGACAAACCGGGGCGCCAACTCCGCAGCCGGGGTCTTGCCGCCGGCCAGCGCGGCACGCCGCTTCAGCACGGCGTAATCCAGACGCAACTCGGCCGCCACGCGGTACGCGCCGTGCTCGCCGGTCGCGGCGACCGCGCCGGACCAAAGCTCTGACGGAATCCGCTCGCCGACCCGGCGTTCCGCGCGCCACTGATCAAACTGCCGCTTCAGCCGCAACAGCCCCTCGCTGCACCCCGCCGTCTGCACCGCCCTGCTCGTCGCATCCATCGCCCGTCTCCTCGCCGGATTGCAATGGAAACGGAAGTTATCGGGAGTGCGGCGTCATTTCATGCAGACTTGCCGGAAGGACACGATGGTGTGGATAGGCGCATGCCACAGCTCGCGCGGTACGTGGTTCTCCAGGCTCGATATCCACTGCGCAGCGTGGCGCGGGCTGATC
>JAABQK010000059.1 GCA_011391495.1 Hydrogenophaga sp.
AAAGTTGGGTCGGCGCCGGCCATGCGGACCCGGTGCCAGGCCCCCGCCCGTCACCGGTAGACCAGCACCGGAACCGTGGAGTGCGTCAGCACCTTCTGGGTCTCGCTGCCCAGCAGCACCAGGCGCTGAACCCGCCCCCCTGCTGTTGGGAAACAGAGGCGCTGCGCCCGATGCCGGTGACAGAACCTGGCCGTACCTTGTGCAACAACCCACCCCCTCGCATGGCGGGCATCCAGCGTTGGAGGGCTGCTTCAGGAACCTTTCGATCCTCCGCGTCCCACCAGCTTGTCCGGGGCCCTGCATGGCAGGGCCATTTGGCTTGGCCGGTCGCATCGGCCCGTCGATGGAAGGTTCGGCCCGGCAACTCGAGCGGAAAGACCCTGGTCCTCAGGGCGCAAGGATCTTATCCTGTCCGCATGGAGGAGCACGACGATGGATCCACAACACGCCTCAGCCCTGCCTGGCCCATCGGGCGCCAGCCTGTTGCGCGATGCCAGCCGCAGCCGCGGCACGGCATTCAGCGCGGAAGCGCGCGAGGCGCTGGGCCTGCAGGGTCTGCTCCCACCGGCGGTTGAAACCATTGAGCAGCAGGTGGCGCGCGTCATGGACAACCTGCGCCGCCAGGCCACGGACCTGGACCGATACGTCTACCTCGCCGCCCTGCACGAGCGCAGCGACGTGCTGTTCTACCGCACCGTGCAACAGCATCTGGGCGAGACGCTGCCACTCATCTACACCCCCACCGTGGGACTGGCCTGCCAGATGTATGGCCGTATCTTCCAGTCACCACGCGGCCTCTACATCACGGCGCAGGACCGCGGCCGCATCCGCCAGCTGCTGCGCCACTGGCCGCTGCACAGGCAGGTGCGTGTGATCGTCGTCACTGATGGTTCGCGCATTCTTGGCCTGGGCGACCTGGGTGCCAACGGCATGGGGATTCCCATCGGCAAGTTGGACCTGTACACCGCCTGCGGCGGCATACCGCCGCAAGCCTGCCTGCCCGTGCTGATCGATGTCGGCACCGATAACGCGGCCCTGCGGGAAGACCCGTTTTACCTGGGCCTGCGCCAGCCCCGGATCACAGGCGACGCGTACCAGGCCCTGCTGGACGAATTCGTCACCGCAACGCAGGAGGTCTGTCCGGACGCCTTGCTGCAGTTCGAGGATTTTTCGAACCGACATGCCTTTGACCTCCTGCAGCGCTACCGCCAGCAGCTCTGCTGCTTCAACGACGATATCCAGGGCACCGGTGCGATGGGGCTGGCTGGCGTGTACGCGGCGCTTCGCCTGACCGGTGGCCGGCTCACGGACCAGCGTCTGCTCTTTGTCGGCGCGGGCGAAGCGGCGCTGGGCATCGCCAGCATGGTGACGGCGGCCATGCAGGCGCAGGGCCTGAGCGAGGACCAGGCCCGCAGCCGTTGCTGGCTGGTGGATTCAAAGGGGCTTGTCATCGCCGCACGCGCGGACCTGTCCGATGAAAAACGTGTCTTTGCTCAAGCACATGCACCCCTGACGGACCTGCACGCCGTGGTGGCGGCATTGCGCCCGAGCGTGCTGGTGGGCGCGTCGGGGGTCCCCCAGCTGTTCACCCAGGCGGTGCTGTCCGAGCTGGCGCACGGTCAACCCCGACCGCTGGTGCTGGCCCTGTCCAACCCGACCTCCCGATCCGAATGCACGGCGCAGCAGGCCTACGACTGGACCAACGGCGAGGCCATTTTTGCCAGTGGCAGCCCGTTCCCGCCGGTTGCGCGGGACGGCCGAACGCTGACGCCAGGACAGGCCAACAACGCCTACGTCTTTCCCGGCGTGGGCCTGGGCATTCTGGTCAGCGGGGCCGCCCGCGTGAGCGACGCCATGTTCTTCGCCGCCGCACAGGCACTGGCCGCCCGGGTGACCGAATGCGAGCTGGCGAGTGGACGCATTTTTCCCTGCCAGAGCCGTCTGCGCGAGGTCGCCGTCGCCGTGGCCGAAAGCGTGGCCGAAGTCGCCTTTGCGCAAGGCCTGGCCCGCCACGACCGACCCGCAGATCTGGCTGCGGCCATCCGGGCCACGATGTATGCGCCGGACTACCCGCCGCTCACCGGCGGCTGAGCGCCCCGGGTCAAGCGGCAGCGCCGTGATCGCGCCTGCGGCCTGGGCTCCCGGAGGACATCCGGTCTGTTCCGGCCGCACGCCGGGTTCAAAGCCGCATGCCGCAGACGAAAAAAAGCCGGACACCTGTCCGGCTTTTTTCATGGGCCTGTCACGGCCTGGTCAGCGCATCCGCGCGGACATCAGCGCGGGCTGCGGCGTGCCACCGGACGGGCGGGACCGCCTTCGTTGCGGCGCGGCTGGAACTCACCCCCACGCAGGGCAGCGCGCTCCTGGTTGCCACGGTCGCTGAAGCGGTCGGCGCCACGTTCGGCAGGCTTGTCGCTGCGACCAAAGCTGGAGAAACCACCCGGCTTGGCGCCCGCCCGGGCAGGTGCGCGGTCAGCGAAACCACGGCCAGCCGGACGGCTGTCACCCCGGTTGTCGAAACGGTTGTCGCTGCGGTTGTCAAACCGGTTGTCAGCACGCGGCTCGGCACGGAATTCGGCGCGGGGCTCGAAGCGGCCCTGGTCGCCCCGGGGAGCATCGCCACGGCCTTCGAAGCGCGGGCCACGCGGCGCGGGCGCGCCACGGCGGTCGGCGAAGCGGTCGTTGCTGCGGCCAGCCGGACGGCCAGGACCACCGCGACCAAAAGGCTCGGCCATGGGGGCGCGCTGGCGCGGTTCCATGCCGGGGATGGTTTCCACGGCAATGCGCTGGCGGGTGAACGCCTCGATATCGAAGATCTTGCGGCGGTCGCGCATTTCAGCAAAGGTGATGGCCTGGCCATCGCGCCCTGCACGGCCGGTACGGCCGATGCGGTGCGTGTAGTCCTCGGCCTTCATCGGCAGACCGAAGTTGAAGACGTGGGTGATGGTGGGCACATCGATGCCCCGTGCGGCCACGTCGGTGGCAACCAGGATCTGCACCTGGCCATCACGCAGCGCCATCAGGCGGCGGTTGCGGATGCCCTGGCTGAGCGCACCGTGCAGGGCCACGGCGGCAAAGCCGGACTGCTGCAGGTCGGTGGCCAGACCGTCGCATTCGATCTGCGTGCTGCAGAACACGATGGCCTGGTTGATGGTCGTGTCACGCAGCCAGTGGTCGAGCAGGCTGCGCTTGTGCTGGGCGTTGTCGGCCCAGAAAAGCACCTGCTTGATGTTGACGTGCTGCTCTTGCGGGCTGTCGATCTGGATCTTCTGCACGTGCTTGCCACCGTCGTGCATGACACGCATGGCGAGCTGCTGGATGCGCGGCGCAAAGGTGGCGCTGAACATCATGGTCTGGCGGCGCTGGCTCGTGAGGTCGTTGACTTCGGCGAGGTCGTCGGAGAAACCCAGGTCCAGCATGCGGTCGGCTTCGTCGACCACCAGGAACTGCACCTTGTCGAGCTTGAGCTGCTGCGAGCGCTGCAGGTCGAGCAGGCGGCCCGGCGTGGCGACCACGAGATCGGCGTTCTGCAGACGGGCGATCTGCAGCTGGTACGGCATGCCGCCCACCACGTTGGCGATGCGCAGACCACGGCAGTGGCGCACCAGATCGATGGCGTCCTGCGCCACCTGCTGGGCCAGTTCGCGCGTGGGGCACAGGATCAGGGCACCGGGGGTGGCGGCCTTGAAGTTGCGGGCGCTGGTCGGGTCTTTGCGCTTGGGGCGCTTGGGCGCGGCTTCGCCACGGGCCAGGGCCTCGGCGGTGGCGCGCTCGAAATCGGCACGCTCCTGGGCTTCGGCCTGCGCCTGTTGTTGCAGCAGGGTGTGCAGCACGGGCAGCAGGAACGCAGCGGTCTTGCCGCTACCGGTCTGGCTGGAGACCATCAGATCGGCAAAACGGGCTTCACCTTCGGCCAGCATGGCCTTGGGGACCACATTGTTTTGCACCTGGGTGGGCTGCACGTAGCCGAGATCGGCACAGGCCTGCACCAGCTCGGGCGCCAGGCCCAGCAGCTCGAAGCCGTTGGGTTGTGCCGGCACCTCGGGGGTGTCGATGTCCACGGTCTGGTCGGTACCAGCGTCGTGGTCGTTTTCGGTAGCAAGCATTTCGGGCGTAAATTCGCCGCGGGCTTCAAAAGAGTCGCTCATGTTCGTCCTTGCGCTTCATGCGCAATTGATCGAAAAAAGACGCTGTGTGAACCGTCCTGCCAGCATGGGCAGGGGCTCTGGGGCGCTTGATCCGTTCGTGGTTACAAAACATCAACCATCAAACGGTCAACGCGCCATGGGTCACTTTTTAAAACGGTGTGACACCGGGAGCGAATGGCCCCGTCCGTTGCGCCGCGGTGGAGACCGTGGCGGGCTGGTTCGCTTCCCTGGAAGGGACGCGGTACCAGCGCAAAGATTCGGGGGGCCTTGTGTGTGAGGCAGATGCACAAATCAACGCAGTTTCCTGCGCAGCCTGCGATTATGGCAGACTTTCAGGGAAAACCCTAGACATTTTTCAGGACTCAGCCCAGCACGGCAGAAACGATGAAGAAAAGGACCGCCGCCAGCACCGCTGTGGCCGGCACGGTGATGATCCAGGCGGCCACGATGCGCAGCACGGCCGAGCGTTTCACGATTTCTTTCTTG
>JAABQK010000005.1 GCA_011391495.1 Hydrogenophaga sp.
CACCCGCTGGGCAAGTCGCCGGTGCTGGAAGACAGCCGCGTCAAACTGGTGGAGACCGGCGCGATCTGCGAATACCTGGTCGACAGGACCGGTCGCCTCGGGCCGGCCGACCAGGGCGAGGGCCTGCGCCGCTACCGGCAGTTTCTGCACTACGCCGAAGGCTCGGTGATGCCGGTGTTGCTGCTCAAACTGGCCATGAGCAAGGTGCCCCTGTTGGGCAGGATCGCGATCCAGCGGATACAGCCCATGATCGACGTGCACCTGGACTACATCGAGCAGGAACTGGCTTCACGCCCCTGGTTCGCTGGCAAACAGATGACCGCGGCCGACATCATGATGAGCTTCCCGCTCGAAGCCGCGGTGTCTCGCGCCGGCCTGGACCCGTCGCGCCCCGCCACCATGGCCTGGCTCAAGAAGATCCACGCCCGCCCGGCCTACCGGCGCGCGCTGGAAAAGGGCGGCCACTACGACTACGGCTGAACCGGCGCCATGCAGCCACCGCGCCACGAACCCCACGCCACCGTCCACTGGGCGGGTGAGGCGCTGCACCTGCTGCCCGCGCACGCGCTGTGGTGGCCGGCGGGCCAGACCCTGTTCATCGCCGACCTGCACCTGGGCAAGGCCGCCAGCTACCGCGCGCTGGGCCAGCCCGTGCCCGGCGGAACCACGCACGACAACCTGGCACGGCTGGACGCGCTGATCGCCGCGCACCGCCCCGAGCGGCTGGTGTTCCTGGGCGACTTCCTGCACGCGGCCAGAGCCCGCACGCCCTCGGTACTCAAAGCCCTGAGCGACTGGCGCGAGGGCCACCGCGACGTGACGATGACGCTGGTGCGCGGCAACCACGACGATCGCGCAGGCGACCCGCCGGCCGAAGCCCGCATCGAGGTGGTGGACGAGCCCTGGCTGCTCGGACCCTTCGCCTGCTGCCACCACCCGCAGGCGCACCCCACCCACTTCGTGCTCGCCGGCCACCTGCACCCGGTCTGCCTGCTGCACGGCCCGGCGCACGACGCGATGCGCCTGCCCTGCTTCGTGAGCGAACCGGGGCAGGCCATCCTGCCGGCCTTCGGTGCCTTCACCGGCGGCCATGCCCTGCCCGCCGCGCCGGGCCGCTGTTTTCACGCCATCGGCGGACACCGGGTCTGGGCCGTGCCGGCGCGGATTGGATAAGCTCCTGCCATCACCACGAGGGAGCCCTCCGTGCGCCAGCATTCCCATCCCCCTTCCCCCCTGCGGTATCTCGCGCCCCGACCGGCCTGGCAGTTGGCCGGGCTGTGGCTGATCACCGGCCTGCTGTGCTGGCTGGCGCTGCTCCCGCCGGTCCTGGCGCAAGGGGTGTCCGACAGCGCCCGCAGCGCCGAAGCGGCCCTGCCCCCCGTGGCCGAGGTGTTTCTGCACAACCGCCGTGTGGTGGCGTTCCGTTCCGACCAGCTGGGCGACTCGGCCACCGAAAGGGCCGCGCTGGCACAGCAGGCCATGACCGAGGCGATGGCCGCCGGCGGCCCTGGCGTGGTGACCCGCAGCGACAGCGGCGACGCGGTGCGCTTCGACATCGACGGCCGGGCGGTCTTTTTCCTCACCGCCGACGACCTGGCTGGCACCGGCCAGGCGGGCAGCCTGCAAGCGGCGGCACACCAGGTGCAGCGCCGGCTGCAGCAGGCTGTGGCCGAACACCGCGAAATGCGCGATCTGCGCCACATCGGCACCGCCCTGGGCTATTCACTGTCCGCCAGCCTGGCGGCCTGGGCCCTGCTGTGGGCGCTGTGGCGCGGGCACCGCTGGCTGCAGGTGCAGCTGCTGGGCCTGGTGCGCGGACGCGAAAGCGTGTTCACGACCTACCTGCAATACGCGAGGTCAGCCCTGCGCGGTCTCACCACCGCCGTCACCTGGGCGTTGGGCCTGCTGCTGGCTGAACTGTGGCTGACCTTCGTGCTGCGGCAGTTCGCCTACACAAGGCCCTGGGGCGAACGCTCCACCCACTGGCTGCTGGACGTCGCGGGCAGCTTTGCCAGCGCGATCGCCGGCGCCGTCCCCGGGCTGCTGGTGGCGGTGATCATTTTCGTGTTGGCTCGCATCGTCACCCGCGCCAACACACTCTTCATGCAGCGCGTGACCCGGGGCGAAATACGCCTGGGCTGGCTGGACGCCGACACCGCCGAGCCCACGCGACGGCTGAGCAACGTGGTGGTCTGGCTGTTCGCGCTGGCCATGGCCTACCCCTACCTGCCGGGGGCGAACAGCGATGCCTTCAAGGGCGTGAGCGTGCTCGCCGGACTGATGCTCTCGCTCGGCGCATCGGGTGTGATCGGGCAGGCCATGTCGGGCTTTTCGCTCATGTATTCGCGCTCGCTGCGCGTGGGCGAGTACGTGAAGATCGGCGACACAGAAGGCACGGTGACCCACCTGGGCCTGTTCGCCACCCGCATCCACACCGGCCTGGGTGAAGAGGTGAGCCTGCCCAACGCGGTGATCTTCAGCCAGCCGGTGCGCAACTTCTCGCGCCTGGTGGCCGACGGGGGCTTCGTGCTGCACACGGCGGTCACGATTGGCTACAACACGCCCTGGCGCCAGGTGCACGCCATGCTGCTGGAAGCGGCGCGCCGTACACCGGGTGTGGCGCAGGAGCCGGCCCCCTACGTCGTGCAGACGGCGCTGTCGGACTTCTATGTGGAATACCGCCTCTGCGCCCAGGGCAACCGTGCCGCCGCCCGCAGCCGCGCCGAGGCCATGAGCCAGCTGCACGCCCACGTGCTCGACGTGTTCAACGAAAACGGCGTGCAGATCATGTCGCCGCACTACCTGTCGGACCCGTCCGAGGCGCAGGTGGTGCCGCCGGGCGACACGTGGGCCGCGCCCGCGCCACAGTCACCGCTGAAGCCCGAGACCTGAGGAGCCAGCCGGCCAACCGGCCGGCCAAACCGTTCTGGTCGGCCAGGGTTTGGCCGGTTGGCAGCGCACGTCGGGCGCGCCGCAACCCCAAACGGTGGTGGCCTCGCCATGCGGGGGCCCAGTGCAGCGGCGCCCCGCCGCACACGGGCTGCGTGCACCCCACACCTGAACAATCGTGCCCTTTTTGTCGCGTGGGAGCGCGCATGCACACCGCCGTCAAGGACGACCGAAAAGCTGTACCGACCCGCGGACCACCGGGCAGCGCGCTGGCGAGCACCGTGGTGCAGCCTTTTTACGCCCACGCGGCTGGGGTCCTGCCATGGGCTATCTGGCTGATGAAGGCAATCAAATGGCACTCAACGATAGTTTTTGGCAAACTATTTACCAATCCCGATTGCCCGCCCGCAGGAGGCCCGCCATGACCGCACTCGTCCGCCAAGTTCGTCCCGTCTGGATCCAGATGCAGCAGCTGGAACTGCCGGTGCCACCGCACGCGCTGCGCACCGTGCTGCTGGCGCTGGCGGTCGGTCTGTTGCTGATGGCCGGGCTGGCCGCCGGCAGCACCTTCTGGAAACCCACCCGCGTATGGTGGGACGCCACCGGCGCCAGCAGCGCCATGACGGCCGGTGTGCAGGCCTCGCTGATCGCGGCGCTGGCCACCGCCGTGGGTGCGCTGCCGGTCTTCCTCGTCGAGCGGGTGAGCAAGCGGCAGGAATCGGCCTTCATGGCGTTCGCGGCCGGCGTCATGCTGGCGGCGGCCATCTTCGCGCTGCTGCTGCCGTCGCTGGACGCCGGCCGCGCGCTGATGGCCAGCACCGGTTCGGCGGGCGTCGGCGCGGCCGCGCTCACCGCCGCCGGCCTGGCGCTGGGCATGGCGCTGATGCTCGCCATCGACCGCTTCACACCCCACGAACACGCCGTGCTGCCGCCCGCGGCCGACGGCCACGCCATGCCGCAAACCGAGGCGCACACAGCCGGCCAGCGCGCCTGGCTCATGGTGCTGGCCATCGTGATCCACAACGTGCCGGAAGGGCTGGCCGTGGGCGCCGCGTATGCTGGCGGCGCATGGGGCGTCGACGGCGGAGACGCGGCGGTGAACGCCGGCGCCTCGGTGGCGCTGGCGATCGGTCTGCAGAACATGCCGGAAGGTCTGATCGTGGCGATGGCCTTGCGCACACTGGGCCAGAGCGCCGGCAGGTCCTGGGCCGTGGCCGCGCTCTCAGGCCTGGCCGAACCCTTCGGCGCCATCGTGGGCCTGGCCGTGCTCGGCAGCCTGCCGGCCTTCTACCCCATCGGCCTGGCGGTCGCCGCCGGCGCGATGATCTTCGTGGTGAGCCACGAGATCATTCCCGAGACGCACCGCAACGGCTTCGAGGGTCTGGCATCGGTCGCGCTGATGGGTGGCTTCATCTTCATGCTCATGCTCGACAGCGCTCTGTGACCCCCACGCGGCGCCCCGGGGTGGCGCGTCGCTTGCGCTCAGAGGTCGCGGGGTAAGATGATTTCCATGAACGTCCACATCCGCTTCCTGGGTGCCGCCGGCACCGTCACCGGCTCCAAATACCTCGTCGAACACGGCGGCCAGAGCCTGCTGGTCGACTGCGGGCTGTTCCAGGGCTACAAGCAGCTGCGCCTGCGCAACCGCGACCCGCTGCCGGTGATGCCGAACCACATCGGCGCCGTGGTCCTCACGCACGCCCACCTGGACCACAGCGGTTACCTGCCACTGCTGGTCAAGGAAGGGTTTCACGGCAAGGTCTGGGCCACGCCCGCCACGCGCGACCTCGCACAAATCTTGCTGCCCGACAGCGGCCACATCCAGGAAGAAGACGCAGCCTTCGCCAACCGCAAAGGCTTCAGCAAACACGCGCCCGCGCTGCCGCTCTACACCGAGGCCGACGCGCTGGACTGCCTCAAGCAGATCAAGACCGTGCCCCTGCACCAGGCCTTTGAACCGCTGAAGGGCTGGAAGGCGCAGCTCATCAGCGCCGGGCACATCCTGGGCGCGGCCAGCCTGCTGCTGGAGGTCGGCGGCAAGCGCATCCTGTTCTCGGGTGACCTCGGCCGGCCCGACGACATGCTGATGCTGCCGCCCGACAAACCACCAGCCGCCGATGTGGTGGTGATCGAGTCCACCTACGGCGACCGCGAACACCCCGACGAAGACACGCTGGCCGAGCTGGGCCCGGCCCTGCAGAGCGTGGCCGCGCGCGGTGGCACTGCCGTGGTGCCGGTGTTCGCCGTGGGGCGGGCGCAGGAGATCCTGCACGCCATCGTGCTGCTCAAGGCCAACGGCGTGCTGCCGCACAGCCTGCCGGTGTACCTGGACAGCCCCATGGCCATCCACACCACCGACCTCTACGACCGCCACCTGGGCGAACACCGCCTGAATGCCGCGCAGTGCCGTGAGATGGAGCACGTGGCCCAGATGACGCGCTCGGCCGACGAGTCCAAGGCCATCGCCCAACACCACGGCCCCAAGATCGTGCTCGCCGCCGCCGGCATGGCCACCGGTGGCCGCGTGCTGCACCACCTGGTGCAGTACCTCGGCCACCACCGCAACATGGTGGTGCTCACCGGTTACCAGGCGCCCGGCACGCGCGGCGCCAGCCTGGCGGACGGTGCGACCAAGCTGCGCATCCACGGGCAGGACGTGCCGGTGCGGGCCGAGGTGGTGCAACTCAAGTCGGCCTCGGCCCACGCCGATGCCAGCCAGCTCATGGACTGGCTGCGCGCCCTGCCGAGCGCGCCGCGCCGCGTGTTCGTGACGCACGGCGACATGGGCGCATCGGACACGCTGCGGCACCGCATCGAAACCGAGCTGCGCTGGCAGGCGCTGGTGCCGGAACACGGCAGCACCTGGAATGTCTAGGCTCCCCCCTGCGCCGCTGCGCGGCTTCCCCCCGGTGGGTGGACAGCACCTGCAGCCTGGCAGAGCCAGTTCCGCGGTACTTGCTGGAACGGGCGCGTGCGCCGGAGGCGTTACGCTCTCAATCATGTCCTTCTTGAAACACGTGCTGCTCCTCGCGACCGCTGCGCTCGCGCCTCTGGCCTTCGCCCAAACCGCCTCGCTCGACTTCACACGCTGCATCGAGGGCCTGCGTGGCGACGCCCGCGCCGCCAGGGTGCAGGACGAGGCCTTCACCCGCTTCACCCAGGGCCTGATGCCCGACATGAGCGTGATCGAGAAGCTGGACTACCAGCCCGAGTTCCGCCTGCCGATCTGGGACTACCTCAGCGCACTGGTGGACGACGAGCGTGTCGCGGCCGGGCAGACGCAGATGGCGCAGCACGCCGACACCCTGTCCCGCGTGGCGGAGCGCTTCGGCGTGGACCCGGCCACCGTGGTGGCCGTGTGGGGCGTGGAAAGCAACTTCGGGCAGAACTTCGGCCAGTACCCGCTGGTGCAGGCGCTGGGCACGCTGTCGTGCCACGGGCGGCGTCAGGCCTACTTCCGCAGCGAGTTCTATTCGGCCCTGCGCATCCTGCAGGCCGGCCACATCGCGCCCGAGCGCCTGGTCGGCAGCTGGGCCGGCGCCTTCGGCCACACCCAGTTCATGCCCAGCACCTTCGAACGGCTGGCGGTGGACTTCGACGGCGACGGCAGGCGCGACCTGATGGACAACACCGCCGATGCGCTCGCGTCTACCGCCAACTTCCTGAAGAAAGCCGGCTGGCAGGACGGCCAGCCCTGGGGCTTCGAAGTGAAACTGCCGGAGGACTTCAACGCCAGCGGCGAAGGCCGCCGCACCAAACGGCCCATGAGCGAATGGGTCGGGCGCGGCCTGGTCAGGGTGGACGGCTCACCACTGCCCGCCGACCTGGGCAGCGCGGGCCTGATGCTGCCCGCCGGCCCGCAAGGCCCGGCCTTCCTGGTGTTCCGGAACTTCGATGCGATCTACAGCTACAACGCCGCCGAGAGTTACGGTCTGGCCATCGCCCACCTGAGCGACCGCCTGCGCGGCGGCAGCCCCTTCGTCACCCCCTGGCCCACCGACGACGCGGGCCTGAGCCGCGCCGAGCGCCGCGAACTGCAGGGCCTCCTGATCCTGCGCGGCCACGACATTGGCGAGGTGGACGGTGCGCTCGGTGAAAAAAGCCGCGCCGCGATCCGCGTGGAGCAGCAGCGGCTCGGACAGGACCCGAACGGGCGGGGCGGGCAGAAGCTTCTGCGCGCGCTGCGGGCGGAAGCGCCGACACCACAAGCGGTCCCCGAGCCTGCACCCGTGGCCGAGCCTGCACCCGAGCCCGCCCCGGCACCGGACTTCAACCCAGCTTCACCGCCGTCCCGCTGACGGCGACCATCATCATCCCGTTCGTCTCGCCGAGCACTTCGTAGTCGAAATCGATGCCGATCACGCCATCGGCACCCAGTTCCCTCGCTGCTTCCATCAGCCCTTCGAGGGCGGCGTCGCGCGCACCGGACAGCGCCCGTTCGTAGCCGCCCGCGCGCCCGCCCACCACGTCGCGCACGGACGAGAACAGGTCACGGAAAATGTTGGCGCCGATGATGGCTTCGCCGTTGACCACGCCCAGGTACTGCTTCAGCGCGATGCCCTCGGGCGTGGTGGTGCTGAGAAAAAAACCGTCGGTGCTTTTGGAAAACCAGCCCATGTGATCGCTCCTGGACAACGCACCGCCTGCCGGGTGCGGGTTCATTGTGACAGCGGTGGGATCACCACAGTGCGCTCAGCCGGCCGTCCTGCAAGGACCAGGCGTGCTGCGCCATGGCGCGGGCTTCCTGCTCGTCGTGGGTGACGAGGATGGCGCTCATGCCGGCCGCCGTGATGCGCTCGCGGAACTCGGCGCGCAGCTGGTCGCGCAGCGTGGCGTCGAGCGCAGAGAAGGGTTCGTCCAGCAGCAGGGCACGCGGCTGCGTGATGAGCGCTCTGGCCAGCGCCACGCGCTGCTGCTCGCCACCCGACAGTGTCCACACGCGCGCTGTGGCGTGCTCACCCAGGCCAAAGCGCTGCAGCATGACCTGAGCGCGGGCACGCGCCTCGGCCTTGCGCACGCCCTGCTCCACCAGGCCAAAGGCCACGTTGTCCTGCACGTTCAGGTGCGGAAACAGCGCGAAGTCCTGGAACATGAGCGCAAAGCCACGCCGCTCGGGTGGCAGGGCCGTGATGTCCACGCCGTCGAACCACACACTGCCGCCTTCGGGCACTTCGAGCCCGGCCACGATCTTGAGCAGGGTGCTCTTGCCGCTGCCCGAAGCGCCGAGCAGGGCCACGGTCTCGCCGGGCGCGACGCACAGGCTCACGCCGGCGAGCAGCGGGCGCTGGTCCCATTGTTTGGCGATGTCGCGCAGTTCAAGCATGGCGTCGATTGTCATCCTTGCCAGGACCCTCGATGCCGGTGAAGGCCAGCAAGGCCAGCAGCATGAGCAGACAGGCCAGCACCAGCGCGGCATCCAGGTTGGCCGCGCCGGGGCGGCCCAGGCGCTGGTAGATCAGCGTGGTGAGGGTGGTCCATTCCGGCCGCGAGAGAAACAGCGTGACGGCAAATTCGCCCAGTGCGGTGGCGGCGGCAAAAGCCATGCCGCGCCGCAGGGCCGGGCCCACCAGCGGTAGCGTGACGCGCCAGAACACGCGCCACGGCCGCGCACCCAATGTGGCCGCGGCCTGCGCGTAGCTCGCGGGCAGGCTGTCGAGCGCGGCGGTGAGCGACTTCGCCACGAAGGGATAGGCCAGCAGGGCATACGCCGCGAGCAGCAGGGCCAGGCTCGCCGTCCAGTCCGGGTAGAGCAGCAGCAGGCCAAAGGCGACCGTGACGGGCGAGACCACGAACGGCAGGTAGCTTGCCGCTCGCCAGCCCAGGGCCAGCACGCCGCGCGCTTCGCTGGCCCCGCGTGCCCGGCTGGCCTCGTCCAGCGCACGCACCGCGAGCGCGTGGGTCAGCCCCAGTGCCGTGGCGATCACCAGCGCCAGAGCGGTGAAGCGCAGCGTGTTCCACAGCGCCGCCCGTGTGTCGGCCTCCCACAGCACGCCGGCGCCCCGTCCCACCCAAACTGCCTGCAGCCCGCGACCCAGGATCGCCAGCAGCGGTGCGGCGCAGACCACGAACAGCAGCGTGAGTGCTCCGCCCACCGCCACCCACTGGGCCCAGCCCTGCGGTCGCTGGCGCGCGATGGGCAGCACGCGGCCCGGCGCGGCCAGTCGCTTTTCCAGCCAGGCATAAATCAGCGCCACCGCGCCGGTGAGCCCCAGCATCCAGACCGCGAGCACACCGGCCTGGCCGAGCTCCAGCTCGTGCGCGACCAGGGTGTAGATCTCCACCTCCACCGTGGCGTAGCGTTGGCCGCCCAGGATCAGCGCAAGGCCAAAACCCGAAAAACAGTAGAGGAACACCAGGCACAGCGCCGAGGCCAGCCAGGGTGCAATGGCCGGCCACTCCACGCGCCAGAACGCGCGCCAGGGCGTGGCCCCCAGCGTGCGCGCGGCGGCCACGCGTTGCGCGCTCACCTGCTCCAGCGCGTCCACGCCGGCGCGCACGACCAGGCAGAGGTTGAAGAAGAGGTTGCCGTAGATCAGCAGCCAGGGCGTGCCCTCCAGTTCGATACCGGCCCCGGCCAGCGGGCCGCCCAGCCAGCCGCGCGGCCCCCAGAGCGCCAGCACGCCGAGCGCGGCGACCAGCGTGGGCACCACGAAGGGCAGCATCAGCAGGCGCAGCACCAGCTGGCGGCCGGTGAACTCCAGCCGCGCCAGCACCCAGGCCAGTGGCAGCCCCAGTGCAAAGGCCAGCACGCAGGTGATCGCCGCCTGCGCAAACGACCAGAGCACACGCCAGCGCAGGTAGCCGTCCTGCCAGACATCGAGCCAGCGCAGCGGCTCTCCCGCCGCCAGCCCGCCCGCACCAAAACCCTCCGCCAGCAGCCGCCACACGGGTGCCACCAGCACCAGCGCCAGGAAGCCCAGCGGCAGTGCGGGCAGCAGCCAGCGCGCGGGCAGGCGCGACATGCGGCTTACTTGAGGACCACCCGGGTCCAGCGCTGCAGCCAGCGTTTGCCCTGCGTCTGCAGCTGATCGGCGCTCGGACTGTCAAACGCGGCGGGCTCGCTCGCGTGCTGCTGCATCACGTCGGCGCGCGCTGCACCAGCCTCGGCCGGGAACATCCACATCGTGGTCTGCAGGGCCTGCTGCACCGGGCCTGAGCGCAGGAACTCGATGAAGCGGCCAGCCGCCTCGCGCGCGGCGGGGTTGCCGCCCCTGACCAGCGCCACGCCCTCGACCTGGCGGAACACCCCCCCCTTCAGGAACAGGTTGGCGGTGGGCGATTCGGTGATCTTGTCTTTGCTGTAGAACACCTCGGCCGCCGGGCTGCTGGCGTAGCTCACCACGATCGGCCGCGTGCCGCCATTGCGGGTGAACTCGGTGTAGTAGGCCTCGGTCCAGCCCTTGACCACCTTGACGCCATTGCGTCGCATCTGCGCCCACCACTGGAACGCCGCTTCTTCGCCCAAGCCGGCGATGGTGGCGAACAGGAAGGCCTGTCCAGGACTGGAGGTGGCCGGGTTCTGCACCACCAGCAGCTTCGCGTAGGCGGGCTGCGCGAGATCGGCCAGCGAGGTCGGCAGGGCCAGGCCCTTGCGGGCAAACCAGGCCTTGTCGATGTTGAGGTTCACGTAGCCGTAGTCCACCGGCACCACGCCGTGGGCGACACCGGTCTTGTCGGCGCCATCGGCCATGGCCGCTGCGGCAGCGCGCTGGCTCGCCGGGCCGCTGTAGCCGTCGAGCACCCGGGCCGCAGCAGCGCGGGGCAGCAGCGTGTTGTCGATGCCGTACACCACGTCGGCAATCGGCCTGGCACGGGTGAGGATGAGCTTGTTGACCATCTCGCCGGCGTCGCCGGCCTTGACGATCTGCAACTGGACACCCGCGTCCTTCTCGAACTGCGCCAGCAAGCCCTTGGGCAGATCGAAGGAACCGTGGCTCAGCACGCGCAGCGGCACCGCCTGAGCGAATGCCGCAGGCGCCGCGCCCAGCGCTGCGAGGGACACCGAAACCAGAGCCGCAGAAAAAAAGCGCCGTTGCATGTGATACCGCCTTGTCATAAACGCCATGGAAGCGTCTGACAGGAACGGCACCCCCAACGAAGCGGCGGCCGGCCGATCACGCTCCCTACGCTGGCACAACCCAGATCAGGTGAGAGGGGTATTTCTCAGCCGTGCGCCTCTGGACAAACACAGCACCCCCGGTGAAGGAGTTCATTGTAGGCCAGCGGTCTCCGTGCCTGTTCAGGGTGCTGGTCTTTCCGGGCGCCGACCCGCTGTGCCTCCAAAAAAGCCTTGAAAGGGCTTCAGAAATCCCGAAAACGTTCGAAACAAGACGCACAGGCCCAACCGATCCATCGGCGCGGGCCGGGAACCGGCCGCGCAAACGCTTCATTCACGGGGAAAGGGCAAGAACATGAACGTCAAAACCATCGGTACACCATGGGGTCTGGCGCTGAGCGCACTGGGTCTGGCCCTGCTCGCCGGCTGCGGCGGCGGGGGCGGCGACCCTGTGGTTTCCGATGGGCCCACCGCTGACCTGGCCATGGCCGCCAGCGTGTCCACCGTCTGCGGCGTGCAGCTCCCCCCGGAGACCACGTCGGTCGGCAGTGGCTACGAGCTCGGACCCAGCCAGAACCTGCAGCAGGAAGGCATGTCTGACCTCCTCAGTTCGGTGATGTCCCCGGGCGGCTACAACATCGGCGGAGAGACCGTGAGCCTGTCGGTTCCGCTGGCGGACATGCGTGAAACGCCCTACCAGAACTTCAACCCGGCGCAGACCGGCGACACGATGGGCGTTGAAATGGCCAGCAGCTTCCTGCCGGGGTCGGTCGGCTGCATCAAAAGTGTGGTCCGCGTCGTCAACTCGGGCACCGAGGCAACGCCCACCTATCTGCTGTCCTTGAAAAGCGAGACCGTCTCGCCACTGCCGCTTGACGGCATCCCCGAGCACAAGATCAGTGGCTTTGAATTCGTGAGCAATTTTCCTGCCGCAAACGCCGTGGTGGTCTTTCGCCTCGGCAAGGAGCACCTCGGCAGCGCCGACGGCGTGAAGATCTGCCATGTGGCCAGCACCTCCAGCTGGAACTGCGCAAGCCCGGATGTGATCCCGAACGACACGCAATGGATCTTCCAGCGCACCCTCTCCGCCAGCGGCGTGTACGTGCTCAGCGCCCCCAGGGAAGAAGTCCCCCTGGAATAAGCACACCAGGCGCGTCCGCGCCAGGCCCGCAGCCACCTACAAAGCGGCCATGCCTGCCCCGTGCAGCGTGGCCGCTTTCCATGGGAAAAACCGGCATGCCGGCAGCTCGTGGTACTGTGGCAAAGTTGCTCGGCCTGCCGCTGCAACACCCGCAAGATGGCCTCCTCGGCTTCGCATGCCCTTTCATGCCTTTTCCCATGAAACGCTGTGCCCGTTCGATCAGAACCGTTTCACACGCGCACACACACCATGAAAAGAGCTTGCCATGCCCGGCTACCAGGTCCGCCAGCAGACCGTCAACGTCGGCGGTCTTGACTACCAGATCCGTTCCCTGCTGGACAACCAGCAATACGCCGACGCCCAGGGTGCGGCAGAGGATGCCGGGATGGGGGCCTCGGGCTGGCCGTTGTTCGGCCAGGTCTGGCCTTCGGCCCGTGTGCTGGCCCTGGCCATGGACAGCCACGCCATTGACGGGAAACGGGTCCTGGAAATCGGCGCCGGTCTGGCCCTGGCCAGTCTGGTGGTTCATCGCCGTGCAGGCGATGTGACCGTGACCGACTGGCACCCGCTGACCGAGGCCTTCCTGCAGGAGAACCTGCTCGCCAACCAGCTCGGACCGCTGCCTTACCAGGCCGGCAACTGGGCGCTGGACGACGCCAGCGGCGCCAGTGGCCTGGGCCGGTTTGACCTCATCATCGGCAGCGATGTGCTCTACGAGCGCCAGCAGCCGGCCCAGCTTGCGCGCTTCGTCCACCAGCACGCAGCGTCAGGAGCAGAGGTCATCATCGTCGACCCGGACCGCGGCAACCGGAACGCCTTCTGCCGCGAAATGGCGATCCTGGGCTACGCGCTGACCATGCAGGCAGCCGCCAAGACGCTGGAAAGCGGCGAGCCGTACAAAGGCCGGTTCCTGACCTTCAGACAGAGCTGACCGGGTCCGATGCAGGCCCCGAAAACAGGAAAGGCCCGCAACGGGCCCTTCCGGAAGGGCTGACCTGGTGGGTCAACCGGTTGGCTGCCGATCAGCCGCCTTTGTGCGGGCGCTTGCCAGGGTTCTTCTTGCTGCGGGTGGACACGCCGCGCTCCAGGCTGATGCGCTGGCCACGGCCGGGCGTGGTCAGGGAAACGCCGGGGACAGGCTGGGGACGGGGGGTGCGTTTGCGGTCGGCTTCGGTGACGATTTTGTTGCCCATGTCGGCTCCAGAGGGAATTTGGTTGAAACCGCGATTCTAGGCCACCGGCGGCCACCCCCTGTCGGGCCAGGCCAGCCAGCCCCGCACCGGTCAGACGAAGCAGCTGTCGGTGGACAGGCCTTCGGCGCGGTGCACCGGCATCAGCCAGCCATTCTGCGGGTTTACCTGGGCCGAGATGTCGATGCGCGGTGCCTGCGCCACCACGCTGCCGAAGATGGTGGCAAACGAGGCGTCGGCCGCGTCGCGACCGGTGCCGATGCGCACGAAGCCCATTGGAATGGCGGTGCCTGACGGATCGAAGATGTACCAGCGGTGCCCCAGATACACCTCCACATAGGCGTGGAAGTCGGTCGGCCCCAGCGCCGGGTCGGCGCCATAGTCGATCGCGGTGGTGAATCGCGCCGGGATGTTCAGCGCACGGCACATGGTGATCATGAGGTGCGCAAAGTCCCGGCAGACACCCTTGTGGTCGTTGAGCGTGTCCAGCGCCGATGTCATGGAATTGCTGGTGTTCGACTGGAAGGTGACCTGGCTCCGCACCCATGCCTGTATCGCTTCCACCCGCCGGTAGCCTTGCGGCATCTGGCCAAACAGGCTCATGGCCAGCGCGGTCACGCAGTCCGACTGGCAATAGCGGCTGGGGTAGATGTAGGCCAGCGCTTCGGGCGGCAGCTGCGCCACCGGAGTCTCGAACACGCCGTCCGGCTCGGCCACATGGTGGGTGATGTCGAGCGTGGCGCGGTAGCGCGTCTGCAGCGGACCCGGACCCGCCGTGAGGCGCAGCGTGCGCGTGCGCGTGGCGGGGTCGGTGTGCATGACCAGCGGCACCGGCTGGCTCACCTGCAGCTCTTCCCACACCACCTTCTGCTGCGGCGTGTGGGCGGCCTGGACGTTGAAAATGAAATCGGCCCCGGGGGGATGGATCGCGTATTGCAGATCGATGGCGAGGTGGATGCGAACCATGGGTTTCACCGTGAAGGGAGTGGTTGGCCACAAAGGCAGGCGGCAAGACGGCGAAAGTCAGTCACCAGGAAAAGTCATCTTACGCGCATGCAAGCATCGGGCCAGCTTGTGCCGAATCTCCCTTTTTCCAGCGACGGCATGCGACCGAGCCTTGCCCCGGCGCGCCGTCTGGCTTGACCGCAGGCCTTAAGCTCACAGCCCATGCGCGCACTGCTCACCACCTTCTCATGGCAGGAACTGCGCCACCATCCCTGGCGCAACGCCTCTGCGGTGGTGGCGGTCATGCTGGGTGTGGCCCTGGCGTTTGCCGTGCACCTGATCAACGCTTCTGCACTGGCCGAGTTTTCCAGCGCGGTGAGCTCGGTCAACGGCCAGCCCGACCTGGAACTGCGCGCGCGCCAGGGCCTGCTGAGCGACACCCTGCTGGACCGCGTGGCCGCGCAGCCTGGCGTGGCGCTGGCCAGCCCGGTGCTGGAGCTGCCCACCACCGTGGTGTCCGCCCGCGGGGAGAGAGTGCCGGTGAGGCTGCTGGGTGTGGACGGGCTCACGGTGGCGGGCGTGTCGCCCGCGCTGCTGCCGATCCCTGAACGCGCCAGCAGCGAAAGCGGTGGCCGGCGACTGGACATCTTCGCACCCGAGGCCGTGTTTCTGAATCCGGCCGCGCGCCAGGCCCTGTCCGCAAAAGGTGCTGAACCGACCAGCCTTCAGATTCAGAGCGGCCTGGAACTGCGCGCGGTGCGCGTGGCGGGCACGGTGAATGCCCCCGGTGCACCGCTGCTGGTGATGGACGTGGCCGCGACGCAGGAGCTGATGGACCGGCTGGGCCAGCTCAGCCGCATCGACCTGCGACTGAAGCCGGGCACCCAGGCTGACTCCCTGCTCGCCGCGCTGGCACTGCCGCCGGGCGTGATCGCGCAGCGGCCCGAGCAGGCCGGTGAACGTGCCAGCAACCTCTCACGGGCCTACCGGGTCAACCTCACCGTGCTGGCGCTGGTGGCGCTGTTCACCGGTGCCTTCCTGGTGTTTTCCGTGCTCTCGCTCTCGGTGGCGCGGCGCCAGCAGCAATTTGCGTTGCTCGGCGTGCTGGGGCTCTCTGCGCGAGAACGGCTGCGCCTGGTGCTGGCCGAGTCGGCGCTGCTGGGTCTGCTGGGCAGCGCGCTCGGGATCGCCGTGGGCACAGCGCTGGCGGCACTCGCCCTGCGCCTGCTCGGTGGCGACCTGGGCGGCGGCTACTTTTCGGGCGTGGCGCCCAGCCTGCAATGGAGCGCACCCGCAGCCCTGCTCTATGGCCTTCTCGGTGTCGCCGCCGCACTGGCCGGTGGCTGGTGGCCAGCCCGTGCCACCGGGCGCATGGCCCCGGCACTGGCGCTCAAAGGGCTGGGCGCGCCGCCGGTGTCCGGTGCGCGGCACCATACGCTGGCGCTGGGTCTGATGGTGCTGGCTGCGGTGCTCGCCTGGGCGCCGCCGGTGGCCGGCATCCCGCTCGCGGCCTATTTCTCGGTCGGCCTGCTGCTGGTGGGCGGCATCGCGGCGCTTCCGCTGGCGGTGGGCACCCTGCTCAACCGGCTCGCGCCGCGGGTGGCCCGGCATGCGCTGCCGCTGCTGGCGGTGGAGCGCTCGCGCCGCCTGCGCGAGACCGCTGCGGTGGCCACCAGCGGCGTGGTGGCGAGCCTCGCGCTGTCGGTCGCGCTCACGGTGATGGTGGCGAGCTTTCGCGATTCGGTCACGCAGTGGCTCGACGGCGTGCTGCCCGCCCAGCTGTATGTGCGCGCCGGGGGCAGCGGCGTGGGGGACGGCAACACCCTGCCGGCCGAATTCGTGCAGGCGGTGGCGGGCGTGGCCGGGGTGGAACGGGTCGAGCCGCTGCGCGCAACGCCGCTGCAACTGAGCGCCAGCCTGCCGGCCGTGACCCTGCTGGCGCGGCCGCTGGCCATGGCTGCCGATGCCCTGCCAGGCCAGCGCCTGCCGCTGGTGGGCGTGCCGCTGCCGGTGCCCGCTGCGGCCGCAGGCGAGACGGTGGTGCCGGTGTATGTGAGCGAGGCCATGGTGGACCTGCACGGCGCTGCTCCCGGCGGCTGGTTGCCTGCCCTGGGCCTGGCGTTTCCCGGCGCTGCACCCGGCACGCGCTACTTCGTGGCGGGCGTCTGGCGCGACTACGCCCGCCAGCACGGCAGCGTGGTGATGGACCGCGCCGATTTCGTGCGCCTCTCGGGCGATCAGCGCGTGAACGACCTGGCCCTGCACCTGGCCGAAGGCGCAGAGGAAGATGACGTACGCAAACGCATCCGCACGCTGGCACAGGACATGGGCGCCGAGGGTCTGGTGGAATTTGCCTCGGCCAGCCAGATCCGCGCCGTCTCGCTGCACATCTTCGACCGCAGCTTCGCCGTCACCTACTGGCTGCAGGCCGTGGCCATCGGCATCGGCCTGTTCGGTGTGGCGGCCAGCTTCAGCGCCCAGGTGCTGGCACGGCGGCGCGAATTCGGCCTGCTCGCGCACCTGGGCCTCACACGCCGGCAGATCCTGGGCGTGGTGGCGCTGGAAGGTCTGGCCTGGACGACCCTCGGTGCACTCGCCGGCCTCGCGCTCGGCTTGGCTGTGAGCGTCGTGCTGGTGTTTGTCGTCAACCCGCAGAGTTTTCACTGGACCATGGACCTGGCCCTGCCCTGGATGCGCCTGCTGGCGCTGTGCGCGGCCGTGGTGCTGGCCGGCACCGCCACCGCCTGGCTGGCCGGGCGCGCCGCCGCCGGCCGCGACGCCGTTCAGGCGGTAAAGGAAGACTGGTGAAGCCCATGCCCACCGACCCGGGACACAGCGCGCCGCCCCGCCCCCCTTCGCGGCGCCAGTTGCTCATCGGAGGTGGACTGCTGGGCATGCCCTGGCTGCTGCCGCCGCAGGCAGCGAACGCGCAGGCGCCAGCGGACCCACGCGTGCTGACACCGCGCGCGCTGATCTTTCCGCGCGACCACGGCACCCACAATCACACCCGCACCGAGTGGTGGTACCTCACTGGCCACGCGCAGGACGCCACCGGGCGCCGCTTCGGATTCCAGATCACGTTTTTCCGCAGCCGCGTGGATGGCACGCAAACGATGCAGAGCCGCCTGGCAGCGAAGCAGCTGCTGTTTGCCCACGCCGCCATCACCGACGTGGCTGGCAGCAAGCTCTGGCACGACCAGCGCATCGCGCGCTGGAACGGCGAGCGACCGGTGCAGCTCGAACGCGGCGTCTTCGCCAGCGAGCAGGACACCCAGGTGGTGCTGCGCGACTGGTCTCTCCAGCGCCTGGCCGATGGCGCCCTCAGCGCCCGTGTGAACGGTGACCAGATCCGCATCGACCTCAGCGCCCGGCCCACCCAGCCGCTGCTGCTGCAGGGCGAACAGGGTTTTTCGCGCAAAGGCCCGCAGCCCGAGCAGGCCAGCTTCTACCTGAGCCAGCCGCAGCTGGACGTCCGGGGCACACTGGCGTTTCAGGGCCTGTCGTTTGAGATCGTGCAGGGCCGGGCCTGGCTCGACCACGAATGGAGCGAAGCCCTGCTGCACCCGGACGCTGTGGGCTGGGACTGGATCGGCATGAACCTGGACAGCGGACACAGCCTCACCGCCTTCCAGCTGCGCCGCCAGGACGGCAGCAAACTCTGGGCCGGTGGCTCGTTCCGCGCCGCAGACAGCTCCGATGTGTACCGCTTCAGCCCCGGCGAACTCGACTTCGTGCCCCTGCGTTACTGGACCAGCCCGCTGACCCGCGCGCGCTATCCGGTGGAGTGGCGCATCCGTACCCCGGCGGACTTCTACACCGTCAAGGCCGTGATCGATCCGCAGGAACTCGACAGCCGCCAGAGCACCGGCACGGTGTACTGGGAAGGCCTGTCCGACCTGTTCGACAGCAATGGCCAGCGCGTGGGCCGCGGCTACCTGGAGATGACGGGCTATGCACAGCGGCTGGTGTTGTAAATCCAGCCCCCCATGACAAAGGGCGCCGCCCCTGCAGGCGGCGCCCTCGCTGCTTTCAGGCCTCAGTGGGCCACTGGCGGCGGATCGTGCGGCTTGAGCGCTGGCATGCGGAAGTTGCCCTTGCCACGTTGACCGTTCACGGTGGAGGTGTTCATCGAGAACAGCAGCGTCGTGTAGGCCACCGCGTCGGCGTTCACGTCGAGCGCGGCGTCGCTGTTGTTGGCATAGGTGTCGCAGGCCAGGTGGTAACACGGGTCGTAGGCCTGGCCGGCGGTGCCGCCCCACACCGCGGCCTCGTCGGCGGTTTTCACGCCTTCGGCGCCGGTGAACAAGCCACCCGCAGGGATCAGGTTTTCAATGAAGGGCCGGTAGTCGGAACGCCCGCTGAAATCGGTGCCCTTGAACGGCACGCCGCGCTGCGTGTAGAAGGTCTCGAACGCCTTTTCGATCTGAGCCGATCCGCCCGGGCCGGGGCCTTCTCCGGTGGCGTCGGAGTCATCGCCGTCGTAGACGAAAAACACATGGTTTGGCGAACCGATCATGTCGAAGTTCAGGTACAGCGCGATGCGGTCCTTGTCGGCCTGGCTCAGTCCGTTCACGTAGTTCGTGGAGCCCACCAGACCGGACTCCTCCGCACCCCACAGCGCAAACCGCAGCTGGTTCCGTGGCTTGACCTTGGCCATTTGCACCGCGGTTTCCAGGATCGCCGCGCTGCCCGAGCCGTTGTCGTTGATGCCGGGGCCGGCGTTGACCGAGTCGAGGTGCGCGCCCACCATCACCACGTTGTTCGGGTCGCCCGCAGGCGATTCGGCGATCACGTTGCTGGTGGTGGCCTGGCCGCGGAAGGTATCGGTCTTGAGCCGCAGCACCAGCCCCGGCGTGGCGACGAGTTGCTGCCCCATCACCTGGGTGACGGAAGTGACGCCCATGTTCAGCGTGAAGTCCGCGCCCAGCGTGCCGTTGATCTCACCGGGGCCGTTGTTGTAAATGACAACCCCGCTCGCCCCGGCGTTGAACGCGTTGCTGGCCTTGATGGCAAAGGTGCAGGCGCCACGGCTGATGAGCGCGATGTTCCCGGCCGGGAAACCGGCATAGTCCGCCGCTTCGCAGCCCGGTGTGGCATCGGCCGGCGGGGCCGGCAACGCCGTCACCGGGGCGGTCACGTCGCCGCTGCCCGAGTAGGACATGATGTTGTTGGCCAGCGTGCCGGCCGGCCCGGGCGACACCTGCTCCAGCACGGTAGCCGAGAGTGTGATGAAGGTCTGGAACTGGAAGTCGCTGACGGTGACCGTGTAGCCCGCCTGGCGGAACACGTCGGCCGCGTAGGCCACCGAGGCGTCGTAGCCTGGTGTGCCCGAGGTGCGGATGCCGTTGTGCGCGTCGGCGATGGCCTGCAGCGCCGCCTGGTGACGCCGCACGCCGTCGAGCGTGACGCATTCGAGCAGCTTGTCGAAGGTGTTGTTGACCCGGGAGCCACAGCTCGCCGACGAGCCCTGCGTCGTGAGCTTGTCGGCCCCCTCGTCACCACCGCCGCCACAAGCCACCACCAGCAAGGCCGCGACCGCCGTCGCGCCCATTCTTCCCCGGGCCAAGCCCCGTCCATGCGTGTGCATCTGCTTCATGTCCGTCTCCTGTGTTGTCGAGTCATCGGGCCCCGCCACCGGCAAACCACTGGCAACCCGGCCAACAGACCGACTGCGAGGAGGACGCAGCGTACGCCTTGCACCGGCCATTCACAAGACCCCACGGACAGCATGGGACGGATGGCCTGCGCTCCCCTTCCCCGCCTGTGGACAGAGGACGGACGCTACCCGCCCTGCCCTTCGCGCATCCGCACCGGCTGCCCGTCCGCGATGGTGCTGCCCGGGTAGAGCAGCACCATCTCGCCCGCCTTCAGGCCGTCTTTCACCCAGGCCAGGTCGGCGTTGCGGTCGTGGATCTGCACCGCGCGCGCACGGGCCTTGCCAGCTTCCACCACGAACACGCGCCACTGCTCGCCATCACGCACCAGCGCCGCACTGGGCACGAGCAAGGCGTCGGCCTGCGACGAAACGGTGATGCGCGCGTCCACACGAAAACCATCGCCCAGGCGAGCCGCGTCAGCTCCGCGGGCCGTGGACGTGTCCAGCGCCACGACCACGTTCACCCGCTGCTCCTCGATGCCGAGCGCCGAGACCTTGGTGAAGGCCACCGGCTCGATGCGCGACACGGTGCCGGGCATTGGAGCGGCGCCACTGCCGGTAGACAGTTGTACCGCCGCACCGGGCTGCACCTGCCGCACTTCGCCCGAGAGCACGTCGATCACCGCTTCCATCGCCGCCGTGTCGCCGATCTCCAGCAGCGGCAGGCCCGCGGTCACGGGGGCGGCGCTGTCCAGGTGCAACTTGAGCACCTGGCCGTTCACCGGGCTCTTGAGTTCCCACAGGCCGGTGGTCCGCTCGCCCGCAGCGGGCTCGGCCTGGGCGAGTGCGGCGCGGGCTTCAGCCAGAGCAAAGTCGGCCATGCCCTGCTCAGCCCGGGCCGCCGTCAATGCCTGCTGCGCCGAGCGCCGTGCCAGATCGGTCTGGTCGCGGGACGACGGAGCGATGAAGCCCTGTTTGGCCAGCTGCTCGGCCCGGCCGGCCTCCAGCGTGGCCTGGGCCAGCCCGGTCTGCGCGCGCTGCACCTGCGCCGCAGCCGCGCGGCGCGCCGCGTCGGCACTCCCCACGCGCTGCTGCAGCACGCTGCGCGTGCGGGCGTCGATCATCTGCGGCGCGGCGGGCGCGAGCCGGGCCACCACATCGCCTGCGCGCACCGTGTCGCCCACCTTGAGCGTGGGACGCTGCAGCTGGGCCAGCGTGGGTGCGGTGATCACGTAGCGGCTTTTCAGGCGCAGCTGGCCGTCTTCCTCGATCACCTGTTCGAAGCGACCGACGGCTACCGTGGCCACTTCCACGGTGATCGGCCGCGGCCGGTACACCGCATAGACCAGCGCGGCGGCAGCCACCAGCGCCAGCCCGACGACGATCCAGCGCCGGGGTGTTTTCCAGGGGCTTTTGGGTTGATTCATTCGCGTACCTTCAAGACAGAAACCAGATCCAGCCGGTCGATGTGCCGGCGCACCAGCAGTGCGCTGGCCACGCCCGCCGCCAGCACGATCAACGCAGCCGAGGCGTAGGTGGACGGCTCGATCACCACGGGAAAGTCGATACTGTCCGACGCCATCAGCCGCATCATCAGCGACGCCAGCCCCCAGCCGGTGAACGCGCCAATGGGCAGCGCCACCAGCAGCTCGGCGCCGAGCTCGGCCAGCAGCAGCACCGAGACCTCGGCGCGCGTCATGCCCAGCACGCGCAGGCTCGCCAGCTCCCAGGCGCGCTCGGAAAGCGAGATGCGCGCCGCGTTGTAGATGATCCCCACCGCCATCGCCACCGCAAACAGGGTCAGGATGCCGCTGAACACGCCCATGTTGCGCGAGGTGGTTTTGTTGAAGGCGGCCATGGAGCCGGCCTTGTCGAACACCGAGTTGATCACAGGCGCCGCCTTCACCGCGCTCCAGAAGGCACCCATGGCCAGCGGGTCCACCTGCAGCGCCGCGTCGGCCACGCCGTTGCCGTCGCGGGCCAGCGCATTCATCGCGTCCAGGTTCATGTAGAGCAGCTTGCCGAACATGGTGTGCACGATGTCCACCACCGCCACCTCGACCCGCTGCTGGCTCCAGAGCCGGAACTCCAGCTCGACGCGGTCGCCCACGCGCGCGCCCAGCTCGTTCGCCAGCAGCGAGGACAGCACCACGCCGTGCGCCGGCATGGTCACCGCGCCACGGTGTTCGTCCACCACGCGCATCAGCTGCGCGTCGCCGAGGTAGCCGGTGAGCGCCGTGTCTTCGCTGCGCCCGTGCAGGCGCACGCGGACCGGCTCGGTGCGGTAGGGCTCAGCGTCGATCACGCCGGGCAGGCGCTTGAGGTCCTGCACCACACTCACCGGCACCGGGCGGTGGAAGTTGACCAGCACATCCCCCTGCTGCACCTGGCGGAACTGCACATCGACGATGTGCGCAATCGCGTCGAGCCAGAAAGCGCCCGATATCTGCAGCGCCACCGCCAGCGCGATGCCGGTCACGGTGAAGGCCGCGCGCAGCGGGCGGCGCTCGAAATTGCGGATCACCATCATGGCGCCGGTGCTCACAAAACGTCCGAAGCCCAGGCGCTCCACCAGCGTGGGCTGGTAGGCCGGGGGCGACGGTGGCTGCATCGCCTGCGCGGGCTTGAGCCGCACCACGGCGCGGATCGCGCTCCAGGTGCCTGCCGCTGCCGCGGCCGCGGCGAGCAGGGCCGACACCGCCACCAGCCAGATGCTCGTCTCGTATGCCAGGCCGTTGAAGCGGAACACCTCGTCGTACAGGCCCAGCATGCCGCGGCCGATGAGCTGGCTCAGAACCAGACCGACCAGCACGCCGAGCCCGGCGATGACCAGCGCGAGCTGGATGTAGTGCCACGCGATCGCGCCATCGCGGTAGCCCAGCGCCTTGAGCGCGGCAATCTGGCTGCGCTGGGTGGCCACCTGGCGGCTCAGCACCACGTTGAGGATGAACATCGCCACCGCCAGAAAGATCGCGGGCAACACGGTGCCCATCACCTTGAGCTGGGACAGCTCGTCGCCCACGATCTTGTAGGACAGCTGCTTGTCCCGCCCCGTCGCCCCGATGGCACCGTAAGGCTCCAGCACCCGGTCCACCTGCGTCAGCACCGGCGCCACGGGCACGCCGGCATCCAGCCGAAGCGAGGCCTGGTTGAAGGCTCCCTGCATGTCAAAGGCCTGCGTCATGCGCGCGCCGTCGATCCACCAGATGCCAAACGAGGTGTCGTCGGGCGCGCCGCCCTGGGAGGCAAATACATATTCGGGCGAGGCCGCGGTACCCACCAGGTGCACGCGCTCGCGCTTGCCGTTCAGGATCGCGTGCACCGTGTCGCCGGGGTTCAGCCGGCGTGCCGCGGCAAAGCGGTCGCTCACCAGCGCCTCCAGCGCGCCATCGCGCTCGGGCCAGCGACCGCGCTTGAGCGAGAGCGCGTTGATGCCCTGGCGGTTGGTGTGGGCGCGCGCCAGGTCCAATCCGATGAAACGTCCGGTCACTGGCGGTTCCACACCGGGCAGGTCGATCTGCGCGTCAAACACCACGTCAAGCTTCACCTCGGCCACCCCGTCGATGGCGGCCAGTCGCCCGCGCAGGTGCACCGGCGCGCGTTTCACGCTGGCAAACACATCGGCCAGCCGGTTGTCGCGGTAGAAAGCATCGCGCGATCCTTTGAGGGACTCGTGCACCGAGAACATGCCCACGAAACCCGCCACGCCGATCGCCACCACCATGGCGATGGTGGCCACCTGGGCGCGCAGGCGCCTGAGGTCGCGCCAGAGCTTGATGTGGATCGCCTTCATCGCGGCTTCACCAGGTCAGCGACGAGGCCGGCACCTTGTGCACGTTGACCCGGGTCTCGACGATGCGCCCGTCGGCCAGGCGCAGCACGCGGTCGGCCATGTCGGCGATCGGCGCGTTGTGGGTGATCACCACCGTGGTCGTGCCCAGTTCGCGGTTCACATGCTCGATGGCTTGCAACACCATCACGCCGGTGGCGCAGTCGAGCGCGCCGGTGGGCTCGTCGCACAGCAGCACAGCGGGCCGCTTGGCGATGGCGCGCGCAATCGCCACGCGCTGCTGCTCGCCGCCCGAGAGCTGTGACACAAAGTGGTTCAGCCGCTCGCCCAGCCCCACCAGCGCCAGCGCGTCCTCAGGCTTCATCGGGTCTTCAGCCAGGTCCGTCACCAGTGCCACGTTTTCGCGTGCAGTCAGGCTGGGGATCAGGTTGTAGAACTGGAACACAAAGCCCACGTGATCGCGCCGGTAACTGGTGAGCGCCGCGTCGTCGGCGTCAATGAGCTCGTGCGTATGGCCGGCGTGGGTCCACTGCGCCGAGCCGGCTGTGGCCGAGTCCAGCCCGCCCAGGATGTTCAGCAGCGTGGACTTTCCGCTGCCCGAAGCGCCGAGCAACACCACGAATTCGCCGCGCACGATGTCCAGGTCCACCCCGCGCAGGGCATGGACCGCAGCTTCGCCCTCTCCGTAGACCTTGGTCAGGCCACGGGCCACGAAGACGGGTTCGGCGGAGGAGGTCGAGGCGTTCATGCGATCAGACAAAGTTCAGACGCAAGCTTACCGCCCTGTGGAGGGGTCAGGCTTGTCCCGCGTCAACCATCGGTGCCCGGTGTTCCAGAGGCCCCGTGGGGGGATGCTCTGTGTCCGGCACCAGCCGGAAGCGAACCTGGGTGCCAGGGTTCCGCAGCAGGCAGCACGCGGCGCTCCAGGTCGCCACGGGGTCGAAAAAACCATGCCGCTTGCCAGCGCCTGGGGCGGGGTCTAAGCTGGGCAAGCCGGGTTCCCCCAGCACCCCAGCTGGCATGTTTCATCGGAACCGGCACGTGAAACCCAACCACCAACAGGAGACACGACATGGCAGATTCCGTCACCAACGCATGCCTGGCCAACAACGAGCGCTACGCCAAGGGCCAGGCGATTCACCATCCGGCGCACCCGGGCCAGCAGCCGATCCAGCCGTCCAGGCGGCTGGCCGTGGTGGCCTGCATGGACGCCCGGCTCGACGTGGAAGACCTGCTGGGCCTGCAGACCGGAGAAGCGCACATCATCCGCAACGCCGGCGGCGTGGTGAATGACGACGCGATCCGTTGCCTCATCATCTCGCACCACCTGCTCAACACCAACGAGATCATCCTGATCCACCACACCCGCTGCGGCATGCTGGCGTTCACCGACGATCTGCTCAAGGCAGGACTGGAAGGTGACCCGGCGGCTGAAAAGCTGCTGGGCCAGGCGACCGGCCGCCCTTTCATGAGCTGCCAGGCCTGCTCCGCCACACCCTCGGCCTTCCATGCCTTCCGCGGGCAGATCGAAGCGCTGGATGCACCGCGCGACGACAAGAACATGGAGCGCCTCACCTGGGATGTGCGGCGGGGCATCTCGTCCATCCTGAACCACCCCTGGATCCCCACCACCGGTCCAGATGCCGTGTCCGTGCGCGGCTTCATCTACGACGTGGACAGTGGCAAGCTGGAAGAAGTGAGCCACCCCGGACCGATGGGCTCCTTCGCCTGACGCGTCCCCCTGGTCGCCACCCGCACCGCAGCCGTTCGGGCAGCGGGCTGGTTGGCGGCTATTCCCAGAGCTTCTTCACGCGCGCATCCCGTCCACAGGCATAGCGGTAGTAGTTGTAGCGCACGGAGTTCTTCTTGTAATAGTCTTGGTGGTAGTCCTCGGCCAGGTAGAAGGCACTGGCTGGTGCCAGCTCGGTGTGAATGGTCTTGAATCGACCGGTCTTGAGCAAGGCGTCGCGACTGGCCACGACCACCTTGCGCTCGGCCTCGTTCGACCAGTAGATGCCGCTGCGGTACTGGTCGCCGATGTCGCAGAACTGGCGGCCTTTCACCGTCGGGTCGATGTGGCGCCAGAAGTACTCGACCAGCTGCGCATAGTTCACCCGCGCCGGGTCGTAGATCACGCGCACCGCTTCGGTGTGGCCGGTATGACCGTTGCTGACCTGTTCGTAGGTGGGATTGGCGGTCTTGCCCGCGGTGTAGCCCGACTCCACTTCCAGCACGCCCGGCAGCTTCTCGAAGTCCGCCTCGATGCACCAGAAACAGCCACCGGCAAAGATGGCCGTGCTGCTGGCCGCCTGGACCGTGGCAGCAAACACCGAGAGCAGCGCGGACAGCGCCAAGGTCAGGAAGGTCTTGTTCACAGTCGTTTCCTCGATCGTCTTCAGGAGATGGGCGGCGCCGGATGGGGACTCAACTGCGCAGCGCCGGCAGCGTCTCGCCCCTGGGCACAAAGGCCAGGGCCACCCCGTTGTTGCAATACCGCTTGCCGGTGGGTGGCGGGCCGTCGTTGAACACATGGCCCTGGTGCCCACCGCAGTGCGCGCAGTGGTATTCGGTACGGGGGTAGATGAGCTTGAAATCGGTGGACGTGCCCAGCGCGCCAGCGAGTGGCTGCCAGAAACTGGGCCAGCCGGTGCCGCTCTCGTATTTGTGCGCAGCGTCAAACAGCGGCTGAAAACACGCCGCGCACACAAAGGTGCCCTGCCGCTTCTCGGCGTTCAGGGGGCTGCTGCCCGCTCGCTCGGTCCCGTGTTCGAACAGCACGGCATAGGCAGCGCTCGGCACGAGCTTTCGCCACTCGGCTGCGGTCTTCTTCAGGGGAAAGGGCGGTGCGGCCACAGCCGCGGCGGGCAGCACGGTCGCAGCGAGCCAGCTGGTCAGGCTTTTCAACATCGTTCGTTTGTTCATCACAAGGTCCTCGGATTCGGGCCACAGGGCCGGACTTGCCCGGTCGGCACCATTCAATCAGATTGGATGGGTGTCAGTCGCCCGCGAAGAAACATCCTTACAGGTCGTGTCGGGCACCACCCTGGTGCGGGCGCCGGGGGCCTTGGCGCGAATGGCCCCGGCCGGCTGTCCCGGATACGCCTCATCGGACGAATGGATCCACCACGGGCCGCAAAAAGGAATATGCTGCACTGCAACATGAACGTTTACACAGCGCCCATCCAGCACAGTCTCGAGGACCTTCTCGGCGACCTGCACCACGCTCGCCGCCGCGGCGACATGAGCCGGCTGGCCTTGCTCGCCTACTGCGAGGTGCGGCGCTGGGCCCGCCAGGCCGGTGAACAGGCGCTGGCCGAGCGCTCCACCGCGCTGATCACCCAGAGCCCGCTGGCCAGCCGCGAGGTGTTCATGGATCAGGTGGACGCACTGATTGCCGACCTGGAAGACATTCACACGCGCGTCCTGAGCCAGCAACCTGCACTGCACTGACCTGCCTGACGAACGCTCGGGGCGCCCGCCAAGGGGCCTGGGTCAGCGTGGTGGCGTGACCATGCCGCCGGCCTCACAGCTTTCACGCGCGCGCACGTCAGCCGCAGGGCCGGGATTCTGGCGCATTCGACCACCCGGTGGGCCACCCGGCCATGAATCCGACCGACCACCCCTGCAAGTGAAGTGCCATCGGCTTGACGATACGACCGCATTTGCCGCCGGCCGATGACGGCAACCGATCGACGGCTAGACTGTCTGTTTTCAGGGCGGACACCTACCTCGCCCAGACAGGAGTGCCCATGCCAGACCCCAGCCCATCCGCCGCGCAGGTCACACACCGGCCGTCCCGGAACGGGCACGAAGCGGTCGCGCCGCGCCACAACGAAACAGCGGCACGCCATGCGGTGGCCGATGTGCCCCGGGCCAGGCCGGACCAGACGGTGGCCGAGGTGCTGGACGCGCTGCTGGCGCAGCCCAGCGAATGCATCGACCTGGTGTGCGTGCTCGATGCCGGTGATCATCTGGTGGGCGTCGTGTCGCTGGCGGCCCTGCTCGCATTGCCCCGCGACACCCGGGTGGGCCAGGTCGCCAACCCCCATTTTCCCAAGGTGCACGCCGAAACGGACCAGGAACGCGTGGCCTCGCTGGCGCTGCACCACGAACTCAGTGCCATACCGGTGACCGACGCCCAGGGGCGCCTGGTGGGCGTGGTGCCGGCGCCAGCGCTGCTGCACATCCTGCGGCGCGAACACGTGGAAGACATCCACCGCTTCGCCGGCATCACGCGCGAAACCCTGCATGCGCGGGAGGCGATCGAAGAGCCGCCCATGCGCCGCCTGCGGCACCGGCTGCCGTGGCTGCTGCTGGGGCTCGCGGGCAGCGTGCTGGCGACCTTCATCGTGGTCCGGTTCGAGCGCGCGCTGTCGGTGAATCCGGCGATCGCCTTCTTCGTGCCCGGGCTGGTGTACCTGGCCGACGCCATCGGCACACAGACCGAAGCGGTGACGGTGCGCGGGCTCTCGCTGAGCCACGCCCGCCTGTCCACGCTGATCGGCGGCGAATTGCGCACCGGCGTGCTGATCGGGCTGGTCCTGGGTAGTTTGACGCTGCCCGCGGTATGGCTGGCCTTTGGCGACTGGTCGCTGGCCTTCGCGGTGTCGGGTGCGCTGGTAGCGGCGGGCGGCATCGCCACCACCATCGGGCTGGCGCTGCCCTGGCTGCTGGGCCGGCTGGGCAGCGACCCGGCCTACGGCAGCGGCCCGCTGGCCACCATCGTGCAGGACCTGCTGAGCCTGCTCGTCTACTTTGTCATCGTCAGCGCCGTGGTGCTGTAGCGCCGGCGAGACCCGACACACCCCCAACCCGGCCCCCCCATGAGCGCCCCTTCCCCCACCGAACGCCCCAAGTCCAACACGCCCACGTCGCTCAGCGGCCTGCGGCCCTTCATGCGCCCCTACCGGTTGCAGATCGGACTGGCGGTGTTGTTCCTGGTCGCGGCCGCTGCGGCCACGCTGCTGTTTCCGGTGGCGCTGCGGCATCTGATCGACGGCGGCCTGGTACCGGAGGACCGCAGCGCGCAAACCATGGGGCTGCGCGGGCATTTCCTTGAGCTGTTTGGCGTGGCGGTGGCACTGGGTGTGTTTTCAGCGGCACGCTTTTATGTCGTGAGCTGGCTGGGTGAGCGCATCACGGCTGACCTGCGCAACGCGGTGTACAGCCATGTGCTGCGACAGAGCCCGCAGTTTTTCGAGACCACGCAGACCGGCGAGGTGCTGAGCCGCCTCACCACCGACACCACGCTGGTGCAGACGGTCGTCGGTTCCTCACTCTCCATGGGGCTGCGCAATGCGTTCATGGGCCTGGGCGCGCTGGTCATGCTGGTGTATTCGCACCCCTATGTGATGGTGCAGGTGCTGCTGGTGATTCTGCTGGTGGTGTTGCCTGCCATGTGGTTCGGCCGGCGCGTGCGCAAGCTCTCGCGCGCCAGCCAGGACCGCGTGGCCGACTCAAGCGCGATCGCCGGCGAAATCCTGAACGCGATACCCATCGTGCAGAGCTACACCGCAGAAGACCGCGAGGCGCGGCGCTTTGCCAGTTCCACCGAATTCGCATTTGACACAGCGGTGCGCCGCAGCCGGGCACGCGCCGGGCTGGTGGCCTTCATCATCATCGCCAATGCCGCACTGGTGCTGTGGGGCCTGTACCAGGGCACCCAGGCCGTCATCGCCGGCACGCTCAGTGCCGGGCAACTGGGCCAGGCGGTGCTGTACGTGATCATCTTTGCAGGGGCGGTGGCCGTGCTGGGCGAGGTGTATGGCGATCTGCTGCGCGCCGCGGGCGCGAGCGAGCGCCTGATGGAGTTGCTGGCGAGCGAGTCGCCGGTGCAGTCGCCGGCCCACCCGGTGTCTGCGCCGCACCCGGTGGCGGGCAGTGCGGTGGTGTTTGACGACCTGACCTTTCACTACCCGTCTCGCCCGGCGCAGGCCGCACTGTCCCACTTCAGCCTGACGGTACAGCCGGGGCAGACGGTGGCACTGGTGGGCCCCAGCGGCGCCGGCAAGAGCACGGTGTTCGGCCTGCTGCTGCGCTACTACGACCCGGCCTCGGGCTCGATCACGCTCGACGGTGTGCCGATTCACCAGCTGAGCCTGCACGATCTGCGCTCGCGCATCGGCATCGTGCCGCAGGACCCGGTGATCTTCTCCAGCAGCGCGCTGGAAAACATCCGCTACGGCAAACCCGGCGCCAGCGACGATGAGGTGCGCGCCGCGGCACACGCCGCCTTTGCCGACGAGTTCATCGCCCAGTTGCCGGAGGGCTACGACACCTTCCTGGGCGAGCGCGGTGTGCGCCTCTCAGGCGGCCAGCGCCAGCGCATCGCCATTGCGCGCGCCATGTTGAAAAACCCGCCGCTGCTGTTGCTGGACGAAGCCACCAGCGCACTCGACGCGCAGAGCGAACGCATGGTGCAGGCCGCGCTGGAGTCCGCGATGAAAGACCGCACCACGCTGGTGATTGCACACCGCCTGGCCACGGTGCAGCAGGCCGATGTGATCGTGGTGCTGGACCATGGCCGCCTGGTCGAGCAAGGAACGCACACCGAACTGGTGGCGCTCGGTGGCGTGTACGCGGGCCTCGCCGCGCTGCAGTTCAATGCCTGAAGAATGAAGCCCCGCGCTCCGCCGCGGCGTGGGTCAGCAGAACATCAGCGCCAACAAAGCCGGGTCGTCCAGCAGGTTGAACGCCACGAGGTCTGCGATGCGATAGACCCACCACTGAAAGCCAACAGCATCCATGGGAACGGTCACTGGTGACGTCAGACGTGGTGGCAGGCCACCTGGCGCCCTTCCAGCGGTCGCAGCAGGGGCAGCTCGGTTTCGCAGCGCGCGTCGGCCTTCGGGCAGCGCTTGTGGAAGGCGCAACCCGTGGGCGGGTTCAGCGGGCTGGGCAGCTCGCCGTGGATCTTGATTTTCTTCTGGCGCTGCGCCGGGTCGATGGACGGCGTGGCCGATAGCAGCGCCTGCGTGTACGGGTGCAGCGCGTTGGCGAAGATCGTGGTCTTGGGGCCTGCCTCGACCACACGCCCCAGGTACATCACCATCACATCGTTGGCAATGTGCTCCACCACCGCGAGGTTGTGCGAGACGAACACATAAGCGGTCTGCAGCTGTTCCTGCAGGTCCATGAACAGGTTGAGCACCTGGGCCTGGATCGACACATCGAGCGCCGAAGTGGGCTCGTCGGCCACCAGGATCTTGGGCTGCAGCACCATGGCCCGCGCGATGGCGATGCGCTGGCGCTGACCGCCGGAGAACATGTGGGCGTAGCGGTCGTGGTGCTCGGGTCGCAGGCCCACTCGCTCCAGGCTCGCCAGCACCTTGGCCTTGCGCTCGCTGGCGCTGAGCGTGGTGTTGAGCAACAGCGGCTCGGCGATCTGGTGGCCGATCTTCTGGCGCGGATTGAGCGAGGCGTAGGGGTTCTGGAACACCATCTGCACCTGGCTGCGCAGGCGCTTGTATTGCGCGCGGTCGCCCGGCTGCACCCACTCACCGCCGACCTGCAGGCGACCACCGGTGGGTGGCTCGATCAACGTGAGCTGGCGCGCGAGCGTGCTCTTGCCGCAACCCGATTCGCCGACCACGGCGAGCGTCTGCCCGGCCGACAGCTTGAACGAGACATCGACCAGCGCCTTGACGGTCAGTTTGGGCTTCATGAAGCCTTGCGCCACGCCGTAGTGGCGCGTCAGCGATTCGGCCTGCATCACAACCGTGCTCATAGCGTCTCCTCTGCGGTCATGGGGAAGAAACAGCGCGTCATCACGCCGTCCTGCGCGAGCAGGCCCGGGCGCTCGTTGCGGCAGCGGTCCTGCGCCTTCGGGCAGCGCGGCGACAGCAGGCAACCCGCCGGCCGGTCAAACTGCCCGGGCACGATGCCGGGCAGCGTGTGCAGGCGTCGCGCGCCGCGGCTGTGCTCGGGCACGCTCTGCAGCAGCGCGTGCGTGTAGGGGTGCGTGGGCGCGCGGAACAAACGCGCCACCTCACCCTGCTCCACCACCTGGCCGGCGTACATCACGGCCACGCGTTGCGCCACCTCGGCCACGACGGCCAGGTCGTGCGTGATGAGGATCAGCGCCATGTGGTGCGCCTGCTGCAGCTGCACCAGCAACTCCATGATCTGCGCCTGGATGGTCACGTCCAGCGCGGTGGTCGGCTCGTCGGCGATCAGCAGCTTCGGGTTGCAGGCGATCGCGATGGCGATCATCACGCGCTGCGCCATGCCGCCTGAAAACTGGTGCGGGTAGCTCTCCAGCCGGCTCGCGGCGCCGGGGATTTCCACCATCTCCAGCAGCTCGATGGCGCGCGCCCTGGCCGCCGCACCGCGCAGGCCCATGTGTTCGCGCAGCACCTCTTCGATCTGGAAGCCCACGGTGAAGCTCGGGTTGAGCGAGGTCATCGGGTCCTGGAAGATCATGGCCATGTCCTTGCCCAGGATCTGGCGGCGCTGCCGGTCGCTGATGGTCTGAAGGTCCTTGCCGTCGAACCGCAAATGATCTGCGGTGACGCGGCCCTGGCCGACCAGCAGGCCCATCAGCGCCATCATGGCGACCGATTTGCCGGAGCCGGATTCGCCCACGATGCCGAGCACCTGCCCCTGTTCGAGCTGCAGGTCCAGCGTGTCCACCGCGCGGAAGGCGCGGTCTTTCGTGCCGAACTCGACACGCAGGTTCTGGATGTCAAGAAGACTCATGTTAGGTCTCTCAAGAGTTGCACCGCAACACGGCGGGAGTGAAGCGTCTCCGGAGCGAAAGGCTCCAGGCCAGAACCCGGCGGAACCGGCTTTGCCGGGCCGCATCGGGTTGCCCCCTTGAGGGGGTCGCGCGGAGCGCGGCGGGTGTGTTCCATGTCAAGAAGCTGATTTCAGCTTCGGGTCCAGCGCATCGCGCAGCCCGTCACCCACCAGGTTGATCGCGAGCACCGACCACAGGATGGTCAGCCCTGGCAGCGTCACCACCCACCAGGCGCGCTGGATGTAGTCGCGCGCCGAGGCGAGCATGGTGCCCCACTCGGGCAGCGGCGGCTGCACGCCCAGGCCCAGGAAGCCCAGCGCCGCGATCTCCAGGATAGCGGCCGAAAAGCTCATGGTGGCGTGCACGATCAGCGGCGCGGTGCAGTTGGGCAGCACGGTCACGAACATCAGACGCAGCGTGCGCGCACCCGAGAGGCGCGCGGCGGTCACATAGTCGCGCTGCAGCTCGCTCAGGGCCGAAGCCCGCACCAGCCGCACATAGGCCGGCAGCGAGACCAGCGCGATGGCGATCATGGCGTTGACCAGGCCCGGACCGAGGATGGCCATGATGGCCACGGCCATCAGCAGCGAGGGCAAGGCCATCACGATGTCCATGGCACGCATGATCGCAGCGTCCACCCACTTGCCGGCGAAGGCAGCGACGAGGCCCAGGATCACGCCGGGGATCAGCGCCAGCACCACCGACACCAGGCCCACCAGCAGCGAGAGCCGCGCGCCGTGGATCAGGCGCGAGAGCAGGTCGCGACCCAGCTCGTCGGTGCCGAGCAGGAACTGGCTGCTGCCACCGGCCCAGACCGGGGCCTGCAGGAAGTTGTCGCGGTATTGTTCGATGGGACTGTGCGGCGCCACCCACGGCGCAAAAACCGCGAGCAGGCCCACGATCGTCATGAAAATCAGGCCCGCCACGGCGCCCTTGTTTTGCGAGAAAGCCCGCCAGAATTCAGCAAAGTTCATTCAAAGATCTCCGCGCAACGGTGGAGTGAGTGACGATCCGGCGCCGGGCCGCCCCAAGCCGGATCAGCCCCCGGACACGGCAAGGACCGGGCCCCTCCCCGTTCTTGGGGCAGCGACCCGCGCAGCGGTGGAGCGTGGGGGCTCATGACTGCACCCGGATGCGAGGGTTGGCCACGCCGTAGAGCAGGTCCACGGCGAAGTTGGTCAGGATGACGAGGGTGGCCACGAGCAGGATGCCGTTCTGCACCACGGGGTAGTCACGCCGGCCGATGGCGTCGATGAGCCACTTGCCGATGCCGGGCCAGGAGAAGATGGTTTCGGTCAGCACCGCACCGCCCATCAGCGTGCCCACCTGCAGTCCGACCACGGTGAGCACCGGGATGAGCGCGTTGCGCAGCGTGTGCACGAAGATCACGCGCATGGGCGACAGGCCCTTGGCGCGCGCGGTGCGCACGTAGTCTTCACGCAGCACTTCGAGCATGGACGAGCGCGTCATGCGCGCGATCACCGCCAGAGGAATGGTGCCCAGCACGATGGCCGGCAGAATGAGGTGGCGCACCGCATCCCACACCGCACCGTGGTTCAGCTCGGGGTCCGCGCGCTCGGCGATCCAGGCGTCGATAAGCATGAAGCCGGTCTGCGGCGGCACGTCGAACATCAGGTCGAGCCGGCCGGACACCGGCGTCCAGCCCAGACCGACCGAGAAGATCAGGATCAGCAGCAGGCCCCACCAGAAGATGGGCATGGAGTAACCGGTGAGCGCAGCCGTCATCACGCTGTGGTCGAGCCAGGTACCGCGCTTGACGGCGGCCAGCACGCCCGCAACCAGGCCGAGCACCAGCGCCAGCAGCAGCGCCACCAAGGCCAGCTCCAGCGTGGCGGGAAACAGGGCCTTGAACTCGCTCCAGACACTGGCCTGCGTCTTGAGCGACTGACCCAGATCCCCCTGCACCAGCTGCCCGAGGTAACGCCCGTACTGCACGTAGAGCGGCTGGTCCAGGCCCAGGCGCTTGAGCGCTGCGGCGTGCATGTCCGGGTCGAGCGTGCGCTCGCCCATCATCACTTCCACCGGGTCACCGGGAATCAGGCGGATGAGGGAAAAGGTCAGCAGCGTGACGCCCAGGAACGTGGGAATCAGCACCAGCAGCCGCTTGAGGATGTAGCTCAGCATGAGGGATCCTTCTTGCTGTCGAGACTCGCAAAAAAAGAGCAGACGCCAGATGGCTGGCGTCTGCTCAATGTGGTGCGTCGAAGTGGCGCGTTACTTGACGCTCACGCCTTCGAAGTTGTAGTCACCGAACGGGCTGATCTTGAAGCCGTTGAGTTCCTTGCGCATGGGCTGGTTCACCGTGGAGTGCGCGATGGTGGACCAAGGCAGGTCTTTCTTGAAGATTTCCTGCGCCTTCATGTAAAGGTCGGTGCGCTCCTTCTGGTTCACGCTGTTGCGGGCCTTGAGCACGAGCGCGTCAAAGTCCTTGCTGCAATAGCGCGCGTAGTTGGAGCCACCGATGGCTTCGCAGGTCAACAGAACGCCCAGGAAATTGTCGGGTGAAGCGTAGTCGCCGGTCCAGCCGATCAGGCCGGTGTCGTGCTCGCCCTGCTTCAGGCGCTTGAGGTATTCGCCCCACTCGTACTGCGTGATCTTGGCCTTGATACCGACCTTGGCCCAGTCGGCCTGGATCATCTCGGCCATCAGCTTGGCGTTGGGGTTGTAGGGGCGCTGCACCGGCATGGCCCACAGGGTGATCTCGGTGCCCTCGGCCACACCGGCTTTCTTCAGCAACTCTTTGGCTTTTTCCGGGCTGTAGGCCGGGTTCTTCAACTTGGGGTTGTAGGACCACAGTGAAGCCGGGAACGGGTTGCTGGCTTCCTGACCCTGGCCTTGGTACACGGCATCGATGATGGCCTTGCGGTTGATCGCCATGTCCAGCGCCTGACGCACCTCCACCTTGTTCATCGGTGCTTTTTCGGTGTTGTAGCTCAGGTAGCCGATGTTGAAACCGGGCGCGGTATCCACCTTGAGCTTGGGGTCGGCCTTCATGGCTGCGATGTCCTGCGGTTTCGGGAAGGACATGATGTGGCACTCGCCGGCTTTGAGCTTCTGGAAGCGGACCGAGGCATCGGTGGTGATGGCGAAGATCAGGTTGTCCACCAGCACGTCTTTGGCGTTCCAGTAGTCCTTGTGCTTGGCGTAGCGGATCTGCGCATCCTTTTCGTAGCGGCGCAGCACGAAGGGGCCGGTGCCAACAGGCTGCTGGTTGATCATCGAGGCCTTGCCTTCGGCAACCAGCTTGTCGGCGAATTCCTTCGACAGCACGGAGGCAAACGGCATGGCCAGCTTGACCAGCAGGTCGGGATCGGGCTTCTTGAGCGTGAGGACCACCGTCAGGTCGTCGGTCTTTTTCACGGATGCGGTGTTGCTCTCCAGACCGACGTCCGAGGCGTACGGGAACTCGGCCGGGTACGCCTTGTTGAACGGGTGCTCCTTGTTGACCATGCGCTCGATGGTGAAGATCACGTCATCGGCGGTCATGTCCCGGCCGGGCTTGAAATAGTCGGTGGTGTGGAACTTGACGCCCTTGCGCAGCTTGAAGGTGTAGCTCAGGCCGTCAGCGGAAATGGTCCACGACTGCGCCAGGCTCGGTTCGACATCGGTGCCGCCCTTCTTGAACTGGGTCAGGCGGTTGAACATCGCGTGACCGGCCGCATCGAAGGTGGTGCCCGCCGTGTACTGCGCGGTGTCAAAGCCCTCCGGGCTGCCTTCGGAACAATAGATCAGCGTACCCGCAGCCTGTGCGCCCAGGGCAAAGGCCGTGAGCCCCAGCGCCAGCGTGAGTTTCTTCAGCTTCAGCATGTTGAATCCTTGGTTTTGCAGTGATGGCGAACTCCACCCCCGCTGTTAACAAAAAATTCATTATGCATAGAAAGGTTCACGGCTCTGTCACGGAAGCATGGAGCCACTGCCCAAAACGGAGAGCTCCACTTCGCCACGCGCTGCGCCTGCACAATCCGGGGTCCTCCGCACAACGTGCGCCGCACCAACCGATCCACACCATCGCACGCCATGATCCACTGGGAAGCCCACACCTGCCTGCCGCTGCACCCCGACGCCAGCTTCGCGCCGCTGGAGCGCTACCACGCGCAGGGCGTGCACTACGTCAGCATCAACATCGGCATGGACATGAACCCGCTGACACAGATCCTGCCCGTGATCGCGAGCTTCCGCGCACGGCTGCTGGCACAGCCGGAGCACTACCTGATCCCGCGCACCGTTTCGGACATCGAGCACGCCCGCAACGAGGGGAAACTGGCGGTGGGTTTTGACCTGGAGGGCGCCCTGCCCCTGCTGGAGCGCCCCGAAATGGTGGCGCTGTACCGCGACCTGGGCGTGCGGCAGATGCACTTTGCCTACAACCGCAACAACGCCGTGGCGGGCGGCTGCCACGACCAGCCGCAGGGCCTGACCGCGCTGGGCCGCCGCATGGTGGACGCGGTGAATGACGCGGGCGTGCTGATGGACTGCGCGCACACCGAGCGCCGGACCACCTTGGACATCATGGCCCACTCGCGCCACCCGGTGGTGTTCAGCCACGCCAACCCGCTGGCACTGGCCGAGCATGGCCGCAACATCAGCGACGAGCAGATCAAGGCCTGTGCCGCGACCGGTGGTGTGGTCTGCATCTCTGGTGTGTCGCGGTTTCTGGGCACCGAGTCGCCACAGGCACACGATCTGGCGCGCCACGTGGCCTATGTGGCCAACCTGGTGGGGGCGCAGCATGTGGGCCTGGGCCTGGACATCAGCTTTCCGCAACCCGACCTGAACGACGATCCGCCAGGCGATTTTGACCCTGGCTTCTGGTGGCCCGCCAGCGCCGGCTACGGCGATGGCATCAGCCAGATGCGCTACCCGCCGATCGGGGCCTGGCAGCAGCTGCCCGATGCGCTGCAGGCCGTGGGCATGGCGCCCCATGAAGTGGATGGCGTGCTGGGCGGCAACATGGTCCGTGTGGCCCGGCAGGTCTGGAGTACCGGGGGTTCGGGGCCCGCCTGACCGGCCCGTCAGGTTATGCGTTTGGCGCATGACAGCATCGCAACACGGCCTTGGACAGCACACAGGGCGCTCCGTACAGTCGCGTCCGCTGGTCCCTACAAAGGACCGGCACCACCCACAAGGAACCCACGCACCATGTCACAAGCACCGCAACCCGCGGGCGCCGCGGCGAACAGCCCCGCCGCCTTCACCAGCGCCCTGCCCTCGTACCTCGACCCCAACAACCTCGGCCCCTGGGGCATCTACCTGCAGCAGGTGGACCGCGTCACGCCCTACCTGGGCAACCTGGCGCGCTGGGTGGACACGCTCAAACGGCCCAAGCGTTCCCTGATCGTGGACGTGCCGATCCACCTGGACGACGGCACCATCGCGCACTTCGAGGGCTACCGGGTGCAGCACAACACCAGCCGTGGCCCGGGCAAGGGTGGCGTGCGTTTCCACCAGAACGTGACGCTGTCGGAAGTGATGGCGCTCTCGGCCTGGATGTCGATCAAGAACGCCGCAGTGAACGTGCCCTACGGCGGTGCCAAGGGCGGCATCCGCGTCGATCCGCGCCAGCTGAGCCTGGGTGAACTGGAGCGCGTGACGCGTCGCTACACCAGCGAGATCGGCATCATCATCGGTCCGACCAAGGACATCCCGGCGCCCGACGTGAACACCAACGAGCAGATCATGGCCTGGATGATGGATACGTATTCCATGAACGAGGGCTCCACCGCCACCGGCGTGGTCACCGGCAAGCCGGTGGACCTCGGTGGCTCGCTCGGCCGACGCGAGGCGACGGGCCGCGGCGTGTTCACCGTGGGCTTGGAAGCCGCCAGACACACCGGCATGGACATCAGCAAGGCCCGTGTGGCCGTGCAGGGCTTTGGCAACGTGGGTGGCGTGGCTGGCAAGCTGTTTGCCGAAGCCGGCGCCAAGGTGGTGGCCGTGCAGGACCACGGTGGCACGATCTACCGCGAAGCCGGTCTGGACGTGCCGGCGCTGCTGGCACATGTGGCGCGCGCGGGCTCGGTGGCCGGCTTCCCGCAGGCCGAAGTCATCGCCAACGATGCCTTCTGGAGCGTGGGCTGCGACATCCTGATTCCCGCCGCGCTGGAGCAGCAGATCACCGAAGCCAACGCCGGCCGCATCCAGGCCAAGATGGTGATCGAAGGCGCCAACGGCCCGACCACGCCGCAGGCCGACGACATCCTGCACGACCGCGGCATCCTGGTGCTGCCCGACGTGATCGCCAACGCGGGTGGCGTGACGGTGAGCTACTTCGAATGGGTGCAGGACTTTTCCAGCTTCTTCTGGAGCGAGGACGAGATCAACGAGCGCCTGGTGAAGATCATGAAGGGCGCGTTTGCCGCCGTATGGCAGGTGGCCGAAGAAAACAAGGTGAGCCTGCGAACCGCCACCTTCATCGTGGCCTGCAAGCGCATCCTGCATGCCCGCGATCTGCGCGGACTGTATCCCTGACCCACCCCCGCGCCGCCTGCGGCGTGCCTGGCAGGCCGCAGCATCGCCAGAGCCGGAGCGTCTTTGGGCAGTCCAAGTCTGCGCAGGGGGTCTCTGAGCCACTGCCACTGCCCACTGCCCACTGCCCGCCCAAGGGGGCAACGGGCGCGGCACGGTCACTCCGGTTCCGAGGGCAGCCTGGTTGCGGCGCCTACTGCAGCGTTTCCTTGATTGCGGGCAACGAAGGCAGGGGCATGACGTCGATACCTTCCTCGATCAGCTCCATCGCCACTTCCGGACTGGTGCGACCACGGATGTTGCGCTGGTCGATTTCGCCGTGGTGCATGGCACGGGCCTGATCGGCAAAGCGCTCCCCCACGTCTTCGGTATTGGCCAGCACCTGGCGCATCGCCTTGAGCAACTGGGCCTGCAACGGTGAACCCGGCGCGGGCAAACCCAACTCGACGCTACCGCCGGCCTCAGCGGGTGCCGCGGGCACCCTGTCCTCGCGACCGGCCCGCAGGTTCAGGCGCGGCGCTGAGAGCATCTTCTGGATCTGCGCGTCACCGCACAGCGGGCAACTCACCAACCCACGCGCGAGTTGGCTCGTGAAATCGTCTTCCGAACCGAACCAGCCTTCAAATTCGTGCTGGTGGGCGCATTGCAGGTTGAGGACCTTCATGTCGTCGATTATCCGGCAACCGTCTGCGAGGAAGGGTTTGTCCACTCGAGCAGCCAGTCACCGCGCTGCACGTTCTGCAGCCACAGCAGGCCGACCAGGGTCTTGCTGTCGATCACCTGGCCGCTGCGGCACCAGGCCTGCAACTCGGCCAGGCTGGCCGTGAACACATCGAGGAACTCACCCTCGTCGAGCCGGCGCTCGCCGAGCGTGAGGCCCCGGGCAAACCAGATGTCGATGATCTCGTCGGAATAGGCGATGGTTGGCGCCAGGCGGCCGGCAAACGCCCACTCAGATGCGCGGTAGCCGGTTTCCTCCTGCAGCTCGCGTTGGGCGCAGAGCAGACTGGCCTCGCCAGCGTCCAGCTTGCCCGCGGGGAACTCGATCATCACGGCCTGCATGGGGTGGCGGAACTGCCGCTCCAGCACCACCTGCCCATCGTCCAGCAGGGCGATCACCATGACGGCACCGGGATGCAACACGTATTCCCGCGTGGCCGCCGCACCACTGGGAAGGCGCACGGTGTCCCGCACCACATGCAGAAAGTTGCCGCGCAGGAGCTCCGTCCGTGACTCCCGGATTTCGTGCAGATGGGCGTCAGCGCTCATCGATGTACCCATCAGACCGGCACTCAGCCACGCCGCTTGAACAGATAGCGGTAAACAAAGCCGGGGAAAGCGAGCGTCAGGAACACCGTGGCGGTGGTGGCGTAGAACTCCCAGCCCTGGGGATAGATCTGGCCAGCCGATTGCTCCAGCGCCAGGCCCAATGCGCCCACCAGGAAGTAACACAGCAGCAATTCGGCCGCCCGCATCCAGAGCGTCTTGGGCGCGCTGCGCGGAATCACGGCCAGCCAGCGGTCATTGAAAAACGGCAGATTGGCAGCGATCAGGGATGCCAGCAGCACCAGCCAGACAGAAGAAGTGTGGGTCATAGTGGAAATGTGACCCGGCCCTGGCCGGTGAAGTTCACGTGCGCGGAAGCGGACAATCGTCAGGCGAGCAGCTGGGTGATGGCCTGGGCGCACAGGGTCATCAGGCCACCGGGCACGATGCCCAGCACCAGGACCAGGGCGCCATTGAGGGTGAGGACCGAGCGCACATCGATCCCGGCGTCGATGCCGGCGTTCTGGGTCGGCGCGTCGAAGTACATAACCTTGACCAGACGCAGGTAGTAGAAAGCGCCGATCAGCGACATCAGCACCGCAAACACCGCCAGACCGATGTAGAACGAACCGCTGGAGGCCAGCAGGGCCTGCAGCACCGAGAGCTTGGCGTAGAAACCCACCAGCGGCGGCACCCCGGCCAGCGAGAACATGCACACCGCCATCACACCGGCGTACAGGGGACTGCGCTGGTTCAGGCCGGCCAGGTCGCCGATGTTTTCCGACTCGAAACCGCTGCGCGACAGCAGCAGGATGACGCCAAAGGTGCCGAGCGTGGTGAGCACATAGGTGACCACGTAGAACATGGACGATCCGTAGGCGTTCGCGGCATTGCTGCTGTCTCCCGACACCACGCCGGCCAGAAGCCCCAGCAGCATGAACCCCATCTGCGCGATGGTGGAGAAGGCCAGCATGCGCTTGAGGTTGGTCTGAGCGATCGCCGCCAGGTTGCCCAGCAGGATGGACATGACCGCCAGCACCGCCAGCATCTGCTGCCAGTCAACCGCCAGCGGCATCAAACCCTCGACCAGCAGACGGATGACGATGGCAAACGCAGCCAGCTTGGGCGCACCACCAATCATCAGCGTCACGGCGGTGGGCGCGCCGTGGTAGACGTCGGGCACCCACATGTGAAAAGGCACCACGCCGAGCTTGAATGCCAGGCCGGCGACCACGAAGACCAGGCCGAGCGTCAGCACCTGGGGCGAGCCCTTGAGCGTGGCCTCACCCCCGGCAATGGCCTTCATCACCTCGGCCAGATCCAGCGAGCCGGTGGCACCGTACACCATGGACAGGCCGTAGAGCAGAAAACCGCTGGCGAGCGCGCCGAGCACGAAATATTTCATGGCGGCTTCGATCGCCTGGAGGTCGTCACGGCGCAGGGCGACCAGCGCATAGCTGGAGAGCGTCAGCAACTCCAGACCCAGATAGATGACCAGGAAATTGTGCCCGGAGATCATGACGAACATGCCCAGAAGCGCGAGCAAGCCCAGCGTGAACAACTCGCCACCACGCAGCATGTCGCGTGCGCCGGCGTAGGCACGCCCATAGACCAGCGTGACCATCATGGCCAGCGCAGCGAAACACTTGAGCCAGTTGCCCATGGGGTCACTCACCACCATGCCGCCAAAGGCCAGCGTGGTTTCGCCGGAACTCGCGTACAGGCCCTGCAGCAGGGCCACGGCGGCCAGGGTGAGCAGGGTCAGCACGTAGGTGATGCCGCGCAGCGCCGTCTTCACCCCGAGATCGACCAGCGCAATCACGCAGGTCATCACCAGCAACAGAATTTCCGGGTAAGCCGCGACCCAGCTGAGGTTGTCAATCATGTGAACGTTCTCTTGTTTCTTGGCTGGCTCAGTTCAACTTGGAGATGGCGACATGGCGCAGCAGCTCCGCCACCGAGGCGTCCATCACGTCGGTGAAAGGTTTGGGATGGATGCCCATGTACAGCACCATGATGGCCAGCACGGCCATGACCAGGAATTCGCGGGCATTGATGTCGAGCAGCGCCTTGACGTTCTGATTGCCCACGGGGCCCAGGTAGACGCGCTTGAACATCCAGAGTGAGTAGGCTGCGCCGAAGATCAGGGCTGTGGCAGCCGCCGCGCCGATCCAGAAGTTGGCTTTCACCGCCGCCAGGATCACCATCCATTCGCCGACAAACCCGGCGGTGCCCGGCAGGCCACAGTTGGCCATCACAAACAGCAGCGCGAAGGCGGAGAAATTGGGCATGGTGTTGACGACACCGCCGTAGTCGGCGATCTCTCGCGAGTGCACCCGGTCGTACAGCACGCCGATCGCGAGGAACATGGCGGCCGACACGAAGCCGTGGGCGATCATCTGCACGATGCCGCCCGACACGCCGAGGTCGCTGAACACAAAAAAGCCCAGCGTGACGAATCCCATGTGCGCGACCGACGAATACGCCACCAGCTTCTTCATGTCCTGCTGCACCATGGCCACGAGACCGACGTACACCACGGCCACCAGCGACAAGGCAATCATCAACCATGCCCATTCGTGCGAGGCGTCGGGCAGGATCGGCAGAGAGAAGCGCAGGAAACCGTAGGCCCCCAGCTTCAGCATGATGGCCGCCAGCACGGCCGAGCCACCGGTGGGCGCCTCGACGTGCACGTCGGGCAGCCAGGTGTGCACCGGCCACATCGGCACCTTGACCGCGAAGGCAGCGAAGAAGGCAAAGAACAGCAGGGTCTGCGCCGAGCTGCCCAGCGGCAGCCTGTGCCAGGTGGCCAGGTCAAAGCTGCCGCCCGACTGCGTGTAGAGGTAGATCAGCGCCACCAGCATCAGCAGCGAGCCCAGCAAGGTGTAGAGGAAGAACTTGAACGCAGCGTAGATCTTGTTCGGCCCGCCCCATATGCCGATGATGAGGTACATCGGAATCAGCGTCGCCTCGAAGAAGACGTAGAACAGCATCGCGTCCAGCGCGCTGAAGACGCCAATCATCAGACCGGAGAGGATCAGGAACGCGCCCATGTACTGGTTCACGCGGGTCGTGATGGTTGCCCAGCTGGCGATGACCACCACCACGTTGATGAAGGCGGTCAGCAGCACCAGCCAGAGCGAGATGCCGTCCACCCCGAGGTGGTAGTGCACGTTGAAACGCTCGATCCACACGCTCTTCTCGACGAACTGCATGGCGGCCGTGCCGATTTCGAAGCCGCTGTACAGCGGCACGGTAACGGCCAGTCCCGCCACTGCACCGACCAGCGCAATCCAGCGCACCATCGTCGCCTGTTCATCGCGGCCCAGGGCCAGCAGCACGACACCAAAGAAAACCGGTGTCCAGATCGCAAGGCTCAGCAAACCCATCTTGTTCTTCCTCTTATTTGGCGAGCCACACGAAGTACGTCATGAACAGCAGCACACCCACGATCATCATGAGCGCGTAGTGGTACAGGTAACCGGACTGGGCCTGGCGCACGACCGAGGACACCGCGCCCACCAGTTTCCAGCTGGCATTGACCACACCACCCTCGATCACACCCCGATCTCCTCCCTTCCACAGACCGGTGCCCAGCGCACGTGCGCCACGGGCAAGCACGTTCTCGTTGAACCAGTCGAGGTAGTACTTGTTTTCCAGCAAGGTCACGATCGGCTTGAGCGCACGGCCGATGGCCGCCGGCACGGCCGGGTTGACGAGGTACATGTACCAGGCGCTCACGGCGCCAGCGAGCGCCAGGTAGAACGGTGCGGTGGAGAACGCATGCAGCGCCATGGCCAGCGGGCCGTGGAACTCCTCGGCAAACTTCGCCAGCGCCGGATGCAGTGCGGCGTTGATGTGGATCGCGTCCTTGAGGAAGTCGCCAAACAGCATGGGCTGAATCGTCATGAAACCGATCACCACCGACGGGATCGCCAGCAACAGCAGCGGTACGGTCACCACCCAGGGCGTCTCGTGCGGTTTGGCGGCTCCATGTCCGTGGTCGTCGTGGTGGTCGTCATGACCGTGGTGTGCGTCCGGGTTCTGGTCATAGCGCTCCTTGCCATGGAACACCAGGAAATAGAGCCGGAACGAATAGAACGAGGTCACGAACACACCGGCCAGCACCGCGAAGTAGGCGAAACCCGAAGCCGGCAGGTTGCTGAAGTGCACCGCCTCGATGATGCTGTCCTTGGAATAGAAACCGGCAAAAAGCGGCGTGCCGATCAGCGCCAGCGTGCCCAGCAGCGAGGTGATCCAGGTGATGGGCATGTACTTGCGCACGCCACCCATCCAGCGGATGTCCTGGTTGTGGTGCATGCCGATGATCACCGAGCCTGCCGCGAGGAACAGCAGCGCCTTGAAGAAGGCGTGGGTCATGAGGTGGAACACGGCCACCGAGTAGGCCGAGGCACCGAGCGCGACCGTCATGTAGCCCAGCTGCGAGAGCGTGGAGTAGGCCACCACGCGCTTGATGTCGTTCTGGATGATGCCGAGGAAACCCATGAACAGGGCCGTGATGGCGCCGATCACCATGATGAAGTTGAGCGCGGTGTCCGAGAGCTCGAACAGCGGCGACATGCGCGCGACCATGAAGATGCCGGCCGTCACCATGGTGGCGGCGTGGATCAGCGCCGAAATCGGCGTCGGGCCTTCCATCGAGTCCGGCAGCCAGACATGCAGCGGGAACTGGGCCGACTTGCCCATGGCGCCGATGAACAGGCAGATGCAGATCACGGTGATCAGCATCCAGTCGGTCCCCGGAAAGCCCAGGCCCCCGAGCTCACCCGCCTTGGCGAACACCTCGGTGTAGTTCAGGGTACCGGCGTAGGCCACGATCAGGCCGATGCCGAGGATGAAACCGAAGTCGCCCACGCGGTTGACCAGAAAGGCCTTCATGTTGGCGAAGATGGCCGTCGGCTTGTTGAACCAGAAACCGATCAGCAGGTAGGACACCAGCCCCACCGCTTCCCAGCCAAAGAACAGCTGCAGCAGGTTGTTGCTCATCACCAGCATCAGCATGGAGAAGGTGAAGAGCGAGATGTAGGCGAAGAAGCGGTTGTAGCCGGCGTCCTCTTCCATGTAGCCGATGGTGTAGATGTGCACCATCAGCGACACAAAGGTGACCACGCACATCATCATCGCGGTCAGGCCATCGACCATGAAGCCGATTTCCATCTTCAGGCCGCCAACCACCATCCATTCGTAGATGGTCTCGTTGAAGCGTGCGCCATCGACCGCCACGCTCTTGAGCGTCATGGCCGACAGGACGAAGGCGATCAGCACGCCCAGGATCGTGAGCGTGTGCGAGGTCCGGCGGCCGATGACGTTGCCACCAAAGGTGGTGCCCAGGACGCCGGCCAGGATGGCGCCCGCCAGCGGGGCGAGCGGTACGGCCAGGAGGGTGCTTGCAGAAAGGGTGGTGCTCATGGTGTTCTTGCCTGTTGGGGTCCGAGCTTCAACCCTTGAGGGTGTTGAGTTCTTCGACGCTGATGGACGACCTGGCGCGGAACAGCAGCACCAAAATCGCCAGGCCGATGGCCGATTCGGCCGCAGCGACCGTCAGGATGAAGAACACGAAGACCTGACCGTGCATGTCACCCAGAAAATGGGAAAAGGCCACGAAGTTCATGTTGACGGCCAGCAGCATCAGCTCGATGGCCATCAGCAGAACGATCAGGTTCTTGCGGTTGAGGAAGATGCCCACCACCGACAGCGCAAACAGGACCGCACCCACGGAGAGGAAGTGCCCCAAGGTCAGACTGGTCAGGTTCATGCTTTCACCTCGTCGGCTGCGGCTGCTGCCGGGGCAGGCGCGGATTTTTGGGTGGCGGCCATCGGCAGCACCACCAGTCGGTCACTTGCGCGGACCTGCACCTGCAGCCCCGGGTTGATGGCCTTGCTGTCTTTGCGTTTGCGCAGCGTCAGGGCAATGGCGGCAATCATCGCCACCAGCAGGATGACGGCAGCCACTTCAATCGGATACAGGTATTCCGAATACAGCAGCTGACCCAGCGCCTTGGTGTTGGAGGGGCTGTCCGCCACAGCGGCAGCGGCCTGTCCGGTCAGGGTCGGGAAGCCGACCCACAGCACCGCCATGATCTCGGCGGCCACAAGTCCGCCCAGCACCGCAGCGAGCGGGAAGTTCTGCCAGAAGCCCCAGCGGTCACCGTCCAGTTTGATGTCCAGCATCATGACCACGAACAGGAACAGCACCATGACCGCCCCGAGGTACACCAGCACCAGGGTCAGACCGAGGAACTCCGCCTTCAGCAGCAGCCACAGGGCCGCGGCCTGCGAGAAAGCCAGCATCAGGTAGAGCACTGCGTGCACAGGGTTGCGCGCGGTGACCACGCGGTACGCTGCAAACAGCAGCACGGCCGCGAACAGATAAAAAAAGCCGGTCTGGTAGTCCATGGAATGGTTCTTCGGTCTTGGGGCAGCCCAGGGTCAGCAACAATCAGCGGTAGGGGGCGTCGGCCGCCCTGGCTGCAGCAATCTCGGTCTCGTAGCGATCGCCAACGGCCAGCAGCATTTCTTTGGTGAAGTACAGGTCACCACGCTTCTCGCCGTGGTATTCGAGGATGTGGGTCTCGACGATCGCATCCACCGGGCAGGCCTCTTCGCAGAAACCGCAGAAGATGCACTTGGTCAGGTCGATGTCGTAGCGGGTGGTACGGCGCGTGCCGTCGTCGCGGACATCGGACTCGATCGTGATCGCCATCGCCGGGCATACCGCTTCGCACAGCTTGCAGGCAATGCAGCGCTCTTCGCCGTTCTCATACCGGCGCTGGGCGTGCAGGCCGCGGAAACGGGGCGAAAGCGGGGTCTTCTCCTCCGGAAACTGCACCGTCACCTTGCGACGGAAGGCGTAGCGACCGGTCAGCACCATGCCCTTGACCAGCTCGACCAGCAGGAAACTCTTGAAGAAATCACGGAAAGAAAACGGTGCCACAACGTCGGTGGTGACGGCAGCGGAGGCGGAGGAGGTGGACATGCTGATTCGCCCTGCTTATTTCCAGAGGTTCCACGAGGTCTGCATCAGGCCGCCGACAAGCAGCAACCAGATCAGGGTCACGGGAATGAAAATCTTCCAGCCCAGACGCATGATCTGGTCGTAACGGAAGCGCGGGAAGGTGGCCCGGATCCAGATGAACATGGAGACCACCACAAAGGTCTTGAGGCCGAGCCAGATCCAGCCCGGAATCCAGTTGAACAGCGCACTGTCAATCGGCGGCAACCAGCCGCCCAGGAACATCAGCACCGCCAGGATGGACACCAGCCACATGCTGGCGTATTCGGCCAGGAAGAAGATGGCAAAACCCATGCCCGAGTACTCGACCATGTGTCCGGCCACGATCTCGGCCTCCCCTTCCACCACGTCGAACGGATGGCGGTTGGTCTCGGCCACACCCGAGATCAGGTAGACCATGAAAATGGGCAGCAACGGCAACCAGTTCCAAGACAGGAAGTTCAGCCCCATCTCGGCGCCCATGCCACGCGACTGGGAAGCGACGATCTCGCCCAGGTGCAGGCTGCCGGCCGTCATCACGACCACCAGGAAACAAAAGCCGATGGCGATCTCGTAGCTCACCATCTGGGCCGAGGCGCGCAAGGCCCCCAGAAAGGCATACTTGGAATTGGATGCCCAGCCCGCAATGATCACGCCATAGACCTCAATCGACGTGATGGCCAGAATCACCAGCAAACCTGCATTCACATTGGCCAGAATGGCATCCGGACCGAAGGGCACCGCGACCCAGGCCGCCAGCGCCGGCATGATCGCCATGATGGGGCCGAGGCGGAACAGCCCCGGACTTGCGGCACTGGGACTGATGATTTCCTTGGTCAGCAGCTTGATCGCATCGGCGATCGGCTGCAGGAGACCGAAGGGCCCGACCCGGTTGGGACCGAGGCGCACCTGCATGAAACCCAGGAGTTTGCGCTCCCAGAGCGTGAGATAGGCCACGGCACCCATCAGCGGCGCCAGCACGGCCACGATCTTGATCAGGCTCCAGATGACGGGCCATGCGGCGGTGGTCCACCACCCGGCCTGGATGAGGCCGAGTCCCCCGTTGTACATCGCGTCGATCATGCACGTGCTCCTTGAGCCTGGACTTCGGCCATCCGAGCGTCGCTCGTCATCTGCAACGAATGGGCACGGCGCACCAGCGCATCCAGCTGGTAGATGGAGGCCACACAAGGCGGTGACGTCGCCGGGTTCAGGTCGGCGGCCGAGGCACCGGCGCGGGCGTCAGCGTTCGACAGCCGGACTGCATCAATGGTGCAGCCCGATGACAGGCCCGGCAGCGCTGCGGCCAGCACGGCCTGGGACGAGTCGGCGTCAAAACCCGGCAGACCGAGCAGATTGCCGAGCACGCGCAGCACCTTCCAGGCGGGACGGGTGTCTCCCAGCGGGCGCACCACGGCGTGGAAGCTTTGCAGGCGACCTTCGGCATTGACGAAAGAACCCGAGGTCTCGGTGAACGGGGCAATCGGCAGCAGCACATCGCTGATGTCCAGGTTGGCCTTGAACGGGCTGAGTGTCACGACCATGCCCGCCGAGCGCAGGCCTTGGGCGCCTGCGGCGCAGTCCTGCGCCGGCTCGGTGTTGAGCAGCAGCGCAGCCTTGAGGCCACCACCGAGCATCTGGCCGGCATTCAGGCCGCCCTGCCCCGGCACGGCACGCACCAGTTGCGCACCCACCGTGTTGGCGGCTTCGGTGAGGTAGCCCACCGAGGCACCGGTCTGCTGGCCGATCCAGTTGGCCAGTGCTAGCAGGCTGGAAGCCTTTTCGTGGTGCGCGGCGGCATTGCCGAGCAGGATGGCCTTCTGCTCACCACTCAGCAGCGACCTGGCCACGGCGCGGCTCGCCTCGCTGACTTCAGCGGCGACCGGCGTCTGCACGCCAATTTCGGACGCCACGGCAGCCGCGATACCGGCCAGTGCCGCCACCCAGACGCTGCTGTCGGCCAGCACAGCATGCTGGATGGGCATGGCCCAGTCCTGGGCTTGTGCGTTGAGCAGGCTGACCTGACAACCCTTGCGGGCGGCTTGACGGATGCGCTGCGCAAACAAGGGATGGTCTTTGCGCAGGCTGGAACCCACGACCAGCACGCGCTGCAAAGTCGACAGGGCTGCGATCGGCATGCCCAGCCAGCGTGCCGAACCAGCGACGCCAGCGCCATTGGCAAAGTCTGCGTGGCGCAAGCGGCTGTCGATGTTTTCGCTCCCCAGGCCACGCACCAAAGCACCTGCGAGCGCCAATTCCTCGACGGTGCCGTGCGGGCTGGCCAGTACGCCGATGGCGTTGGCGCCGTGGTCGGCCTTGACCTGCTTGAGTCCGTTGGCCACGTACTCAAGCGCCGTCTGCCAGTCGACCGTCTGCCATTCGCCACCCTGCTTGAGCATCGGCGCCGTGAGCCGATCCTCACCGTTGAGGGCCTCGTAGGAGAAGCGGTCGCGGTCGGCAATCCAGCACTCGTTGATCGCCTCGTTTTCAAGAGGCACCACGCGCATGACCTTGTGGTTCTTGACCTGGACGATCAGGTTGGCGCCGGTGGAGTCGTGCGGACTCACCGACTTGCGACGGGAGAGTTCCCAGGTGCGGGCCTGGTAGCGGAAGGGCTTGCTGGTGAGCGCACCCACCGGGCAAATGTCGATCATGTTGCCCGAGAGTTCAGAGTCGACCGTGTTGCCCACGAAGGCCTCGATCTCGGCATGCTCGCCCCGGTGCGACATGCCCAGCTCCATCACGCCGGCAATCTCCTGGCCAAAGCGCACGCAACGGGTGCAGTGGATGCAACGGCTCATTTCCTCCATGGAAATGAGGGGTCCCACCTCTTTGTGGAACACCACGCGCTTTTCCTCTTCGTAGCGCGAGCCCGAGCCACCGTAGCCCACGGCCAGGTCCTGCAACTGGCATTCGCCGCCCTGATCGCAGATCGGGCAGTCCAGCGGGTGGTTGATGAGCAGGAACTCCATCACCGACTGCTGGGCCTTGATGGCCTTGTCGCTCTTGGTGCGCACGATCATGCCCATGGTCACCGGCGTCGCGCAGGCGGGCATCGGCTTGGGCGCCTTCTCCACATCCACCAGACACATGCGGCAGTTGGCCGCGATGGAGAGCTTCTTGTGGTAGCAGAAGTGCGGAATGTAGGTACCTGCCTTTTCAGCCGCATGCATAACCATGCTGCCCGGAGGCACTTCGACCTTCTGGCCGTCGAGTTCGATTTCAACCATGGTTTTTCTCGGTATCAGGCAGTGGTCGCGGCATCGGCCTTGATCATGGCCGCGAACTCGGGCCGGAAATGCTTGAGCATGGCGCGTACCGGCATGGCTGCCGCATCGCCCAGTGCGCAGATGGTGCGACCCATGATGTTTTCGGCCACGTTGTCGAGCAGGGCCATGTCGGAGGTCTTGCCTTCACCACGATGGATCTTGTCCACCAGACGCCATAGCCAGCCCGTGCCTTCACGGCACGGCGTGCACTGGCCACAACTCTCGTGCATGTAGAAGTAGGACAGGCGCTTGAGCGACTCGACCATGCAGCGCGAATCGTCCATCACGATCACCGCGCCGGAGCCCAGCATGGAGCCGGCCTTGGCAATGGAGTCGTAGTCCATCGTGCAGCCCATGATGATGGAGGCAGGCAGCACGGGGGAAGACGAACCACCAGGGATCACGGCCTTGAGCTGGCGGCCGGTGCGCACACCGCCAGCCAGTTCCAGCAGCTTGGCAAACGGCGTGCCCATGGGCACCTCGTAGTTGCCGGGCCGCTCCACGTCGCCGCTCACGGAATAGATCTTGGTACCGCCGTTGTTGGGCTTGCCGCATTCGAGGTAGGCCTGCCCACCGTTGCGGATGATCCAGGGCACGGCCGCAAAGGTTTCGGTGTTGTTGATCGTCGTCGGCTTGCCGTACAAACCGAAACTGGCCGGGAACGGCGGCTTGAAGCGGGGCTGGCCCTTCTTGCCTTCAAGCGATTCGAGCAGCGCGGTTTCTTCCCCGCAGATGTAGGCACCAAAACCGTGGAATGCGTGCAGCTGGAAGTTGAAGCCGCTGCCCATGATGGCGTTGCCCAGGTAACCCGCAGCCCGGGCTTCTTCCAGCGCAGCTTCGAAGCGTTCGTAGGCTTCGAAGATTTCGCCGTGGATGTAGTTGTAGCCGACGCTGATGCCCATGGCGTAGGCCGCGATCGCCATGCCTTCGATGACGATGTGCGGGTTGTACAGCAGGATGTCGCGGTCCTTGCAGGTGCCCGGCTCGCCTTCGTCCGAGTTGCACACCAGGTACTTCTGACCCGGGAACTGCCGCGGCATGAAGCTCCACTTCAGGCCTGTGGGAAAGCCGGCACCACCTCGACCACGCAGGGCCGATTCCTTGACGGTGGCGATCACCTGGTCCTGCGTCATGCCGGCCACGCCGGTCTCGGGATTCGCCGCCGCGCCGTCCTGCCCCAGGATCTTGCGCAGTGCCTGGTAACCGCCGCGGGCCACGTAGTCCTGCAGCGACCAGTTGCTGCCGTTCAGGCCGGCATAGATCTGCGGGTTGATGTGGCGGTCGTGGAAACAGGTCTGCACCCCGGTGGCGCGGAACTGCGAGAGCACTTGTTGCGCGTTCATGCCTGGCCCTCCGAAGCCTTCAGGCCGTCAATGAGCTGATCGAGTTTCTCATTGCTCATGAAGCTGCACATGTGGCGGTCGTTGACCAGCATCACCGGCGAATCGGCGCAGGCACCCAGGCATTCACTCTGCTGCAGCGTGAAGAGGCCGTCAGCGGTGGTCTCGCCCATGTGCACACCGAGCCTGTCTTCCAGATGCCGCAGCGCCTTGTTGCCATCGCGCAGCTGGCACGGCAGGTTGGTGCAGACGTTGAGCTTGAACTTGCCCACCGGCCGCTGGTTGTACATGTTGTAGAAAGTCGTGACCTCGTGCACCGCCATCGGTGCCATGTCGAGGTAGGCGGCAATCGCCTTCTCGGCCGCGAGGCTCACATGGCCCTGCTCCTGCTGGACGATGGACAGGCAGGCCATGACGGCCGACTGTTTCTGGTCGGCTGGGTATTTGGCCACTTCGCGCGCAAAGCGCTGCAGCGTGGCATCGGTGAGCTGCATGTCGCTCACCGGCCCGCTGCCGGGGATACGGTCAGAGATCATCGGTCAATCTCTCCAAAAACGATGTCCATGGTGCCAATGATCGCCACGGCGTCGGCCAGCATGTGGCCCCTGGCCATCTCGTCCATGGTGGACAGGTGGGCAAAGCCGGGGGCGCGGATTTTCAGGCGGTACGGCTTGTTGGCACCGTCGCTCACGAGGTAGATGCCGAACTCACCCTTGGGGTGCTCGACAGCGGCATACGCCTCGCCTTCGGGCACGTGGAAACCTTCGGTGAAGAGCTTGAAATGGTGGATCAGCTCTTCCATGCTTGACTTCATGGTTTCACGCGACGGGGGAGCCACCTTGTGGTTGTCGGTGATCACCGGACCGGGGTTGACACGCAGCCAGTCCACGCACTGCTTGATGATGCGGTTGGACTGCTTCATCTCTTCCATGCGGACAAGGTAGCGGTCGTAGGTGTCACCGGTCTTGCCCACGGGAATGTCGAAGTCCATGCGGTCATACACGTCGTAGGGCTGCTTCTTGCGCAGGTCCCAGGCGATGCCGGAGCCACGCAGCATGGGGCCGGTCATGCCGAGGTTGAGCGCGCGCTCAGGCGTCACGACACCGATGCCGACCGTGCGCTGTTTCCAGATGCGGTTGTCGGTCAGCAGCGTGTGGTACTCGGCCAGGTAGGTCGGGAATCGCTGGGTGAAGTCGTCGATGAAGTCGAGCAGGGATCCCTGGCGGTTCGTGTTGAGCTCGGCCATCGCCTTGGCGTTGCGGATCTTGCTGTACTTGTACTGCGGCATGCTGTCCGGCAGGTCCCGGTAGACGCCTCCCGGACGGAAGTAGGCGGCGTGCATGCGCGCACCCGACACCGCTTCGTACATGTCGAACAGGTCTTCACGCTCGCGGAACGCGTAGATCAGGATCGTCGAACTGCCGCAGTCGTTGCCGTGCGATCCCAGCCACATCAGGTGGTTGAGCAGGCGGGTGATCTCGCTGAACATCACGCGGATGTACTGAGCGCGGATCGGCACATCGATGCCCAGCAGCCTTTCGATCGCCAGACAGTAGGCATGCTCGTTGCACATCATCGAGACGTAGTCCAGGCGGTCCATGTAGGGCAGCGACTGGATAAAGGTCTTGTGCTCGGCCAGTTTTTCAGTGGCGCGGTGCAGCAGGCCGATGTGCGGGTCGGCGCGCTGCACGACCTCGCCATCGAGCTCCAGCACCAGACGCAGCACACCGTGAGCTGCCGGGTGCTGCGGCCCGAGGTTGAGTGTGTAGTTCTTGATTTCTGCCATGTCAGTGCAGGCCCCCGTAGTTGTCTTCGCGGATCACGCGTGGCGTGATCTCTCGCGGCTCGATCGTGACCGGCTCGTAGACCACGCGCTGCCGCTCGGCGTCGTAGCGCATCTCCACATGACCGGACAGCGGAAAGTCCTTGCGGAACGGGTGACCGATGAAACCGTAGTCGGTCAGGATGCGGCGCAGATCGTCATGACCCTCGAACACGATGCCGAAAAGGTCAAAGGCTTCACGTTCGTACCAGTTGGCCGAGGCCCAGAGCGAGGTCACGGAATCGATGACCGGGAAGTCATCTTCCGGGCAAAACACGCGCACCCGCACGCGCTGGTTGAGGCTGACCGACAGCAGGTGCACCACCGCAGCGAAGCGGGGCCCTTCCCACCGTCCATCGCCATAGGTCTGGTAGTCCATGCCGCAGAGATCGATCAACTGCTCGAAACGGGCCTGCGGCGCATCGCGCAGCGACTGCATGACCACCAGGTAGTCGGTCGCGGCAACCACGAGCGTTACCTCGCCTCGCTCGACAGCAATGGACTGCACCCGCTCACCCAGCAAGGCAGACAGGGCATCGCGGATGGTCTCCGGACTCGTTGCATGGTGCGTGGGTGTTTCGATCATGAACCGTCTTTCTGGACTTGAACCCGAGGCGGCAGTCGCCACTCAGGCCCGTGCAATGGTGTTGGTGCGGCGAATCTTCTGCTGCAGCTGGATGATGCCGTACAGCAGTGCTTCAGCCGTGGGCGGACAACCCGGCACGTACACGTCGACCGGCACGATCCGGTCGCACCCGCGGACCACGGAATAGCTGTAGTGGTAGTAACCACCGCCATTGGCACACGAACCCATGGAGAGAACCCAACGGGGCTCGGCCATCTGGTCGTACACCTTGCGCAGGGCGGGAGCCATCTTGTTGCACAGGGTACCCGCCACGATCATCAGGTCGGATTGCCGCGGACTGGCACGAAACACCTCCGCACCGAAGCGACCCAGGTCGTAGCGGGCCGTGGCCGCATGCATCATCTCGACCGCGCAGCAGGCCAGACCGAAGGTCATGGGCCAGAGGGAGCCGGTCTTGGCCCAGTTCACCACCGAGTCGTAGCTGGTGGTGACAAAACCTTCCTTGAAAACGCCTTCAATCATGAGCAGCTCCGGTGATCCCGCCAGTGTGTTGTCGCCTCATTCCCAGTCCAGCGCGCCCTTCTTCCACTCGTAGGCAAAGCCCACGGTCAGGATTGCCAGGAAGACGACGCCAGCCAGAAAGCCAGCCATGCCGATGTCGGCAAAGGCCACAGCCCAAGGGATGAGAAAAGCGATTTCGAGATCGAACAGGATGAAGAGGATGGCCACCAGGTAGTAGCGCACATCAAACTTCATGCGCGCGTCTTCGAAAGCTTCGAAGCCGCACTCGTAAGGGGAGTTTTTTTCCGCATCCGGACGGTTCGGACCGAGGAAATAGCCCAGCAACTGGGGGATGATTCCAACGGCAATACCCACCAAAATGAACAAGAGTACGGGAAGGTATTGTTCGAGACTCATCTTGGGTATGTTCCGCTGACATGGCGCATGGGCCATGTTGTCCAAAGATTGGTGCCGACGGCGAGACTCGAACTCGCACAGCTTTCGCCACTACCCCCTCAAGATAGCGTGTCTACCAATTTCACCACGTCGGCTGGGTCTGCATTGTCTGGCTCACGAGGGTCTGTGTGAGCCTTGCTGACAACCACGAGAGTTTACCCTGAAACACCCCCGTTTTCGGGGGCTGCATCGGATTTTCCAAACGAATGGATGGGATGCAGCAGACCAAAAAAACACCGGGCTGGCGCGGTATCCAGACCGGTTGCGCCCCCTGGGTTATTTCCCGGGAATCTGGGCCGCGCCCGTGCCCGCGGGCATGGCGGGAATCACCGTTGCAGGCGTGTCAGCACTGCCCGGAATCTGCTGGGCGGCTGGCTGCGGGACGACCACGGCAGCACCTTCCAGCACGCTGCCGGTGCTCGGCGCTTGGCGCAGGTTGCCGAAATAGGCCAACCCCAGCGTGGAGGCCAGGAAGATGCCGGCGAGCACGGCCGTCGTGCGCGACAGGAAGTTGGCACCGCCCGAGGCGCCGAACAGGCTGGCCGAGCCCGCCCCCCCGCCGAACGCCGCACCTGCGTCGGCGCCCTTGCCGTGCTGCATCAGGATCAGGCCGATCATGCCGAGCGCTGCCAGGATCTGCACCGCCAGAAGGATGGTCAACAAAACATTCATTTATTTGCTCCGGAATAGAAAGACATAAGGCCGGCGCTCAACGCGCCGCGGCCACGATCTGCAGGAAATCAGCCGCTTTGAGTGAAGCTCCGCCAATCAGGCCGCCGTCGATGTCTGGCTGCGCCAGCAGACTGGCGGCATTGGCGGCATTCATGCTGCCACCGTAGAGGATGTGCACGCGCTGCGGGTGCTGCGTGGCCGCAGCGAGCTGGGCGCGCAGAACGGCATGCACCGCCTGCGCCATCTCCGGCGTGGCGGTCTTTCCCGTACCGATCGCCCAGACAGGCTCGTAGGCCACCACGATTTCGCTGGTGCAATGCGCCACCGCATGGATCACGGCGGCGAGCTGACGCTTGACCACCGATTCGGTTTGCCCGGCATCGCGTTCGACCAGTGTTTCACCGACGCAGACAATCGGCGTGATGCCGGCGGCCAGCGCCCGCTGGGCCTTGCTCGCGACCACGGCATCGGTCTCGCCATGGTACTGACGACGTTCCGAGTGGCCAACGATGGCGTAGCGGCAGGCAAAGTCTTTCAGCATGGACACGCTGACCTCGCCGGTGTAGGCACCCTGCTCGTGCGCCGACACATCCTGTGCTCCCCAAGCGATCGGGCTGGCCTGCAGCAGCGATTGCAGTTGAGCCAGATAAGGCGCAGGCACACACAGCGCCATGTCGGCGGCGGGCTCCGCCCCCTTCAGCCCGTCCAGCATGGCCTTCACCAACATGTCGTTGGCGGCGAGGCCGCCGTTCATCTTCCAGTTGCCTGCAATGAGTTTTTTCATGATTGTCTCTCCAGCACCGCGTTCGGCCAGCGATCAGGACCAGGTCAGGACCAGTTTGCCAACCTGTTGGTTGGACTCCATCAGCGCATGGGCCGACGCAGCCTCGCCTGCGTTGAACACACGGTAGATGACCGGTTTGATCCGGCCGTCTGCCAACAGGGGCCAGACGTGCTCCCGCAAGGACCGGGCAATGGCCGCCTTGAACGCCACCGGACGCGGCCGCAAGGTGGAACCGGTGATGGTCAGACGCCGACGCAGCACCATGCCGGCGTTGATCTCGGCCTTGACGCCGCCTTGAACCGCGATGATCACGAGGCGTCCATCTTCGGCCAGGCAATCGAGTTCTCGCGCCACATACGAACCGGCCACCATGTCAAGCACCACGTCCACACCCAGCCCACCCGTGAGGTCGGCCACGGCGCGCACGAAGTCCTGCGTCTTGTAATTGATGGCGTGATCGGCACCCAGCGCGAGGCAAGCTGCGCACTTTTCGTCACTGCCGGCGGTCACGATCACACGAGCACCCAGGGCTTTCGCCATCTGGATGGCCGCCACGCCAATGCCACTGCTGCCCCCCTGGATGAGCAGCGTCTCACCGGGCTGCAGGCGCGCACGGTCGAAGACATTGCTCCAGACGGTGAAGAAGGTCTCAGGCAGCGCGGCTGCTGCCACATCGTCGAGTCCTTCGGGCACCGGCAGGCACTGGTCCACGGGCGCCACGCAGTACTCGGCATAGCCACCACCCGACACCAGAGCGCAGACACGGTCTCCGACCTGGAAGCCGGCCGCTGCCATGGCCGCCGCATCGCCCGACTCGATCACCCCCGCCACTTCCAGGCCAGGGATGTCGGACGCGCCGGGCGGCACCGGATAGTTGCCGGTCCGCTGCAGCACATCAGGGCGGTTCACGCCCGACGCACGGACGCGGATCAGCAACTCACCCGCTCCGGCCACCGGCAGCGGACGCTCGGTCAGGCGCAGCACATCGGGCGCGCCGTAGGCACTGATCTCAACCGCTCGCATCTCTGATCCGCTCCGGTGCGACTTACTGCTGTTGCTGCTGGGCCTGCTCGGCACCAGGTGCGTTGCGGTCCATCAGGGCCTTCATCGAGAGCTTGACACGGCCTTTTTCGTCGGTCTCGAGCACCTTGACCTTGACGATCTGGCCTTCGGTCAGGTAGTCGGTCACGCGCTCCACGCGCTCGTGGGCGATCTGGCTGATGTGCAGCAGGCCGTCCTTGCCGGGCAGCAGGTTGATCAGGGCACCGAAGTCCAGGATCTTGGTGACCGGGCCTTCGTAGACCTTGCCGATCTCCACTTCGGCGGTGATCTGCTCGATGCGGCGCTTGGCCTCGTCGGCCTTGGCCGAGTCGGTCGAGGCGATGGTGATCGTGCCGTCTTCGTCGATGTTGATCTGGGTGCCGGTTTCTTCGGTCAGCGCGCGGATCACGGCGCCGCCCTTGCCGATCACGTCACGGATCTTCTCGGGGTTGATCTTCATGGTGAAGAGCTTGGGCGCGAAGTTGGACACTTCGGTCTTGGCTTCGCCCATGGCTTCCTGCATCTTGCCCAGGATGTGCATGCGGGCTTCCTTGGCCTGGGCCAGCGCGACCTGCATGATCTCCTTGGTGATGCCCTGGATCTTGATGTCCATCTGCAGCGCGGAAATGCCGTTGGTGGTGCCCGCGACCTTGAAGTCCATGTCACCCAGGTGATCTTCATCACCCAGGATGTCGGTCAGAACGGCGAAGCGGTTGCCGTCCTTGATCAGGCCCATGGCGATACCCGCCACGTGGGCTTTCATGGGAACGCCCGCGTCCATCAGCGCCAGACAGCCGCCGCAGACCGAGGCCATGGACGAAGAGCCGTTGGATTCGGTGATCTCCGACACCAGGCGCATGGTGTAGGGGAAGTCTTCCTTGGTGGGCAAAGCGGCGATCAGCGCGCGCTTGGCCAGACGGCCGTGGCCGATCTCGCGGCGCTTGGGTGTGCCAAAACGACCCGCTTCACCGGTGGCAAAGGGAGGCATGTTGTAGTGGAGCATGAAGCGGTCTTCGAACTCGCCAGCCAGCGCGTCGATGCGCTGCGCGTCGCGGTCGGTGCCGAGCGTGGCCACCACCAGCGCCTGGGTTTCGCCACGGGTGAACAGCGAAGAACCGTGGGTGCGGGGCAGCACGCTGTTGCGGATCTCGATGGCACGCACGGTGCGCGTGTCGCGACCGTCGATGCGGGGCTCACCCGCCAGGATCTGGCCACGCACGATCTTGGCTTCGATCTCGAACAACAGGCTTTCGATGGCCACGCTGTCAAAGGCAACGCCTTCGGCTTTCAGGGCGGCCATCACGTCGGCGTAAGCGGTGCGGCAGGCCTGGGTACGGGCCTGCTTGTTGCGGATCTGGTAGGCGGCTTCCAGCTTGGCCTTGGCCAGGCCGTCGATCTTCGCGATCAAGGCCTCGTCCTTGGCCGGCGGCTGCCAGTCCCAGGCCGGCTTGCCGGCGTCTCGCACCAGCTCGTTGATGGCGGCAATCGCGATGTTGCCCTGTTCGTGGCCGTACACCACGGCGCCCAGCATGACTTCTTCGCTGAGCTGGTCGGCTTCCGATTCCACCATCAGCACGGCAGCCTCGGTACCCGCGACCACGAGGTCGAGCTGGCTGTCCTTGAGCTGGGTCTGACCCGGATTGAGCACGTACTGGCCATTGATGTAGCCCACTCGAGCCGCACCGATGGGACCGTTGAACGGGATGCCGGAAACCGACAGCGCGGCACTGGTGGCGATCATGGCGGCGATATCGGCCTGCACTTCGGGGTTCAGGCTCACCACGTGCACGATCACCTGGACTTCGTTGTAGAAGCCTTCAGGAAACAGCGGGCGGATCGGGCGGTCGATCAGGCGGCAGGTCAGCGTCTCCAGTTCGCTGGGACGGCCCTCGCGCTTGAAGAAACTGCCGGGGATCTTGCCGGCGGCGTAGGATTTTTCGGTGTAGTCCACCGTCAGGGGAAAGAAGTCCTGACCGGCCTTGGCTTCGTTCTTGGCAACCACGGTGGCGAGCACCACGGTGTCGTCGATGTTGACCACCACGGCGCCCGTGGCCTGGCGGGCGATTTCGCCGGTTTCCATGGTGACCGTGTGCTGGCCCCACTGGAAGGTCTTCGTGACTTTGTTGAACATGCTCATGGTTTTTCTCCTATGGGCCGCCCGTCAGAACAGGTGAGGCGGCATGGCGTGCAGACCTTCTGCACAAAACCCGGAAACACAACCCAGAACACGATGCCATTCCAGAGTCGCTGGGCGCCGTACTTGCACGACGCCCAGCAGCTTTGGAATGACACAGCTTCGCTCTGTTGCTGCTGCTCCGGAATCAAAAAGGGTGGCTTACAAACAAAAATCGCCCGAGCCAGCGAACCAACTCAGGCGTTTTGCGTGTCATGCCGGATTCAAAATTACTTGCGCAGGCCCAGTTTCGCGATCAGTGCGATGTAACGGTCGGCGTTCTTGGACTTCAGGTAGTCGAGCAGCTTGCGGCGGCGGCTCACCATGCGCAGCAGGCCGCGGCGACCGTGGTGGTCCTTGGCGTGCTGCTTGAAGTGGGGGGTCAGTTCGTTGATGCGAGCGGTCAGGATGGCGACCTGCACTTCGGGGCTGCCGGTGTCGTTCGCAGCGCGGGCGTTGTCGGCCACCACGGTGGCTTTGACGGATTTTTCGATCATGTCGGATTCCTTGGAGTTACATGCGTCCCGACGCAGCCAGCCAGCCCCCGAAACGATTCAGGTCGGGCCGCCGCAACGGGCGTGATATGCCATCTGGGATGATGGCAACCGCGAATTATAGCCCAGCGGGAGTCAGCGTTGCGCGGCCAGCCAGGTGCGCAGGCGATCCACGCCCTGCACCAGGCGCTGGGAATCGCGGCTGGCGAAGCACCAGCGCAGCCAGCCGGCCGCCTCCGGGCCGAAAGCACTGCCGGGCGCCAGTCCCAGGCCGGCCTCGCGCACCAGGCGCTTGGCGGTGTCCAGGCAGTCGTCGTGCCCTTCCAGGTGGAAAAAGGCGTACATGCCGCCTTTGGGTTCGGCCAGCGTCACGCCAGGCACGGACTGCAGCAGGGGCACCAGGGTGTCGCGACAGGTCCGCAGGTGGGCCACCAGTGCGGGCGTGACCTCGTCACCGCGCTGCAGCGCCACCACGGCAGCCCGCTGGGTGAACACCGGGGCGCAGGAGGTGTTGAACTCGATCAGCTTGCCCAACGCATGGGTCAGTGTGGCAGGCAGGACCAGCCAGCCCAGACGCCAGCCAGTCATGAGGAAGCTCTTGGAGAAGCTGTGTGCGACGATCAGGCGGTCTTCGGGTTCGGCCACGTCCAGAAAACTCGGGGCCGCGCCGTTGGGCGAGTCGGGCGCGTAGTACAGGCGCTCGTACACCTCGTCGGCCAGCACCCAGGTGCCAGTGCGACGGCAATGCGCCAGGATGGTGGCCTGCTCGTCCCGGCTCAGCGTCCAGCCGGTGGGATTGTTGGGCGCATTGACGATCAGCATGCGGGTGGCTGGCGTGATAGCGGCCAGCAGCGCGTCCATGTCCAGCACCCAGGCTCCGGCGTTCTGGCCCTGCGCCATCACCGTGAGTGGCACGGTCTTCACCTTCGCCGCCATGATCTGCGGCTGCGCCACGAGGTTGGGCCAGGCCGGGGTGACCACCACCACCTCGTCGCCCGCGTCCACCAGCGCCTGCGACGCCAGCATCAGCCCGTTGACCCCGCCGGAGGTGACGGCGATGCGGTCGAACCAGTGGTCGGTGCTGTGCCGGGGATGCAGGCCGTGGGTGTAGACGGCGATCGCCTGACGCAACTCGGTCAGGCCGAGGTTGTGGGCGTAAAAGGTGTCGCCCGCCTGCAGCGAGGCAATCGCCGCCTCGCGGATGAAGGCCGGCGTGACCTCGTCGCTCTCGCCGAACCAGAACTTGAGCACGCCTTCGCGGCCCAGGCCCTCGTTGGCCACTTCGCGAATGCGCGATTCTTCCAGTCGTTCAACCACTGCCCGCATGAATGCTCCCGAATGACGGCCCTCGATCAGGGCCGGACCATGTTACAGGTGTGGGCCTGCTCCGCCTGCTGTGGACTCAGGCTGCGGATGACGCGAAAGCCGTAGCCGGAGCCTTCCACGTCGAACTTCACGCCCGGCGCGCCCTGGCGCTCCATCACCGCCACCGCCAGCGGCTGCTGGAACTGGTGGTCGGCGGCGCGCATGCGTGCCGTCTGGCCGGCCAGTTGGACATCGGCCTTTTCCAGCTGGGCCGCAACCAGCGCAGCCTGCACCGTGCCCGCGCGCTCGATCGCCTGCGCAAGCGACTCGATCATGAGTTGCATGCGCATGTGCACGTAGTCGTCGGCAGGGTTGGGAAAACGCTGGCGGAACGACTGGTAGAAAGCTTCGGACTCCCGCGTCGGGACGTTGGGAAACCAGTCGGCCACGGCTATCACCTTGCCGATGCCGGCCTCGCCGATCGCCGCCGGCGCACCCAGGGCGTTGCCGTAGAAGGTGTAGAAAGCGCCGTCAAAGCCGACCTCGCGCGCTGCCTTGACCAGCAGCGTCAGGTCGTTGCCCCAGTTGCCGGTCAGCACCGCCTGTGCGCCGCTGGCCTTGATCTTGGCAGCATAGGGCAGAAAATCCTTGACGCGGGCCATGGGGTGCAGCTCGTCGCCCACGATCTTCACATCGGGCCGCTGGGCAGCGAGCTGACGGCGCGCCTCGCCGAGCACCGCCTGGCCAAAGCTGTAGTCCTGGCCGATCAGGTAAACGCTCTTGAGCGCACGGTCCTCACGCAGCACGCTCATGAGGGCGGTCATGCGCATGTCGGCGTGGGCGTCGAAGCGGAAATGCCAGAAACTGCACTTTTCATTGGTGAGAACCGGGTCCACCGCCGAGTAGTTGAGGAACAGCACCTGGCGCGCCGGGTCACGCTCGTTGTGTTTGTTGATGGCGTCGATCAAGCCGGACGCCGCAGCGGACGAGTTGCCCTGCGTCACCACCGTGATGCCGCGGTCCACCGCCGAGCGCAGCGAGGAGAGCGCCTCTTCGGTCTGGCCCTTGCTGTCAAAACGCTCGATCAGCAGCGGGCGGTTGCCCCCTTGCGAGGCTGGCAGCTTCACGCCGCCGCGGGCATTGACGCGCTCGGTGGCCCACACGAGGTTGCGGTAGACCGCCTCGCCGGTGTTGGCGAACGGGCCTGACAGGCCTTCGATCATGCCGATGCGGATCGGTGCGGCGGCGGGCGCGCTCTGGGCCCAGGCGGTGGTCGCACCGGCGGCGCCGAACAACAGGGCCGCCATGGCCTTCAGGGCGCCGCGGCGCAGGGAATGGGTGGGCTTCATGAAAAAAAGTGCTCCGTGGTTCAGGGCCCGTCGGTCCCATGGCAACGACCATCGCGTCGCGGCCATGGGTCCCTCAGGCATCGGGGTTGCGCAGTGTAATTCGCCATTTCAAATGGCTTCCCATGGGGACATTCAACCGGGCAGCGCCCCTTGCCGGACGCCCAGTTCGGACAGCGGCCAGCGGGGCCGCACGTCGAACGGGTAGACAGGCGCAGCACCCGCGGCGGGCAGCAGTCCTGCCTGGAACCGCAGACCGGCGGCGAGCGCGATCATGGCGCCGTTGTCGGTGCACAGATGCAGCTCGGGGTAATGCACCCGCACGCGACGCTGCTCACAGGCGGCGTTGAGCTGCTGGCGCAGCAGCGCGTTGGCCCCTACCCCGCCGGCCACCACTAGGCGCTTGAGCCCGGTGGATTCGATGGCGGCGAGCGATTTCTTCACCAGCACCTCGACGATGGCAGCCTGCACGCTGGCGGCCACGTCGGCGATCTGGGTGCCATCGAGTGCCTGTGCCAGCTGCGGCGTGGCCGGGCCTTCGGGCCGGGCGTGGGCCAGGCGCTTCACCTGGGTCAGCACGGCGGTCTTGAGTCCGGCAAAGGAAAAATCGAGGTCGCCGCTGTGCAGCAGCGGGCGCGGGAATTTGTAGGCGGTGGCGCTGCCCTGCTCCGCCCGCTTCGCCAGCGCCGGGCCACCGGGATACCCCAGCCCGAGCAGCTTGGCGGACTTGTCAAAGGCCTCACCGGCCGCGTCGTCGATCGTTTCGCCCAGCAGCTCGTAGCGGCCCACGCCGTCCACCCGCATCAGCTGGGTGTGGCCGCCGGAGACCAGCAGCGCCACAAACGGGAACTCGGGGGGATCGGCGCTCAGGAACGGCGAGAGCAGATGCCCTTCCAGGTGGTGCACCGGCACCACCGGCTTGCCCAGCGCCAGGGCCATGGCACACGCCACCCCGGAGCCGACCAGCAGCGCACCGGCGAGGCCGGGGCCGCGGGTATAGGCGATGGCGTCCACGGCGGAGAGCGGCAGGCCCGCCTGCGCCAGCACGGCGTCGGTCAGCGGCAGCACGCGGCGGATGTGGTCGCGGCTCGCCAGCTCGGGCACCACGCCACCGTAGGCCTGGTGCATCTCGATCTGGCTGTGCAAGGCGTGACCGAGCAGCCGCGGCACAGCGCCGCCGCTGGCGTCCACGAGGGCCACGCCGGTTTCATCACAAGACGATTCGAATCCCAAAATCAGCATGGCGGGGAGTGTACGGGGGCGCAACGAACTCCGAGGAAGGGGCCAGTCCCGCATCCGGCGCGCGTGTCTTCACCGAGGATGCGGCGGAACTGGCTTTGCCAAGCCGCTCCCATCGCCCCTCGGGGGGTGACGCGCAGCGGCGCGGGGGGTGCTTACTTCGCGCGGGGGCTAACCCAAGGGGTAGCGCGTGAGCCGCTGGGGATCGGGAATGTGGATGTCGCGCTTGTCGATCACGATCAGGCCCTTGGCCTCCAGCTCGTGCAGCACACGCGAAAAGTATTCGGGGGTCATCGACAGGCGCGAGGCGATGGCCGCTTTGCTCACCGGCAGCGTCACGCGTTGCGCGAGCTCTTCCTCGGAACCGCCTTTGCTGCCATCGGGCAGGTCGCGCATGAGGTAGCCGATGACCCGCTCCACGCCACTGTGCAGCGCATACGCCTGCACGTCGTTGACCAGCCCGTGCAGGCGCCTTGACAGACCCGCAAGCATGCGCATGCAGAAACGCGGGTCGTGTTCGATTTCCCGCATCACACTCTGCTTGGACACGCTGAGCAGGAGCGTTTCGGTGAGCGCCTGCGCGTTGATGAAATAGGGCTTGTCGGTGAACATCAGCGCCTCGGCAAAGCTGTTGCCAGGCCCGACGATCTCGATGATCTTTTCCTGGCCGGCCGGCGAGATGGCGAACAGCTTGATCTGGCCGGAGACGGTGACATGGAACTCGGTGCACAGTTCACCTGGGCGGAACACATCGTCACCCCGCGTCAGCCGCCGCAGGCGGCTGCCCTGCGCAAGACGCTGCAACTCGGGCGGCTTCATGTCCTGAAACAGGGGCAGCATGGAAAGGTAACGGGGCAGGTCGAACTGTGCAATGTCCATGGCCGGGGCGCGACGGGCGCGCAACGTCGAGAATGAGGGGGATCGGCCGCTTGGCCCACTCCGCAATGTACCCGCTTGCAGCGGCGCTCAGCAGGCCGACTGGCGCATGAAGCCGGTGTAGACACGGGTCAGCCGGTCCACCAGATCCTGCGGCCGGTGCACGAGCGCGTAGCCCTGCTGCCCGAACAGCATGGGCAAATAGTCGTGGGCCGATTCGTCGATGGTGATGCAGAAAGGAATGAGTCCGGCCTGGCGCGCGGCCTGCACCGCGTGGCGCGTGTCTTCCAGGCCGTAGCGGCCCTCGTACACGTCCAGATCATTGGGTTTGCCGTCGGTCAGGATCAGCATCAGACGCTGCCGCTCCGGGCGCTTGCCCAGGCGCAGCGTGGCCAGGCGGATCGCCGCGCCCATGCGTGTGTAGTAGCCGGGCTTGATGGCGCCCACGCGGTCGCGCACTGCGGCGTTCCAGGGCTCGTCAAAACCCTTCAGGTGCTGGATGCGCACGTTCTGCCGCCGCACCGAAGAAAAACCCAGCATCTCGAACGGATCGCCGCTGGCGCTGAGCGCTTCACCGAACACGTAGAGCGCATCGCGGATCACGTCGATCACACGCGCGGTCTGGGTGGCGTAGGCATCGGTCGAGAGAGAGAGGTCGGCCAGCAGCAGCGTGGCCAGGCTGCGCTCGGTTCGCACGCGTCGGGTGAACACCGCCGGTGATTCGCTGTGCGGGGCACCCGCCGCATCGACGCGGTGGCGCACCCAGGCGTCGAGGTCGATCTCGTCACCTTCGGGCTGCGCGCGCTGCCGGCCGCTGCCGGCGCGCAGAACCTCGAGCCGGCGGCGCACGCGGCGGGCCGTGGTGCGCAAGGCGGTGGGCGGCACATAGGGCTCGGCCGGCGTGGCCACCAGGGTCTGCAGCGCGCAATGCTCCGGCAGCAGCGCATTGCGCCGGAAATCCCACTCGGGCAGGCGGATGCCGGGGCCGAGCGGCCGGTCGTCGGCGGCGGCGCTGGGCAGGTCAAGGTCGAACTTCACGCGCGCGGCCGTGCTCTGGCCGTCGGGCGCGATCGCCAGCACGTCCATGTCGTTGGCCACGCCCGCGGCGTTGTCGTCGGGGTCGTCGTCGCTGGCGCGGTTGACCTTGACGAACTCGCCCCATGACAGGATGGACTCGGCGCGGAAGAACATCATCAGCGGCGCCTTGTCGCGCTCGTCGGTGACGGCCTGGGCGCGGCGCCGGCGGGCATCGCTGGCGGCGGGCTTGCGGGCTTCACCCGGGGTCTGCTCGCCGTCTGGCCGGGCAACGGCCACCGCAGGCTCGCCGCCTGCATCCAGCCAGAGCCAGACCGGTGCCACGTCCTGCGGCTGCAGGCCGCACGCCACCGCAGGCAAGACACCCTGCAGCGCCCGCTGCACCATGCGTTCGGCCGCGGCGGCAGCACCCTTGAGGCGGGCCGGGTCGGGCCGCAGACCGAGCTGGGCCGACAGCAGACCGGCATGGCGCGCCGCCAGGCCGGGGAAGGTCCGAAGCACCTGCGCGCTCGCGCGCACGTTGTCGCCCAGCCAGTCGCCCGTGGCCTCGATGCAGGCGCCCTGCGCGGCCAGCCAGAGGTAGAGCGCGCGGTTCAGCGCGACATCATCGAACACCGCCACGGTCGGCGGCAGCGAGAGCGCCTCGGTCTCCAGCCGGCCGGTGGCCGCATGCGTGCCGCTGCCGGCGATGCGCTGCAGCCAGTCGCGCGGGCCGCCACTGCGGGTGTCGGTGGCGGGCGCCAGGCGCACGCCGTGGGCCCCGCCCGCCGCGCGAAACAGCATGCCGATGGCGCGCTGCACCTCCGGCAGTTGCACGGCGGCGTGTGCATGCTGGCGGCTCGCAGCGCGGTGGATGAAACGGTGCCATTGCTGGCCAACCCACTCTTCCATGTCAGTTCTCCGGTTTTGCCACTGCCAACGCGGGACCAGCATCCGGCGCACAGCACAGAACCGGCTTTGCCGGGCTGCTGGTGTGGTCCCCCTGGACGGGGAAGGCGCGAAGCGGCGCAGAGGGGTTTTCGAGTTCCAGTTCGGCTTTGCGCTGGCGCAGGGTTTCGCGCACCGCGTCGGCGCCGACCTTCCATTCCAGCAACGGTTCACGCGCCTGCGCGGTCTGGGTCTCTTCGCAGGCGTCCAGACACTGACCGCATTGCACACAGGAAAACATCATGCGTTTGATGTTGCGCGGGTGCAGGCGCATGGGGCAGCCGTTGTCGCAGGCCGTACCACCGGGGTACACCGACGTGCTGCAGGTGCGGCAGTCGCGCGCATGTTCGCGGTCGAACGCGACCACCATGCCCTTGGGATTGGCCATCCAGGCCAGGCTCTGGAACAGGCCGACCGCGCAGCCGAAGCGGCAGAACAGGTGGCGCGCAAAAGCGAATTCGGCCGTGAACACCGCGGTGCCAATGATGAGAAAACGGGCCTGGTTGGGCGTGAGCGTGCCGGCGAACAGGTTGCCCCAGATCGTGGCGGGCGGCAGCAGGTAGGTCAGCAGCGTGATCGCCCACGCAAACCCGAACACCAGGCACAGCGCCCCGAACACCGGCCACCAGCGGGCCGAGGGTTCCACATCGGCACGGACGGTGCGGTGCCTGTCCCACACGCTGAGCTTGCCGCAGGCGCGGTGCAGCGCGGTGTTGAGCGTTTCAACCAGGGTGAAGTGAGGGCACAGCCAGCCGCAATACAGGCGGCCATAGCGCCAGGCCACGCCCAGAAAAGCCACGACGACCACGATGCCGGGCAGGATGGCGCGCAGGAAAATCTGGATCGCCGCTTCGTTGGCGGTGATTTCGCCGGCCTTGAAGGCGTCGATGCCCAACGACCAGCGTTGACCCAGAAACCAGAGCTGGGCTTCGTTGAGGTCGAAGCGCAGCAGGTTCAGCGCGGGCGCCAGCAGGAACAGCGCGAAGAAGCCGATTTGAAAGAAAAGGCGGCGGCGTTGCATGGTGTGACAAACAGAGGAGGGAGCGCAGCGCCGCCGCCGCAAAACAGGAACGGTCAGCCGGTCGAACCGATGACAGCAGACACCACTTCGTCCAGGGCGGCTGCGGTTTCGGCGTCGTCGGTCAGCGCGTCCACGATGGCCGCGCGGCAGGCGGTGTGCAGCGGCAGGCCGCTGGCCACCAGGCGCGCGGCCATCACCAGCAGGCGCGTGCTCGCGGTTTCTTCGAGATCGTGGTCGGTCAGGCGCCGCAGGGCCATGGCGAGTTGCACCAGGCGATCGGCCACCACGGCACCGACGCCGGTCTCGGCTTCGATGATGGCGCGCTCCACCACCGGCCCGGGGTAGCCGAAGGTCAGCGCGATGAAGCGCTGGCGCGTGCTGGGCTTCAGGCTTTTCAGCAGATTCTGGTAGCCCGGGTTGTAGCTGATGACCAGCATGAAGCCGGGTGGTGCCACCAGCTGTTCGCCAGTGCGTTCGATGGGCAGCACGCGCCGGTCGTCGGCCAGCGGGTGCAGCACCACGGTGGTGTCCTTGCGGGCTTCCACCACCTCGTCGAGGTAGCAGATGGCGCCGCTGCGCACCGCGCGGGCCAGCGGCCCGTCCTGCCACACCGTGCCGCCGGCGCCGATGAGGTGGCGACCCACGAGGTCGGCGGCGCTCAGGTCGTCGTGGCAGCTCACGGTGATGAGCGGCCGGCCCAGGCGGGCCGCCATGTGCTCCACGAAGCGCGTCTTGCCGCAGCCCGTGGGGCCCTTGATCAGCACCGGCAGACGCTGGCGGAAGGCGTGCTCGAAGAGCGTCGCCTCACCCGCCTGCTCGGCGTAGTACGGTACCTGCATCAGATGCTGCTGTTCACTGTGGTCCATGGCTGACAAGCTCGTTCCATTTGAGTGTTCTCAAAACATGCGACGCGTGCATCGGTCCAGCCGGGGATGCCGCCGATCTGGCTTTGCCAGTCGGCTGGCATCGCCCCCTCGAGGGGGTGACGCCAAAGGCGGCGCGGGGGTGCTTCATGTCATGCCGGGCGGGCGCCGAGCATGCCGCCACCGGAAGAGCTTGCGACTTTGTCCGTCAGAACATGCTGGCCGCCGACGAAGAAGCTGGCAAAGTAGGTGAACTGGCCGAGCAGGAAGACCACGCCACCGGCGATGCGCACCCAGTAGAACAGCACCAGCTGGTCCTGCGTTTCCATGAAACTCATGGCGCCGGTGGTGGGCATGCGTTGCAGCCACACCTGCAGAATGCCGGCGCCGGTCAGGGCCAGCACCATGATGCCCATGCCGATGGTCATGATCCAGAAGCTCCACATCTCGTAGGCCTGGGCCCTCTGGCTGTTGGCGATGCGGCCGCGCAGGGTGGGCATGGCGTAGCTGATCAGCGTGATCACCACCAGCACATAGGCGCCGTAGAAAGCCAGGTGGCCGTGGGCGGCGGTGACTTGCGAGCCGTGGGTGTAGTAGTTGACCGCGCTCAGCGTGTGGGCGAAGCCCCACAGTCCCGCGCCCAGGAAGCCCATGACAGCCGTGCCCAGTGCCCAGAGCACAGCGGCCTGGTTGGGATGGTCGCGGCGGCGGCGCTGCACCATGTTGAAGGCGAACACCGTCATCATGAAGAAGGGGATCGGTTCCATCGCCGAGAAGACCGAACCGATCCAGTGCCAGTAGCCGGGCAGGCCGATGAAGAAGAAGTGGTGGCCCGTGCCCAGGATGCCGGTCATCAGCGCGAAGGCGACGATCACATAGAGCCACTTGTCGATGACTTCACGGTCCACGCCGGTGGTCTTGACCAGCACATAGGCCAGCAGCGCACCGAGGATGAGCTCCCACACGCCTTCCACCCACAGGTGAACGACGAACCACCAGTACATCTTGTCGCGCACCAGATTTTCCGGGTTGACGAAGCTGAACAGGAAAAAGATCGCGAGACCCCACAGGCCCATCAGCAGCACCAGCGTGATGCTGGTCTTGCGGCCCCGGAGTGCGGTCATGCTGACGTTGAACAAAAAGCCCAGCGCCACGACCACGATGCCCAGCTTGGTGGGCAGCGGCTGCTCCAGGAACTCGCGTCCCATGGTCTGCAGCAGGTCGTTGCCGGTGAGTTCGGCGAGCTTGGCGTAGGGCACCGTGAGGTACCCGACGATCGTCATCGAGCCGGCCGCCAGGAAGACCCAGAACAGCACCTTGGCCAGCAAGGGGCTGTAGAGCTCGGTTTCCGACTCCTCAGGCACCATGTAGTAGGCGGCGCCCATGAAGCCGAACAGCAGCCAGACGATCAACAGGTTGGTGTGCACCATCCGCGCGATGTTGAACGGGATGTAGGGAAAGAACAGGTCCCCGATCACGTATTGCAGGCCCAGGCCGATGCCGAACAGGATCTGCCCGGCGAACAGCGCCATGGCGGCGATGAAGTAGAGCTTGGAGACCGACTGGCTCTGGTATTTGAGTGTGGATATGGTCATGGTGTTTTCTCCTCTCAACCTTCGATGTTGGGCGGCCACTGCTCGGTGTTGATCTCGCCGGTCCACTTGAGGAACTCGACCAGGTCATTGAGCTGCTGCTCGTTCAGGTTGAACTGCGGCATCTGGCGGCGGTGCGGCGTACCCGTGGGCTGGATCTGCATCCAGGCCTTGATGAAATCGCCACCGCGGCGTTTGTAGACGTTGCCCAGCTCGGGTGCGAAGTAGGCGCCCTCTCCCAGCAGCGTGTGGCAACCGATGCAATTGCGCGTTTCCCAGATCTTCTTGCCCGCCACCACCGCGGGGGTGATGGCCTTGGCGTTGGAACGCTCGGGAATACGTTGCTCGGTGTCGAACACGATCACCGCAAACAGCAGCGCAAAAAACACGCTGCCTCCGTAAAACATGTTGCGGGCCATCTGTTTGGTAAACCCGCTTTGCGTCTGGCTCATGGAAGCCCTCCATCTGTTGGCGATGGAAGCATCCTCCGTTTTTCGTCGGGAATCGTCCTTGAACCAGTTCAAGGAACGGGCACAACGCCGGCGCCCCGCTCCAAACGGCGTCAGGCGCGCGGCAGCAGGCTGACCAGCAGGATCAACCCGATCACCAGCGCCAGCCAACCCAGCACCGCACGCCGCCAGAGTGCGGGCGCGGTTTGCAGCTCCATGTAGTCCAGTGCGATCAGCGCACCCTTGACGGCTGAGAGTGCCAGCACGGCGAGGGTGGCCACGGTACCCAGATGCTGCCCGCCCGTGGCGGCACCTTCGCCCAGCCACCAGCTCACCGCGGTGGCCAGCACCAGCAGCCCAAAAACGGCATCTTCCCTTGTGAAACGCATGACCTGCCCCTTCAACGGATGACGTAGACCAGCGGGAACAGCACCATCCACAGCAGATCCACCATGTGCCAGAACACCGCGCCCGATGCGGGACCCATGTGGTTGGCCCGGCCGTAGGCACCCGCCCTGGCCTTGCGCCAGAGCAGCGCAAACACGATGGCGCCCACCAGCACGTGCAGGTAATGGAAGCCCGTGAGCAGGGTGTAGAGCATCGTGAAGGAGTCGGTGGCCCAGTCGAAACCGGCCTGCACCTTGCCCGCGAATTCATGGGTTTTGACGACCAGAAAGCCGATGGCACCGGCCAGTGCGACCAGCAGCCAGTTCGCGCCGGCACCGCCCCGATCCGCTTCAAAAGCCCGCACCGCGCGCACGGCCGCCCAGCTGGCTGCAACCAGCAACAGGGTGTTGAGCGCGCCGGTGTGCAGGCTCAGCGCGGCCTGGCCTTTCGCAAACACGTCCGGCTCGCGCCAGCGCGCGAACGCGAACGACACGAACAGCAAGCCGAAGGTCAGGAGCTCGGCCAGCACCAGCAGCCAGACCACGCCATCGCCGGCGAGGCGCGGCTCCCCACGCACTGAACCGGTCAATGTGAAGTTCCCTCTGAACGTGTGATCTTGTTCCACACGTTGTACTTGCCCACCGGTTTGCTCATGGGCAGGCGCTTGATTTCCTTGAAGGTCTGGGCATCGTAAACGATGAGCGCACCGTCCATTTCCCACACGCTGGCGAGCGCGTATTGACCGTCCTTGGTGAACTCGATGTGGGCCAGGGTCTTGCCGGGCTCTTTCACCGTGGCCACGGGCAGCAGCGTCGCTTTGTCGATGATGGTCATGGTGTCCCTGGCGGTCGGACTCATCATCGAATCGGTCCAGGCAAAGCGGCTTTTTTCATGGCTGCGCATGAAGAAGCCCGGCCCGGGGGTGGGGATGGTGGCGACCGGCTTCCAGGTCTTCATGTCGATCACGTCGATGGCCCCGCCCTTCAGATTCGGTGATGCCAGCACGGTGGTGTTGTTCCACGCGAAGGTGATGCCCGAGCCCAGGTGCGGCATGCCGGCGATGGGCAGGTCGGCGATCTTGCGGCGGGCGTCGAGGTTGACCACCTGCGCGGTGGCGGCGCCGTCACCCGTTTTCGGGCGGGTGGCGCCGAGCACGTGGCGGTAACTCTGGTCGAAGAAGAAGTCGTCCAGCGGTTCGTCCAGCGGCGTGCGGCGCACGCCGAGGAAACCGGGCTTGGCGATGGCTTCGCCCATCTTGTAGTCGTGCACCAGGCCATCAAAGATAGGCTCGGCCTTGGGGTTGTACGAAATCTCCCAGAGTTCGGGAATGTCCTTGAGCGCCACGACGAAGCTCTGGCGCGGCGTGGCGTCGTACACCGCCGACACGCGCGATGTCTGCTTGCCGTCCAGTGTGGCCGCCGCGTAGGCCTGCTTGAGGTTCAGGTCGGCGTCGAACAGAACCACGCTGTGCGGAAGGTAGTTGGCGGCCATGACCCACTTCCCGTCACCACTCACCGCCACGTTGCGCATGTTGAGCCCGGCCCGCACCTCGGCCACCACGCGCAGGCGCCAGAGGTCGTACTTGGTGATCCAGCCGTCGCGCGAACCGAAGAACACATAGCGGCCGTCGGGGGTGAACTTGGGACCGCCGTGGAGCGCGAAGCGGCTCGGAAAGCGGGTGATGACCTCGAACCTGTCGCCGTCGAGCAGGCTGATGTGGTGGTCACCGCCCTCCACCACCACGAACAGGTTCATCGGGTCGGCTTTCCACAGCGGCTGGGCAGAGTCACCCGCGGGCGCCGGGCTGAATGTGCGCGAGGCGCGGATGTCGGCCTCGGCCCACACGGGCGCCGGCGACACCGGGGTGCGGATGTGCGCGGCGAGCGCAGCGATGTCGTCGGCGCTGAGCTTGTCGGCAAAGCCCGGCATCTGCGTGGCCGGCCGACCCTGGGTGATGACCTTCAGCGCCTCCGCGGGGCGCAGGCGCTCCAGGCTTTCAGGCAGCAGCGCCGGCCCCATGAGGCCGGTGCGCTGTTCGCCATGGCAGGCGGCGCAATGCTGGGTGTAAAGGGCAGAGGCATTGGGGGCGGTTTGCGCGCCCGCCAGGTCCACGCCCATCCAGCAGAGGCCCAGCACCAGCGAGGCGCGGGCGACGTTGGCCAGCGTTGCGGCGGCGCGTTGCTTGATGGACTCAGGCATGACCGGCCTCCTGATGGAGGATGTGCACCTTGCGGAAAGGCGAGAGCGCGAGACGATCGGCGTCGCTGCCCGCCACCGCGCCGATCTCTTCGTCGGTGAGATAGCAGCCCGGGTCTTCGGCCCAGGGGTTGCCGGTCAGTTGCTGGGCGCGGGTGCGGGTGTTGCCGCCGCAGATGGCGAAGTGCCGGCAATTGGCACAGCGGCCTTCCACCGGCCGGGGAAACGCTTTCAGGCCCGCCATCAGGGGCTCGCTGGTGTCGCTCCAGATCTGTGAGAACGGGCGCTGGCGCACGTCGCCGATCGTGTGGTGCCACCACATGGTGTCGGGGTGCACATGGCCGAGGTTGTCGATGTTGGCCACGTTGACACCGCTGCTGTTGCCGCCCCAGGCCACCAGACGTTCACGCAGCGCGTCGGCCCAGCGAGGAAAGCGGGCCTGCACCCACTGCAGCAGGTAGGGGCCGTCGGCGTCGTTGTTGCCGGTCACGTACTCTTCGTCCAGCCCGCGGCAGGCGGCGTCCCAGGCGCGTTCGTACAGCAGGTCGAGCGCCTCGCGCGTGGCGAGGTGCTGCGCATCCTGACCGCGGTGGATGTTGCCGCGGCCGGCGTAGTTGAGGTGTGAGAAATAGAACTTGTCCACCTGCTCGCTGCGCATCAGGTCCAGCAGCGGCGCGAAGTCGTGCGCGTTGAGCGCGGTCATGGTGTAGCGCAGACCCACCTTGACGCCACGCGCGTGCAGCAGGCGCACAGCCGCGAGGCTGCGGTCAAAAGCGCCGTCGAGCCGGCGGAACTTGTCGTGCGTTTCGCGCAGGCCGTCCAGGCTGATGCCCACGTAGTCGAAGCCTGTGGCGGCTATTCGGTCGGCCATGGGTGCGTCGATCAGCGTGCCGTTGGTGGACAGGCCGGTGTAGAAGCCCATCGCGCGCGAACGTTCCGCGATGTCGAAGATGTCGGGCCGCATCAGCGGCTCGCCGCCGGAGAGGATGAGCACCGGCACGCGAAAGGCCTTGAGGTCGTCCATCACGGTCACGACTTCGTTCCAGCTCAGTTCACCGGCGTATTCGTGGTCGGCAGAGAGCGCGTAGCAGTGTTTGCAGGTGAGGTTGCAGCGACGGATCAGATTCCAGATCACGACGGGACCTGGGGCGTGGGCCACCCCTGCCGGGCTTCGCCCGACCCCCTCAAGGGGGCGACGCTGGCCGTCTGGCAAAGCCAGCCCGGCGGCGTCCTGGGTCGAGCTGCCTTTCGCGTCAGAAGTGTTTCTCCCTGGCTGCTGCCGCACGCGGGGCGCGGGTATCGGGTACCGGCCGGTCTGTTCGGCTTCGGCGATTTCGCGCATGTACTGGCTGATGCGAAACATGGTGAGACTTTCGGTTCAGGAATCGGTCAAGCGCAATCCCGTTTTCTTCAGGATCGCGGTCGAATACAGGATGTCGTGGGCGCGGCAGCTGTCGCCGAGCATCGCGGCGATCTCGTGCGCCTGCTGCTCCACCTCGTCGCGGGAGCGACCATGCAGCATGGCAAACAGGTTGTAGGGCCACACAGGCAGTCGGCGCGGCCGGCGGTAGCAGTGGCTCACGCCGGGCAGCAGGCCGATGCGTTCGCCAAGGGCATCGACCACGTCGTCGGCCACGTCCCACACGCTCATGCCGTTGGCGGTGAAGCCCAGGCGGTAGTGGTTGGGCACGGCGCCGATGCGGCGGATGAGGCCGGCGTCGAGCATGGCCTGCAGGCGCTCGCGCACCTGCTCGCCGCTGATGCCCAGCGTGGCGCCCACCGCCTCGTAGGGCCGGGGCACCAGAGGCAAGCCCGACTGCGTGGCGCGGATCAGCCTGCGGTCCAGTTCATCGATGGCCATGCGCTTCTCCTGCAAGCAAGGGCAGCTTCAGCTCTACAAAGAACTCCCGCTCCTTCGGGAAGGCGTACACCGGCAAACCGGTTTCCGCTTCGATGCGGGTGACCACGGGCTCGATCTGTTCTGCCGATTCGACCGCCAGCACGAACCACATGTTGAGCGGCGTGGCGCCGGGCCGGTCCGGGTGGGCCGATTCGCGGCGGTAGTTGTGCGCCACCTCGGGCATGGCATCGAGCTGGGCCGCGACCGCATCAAAGCGCTCCTCGGGCACGGCCATCGCAGCCAGCACAAAGCGCCCGCCTGCGCGTTCGATCTGGAACAGCGGACCGAAGCGGGTGAGATCGCCATGCGCCAGCAGGTGTTGCAGGCGCTCGATCACCACGTCTTCGCCGCATCCCAACTGCGCGGCCACGTCGGCAAAAGGCCGGTCGCTCAGCGGGAAACCACCGTGCAGAAAACCGACCAGGCGGGCGTCATCCGGCGAGAGCATGGGGCCCCTCCATCGGGGTGGGGTTGGGGGACAGGGTGCGGAAGCGGCGCGCGCCGGTCTGCTTGAAACGGCGGGTGGAGAACAGCACCGTGCGCCGTTGATCGGCGAGGCCGGCGGCCGGGACCACCCGTTCGATCACGCCTTGCACCGCCTCGCGGCTGGTGCCGTGCACCATGCAGTACAGGTTGTAGGGCCACTGTTCGGCGCGTTCGCGCCGGTAGGCCAGGGTCACGCCGGACTGGCACGCCAGGGCTTCGCCGCAGGTATCCACCAGGTGGTCGGGCACGTCGAACACGGTCATGGCGTTGGCGGCAAAGCCCAGCTCATGGTGGCGCACCACAACACCGAAACGCTTGAGGGTGCCGGCGTCCAGCCAGTGCTGCAAGGTGTGGAGCACGTCACCCACCGGACGGCCCACCGTCTCGGCCCAGGCATCGAACGGCCGGGCCATGAAGGGCAAGCCCTCCTCCGCCCGCTCGGCCAGCGGCCAGTCGGTGACGGCAATGGGCTCGGCGCGGGCCACGCGCTGCACCCGCATGGGCAGCATGGCGGTGGCGTGGCGCAGGTCAAAGCCGAGGTCGATGCGGTAGGCGCGCTGCATGCGCAGGCGCAGCGCGGGCAGGCCGGTGGCCCGCTCCAGCGCCTGCATGGCCGCTTCCACGGCAGTGGCGTCGCGCCCGGTCATGACGAACCAGAGGTTGAAGGCGTGCTCGCGCTCGTAGTTATGGTTGACACCGGGGTGGGCCGACACGGTGGCCGCCACGGCGTGCAGCCGCTCGGGGGGAACGGCCATGGCCGCCAGCAACCCGGCGCCCCCAGCCCCCGGCGCGAACACCCCACCGATGCGGCTGATGGCGCCTGCGCGCTGCAGGCGTTCGAAAGCGGTCAGCACGCCGGCCTCGCTCTGGCCCAGCGCCTGGGCGATGCGGGCGAACGGCTCGCGCACCAGCGGGAAGCCGTGTTGCCAGGTGTTGAGCAGGGCCATATCGGCTGCGCTCATCGGGGAGAAAGAGGCATCGCGCGCGTTCATGGCTCAGAACCCCACCCGCGCGGCACGCGCGGTGAAGAAGATGCCGCTGGGGGCAGGCACGTCCAGCCGCGCACGGGTCGCAAGGCTCTGCGTGTCGATCACGCTCACACGGTTGTCGTCGCGGCTGCTGATCCACACCGCTTCACCGCGCGGCGTGAATTCCATGTGCAGCACCGCCTTGCCGGGCTCCAGCGTCTGCACGATGGTCTGGCTTTGCGTGTCGATGACCTGAACGCGGTGGTAATCGGGCACGGAGAAGTTCACCCACACCTGCCGGCCATCGGGCCGGGCCATCACGAACACCGGCTGCCCGGCCACGGGGATGCGGCCGACTTCGGCCCAGGTCTCGGTGTCGACCACCAGCACCTCGTGGCGGCCGATGGCGGGCAGGTAGGCGCGGCGCCCGGCCACGGCCCAGCCGCGCAGGTGCGGCATCTTGTAGACCGGCAGCGGCTCCTGGCCCTTGCCGTAACCGCCGAGGATGCGCTGGACCTTGGGCTCTGCCGCCCAGAGGTCGAGCTGGGCCAGGCCGTCTTCCCCGAACAGGCCGGCGATGTAGTGGCGGCCGTTGGGCGTGACCAGCGCGTCGTAGGGCTGGCGACCAATGTTCTCGAACTTGGTGGTCCTGGGGTTTTTCGGGTCCGAACAGTCGGTGACCCAGATCGCGTTGGCGTCGAACAGGCTGTAGGCGAAACGCCGAGCGGGCAGATCGACCAGACCGACCACCCTGGAGAGCTTGCCCGGTGCGTACTCGGCAGGGATGTCCGCCAGAAGTTCCAGTGTGCGCGCGTCGAACACCTTCACGCCACCCGGCGTGTAGTTCTGCGCCGCCACCAGGGTGCCGTCGGCGCTGATGGCGCCGCCGATGGAGTTGCCCGCCTGCATGATCCGGCGGGTGATGCGGCGCTCCAGCAGGTTCACCTTTGTGAGGCCACCGTCGCGCCCGAAGACGTAGGCGAACAGGCCATCGCGCGAGAACACCACCGAGGCGTGCGAAAGGTCGCCCAGGCCGGGCACTTCGCCGATCAGCGCCTGGGCCGTCGTGTCCACGAGGTAGAGCGTGCCGTTGGCGCGGCCAATGACCACGCCGAGGTCGCCGGTGCCGCGCAACGCGGGTGCGGCGCAACCGGCAAGGCCGCCGAGCGCGGCGAAAGAAGACAGAGTGGCCGCAGTGGCCAGCCATTCACGGCGCTTCATGGTGTTTTCACCATTTCTTCAGGAAAGCCCTGCTGCAGGCGTTGTGCGATCCAGCGCGCCTCGGGCTCGCTGAGCATCGCCCGCCAGGGCGGCATGGGGGTGCCGGGCCTGCCGTGGTAAATCGTGGCGGCCAGGCTATCAATAGGGAAATCGGCCAGCGCCGCCGGTGTCAGGGCCGGGCCCAGACCGCCGGTGAGGCGCATGCCGTGGCAGGACCCACAGTCCTGCCGAACCATGCGCACCAGCGCCACCGCCCGCGCTGCGGCCGGCTCACCCGCGGGCTGCGCAGACGCAGCAAACGCCGGAGACACCAACAGCAGCGAAAGCAAAAAACGAAGGTTCATGGCCATCAAAAGACTCACAACAACGAAGTGACTTCACCCAGGGCCCCGTGGAACCGGCTTTGCCGGGCCACCACGGCCGTCCCCCCACCGGGGGGAAGCCGCGAAGCGGCGCAGGGGGGAGTCAATACACGTCGTGCTGCGTGTTGTGCACGTTGAAGTGACCGGTGGGGGTGATCAGGCGCGGGTCCTTGATCACGGCCTTGAGCTTGAGCGTCTTGTCATCGACGATGACCAGCGCACTCTCCTTGTTCTTGGCACTCCAGACCGAGAACCACACCTCGTCGCCCGCCTTGTTGAACTCGGGCTGCACGACGCGTTTGGCGCCGTCGTCCTTGATGCCCGCCCACTCGGCGATCGGCAGCACGACGAAGCCCTTCGCCAGGTTGTCGATGTCGTACACCGCGACCGATTGCGAGATCTTCGGATCGGGGTTCAGCGGCGTGTCCGAATACAGGTGCTTGCTCTTCGGGTGGCTCTTGATGAACAGCGCACCGCCGCCCTGTCCGGTGAGCGTCTGCACCACTTTCCAGGCTTCCTTGGGATGCTTGACCGGGTCGGTTCCGATAAGCGAAATGGTCTCGTCACCCAGGTGGCCCGTGCTCCAGACCGGGCCGAACTTCGGGTGGTTGAAGTTCGCGCCGCGGCCCGGGTGGGGAATCTTGCCCACGTCGATCAGCTTGGTCAGCTTGCCGTCCTTCAGGTCCACTGCGGCGATCTTGTTGCTGTTGTTGGCCGCCACCATGAAGTAGCGCTTGGTGGAGTCCAGCCCGCCATCGTGCAGGAAACGCGCGGTGCCGATGGTGGTGACCTTGAGCGCGTCGATGTTGGAGTAGTCCACCAGCAGGGTCTGGCCGGTTTCCTTCACGTTCACCACGAACTCGGGCTTGTAGTGGCTGCCTACGATTGAGGCCACGCGCGGCTCGGGGTGGTATTCCTGCTTGTCCACCGTGACGCCGCGGGTCGAAACGATCTTCAGCGGTTCCAGCGTGTCGCCGTTCATGATCACGAACTGGGGCGGCCAGTACGAACCGGCGATCGCGTACTTGTCTTCAAAGCCCTTGAACTTGCTGGTTTCCACCGAGCGGGCTTCCAGGCCGGTGCGGATCTCGGCCACGTTGTCGGGCATTTCCATCCACAGGTCGATCATGTTGATCTTGGCGTCGCGCCCGATCACGAAGAGGTAACGCCCAGAGGCCGAGAGGCGCGAGATGTGCACCGCGTAGCCGGTCTTGACGATGTTGATGATCTTCTTGGTGTCGCCGTCGATCAGCGCCACTTCACCGGTGTCCCGCAGCGTGGTGCTGAAGATGTTGGTGATGTTGAAGTTGTTCATCTTCTTCTTCGGCCGCTTCTCGGGCGGCACGATCACCTTCCAGGTCGCCTTCATCTGCTCCATGCCGTATTCGGGCGGGGTGGGCGGCTCGTGCTGGATGTAGCGCGCCATCATGTCCACCTCTTTTTCGGTCATCTCGCCGCTGGTCTGCCAGTTCGGCATGCCGGCGGGCGAGCCGTAGGCGATGAAGACCTTGAGGTAATCCGTGCCCTTGCCGACGGTGATGTCGGGCGTGAGCGGCTTGCCGGTGGCGCCCTTGCGCAGCACGCCGTGGCAGCCGGCGCAGCGCTCGAAGTAGACCTTGCGTGCCACATCGAACTCGGTCTGCGTCATGGGTGGCGCCTTGGGGTTGATGCTCTGCACCATGGGCTCGGCGCCGATGGGGGAACTGCCTGCCTGGTAGTTGGCTTCCGGCTGGCTGAGGTTCTTCTTGTCCTGCGCCTGGATGCTGCCGCTGACCAGCATCGCGGCCATGGCCAGCGAGGACAAGATGATCTTGGTGGTTTTCATGGGTTCTCTCTCCGTCTTGGATCAGCTATGGATGTGGCCCGCGCACATGGGGGTGTGTGAACCCGCTCGCAAGGCAGCTGTCCATCACCGGTCTGCGAGCTGCGCACATGGTCGGGCGGCATGCGGGTCCTGTCCTTGAACTGGTTCAAGGACGTGGGCTTTCTGCCTGACAACAATGAGCGCCAGACAGAACCAAGGAGAGCGCCCCATGAGCGTGATGGAACACAGCCACCTGCTGACCCCGGGCTGGCCCGACGACGGAACGGTGGACGAGCGAGCGCCCGGCCTGGTGACGCTGGTGGGCGCCGGACCCGGCGACCCGGAACTGCTCACGCTGAAAGCCGTCAAGGCCCTGCAGGCTGCCAGGCTGGTGCTGTACGACCACCTGGTGAGCCCGGCGGTGCTGGACTTTCTGCCGCCCGACGCCGACCGCGTGTACGTGGGCAAGGAGTCGTCGTGCCACACCCTGCCCCAGGCCTCGATCATTGAACTCATGATCCGGCTCGCGCGCAGCGGGCGGGCGGTGCTGCGCCTGAAGGGCGGCGACGGCTACATTTTTGGCCGCGGCGGCGAGGAGGCCCAGGCGCTGGTGAAGGCCGGTGTTCCCTTCACCGTGGTGCCCGGCCTCACCGCCGCACAGGGCGCTGCCGCCTCGGTGGGCATTCCGCTCACCCACCGCGACCATGCCTGCTCGCTCGTGCTGACCACCGGCCACCTGCGCGACAACACCGGCCTCGACATGGACTGGCCCATGCTTGCGCGATCGCGCCAGACCGTGGTGCTCTACATGGGCGTGAGCAACCTGCCCGAAATCTGCCGCCAGCTGGTGGCCCACGGCCTGCCGGGCGACACCCCGGCGGCACTGGTGGAAAAGGCGACCTTGCCCGACGAACGCTGCATCACCGGCACCCTGGCCGACCTGCCGGCGCTCGCGGTGGCCCACGGCGTGAAGCCCCCGGCGCTGATCATGGTGGGCGGGGTGGTGAGCCTGCGTGCGCAGTTGATGCCCGGCACTGGCGCCGCTGCCCACCGGGGTGACCGCACCCCGGCGCACGCTCTGGCCTGAAGCCGGGAGAAGGTAGCCACGCGCCGATGCGCTGGCGGGGGATGTCATGCGTTCTAATGCCGGGGTTTGCGCTGCACGACGGCGCGCCCACCCGTCTGAACTCCTGGAGCGTCCCGCATGGCTTCCCCCCTTCGCATCATTTCGTCCATGGCCACCAAGCAGGTGCTGGCCGAGCTCATCGCCCAGTACCAGCAGGCCCACCCTGGCGTGGAGATCGCGCTCGAATCCGTCGGCGGTGTGGACGCCGCCAAGCGCGTGCAGGCCGGCGAAGGATTTGACATCGTGGCGCTCGCGTCCAACGCGGTGGACCAGCTGACCGCCAGCGGGCACATCGCCGCCGGCAGTCGGGTGGACGTGGTGCGCTCCGGCGTGGCGCTCGCGGTGCGCGCGGGTGCACCGCACCCGGACATCTCGACCGAAGCCGCCCTGAAGGCCGCCGTGCTGGCCGCCCCGACGCTGGGCTACTCCACCGGCCCGAGCGGCGTTCAGCTGGCCCGGCTGTTCGAGCGCTGGGGCATCGCCGGGCAGATCCAGGACCGCATCGTGACCGCGCCGCCCGGCGTGCCGGTGGGTTCGCTGGTGGCCTCGGGTGAGGTGGCGCTGGGCTTCCAGCAGCTGAGCGAACTGCTCGGCTTGCCGGGCATTCACCTGCTCGGGCCGATGCCGGAACCGGTCCAGATCATCACCACCTTCTCGGCCGGCCTGGCCACCACCTCGACCCAGCCCGAAGCGGCCCGCGCCCTGCTCGGCCACCTGGCCTCGCCGGCCACGGCGGCGATCAAACAGCGCCACGGCATGCAGGCCGCCTGAGACCCACCCGCCTCGATCCAACCCGCTGCGGCACGGATGTTGCTGCAGGCACGGAACCGCCGGTAGACCACCGGCTTCAAACCCTTCTCATGAAATCGGGCCTCTGTTTCCTCATCGCCGCCAAGCGCTGCGACATCGCCGAACTGCAGCAGCTCGCGCTCACCAGCGCACTGGTGAACGCGTGCGGCCGCCTGGTGCATGCGCTGCAGCGCGAGCGCGGTCTCTCGAACCTGTACCTCGGCTCGCAAGGGCAGCGCTGGGCCGAAGAGCGGCACGCCCAGGTGCAGCAGAGCCTGGTGATCCAGGATGAGGTGCTGGCCTGCTTCGACCGCCTGGACACCGAAGCCAGCGTCCATGGCGCGCGCCTGTTCAGCCGCATCGCCTATGTGCTGCAGGGGCTGGACGCCCTGCCCGCGCTGCGCGCCCGGGTGGAGAGCCTGGCCTGGACCCCGGCGCGCGCCACCGCCGCCTACATCCGCCTCGTCAGCGGCCTGCTGGCCGTGGTGTTCGAGGCCGCCGACAGCGCCTCCGACCCGGACATCTCGCGCCGCCTGGTGGCGCTGTTCAACTTCATGCAGGGCAAGGAGTTTGCGGGCCAGGAGCGGGCCACCGGCTCGGCCCTGTTCGCCGCCGGGCGCGCCGACACCGCGGGCCAGCAGCAGCTGCTGCACCTGATCGACTCGCAGGAGCGCTGCCTGCAGGTGTTTGCCGACTTTGCCAGCGAGGCTCTGACCACCGCCTGGCGCGGCGCCCAGCGCCACGAGCACCTGGCGGGTCTGGAGCGCCTGCGCCGCATCCTGTGCACCACGGCGGCCGGAGGCCCGCTGGACGCGGCGCTGAGCCAGACCTGGTTCGACAGCTGCACCGCACGCATCGATGCGATGAAAACGGTGGAAGACCTGCTGGCGGCCGAGTTGCTCGCGCTGTGCGAGCAACGCATCGAAGCCGCCACGGCCGACCTGGCGAATTTTGAACGGCTCAAGGACAACGTGCCCGCCACAGCGCCGGGCCAGGGCAGCGCCGCACTCTCCTTTTTTGACGACAGCCCCGATGAGCGCCCACTGGTCACGCCGGGCCTGGGCACGTCTGGCCAGGGCTATGGCCTGCAGCTGGAACGCTCCATCCTCGAACTGGTGCAGGACCAGGCGCGCCGCCTGCAGACCGTGAGCAACGAGCTCGACACCGTGCGCGCCAGCCTGAACGAACGCAAGCTGGTGGAACGAGCCAAGGGCCTGCTGATGGCACACCGCCACCTGAGCGAGGAAGAGGCCCACAAGACCATGCGCCAGATGGCCATGAACCAGAACCGCCGCCTGATCGAAGTGGCTGAGGCGGTGCTGGCCATGGCCGATGTGCTGCCCGAACCGAGGCGCTGAACGGCTGCGCCCTGTTGCGGCGCACAAATGCCGTGCCTGCCGCAGCGCATGCACCATCGCGAGGCCCATGCTGGTGCCCAGAAGCGCTGCACCGGGCCGATCACCAAGTCTGGACGTTCTTCCTTTTTCGTTTGAATTCAAAGGACTTCTGATCCACCCGCGAAGAAACCCGAAGCCTGGCACGCTCCCTGCTTGATAGATCACAAAGAGTCGGGGCCAATGGCGGTCCGGGCTCTCACAGTCTTCCCAGACACGGACAACGGCGTCCATTGCCGACCTGCATCAAGCGGGTCAGGCGATGGGCGCCGTTTTTGTTTTTGGGGCCGCGTTTTTTTCATCAGCCAGGAGTTGGACATGACCGCACCCGCCAAGCCCGCCACCGCCACCCCCGCGCAGCCCGCCGACACCGCGCGCCGCGACTTCATCAAGAAGGGCGCGGCCACCGCCACCTTCTTCTCCACGCTGGGCCACAGCGGCGTCTGGGCCGCCGGCTCCGACGCGCCCGAGAAAGCCGAGGTCAAGATCGGCTTCATCCCGCTGACCGACTGCGCCAGCGTGGTGATGGCTTCGGTGCTGGGCTTTGACAAAAAGTACGGCGTGAAGATCGTGCCCAGCAAGGAAGCCAGCTGGGCCGGCGTGCGTGACAAGCTGGTCAACGGCGAACTCGACTTCGCCCACGTGCTCTACGGCCTGGTCTACGGCGTGCACATGGGCACGGCCGGCCCCAAGAAGGACATGGCCGTGCTGATGAGCCTGAACAACAACGGCCAGGCCATCACGCTGTCGAAAGCACTGGCCGACAAGGGCGCCGTGGACGGCCCCACGCTGGCCAAATACATGACAGCCAACAAGCGCGACTACACCTTCGCCGGCACCTTCCCGACGGGTACCCACGCCATGTGGATGCACTACTGGCTCGCCGCAGCGGGCATCAACCCGCTCTCGGGCGCCCGCCTGATCACCGTGCCGCCGCCGCAGATGGTGGCCAACATGCGCATCGGCAACATGGACGGCTTCTGCGTCGGCGAACCCTGGAACCACCGCGCCATCATGGACGGCGTGGGCGTCACCGCCAACACCACGCAGGACCTGTGGAAAGACCACCCCGAGAAGGTGCTGGGCACCACGGCCGAGTTCACCAGGAAGTACCCCAACACCACGCGCGCCGTGATGATGGCCGTGCTTGAAGCCAGCCGCTGGATCGACGCCGGCCTGCAGAACAAGATGAAGATGGCCGAAACCGTGGCGCAGAAGTCCTACATCAACACCGGTGTGGACGCGATCAACCAGCGCATCCTGGGCCGTTACCAGAACGGCATGGGCAAGACCTGGGACGACCCCAACCACATGAAGTTCTTCAACGACGGCAAGGTCAACTTCCCCTACCTGTCCGACGGTATGTGGTTCCTCACGCAGCACAAGCGCTGGGGCCTGCTCAAGAGTCACCCCGACTACCTCGGCATCGCCAAGCAGATCAACCAGATCGACCTCTACAGGTCGGTCGCCGGCGCCATGGGCATCAGCGTCCCCAAGGACCCGATGCGCAGCAGCAAGCTGATGGACGGCGTGGTGTGGGATGGCAAGGACCCGGCCCGCTACGCCGATGGTTTCGCCATAAAGGCGTGACCCCCCGCGCCGGCCTTCGGCCGTCACCCCCAAGGGGGCAACGCTGGCGGCCCGGCGAAGCCGGTTCCGCGGCGTTCTGGATTGAAGGCATCTCTCTCGTCGCTCTCTACTGAAAGGACATCCACCATGGTTGCCGCTGTATTTCATTCACCGCTGGAGGCGCCGATTGCACCGGCCCCAGCCCCCGCCACCTCGCCCCTCGCCAAAGCCATGACCACATCCGCTCCTGCCGCCGCGCCCGAACCCAGGAAGCAGGCCCGAGATTTCCGCGGCTTCTGGATGGCGGTGCTGCCGCCGGTGCTGGGTCTGGCCTTGCTGGTGCTCGTGTGGCAGCTGATCGCCAGCTCGGGCAACAGCGGCATCCCCAAACCCGCCGAGACCTGGACGCAGGCGCTGCAGGTGTTTTCTGACCCGTTCTACAGCAACGGCCCGAACGACCAGGGCGTGGGCTGGAACGTGCTCTCGTCGCTCAAGCGGGTGGCCATCGGCTTCGGTCTGGCCGCGCTGGTCGGCATTCCGGCAGGTTTCGCCATCGGCCGCTCGGTGTTTCTCTCGCGCATGTTCAACCCGCTGATCAGCCTGCTGCGCCCGGTCTCGCCGCTCGCCTGGCTGCCGATCGGCCTGCTGGTGTTCAAGGGTGCCGACCCGGCCGCCATCTGGACCATCTTCATCTGCTCCATCTGGCCCATGGTCATCAACACCGCGGTGGGCGTGCAGCGCGTGCCGCAGGACTACCTGAACGTGGCCCGCGTGCTCAACCTGAGCGAATGGAAGATCTTCACCAAGATCCTGTTCCCCGCCGTGCTGCCCTACCTGCTGACCGGCGTGCGTCTCGCGGTGGGCACGGCCTGGCTGGTGATTGTGGCCGCCGAGATGCTGACCGGCGGCGTGGGCATCGGCTTCTGGGTCTGGGACGAGTGGAACAACCTCAACGTCTCCAGCATCATCATCGCGATCTTCGTCATCGGCATCGTCGGCCTGTTGCTCGAATTCGCGCTCATCAAGATCGCCACCCTGTTCACCTTCGAAGAGGTCAAGTCATGAGCAACGAAGCCAAGTACATCGACATCCAGAACGTCGGACAGACCTTCAAGACCAAAAAGGGCCTGTTCCCCGCGCTGCGCGAGATCAACCTGAGCGTGGCCAAGGGCGAGTTCGTGGCGTTGATCGGCCACTCGGGTTGCGGCAAGTCCACCCTGCTCAATCTGATCGCCGGCCTGACCACGCCCACCAGCGGTGTGCTGCTCTGCGCCGACCGCGAGATCGCCGGTCCCGGCCCCGAACGCGCCGTGGTGTTCCAGAACCACTCCCTGCTGCCCTGGCTGACGTGTTTTGAGAACGTCTACCTTGCGGTAGAGCGCGTGTTCGCTGCCACTGAGAGCAAAGCGCAACTGAAGAAACGCACCGAAGACGCGCTGGCCCTGGTGGGCCTGACGGCCGCTGCACAGAAACGCCCTGGGGAAATTTCCGGTGGCATGAAGCAACGCGTGGGCATTGCCCGCGCCCTCTCGATGGAACCCAAGGTGCTGCTCATGGACGAACCCTTCGGCGCGCTCGACGCGCTCACCCGCGCCAAGCTGCAGGACGAACTGCTGGACATCGTGGCGCGCACGCGCAGCACGGTGGTCATGGTCACGCACGATGTGGACGAAGCCGTGCTGCTGTCGGACAAGATCGTGATGATGACCAACGGCCCGGCCGCCACCATCGGCGAGGTGCTGAGCGTGGACCTGCCGCGCCCACGCAAGCGCGTGGCCCTGGCCGACGACGCTGAGTACCAGCGCTATCGAAAGGCCGTGATCGACTTCCTGTACACCCGGCAAGCTCATGTGGAAAAGGTGGCCTGACATGGACATGCGAGTGAACCCCAAGGCCAAGATGAGGCTGGTGATGGTCGGCAACGGCATGGCCGGTGTGCGCACGCTCGAAGAGCTGCTGAAGATCGCGCCCGACCTCTACGACATCACCGTCTTCGGCGCCGAGCCACACCCGAACTACAACCGCATCCTGCTCTCGCCGGTGCTGGCCGGTGAACAGACGCTGGATCAGATCATCCTCAACGACTGGGCCTGGTACAGCGACCACGGCATCACGCTGCACGCCGGCTACAAGGTGAGCGAGGTGGACCGCGTCAAGCGCGTGGTGCACGCGGTCGGCCCCGGCGGCGAGACGATCAGCGCCGAATACGACCGCCTGATCATGGCGACCGGCTCGAACCCGTTCATCCTGCCGATCCCCGGCAAGGATCTGAAGGGCGTGCTGGCCTACCGCGACATCGCCGACACGCAGGCCATGATCGAAGCGGCCGCGCAATACAAACATGCGGTCGTGATCGGCGGTGGCCTGCTCGGTCTGGAAGCGGCCAACGGCCTGATGAAGCGCGGCATGAGCGTGAACGTGGTGCATGTCGCGCCCTGGCTGATGGAGCGCCAGCTCGACGACGTGGCCGGCCGGATGCTGCAGGCTTCGCTGGAAGAACGCGGCATGCAGTTCCTGATCGGCGCGCAGACGCAGGAGCTGGTGGGCGATGCCGATGGACGGGTGAAGGGGATCCGCTTCAAGGACGGCACCGAGGTGCCGGCCGACCTCGTGGTGATGGCCGTGGGCATCCGCCCCAACACGGCGCTGGCCGAATCCATGCGCCTGCATGTGAACAAGGGCATCGTGGTCAGCGACACACTGCAGACCGTGACCGACCCACGCATCTACGCGGTGGGCGAATGCGCAGCGCACCGCGGCATCGCCTACGGCCTGGTGGCGCCGTTGTTCGAGCAGGGCAAGGTGCTGGCCACGCACCTGGCCGAGTTCGGCATCGGCCGCTACACCGGCTCGCTCACGTCCACCAAGCTCAAGGTCACCGGCATCGATCTGTTCAGCGCCGGCAACTTCACCGGCGGGGACGGCACCGAAGAGATCGTGATGAGCGATCCTTCGGGTGGCGTCTACAAGAAGCTGGTGATCCAGGACGACAAGCTGGTCGGCGCCTGCCTGTACGGCGACACGGTGGACGGCAGCTGGTACTTCAAGCTGCTGCGCGAAGGCCGCACGGTGCACGATATCCGCGACAAGCTGATGTTCGGCGAAAGCAACATCGGCGACGCCGGCCACCAGGGCCACAACAAGGCCGCGGCGATGCAGGATTCCGACGAGGTCTGCGGCTGCAATGGCGTGACCAAGGGCACGATCTGCAAGGCCATCAAGGACAAGGGCCTGTTCACACTGGACGAGGTGCGCAAGCACACCAAGGCCAGCGCGTCCTGCGGTTCCTGCACCGGCCTGGTCGAGCAGATCCTGATGTTCACCGCCGGCGGAGACTACTCGGCCACGCCGAAGAAGAAGGCCCTGTGCGGCTGCACCGAGCACAGCCACCAGGACGTGCGAGATGCCATCCGCGAACGGAAGTTGCTGACCATCGCCGACACCTTCCGCGCGCTGGACTGGAAGACGCCCAACGGCTGTGCCAGCTGCCGACCGGCCGTCAACTACTACCTCATCAGCACCTGGCCCAAGGAGGCGAAGGACGATCCGCAGAGCCGCTACATCAACGAGCGCTCGCACGCCAACATCCAGAAGGACGGCACCTACAGCGTCATCCCGCGCATGTGGGGCGGCGAGACCACGGCCGACGAGCTGCGCCGCATCGCGGACGCGGTGGACAAGTACCAGATTCCCACCGTCAAGGTCACCGGCGGCCAGCGCATCGACCTGCTGGGTGTGAAGAAGGAAGACCTGGTCAACGTCTGGAAGGACATCGGCATGCCTTCTGGCCATGCCTATGCCAAGGCCCTGCGTACGGTGAAGACCTGCGTCGGTTCAGAGTGGTGCCGCATGGGCACCCAGGACAGCACGCAGATGGGCAAGGACCTGGAGCGCGCCATGTGGCGGATGTACGCGCCGCACAAGGTGAAGTTCGCTGTGTCGGGCTGCCCGCGCAACTGCGCCGAGGCCGGCATCAAGGACGTCGGCATCATCGGCGTCGATTCAGGCTGGGAGATGTACGTGGCCGGCAACGGCGGCATCAAGACCGAGGTGGCGCACTTCCTGGCCAAGCTCAAGAACGCCGAGGAAGTGATGGAGTACACCGGTGCTTTCTGCGAGCTGTACCGCCAGGAGGGCTGGTACCTGGAACGCACGGTGCACTACGTCAACCGCGTGGGCCTCGACTATGTGAAGAAACGCATCGTGGAAGACGCCGCGGGCCGCAAGGCACTGTGGGAGCAGCTGCAGTTCGCGCTCGACGGCGAGCCCGATCCCTGGTTCGAGCACGCCAAGGCCGCCGTGGACACGCGCCAGTTCATTCCGATCCAGGCCGTATCGGCCACCACCGAAGGGAGTGCCGCATGAGCGCCACCATCTGGACCCTCATCTGCCGCGTCGACGACATCCCCGTGCTCGGCTCGCGCCGCGTGGCACGCACCCAGGGACTGGACGTGGCCGTGTTCCGCAACGACCAGGACGAAGTCTTTGCCCTGCTCGACCGCTGCCCGCACAAGGGAGGCCCGCTGTCGCAAGGCATCGTCTTCGGCACGCACGTGGCCTGCCCGCTGCACAACTGGAGCATCGGCCTGTGCGATGGCCAGGCCGCAGCACCTGACGAAGGTTGCACACCCAAGTTCAGTGTGAAGGTGGAGAACGGTGAAGTGTTCCTGGACGCACATCAGCTCGCCACCCAGGCCACCGACCTGGTGCGCCCGATCGCCGGTCCGGCCAGTAAGCGCCCCCACGCTCCACCGCTGCGCGGGTCGCTTCCCCCCGAGGGGGCTGAGCCGGCTTGGGGTGGCCCGGCGCCGGCTCTGCGTTCTGGTTCGATCAGCTGAACACCATGGCCATCACACGCTCCACCTGCCCCTACTGCGGCGTCGGCTGTGGCGTGCTCATCGAAACCGAGGGTCACCAGATCACCGGCGTGCGCGGCGACCCGGACCATCCGGCCAATTTCGGCAAGCTGTGCACCAAGGGCACGACGCTGCACCTGACGGCCACGCCAGAGCTGACGCGCCAGACCCGCCTGCTGCAGCCGATGCAGCGGCTGGCGCGCAAGGCAAACCCCACGCCACTGGGCTGGGACACGGCGCTGGACCTGGCCACCGACCGTTTTGCACGGACGATCAAGGAACACGGCCCCGACGCGGTGGGCTTCTACATCAGCGGCCAGCTGCTGACCGAGGACTACTACGTCTTCAACAAGCTGGCAAAGGGCCTGATCGGCACCAACAACGTGGACACCAACTCGCGCCTGTGCATGAGCAGCGCGGTGGCCGGCTACAAGGCCACACTGGGCGCCGATGCGCCGCCCGCCTGCTATGACGACGTGAACCACGCCGCCTGCCTGTTCATCGTCGGCAGCAACGCAGCGTACGCCCACCCGGTCCTGTTCCGCCGCATCGAAGAAGCGCGCAAGAAGAACCCGGCCATGAAGGTGATCGTGGCCGACCCGCGCCGCACCGACACCGCCGAACTGGCCGACCTCTACCTGCCGCTGCAGCCCGGCACCGACGTGATGCTGTTCCACGGCCTGCTGCACATCATGCTGTGGGAAGGCTGGACCGACGCCGGCTACATCGCTGCGCACACCACCGGCCTCGACGGGCTCAAGACGCTGGTGCGCGAGTGCACGCCCGAGCACGTGGCACAGGTCTGCGGCGTACCCAAAGAAGACCTGTTCACCGCCGCGAAATGGTTTGCTGGCCTGGACGGCCAGGGGTTCGCCAACCGCAGGCCCACGCTCAGCCTCTACTGCCAGGGCCTGAACCAGAGCAGCAGCGGCACGGCGAAAAACGCCACCCTGATCAACCTGCACCTGGCCACCGGCCAGATCGGCAAACCGGGCGCCGGCCCGTTCAGCCTCACGGGCCAGCCCAATGCCATGGGCGGACGCGAAGTGGGTGGCCTGGCCAACCTGCTCAGCGCCCACCGCGACCTGGCCAACCCCGTGCACCGCGCCGAAGTGGCCGCACTCTGGGGCGTGGCCGATGTACCTTCGAAACCCGGCAAGACCGCGGTGGAAATGTTCGAGGCAGCAGCCGACGGCGAGATCAAGGCGCTGTGGATCGCCTGCACCAACCCGGCGCAGTCCATGCCCGACCAAGCCACCGTGCGCCGCGCGCTGGAGCGCGCCGAGTTCGTCGTGGTGCAGGAGGCCTACGCCACCGCCGCCACCTGCGACTGGGCCGACCTGCTGCTGCCCGCCACCACCTGGGGCGAAAAGGACGGTACCGTCACCAACAGCGAACGCCGCATCAGCCGCGTGCGCGCCGCCGTGCCCGCCCCAGGCATTGCCCGGCACGACTGGCAGATCGTGGTGGACGTTGCGCGGCGGATCGAAATCATGCTGCGGCCCGGCCAGCCCACGCTCTTCCCTTACGCCGACGCCGAATCCATCTGGCTCGAACACCGCGCATCCACCCGCGGCCGCGACCTCGACATCACCGGCCTCTCCTGGCCCATGCTCGACGAGCAAGGCCCGCAGCAGTGGCCACTGCGCGAAGGCGAGACACAAGGCAAAGTCCGGCTCTACGCCGACGGCGTCTTCCCCACCGCCGACGGCAAGGCGCACTTCGCCGCCCTGCCCTACCGGCCGCTGGCCGAGCCGCGCGAATCGCGTTACCCGTTCTCGCTCAGTACCGGCCGCCTGCGCGACCAGTGGCACGGCATGACGCGCACCGGCACCATTGGCCGCCTGTTCGGCCACGTGGCCGAGCCCGTGGTGCAACTGCATCCGCAGGACATGGCGCGCCGTGGCCTGAAAGACGGCGACCTGGTGCACGTGACCAGCAAGCGCGGCTCCATCGTGCTGCCGGTTCAGGCCTCAGCCGCCCTGGGCACGACCCAGGCCTTCATCGCCATGCACTGGGGCGCGGAATACCTGAGCGGGCGCAGCAGCATGGGCGAGCCACTGGCAGGTGTGAACGCGCTCACCACCTCCGCCAGTTGCCCCATGTCCAAACAACCCGAGCTCAAGCACACGGCGGTCAAGATCCTCAAGGCCGAACTGCCCTGGAACCTGCTGGCCATGGCCTGGCTGCCGAGCGACCGGGCGCTGTCAGCTCAAGCTGAGCTGCGTGCGCTGATGCCGTCGTTCGAGTTCGCATCCTGTGTGCCCTTTGGCCGCGACCGCACCGGTCTGCTGTTCCGCGCCGCCGCGCACGAGGCACCCGACGCGGCAACGATCGAGCGCATCGAAACCCTGCTCGGGCTGGGCGGCACCGACGCCCTGCGCTATGTGGACAGGCGGCTGGGCCAGCGCCGCACCGCGCGCCTCGTGCGCACAGGGGGCGCCACCCGGCTTGAAGGCTTCGTGCTCGCGGGCGATGTGCGCGCCGAGGCCTGGATCAAACCGCTGCTGCAGGATGAACTGCCGGCCGGGGCCTACGGCCGCCTGCTGCTGATGCCGGGCACCAAAGCCCCGGTGGCGGTGGTGGCCAAGGGCAAACAGATCTGCACCTGCTTCAACGTGACCGAAGACACCATCAACGGCCACCTGGAAGCCTGCGGCGGCAACCCCGACCAGCGCCTGGCTTCGCTGCAGGGCGAGCTGAAGTGCGGCACCAACTGCGGCTCCTGCATCCCCGAACTGCGCCGCCTGGTGCGCGCCGGCCCCCAGACGCTGCAGGCGGCTTGAGGGGGTGCCATCCACCCCACAATCGGCATATAACCCGAAGTCATCAGCGTTGCCGGACAATCGCGACCCATGAGCATCAGCCACTACATCAAGGAGATCGGGCGCGGGAAAGACGGGGCCCGTTCGCTCAACCGCGAGCAGGCCACGGACCTGTTCGGCCAGGTGCTCGACGGCACGGTGAGCGCCCTCGAGATCGGCGGCTTTTGCCTGGCCATGCGCATCAAGGGTGAAACGCCCGAAGAGATGACCGGCTTCCTGGACGCCACGCGCGCGAGACTGCAGAAGCTGCCCGACAACGGACTCACCACCGTGGTGCTGCCCAGCTACAACGGTGCACGCAAATTGCCCGTGCTCACGCCCCTGCTGGCCCTGCTGCTGGCGCGCCAGGGTGTACCGGTTCTGGTGCACGGCACGGCCACCGAGGACCGGCGCGTGACCAGCGAGGCCGTGTTCGCGGCGCTGGGCATGGACGCTGAGCGCAGTGTGCCCACGCTCGGTGCGGGCGAACTCGCCTTCGTGCCCACCGAGGTGCTGTTGCCCGGCCTCAAGCGCCTGCTCGACGTGCGCCGCGCGGTCGGCCTGCGCAACCCGGCGCACAGCCTGGTCAAGCTCATGAATCCCTGCGCGGGCGAGGCCCTGGTGGTGGGCAGCTACACGCACCCCGAATACGCGGTCTCCATGGCACAGACCTTTGCGCTGGTCGGCGCACACGCCCTGCTGCTGCGCGGAACCGAAGGCGAGCCGGTGGCCGATCCGCGCCGCACCCCACAGATGGAAGCCTTCCGCGACGGCCAGCGGCACCTGCTGCAAGCCGCGCAGGAGGGCCCGCTGGCCAGCCTGCCCGATCTGCCGCGCGACGTGGATGCCGCACGCACCGCGGCCTACATCCGCTCGGTGCTCGCTGGCGAGCGCCCGGTGCCCGCGCCGATCGCGCTGCAGGTGGAACACATCTTGCAAGAAGTGCAGCGTCATCCCACAACACGGACCGCCGAGACAACTGCCGTTCCAGAGGTCAGCCCACCATGAACATGCCCGCCACCGTCACCCTGTCCACCACCGCCTTCAACCCCGGCAGCGTCACGCTCGTCGGCGCCGGCCCGGGCGACCCGGAACTGCTCACCATCAAGGCGGCGCGTGCTATTGGCGCGGCCACCGTGCTGCTGGTGGACGACCTGGTCAGCGACGCGGTGCTGCAGCACGCCTCGCCCACGGCCCGCATCGTGCACGTGGGCAAGCGCGGGGGCTGCAAGAGCACGCCGCAAGCCTTCATTGAAAAGCTCATGATCATGGCCGCGCGCGAAGGCGAGGTCGTGGTGCGCCTGAAAGGCGGCGATCCCTTCATCTTTGGCCGCGGCGGTGAAGAGGTCGAGCACCTGCGCGAGCAGGGCATCGAGGTGCAGGTGCTCAACGGCATCACCGCCGGCCTGGCCGGCCTGACCTCGCTCGGCGCTCCGCTCACGCACCGCGATCACGCGCACGGCGTGGTGTTCATCACCGGCCACGCCAAGCCCGGCATCACAACGGAATCCCGCGGCACCGACTGGCAAGCACTGGCGGCCACCGCGCGCGATGCCAAGCTCACGCTGGTGATCTACATGGGCGTGTCCAGTGCCGCGGCCATCCAGGCCGATCTGCTGACCGGCCTGCCGGCCTGCACGCCACTGGCCATCATCCAGCACGCCAGCCTGCCGCAGCAGCGCCACGCGCTGACCACGCTGGGCGGACTGACCACCACGCTGGAGAGCGAGGGTCTGGGCAGCCCCTCCGTGATCGTGGTCGGCGACGTGGTACGCGGCGTGGCGGCCCTGGCCCGACCCGAAGCGACGCCGACCCGCCAGGCCGCCTGACACCGTCTGGCACCCGCATCCGTTGCGGGCGCTGCCACAGCCTGGCGGGGTGGTGGCGGCGCGCATCAACCGGCCTTCTTGCGCGGGTGTGGCGTGCCAGCGCGCCTCGATCGCCTCCGACAGGGCCCTGGACCGACTGGCCGAGCGCCTCTGGCGCTGGCCGGGCTGGCGGGCGTGCCCGGTACCCTGCGCAACCGCGTGCTCTTTTGAAGGCCGGCACATCGGCCATCGGTCAACAGCAGCATGCGCAACGAGCGCCAGCGCACAGACCCGGGCTGCAGCCGCACCGTACAAACCGACAATGAACCTGGCGCAGCACCACGCGCCCATCAGCAGGAGCCATTCATGTCCGAGTCATTGCACCCCACAGCCCCCGTGCAGCCAGCGCCGGGTACGGTACCGGTCGACGAGCCAGACCTGACCAATGCCGAGCTGGTGCAGCTGCGCGTGCGCGTGATCGCACTGGAAAACATGGTCATCGCGCTGCTCGCCAACGCACCGCCGAGCCAGCAGGCGCTGGCGCGGGAGATGGCCAGCTACATCTCGCCCCGGCCGGGCTACACCCCCCATGCGCTCACCCTCCATGCGGCAGGCCAGATGCGCAGCCTGGTCGATCGCGCGGACCGGTTCCAGCCCACGCAGACGAACTGAGCGAGCCGCCATGCACGTCTTTCACATCTACCGCTACGACCCGGACACCGACGCGAGGCCGCGCATGCAGCAATACCGGATCGACGTTCACCCTGGCGACCGCATGCTGCTGGATGTCTTGACGCGGCTCAAAGCCATGGACCCGACGCTGAGCTTTCGACGCTCCTGCCGGGAAGGTGTGTGCGGTTCGGACGCCATGAACATCAACGGCAAAAACGGGCTGGCCTGCCTGACCAACATGAATGCCTTGCCGCACACCGTGGTGCTAAAGCCATTGCCTGGCCTGCCCGTGGTGCGCGACCTGTTCGTCGACATGACCGGCTTTTTCAAGCAGTATCACTCGGTCAAGCCGTGGCTTATGAACGAAGCGCCGCCACCCGCGCAAGAACGCCTTCAGTCCATCCAGGCGCGCGAGGAACTCAACGGACTGTACGAATGCATCCTGTGCGCCTGCTGTTCCAGCGCCTGTCCGAGCTTCTGGTGGAACCCGGACAAATACGTCGGCCCAGCCGGGCTGCTGCAGGCCTACCGCTTTCTCGTGGACAGTCGCGATGAAGCCAGTGCCGCCAGACTGGACGACCTGCAGGACCCGTACCGCCTGTTCCGCTGCCGCACCATCCTGAACTGCACCGATGTGTGTCCAAAAGGACTGAACCCGGCGCAGGCCATCGGAAAGATCAAGGAAATGATGGTGCGTCGCTCCATTTGAGGCAGGGCAACACAGGTTTCCGTCGTTGTCTTTCCGGACGGCCTGAGCCCGCTCACGCGCGAACAGGCGGCCTGACAAAGGCTGGCGCCCGCATACACTGCGGGCCATGCAACAGTTTGACGTGGTGGTGGTCGGCGCGGGAGCGGCCGGCCTTTTTTGTGCGGGTGTGGCGGGCCAGCGCGGTCTGCGCGTGCTGGTGCTCGACCACAGCGAGGCCGTGGCCGAAAAAATCCGCATCTCGGGCGGCGGCCGCGCCAACTTCACCAACCGCGACATTGACGTGCGCGCGCCGCAGAAGCACTTCGTCAGCGAGAACCCCAACTTCTGCCGCTCGGCACTGTCGCGCTACACCCCGGCAGACTTCATCGCGCTGGTACAGAAACACGGCATCACCTTTCACGAAAAGCACAAGGGACAGCTGTTCTGCGACCGCTCGGCCGACGACCTGATTGCGATGCTGCTGGCCGAATGCGCGGCTGGCGGTGTGCAACGCTGGCAGCCTTGCGGCGTCAGAGCCCTGCATGCGACCGAAAACGGCACGTACCAGATCGACACCGAGCGCGGCACGGTGCAAAGCCGGGCGGTGGTGGTCGCCACCGGCGGCCTGTCCATCCCCAAGATCGGAGCCACCGACTTCGGCTACCGCATCGCCAGACAGTTCGGCCTGCGCACCATCGAGCCGCGCCCCGGGCTGGTGCCGCTGACCTTTGACGGCAAGGACTGGGCGCCCTACGCGCAGTTAGCCGGCCTGTCGCTGCCGGTGCTGATCGAAACCGGCGACAAGAAAAGCCGGATCGGTTTCGCCGAAGACCTGCTGTTCACCCACCGCGGCCTCTCGGGCCCGGCGGTGCTGCAGATTTCGAGCTACTGGCGCGAAGGTACGCCGATCCGCATCAACCTGGCGCCCAACGTGGACCTGCCTGAAGCCTTGGGGCGAGCCAAGGCCACGTCGCGCAAACTGGTCTCCAACGAACTGGCCACCCTCGTGCCCAGCCGGCTGGCCGATGCCTGGGTGGCGCAGGACAAGGATTGGCAGCGCCCGATCAGCGAGGCTTCGGACAAGGCCCTGGCACGGCTGGCAGAGCGCCTGGCGCGCTGGGAAATCACCCCCACCGGCAGCGAAGGCTACAGAAAAGCCGAGGTCACGCTCGGCGGCGTGGACACGCGCGACCTGTCGTCCCAGACGATGGAATCCAGGCAGTCCGGGCTGTATTTCATCGGCGAGGTGGTGGACGTGACCGGCTGGCTCGGCGGTTACAACTTCCAGTGGGCCTGGGCCAGCGCCCATGCCTGCGCGGTGGCCATTTCCGGACAGAAAACCGGCTGAAGCCGGCCACGGAGTCCCTGGGAAACCGGCAAAGGACTGGAAAATCGCCACGACAAGGCTATAATTCAAGGCTTTGCTGGCAAACCCCCGCCGGCCAATACTAGTTAACAGGCGGGGGAACTTTGCAGAAACGATGCCTGGGCCCGATCTTCCCGTTCATCCTCTTTCTGTGCATTCTGGAATTTCTTCTTCAATGACGACCATCCGTGTAAAAGACAACGAGCCCTTTGACGTCGCTCTGCGTCGCTTCAAGCGCACCATCGAAAAACTCGGCCTGCTGACCGACCTGCGCGCCCGCGAGTTCTACGAAAAGCCCACCGCCGAGCGCAAGCGCAAGAAGGCTGCTGCTGTCAAGCGCAACTACAAGCGCATCCGCGCCATGCAGTTGCCCAAGAAGCTGTACTGAGATTGCTTGCCGGGTTCGCCCGGTCGCAGCCAAGCCCGCTGGAGGACGCTCAAGCGGGCTTTTTCGCTTTCTGCTCACCCGTTTCAAAGGATTTCCCATGAGCCTCAAGGACCAGATCACCGAAGACATGAAAGCCGCCATGCGCGCCAAGGACAGCGAGCGACTGGGCACGATTCGACTGCTCACCGCGGCGATGAAGCAGAAGGAAGTGGACGAGCGCGTGGAGCTGGACGACGTGATGGTCGTGTCCATCGTCGACAAGCTCATCAAGCAGCGCAAGGACAGTGTCGAAGCCTTCACCAAGGCCGACCGCATGGACCTGGCCGACAAGGAAAGCGCCGAAATCAAGGTGTTGCAGGCCTACCTGCCCGCGCGCCTGTCGGCCGACGAGGTGGCCGCCGAAGTGAAGGCCATCGTGGCAGAACTCGGCGCCAAAGGCCCCGGCGACATGGGCAAGGTGATGGGTGCGGTCAAGACCCGCCTGGCCGGCAAGGCCGACATGGGCCAGGTCTCGGCCGCCGTGAAGGCAGCCCTGGCCGGCTGAGCCTCGCCCGCCCGGCCCAGGGACATCGCCAACCCGGCCGGAGCGAAGTGCCTCCCTCCCAGAGCGCGGCGGAACCGGATTCGCCGGGCCGCATCGCGCTGCCCCCTTGAGGGTGTCGCGCGCAGCTCGGCAGGGGTGGGCCCATTCAGCGCAGGATCAGCGCCGTCCCCGCCACGGCCAGTGCCGCCCCGCCCCAGGCCCCCAGGGCTGGGCGGCGGCGGTAGACCAGCCACAGCAGCGGCAGGATCAGGATCGGCGTGACGGAGGACAGCACGGCGACCAGCCCGGCCTGACCGTGGCGCATGGCCTGCAGGATCAGCGTCATGCCCAGCGCCATCGCCACCGCGGCGCTCAGGAACGTGAGGGCAGCGTCCTTCCATCGCACCCTGGCCTGCGCACGTGCCGCCGGCCAGCCCGCCGCCAGCAGCAGACCGTGTGCGCCGAGCGCCAGCGTCATGCGGACCGCAGAGGCGGCCACGGCGTCGATGCCGGTGGCCATGAGCGGCTTGAGCATCAGCGTGGCGACCGACTGGCACAGCGCCGCCAGCAGGCCCAGTGCCACGCCCACCGCCAGCCGGCCCCGGGTCTGTTCCCAGCGGTGCGATTCGTCGTCGCGCTTGCCCCAGGCGATGGCCAGCATCACGCCCCCCACCAGCAGGCTGCTGCCCAGCAGCGCCCAGCCCCAGAGCACCTCGCCCAGCCAGGCCCAAGCGAGCACGCCGGAAAACAGCGCGTGACAGGCGAACAGCACGCCGGAGCGACGCGGCCCCAGGCGGTTCATGCAGGCAAAGAGCGCGGTGTCACCGATGAAGATGCCGATCACGCCCGACAGTCCGAGCAGCCAGAAGGCCGCTGGGTCCAGACTGCGCCAGCCGCCACTGGCCACCGCCAGCGCCCACAGGATGGCGCTGGCAAACAACATGCGCCAGCGGCTGAAGGCAAAGGCGCCCAGGCGCTGCGCGGGTGGCGCAGAAAACAGGCTGGAGACCGCCCAGCAGGCGGCCGCGAACAGGGCCAGGACTTCGGGACGCACAGCCCCTCAGGCGAAGGAAGAAAGACAGCGGGTCGGACGGATCTCTGGCCCGGTACACGAGGCCAGAAGCTGCCAGCCTGCTTTCAACTGCCGGCCACTTTCATGCGGTTGACCAGGATCGAGCCGACCGTCTTGGCCCCGTAGTTGTAGGCATCGGCGCCCACGGCCTCGATGCCGAGCAACATGTCCTTGAGATTGCCCGCGATGGTGATCTCGTGCACCGGGTAGGCGATCTCGCCGTTTTCCACCCAATAGCCTGAAGCGCCGCGAGAGTAGTCACCGGTCACGTAGTTCACGCCCTGGCCCATGAGCTCGGTGACGAAAAGGCCGCGGCCCAGCTTCTTCAGCATCGCTTTCAGGTCGTCGCCGGACTGGGTCAGGCGGCTGGTGAGCGTGAGGTTGTGCGAGCCGCCGGCGTTGCCGGTGGTGCGCATGCCCAGCTTGCGTGCCGAGTAGGTGGACAGGAAATAGCCCTGCACCTTGCCGGCACTCAGCACCTTGCGCTTGCTGGTGCGCACCCCTTCGTCGTCGAACGGCGCACTGCCCTTGCCGTTGACGATGTGCGGGTCTTCAACGATGTCGAGGTGCCTGGCCATCACCCGCTTGCCCAGGCTGTCGTTCAGGAAAGTGGTCTTGCGGTACAGCGCCCCACCGCTGGTGGCCTGCACATAGGCGCCCAGCAGGCCAGCGGCCAGCGGCGACTCGAAGAGCACCGGGCATTCGGTGGTGGCGATCTTGCGCCCGTTCAGGCGCGCCAGCGCGCGCTCGGCCGCATAACGCCCAATCGCCTGCGGGCTCGCCAGATCCTCGGGTGAGCGCATCGAGCTGTACCAGTGGTCGCGCTGCATGTTCGCGCCCTTGCCGGCGATCGGTGCCACCGACAGGCTGTGGCGCGAACTCGCATAGCCACCGCTGAAGATGCCCGGCTTGCCGCGCTCGCCGCCGCGCATGTGGGCCGTGAAGAAGTGCGACTGCTGCGCCGACACGCCAGCGCCTTCGCTGTTGCTGATCTTCTTGCTGGTGGCAAAGGCCGCTGCCTCGCATTCGAGGGCAATGCGCAACGCCTCTTCGGAGGTGATGCCCCAGGGGTGGAACAGGTCCAGGTCGGGATAGGTGTCGGCCACGTCGGCGGCATCGGGCAGGCCGGCCACCGGATCTTCGGCGGTGAAGCGGGCAATGTCGTAGGCCGCCTGCACGGTCTGGCGCACGGCAGCGGGTGAAAAATCGGAGGTCGACGCGTTGCCACGCTTTTGTCCCAGGTAGACCGTCACCCCGAGCGACTTGTCACGGTTGCGCTCCACGTTTTCCAGCTCGCCCTTGCGCACCGACACGCTCAGGCCAGCGCCTTCGGACACCTCCGCCGCCGCGTCCGACGCACCCAGCTTCCTGGCGTGATCCAGCGCCAGATCGACCAGTTCCTCGAACTGGCTTCGGGCGTACTGGAACCCGGCCAGTGGCTGGCCACCGCCGGCGGACGGGGTGACTGGGGTTTGCTGAGGGGAGTTGGAGGCTTTTTTCATGTCGACGGCTATGATACTTGCCGCCCACCGAGCACGTTTCTGCTTGCGCAAAAGCCCCGATCCGAAGGGGCCAGACCCGAAGGTCTGCCCTCCAACCACCAGGAATCCATGTCCCGCAAACCCACCAAAGGCTATTTCGTCCGCGGCCAGTTCGTCGCCGAGGGCAGCGAGCTGGACCTTGAGCTCAAGCGTGAGCTCAAGGGTTCGGTCGACATGAGCAAGACCGACCTGAAGAAACACAGCGACCATCTGCAGGAACTGGGCGAAAACCTGCTGACGCTCAACGCCAGCGTCATGAGCCGCCTGCAGCTGGCGCACGGCCTGTCGGACAAGCTGACCGATGCGGTGGCCGAAGCCAGACGCATCACCAACTTCGAAGGCCGGCGCCGCCAGATGCAGTACATCGGCAAGCTCATGCGCAAGCTCGACGAAGCTGCCGTGGCGGCGATCGAGGCCGCGCTGGAAGAGCAGCGCAAGCCCTCGGCCCAGGCCACCCTCGCGCTGCACCAGGCCGAACAGTGGCGCGACAAGCTCGTGTCCGACGACGACGCGCTCACGCGCTGGCTGGAGCAGGACCCGCAGGCTGACGTGCAGCACCTGCGCGCCCTCATCCGCCAGGCGCGAAAGGATGCGCAAGCGACACCCGAGCGCCCGGGCGAGGCACCGCGCCACGGCAAGGCCTACCGCGAGATTTTCCAGATCGTGCGCACCGCCCTGACACCCGATCAGGCCTCCGGCAGCGACACCGAAGGCGACACGAACCACAACGAAGCAGCCTGAGCCCCACCATGACAGACCACCCGACCCCCGAGCCGGTGCGCATCGGCATCGTCTCCATCAGCGACCGCGCCAGCAGCGGCATCTATGAAGACAAGGGCCTACCCGCACTGCAGGACTGGCTCACGCGCGCGCTGAAGAACCCCATCACATTCGAGCCACGGCTGATCCCCGACGAACAGACGCAGATCAGCGCCACGCTGATCGAACTGGTGAGCGCCGGCTGCTCGCTGGTGCTCACCACCGGTGGAACCGGCCCAGCCCTTCGCGACGTGACGCCCGAAGCCACGCTGGCGGTGGCCCACAAGGAGATGCCCGGCTTTGGCGAGCAGATGCGCCAGATCAGCCTGACCTTCGTGCCCACGGCCATCCTCTCCAGGCAGGTAGCGGTGATCCGCGACCAGAGCCTGATCATCAACCTGCCCGGCCAACCCAAAGCCATTGCCGAAACGCTGGAAGGACTGAAGAACCCCGATGGCACGCAGAAGGTCAACGGCATCTTCACCGCTGTGCCGTATTGCATCGACCTCATCGGCGGCCCCTACTTCGAAACCGACGACGCTGTCTGCAAGGCCTGGCGCCCCAAGACCGCCGTGCGCCCGGCGCGCTGAACCCCTGACCGAGACCCGCCATGAAGATCACCAAAGACACCATCGTCACCATCACCTTCCGCGCCACCGATGCGCAGGGCAGATTGCTGGAGGACGGCAAGGAGCCACGCGCCTACCTGCACGGGGGCTACAACAACACGCTGCCCGGCATTGAAAAGGCGCTGGAAGGCCAGGAGGAAGGCTACGCCGCCACGCTGGTGCTGCCGCCCGAAGACGCCTTTGGTCCGCGCGACGAAAGCCTGGTGCATACGATTCCCAAAAGCGAATTCCCGCCCGGCGTGAAAGTGGGCGGACAACTGCAAGGCACCGACGACAACGGGCGCGAACAGGTGTTCACCGTCAAGAAGATCAAGGGCGACACCGTGTTCCTGGATGGCAACCATCCGCTGGCCGGGCAGACGCTGCGCTTTTCGATCAAGGTGGTGGACGTGCAGGCCGCGAGCGCTGAAGAGGTGGCGCACGGACACGCGCATGGCGCGCACGGCCATCATCATTGACCATCCCCGCGCCGCCGCAGGCGGCGCACGGTGGGCCTACTTCCCCACCAGCTGGTTCAGCTTGTCGGCCTCGAAGTGCTCCTCTTTCGCAGCATCGGGCGGCACGCAGTCATCGCCCCGCTGTTCGCAGGCGAGCTTCTCGATGGCGGCCCACAGCAGCGCGATCTGGTGTTCCTGGCTACCGGTCTTGTCGATCAGGCCGCGCATGGCCTGTGACAGCGGGTCGTCTTCCTGCGTGATGCCGTAGGCCTGGAACTTGGGGTGGGCTTCGGTCACGTCGGCACTTTCGCCGGTCTTGCTCGGGATGATGCGTGCCGGAATGCCGACCGCCGTGGCCCCCGCCGGCACCGGCTTGATCACCACCGCATTGCTGCCAATCTTGGCACCGTCACCCACTTCGAAGCCACCCAGCACCTTGGCGCCCGCGCTCACCACCACATCCTTGCCCAGCGTGGGGTGGCGCTTGGTGCCTTTGTAAAGCGAGGTGCCGCCGAGCGTGACGCCCTGGTAGATGGTGCAGCCGTCGCCGATTTCGGCCGTCTCACCCACCACCACCCCCATGGCATGGTCGAAGAAAACGCGATCGCCGACCTTGGCGCCGGGATGGATTTCGATGCCCGTGAGGAAGCGTGCGATGTGCGAGATGAAGCGGCCCAGCCACTTGAAGCTGTGGATCCAGCACCAGTGTGCCGGACGGTGCAGCCACACGGCGTGCAACCCGGGGTAGCAGGTGATCACCTCCCAGGTGCTGCGCGCGGCGGGGTCGCGCTCGAGAACGCACTGGATGTCGGAACGGATGCGGGCAAACATGGTGGCAGTCTATCGCTTCGCCCGCTCGGCCACCTGCAGCATCGCCTTGGCCACACCACGAAGAATGTGGATTTCCTCTTCGGTCGGCGCGGCGCGGTTGAACAGCTGGTTCAGGCGCGGCATGAGCTTTTTCGGCGCCGCGGGGTCCAGGAAATCGACCGCCACCAGCGCCTGCTCCAGATGCTGCAACATGCCGGCGAGCGCTTTCGCATCCGCCAGCGGGCGCTCAGGCGTGCTGACGGGCGGCAGTGCGTATCCGCCCAAGGCCTGGCGCCAGTCGTAGGCAATCAGCTGCACGGCGGCAGCCAGATTGAGCGAACCGAACTGCGGGTTGGTGGGAATGCTCAGGCAGCTGTGACAGCGGTAGACGTCTTCATTGCGCATGCCAAAGCGCTCGGAGCCGAACAGGAAGGCCACGCCGCCGGGCCGGGCCGCCGTCGGGCCGTCATCCGCCTGAGGCGCGCCCAGCAGCCCGGCGAAGTGTTCGCGCGGCTGGCGCGTTGGCGGGCCGAAGTCGCGCGGCGTCATGGCGGTGGCGCAGAGGTGGTCCATGCCATCGAGCGCTTCGTCGAGCGTGTCCACGATGCGCGCCTTGTCCAGCACATCGTTGGCACCACTGGCGCGCTGGATGGTTTCTTCCCGCCGCAGCACGTTGGCCCAGCGCGGCGCCACCAGCACGAGGTCGTCGAAACCCATGACCTTCATGGCCCGGGCGGTGCCGCCCACATTGCCGGCGTGGCTGGTCTGGATGAGGATGAAACGCGTGCGCATGGTGGAATCCCCCGCGCCGCTTCGCGTCACCCCCCAGGGGTCACACCTGCAGCCCGGCGAGGCCGGTTCTGCGGTGTGTGCTGGCAGTGCACGCGTGCCGGAGAGGTGTCTGTTGTGGTGAAACGGTAAAATTGCGATATTGTCGCCGCCCCGCATCGATGGGGTCCCGCCGTCCACCGCTCTTCCGCTGTCACGCGAGCAGCCCCGCTGCCGCGCAAAGGTATACAACCCATGTCGTCCACACTCCACCCCATGCTCAACGTGGCCATCAAGGCCGCTCGCACCGCTGGCACCATCATCAACCGCGCCGCACTGGACGTGGAGTCGGTCCGGGTCTCGGCCAAGCAGACCAACGACTTCGTGACCGAAGTCGACCACGCAGCCGAGGCCGCGATCATCGACACCCTGCTCACCGCCTACCCCGACCACGCCATCTGGGCCGAAGAATCGGGCCGACGGGATGGCAGACACGGCGGTGCAGACCATGTCTGGATCATCGACCCGCTGGACGGCACCACCAACTTCATCCACGGCTTTCCGGTCTACTGCGTGAGCATCGCCCTGATGGTCGGCAACCGGCTGGAGCAGGCCGTGATCTACGACCCCTCGCGCAACGACCTCTTCTGCGCCACACGCGGGCGCGGTGCCTACCTGAACGACCGCCGGCTGCGCGTGGCCAAGCGCACCACCCTGCGCGACAGCCTGCTGTCCACCGGCTTTCCCTTCCGTCCGGGCGACGCGTTCCAGACCTACCTGCAGATGCTGGGCGATGTGATGCCGCGCTGCGCCGGGGTGCGCCGGCCAGGCTCGGCAGCCCTCGATCTGGCCTACGTGGCAGCCGGCTTCACAGACGGTTTTTTCGAAATGGGCCTGTCGCCCTGGGACGTGGCCGCTGGCGCGCTGCTGGTGACCGAGGCTGGCGGCCTTGTGGGCAACTTCACCGGCGAGTCCGATTTCCTGGAGCAGAAGGAATGCCTGGCCGCCAACCCGAAGATCTATGGCCAGCTGGTCGGTGTGACCGGCAAGTACAGCAAATTCGCCAGCGCGGGCGACAAGGCGGCCGTGCGCCAGGCAGTGCAGTTGGCCAGGGCCGGTGCTGCCGAGGGTGGAGCACCGGCCGGCGGAGCCGCCGTGAAACCCGGACGGTCCGAGGATCTGCCGCCCGCGGTGGACGCCGCACCGTTCTGAACGGCCCCCCCGGGGCCTGCCTCGCGGAGCCGTCACCGCTCAGGGATGCGGCAAGGTCCACCAGAAGGTGGCGCCGCGACCGGGGCTGGATTCGGCCCAGATGCGCCCCGCATGGCGCTCCAGAATGCGCGCCACGATCGCCAGCCCGACGCCGGTGCCCGGCACCTCGGAGGCCGCGTGCAGGCGCTGGAACAGGCCAAACAGCTTGTCGGCGTGCGCCATGTCGAATCCCATGCCGTTGTCGCGCAGGAAGAACGCCCGCTGCGCCTCGCTGTAGCCGAGTTCCAGCGCGGGCTCGGTCTGATGGCGCGAATACTTCAGCGCGTTGTCGATCAGGTTGAGCAGCACCTGCCGCAGCAAGGTGGCGTCGCCCATCACCGCAGGCAGCGCCTGCAGGTCGATGCGGGCGCCCGGTGCACTGGGCATCAGCACCTCGGCCGCCGAACGCGCCAGTGCCGTCATGTCCACCGGCACGGCATCGAGTTCGACCCGCACCACCCGCAGCAGCTCCAGCATGTCCGTGATCATCTGGCCCATGCTGCGCGACGAACGGACGATGCGCCCGAACATGTCCGCCGCCAGGGGACTCAGACGCTCACCTTCTTCTTCGGCGATCAGCGTGGCAAAGCCATTCACCGAACGCAGCGGCGCGCGCAGGTCGTGGGCGATGGAATAGGAAATCGCCTCCATGTCCTTCATGGATCGCTCCAGCGCCGCGGTGCGTTCGGCCACCCGCTGCTCCAGGCTGGCATTGAGCGCCCGCACCTCTTCCTGCGCCGAAACCCGCTCGGAGATGTCGATGTGGGTTCCCGACATGAAGACCGCACGCCCGGCCTCGTCCCGCCGGTGAACGCGACCACGGTCGTTGATCCAGACCCAGTGGCCATCCTTGTGGCGCATGCGCAGATCGCACTCGTAGTAGTCGATCTCACCGGCCCAGTGCCGCCGCAGAATCGCCTCCGCACGCACCAGGTCCTGGGGGTGCACCAGACCGCGCCAGGTGTCAAAGGTGGTCGGCATCAGGGCTTCCACCGTGTAACCCAGCATGCTGGCCCACCGGGCATTGACCAGCATCTCGCCGGTGCTGATGTTCGTCTCCCAGATCCCGGGGCGCGTGGCCTCGATCACCCACTGCAGGCGCTGGCGCTGTTCGCGCAGCTCCTCCTGCGCTTCCGTGTAGGACGTGACATCGGTGTAGGTGCGCACCATGCCGCCCTCGGGCAGCATGCGGGTCACGATTTCCAGCATCCCGCCCTGGTGCGTCTTGCGCAGGTAGCGCTCCGGCGGGAGCACAGCGGGCTCCTGTCGAATGTTGAAATAGGCGCGCAGTGAAGGCTCGATGAGCTCGAAGTCCCGGCCGAAGTCACCGCGCTCTAGCTGAAATTTGACCACCTCGCCGTGTTCGGGCTGACCCGCCAGGAGGGACTCGGGCAAGTCCAGCAACTCCAGGAAGCGGCGGTTGTAGAAGCGGATGCGCCCCGCGGCATCCACCATCGTCAGGCCCTGGCTCATGCTGTCGAACGTGACCTGGAGGGCCGCCGTTTTCTCGGCCAGCAAGGCGCTGGTGGCCTGGAACTGCAGACGGGAGCGCTTGCGCTCCTCATGACCGCGCCATGCCAGCACCAGCTGGCGCAGCGTGCCCAGCAGCGGCTGCAGGAATTCCACGTCGGCCTCGCTGTAGCCGCCGGGCTGGTTGGCCAGCCCGACCATGGCCACCAGCCGGTCGCCCATGGGAATGGGAATGCCCAGGAAGGCGGACATGCCGAGGTGCCCCTCCGGGCGCCCGCCCGAGCGCGGATCGTGATCGGGATCATTGGAGATCACGGTCTGGCTGGTGGACAGCGCGTGACCGAAGAGCGACCTGAGGTTGTGGAACTCCATGCCCGTTTTCAGGTGCTCGTCGTGCAGGCGATGCGACTCGCCGTCCCAGGCGATGTCGGTCATCGCGTACATCTTCAGGTACGGCTGCTCGCGCATGTCGTACAGCACCTCGCCCACGAATCCGTATTCGCTGTCGGTGACGCTCAGCAGGGCGGCGAGCAGCCCCTCGAAAGCCCCGCGCTTGTCGTCGGCCTCGATGAACAGGGCCTGCGCATGGCGAACCGCCTCCAGCATGCGGTGCTGACGGTCCAGCGCCTGGGCGGCGATCCTGGCGTTTGTGACGTCTCTCGTGTAGCCGTGCCACAGCGTCGACCCGTCGGGCTCACGCAGCGGCATCGCCTCCACGCGGCACCAGCGCAGACCGCGGGTGGGCAGCACCACGCGAAACTCCCACTGCCAGGGCCTGAGCTCCCGGGTGGACACCCGCAGGGAGGCCACAAAGGCCTCGCGGTCGTCCGGATGCAGCCGGGAAAACAGCGCACGACCATCGGCCCTCAGTGCCTCCGGCTCCAGCTCCACCATGTCGCGCACCCCGTCGCTCACATAATGGAATGTCCCCATGCCTTCGCCCTGCAAACGGGCCTGAAACATGACGCCAGGCACCCGGGCTGCAATGTTCTGGATCAGCTTGAGTTGTGCCGCCTGCGCATCCAGCGCCTCACGCTCGGCCGTGATGTCCTGCACCACGCCGAAGTCGGTCTGCGGATTGCCGGCCACCAGGGTCCGGCTCATGCGGGTGCGAAACCAGCGCTGCTGGCCGTTGGGGTGCTGCCAGCGAAAGTCCAGCTCACGCCCGTCACAGGCCTCGCGCGCGCTCAGCCAGGCGGCCTGGTCGTCGGGATGCACGCGGATCCTCACCTCCGAGCGCAACAGTTCGGGCTTCGGATCAAGCCCGGCGATCTCGTACAGGCCGGGCGACCAGAACACCTCGGGGTCATCGGCGGCATTGGTCCAGTGCCCGACCCGCGCGAGCTTTTCAATCGCCCCATGCAGTTCGATGCGCTGCTGCAACACCAGGTTGGTTTCGCGCAAGGCCTCCTCGGACCGCAGACGGGCCTTCTCTGCCTCCACCTCCCGGGTGGCCTCGGAGAGAAACACCAGCAGCAGGGGTTCCGGCTCTGCAACGAGCACGGTGCCGTGCAGGCGCACGCTGTGCTCCACCCCATCGCAGAACCAGAGTGAACGCCGCTGTACCCCCAGGTGCAGGTTATTCACAAACGTTCGCCGGGCTTCTTCGCTGGGCCAATGTCCGAGTTCGACGGTGGTGCGCCCGATCGCCGCTTCGCGCGTGAGCCCCGAGAGCGTCACCCAGGCGTCGTTGACCGCCAGCAGCCGCCCATCGCTGAGTCGGCTCAGGCTGGCGGGCAACGGTGAAGCGAGGAACATGGCCTCGTAGGGCAGGCCCTGCAAGGTGCCCTCGGCCTCCTGGCCCATGCCGGTGGAACGGGGCGCGCGTGCTGATGAAGGATGGGATTCGCCAGGAACCATGCTTGGAAGGAGGCAGACAGGAGTAGAGAAAACCGGCGTCGCCGGCGCAATTCCACAGCAGGATCCCGGTGGACCGAACTGCTACAGTAGCCGGCTGTTCCCAAAAGCCCGACGAGACCGCCTTGACAGCCCCGCTGGACAAACACACCCCGATGATGCAGCAATATCTGGCCATCAAGGCCGGGTTTCCGCACACATTGGTGTTTTACCGGATGGGTGATTTCTACGAGTTGTTCTTCGCCGACGCCGAAAAAGCGGCTCGCCTGCTCGACATCACGCTCACCCAGCGCGGCCAGTCGGCCGGCGAACCGGTGGTCATGGCCGGTGTGCCCTTTCATTCGCTCGACAACTACCTCGCCCGCCTCATCAAGCTCGGCGAATCCGCCGCGATCTGCGAGCAGGTGGGTGACGTGGCCACGGCCAAGGGCCCGGTGGAGCGCAAGGTGCTGCGCGTGGTCACACCCGGCACGCTGACCGATACCGAGCTGCTGTCCGACAAGACCGAGGCCGTGCTCATGGCGCTGCACCCGGGTGCGCGCACCGGCATCGGCCTGGCCTGGATGTCGGTCACGCAGGGCATCGTGTTCCTGGCCCAGTGCGCCAGCGACGAGCTGGCCGACTGGATCGCCCGCGTCGGCCCCGGTGAACTGCTCTACAGCGCCGAGGTCACGCCTGGATTTGAAAAGAACGTGCTGCAGCTGGCCGCGCAACCGCTGCCCAGCGGCCAGCGCGCCGTGGCCGTGCTGCGGCCGGCCTGGGCGTTTGACGGCGCCCTGGGCGAACGCAAGCTGCTCGAACAACTGGGTGCCGCCAGCCTGGCCGCCTGGGACGCGCAGGGTCTCACCGACGCGCACGCCGCCGCCGCCGCCCTGCTCGACTACGCCGAACACACCCAGGGCCGCGCGCTCAGCCACGTGAAGAGCCTGCGCGTGGCCAAAAGCGGCGAGCTGATCGACCTGCCGATCACCACGCGGCGCAACCTCGAACTCACCCACACCCTGCGCGGCGAAACCAGCCCCACGCTGTTCTCACTGCTCGACGTCTGCCAGACCGGCATGGGCAGTCGCGCCCTGCGCAGCTGGCTGCTGGAGCCGAAACGCGAACGCACGGAAGCACGCGAACGCCTGGCCGCAATCGGACTGCTGCGCAACGGACTGGGCAACACCCTGCGCCAGGCACTCAAGGGCGCCAGCGACGTGGAACGCATCACCGCGCGCACCGCGCTGCGCCAGGTGCGCCCGCGCGAACTGGTCGGACTGGGCCAGACGCTCGACCGCGCGCAGCAACTCGGTTTGACCCTGACACAGGGCCTGCCCGCCGGTGGCCCGGACCTGCTGCAGCAGATCGCCCGCGACCTCACGCCGCCCGCCGGCTGTGCCGAGCTGCTGCGGGCCGCCCTGCTGCCCGAGCCGGCCGCACTGGTGCGCGACGGCGGCGTGATCAACGATGGCTTCGACGCCGACCTCGACGAGCTGCGCGGCATCCAGACCAACTGCGACGGCTTCCTGATCGACCTGGAAACCCGCGAACGCGCCCGCACCGGCATCGCCAACCTGCGCGTGCAGTTCAACAAGGTGCACGGCTTCTACATCGAGGTCACCCAGGGTCAGGTCGACAAGGTGCCCGACGACTACCGCCGCCGCCAGACGCTGAAGAACGCCGAGCGCTTCATCACGCCCGAGCTCAAGGCCTTCGAAGACAAGGCCCTGAGCGCGCAGGAGCGCGCGCTGGCGCGAGAGAAATACCTGTTTGAACAGTTGCTCGATCGGCTGCAGGCTCACATCGACCCGCTCACCCGCCTGGCCCGCGCGCTCGCTGCGCTCGACGCGTTGTGTGCGCTGACCGAGCGCTCGCTCACGCTGAACTGGAGCGCGCCGCAGTTCGTGGCCGAACCCTGCATCGAGATCCGCGGCGGCCGCCATCCGGTGGTGGAAGCGCGCCTGAACGAAACCACCGGCGGCAGCTTCATACCCAACGACACGGTGATGGGTCCGAAGCAGCGCATGCAGGTCATCACCGGCCCCAACATGGGCGGCAAGAGCACCTACATGCGCCAGGTCGCGGTGATCGTGCTGCTCGCCAGCACGGGCAGCTACGTGCCGGCGCAGGCCTGCCGCCTCGGCCCGATCGACGCCATCCACACCCGCATCGGCGCGGCCGACGACCTGGCCAACGCGCAGTCCACCTTCATGGTCGAGATGACCGAGGCGGCGCAGATCCTGAACGCCGCCACGCCGCAAAGCCTGGTGCTGATGGACGAGATCGGGCGCGGCACCTCCACGTTTGACGGCCTCGCGCTGGCCGGCGGCATCGCCGCCCACCTGCACGACAAGGCCCGGGCCTTCACGCTGTTCGCCACCCACTACTTCGAACTCACCGAGTTCCCGGCCAGCCACCACGCCGCGGTGAACGTGCACGTGAGCGCGGTCGAAGGCGGCGGGAAAAGCGGCATCGTGTTCCTGCACCAGATCGAACCCGGCCCGGCCAGCCGCAGCTACGGCATCCAGGTCGCGCGCCTGGCCGGCGTTCCACCGGCCGTGGTGCAGCACGCACGCCACGCACTCGCCGCGCTGGAGAGCCAGAGCGAACAGAGCCGCAGCCAGGTGGACCTGTTTGCCCCGCCACCGCCGAGCGCCGAACCCCAGATCCATCCCCTGCAGACGGCACTGCAGGGCATCGACCCCGATACGCTGTCCCCGCGCGAAGCGCTGGACCAACTCTACCAACTCAAGAAACTCAGCCTGCAACCATGACCTACTGCGTCGCCGTGAAACTCAACGCCGGAATGGTGTTCCTCTCCGACTCGCGTACCAACGCCGGTCTGGACCAGATCAGCACCTTCCGCAAGATGATCGTGTACGAAAAGCCGGGCGAGCGCTTCATGTGCCTGCTGTCGGCGGGCAACCTGAGCATCTCGCAGTCGGTGCGCGAGATCCTGCAGATCGAGAAGCTGCCGCACCACGATGGCGGTGAACCGATCACGATCTGGAACGCCACCAGCATGTTCGATGCCGCACGCGTGCTCGGCTCGGCCGTGCGCCATGTGTACGAACGCGACGGCGAGGCGCTCAAGCGCGCCGGTGTCGAATTCAATGTTTCCATGATCTTCGGCGGCCAGATCCAGGGCGAAGGCATGCGGATGTTCCAGGTCTACTCGGCGGGCAACTTCATCGAGGCCACGGCCGAGACGCCCTTCTTCCAGATCGGCGAATCCAAGTACGGCAAGCCCGTGCTCGACCGCGTCATCACGCCCGTCACCCCGCTGGACGAGGCCGCCAAGTGCGTGCTGGTGTCGATGGACTCCACGCTCAAGTCCAACCTCTCGGTGGGCCTGCCGCTGGACATGGCGGTGTACGAGGCGGGCCAGCTGCAGAGCGACAAGATCACCTGCATCGACGAGAACAACCCCTATTTTCGCATGGTGCACAGCACCTGGGGACAAAAACTGCGCGAGGTGTTCGACAGCATCGAAGACCCGACCTGGGACGGCAGCCACACCGAGGTGCCGCTGATCTGCAGCACCGCGCGCAGCCAGCCGCTGAAGAAGATCTCCAACGCAAAAGAAAAGCTGATCTGATTTCCCCCCCCAGCGCCGCCTTCGGCGTCACCCCCCAGGGGGGGGGACACTGGCCGTCCGGCAAAACCGGCCCGGCGGTGTCCTGGGTTGGACACTTCGCGCCGGTTGAAGGGCACTGAGCACATCTCCAAAATGTCTTTGATCGTTTTCTCCCACGCCAACAGCTTTCCCGCCAGCACCTACGGCGTGCTGTTCAAGTCGCTGCGGGCCCGCGGCTTCTCGGTGCGCGCACCCGAGAAGTTCGGTCACGATCCGAACTACCCGGTCACCAGCAACTGGCCGCATCTGGTGCAGCAGCTGGCCGACTTTGCCGCACCGGAGATCCAGCGCCACGGCCAGGGCGCCTGGCTGGTCGGCCATTCGCTGGGCGGTTTCCTGAGCCTGATGTGTGCGGCACGGCATCCGCAGCTCGGCGGCCACCGGGTCCAGGGCGTGCTGCTGATCGACTCGCCGGTGCTCGGCGGCTGGCGCGCCCGCACGCTGGAGCTGATCAAGCGCACCCAGCTCGTGGGCTCGGTCTCGCCCGGCAAGGTGAGCCGGCGCCGGCGCAATGCCTGGCCCGACGCGACGGCCGCGTTCGAGCATTTTGCGCACAAGAAGGCCTTCGCCCGCTGGGACCCGCAGGTACTGCGCGACTACATCGCCCACGGCACGCACGACGAGGTCACATCCCAGGGCACGCGCCGGGTGCTGGGCTTCGACCGGGAGGTCGAGACCGCGATCTACAACACCCTGCCGCACAACCTGGACCGCCTGCTGCGCCGCCACCCGCTGCCATGCCCGGTCGGTTTCATCGGAGGCACCGAGTCGCTGGAGATGCAGCAGGTGGGCATGGCCATGACGCGCAAGCTGGTCGGCAGAGACCACCCGGAGCGGCTGGCCATGCTGGAAGGCAGCCATCTGTTCCCGATGGAAAAGCCCCTGGAGACCGCGGCGGCGATCGAATCGGTTCTTCGCGCTCTGGGCCGCTGAGGTCGGCCGGTATCCGCCCGCGCGTGCCGTTTTGCATGGGCAGATCCCGAGACCAGCGCCCGGCCAGTCCTGTATAAACAAAAGCATCGTCCACGCCCGCCGGTCTTCCGTTCCGCACCTGCCCGACGTTTTTTCATGAGCCCGCTGTCACGCTCCGCCACCGCTGCCACCCACGGTCTGTGGCGGCGCCTGCTCGACTGGCAGCCGCAGGCGCACAGCGCCTGGCAGCGCCACGGCATGGCGATCGTCCTGACCCTGCTGGCCGCCTGGCTGCGCATAGAACTGGCGCCGGCCGAGTCCGGGGGGCGGTTCATCACGCTGTCGCTGGCCGCGGCGCTGTCGGCTCTCTATGGCGGCTTTGCGGCCGGCATGCTCAGCACATTGCTCGGCATGGTGCTGGTCAACTTTTTCCTGGTGAAACCCTACCTGTCACTGGCTTTCGACAACCCGGTCGAAGCCTTCTGGCTCAATGCTTGGCACCTGCTCACCCAGCTGGTCGTCGTCGGCGCCATCTGGCTGATGCAGCAGCAGAACCAGCGCCTGCGCGACGCCAACCTGCTGGCACAGACCAGCCAGCAACGCTTCCTCGATACGTTCGAACACGCGGCCGCCGGCATCACCCATGTGGATCGGAGCGGGCGGCTGATGCGGGTGAACCAGACCTTCTGCCAGCTGGTGGGCTACCGCGAGGACGAACTGCTGCAGCTGAGCTTCCAGGCGATCACGCACCCCGACGACATTGCGCCGGACATCGCCTTGCTGGAGCGGGCACTGGCGGGCGAGCTGTCCGCCTACTCGTTCGAGAAGCGCTACCGCCACAAGGACGGCCACCCGGTCTGGGCGCAGCTCACCGTGGCCCTGATGCGCAAGGCCGACGGCTCGCCCGACTACTTCATTTCGGTGGTGCAGGACATCTCGAAAGTGAAAGCCACGGAAGAGGCCCTGCGCACGAGCGAACGGCTGCTGCGCCAGGCGCAGGACATCGCGGGGCTGGCGAGCTGGCAGGCCGATCTGACCAGCAACCGGTTCCACACCCTCGCGAATTCACACCACATCCTGCGGCTGCCCGCCGAACGTTTCAGCGGCGAGGAGATGCTGGCCCTGACCCACCCGGACGACCGCGAGCGCATGGCCACGCAATGGCTGCGGGGCATCCAGGGCAAGGAGCCCTACAACCACCAGTACCGGGTGGTGATCGATGGTGTCACGCGCTGGTTCATGGTGCAGGCCGAATTCGAGCGCGACGCCAGCGGGCGCGCCCTGCGCGCGCTGGGCGTGACGCAGGACATCACCGACCGCAAGCTCGCCGAACTTGAGGTGCAGCGGCTCAATGCCTCGCTGGAGCAGCGCATCCAGGACCGCACGCGGGAGCTCAAGGACGCCTACGACGAGCTGGAGAGCTACTCGTATGCGGTGGCGCACGACCTGCGTTCACCGCTGCGCATCATCAACGGTTTTGCCCAGGCGCTCGAAGAAGACAACCCGACGCTGAGCGACGCCAGCCGAGGCCATGTGGAACGCATCAAGACCGCCAGCCGCAAGATGGGCCAGCTGATCGACGGCCTGCTGCAGCTCTCGCAGTACGCGCGGGGAGAGGTGCAGCGCCACCCGGTGAACCTGAGCGCCGTCGCGACGCGTCTGCTCGAAGAACGGGCCCATGACGATCCGCAGCGCGTGGTGGACTGGGAGGTCGAGCCCGGCCTGCGGGTCCAGGCCGATCCGCCGCTGCTGGAGGCGCTGCTGCAGAACCTGCTGCACAACGCCTGGAAATACACCGCCGCCACGCCCCAGGCCCGCATCCGCGTGTTCGCCCGCGAGCAGGACGGCCAGCGCCACTATTGCGTGAGCGACAACGGCGCCGGCTTCGACATGGCACGCGCCGACAAGCTGTTCCAGCCCTTCCAGCGCCTGCACAGGCCGCACGAGTTCGAAGGCCTGGGCATTGGCCTGGCCACGGCCCGGCGCATCGTGCTGCGCCATGGCGGCTCGCTCCAGGCCCAGGCGGCGCCGGGCGAAGGGGCCACGTTCTGCTTCACACTGCCCGCCGAACCCGAAGGCACCGCAGGACCATCGTCCTGAGCAAGCCTGGCAGGACCCACAGGGGCACGTGCCTGTTGCCTGGCCAGGCTCAGGCGGTCCAGTCCACCCAGCCGGTGTAGGCCGTCAGCAGGATCAGGCCGCCGAAGGCGATGCGGTACCAGGCAAAGGGCACGAAACTGTGGGTCGCCACATAACGCAGCAGCCAGCGCACGCAGACCCAGGCGCTCAGGAACGAGAACAGCAGCCCGACCGCAAACATCGGCACATCGGCCACAGACAGCAGCGCCCGGTCCTTGTACAGGCTGTAGGCACCAGCGCCCATCAGCGTCGGGATGGACAGGAAGAAACTGAAATCGGTCGCCGTCTTGCGCGACAGGCCCAGCAACATGCCGCCGATGATGGTGGCCCCGCTGCGGCTGGTGCCCGGCACCAGGGCCATGCACTGCACCAGCCCCAGCTTGAGTGCGAGCCAGGGCGTCATGTCGTCCACGTCGTGGACCCGCGCGGCGGCGTCACCCCGGCGTTCGGCCCAGAGGATGATGAAGCCACCGACGATGAAGGTGGTGGCCACGACCACGGGCGTGAACAGGTTGGCCTTGATCGCCTTGCCAAACAGCAGGCCCAGCAGCACCGCCGGAATGAAGGCGATCAGCACATTGAGCGCAAAACGCTGGGCCTGGCGTTCGCTCGGCAGGCCCAGCAGGGTGGCGCGCAGGCGCTGCCAGTACACGATGATGACCGCGAAGATGGCGCCGGTCTGGATCGCGATCTCGAACACCTTGGCCTTGCCATCGGTGAAGCCGAGCAGGCTGCCCGCCAGGATCAGGTGCCCGGTCGACGAGATCGGCAGGAACTCGGTCAGGCCTTCCACCACGCCCATGATGGCGGCCTTGATCAACAACATCAGATCCATATCAACGTCTGCCGCATGATGCGGTTCGCAAAAATGACAACAGGCCAAGCTCTGGCCTGTCCGACAACGCCCTATCCTACCCGTTGCGGGTGACAGACCTGGAACGTTTCGCCGCCGGGCCACCAGGCCGAAGCAGCCCCCTCGGGGGGCAGAGACCCGCGCAGCGGTGGCGCGCGGGGTCCTATCTTTTCACAGGGTTCAGCTGCAGCTGCAAGCCGCCGGGCACCACCTGCAGCGGGCCGGGCTGGTAGCCCCAGCCTTGGGCCAGCTGCAGGTCTTCCGCTTTGACGCGGTAGACCACAAAGTCCTGCAGCAGGCTTTCAGCCAGCAGACCACCCAGCCGGCTGGCGCGCGAGGCGTAGGCCTGCGGCACACCGGGCACATCAAAACCATCCACCCGCACATCGGCCAAGCGCACCGTGCCGTCGCTCGGCTCAAAACGCAATCCATAGCTCAGGTTGAGCGTGCCCTGCATCTGGCGCGAGCCCGGCAGCAACGCGCCGATGGAATAACCCAGTTCGGTGGCGATGCGGTTTTCGCGCGGAATCAGACGCACGCGCGGCGCGGCCAGCGACACGTCGAACAGCTCCATGTGGCGGCTGTTGAACGGAAACTGCCCGGCAATCGCCTGCGCAAGCCTGGCTTCGGAAATGGCCACGGTGCGCGGGCCTGGCTGCAGCAGCGCGCAGCCCGAAAGGGCCAGTGCCAGCAGCGAGACACGGCCTGCCAGCCACAGGCGGCGACGAGGAACCAGCTTCATGGATGTCCTTCCTGGGATTCGCTGCAGAGTCGCGCCAGGTCGGCCCGGGGCAGCGTTCCAAGCATTGTAGAAACGCCCCCGTGCGCCAAGCGAACGCCGCGTCAAGCGCAGGTTTCAGCGCGGTAAAGGTCTGCATTTCGCGCCGCGCAGACGGCGTTTCGCGCCGTCCCGGCGCCAGAAGGTCGCAATCCGGTGGCGCCGCGCAAGCCCCGTGGGCACAGTCCGTTTCACACCGAACCCACCGGAGCCCGCCATGCCATTCACCCCCGTCATCGCCGTCCACATGAGCGCCGCGCTCGCCGCCCTGGCCCTGGGCCCGGTGGCGCTGTGGGCCCGGCGCGGCCACACAGCCCGGCAAACCACCAGCCAGCGCCCGCGCCTGCACCGCGCCGCCGGCTACGCCTGGGTCACGTGCATGCTGGCCAGCGCCCTCTCGGCCCTCTTCATCCGCGACTTCGGCCTGCCCAACCTCGCCGGCTACACGCCCATCCACCTCTTCGTTCCCTACACGCTCGGAGGCCTGTTCCTGGCCTTCCGCCACCTCTTCAACGGCAACATCACCGGCCACCGCAAAAACATGATCGGCCTCTACCTCGGCGGCTGCATCGGCGCCGGCGTCTTCACCCTGCTGCCCTCGCGTTACCTCGGCCAGTTGGTCTGGGGTCAGTGGCTCGGCCTGCTTTGATCCATTCCACACCCACCGAAAGAACCCCATGCTGATCCAGCTGCTCATCGAACAGCCCCAGGCTGCGCTCACCATCGTGCAACGCACGCCTGTCTGGGTATGGGGCCTGCTCGCCGGCCTGCTGCTGCTCGGCACCATCCAGATGCGGCCGCGCAGCATGCGCCTGGCGCGCGTCACCCTGCTGCCGCTGGGTCTGGCCGCGTTCTCGCTTTTTGGGCTGGGTCGGGACCTGTTGGCTTCCGGCTGGGTGGCCCCGGCACTCGGGGTGTGGCTGCTGATGGCCGCGGCCGTGCTGCTCGCCACCTGGCGCAACAGCCCGCCCGCCGGTACCCGCTACGAGCCCGCCACCCGGCGCATCCACCTGCCCGGCAGCACCGTACCGCTGGTGATCATCCTGGCCATCTTCCTGCTCAAGTACGCGGTGGGTGTGGAGCTCGCCATGCAGCCCGCCCTGCGCGAGGAAGCCGGCTTCGCCCTTGGCCTGGCCGCGGCCTACGGTGGCCTGAGCGGCCTGCTGGCCACCCGCAGCGCAGCGCTCTGGCGCCTGGCCAGCCAGCACACCACCGCCTGATCCACCCTGATCCTTCACCCCCCGGAGCACCCCATGAGCACCGCCCTCCACCCCATCGTCCTGTCACCCGAACTCGAACGCCAGGCACGCCGCAACGCGGCCATGCGCTTCGGCTGGCTGGTCCATGCCACGGTCTTCGCGCTGGTCAACGCCGGCCTCTGGCTGGCGGGACACCGCAGCGGCTGGCTCGGCCTGCCCACCGGTGGCTGGATCATCGGCCTGCTGGCACACAGTGCGGTGGTCTGGCTGCAGCCCGTCGGACAAGCGCTGTTCCAGCGCCTCCTGCAGCGCGAGCGCGAGCGTCTGCAAGACCGCTGAAAGACACCACACCCTCGGAAGGTCACCATGAACACACCGTTTTGCGCCACCACGCTGCTCATGACGGCCCTGCTCAGCGGCGCTGGCAGTGCCATCGCCCAGGTCGGCATGACCGAATGGCGCGCAGGCGCCCTGCCCGTGACCCTGGTCTACCCCACCGAAGCGCCCACCCGCCCGCAGAGCTTCGGCCCCTTCAGCATCGACGTGGCGCTGAACGCTCCTGCGTTGAACCAGCGCCAGCGCCTCATCGTCATCTCCCACGGCACCGGCGGCAGCGCCATCGCCGACCACGCGCTCGCCGCCACGCTGGCGCGCGCCGGTTTCGTGGTGGCACAGCCACTGCACGCGGGCGACAACTCCCAGGACAGCAGCCAGGCCGGACCGGTGGCGTTCGAGCGCCGCCCGCGCGAAGTCAGCCAGGTGATCGATGCGATCGCGAAAGACCCGGTGTGGTCCACACGCCTAGACCTCTCGAAGGTCGGCGTGCACGGCATGTCGGCCGGAGGCGTGACCGGCCTGTCGCTCGCGGGCGCGCAGTGGCGCATGTTGAACCTGATCCGCCATTGCAATGCCAACGCGCAGGCCGACGAATCCTTCTGTTTCCAGGGAGCCAAAGACGGCAAAGCCCGCGCGGAGCGCCAGGCCAGCTACGGCCGCGCGAAATACGTGCCCGAGATCTTCCTGCCCGCCGAACTCAAGGCGCTGCACGGCGGCAGCACGCCCACCCGGGACCAGCCCGACCCGCGCCCGGACCCTCGGGTCGCCGCCGTGTCGCTGGCGGTCCCGCTCGCGGTGATCTTCAGCCCCGAGAGCCTGGCGCGCATCCGCATCCCGGTGGGCGTGGTGAGCGCGCAGCGCGACGAGGTGCTGGTGCCGCGTTTCCACTCGGCCCGTGTGCTGGCGCACTGCAAGACCTGCACCCTGCTGGCCGACCTGCCCGGCGCCGGCCACTTCGACGTGCTCTGGCCCTGGCCCGAGTCCACGGCGCGCGAGGTGGCGGCACGGCAGGTGCGCGGCGGCCTGCCCGTGCCCGGCTTCGACCCGCGCCTGCGCGAAGCCGCGCATGCAAGAATCGCCGCATTCCACCGCCAGCACCTGCTCCCATGACCGACACCATCGCCAACGCCCTGCAGCGCTGGCTGCCTCCCGGCAGCCGGGCCGGCGTGGTGCGGCGCGCGTTCATCGTCTGGGCTGTGGCGCTGTTGATTGCCTTGTTCCAGTGGCTCACGCGTCCGCTGGAACACCCCTTGGACCGGTCGCTGGTGTACAGCTACGCCATCAGCACCAGCATCTGGTTCTTCACCGATCCGCTGCGCATTGCACTGCACCGCTGGCTGCGCACCCAGCCGCCGCACTACTGGGGCATCTCGGCCCGCAGCGTGGGCTACCTGGCCGCCGGCATCGTGCTCGGCTACGCGATCGGCACCAGCCTGGGCGACGCGTATTCGGGCCGTTCCACCTGGGCACTCATCTCGCTTTCCCCGCAGCGTTTCTGGGGCTTCTGGCTTTCGTCGCTGGGCATCAGCTTCGGTTTCCTCTTCTACTTCTACCAGCGCGAGAAGTCGCTGGATCTGCAGCGCCAGGCCACCGAGGCCCGGCTCAAGCTGCTGGAGACGCAGCTCGAACCGCACATGCTGTTCAACACCCTGGCCAACCTGCGTGCGCTGATCGCCACCGACCCGCCGCGCGCCATCGCCATGCTGGACCGGCTCAACGACTACCTGCGCGCCACGCTGCGCGGCTCGCGCACCGACGCCCGGGCGGGCGGGCACACGCTGGCCGATGAATTCGCCCGCCTGCGCGATTACCTCGAGCTCATGGCCGTGCGCATGGGGCCGCGCCTGCGGGTCAGCCTGGACCTGCCCGATGCCCTGGCCAGCCACCCCATACCGCCCCTGCTGCTGCAGCCGCTGGTGGAAAACAGCATCCGCCACGGGCTGGAGCCCAGCGTGGCGGGCGGCGAACTCAGGGTCGGCGCCCGTCAGCAGGGCGGCCATCTGGTGCTGGAAGTGAGGGACACGGGCGTCGGTTTCGACGGCGCGCCTGCGGAGGGTTTCGGCCTCGCCCAGGTGCGCGAACGCGTGGCCAGTGCCTATGGCGGCCGGGGGCGGGTGCAATTCGCTGCGACACCCGGCGCCGGCACCACCGTATCCATCCTCCTGCCGCTCGCACAGCAAGGCCCCATGCCCGCATGACACAACGCCCCTGGCTGCCCAAGACCCTGCTCGCCCTGTACGCACCGGTGTGGATCGCGTGCGCCATCAACCCGCTCTTTCCGTCCGACTGGCTGATCGAGAACGTCCTGGTGTTCCTGGCACTGCCCACCGTCCTGTATGCGTGGCGCTTCCAGCGCTTCAGCGACGGCGCCTGCGTGGGCATGTTCCTGTTCTTCTGCCTGCACTCGCTCGGCTCGCACTACACCTACGCCGAAGTGCCCTACGACCGCTGGTGGCAGGCACTCACCGGCCACACCTTCAACTCGCTGTTCGGCTGGGAGCGCAATCATTTCGACCGCCTCGTGCACCTGGCCTACGGTCTGCTGCTCACGCCCATCTTCACCGAGCTGATCGGGCGGGTCGTGCGGGTGCGCCGTGCGGTCTGGATGTGGGTCGTCATGGCCAGCTTCATGGGACTGCACGCCATGGTCTACGAGCTGGTGGAATGGGGTGCCGCCATGGTCGTCGCCCCCGAGCTGGGCGCCGCGTACCTGGGCACGCAGGGCGATGTGTGGGACGCCCACAAGGACATGGCGCTGGCCGTGCTGGGCAACCTCATCGCACTCGCCTACATGAGCCTGCGCGGGCGCCTCTCGCTGACCGGCGACGAGGTGCCGCCGGCGGTCTCCACCCTCGGGAACACGGCGCGCCGCTGACGCCCCGGCCCGAAACGCCCAGCACAGTTTCCAGGACCCACCATGCCCGGCACCCCGACGCCCCGCCCCACGGCCCTGATCGCCGAAGACGAACCCCTGCTGGCCGCCGCGCTGCAGGCCGAGCTGGCGCTCGCCTGGCCCGCGCTTCGGCTGCTCGCCACCGTGGGCAACGGCGTCTCCGCCGTGGAACAGGCGCTGCAGCTGCAACCCGACGTGCTGTTTTTCGACATCCGCATGCCCGGCCAGAGCGGGCTGGACGCGGCGGCCGAGCTGGCCGACACATGGCCTGCGGACACCGCCTTCCCGGCCCTGGTGTTCGTCACCGCCTACGACCAGTACGCCGTGCAGGCGTTTGAAGCCCAGGCGGTGGACTACCTGCTCAAGCCCATCAGCCCGGATCGGCTGGCGCGCACGGTGCAGCGCCTGCAGCAGCTGCTGGCGGCCCGCCCGAGCGCAGGCGCCCCGGGCGGCGCGGCGCTGGACGACACGCTGGAGCGGCTGCGCGCCCTGCTGTCCGCACCCACCGGTCCCGCAGGCCCAGCGGCGCCGACGCTGAAGGTCATCCAGGCCAGCGTCGGCAGCACGATCCACGTCGTGCCGGTGGACGAGGTGCTGGTGTTCGAGGCCGCCGACAAATACGTGCGCGTGCTCACCGCCGAAGCCGAACTGCTGATCCGCACCCCCTTGCGTGAACTGCTGCCGCAGCTCGACGCCCAGACCTTCTGGCAGATCCACCGCGGCACGGTGGTGCGCGCCAGTGCCATCCACACCGTCAGCCGCGACGAGGCCGGGCGTCTCAGCCTGCGCCTGCGCGGGCGCCCCGAACACCTCCCGGTGAGCCGGCTTTACGCGGCCCGCTTCCGGGCGATGTGAGCGCGCAGCCGCGCGGGCTCAGCGGCGACCCTGGCCCCTGTGATCGTCACCCCGGTCATCGCCCCGGTCGAATCGATCGTCACGATCGTGGCGCCTGTGGTGGCGGCGCTCGTGGCGGCGGTCATGGCGATCTTCCCAGCGCGGTGCGTAGCCCCAGCCGCTGTAGTACACCGGCTGCGGCACCACCACCGGGCGCACATACGGATACGGCTGGTGGATCACCACCGGACGGGGCTGAACGTACACCGGTCGCGGCTGCACGTACACGGGCCGCTGCTCCACGTACACCGGCTGCGGGTACACCGCCACCGCCGGGGCGTTCGACACGCCCACGCTCACGCCGGGCGAGTTCACGCCGATGGACCAGTACACGTCGTCCCGGGCCTCGGCGGTGCCGGCCGAAAGAGCCCAGGCACCCGCGGCGAGCGTCACCAGGGCCAGGCTTTTCGCCAGGGCCGAACTGCGTTGCCAGTGGGTGCGGAAATTCAGGGTTTGTGTCATGGTTGTCATGCTGGTTGCTCCTGTTGCTGGTGCCTGAAGCAGTCACCATGGCGCTATTACAGGGAAAAAACCGGCCAGCTGTACCGCATGCACAGTCAAAGGCGTTGCGAGACGTAACAGGCCAGCCACCCCACCGGAGATGCCCATGCCCGATCCCGCCAGCCACGCCCACCAGGACGTGCTCGACTTCTGGTTCGCCGACGGCCTGCAGCGCGACTGGCCGAGCGCCAACCTCGGGACGCTCTGGTTCGGCGGCCAGACCGACCAGGACGCGCTGATCAGCGCCCGCTTCGGCGTGCTGGTGGCCCGGGCCCTGGCGGGCGATCTGCGCGACTGGGAAGCCGAGCCGGACACCCGGCTCGCCCTCGTCGTGCTGCTCGACCAGTTCACCCGCAACGTGTTTCGGGGCCAGGCACGCGCCTTCGCGGGCGACGCCCGGGCGCAGCAGCTCGTGTTGCAGACCCTGGCCCGGGGGCAGGACGCCGGCCTGCCGCGCGTGGGCCGCGTGTTCCTCTACATGCCGCTCATGCACGCCGAAGACCTGGCGCTGCAGGAGACCTGCGTCGCGTGCTTCACCCAGCTGGTGGACAGCGCACCGCCCGCGCTGCGCGACACGCTGGCGAGCAACCTGCGCTTTGCGCGCCAGCATCGCGACATCGTGGCGCGGTTCGGCCGCTTCCCCTACCGCAATGCGGCGCTCGGCCGCGCCAGCACGCCCGAGGAAGACCTCTTCCTGCAGGACGGGCCGCGCTTCGGGCAGTGAGCATCGGAGCCGACATCCCAACTTCATCCCGTCGTCACACCCGTGTCACGGACGGCCTCTACAAAAGCGGGTTGATCCAACACCTGTCCACGGACCCGCCCGATGAAACCCTTCTTGCCCGCCGCCCGGCGCACCCCCGCCCGCCTGTTTGCCGTCGGTTTCCTCACGTCTGCCGTGCTCGCAGCCTGCGGCGGCAGCGACGAGCCCGCACCCGTTACCACGCCCACGGTGCCCGCACCCGCGGTTGAAGCCACCCCGGCGGGTCTGACGCTGGAAAAAGTGGGCGGCTTTGCCCACAGCGGCGGCGCCTCGTCGGCCGAGATCACCGCCTACGACCCGCTGAGCAAGCGCCTGTTCGTCATCAACGGCGCGCTCGGCTCGGTCGACGTGCTCGACCTCAGCGACCCCACCGCTCCCAGCCTGATCAGCTCCATCAACACCGCCAGCATCGGCAGTGGCCTCGGCGGCATCAACAGCGTGGCCGTGTTCAACGGCATCGTGGCGCTGGCGGTCGAAGCCACCACCAAGACCGACAACGGTGCCGTGGCCTGGCTGCGCGCCAGCGACCTCGTGCTGCTTGGCACCGACACCGTCGGCGCCCTGCCCGACATGCTGACCTTCACCCCCGACGGCAGCCACCTGCTGGTGGCCAACGAAGGCGAACCCAGCAGCTACAGCCAGCCCGACTCGGTGGACCCGGAAGGCAGCGTGAGCGTGATCGCGGTCTCGGGACTCTCGCCCAGCGCCACCAGCCTGACCCGCACCGTCAGCACCGCCGGCTTCAGCGGCTTCAATGGCCAGATCGCCCAGCTGCGCAGCGCCGGCGTGCGCATCTTCGGCCCCAACGCCACCGTGGCGCAGGACCTGGAGCCCGAGTACATCACCGTCTCGGCCGACAGCCGGACCGCCTGGGTGACGCTGCAGGAAAACAATGCCATCGCCGTGGTGGACATCGCCAGCAAGGCCGCCACCACCATCAAGCCGCTGGGCTTCAAGGACCACAGCCTGGCGGGCATGGGCATGGACGTCAGCAACGAAGACGGCACCACCAACAGCAACACCGGCACCGCAGCCATCAAGATCGGCCCGGTGCCCGTCAAGGGCCTCTACATGCCCGACGCCATCGCCAGCTACACCGTGGGCAGCCAGACCTACCTGATCACCGCCAACGAGGGCGACGCACGGGAATACACCGGTTTCGTCGAAGAGGCGCGCGTCGCGGCGCACTGCGCGCTCGGCCTGGAGCCCACGCTGTTTGCCGATGCCGCCAACCAGCTGTTCGACAGCAACCTCGGCCGCCTGCTGATCACCAGCACGCCCAACGGCGGCAGCGACGGCAAGAACGGCTCGGGCCTGTGCACCGATCTCTACAGCTTCGGCGCGCGCTCGTTCACCATCTGGGACAGCAGCGTCAGCCGCGTCTACGACTCGGGCGACGAATTCGAGCAGCGCACCCAGGCCCTGCCCAACGTGGCCTTCAACGCCAGCAACAGCAACAACACGCTCGACAGCCGCAGCCCGTCCAAGGGCCCCGAGCCCGAAGGCGTGACGGTGGCCCGCTTCGGCAGCAAGATCTTTGCCTTCATCGGCCTGGAGCGTGTCGGTGGCGTGATGGTCTACGACGTGACCAACCCCGCAGCGGCCAGCTTCGTTGACTACCTCAACACCCGCGATGCCAACACCGGCGACCGGGGCCCCGAGGGCCTGACCGTCATCCGCGCCAGCGACTCGCCCAACGGCAAGCCCCTGCTGATCGTGGGCAACGAAACCAGCGGCACCACCGCGGTGTTCCAGATCAACCTGACGTATTGACAGTGCCTTGACAGCGTTTCGGTAGGGCCGGCACACAAGGCGCTGACCCCCATCGAGCCGGGCCTTCGCGCCCGGCTTCCCCTTTTGCAGCCTGGGGACTCGCTCAGGCGCCCAGCAGCAGGTAGGTCACCCCGGCGCCCACCGCACCGGCGACCAGCAGCGCCACGTAAGACGGCAGCGCGCTGCTGGTGCCGGCGGAAGACACGGCCACGGCCCTGGCCGCTGGCTCGGCTGCCCGGGCCGGGCTCGCGGCTGCAGGCGCCGGCGCCGCCTGGACCGGCCCTTCCAGGCGCGTCGGGCTGCCAAACGCGGCCCAGCTGGCCCACAGCGCGTGCGCCTGCCTGGGCACGATGGCACCGCGCTCCACCGCGGCTTCCACGTCGCTCCAGCCCAGCTGCACCCGCACGGACGGCAGGAACACGTCGTCCGCCTGCGTGGCTTCCCAGTGGGTGACTTCGTCCATCGCGATGGTGTCCGGGTTGTCCTTGTTCATGTGCGTGCGGCCTTTCTGGTTCGCCTTCCCTGGGCGAATGGCCAACCATAGCGGAGTGCCCCCGCCGCTGAAACCCCGGCGCGAGCCCCTTGTCGGCTGGCACGGCGGTGGGTGCGGGGTATTTCACACACACAGGCGCCGCCTAGAATGCCTGCATGAGCTCCAACACCCCCTCTTCCCCCTCTAAAAACAACGCTGCCGCTCCCGAAGCCGGTGAGCACAAGGTCAGCAACTTCCTGCGCCAGATCATCGAAGGCGACCTGGCCCGCGGCACCTACAGCGGCCGCCACTGGGCCGGCCACCCCGGCGACGCCACCGTGCAGGCCACCGGCCAGCCCGACCCGGCGCGCATCCGCACCCGCTTCCCCCCCGAGCCCAACGGCTACCTGCACGTGGGCCACGCCAAGAGCATCTGCCTGAACTTCGGCCTGGCGCGCGACTACGGCGGCGTGTGCCACATGCGCTTTGACGACACCAACCCCGAGAAGGAAGACACCGAATACGTCAACTCCATCCTCGACGCGGTGCAGTGGCTCGGCTTCGGCTGGGAGGCGCACGGCCAGCAGCACCTGTTCCAGGCCAGCGACTACTTCGACACCATGTACCGCTGCGCCGAGTACCTGATCGAGACCGGCCACGCCTATGTGGACGAACAGACCGCCGAACAGATGCGCGCCAGCCGCGGCGACTTCGGCAAACCCGGCGTGGACAGCCCCTTCCGCAACCGCACCCCGGCCGAGAACCTGGCCCGCTTCCGCGAGATGCGCGCTGGCCAGCACGAAGACGGCTCGATGGTGCTGCGCGCGAAGATCGACATGGCCTCGCCCAACATCAACCTGCGCGACCCGGCCATCTACCGCATCCGCCGCGCCACCCACCACAACACAGGCGACGCCTGGTGCATCTACCCGATGTACAGCTACGCGCACCCGATTGAAGACGCGCTGGAAAACATCACCCACAGCATCTGCACGCTCGAGTTCGAAGACCAGCGCCCGTTTTACGACTGGACGCTGGAGCGCCTGGTGCCCGTGCTGCGCGCGCCGCAGTTCGCCCAGGCCCGCAGCGCCATCGAGAAGATCGAAGGCCAGGGTCTGGAAGCCGGCAAGGAATTTGCCCTGCACTGCCACAACCACGCCCACAAGCTGTTTGCCAGCGAGGCGGAAGGCCAACTGCGCGCGCTGTTCGCCCAGTGGGAGCACAACCGCGACGCCGTGCTGCACGACCTGCCCGCCTTCTTCACGCTGCTGAAGGCCGAGGCCGCGCAGTTCACCCCGCTGCTGGCCCACGCGCTGGACGGCGTGCGCCCCAACATCTTCCTGCTGCCGCACCAGCACGAATTTGCCCGCCTGAACCTCAGCTACGTGATCACCAGCAAGCGCAAGCTCGCGCAGCTGGTGTACGACCACAAGGTCAGCGGCTGGGACGACCCGCGCATGCCCACCATCGTGGGCCTGCGCCGCCGCGGCTACACGCCCGAAAGCATCCAGCTCTTTGCCGAACGCATCGGCGTCACCAAGAGCGATTCCTGGATCGACTACAGCACGCTCGAAGGCTGCCTGCGCGAAGACCTGGAAAACAAGGCCCACCGCGGCATGGCCGTGCTCGACCCCGTCAAGTTGGTGCTCACCAACTGGGCCGAGGCCTTTGGCTCGGATGGCTACACCGAAGACTGCACCCAGCCCGCCCTGCCCCACAGCGCGATTGCCGAAGGCCAGACCCCGCCGCCCGACCGCGTGTTCAAGATCGGCAAGGAAGTGTGGATCGAACGCGAAGACTTTGAAGAAGTGCCGCCCAAGGGCTACAAGCGCCTTTCCCCGCCGCAAAAGAACGCAGACGGTACCGCGTCCGCTGGAGCGGTGGTGCGCCTCAAAGGCGGCTACGTCATCGAATGCACCGGCTGCGCCAAAGACGCGAACGGCACCGTGACCGAAGTGCACGCCAAAGTGATCCCCGGCACCAAGAGCGGCACCCCCGGCGCCGACAGCGTGAAGGCCAAAGCCGCCATCACCTGGGTGGGCGCCGCCGATGGTGTGAGCGCCGAAGTGCGCCTGTACGACCGCCTGTTCAGCGACCCCAACCCCGACGCCGGCGGCAAAGACTTCATCGAAGCCCTGAACCCCGACAGCCTGAAGGTCGTCACCGCCTACGTGGAGCCCTCACTGGCCGCCGCGAAGCCGGATGAGAAATTCCAGTTCGAGCGGTTTGGCTACTTTGTGGCGGACCGCTCAGACCATGGCGTGGGCGGGAAAGTGGTGTTCAACCGGGTGACGGGGTTGAAAGATTCGTGGGGGAAATAAGACCTTCCTCGCCGTAACAACAAACCAACCTTAGGGGGGGGCGAATAGATGATCGAAAAAATAACTACATTTTTCAACCAAGGCTGGGTTGGGCTCTCCATTGGAACCTTTCTGGCGATTTTTTTCTACATCAAATCGATCCGACGCCCGCAACTTTCGATACATCTAGAGGCTGCCCGAATGATTGGATGGGGCGGCACCGCAACAATGCCACCCGACGTCAATGTCTTCTTTCATGACGAAGCAGTACCAAGAATAGCTAGATCCCTGATCAGGATCTGGAACTCAGGCAATGCAACACTAGAAAATAGTCAAATTGCGGCCAGTGACCCGATTAGAATAAGCCTCCAAAACAAGGATTCAAAAATACTATACTACGCACCAATCAAGACCAGCAATCCAGCATCAAATTGCAACATAGTAGAGAGCAATTTTCAAGATGGCTACCTAGAATTAATATTTGATTATCTGGACCCAGGCGATGGAGTAGTGATTGGAATTTTGCATACCGATTTTTGTTTATGGCCAAAGGTTGCAGGCAGCATTAAGGGAAGTCGCCTGCACGAGCCTAGCAGGAAGTGGCTTCACTTCAGAATAATTCAGCGATTCATCTTCAGAACTGCCAAAGTGATACCGATCCTTTCAATTTTGGTCGGAATAACGGCAGTTCTCATTGCACTGATCCCTCCCAAACGGGAAGACACGACACCAAGCGACTCCAAAGAGACTGTCACATACAACTCCAAGGACAAAATCCGAACACTTATGTTGACTGGCGGTGCCCTTTACGCAGCACTTGGTGTCTTCACTATTTACAGCAGACGACCGCCATTTCCAAGAAGCCTTGTGATCGAAAAACGATCCACCTCCTCAAAAAGCAAAACAGAAGACAATGGGCCAATAAGCGTTCTTGAGGAATGAGTCGGGGCATCGGGGTCAGGTCTTGCCTTTTGCCCCTACGTGAGCGATCCGCCTTTCGCTGCTGATACGGCAGCGAAGCACCTGGGTTCGGCGTCAGGCCGAAATCACCCGCCAAAAAGCCCCGTACACAACTGCTGCTCGCACGGAATCCCGTCGTGATCCCCGTCCATTTCCATGCCGGGGCAGAGATATTCGGGGTCAGATTCCAATTAACGCCAACCAAAAATCGCTGACCGCTTTTCAACCCGATTCGTCCAATGGAAAACGCACCCCTCAGTTTCTGGATTCTGTTTGCCATCACCATCGCTGGCTTGGCCTCGGCGCAGGCGCTGCTCAGCAAGCTGGCAACCCGCCACCCTGTCACCTTCACCAAGCTGGGCTCTCTCCACCTCTTCGCCAACAACACGCCCGCCAACAACTGGCTATTCGCGCGGTGGTTGTTCAGCACGGAGGCGCTTTTGCTGGATGCAAACATCAGCACCTGGGTGTGGGTGAACCGGGTGATGGCTTGCACAGCCGTGATGCTGTTCGTCTTCAACGTTTTCAAGATGTTCCTGGGCTGACCCGTGGCGCAGGGTGGCAGCGGGGCCAGGTCTTGCCTTTTTTCCTCCAAGCAAACCACCCGCTGACGGCGGATGCCGTGGCAGTAATCCTCCCGAGTTCGGATGCAGTTCGCGGTTACCCGCCAAAAGAACCCGAGCACCACTGTTCTTCGCACGGAATGCGATCGCCGTCGCCGTCCATTTCCATGCCAGGGCAATGCTGCAGAAACAGCTTGGCTTCCCTGCAAGAGGTCATCTGAGAACAGTATTTGCGGCCATCACATCGAAACCCGGCGGGACGCGCGGCTGGGACAACCAACTCCGCAGGGGATGTGGGGTTCTGGGGCACAGCAAGCAAAGCCGCTTTGCGTTCGGCATATTGGGTGTAGCCATACCAAGCCAGACCAGCGATCAGCAGGATGACCACGAGAAACGCGCCCATCGAATTGGTTTCTGCGTGCTCCGTCGGCCGGCTTGCCGCTGAACGACCCCGTGAAGTGCCTGGATCGGGCGCCCCAGGCCGGCGCACCCTCACCGCCCGTTTGCGGCCTTCCTTGTCCAGCTCCATCTCAAACGACAGCGGCTCGCCGATGACGGGTGGTCGCCCGTCGCGCGGGAAAGCGGACACATGAACAAAGAGCTCCTGATCGCCATGGTCGGCCACCACGAAGCCAAAGCCCCGTTCAGCGTTCCATTTTTTGAGCGTGCCGTTGAATCGGGATGCTGTTGCTTCCATGGGTGATGTGTCGTGGTGAGATTTCTGTGAACCGGCCTCAGGCAGCAAAGCGGTCTGCAAACGGCCCGCTGCCACTCAGGCCGATGATCAGCCGCTGCGGGGCCCGCGTAGCCCCCACATAAAACAGCTTGGCTTCTTCGCGCTCGTCTTCGCCCTCGGCGGGCATGCGCCCGGCGCCGACCAGCGCCACCACCGGGAACTCCAGCCCTTGGCTGGCGTGCATGGTCAGCACCTTGATGGTGTCGGCGGCGGGCTCGCTGGTGGTCATGCGAGAGAGGCAGGTGCCGAGGGCGGGTATCTGTGTGGCCATGGAGTTGGTTTTATTGGCTTCCCTGGCTGCGATGATCCTCGCAAACTGCAACGACCACGGCAAACCACCCTGTCAAGTTGCCTCTTCGGTACACGGGTGCGCAGGCACCCCGCCATCGCGCAGAACGCGCGGGCAGCTAGGTTCACCGCCCTGTCATTCGCTGCTTTTTGCACAGCCCCATGAAACGCTTCACCCGAGGGCGCTGTTCAGGGGCCTCTCTGCCCGCCTCGGCGTAAGACCACGCGCTCCAACGCGACTGATCGCCATGCCTTTTCACCTGTGCCTCCATCTTCATGCACCGCGGCCCCTGCCCGGCCCGGCGGCCATCGCTGCCCTGGCCGCTCTGGCCGTCTGCCTGGGCCTGCCTTCAACTGCTGCAAACGCCATGGGCCTGACGGTGGCCCCCCAGACCCAGACTTGCAGCCCCGTCGAGCGCAACGCCCAAGCCCTGCAGCCCTTGCCGGCGGAAGCCGACCGGCGCATCCCCGACAGCCAGGCTGTCAGCGGGCGGCAGGACCTGGCCTGGGCATGGCTCGGCACCCCCACCCGGCGCTACCCGCACAGTGCGCTGGGCTCGCCGGTGCACGCGGGGAGCGTGCACGCGCTGGTGAAGTCCCGCGCGGGCGGCTGGGCGATGGTGGAGCTGGTGCTGCCGCTGAACCGGGTCTATGAAGACCGGGTGCCGCGCATCGTCGACCTGGACCGGGACGGACGTGAGGAGATCGTGCTGATTGAAGCCGATGCCCTGCGCGGTGCTTCGCTGGTGGTGCTGGGCGTTGACCACGCCACAGATGGCCCGCGCCTGGTCGAGCGCGCCCGGGGCCCCTTTGCCGGCTCCACCTTCCGCTGGCTCAACCCGGTGGGGGTGGCCGATTTCGATGGCGACGGCCAGCTGGACATCGCCAGCGTGGTCACGCCGCACATTGGCGGCGTGCTGCAGTTGCTGCATGCCCGGCCGCCGGCATTGCTGCCGTTTGCGCGCGCGCTCGATGTGTCGAACCACCGCATGGGCGCGCTGGAGCAGGACCTGGCGGTGATCGTGCAGCAGCCCGGCCAGCGCCCCACCATCGTGCTGCCCGACATGACGCGCCGCGCCCTGCACGCGCTGCGCTGGGACGCTCCGGGCCAGTGGACCGAGCTGGCCGACCTCAAGCCGCTGCCCGGCCTCATCGAACGCCTCACGCCCTTGCCACAAGGGGCCTGCGCCACACTGGCAGACGGCCGCACGCTGCGCGTGACGCTTTCGCACTAGCCACGCACGGGAGGGAATATTCGGGGTCAGGTTCCGAATTTCCCTTTCCAGCAGGGATGCCATCAGTTTGCACCGACCTCTCTATATGGGTATGATCGACCCCAATATGGGTATTTCATCTACCCCCTCACCATCTTCCACCGCCAACGCGCTGTTCCCCAAGGTGCGCCAGCGCGTGCTGGCCGTGCTGTTTGGCGCGCCTGATCGCAGCTTCTACACCAACGAGGTGATTGGCCTGGCGCAGTCGGGCGCGGGTGCGGTGCAGCGCGAGCTGGAGGCCCTGTCTTCGGCGGGCTTGCTCACGGTGCGCAAGCAGGGCAACCAGAAACACTTTCAGGCCAACGCGGCTTCGCCAGTGTTTGCCGAGTTGCGCGGGCTGGTGCTCAAGACGATGGGGTTGGCCGATGTGCTGCGCGCCGCGCTGGCGCCGCTGGCGCCTCAGATCGAACAGGCCTTTGTGTTTGGCTCCATTGCCAAACAACAAGACACGGCGCAGAGCGACGTGGACTTGCTCGTGGTGAGTGACGCACTGAGCTATGGAGAGGTGTTTGCTGCGCTGGAGGGTGCCAGCCAGACGCTGGGGCGCACCATCAACCCGGCGCTGTATTCGGCCGCCGATTTCCGCACACGCCAGGCGGGCGACAATGCGTTCATCAACCGCGTGATGCAACAGCCAAAGATATGGCTGATCGGCCAGGAGGAATCAGCGCCACATGAGCCCGCCAACCCCACTTGAAAACCTGAGCCGCTCCGCTGGCTCGCTCAAACCCGAACCCCCCGACGCGGCCGAGATCGCCGGCTTGCGGCGCACGGGTCAAGCCCGTCTGGCAGACGCGGGCAATGAATCGTTGGCGCTGGAGAGCCGCTTCGATCTGGCCTACAACGCAGCCCATGCCTTGTGTCTGGCCGCACTGCGCGCCAAGGGCTACCGTGCAGGCAACCGTTACATTGTCTTCCAGGTGTTGCCGCACACACTGGGGCTGGGCCCGGAGGTCTGGCGCGTGCTGGACCTGTGCCACAACAAACGCAACCTGGGAGAGTACGAGGGCCTGCTGGAGGTGGATGAGAGGCTGCTCGCCGATCTGATCGAGGCTGCCCAGAAGGTGGCGGCGGCGTTGGCAGCCGCTTGAAGCCGGCTCCAGGGGTGCCTGGTTCTGTGGGCACTCAGACTCCAGCTGGCCGCTTCCCTTCCGCTGTGCGCGCTCAGAGCCCCGCACCCTCAACAGCTCAGGGATGGGGCAACCACCGCATGAAGATTCGGCGGCCTGCGGCTCCGTTCCGGTCAGATCAGTGCCTGAGCACTTGGCGGATGGTGGCGGCCAGTTCGGCGGCCACGAACTTGGCCACGTAGGCGTCAGCCCCCACGGCGCTCACGTGCGCTTCGTTGGCCGTGCCCGTCAGGGATGAATGGATCACGACCGGGATCGACTTGAAGCGCTGGTCCTGCTTGATGTTGCGCGTGAGGGTGAACCCATCCATCACCGGCATTTCCAGATCGGTCAGCACGAGCGCCACTTTGTCTTGTGCCGTCTTGCCATCGGCGTTAGCCTCGGCTTCCATGGCTTGCAGGCGGTCCCATGCCTCCTGACCGGTCTTGCACATGACAAAGGGTGTGCCCATGGCGTTCAACCCTTGCTCGATCATCATGCGTGCCACCGGCGAGTCGTCGGCCGCAAGGATGATGGCGCCTTTGGGCAGGCTCACGGCGGCGCCCACCGACGCCGGTGTGATGGTGTCCTCCGCAGCCGGCATGACGTTGCGAAGAATCTGCTCCACATCCAGCACCTGCACCAGGCGTGACTGGTCGGTATCGCCGTCCAGCTTGGCGATGCTGGTCAACAGGGAACCGCCATGGCCTTCTGCGGCCAGGACGTCGCTCCACTCCAGCCGCACGATTTCGTCCACTTCTTCCACGGCAAAGGCCTGGGTGGTCCGGGCGTATTCGGTCACCATCAGGATGGAGAGCCCGCGTTTGGGCACACAGCCCACGGCGGCGGGCAGGTCGATCACAGGGATGATCTGCCCTCGGATGTTGGCAACGCCGAGCACGTGGGCGGATGCGTTTGCGATGGCCGTGATGGTGGGCATGACCATGATTTCGCGCACCTTGAAGACATTGATGCCAAACAGTTCGCGGCTCTGCGTGCCCTGTGCTTCCCCCAGGCGGAACAACAGCAGTTCAAACTTGTTGTTGCCTGTGAGATTGGTGCGCTCCTGGGCGTCGTGCAAAGCGGTAGTCATGTGGGGATGCTCGGGTGTTTGGACTTGCTCAGCATAGGGAACAACGCCCTCCGCCAATCGGCACAAGAACCCTTCAAACACACGACTGTTCGCGATTTAGCCCGGTGGATCGGGGTCAGGTGAATCGGGGTCAGATTCCGATTACCCCTGCAGGTTTGGAATCCCCCAGCGCCGAACGCAGAATGGCGCATGGTCTGGCTCAAAGGTCTGGTTCTTCTGGTTGCCCTGCTCGCGCTCGCTGCCGCAGTGCTTGCCGCGCTCGGCTCCAGGCGCTGGGCCGGATCGACCCGCACCCTGACGGAGCGGCTGGAGGCAGGTCGCCTGCCGGCTGCATCGCCTTCGCACTACGACCCCCGGGAAATTGAAGGCCTGCCCGAGCCGGTGCAGCGCTACTTTCGGGCCGCGCTCACGCCGGGGCAGGCCATGGTGACCGCTGCCACCGTGGAGCACACCGGCACTTTCAACATGGCGGCCACCGGGGAGCCGCAGTGGAAGGCGTTCACGTCGCGCCAGCGCGTGGTGACACGCCGCCCCGGTTTTCTGTGGGATGCGCGCATCGCCATGGCACCTGGCGTGGCGGTGCGGGTGCACGACGCGTATGTGCAAGGCCAGGGCCTGCTGCACGCCGCCGTGCTGGGCCTGTTCAGCGTGGCAACCCTTCAGGGAGAAGGCGAGATCGCCCGGGGCGAGTTCATGCGCTTCTTCGCTGAAACAGCCTGGTACCCGACCGCCCTGCTGCCCAGCCAGGGCGTGCGCTGGGAAGCGGTTGACGACCGGTCGGCCACAGCCACCCTGGCCGATGGCCCGATCTCGCTCACCCTGCTGTTCACCTTCGATGAGGCCAGCCTGATGGCCTCGGTGCGCGCCGAAGCGCGCGGCCGCATGGTGGGCCAGAACATCCAGATGGCGCCCTGGGAGGGGCACTGGTCCAACCACCAGCAGCGCAACGGCATGGTGGTGCCCCTCACCGGCGAAGTGGCCTGGCTGCTGCCCGAAGGCCGTCAGACCTACTGGCGCGGCACAATCACACGCTTGGCCTACGAGTGGCTACCGTGAGTTGAGCGAGCGCCGCTCAGCCCGCAACCACCGCTGCGAAGAGGGTTCGAGGCCAGATTCCCGCGCCCACATGCTCGTTCATCCTTGATGGTCCGCCGCCAGAAACTCCACCACCATGTCTACGTGATCGAGCTGCACCCGGACGTGCTGCTGGAGCCCAGGTTCAGGAAGAGCAACCCCGGCTATGTGGACGGCAAGCCCTGCGTCTATGTGGGCATGACCGGCCTGGACCCGGACGTCCGCTTTGACAAGCACAAGGCCGGCATCCAGGCGAATGCCTACGTGCAGAAATACGGCCTGCGCCTGCTGCCCGACCTGTACGAGGGCTTCAACCCCATGCGCTACGAGGACGCGCAGGAGCGCGAGGTGGAGATCGGCATCGACCTGCGCTCGGCCGGTTTCGGGGTGTGGCAGGCCTGAACCCGCTTCGGGCGTCATCGAACCTCTCCCGGGTACAGCACCGGGCCGCCCATCGGTGGCTGACGCTGCCGCTCGGTCTGATGGATACTCCCGGGTGTAGCTGCGTGTGGATGCCATGCCACCCGGCCGGTTTTCTACCCCAAGGAGATGTATGGACTTTTCAGGTTTTTTTCAGCAGTACTGGCCGCTCTTGCTGGTGGCACTGTGGTTTGGCTACAAGTGGTGGAGCGCCCGGCGGGTCATGGCCATGCTGCCGGAGCTCAAGAAGAAGGGCGCCATCCTGGTCGATGTGCGGTCCGTGGCGGAATTCGCTGGCGGGAACGCCCCGGG
>JAABQK010000060.1 GCA_011391495.1 Hydrogenophaga sp.
CAGCTGGGCAGGCGCATGCTGCCCACCGATGCGTCCTCCCTGCTGCTGCCTCAGTTCTATGCCGACCGCGACGGGCGCCCCGCGTTTCCGGTCGATTCGTTCTACGACGTGGTCTCGGGCAAGATTCCGGCCAGCAAATACACCGACAAGATCGTCATCATTGGCGCCACGGCCGCTGGCGTGGGCACGCAGTTCAGCACGCCCGTGTCCGCAGCCATGTCGCCCGCGACGATCCTGGCCCACATCAGCTCCAGCATTCTCAATGGCCATTTCATCGCTCAGCCGCCGTGGGGCACCCTCGCGGTGCTGGGCGTTCTGCTGCTGGTGGCGGCTTATGTGGTCGCCGTGTTGCCGCGCCTGTCCGCCGGCACCGGCGCCGCAATCACGGCGGGGTTGTTTGCGTCGCTGCTGGGCGCGGAATATGGGTTGCTGGCCTCTGCTTCCCTCTGGCTGCCGCTGGTGTTTCCGGCCGCGGCGCTGCTCATGGGCCACCTGGCGCTCACCACCCGGCGCTTTCTGGTGACGGAGGCGAGCAAGGTCAAGTCCGACGCGGAGTCGGCAGAAACCAACCGCATGATGGGCCTGGCCCTGCAGGGACAAGGCCAGCTCGACATGGCGTTTGACCGTTTTCAGCGCGTGCCCCACAGCGCAGCGCTGGTGGGCAACCTCAAGCAGCTCGCGCTCGACTTTGAACGCAGGCGCCAGTTCAACAAGGTGCAGGCGGTGTACGAACACCTGGCGCGCCTGGACGGTCAGGACGCCGACGTGCAGTCCCGCCTGGAGCGCGCCCGCAACCTGTCAGAAACCGTGGTGCTCGCTGGCGGTGCTGCTCACCCCGGGGGCAGCCTGGTGCTGGGCAGCGCGGGTGTGGAGCTGCCCATGCTGGGCCGCTACCAGGTGGAAAAGGAGCTGGGCAAAGGTGCGATGGGCGTCGTGTACCAGGGGCGCGATCCCAAGATCGGCCGGGTGGTCGCCATCAAGACCCTGGCGCTGAGTGCCGAGTTCGAAGGCGCCGACCTGCAGGACGCGCGAGAACGCTTCTTCCGTGAGGCCGAGACCGCCGGACGCCTGCAGCATCCGAACATCGTCACCATCTTCGACGCCGGTGAAGAGCACGACCTGGCCTTTATCGCGATGGAATTCCTGCCCGGCCGCGACCTGGTCGAGCATGCCCGGGCGGGCCATCTGCTGCCGGTACAGACCGTGCTGAGCATTGGTGAGCGCGTGGCGCACGCGCTGGACTATGCCCACCGCCACCAGGTGGTGCACCGCGACATCAAGCCGGCCAACATCATGTTCGACCCGGTCTCGGGCGCGGTGAAGGTGACCGACTTCGGCATTGCGCGCATCACCGATTCCAGCCGTACCAAGACCGGCATGGTGCTGGGCACGCCCAGTTTCATGTCGCCCGAACAGCTCGCCGGCCACAAGGTGGACGGTCGCTCCGATCTGTATGCCCTCGGGGTCATGTTGTTCCAGCTGCTCACCGGCGTGCTGCCCCTGCGCGGCGACTCCATGAGTGCACTGATGTACCAGATCGCCAACCAGGCGGCGCCCGATGTGCGCAGCCTGCGCCCGGAATTGCCGGAGTTCTTGGCCGATATACTGAGGCGGTTGCTGGCCAAGGCGCCGCAAGACCGCTACCAGACCGGTGCCGAACTGGCCGCCGACCTCCAACGGGCCACCCGCCTGACACCTGCGGGCCCGGCCGGTGAAACCTCCCATTCGGGTTCGCAACCCAGCTCAGACGGCTTTGAAAAAACCCTGTTGCAGACGGCACGTGTCGCGGCCAGCCCCTTGGCTGGGGCGGGGATCCCGTCCTCTGGAACAGAAACCACTGTGCCTGTCTTGTCAGCACCCGACGTCCGGCTACCAGAACCCACACCATGAACTTCGAGTATTTCTGTCTGACCGATCCGGGCCTGGTGCGTGACAACAACGAAGACGCCGTGGCGCTCGATCCCGAGAACCAGGTGGCGGTGCTGGCCGATGGCATGGGCGGCTACAACGCGGGCGAAGTGGCCAGCGCCATGGCGACCAGCTTCATCAAGACCGAGCTCGGCCGCTGGCTCTCTGAAGGCGGCCATGAGGCCAGTGCGCGCGAGTTGCGCCGTGCCATGGAGATCTGCATCGACAACGCGAACCGCTCCATCTTCAACGCAGCCAACGCCAACCCGCAGTACGCCGGCATGGGCACGACCCTGGTGATGGGCGTGTTCCAGGGCACGCGCACCCTCATCGGCCATGTGGGTGATTCACGCTGTTACCGCCTGCGTGCCGGTCAACTGGTGCAGCTCACGCGCGACCATTCCCTGCTGCAGGAGCAGATCGATGCTGGCCTGATTTCCCAGGAACAGGCGCAATACGCCACCCACAAGAACCTCGTCACGCGCGCCCTCGGGGTGGAAGACACGGTGTTGCTGGAAGTCAGCGAGTACCGGGCCGAAGACGATGATCTCTATCTGCTGTGTTCCGACGGCCTGACCGACATGATGACCGACGATCGCATCGCCGCCATCCTGATCACCGCGGGAACGCTGCAGGAGAAGGGGCAGGCCCTGGTCGACGCCGCCAACGACAGCGGAGGGCGTGACAATATTTCGGTGATACTTGCGCATGCCCGGTCCAGGCCGCTGCGCAGGGGGTTGCTGTCACGCATGCTGGGTCAGTAAATGGTTTTCAAGAATCACTTCATCAGGTTCCACAGGAGTCGGCCATGCCGAAAATGATCGTTTCCATCGACGGTGTCGTCATCAAGGAAGTGCAGCTCACCAAGGACCGCACGACCCTGGGTCGGCGCCCCTACAACGACATCGTCATCGACAACCTCGCGGTCAGCGGCGAGCACGCCGTGATGCAGATGTCCGGTTCGGACGTCTCCCTGGAAGACCTCAACAGCACCAACGGCACCTACGTCAACGGCAAGGCCATCAAGAAGCAGCAGCTGCAGAACGGCGACACGATCGAGATCGGCAAGTACAAGATCAAGTTCGTGCACGAAGGAGCTGCGGACAACTACGAAAAGACCATGGTCATCAACGCCGGCGCGGTGGTCAGCCCCGGCGAGGCAGCGGCGCCGGTGGGCAACGCGGCGATCAAGGTCATGTCCGGCGCTGCCGCCGGGCGCGAAGTGCCGCTGGTCAAGGTGGTGACGACCATTGGCAAGCCCGGCGTGGCGGTCGCGGCCATCACGCGCCGTCCCCATGGTTATGTGGTCGCGCTGGTCGAAGGCACCTCCAAGCCCACCATCAACGGCAGCCCCATGGGCACCGACGCCGTCAGCCTGCACAACGGTGACCTGATCGAACTCGCGGGCACGCAGATGCAGTTCGTCCAGCACTGATGCCGGCCGCGGCGGCCCTGCGGGTTCGCCATCCCGGCCGTCTGGTTTTTCTCCCATCCCGCACGCCATGCCGGCCCTGAGCAAACATGGCCCGCGGATCGCGGTCACCCTGCTTCCGCTCATCTTCGCCATCCTGCACGCGGTGGGCACGCTGCCCATGGGCGTGCTGCAGCGGCTGGACCACATCATCTACGACGCGCGCCTGCGCGCCACCCTGCCCGGCTCGCTGGACGAGCGGGTGGTGATCGTCGACATAGACGAAAAGAGCCTGGCCGAGGTCGGCCGCTGGCCCTGGTCGCGCCACCATCTGGCCCGTCTGGTGGACACCCTGTTTGACGACCAGGGCATCGCCCTGCTCGGTTTTGACACCGTGTTTGCCGAGGCAGACGACAGCTCGGGCCTGCGCCAGCTGCAGCAGTTGGCCCGCGGCAGCCTGGCGGATCAGCCCGGTTTTGCCGAGCGCGTGCAAAGCCTGCAGCCCGAGCTGGACCACGATGCCCGGTTCGCCCGCGCCCTGAAAGACCGTCCGGTGGTGCTGGGCTACTACTTCACCAGCGACCGCGATGGCCGCACCAGTGGCGTGCTGCCCGCGCCCGCCATGCAGGCCGATGCGCTGCAGGGCCGCAGCGTCCTCGCCACCCGGTGGAACGGATATGGCGCCAACATCGCGCCGCTGGCCGATGCCGCGCCGCGGGCGGGTTTCTTCAATGCCATCACCGGCAGCGACGGTGTGGTGCGTTCCCTGCCGCTGCTGGCCGAACACGCCGGGCGGTATTACGAATCGCTGTCGCTGGCCATGTTCCGCCTGCTGCTTGGCTCGCCACAGGTCGAGCCTGGTTTCCCGTCCGGGCGCTTTCTGGGGCGTAGCTAC
>JAABQK010000061.1 GCA_011391495.1 Hydrogenophaga sp.
ATCGCCCGCGCCATTGCCAAGCGCCTGAAGAAGATGGGTCTGCCCGAGGACGTGATGGCGCGCATCGACGCGCAGCTCGCCATCCTCACGGCGCAGGAGCAGTCCATGCAGACCCTGCTGACGCAGGGCGTGCAAGGCGCCGAGCGCCAGCCCTGGTTCTGCTCCGGCTGCCCGCACAACACCAGCACCAAGGTGCCCGAAGGCTCGCGCGCCATGGCCGGCATCGGCTGCCACTTCATGAGCATCTGGATGGACCGCGCCACCGTGGGCTTCACCCAGATGGGCGGCGAGGGCGTGCCCTGGGTCGGCCAGCAGCCGTTCAGCCACGACCAGCACATGTTCGCCAACCTCGGCGACGGCACCTACTTCCACAGCGGCATCCTGGCCATCCGCCAGAGCATCGCCGCCGGGGTGAACATCACCTACAAGATCCTCTACAACGACGCCGTGGCCATGACTGGTGGCCAGCAGGTGGGCGAGCGGCCCGAAGGCCACAGCGTGGTGCAGATCGCGCAGAGCATGCGCGCCGAAGGCGCGGTGAAGATCACCATCGTCACCGACGAGCCCGAGAAATACGCCGGCGTGAGCGGCCTGCCTGTCGGCATCGCGATCCAGCACCGCGACGCGCTGGACGCGGTGCAGCGCGAGTTCCGCGAGATCAAGGGCACGACGGTCATCATCTACGACCAGACCTGCGCCACCGAAAAGCGCCGCCGCCGCAAGCGCGGCACGATGGTCGAGCCGACCGAGCGCGTCGTCATCAACGAGCTGGTCTGCGAAGGCTGTGGCGACTGCGGCGTGCAGAGCAATTGCCTCTCCGTGGAGCCGCTGGAGACCGAGTTCGGCCGCAAACGCCAGATCAACCAGAGCACCTGCAACAAGGACTTTTCCTGCGTCAAGGGCTTCTGCCCCAGCTTCGTCACGGTGGACGGCGGCCAGTTGCGCAAGAAGGACAAGGGCGGCGCCAAGGCCGAATGGACCGGCGGCGCGCTGCCCGAACCCCAACAGCCCATGCTGACCCACGAGGCCTGGGGCATCATCGTCGCGGGCGTCGGCGGCACCGGGGTCATCACCATCGGCCAGCTGCTGGGCATGGCGGCCCACATCGAGGGCAAGGGCATCGTCACGCAGGACGCGGCGGGCCTGGCGCAAAAGGGCGGCGCGACCTGGAGCCACGTGCTGATCGGCGCGCAGCAGGACGTGATCCGCACCACCCGCGTGGCGGCCGCGTCGGCCGATCTGATCATCGGTTGCGACCCGATCGTGGCCGCGCACAAGGAAAGCTGGCAGCGCCTGCGCGCGGGCCGCAGCCATGTGGCGCTCAATGCCAGCGCCACGCCCACGGCCGCCTTCGTGAAGAACCCCGACTGGCAGAACCCGGCGCAGGCCTGCGTGGACGCGCTGACCACCAGCCTCGGCGCCGACGCGGTCGGCACCTTCGACGCCGAGGCCGCGGCTTCGAGGCTGATGGGCGACTCGATCTACACCAACCCCATGATGCTGGGCTACGCTTGGCAGCGCGGCTGGGTGCCGCTGGGCCTGACGGCGCTGATGCGCGCTATCGAACTGAACGCGGTGCAGGTCGAGAAGAACAAGCAGGCCTTCGAATGGGGCCGCCGCGCCGCGCACGACCCAAAAGCGATGGCCGCGCTACTCAACCCGCTGGGAGAGCAGGTGATCCAGTTCAAGAAGCGTGAGACGGTGGACAGCATGGTCGCGCGCCGCGTCGAGTTCCTGACGGCCTACCAGAACGCCGCCTACGCGGGCGACTACGAGGCGTTCGTGCGCCGGGTGCAGGACGCCGAGGCGAAGCTGGGCAAGACCACGTTGACCGAGGCCGTGGCGCGCAACCTCTTCAAGCTGATGGCCTACAAGGACGAGTACGAGGTGGCCCGCCTGCACAGCGATCCGGCCTTCCACGCCCAGCTGGCCGCGCAGTTCGAGGGCGACTTCAAGCTGCACGTGCACCTGGCACCGCCGCTGGTTGCGAAGAAAAACGCCAAGGGCGAGCTGGTCAAGCAGAAGTACGGGCCGCTGATGTTCACGGGTTTCAGCGTGCTGGCGAAGCTCAAGGGACTGCGTGGCACGGCGCTGGACGTGTTTGGCCGCAGCGAAGAGCGCCGCACCGAGCGCGCCCTGATCGGCGAGTACCGCGCCTGCGTCGAGGAACTGCTGCAGGGGCTGAGCGCCGCCAACCACGCGCAGGCGCTGGACCTGGCCCGGATTCCCGAACACATCAGGGGGTTCGGGCATGTGAAGGCGCGTCACCTGGCCGCTGCACGCCAGCGCTGGGGCGCGCTCATGACCCAATGGCGGGAGCCACCGGAGCTGGCCTCCCGTTCCCTGGCGGCCTGAAAACCACCCCTGCGACATACAATGGGCGGTTGAGTCCGGCGTGTCCGGCGGCTCCATCGCGTGCTGCCGGGGCTCCGGCGTATCTGTGACCCCGAACCTGTTGGAGCCCATCCGTGTTCATTTCTTCTGCTTACGCCCAAGCCGCCACCGGCGGCAGTACCCAAGACACCCTCATGGGCCTGCTGCCGCTGGTGCTCATGTTCGTGGTGCTCTATTTCGTGATGATCCGCCCCCAGATGAAGCGGCAGAAAGAGCACAAGGCCATGGTGGAAGCGCTGGCCAAAGGCGACGAAGTCGTGACCGCCGGTGGTTTCCTGGGCAAGGTGTCCAAGATCGGTGAGACCTACATCGGTGTGGAACTTGCCACGGGCGTGGAAGTCCAGATGCAGCGCTCGGCCGTGACCCAGGTGCTGCCCAAGGGCACGATCAAGTAACACCCCCGCACGGGCCCGAAAGGCCCGTTTCCCCCTCAAGGGGGCAGTGCCTGCAGCCCGGCGAAGCCGGTTCTGCGGCACTCCGTGATCTCTCTCGCTTCAAGGCGTCTGACTATATGAACCGATACCCGCTCTGGAAGTACCTGATCATCGCGGTCGCCCTGATCGTCGGCATGCTCTACGCTTTGCCCAACCTGTTTGGGGAGGCTCCGGCCGTGCAGGTGTCCGCAGGCCGTGCGACCGTTCGTGTGGACAGCACCACGGTCACCCGGGTGGAGCAGGCCCTGACGGCGCAGGGCTTGACGCCATCGCTGATCCAGTTTGAAGGCAGCTCGGTCAAGGCCCGCTTCGAGACCACCGACGCCCAACTCAAGGCCCGCGATGCCCTGGAGCGTTCGCTGAACCCCGATCCCGCGAACCCCACCTATGTGGTCGCCCTCAACCTGCTCCCCCGCACGCCCGCCTGGCTGGCTGCGCTGGGGGCTTCGCCCATGTATCTGGGGCTGGACCTGCGCGGAGGCGTGCACTTCATGCTGCAGGTGGACATGCCAGCAGCGCTGCAGCGCCGGGCAGAGGTGCTGACCGGCGACCTGCGCACCGCTCTGCGTGAAAAGGGTGTGCGTCACGGCGGCATCAGCCGCAATGGGCAGACCATCGAGGTGCGTGCCCCCGACGCCCAGACGATGGACGCCATCAAGGGCCTGATCACCGACCAGTTCCCCGATCTGCAGTCGGGCGAGACGCCCGAAGGCACCGAATACAAGGTGGTCGCCAGCATCAAGCCCGAGGCCGCGCGCCGCGTGCAGGAGCAGGCGCTCAAGCAGAACATCACGACACTGCACAACCGGATCAACGAACTCGGCGTGGCCGAGCCGGTGATCCAGCAGCAGGGCCTGGACCGCATCGTGGTGCAGCTCCCCGGGGTGCAGGACACCGCGAAGGCCAAGGACATCCTGGGTCGCACCGCCACACTGGAGGTGCGCCTGGTGGACGAGAGCGTCGAAGGTCAGGCGGCCGAACGCGGTACCGGGGCGGTGCCGTTTGGTTCCGAGCGTTACCCGGAGCGC
>JAABQK010000062.1 GCA_011391495.1 Hydrogenophaga sp.
CGGCGTCCAGCGGGGTGCGGAAGGCGCTGTTGAGTTCGATGGTCACCACCGGCATGCCCTTGTGCACGCCGCCGAAGTGGCCCAGGCTACCGGGGAAGATGCCGATCTGGTCCAGGTACAGGCGGCCCAGGCGGTCCGGCGGCACCGTGGGGCCGTCGAAATCGAGCATGCCGTAGGGCGCGTGGATACTGACGATCAGGTCGGGCCTGAAGCGCTGCATCTCGTCGAACAGGTACTTCGACTCCGGCTCGGACAGCGGGCTCGGCCCGGGCCAGCGGCGCGGGTCTTTTTTCGTGCGCTGCTCCCAGTAGACCTTGGCGTCGCGCTGCCAGTTGGGGGTGGGAAAGTTGCGGTTCAGGTCGACGCCGTTGATATTGGTGCGCCGAGCCGGGCGGGCCATCAGGCCGTCGGGGTTGAGGGCCGGAATGAAACGCCAGTGGGCGTTCGACGGCGTTTCCACCGCGCGCTGGATCCAGTGCAGCGCGACCGAGGCAGACGACAGCTCGTCGCCGTGCATGGCACCCACCACCAGCACGCGGATCCGGGCGTCGGGCGCCACCACGTCGCGGTGGTAGAGCGTGCGGCCCTGCACCGAGCGGCCCGGGCTGGGCTTGAGCTGGGCCGCCTGGCACAGCAGGGATCGCACATTGGGCAGGCGGGCGACAAATTCGCGGCACGGATCGCTGGCCTGGTCTGCGGCTGCGGCCGAGATGCCGTGCTGGCCAGTGATGGGCAACACGGCAGCCCGGGCGGTCTGTGCCTGCAACCCTGGGGCATGCAGCAACAGCCCCATGGCGAGCAGCAGCGCACCCGCAGCAGCGGACGGATGAGCACTGCGGTTCAGCGCCTGGAGCCCCTGTACGGCGGGGAAGCGGTCACATGGCATGACAGCATTCTAGGGAACAAGCGTGAACGGACCGTTCCGGCGAAGTCACGAAATGTGACACGCGGAACGCCCGGCGCTCATGCGTCTTTTTCACCCGCTTCGTAGAGCGTCTCGCGGCCCATGCGGTCCAGGATGAGCTCGGCCGTCCACGGCAGCATGAGCGCACCACAGCGGCTGTCGCGGTACAGGCGCTCGAGCGGCAGGTGCTTCATCATGCTCTGGCCGCCGCAGGTGCGGATCGCCAGGCGCGCGATGTCGTTGGCGCCTTCCATCACGCTGTAGTGCGCGGCGTACAGACGCAGCTTTTCGTCCTTGCTCGGGTTCGGTTTGGCTTCGGCGATCGCGCGCGCGAAGATGCTCTTCATGTTCTCCAGCTGGATGCGCATCTGCGCCACGGTGATCTGCTTGGTCGGGAACTGCCGGCGCTTCACCGGCGGCTCGCCTTCCACCTCTCCGCGCAGGTAGCTCACCGTGAAGTCGTACGCCGCGTTGGCCAGGCCCAGGTAAGTCGGCGAGAGCGTGAAGAACATGGCGGGCCAGGTCTGCGCGCCCTTGAAGTAGATGCCGCGCGGCATGAGCTGCTCGGCGTCGCTCACGAACACGTCCTTGAAGGCGAGGTTGCGGCTGACGGTGCCGCGCATGCCCATCGGGTCCCAGTCACCACTGATGCTGAAACCTGCGGACGTGGCCGGCACGCTGATGTAGAGCGTGTCGCGCGCGTCGGGGTGGTCGTCGCCCTTGTCTTCGGTGCAGAGGATGCCGTAGTAATCGGCCGCGCCCGACAGGCTGGCCCAGATCTTCCGCCCGTTGATGAGCCAGCCGCCCTCGACCTTCTTCGCCGTCGTGCCAAACGGTGCGCGTCCGGCCGCGGCGGCAGTGCCTTCGCTGAAGGGCTGGGCATAGACCGCGCCATCGTTCACGATGCGGCTGAAATGCAGCTCGCGGCGGGCGGTGTGCTCGCTGCGCTCGGTGTCGCTCATGGCGATGCCGTCGGCCAGCACGCCGGTCCACATCGTCGAGCAGATGTGCATGTTCCACGTGAGCGCGGTGGCGCCGCAGAAGCGCCCGATCTCGGCCGCGACCATCATGTAGGTGGTGTAGTCCGCGCCCAGGCCACCGTGCGCGGTGGGCACGCAGAGCCTGAGAAAACCGGCCTCGCGCAGGTCGTCGTAGTTGGCGAAGGGAAAGCTCGCCTCACGGTCCCACTGGGGCGCGCGGGCAGCGAACTGGTCGCGCCCCAGGGCGTGGGCTTTGGCGAGCAGCTCGCGCTGCAGCGCGGTGAAGGGCATGTCGCCCACGGCCGGCGTGAAATCCAGGCCGGTGGTTGGGTTGACGGGGCTGTTCATCGGTCGGGTCTCCTGCCATTGTTCGGTGTGAGTCAGTGGGTGTCGGGCAAAGGCTTGGGTGCGGGTTCGCGCAGGAAGTCCAGCAGCAGCGCGTCGAATTCGTCGGGGGCTTCCAGGTTCATCAGGTGGCCGATGCCGGCCAGCTCGACGTATCGCGCGCGCGGGATGCTGCTGGCCATCTGCCGCATCACCGCCGGCGCGGCCACGCGGTCGAATTCGCCGCCCACCAGCAGCGTGGGCACGCGGATCTGTGCCAGTGCGGTCTGGCGGTCGAAAGTGACCAGGCATTCGAGCGCGCGGCGGTAGGTGGCGGCCGGCACGCCGGCCATGCAGTGTTCGGCCAGGCGGGCGCCTTCGGGCAGTGCACCGGGGCCGACCATCTGTGGCACCAGCTTGGCCGCCATGTCGCCCATGGTCTGGCCGGCATCCAGCGGTGCGGTGCGCTGGCCGATGAACTGCTGCGCCCAGGCTTCGGCGCTGCGGCCATCGGTGCGCTTTCCGAACGCGGCCGAGGTGCCGCAGAGCACGAGGCGGCTGACCTTGTCGGGGCGTCGCGCCACCACCTCCTGCGCCACCATGCCGCCCATGCTGTGCCCGACCAGGATCACGCTCTCGCACTGGAGCGCGTCGATGAGGTTGACGCAGCTTTGCGCCAGCCCCTTGAAGGTGTAGGGCTCGATGGGCGGGCTGTGGCCGTAGCCGGGCATGTCCCAGGCCACGGCCCGGTAGCCCAGGCTGGCCAGGGTCTCGACCTGCGGCGCAAAGGCCCGGTGGCCACCGCCGATGCCGTGCAGCATCAGGACCGTGGGGCCACTGCCCAGGGTCGTGAAGGTCGGCAAGGTCATGCCACCACCTTTCCGGCATCCACCACGGTCACGCCATCGAGCTGCACCGTGCAGCCGCGCATGGGCCAGTCGAAATGCCCGCGCGTGTAACGGCCGGCGGTTTCGTTGGCGCCCGTGCTGTATAGGAAATTACCCGCAAAGGCGCGCAGCTCGGTGCCGTTGAAATCGCGCTTGTCGTAGAGCGCCATGCTGTCCCAGCGCGCGGCGTCGTTGAGACCGTAGCCCACGTGGCTCACCGCATAAGCCGCTGGTTCGTTCCAGGCCGCGAAGTAGGAGCGCAGCAGCTCGGCATCGACACCACCCCCTTCGATGCGCGTCACATGGTCGTTCTCGATGGTCAGCGTGATCGCACGTTCGATGTAACGCTTGAAGGTCAGGTTCACATCGCCCTCGGCCAGCACCAGCCGGCCGTTCACGCTGCCCGCGGCGGGGAACGCGAGCACCAGGCCGCCCGGCCAGTGGGTCAGCGTGCCGGGGCGGGTGGTGCTGCCCCAGTTGCCGCCGGCCACGGCACCCTGCAGCGAGACCGAGAGGTCCGTCCCGGCGGGCGAGGTCACGCGCATCGCCTTCGCCGCGCGCAGGCGTTTCACATGCTCTTTGACGCGCGCCTCTGTCGCGTCGTCGGGCAGCAGGCGCGCGAGTGCTTCGGGGTGTTCGTTGCTCACGTAGACGATGCGCGGTTTCGTGCTGCCGTTGCCTCGCAGGATGGCAGGCAACTCGGGTGCGTGCATCAGACCCTCGACGGTACAGTCGATCAC
>JAABQK010000063.1 GCA_011391495.1 Hydrogenophaga sp.
CTCAAGTTCCCCTGGCGCAACACGGCTGCGACCCTGCGCGAACGCTTCCGCGAAGACCGGCTGGGCGTGACCGCCAGCAGCCTGACCTTCACCACCACGATCTCGCTTGTTCCCCTCTTCACGGTGGCGTTGGCCATCTTCAGTGCCTTCCCGATGTTTGCGCGCCTGCAGACCACGCTGCAACGCTGGCTGGTCGAGAGCCTGGTGCCCGACAACATCGCCAAGCAGGTGCTGAGCTACCTCAACCAGTTTTCCGGCAAGGCCGGGCAAATGGGCTGGGCTGGCGCGCTGGTGCTGCTGGTCACCGCGCTGGCACTGATCCTCACCATTGACCGCAAGCTCAACGACATCTGGCGCGTGCGCCAGGCGCGTCCGCTGACGCAGCGCATCCTGGTGTACTGGGCCGTTCTCACACTGGGGCCTTTGCTGCTCGCGGGCAGTCTCACCGTCACGTCGTACGCCCTGTCGGCCTCGCGCGGCCTGGTGTCGGGCCTGCCGGGCGGTGTGCGTTTTCTGCTCGATGCCGTCCAGTTGGCGCTGGTGACGGGCGGCATGGCCGCGCTCTACCGCTACGTGCCCAACACCCGGGTGCGCTGGAGTCATGCGCTCGCGGGTGGGCTGTTCGTTGCCGGCGGGCTGGAGCTGGCCAAGAGCGTGCTGGCCTGGTACCTGGCCAAGGTACCCACGTATTCGGTGGTGTACGGCACCTTCGCCACGGTGCCGATTCTGCTGGTGTGGTTCTACGTCGCCTGGGTCATCGTGTTGCTGGGGGCCGTGGTGGCCGCGTATCTGCCCAGCCTGCTCTCGGGCATTGCGCGCCGGGGCAATTCGCCGGGCTGGCGTTTCCAGCTCGCGCTGGAGGTGCTGGGGCAACTGCAGGTGGCGCGTGACACACCCTCGCACGGACTGAGCCTGGAAACCCTGGCCCAGGCGCTGCGGGTGGACCCGCTGCAGCTGGAAGAGCCGGTGGCGGCCATGGTGGCGCTGGACTGGCTGGGCCGGCTGGACGAGGACGAAGAGCGTTACGTGTTGCTGCAGGACCCGGCGCACCTGCCGATGGCCCCGCTGCTGGAGCGCCTCTTGCTGCCACAGCGCGCCGGTACCGAGCGGTTCTGGGCCGAGAGCCGGTGGAACCAGCTCACCGTGGCGCAGGCGCTGGTCACGTCGTCGGTTCCCTGAACTTCATTTCGTGCTGAACGGGGCGTTGAGAAAGCCCCGGAACCGTGCGCGTCCACCGCGCGTGGGCGCTTCGGTCAGCCGGTAGCCCGGCAAGCGCTGCAGGAAGCGCCCGATCGCGATACGGCCTTCGAGCCGCGCCAGACTCAGGCCCGCGCACTGGTGGATGCCGAAGCCGAACGCGAGGTGCTTGTTGTGCCCACGCTGGAGGTCCAGCGTTTCGGGATCGTCAAACTGCGCCGGGTCGCGGTTCGCGGCACCGATGCACAGCGTGACCAGCGCGCCGGCCGGCAGATCCACGCCACCGACCGAGCAGGCCTGAAGGGCGCGGCGGTTGCCGAGCTGGTTGGAGGACTCGAAACGCAGGAACTCGTCGATCGCGAGCGTGAGCACGGCTTCCTGCGCTTCGGCAGTCCCGCACAGTGACTGCAGCAGCTGCCGCTTCGCCGCCGGGACTTCCTGCAGCACGAGCAGACCGTTGCCGATCAGGTTGGTGGTGGTTTCGTGCCCGGCGTTGAGCAGGAAGATGCAGTTCTGCAGCAGTTCCACGTCGCTGAGCTGTTCGCCATTGACCTCGCCCTGGATCAGGCGCGTGAGCACATCGCGTTCCGGGTCGCCCGGTCGCCGGCGGCGCTCGGCCACCAGCGTGCGCAGGTAGGCCAGCATCTCGCTCACGCTCTGGTTGCCCAGCGCCTGCTGTTCGGGTGTGGGCAACGGCTCCAGGGCGCCGAGGATCGCCAGCGACCAGGCGCGCAGCGGCCCGCGGTCCCCTTGCGGTACACCGAGCAGGTTGCCGATGATCTCCACCGGAATCGCCGAGGCAAAGTCCTCGATCAGGTCGCCACCGCCCCGGGCCTCCAGGGTGTCGAGCAGCTTGTCCACCAAAGCGATCAGGCCCGACTCCATTTCGGCGATGGCGCGCCGCGTGAGCGCGCCCATGATGAGCTTGCGAATCCGGGTGTGCAGCGGCGGATCGTTGAACACCAGGCTGGTGGTGTGGTGCTCGTAGAGCGGCGAGTCCGTGCCGTATTTCGGTGCGAACTCCACATGTTTGTCGGAACTGAACGTGGCGGCGTCGCGGTACACCGCCACCAGATCGGCGTAGCGCGTGATGAAGTACGAGCCATCGGGCATGCGCCGCACGGGGTCGGTTTCACGCAGCGCGGCGTACACCGGGTAGGGATTGGCCAGGAAGTCGGCGGGCAGGGCGCGCAGGTCGAACGTGGCGGCGATCTCGTGCGCCCGCTCCGCGCTCATGGGTGGCGTGATGTGGGCCGGCTTCGTCTCGAAGTTCATGCGGCGCGCTGGAGGAAATCCCGGATCGCGAACAGCGTGGCGTCGGGTGTTTCGGTCATCTGGTGGTGGCCGACCGGCAGGCTGAGCACTTTCACCGCTTTGCCGGCGGCCTGGGCGGTCTTGATCAGGCTTTGCGCCGACCTGGGTTGCGTCATCTGGTCCTGCGCGCCGAGCAGGAACAGCACCGGGCAGGTGATGGCCGCGATGGCCTGCTCGCCGTTGGCGTATCGGTCGCAGGCCACGAAGCCGCGGTGGAACACGTTCACCTTCGGGTTGCTGGCCAGCACGCGTTTGCCCAGCGCCATGCCCGCGCCATAGACCCAGGTGCCCGGGCCCAGCGCCGAGGGCGGGGCGGCAAGCGTGCTGCGCGAGAAAACGTTGACCATGGTGAGCGCCCTCACGGGATCGTTGAGCGAGGCCTCGATCAGCGCAGGTGCCACCTTCATCGGAAAGGCCGTGCCCACCAGCACCAGGTGGCTCACGCGGTCTTGCAGGCGCGATGCGGCTTCCAGCGCGATCAGCGAGCCCCAGCTGTGGCCGACCAACGCGGCCCGCCGCACACCCGCCGCGTCGAGCAGCGCGCCGATGAAGTCAGCGGCTTCCTCGACAGAAGAAGGTGCTTCGCCGCCGCTCTTGCAGTGGCCGGGCAGGTCCACCGCGAGCACGTTCCAGCCGTGGTTCGCGAGGTAGCGCGTCTGCAGGATCCAGACACTGTGGTCGTTGAGCACACCGTGGATGAAGACCACGGTGGGCCTGGTGGCATCAAAGGGTTTGCCGCCGGTGTAGAAGTAGGTCTGGGCGCCGTTGACTTGCAGGTACATGGTCAGGTCCCCGCTTTCTCAGCCGCCTTCAGCGCACGCTTCAGGTCGTCGATCAGGTCGTCCGGGTCCTCCAGGCCGATGGACAGCCGGATCGTGCCCGGGCCGATGCCGGCGCCGGCCAGGGCCTCGTCGCCCATGCGGAAGTGGGTGGTCGAAGCCGGGTGGATCACCAGCGATCGGCAGTCGCCCACGTTGGCCAGGTGGCTGAAGATCCTGAGCGCCTCGATGAA
>JAABQK010000064.1 GCA_011391495.1 Hydrogenophaga sp.
GTCTGAAGGAAAACGTCATCGTCGGCCGGCTCATCCCCGCCGGTACCGGCATGGCCTTCCACCAGGCACGCAAGGCCAAGGAAGCCATGGACGAGACCGAGCGTCGCTCGATCGCGCTGCAGGAGGCCGAGGAACTGGCGGCCGTGCAGATGGCCAATGTGGATGCCGCCGTGGCGGCCCAGGCTGCTGCTGCCGGCGACGCGGCCGAGGAACGGTTCTTGCGTTGCACGCAAAGGGGCGGCTTCGGCCGCCCTTTTTCTTGGCCGGGTGCTCGGCTCAGCCGTCGCCGCGTGTCGTTGCGGCGAAAGCGTTCCGCGAACGACACCCTTGCGCGTCCCAGCGCGGTGTGCTGACGTCGGCGCTATGCAGCCGCGGCGACAGACGCTGAGTCTGCCGTGGCGGCATTTCCGGGCGGCCGCCAGTTGTGCGGCAGCAGCTGCGCCAGGTCGCGCTGCTTGAGCGTCGGCAGCCGCTCGAACACGTCCTTCAGGTACGCCCAGGGATCGTGCCCGTTGAGCTTGGCCGACTCGATCAGGCTGAGCACCACCGCGGCGCGCTCGCCGGCCTGCTGCGATCCAACGAACAGCCAGTTCTTGCGACCGACCGCGAGCGGACGCACCGCGTTCTCCGCCGCGTTGTTGTCGATCGGTACGTGGCCGTCGTCGAGGTAGCGCGTGAGCCCCCGCCAGTTGCTCAACGCGTAGTCGATCGCCTTTGCCGTCACGTCGGCCTTGACCAACCTCTGGCGCTGCTCGCTCAACCAGCTGTGCAAGGTCTGGGCTACGGGTTTGGCGTGCTGTTGACGCCACAGCCGCCTGGCCTCGGGTTCGAGCTCGCGTGCTTCGCGTTCGATTTCGTACAGCCTGGCGATCAGCGCCACCGCCTGGCCGGCGATCTCGCTGCCGTTGAATTGGTGCGCCTCGAACAGCTTGCGGCGCGCATGCGCCATGCATAGCGCTGCCGTCACGCCCTGGGCATGCAATGCGTGGTAGCCCGAGAAGTCGTCCGTCACCAAGGTCCCGCCGAAGCCTTGCAGCACCCGGCGGGCGTTGTCGCCGCCGCGGCTGGTGCTGAAGTCGTACAGCACCGCGCGCTGGGCGACGAAGTTCGTCGTGCGGTACACCCACACATATGCCCGGCTGGTCTTGCCCTTGCCCGGTGCCAGCAGCTTGACCGGTGTCTCGTCGGCGTGAACCACGCCGTGGCCGATGATGAAGTCCTTCAGCGCCTCGGCCAGCGGCGTCAGGCGCACGCCGCAGATGCCAGACCACTGCGCCATGCTCGAGCGCGGGATGTGCACGCCCGAGCGGGCATAGATCTCGGTCTGGCGGTACAGCGGCAGGTGATCGTCGTGCTTGGCCACCACCACCTGCGCCAGCAGGCCCGGCGCCGGGATGCCTTTGTCGATCATCTGCGCCGGCATCGGCGCGGCCTGGACGGTCTGGCAGCACGCGCAGGCATATTTGCCGCGGATGTGGCGCAGCACGAAGAACTGCGCCGGCACGCAGTCGAGCTGCTCGCTGACCTCTTCGCCAATACGCTTGAGCGCTTCGCCGCAGGCGCAGTGGGCGGCTTCGATCTCGTGATGCCGGTCGACGCGCGGCAGGCCCGCGGGCAGTGCCTGGCGCACGGCCTGGCGTTTGGCACGCGGCGCTGCGGGCGGCGGTTTGACCTCGTCCTGGGCCGCACGGTCTTCGAGCACGGTGTCGGCCAGGATGGCGTCGAACAGCACGGCCTGCGTCGCGCTGTCCAGGCTCTCGCTGGAGGAGCCGAAGCGCCAGCGCTTCAGGCGCGCGACCTCGAAGTTCAGCGCCTCGTTCCTGGTCTTCTCGAACCTGAGCTCGGCCTGCAGCCGCTCGACAGACAAGCGAAGTTCCTGCACCGAGTCGGTGGCCGGCGCCGCGTCGTGCGGGACATCGGTCGGCGTGCCGGAGGCTTCGAGCATGGACGGCAGTATCCCTCGCGCGCGTGCGCGCGCGAAGCGGGACATTCGCCAATGGACAAATGAGAAAACTCCGGCCCGGATAACGCAGTCGACGCCGGCGCATCGCGGCGCCCTCAGACTGCCGTGATGGCCTGCGGCTGCGGCGCACTCAGCCGCTGCCACGGCAGCCCGGCGACGAGCCAGTCGAACTGTTCGCGGCTGAGCTGGATCTGCCCCGAGTCCTCACGCGGCCAGGCGAAGCTGCCCGCCTGCAGGCGCCGCGTGCACAGCCACAGGCCCGCGCCGTCGTAAACGAGCACCTTGAGCCGGTCGGCGCGCCGGTTGGCGAACACATAGGCGTGGTGGGCTTGCGCGCCCAGCGTAAAGCCATGCACCACCATCGCCAGCAGCCGGTCGATGCCTCCGCGCAGGTCGCTGGCGCCCAGCGCCAGCCAGACGGTGTCGATGCGGATCATCGGCCGAGCTCGCGCAGCAGCACGGCGAGTTCCCGCGCCTGGGCCAGCGGCCAGTGCAGTTCCAGTCTGGCAGCGCCGGCGCTCAGCTCGATGCGCACCGACGATGCAATGGCCGGCGATGCCACGCGAGCCGCCACGAAGCCACTCGGTCGCGCCGTCGAGGACTCGACGCTGACGCTCGCAGCACCGTCAAGCCTGGCCTGCCAGCGCCGGTAGTGCGCACACCAGCTGCCCAGCGTTCCCAGCGGCACGCCGTTGGCCTCGGCCCAGGCCTTGGCCTTCAAGCCAGACGCGCGGTAGGCCTCCACCTGTTCCATGCACCGTTGCACATGCTGTCGATCCATATCCACCTCGTCTCGTTCGTCGATTGCCGAGACGTGAGGTTCGCAGCTTCAGCGCACCGGGGAAAGATGGGTTCGCGGAACGCTTACAAAGGACCCGTGCATGGCCAGTCCCCCTGATCGCGAAGTCGAGTTGCGCCGCCTGGATCTGAGGTTCGCTGCCACGCGCGTGAGCGACGAGCGGGCGGTGGCGCGTCTGGTGCAGTCCATAGAGGCGTGCGGGCAACTGATCGCCTGCATCGCCGTCGGTGAG
>JAABQK010000065.1 GCA_011391495.1 Hydrogenophaga sp.
GGACCTGTTCGACACCTATGGCAGCTTCATGAAGGGGATCTATGAGCCCTGCCTGAAAGCGGTGAAGGAAGGCCGGCCGATCGAATCGGCCAAGGAAGATGTGCTGAAGGATCCGCGTGTGGCCAGCCGCGCCAAGACCATGCTGGGCTTTGACAGCAACATCGGCAAGTACACCAGTCTCGCCTACCTGGAGGCGGAGAAGGACGCGTTCTGATCAGGTCCACCAGGGCAGGAGGCGCTTCATGGCCGCCACCTCCCCACTGTGATCGCTGGCGTAGCCGGGGATGTCGTTCAGTCTGGCCTGCCAGCGCGGGCTCCTCAGCAGCGCCAGCAAACGCTGCACGCCGGGTGTGTCCAGGGCCGACTTCAGGCACACCAGCAGGTAGCGTTCCTCGGTCAGCGGAACAAAACCCAGGCCCTGGCTGCGGGCCGCATATTCGGTGCCCAGGCCCACATCGGCATCGCCGCTGGCCACCGCATGGGCCACGGCGGCATGGGAACTCTCGACATGGTCGAAGCCGGCGATGTCGATGGCATCGAGCCCGGCCTGCGCCATCAGTTCGTCGAGCAGAAGGCGCGTGCCGGTGCCGCGGCCCCGGTTGACGAAGCGTGCCTGCAGCCGCGCCACATCGGCCATGTCGTGCAGTCGCAGCGGGTTGCCCGGGGCCACCATCAGGCCCTGCGAGCGCCGCGCAAAACCGATGATCTTGTGGGTGCCGGGCCGTAGCAGGGGGCGGTAGGTGCGGGCGCTGAGACTGGCCGCATCGGCAAAGGGCTGGGTGTGAAAGCCGGCCAGCAGGCAGCGCCCTTCGTTGAGCGCGCGGATCGCGTCCACGCTGCCGCACAGGCGGATGTCCAGGTGCAGCCCGGACGGTTTCGAGCCTTGTTCCGGGTCTATGCCGGCGGCCATTTCCTGCAGTTCGGTGAGGGCATGGTCGTGGCTGGCGTAGAGCGTGAGCACTTCGCTGGCGGCGCCCCCGGCGGGCTGTTCAAAGGCCCGCGAAAAGGCGCGTTCCAGCTCGGCGCGCAGGCTTTCCATCTGGGGGCCCAGCCTGGCCTGCGCCAGCCGCTCGGCCATGAGCAGGCGCTGGCCAAACGGGCTGAGCTGCGCCGCCTGACCCCGTTCCCACAGGATCAGCTCCTGGCCCAGCTGGCTTTCCCACTCCTTGAGTTGCCCCCAGACATGCCGGTAGGACAGCCCCAGCTGGCGCGCCGCCGCCGAGATGGAGCCGCGCTCGCGCACCGCGTGCAGCACATCCATCATGGGATTGCGCAGCAGGGCGGGGTGTGCGGCACGCTCGGGGCGCTGCGCAGAGAGTGAATAGGACAGCTCGATCTTTCGCATGGACGCCAAGTGTGCCCGATGTGCGACTGCGGAACCGCCCCTGGCCTGGGGCTGGCTTATGCAGGCCGCTGCATACCGCGTCACTACGTACTCTCAAACCCGCAGCACGCCCGTAAGCTGGCGCCACCACATGAACACCTTCTCCGACAGCATCGCCTCTGCGCTGCAACTGATCTTCTCGGGCGACGCCGCGCTCTGGGCCGTCGTCACGCGCTCGCTGGCCGTCAGCGCCACGGCCTGCCTGCTGGCCTGCAGTGTGGGCCTGCTGCTCGGTGCCTGGCTGGCCGTCGCACGTTTCCCGGGCCGTTCGGTGGTGCTGACGCTGCTCAACACCTTTCTCGCCATTCCTTCGGTGGTGGTGGGCCTGGTGATCTACCTGCTGCTCTCGCGTTCGGGCCCGCTGGGTTTTCTGGGCTGGCTGTTCAGCTTCCAGGCCATGGTGCTGGCGCAGGCGATCCTGGTGCTGCCGCTGGTGACGGCGCTCACCCGGCAGACGGTGGAGGACGCCGACCGCAGCCACGGCGAGCAGCTCAGCTCGCTCGGTGCCGGCCTGGGCCTGCGCAGCCTGCTCATGGCCTGGGACGAGCGCTACGCGCTGCTCACCGTGCTGATCACCGCCTTTGGCCGCGCCGTGTCCGAGGTGGGTGCGGTGATGATCGTGGGCGGCAACATCGACGGCTTCACCCGCGTCATGACCACCGCCATCGCGCTGGAAACCAGCAAGGGAGACCTGCCCCTGGCACTGGGGCTGGGCATCGTGCTGCTGGGCGTCGTGCTGCTGCTCAACAGCCTGCTGGCCTTGCTGCGCCGCTGGCGCGAACGGCTGGACGGCGGTGACCTGCGGATGGCCACCACATGAGAATCGAACAGCCCGGCGCGGGTCACGCTCCTTCCGCCACGGTTGGGGCGGCGGTGGTGCTGTCGCTCAAGTCGGTGCACGTGACGCTCGGTCCGGCCGCTCAGGTGGAGGCCCTGCGCCAGATCGGCATCACCGTTCACGCCGGAGAACGCGTGGCCCTGGTCGGGCCGAACGGCTGCGGCAAGAGCACGCTGCTGCGCACCCTGCACGGCCTGTTGCCCATGGCATCGGGCGAGCGCCAGGTTCCGCGGGCCTCGCGCATCGCCATGCTGTTCCAGCGGCCGCACATGCTGCGCATGTCGGTGCGGCGCAACCTGCAGCTCGGGCTGTGGCTCAGCGGCGTGCCCTGGCGCCAGACGTTCGATCGCGCGCAGCAGGCGCTGGTCCGGGTCGACCTCGCGCACCTGGCCGAACGCAACGGGCGGGCGCTCTCGGGCGGGCAGCAGCAGCGCGTGGCGCTGGCGCGTGCCTGGGCCTTGCAGCCCGACGTGTGGCTGCTGGACGAACCTACCGCCAGCCTGGATCCGCACGCCAAGCGCGATGTGGAGTCGCTCATCGCCGACTTCAGCGCCGAAGCGCCCTTGCCCGGTCGCCTGCCGCCCACCCTGGTGTTCGCGAGCCACAACCTCGGCCAGGTCAAGCGCCTGGCCAGCCGTGTGATCTACCTGGAGCAGGGCGAGCTGCTGGCCGACC
>JAABQK010000066.1 GCA_011391495.1 Hydrogenophaga sp.
CCACGTGATCGATAGCGTGATCATGCCCAAATAAGCACCACCAGCGCTCTCCCGCCAAGCCCCGCCCCGGCGGGGCTTTTTCACGCCTGTGACGGGCTCAGGTTCTGCGCCGCCGCACGGCGCAGCGCGCTGCTCAGCGCATCCAGCACGTCGGAACTCAGGTTCCAGCAATGCCAGTACAGCGCCACGCCGAGCCGGTGACGCGGCGTGAGGTTGACCAGCTCGCCGCTGGCGATCAACTCGCGAACCCCCAGCTCGGGCAGCACGCTCGCACCCCAGCCGGCCCGCACCGCACGCACCTGGCCTTCGCTCGACGGCACGAACAGCTGCTTGAGCATGACCCGCGGCAGACCGAAGGCCTGCTCCACGAAGCCGTGCTGCAGGTGGTCCTTGCGGTTGAAGGCGACGAAGGGCAGCTGGTGGAAGTTGTGCGCGTTCAGCCCTTTGGGGCAGTGCTGCGCCGCGAAGCCCGCCGAGGCCACCGCCACGTAGTCCATGGTGCCCAGCGCTTCCATCTTGCAGCCGCGCAGCGCCTGCCCGAGCGAGGTGACGCAGCCCAGCACCTGGCCTTCGCGCAGCCACTCGTGGGTGAACTCCTGGTCGTCGGTGATGATTTCGATCGGCAGCCCGCCCTGCGCCAGCGCATTGAGCGCGGGCAGGGCCCAGGTGGCGATGCTGTCGGCGTTGATCGCCACCGAAATGCGCTCGTCCTCGCGCCCGCTGCCGGTGGAGCTGGGCGCCAGTTCCTTGAGGTCTTTTTCCAGGTCGGCACGCAGCAGCCGCATCATCTTGGCGTGCTTGAGCATCAGCTGCCCGGCCGGCGTGGGTTTGAGCGGACGGCTGCGTACGATCAGCACCGTGCCGACCTGCGCCTCCAGCGCGCGCAGACGCTGCGACACGGCCGACTGGGTGATGGACAGGCGCTGCGCCGCGCGCTCAAAGCCGCCCTCTTCAATGATGGCGGCCAGGCATTCCAGGGCGTCGGGATCGAAGGTGCTCATGACGGGCAGGTGGTGGGTGCGACGACCGTCTTCTTTTATTAGCCGATCTGATGCCAATCATTTTAGGTTAATTGCGCTTCACTTGAAGACGGGTTTTTCCCATACTCACGCCCAGTTGTCCCTTTTTTGCTGGAGCAGATCATGCAAGTCGTCGTATTGGGTGCGGGGATCATCGGGGTGAGCACCGCGTGGCATCTGCTGCAGCGCGGGCACGAGGTGACGCTGGTGGACCGCCAGCCGGACGCCGCGCTGGAAACCAGCTTTGGCAACGCAGCGCAGATTTCGGTGAGCTACTGCGAACCCTGGGCCAACCGCGAGGCGCCGCTGAAGGCGCTGAAGTGGCTGTTCGACGCCGAAGGACCGCTCAAATTCCGACCCCAGCTGGACCCGGCCCAGTGGGCCTGGGGCCTGCAGTTTCTGGCCCAGTGCAACGACGCCGCGTTTGAGCGCAACGTGGCGCAGCTGGTGGCGTTGGGTCAGTACAGCCACGCGGCACTGAAAGACGTGGTGACCGCCACCGGCCTGCAGTACAACCGCCTGACCAAAGGCATCGCCCACTACTACACCAGCCAGAAATCGTTTGACGACGCCGGCGCTGCTGCCGACGTGATGCGCCGCCACGGCGTGGCCCGCCGCGTGGTGGACACATCCGAACTGCTGCGCATCGAGCCGGCGCTGCGCGCCTTTGAAGGCAGCATCGTCGGCGGCACCTACACCGAAAGCGACGAGTCGGGCGACTGCCGCGTCTTCACGCAGGAACTGTTTCGCAAGGCCCAGGCCCTCGGCCTGCAGGCCCTGATGGGCCACGACATCCTGCGCATCCAGGCGACCGGCGGCCAGGTGGACACTGTGGGTGTGCGCGACCGCGCGACCGGCATGGCCCGCCAGCTGAAGGCCGACGCCTTCGTGGTTGCCTGCGGCTCCTACACCACCGCGCTGCTCCAGCAGGTGGGGGTGCGCGTGCCCATCTACCCCGGCAAGGGCTACAGCGCCACGCTGCGCCTGAAGAAGCCCGAGGCCGCGCCGCAGGTCAGCATGATCGACGACCAGCTCAAGATCGCGATCTCGCGCCTGGGCGACCAGCTGCGCGTGGCCGGCACCATCGAGCTCGGCGGCTTCGACCTCTCGCTGGACACACCGCTCGCGCGCACTCGCTCGCAGATGCTGGTGCGCCGCATCGAGCAGGTGTTCCCCGGCGTGGCCGACACCCGCACCGCCGAAGAAGGCGGCGACCCGCAGTTCTGGACTGGCCTGCGCCCCGCCACCCCCACCAACATCCCGTTGATCGGGCGCACGAAAGTGGGCCGGCTCTGGGTCAACGCCGGCCACGGCACGCTGGGCTGGACGCATGGCGCCGGCTCGGGCAAAGCGCTGGCCGAACTCATCAGCGGGGAAGTGCCGGCGATGAACTTCGGGTTTTACGGTCAGCCGCTGGTACCGCGCTCGCCCGCGGCCAGAGCCAGCCAGTTGCGCCACGCACCGCCCCAGCAGGCCTGAGCGTCACGAGACGCCGCAAAGACTGGCCGCACTCAGCCGGCCTTCTTCATCTTCACCGGCATCACCTTCTGTTCCCGGGGCTCGGCCACGACCCGTTCGCTCATCCAGCGCAGCAGGTCCAGCCACATCTGGCGCATCTCGGCGTCCAGCGGGGTGCGGAAGGCGCTGTTGAGTTCGATGGTCACCACCGGCATGCCCTTGTGAACGCCGCCGAAGTGGCCCAGGCTGCCGGGGAAGATGCCGATCTGGTCCAGGTACAGGCGGCCCAGGCGGTCCGGCGGCACCGTGGGGCCGTCGAAATCGAGCATGCCGTAGGGCGCGTGGATACTGACGATCAGGTCGGGCCTGAAGCGCTGCATCTCGTCGAACAGGTACTTCGACTCCGGCTCGGACAGCG
>JAABQK010000067.1 GCA_011391495.1 Hydrogenophaga sp.
GAGGAACTCGGAACCGCGGAACGCCTTGCGCACGATCTGCGCCTTCACGGGCGCATGGTCGTCGTGCACGATGTCGTCGGCCCGCAGCAGCACATCGCACAGGCCACCTTCGTAGGCGCTCGGCAGCGGACACTCAGCCACGTCCTGCAGGGCGCCCAGCGGCGTCTGCACCGAGACCTCGTGGCCGTCCAGGCGGATCTGCGCCGGCGCAAACACGCCATGGCCGATGAACTCGGCCACGAAGCGCGTCGCCGGGCGGTGGTACAGGGCGTAGGCATCGTCCCACTGGTGCAGGTGGCCTTCGTGCATCACGCCGATCACGTCGCCAATGGCAAAGGCTTCGAGCTGGTCGTGCGTGACGAAGAGGGCGGTCGCGCCGGCGGCCTTGAGGATGCCGCGCACCTCGTGCGCCAGGCGCTCGCGCAGGTCCACGTCCAGGTTGGAAAACGGTTCGTCCAGCAGCAGCAGGCGCGGGCTGGGTGCCAGTGCGCGGGCCAGCGCGACGCGCTGCTGCTGCCCGCCCGAGAGTTCGTGCGGGTAGCGCGCCTGCAGGCCGTCCAGCCCCACCAGGCGCAGCACCTCGGTGACACGCTGCTCGCGCTCGGCACGCGGCAGCCTGGCGATGCCGAAGGCCACGTTGCGGCCCACGTCCAGGTGCGGGAACAGGGCGTAGTCCTGGAACACCATGCCGATGCGGCGCTGCTCGGCCGGCATGTGGAACTGTTCCGAGCTCACCGTCTCGCCTTCAAGCACGATGTTCCCGCCGCTGGCACGCTCCAGTCCGGCCACGGCACGCAGCAGCGTGGTCTTGCCGCATCCCGAGGGGCCGATCAGGACCCCGATGTCACCCGCGTGCAAGCCGAGCGACACACCGTCGACCGCGGCATGGGCCTGGCCGGGGTAGGACACGCTGAGGTGGGAGACATTCAGGAACATGGTGCTTTATTCTAGATGACTACAATTCTCATTTGTGTTGAATGTGCTTTCTCCGTCAGGCCATCCAACCCCGACAAACCCGACCTTCTTCCTCATTCCGATCGACCGCTCCATGCTGCGCTGGCTGGCCTTCGCTCTCCTGATCCTGCTGGTTCTGCTGCTGACGCTGCCGGTGTTGTCGCTGGGCGCGTCCTGGCTGCAGTTCGATGCGGTGGCACGCGACGTGCTGACGCAGATGGCGCAGACCGTCCTGTCCGAGTACGCGCTGACCACGCTGCTGCTGTGTGTGAGCGTGGCCCTGGGCGTGGCGCTGGTGGGCATGGCCACGGCCAGCGCGGTCACCTTGTTCGACTTCCCCGGCCGGCGCTTTTTTGAATGGGCCTTGCTGCTGCCCCTGGCCATGCCCGCCTATGTGGTGGCCTATGCCTACACCGACTTCCTGCAGTTCAGCGGACCGCTGCAGGTGGCGCTGCGCGACGGATTCGGCTGGCGGGGCCGGGTGTTTCCCGAAATCCGCAACACGCCCGGCGCGGTCTGGGTGTTCACCTTCTCGCTTTACCCCTACGTCTACCTGCTGGCGCGCACCGCCCTGTCCGAACGCGCCGCGCAACTGATGGAGGCCGCGCGCCTGCTGGGGGCGCCTCTCTCGCGCCGCATCCGCGAGGTGGCCCTTCCGCTGGCGCGCCCGGCGGTGGCGGCGGGGGTGGCGCTGGCACTGATGGAGACCCTGGCCGACTTTGGCGTCGCCAGTTACTTCGGTGTCCAGACCTTCACCGCCGGCATCTACAAAGCCTGGCTGTCCATGGACAACCGCCTGGCCGCCGCCCAGCTCGCCACCCTGCTGCTGGGCACGGTGGCGCTGCTGCTCTGGCTGGAACACCGGGCCCAGCGGCGGATGCGCTTTGCCACGCTGCGCGGCCAGCGCGCCGGCAGCGCCGAGACCCAGCCGGTGCGCTTGCGCGCGGACCGTGCGGGTCTGGCCGTGGCGGTGTGCGCGCTGCCGATCCTGTTCGGCTTTCTGCTGCCGGTGGTCTTCATGCTGCGCCCGCTGATCGGCGGCTGGGACGAACTGCCCTGGAACATGTTCGTGCAGTGGTCGCTCAACAGCGTGTGGCTGGCCGGGCTGTCAGCACTGCTGGCCACCGGGCTGGCGCTGGCGCTGGCCTTCTCCCTGCGCACGCGACCTGGCGTGGCCACGCGCAGCGCGGTGCAGCTCGCCAGCCTGGGCTATGCCGTGCCGGGCGCGGTGATCGTGGTGGGCCTGCTGTTGCCGGTGGGCTGGGTGCAGGCGGTGCGGCCCGAGTCCAGCGTCGGCTACTGGATCACCGCCACCGCACTGGGCATCGTCTGGGCCTACCTGGTGCGTTTCACCGCGGTGGCGCTGCAGTCGGTGCAGAGCGGTTATGCCCGCGTTCCGGCCAGCCTTGACGATTCGGCGCGCATGCTGGGCACCACCGGCGCCGGCCTGGCGGTGCGCGTGCACTGGCCGCTGCTCAAGCGCTCCACCGCCGCTGCCGCGCTGCTGGTGTTCGTGGATGTCATGAAGGAGCTGCCGGCCACGCTGGTGCTGCGGCCTTTCAACAGCGACACCCTGGCGGTGGTGACCTACCAGCTCGCGCGCGACGAGCGCCTGGGCGAAGCCGCGCTGCCGGCCCTCACCCTGGTGCTGGTGGGCCTGTTGCCGGTGATTCTGCTGAGCCGCACGCTGCGCCAGCGCTGAAGTGCGGGCGTGACAGCGTTCACGCCGTGCGTCCCCAGGTGTTCATGTAAGCCCTTGACTGGGGCGGATTGGTCGCGCTTTTCCCTTCAACGTCCCGCGCCCATCGGCCGATACTTT
>JAABQK010000068.1 GCA_011391495.1 Hydrogenophaga sp.
CACGCCTTTTTGTCAACTTTGTAGACGGCGCTGATGCGGGATTTTTCGGCTTTGTATTCGGCTTTGCTGAGGGTGGCTGCCTGTGCCACTGAGAATGACAGCAGGGCGGCAACGAGGAGAGAGGTTTTGAAATTGCGAGAGATGTTCATAAATTTCCTTTTGTGAATGCCAACAGGGATGAGTGACACGCCCTGACGTTAGACAAGCCGGTGCAAGTGGTCTGTGCGTTGGCCAACCGAGTGCTTTGGCCGGCGGCGCGGACAGGTTTTTGTGCGTGCGCCAGCGCACCGATTGACGCCGTCAGCATGACCACAATGTTGAAGCATGAAATCTGTCCAAACTGATCCCGCCATAAGCCCTGTCAAGGCGGCCACGGGCATTGCCGGTTTGGATGACATTACCGGCGGTGGCTTGCCACGCGGGCGCACCACCCTGCTGGTAGGCGGCTCCGGCGCTGGCAAGACCGTGATGGCGCTGCAAATGCTGGCGCATGGCGCGCGTCAGTGCAGGGAACCTGGCATTTTTGTCGCCTTCGAGGAGAGTCCGGCGCGTATTCTGGCCGGTGCCAGCAGCTTCGGCTGGGAGATGGAGGCACTGATTCCCAAAAAGCTGTTTTTCATGGATGCTCAGCCGCTGCCCGGTCTGGTCCAGTCGGGCGACTTTGATCTGGGCGGGATGCTGGCGGCGCTGGCGGTCCAGACCAGGGCCATGCGGGCGCAGCGCGTCGTGCTGGATGCTCTGGATGTGGTGATGGCGCTGTTGCCGGACCTGAATGCCAGACGGCGGGAAGCCTACCGGTTGAATGCGTGGCTGTTGGCGCACCAGTTGACTGCGATCATCACCTTGAAGGCGGACGTGCAGGAGCCCCATCAGATCAACCAGCAGGAACTCGGTTTCATGCAGTACACAGCGGATTGCAACGTGATGCTCAACCACAGGGTGGTCCAAGGCATATCACAGCGCAGCCTGCGCGTGCAAAAGTACCGCGGCTCCAGCTTTGATGAGGACGAATCCCCGTTCGTGATCGGGAATCGCGGATTGGAGGTCCGCTCCCGGTTGCGCGAAGCGAGCGTGCCATGAGCCAGCGCATGCAGTACAAGTTCAGGCTTTATGTGGCTGGCGACGCGTTCAACTCGGCGCAGGCGCGCGCCAATCTGGATGCGCTGTGCCGGGCGCACTTGGCGGGGCGGTTTCAGATCGAGATGGTTGACGTGTTCAAGGAACCCAAACGAGCGCTGGCAGATGCCATTTTCATGACCCCCACGCTGGTCAGGGTCGCGCCGCTGCCGGAGCTGAGGATCGTTGGCACACTGAGCCAGACGCAGACGGTGTTGCTGGCCCTGGGAATCCTTGGGCTGCCGCCATGAACCCGCCAAATCCAGCCAGCGAACCAGACCAGAAAAAGGAAATTTCTGCGCTGATCGAAACCCTGCACGCCACCGGGCAGCGCCTGGAGGACCTGACCGCTGGCGAGGTGGATACGGTGACCAACCGCCGCGGGCGCACCGTCATGTTGCGGCGCGCGCAGGATCACATGCGCGGCAACGAGGCCGCCAAGCAGGAGGCGATCCTGAACGCACTGCCCGCACAAATTGCCTTGTTGGATGCGAAAGGGTGCATCGACTCGGTGAACCAGGCGTGGCGCCAATTTGCCGATAAGAACCTGTTCGAAATGTCGGCTTATGGGGTGGGTTGCAGCTACCTTGAGGTCTGTGACAAGGCTGGGGGCGATGCCGCCACCGTGGCGCAGCAGGTGGCCGACGGCATTCGTTCGGTGCTGGCGGGCACGGTCAAGAGTTTTTCGCTCGAATACCCCAGCCATTTGCCCAGCGGGCCATGCTGGTTCCTGATGGCGGTGACGCCATTGGCCAATCAATCTCCGCATGGTGTCGTTGTCATGCACCTGGACATCACCGAACGCAAGCTGGCAGAACGCACAGTCATTCGCCTGAACCGGGTTTACGCCGTGCTCAGTGGCATCAATGGCCTGATCGTGCGGGCCAGCAACCGTGACGAATTATTCCGGGAGGCGTGCCGTGTGGCGGTCGATGCCGGGGGTTTTCGCATGGCCTTGATTGCCATCGTCGATCGGGACACGTCGGCCCTGGTCCCTGTGGCATCAGCTGGCAAGGACCAGGCGCTCATGAGCGCCATCAAAAGCATCCTGGCCTCGGCGGCGGAGGCCCCGAAAACCATGGGTGCACGGGTCGTCCGCGAGAAAAGGGTCGTTGTCGCCAACGATTCGCAACACGACCCCCAGGTGGTCTTCAAAGCCAATTACGCAGAGGCCGGTGTTCTCTCGATGGCCGTGCTGCCGCTGATGGTCGCCAATGAAGTTGCTGGCGTGCTCGCACTGTATTCCAGCGAAATCGGATTTTTCCAGGAGGAAGAGCTGAAGCTGCTGACCGAACTGGCCAGCGACATCGCCTTTGCCATGGACCACCTCGACAAGCAGGAGCGGCTCAATTACCTCGCCTATTACGACGTGCTGACCGGCCTGGCCAACCGCAGCCTGTTTTTTGAGCGGATGTCCCAGTACATGCGGACCGCAGCCGTTAGCGGGCACCCGCTTGCCCTGTTCCTGGTGGACCTGGAGCGTTTCAGGAACATCAACGACAGCCTGGGTCGTTCGGTCGGCGACGAACTGTTGCGACAGGTGGCGCAATGGCTGACGCAGCATGCGGCGGGCGATGTGAATTTGCTGGCGCGCGTGGGGCCGGATCATTTTGCGGTCGTGATGCCGGTTGTGAGGACTGACGGTAACCTGGTATGG
>JAABQK010000006.1 GCA_011391495.1 Hydrogenophaga sp.
TTTGTCGACGGGATGATGATGGCGCCACCACCCTCCATGTGCACTGACACCTTGCGCAACGGCGTGATTTCATAGCGCAGTTTCTTGCGGGCGACGCGGGCGATTTCTCGTCTCTATGAATTGGCAAATAGCAATGCACGTAATGGAGCGGCAGACAGCTGGGTCAGGCTTTCGCCAGACGCTCACGAACCGACCAATCTTCAAATCCGTACAGCTGCAAATCCTTCACGAATCGGGACGGGTGAAAAACCACTGCACATGTGATGTCCAGCCATTGCTTCCCTTTCATCGCCGCGTAGAGCAGGTCCGACCAATCGGGATTGAACAGCGGCCCCCAGTTTCCAGTGATCGTGGAGCTTCGGACTTGCAGACCTGCAACTCGCGGAGATTCGATCAAAAAATCTGCGCAGTTGTTTCCCACCATGATGGGCAGGGCGGTCAACACCCTCGGTTCATCGCTGGCAACGTGTAATTGACGCGTGTGAACGTCCGCAGGCTGCAGCCCAATGGCAAACGGAATTCCGTTGGATGGTGTCTAGAGGTGCGTGTAGCCCCGCTCGGTGAACCAGCACCGGTCCAGTTGGTCTTAGGTCATGCCACCCACCTGGCTGTTCTTGTGTTTTGGGGTTGCCGTTTCGGCCTACCGCGTCAGCAGATCGATGTAGGGCTGGTAGCTGTAGCTGCGGTTCTTTTTCTGCCCGGTCAACTCGGTCACCAGCCCAAGGCCTTCGAGTATCTTCACCGCCGCCGTTGCCGTTGGAAAACTCGTGTCCAGTTGCTGGCGCGCTTTCTCGATCGTGAACCGGGGCATCATGGGCAGCATCTCGAACAGCCGGTAACTCGCCGGTGTGGCCTTCGGGGTGGCCAGCAAGCGCCGCCGGTCGGCTGCAATCAAGCTGGCAATGGCCACGATGCTGCGCTCGGCATCTCCTGCCGCCGTCTCCACACCTTCCAGGAAGAAGCCCACCCAGCCCTCCCAGTCACCCTCCGTGCGCACGGCAGACAGGCGCCGGTAGTATTCCGCCTGGTGGGCCTTGAGGTAGCCACTCAAGTACATCAAAGGCTCGGCCAGCAAGCCCCATTGCTCCATGAGGGCGGCAATCAGCAAGCGCCCGATGCGACCGTTGCCATCCAGAAACGGGTGGATGGTCTCGAACTGCAGGTGAACCAGCGCGATCCGCACCAAAGCCGGCAAATCGGCGTTTTCGGCGTGAATGAAACGTTCCAGATCCGCGAGCAGGCCAGCCACTTTTTCCGCCGGCGGCGGCACAAACACCGCGTTGCCCGGGCGGGTTCCACCTATCCAGTTCTGCGAGCGGCGCAACTCGCCAGGCTGCTTGCCGGTTCCACGCGCACCGTTGAGCAGCAAGCGGTGCGCCCCGCACAGCAGCCGGCTGCTGATGGGCAGCCCCGCAGGGTCACGCAGATGGTCTTGCACCCACCGGAACGCACGCAGGTAGTTGCTCACCTCCTCCACGTCGTCCGTGTTGCTGACGGCAAACCCGGCTTCCTCGTCGAAAAGGTCGGTCAGCGTGGCCTGCGTGCCCTCGATCTGGGACGTCAGCAGTGCTTCCTTGCGAATGGCGCTGTAAAGCAGCCAGTCCACCGAGGGCACCAAGCCCGACACGCCCGAAAGCCGCGCCAGCGCCAGCTCGGCGGCGCGGTTGCGTTGCTCAAAGCAGCCCGGTGCCAGGGCCGGATGGCTCGGCGGCAGCGGGTGGGGTACGAACGCCTGAACGCGTTCGCCCAGCGTGGTGGACAGGACATAAGTGCCGGTGGTGCGCATTGTGTGAAAGCGTTCTTTAATAATGGCCAATCATATTAAAGCATTCTTTAAAATATGGCGTGCCGTTGAAAGCACACTTTCACTGCCAGGTATTCACAAGAGCGTGTAGTCCAGCGCAGTGCGCCAGCGCCGCGCTTCTTGCTCCAGTTGACCGTCGGTCATGCTCTATGAACTCCTGGGCCGTCCATGTCAGGTGGGTTTCCCCATGGCTTTCATGCGCTGAAAGGCGTTCATACGCTGCACAGCGTGCGAACCGAAGGCGCGCACCGTCCAGTCGGGTAGCCTTCACGGATGACCCAGTTCAGTTTCGAATTCGATTCCCCCAAGCCAGCAGAGCCCCCGGCCGTTGCGCCCGAGGCCACCACCGCAGTGCTGAATCCGGAGCAGATGGCGCGGTTGTTGGAGCGGCACGCCGACTACCGCGTCCTGCGCCGGCTGGTTCCCACGCTGGACTTCGGACCCCATCTGCGCGACCTGGACGTTGCCTTGGATGCCACCAGTGTCCAGCGCGTGCTGGTGCTCGACACCGAAACCACCGGGCTCTCGCACCAGACCGACAAGATCATTGAGCTGGCCATGTTGCTGGTGCAGGTGGATACCACCACTGGCTTGCCGTTTGGGCCGGTCGAAGTCTTTGAAGGCTTCGAAGACCCGGGCATGCCCATTCCCCCGGTCGCGCAGGAGGTGACGGGCATCAGCGATGACATGGTCCAAGGCCAGCGCCTGGATGACGATCGGGTCGCGGCCATGGTGGCCAGGGCCGATCTGATCGTGGCGCACAACGCCGGGTTCGACCGGCCCTTCGTGGAGGCGCGCTTTCCCTGCTTTGCGGCCAAAGCCTGGGCCTGCTCGTTCATGGACATCGACTGGAAAGCCGCTGGCGCGGGCTCGTCCAAGTTGAGCGCACTCGCCAGCGATCAGGGCTGGTTCTACGATGCGCACCGCGCGCAGGTGGACTGCCACGCCTTGCTGCAGGTGCTGAGCCAGCCGGTGGGCAGCACCACCACCACCGGCCTGAGCCAGCTGATCGCAGCGGCCGGTCGGCCCAGCTTCAGGCTGCGTGCGACCGGCTCGCCCTTCGAGTCCAAGGACAAGCTGAAGGCCAGGGGTTACCGGTGGGATGCGGAGGCCAGGGTCTGGGCCTGCACACTGGCGAGCCAGGCACAACTGGACGCCGAGATGGAGTGGCTCCACGCCGAGGTCTATGGTCGGCGCAGCGTGCGGCCGGAGATCGAGGCGCTGGACAGCAGGGTCCGCTATTCAGCGAGGCCGGGGCACACCATTGAACAGGGCCAGCAGGTGATGACGAGGTGATCCTGTCCCCGACGGGCAACGATCAGAAGAAGGACTTCCGGATCCTCCGAGATCGTCGTTGTCGTTGGTTGCTCAGCGCTGTGGCATGTCCTGGACGCCGTAGCCCAGGCTCACCGTCGCGTCCGCCGGGATCGGCGGCAGGGTCGCGTCCCAGGCCAGCCACTGTTCGCGCATCTTCGCCAGTCGATCGGGTTCGCGCTTCGCGAGGTTGGCACGTTCGCGCGCGTCGGCCGGGATGTTGAACAGGTACTCGTGTCCGTCCACCATCAGGTACTTCCAGGCGCCCTCGCGCAGCGCGCGCTGGCTGCGGTGGTTCATGCGCCAATGCATCGGCCGCTCGAAGCGCTGCGCCGGATCGCGCAGCAGCGCCGCCAGCGACACGCCGTCCAGCGGGTAATCGGGGTGCGGCCGGCCGCCGCCGAGCTCCAGCATCGTCGCCGACCAGTCCATGGTCAGGCAGTGCTGCTCACTCACCGAGCCAGGCGGAATGATGGCGGGCCAGTGCGCGATCCAGGGCACGCGGATGCCGCCTTCGGTCAGGTCCATCTTGCCGCCCACCAGGGGCCAGTTGTCGCTGAAGCGCTCGCCGCCGTTGTCGCTGGTGAAGACGATCAGCGTGTTTTCCAGCAAGCCGTGCTCGCGCAGCGCAGCGGTGATCCAGCCGATGCCTTCGTCCATGTGGTGGATCATGCGGCGGTAGCTCTCCACATTGCCGCCATCGAGGTGGAACAGGTTCTTCGCCACCTCGGGCGCCACATGCGCGTCGTCCCGCGTTTCCCAGGGCCAGTGCGGCGCGGTGTAGTGCAGGCTCAGGAAAAAGGGCTGGCCAGCCTTGGCGTCGACGGCGCGCTGCTGGATGTGGTCCACCGCGCGCTTCGAGAACACGTCGGTCAGGTAGCCCACCTCCTTGTGTGTGTCTTCGCCGATGTAAAGGTCGTGGTCGCCGCTGCTGCTGCAGTGGGTGAAGTAGTCCACGCCGCCAGCCATGATGCCGAAGAACTCCTCGTAGCCCGAGCGCAGCGGGCCGAAGTGCGGCGGGTAACCCAGGTGCCACTTGCCGATCAGCGCCGTGCGGTAGCCCGCGTCTTTCAGCAGCGAGGGCAGGGTGGGGGTCTCGGGTGGCAGGCCCAGCGTGGCGCTGCCTTTGCTGCGGCTGTTGATCGGCTCTTCCAGCGCGCCGCGCAGGCGGTACTGCCAGCGCATGGTGGCCATGGCAAAGCGCGTGGGCGAACACACCGGCGAATTGGCGTAGCCCTCGGTCAGGCGGAGGCCACTGGCGGCGAGCGCGTCGATGTTCGGCGACACGGCGCCAAAGCCGGCCTGGCGGCCGCCGTAGCATCCGAGGTCGGCAAAGCCCAGGTCGTCGCTGACGATGTAGAGGATGTTGGGGCGATTCGCGCTCATCTCAATCTGCTTTCATGCCCGTCGAGCGCACGACCTGGCCGTAGCGCGCGCCCATGTCGGCCAGGCGCTTGGCCGCCGCGGCACCGGTCTGGCCTTCGAAGAACAGGTCCAGGCTCTTCAGGCGCTCCTTCACGTCGGGGCGCTGCAGCGCCTCGGTGATGCCCTTGGCCAGGGTCTGCACCACGGCGTCGGGCGTGGCGGTGGGCACCATCACCAGGTACAGCACCTCCTGCTCCAGGCTCTTGAGGCCCAGTTCGGCCACGGTGGGCAGCAGCGGCGCCAGTTGCGAGCGCTTGGCGCTCGTCACCGCCAGTGCGTTGATCTTGCCGCTCTGAACGTGCGGCAGCATGCCGGGCGTGGCCAGGATGCCGCCGTCCACCTCGCCGCTGAGCACGGCCGTCACGGCCGGCGTGTTGCCGCGGTAAGGAATGTGCGTGGTCTTCACCGGCGTGCTGTTCGACAGGATCGCCGCCGCCAGATGGCCCGGGCTGCCGTTACCGGCCGAGCTGAAGTTCAGGCTCTTGCTGCGCCCCTGGCTCAGCAGGTCGCCGAAGCTCCTGATGCCGGTGCCCGGGTTCACGCCCAGCAGCAGACCGGACGAGGCCATGATCACCACCGGCTTGAGGTCGGTGGACTTGAACGGCATGGCCGGGTACAGGTGCGGGTTGATGGTGAACGTGGTGTCGATGCCAATCAGCACCGTGTGGCCATCGGCCGGTGCCTTGGCCACCGCCGCAGCGCCCACGTTGCCGCCTGCGCCGGACTTGTTCTCCACCACGAAGGGCTGCTTGAGCGTCTCCTGCAGCACGGCTCCCACCGAGCGCGCCAGGATGTCCGCCGGCCCGCCGGGCGGGAAGTTGTTGACGAAGGTCACCGGCTTGGCCGGGTATGCGGGCTGGGCCAGGGCGGCGGTGGCGCCGAGGACCGACAGGGCGGTGCTGGCGAGGGCGGCTAGGGTGTGGCGGCGAAACATGTTCATGGGGTCACTCGGTCGTCAATGAGGAAGGAAGTAAGGGCAGGTCAGTCCAGCAGCACGCCGGTGGCCTTGATGGGGGCCTCCCAGCGTTGCAGGTCGGTCTTCTGTGCGGCGGCCAGTTCGGCCGGGGTCGAACCCACCGGCTCGTAGCCCTGCTCGATCAGCCTGGCGCGCAGCGCGGGTGTCCGGATGGCCTTGGCCACGGCCGCGCTCAGCTGGTCGCGCACCTCGTGCTTGAGCCCGGCCGGACCGTACAGGCCGAACCAGGCGGTGGCCACCATGTCCACCCCCTGTTCCCTGAGCGTGGGCACCTCGGGCACCTGCGGGTCGCGCTGCGCGCCGGTCACGCCCAGGATGCGCACCTTGCCCGCCCGGTGCAGTTCGGCGGTTTCGGTCACCACGTCGAACTTGTAGTCGATGTGCCCTCCCAGCAGCGCGGTGTTGGCCGGGCCACCGCCCTGGAACGGCACATGCGTCAGCTCGGCCCCGGCCTTCTGGCCGAACATCACACCCATGAAGTGCGGCAGCGTGCCCTGGCCGGGCGTGCCGTAGGTGCTCTTGCCGAGCTCGGCCTTGGCCCGCGCGATCATGTCCTTCACACCCTTCACCGGCACGCCGGCACCGGCCACCACGCTGAACTGGAAGTGCGCCAGCAGCGAGATCGGGGTGAAGTCCGCCACGGCGTCGTAGTCCAGCTTCCGGTACACGTGCGGGAACAGCACCATCGGCCCGCTGGGCAGCAGCAGCACGGTCTGGCCGTCGGCCGGTGCGCGTTTGACCAGGCCCAGCGCGATGCGGCCACCCGCGCCGGGCTTGTTCTCCACGATCACCTGCGAAAAATCGTTCTTCAGGTCTTCGGCCATCAGCCGGGCCAGCAGGTCGGCCGAGCCGCCGGGCGGGAAACCGACCACGATCTTCAGAGGCGGCTTGTCCTGCGCGTGTGTCAGGGCAGGCAGCAGGGCGCCGGCGGCGGCCAGGGCCAGGGTGTTGATCACGAGGCGGCGTTTTTGCATGGGGTGTCTCCGGTGGGTGCGGGTGTTTCCCCGCTGGAACTGCCCATGCTAGGCATTCACAATCGATTGCAGAAATCAATCATTCCCGGTGTTTTCCCTAGCCGCATGCCCACCCACGACCGCATGACCGACCCGCAGGGCCAGAACGAGCTGCTGCTCTACCGTCTTTACCGGATCCATGCCACGGCCGGACCGCTGGTGGTGCGTATGTGCGAGCGCGACTACGGCATCACCCGGCGCGAATGGCGCGTGCTGTCCTGCCTGGCCGATGTGGAAGGCGTGCTCAGTTCCGAACTGGCCGAGCGCGCCATGCTCGACCGTGCGCGCACCTCGCGCACGCTCACCCGCCTGGTGGAGAAGCAACTGGTGCGGCGTGAGCCCAAGCCATCCGACCGGCGCGAGGTGCACGTGTACCTGACCGGTGAGGGCCACCGCGTGTACGCCGAGGTGTTTCCACGCATCACCGCCATCCAGCGCGAACTGCTGGCGCCTTTCAGCGCGGCGCAGCGCGAGCAGTTCAGCGGGCTGATGGACCTGCTGCAGGCCCAGGCCAGTCGCCTCAACCCCGGTGGGGCGCTGCTTCAGCCCCTGGATGACGCGTCCGACGATTCGTAAACCAGCACCGCCGCGGCCAGGTCCTCCAGCGCCGTGCCCACCGACTTGAACACCGTGCGTTCCTGCTCGTTCTTGCGACCGGTGGCCACGCCCTTGCACAGCGTCGTCAACGTCCCTCGCACGTCATCGGCGCGCAGCACGCCGTGCGCCAGCGGCACCAGCAGGTCGCCGCTCTTCTGCAGCGCCTCTTCGGTGTCCACAAACACGCGTGCGTCGGCAAAGCAGGCGTCGTCGGCCTCGCGCATGGCCGGGGTGAAGCTGCCGATCAGGTCCAGATGGTTGCCCGGTGCCAGCCAGGCGCCGCGCACCACCGGCTCGGTGGCCAGGGTGGCGCAACTGACGATGTCGGCTTCGGCGCAGGCCGCTGCGAGGTCTGTGGCCACGTCGGCCTGCACACCCTCGGCCTGCAGTTGCACGGCGAGGGCGCTGGCTTCAGCTGGGCGGCGGGCCCACACCGTCACCCGGTCGATCGGGCGCACGGTGCGCCAGGCCGCAGGCAGCAGCCGCGCCACCTGTCCGGCGCCCACCAGCAGCAGGTGCCTGGCATCGGCGCGCGCCAGGTACGAGCCGGCCAAGGCCGACGCCGCTGCGGTTCGGCGCGCTGTGATCTGGTCGCCGTCGATGTGTGCCAGCGGCACGCCGGTGCGCCCGTCGAACAGCAGGTAGCTGCCATGCAGTCCAGGCAGACCACGCTTCGCATTGCCCGGCGCGATGTTGACGATCTTCACGCCGTAGTAACGACCAGGCAGCCAGGCCGGCATGATCAGCGAGGTCATGCGCCGGCTGGCAGCGTCGCCGCTGGCCTCCCCCAGGGGCGACACGATCTCGTGCACATGGCGTTGGGGAACCTCGCAACCACCAGCGAAGCGTTCACGCAGGGCGGCAATCAGGCGGTCAAAGGGCAGGGCGCTGCGGGTGGCTTCGGCTTCAAAAACTTGCATCGTCCGATGGTAGCGCCTGCCCGACCCCGTTCCAGACCCGGCGTGCGTGCGCATGCTTCCTCCCGGGTGGACGCTTCTACCAGTACGCGAGGACGCGCCCCTTGACGATCTTGGACTCGAAACGCTTGAGCGGACTGTTGCCTTTCTTGATACAGGCGCCGCTGGTCACGTCGAATGCCCACTGGTGCTTGGGGCAGGTCAGGGTCTTGCCTTTGAGGGCCAGTTCGGGAATGTCGGTGCTCTGGTGCGGGCAGCGGCTGTCATAGACCTGGAAGGTCTTTTTGTCCCGGTAGATGAAGAGGCCGCGGCCTTCACATTCCGTGCGCACCACCTCGCCATCCGGGACCTCGGCGCTGGCCATCACATCGTGCCACTGTCCGGTCTGGGTCAGCGCCTCGGGCTGGAACTCGGGGATGTTCATGTCCAGGATGATGTCCACCGCCCAGATGATCTTGGCCAGCCCCAGGGCCGGGAACGCCATGAGCAGCGCGTCCAGGACTTCCATCGGGGTGCACCCCTCGCGCAGGGCGCGCCCCAGGTACTGGCGAAAACCCCGGTCTGTCTGCGCGTGCACCTTGGTGATGACGGAGATCAGGTTCCGGGTTTTGGGGTCGAGGTGTTTGCCCGCATCCTTCAGGAAGGCGAAGTAGTGGCCCAGCGCATCGGGCCGGGCCTTGAGCAGGTAATTCAGTGCATCACTCATGTTGTGTCGTTCTCTCGCTTGTCAACCATGCAGAACCAGTACCGGGTGTTCGGTCAGTCCCATCACCTTCTGCGCCACGCCGCCCACCAGGGCGCGGCCAATGCGGCTGTCCCCCCGGCTGCCCATCACGATCAGGTCGGACCGGCTCGCAGATGCCGATGCCAGGATCTCGGTGAAGGGTTTGCCGCAGCGAACCTCGCCTTCGCCTGCCACGCTGCCCTGTCTGGCAAGTGCCAGCATCTCGCCGATGAAAGCCTCGGCCTGGGGACGTAGCGCTTCCGTGGGCACCACGGTCACCAGGTGCAGCGGCAGCTTGCACTGGGCGGCCACGGCAGCGCCGGTCGCGACGATCTGGCGCCCCTGCGTGCCGGGCTCGACGGCCACCAGCACCCGCTGGCTCCACATGCGGGCGCCGCGCGGCACGATCAGCACATGGCACGGCGCATGTGCCACCACCTTGCTGACCATCTCGCCCACCAGCAGGTTCGCCAGGAAGCTGCGCTTGCCACGGCGACGGATGATGATCAGATCGCTGGCCTGTTCCTTCGCCTCCTGCACGATCTGCACATACGGCTCTTCGCCCCGGCGCAGGTGCAGGTCAATCGTCACGCCGGCACCAGCGGCCAGATCGCGCAGATGGGCGATCCGGTTCGCCGCATCGCTCTCGGCGCGGGCCGCAATCTGGGGTGCCAGTGCCTCGTACTCCGGGTTGCTGACCAGGGGCATGACCGTCTGCAGCGGCAGCTGGCAGCGCGTAGCCATGCCGAAAGCCACGCTTTCGGCGCCGGTATCGTATTCCGTGTGTTCGGTGGCCAGCAGCAGGCGTGCGAAGAGATCGGCCATGGTCAGTGCCCACCCGTCAGCACACCGGATGCAGCCAGCAGGATCACCGCAGCGACCAGAAGGCAGATCGTGGCATAGGCGTGATCGCGCCGCTTCAGATACAAGGGGATCAAGCCCAGCAGGGGGGCCAGGGAACAGCCTGCCAACAGGGCAATGCCAATGAGATTGGACATGTCCCCCTTGTGGGCCAAAGCCAGCCAGCCCCAGCCGGTGGGCGTTTGGGTGCGCTGCAGAAAATCATCCACCGGCAGGTTCCACAGGCCGGGGAGATCCTCCAGCGGTACATGGGGCTGCAACAGCCCGGTCAGGTAGGCCGCAAAACTGAGGAACAAGGCCGCCACGCCAACGCGTGTGCCCCAATCCAGCAACAGGGCGTAGCGCGATGCCTCGGCCTGCTGTTGCTGGGCATTCGTGGGTTGTGTTGTGCTCATCGCTGGCTCGCTTTCAGACCCATATTCCCAAACCTTTGAGCAGGGCCCGGATGCCCGCAAACAGCAGCAGTGCAATGACCATCCTCCGGATGATAGAGGCCTTGAGCACGTGCAGCAGCCGGGCACCCAGGCGCGCTCCCAGCATCATGCCCACCACCGACGGCACGGCGATCATCGGCAGGACAGCGCCCCGGTTCAGGTAGACCCACGCGGCGGACGAGTCCACCAGCGACAAGACCAGCCCCGATGTGCCCGCGGACACCTTGAGCGGCGCGCCCATCAGCAGGTTGAGTGCCGGCACATTGGCCCAGCCAGCGCCAATGCCAAACATCCCGGCCATCACCCCGATGGCCAGGAACAGCACCAGGCCCATCGGCGTGCGATGCACCTGCCAATCCACCGAGCGCCCCGATGCGCCGTCAATGAAGACGCCGTGAATGCCGAGGGCAGACGACAGGCGGTCTGGTTGCGGCACGTGGGGGAATTCCGATTTTTTCGAGACCAGCATCAGCGCCACGATACCCAGCACGATGACGCCCAGTGCGGTCTGGATGGCGGAGGCAGGAAGGGCCAGGCCCAGCAGCGCGCCGGCAATGGAACTCATGCAGGCCAGCAAGGCCAGCGGCAGCGCCAGGCGCAGGCTGGCCAAGCCACCCCGAAGCAAAAAGGGCCCTGCTGCCAGGGCGCTCGCCAGTGCCACCAGCAGACCGGCTCCACGCACAAAATCAAGATGGAAGGGAAAGAAGCCGCCGATGATCGGAACGAAGAGCGTGCCGCCGCCGATGCCGGCGGGCACCGCCACGATACCGATGAAAAAACAGGTGATGAACAGCGCCATGGGCCAGAACCACCAGGGCAGCGTGCTGGCTGGGACCACGCTGTTCGCGGCCCAGGCCGGAGCCGCGAGCATCAGGAGAAAAAACAGGCCGATCGAGACCTGGAGTACGACCGTCAGGGACGGTGGGGCCCATCTGCGCATGGCGGGTCGCTCTCAGGAGATGGTTTGGTAGTAGAGGTTCTGCGGGTGGTTGGCCTGCGCGAAAAAGAACCAGCGTTCTGCCAGCAGGCCCGCGTATTGCAGACCGAATGCCGCGAACAGCAGGGTCGTGGAGGAGGTGGACAGAGCCACCGTCAGGCACAGCAGGGGCAAGGGAAACACCAGCAACAGGAAGATCCATTTCACCGAGCGCAGCACGGCCCCACTCTGACCATGGAAGAATTCCCGCGTGTTGAACGACCCCCCCATGAAGCCCTGCGCCTTCTGCACGATGCGCGGGTGCTTGATGCCGATGGCGCTCTGCAGGGTTGACTTCGGCTTGAGCCGGGCGTTGCGCACCAGCGAGGCACCGCGCGAAACCGCGGCCAGTACCGTCAGCACCGTGGCCGTGAGCGCGTAGGGCCGGACCAGGTCGGACATGCCCAGTACCGCCGCCAGCAGCGTGGCCAGCGTCAGCCCCGACGCACAGCCCAGCAGCAGGTAGTTCAGCAGGGTCAGCGGACTGGCCCACTCCTGCAGGAAGCGGACGGAGGCGTAGATCATGGCGGTGCAGACGAACAGCGCGATGCAGATCACCGCGGTCAGCGCGCCGATGAGTGCCGTGTGGTTCCAGCCGAGAAACTGCGCGCTGGCATAGACGAACAGGCCCAGCATGAACAGGGGCAGGGCGATCACCTCGCGCGACAGCCAGGACGTGCGCCACATCGCCGCAGAGCGCCAGGCCCGCTCGGGACGTCCCAGGTGAAAGAACGAGGCGAGCAGTCCCAGTCCCGTCAGTGCCAGTGCCACCAGACTGCCCAGGAACAGGAAGCTCCTGCTGGAGGTGGCGTCAATGCTGGACAGGAAGGTCAGCTCGGCGCCGTACAGCGCAAGAAACAGCCCTTGCGCGGCACCGATGAGTGTCGTCAGGAAAATGACCGAAAAAGCGGGTCTCATGGTGTGTGATGTGCTGCGGTTCAGGTGGCGAAATCTTCACGTCCCGGGTCGCGGTGGGCCGCATCGGCGGGTCGGCTGTCGATTTTCAGCGGGTTGTCCACCCGTTCCAGATCTTCGGGATGGACCCGGATCTCCGTCTTGCGCCGGGGCAGGTAGTGGTTGGCCGGGTGGGTGCCCCACTCGGGCATGAGCTGGTAGCCGCCGCGTTCGGCGATGGCCTGCGAAACGACGGATTCCGGATCGTGCACATCACCGAACAGACGGGCATTGGACGGACAGGCCAGCACGCAGGCCGGCTTGCGCTCGCGCTCGGGCAGGGCGGTGTCGGTGACGCGGTCCACACAGAGGGTGCATTTGGTCATGACCTTGCGCTCTTCGTCGAACTCGCGTGCGCCGTAAGGGCAGGCCCAGGTGCAGTACTTGCAGCCTATGCACTTGTCGTAGTCGACCAGCACGATGCCGTCTTCGGCGCGCTTGTAGCTGGCTCCGGTGGGGCAGACCGGCACGCAGGGAGGGTCTTCGCAGTGCAGGCACGATTTGGGGAAGTGCACCGTCTGCGTGTTCGGGAACTCGCCCACTTCGAAAGTCTGTACCCGGTTGAAGAAAGTGCCGTTTGGGTCGGCGCCATAGGGATTCAGGTCGGTCAGTGCACCCGCCGAACCCGAGGTGTTCCACTGCTTGCAGCTCGTCACGCAGGCGTGGCAGCCCACGCACACGTTGAGGTCGATGACCAGGGCCAACTGTGTCATTTGCGTCCCCCCCGGCCTGCGAACCAGGCCTGCCAGCGAGCAGGGGCCGCCTCAACACCGGGCGCTCTGGGCACGGCCTTGAACTGCGGCCAGCTCTGTTCGGGCTCGCCCTCCTGCGCCTTGTAGATGCGCACGCGCACGTCGTACCAGGCGGCCTGTCCGGTGATCGGGTCCGAGTTGGACAGGGACGCGCCGGCACCCGATGGCGGCAGCTCCTCCGAGATCAGGTGGTTGAGCAGGAAGCCGCGCTGCGATTCGTTGGCATCTGGCGTCAGGTTCCAGGCACCGGAGGATTTGCCGATGGCGTTCCAGGTCCAGACCGTGCCGGGCTCCACGGCTTCCGAGTAGCGGCACATGCAGCGCACCTTGCCCCACTGCGACTCCACCCACATCCAGCCGCCATCGGCGATGCCTTCGGCGCCGGCGGTCTTCGGGTTCACAAACAGGTAGTTGTGCGTGTGGATCTGGCGCAGCCAGGCGTTCTGCGAATCCCAGGAGTGGTACATCGCCATCGGCCGCTGGGTGATCGCGTTGAGCGGGTACCTGACGGTGTCGGTGGCCTGCTCTTCCAGCGGCACGTAGTAAAACGGCAGCGGGTCGAAATAGGTCTCGACCCGCTTGCGCAGATGGTCGGGCGGCTGCTTGCCGGCGCGCTTGCCCTGGGCCGCGCGCCGGAAACCCTGCAGAAATTCGGAATAGAGGTGGATGACGATGGGGTCCTTGTCGCGCCGTATGCCCATCTTCTGCGCCCACTCCATGTAGCCCTGGTTCCAGTTGCGCATGTACTGGTGTTCCGGCGGCATCTGATAATGGAAGATGCAGTTGTTCTTCTCGTACATCTCCCACTGCTTGGGGTTGGGTTCACCGCGCAGGGACTTCTCCCCGGCCTTGCCGCGCCAGCCCGCGAGAAAACCGATGCCCGACCCGGGCGCGGTTTCGTAGTTGACGATGAAGTCCGGGTAGTTGCGGAACTTGCGGCTACCGTCCGCCTGGGTGAACGCGGGCAGCTTGAGGCGGCCGGCCAGTTCGACCAGCACCTCCTGGAACGGCTTGCAGTCGCCCTTGGGCGGCACCACCGGGATGCGCACCGCGTCGACCGGTCCGTCGAACTCGGAGATGGGGCGGTCCAGCATGGACATGCAGTCGTGCCGCTCCAGGTAGGTGGTGTCGGGCAGGATGAGGTCGGCAAAAGCCGTCATCTCCGACTGGAAGGCGTCGCAGACCACCAGGAACGGGATCTTGTACTCGCCGCTCTTTTCACCTTCGGTGTGCTTGTCGTTGAGCATGTTGCGCACTTCGGAGGTGTTCATGGTGGAGTTCCACGCCATGTTCGCCATGAAGATCAGCAAGGTGTCGATCGGGTATGGGTCGCCGCGCCAGGCGTTGGTGATGACGTTGTGCATCAGGCCGTGGGCGGACAGCGGGTGTTCCCAGGAGAAGCCTTTGTCGATCCGCACCGGCTGGCCCTCGCTGTCCACAAACAGGTCGTCCGGACTCTCCGGCCAGCCCAGCGGAGCGCCATCGAGCGGCGTATCAGGCTTGACGGCCTGCGGCCCCTTGGGCGGGCGGGCATTGGGCGGCACGGCGCGCGGATACGGCGCCTTGTGCCGGAATCCCCCGGGGCGATCGATGGTACCCAGCAGCGACATCAGGATCGCCAGCGAGCGGATGGTCTGGAAACCGTTGGAGTGCGCGGCCAGACCGCGCATGGCGTGGAAGGCGACCGGGTTGCCCTTGACCGAGGGGTGGCGTTTGCCCCAGCTGTCGGTCCAGGCGATCGGCAGCTCGATCTTCTGGTCGCGCGCGGTGATGCCCATCTCATGGGCGAGGCGCCGGATGGTTTCTGCCGGGATGCCGGTGATGCCCTCGGCCCATTCCGGTGTGTAGGGCTTCACGCGTTCCTGCAGCAGCTGGAAGGCTGGCACGGCGGGCGTGCCGTCGGGCATCTTGAAATGCCCCAGCAGTGCGGGGTCCGCCCCTTCGGCGTGGTCGGCCACCGGGCTGTCGGTGAGCCGGTCCCACCAGTGGAAGTTGGCCGGGCGCAGCGGGTTGACGATGTCGCCATCGGCCTTGCGCAGGAACATGCCGAAGTCGTCGCTGGCGGCGTCCTGGTTCACCAGTTGGCCGGCGTTGGTGTAGCGGGCCAGGAACTCGCGGTCGTACAGGCCAAGCTTGATGAGCTCGTGGATCAGCGCCAGCAGCAGGGCCCCGTCGGTGCCGGGCTTGATGGGCACCCATTCGTCGGCAATGGCCGAATAGCCGGTGCGCACCGGGTTGATCGAGACAAAGCGACCGCCGTTGCGCTTGAACTTCGACAGCGCCATCTTCATCGGGTTGGAGTGGTGGTCCTCGGCCGTGCCGATCATCACGAACAGCTTGGCACGCTCCAGATCCGGGCCGCCGAACTCCCAGAAGGAGCCACCGATGGTGTAGATCATGCCGGCGGCCATGTTGACCGAGCAGAAGCCGCCGTGGGCCGCGTAATTGGGGGTGCCGAACTGGCGCGCGAACAGGCCGGTGAGGGCCTGCATCTGGTCACGCCCGGTGAACAGGGCGAATTGCTTGGGGTCGGTGGACCGGATCTTCTGCAGGCGCTGCTCCAGCATCGAGAAGGCCTCTTCCCACTCGATCTCGGCAAACTGGCCGTCGCCCCGCTCGCTGCCGGGCTTGCGCAGCAGCGGCTTGGTCAGCCGGGCTGGCGAGTACTGCTTCATGATGCCCGACGAACCCTTGGCACAGATCACCCCCTGGTTCAGCGGGTGCTCCGGATTGCCCTCGATGTAGCGCACCTCGCCGTTGCGCAGGTGCACCCGGATGCCACATCGGCAGGCGCACATGTAACAGGTGGTGTTGCGCGTCTCGGTGGTGGCCCCCGCCAGAGGCGGGCTGCAGGGGTCGTGAAGCGGTGTGGCAGACATGCGTTGGGGTCTTTTCGCTGGCAGGTCAACAAAAATGGAGCAATGCAAACGGTCCACCAGCGCGGGGCATGGGCCGGACGGTCAAGGTAGGCCTATTAAAGACAACGGGGCCCATGGCCGTCTATAGCCGACACGGGTGACCCGGCGTAACCCAAATGGGTAGCGTGAGCGTTGCTGGTCTGCGCTGGCATTTCGCACGCGGCGCTAACAGCAGATGTCCTCGCGCGCCTCGGGGTTTTCAGCATGCATCAGTACATGCTTGTGTACTAGTATGGTTTGGGTACATGGCCCTTCGCCAACCTGGGCTCGCTCTCACCATGCCAACGCTTTCCGTCACCCCTGCACACGCTGACACCGCCATCTCGGGCTTGATGGCAGAAGGGGGTGCGTCCGGCGATCTGGAGCCGCTGCTCCAGCGCTTTCTGGTCTCCATCGTGGATCTTGCCGGCGCACAGGCTGGCGCTGTGCGGGTGTTGACGGATGACGGTCTGCACATGCGGCTGGTGGCACAACAGGGGCTGCCAGCCAACGTGCAGAACGCCGAACGGCTGGTGGATCGTGATTGCGGCATGTGCGGCGTCGCGGCCGGAGCCGACGTCCTGGGCTGGGTGGAAGACGTGCGATCCTGCGCCCGAAGCGGACCCGAACCCTATTTCGGCGAGCAGTGCAAGGGCGTGCTGGCCATACCGCTGTCGCACGCGAACCAGGTGCTCGGTATCTACAACCTGTTTTTCGAGGCCAGGACCCAGCTGGAGCCGACGACCTTGACCATCCTGCGCCTGATCGGCCAGTTGCTGGGCCTGGCGCTGCACAACGCCCGGATCGAGCGCGAGCGGCTGCGCGTGACGGTGATGAAGGAGCGCCAGGAAATGGTCAACGAAGTGCACGACGCGATTGCACAGACGCTGGCCTACGCCAGGATGCGCCTGCCGCTGCTGAACGATGCGATGCTCGCCCACGACGACCCGAAATCGATCAAGTATTTCTCCGACGTGAAGCAGGCGGTGGGTGAGGTGCACGACAACCTGCGCGAGGTGATGACCTATTTCCGCACCCGCATGGATCCCCTGGGCCTGTTGCATGCGCTGCAGGGCATTGCCGACGGGTTCTTTGGCCGTACGGGCATCGTGCTGGAAATCCGGAACACGGTGCAGAATCTGAACCTGAGTGACGAACAGGAGGTTCAGGTGTTTCACATCGTGCAGGAATCGCTGGCCAACATCGCCAAACATTCCATGGCGCGGCATGCGGCGATCGCCATCGGCAAGACCCCCGAGTGCCTGGAGTTCGTGATCGAGGACGATGGCCTGGGCATGGGGGCACCCTCGGTGTCCACCATCGTGACCACGGCGAAGGGCCTGTCTGGGACCGCCCATTTCGGACTGGAGATCATGCAGAGCCGTGCCCGGCGCCTGGGCGGTCGCCTTGAGGTTGGCGAAAACGCCGGTGGCGGTACCCGCGTGCGCCTCGTGCTTCCCCTGACCTCCGGCTCCGCAGAACGCACACCATGACGACACAGACGACTCAGGCCATGCAGACGCGGGTGATGCTGGTGGACGACCATGCACTGTGCCGCAGCGGACTGTCCGAGCTGCTGCAGCACCGCAGCGGCATGGTGGTGGTCGGCACCACAGGCGACCCCGCGCAAGTGATCCCCCTGCTGCGCGAATGTCAGCCCGAGCTCATGATCCTGGACCTGTGCCTGGGCGCAACCGATGGTCTGAGTGTGCTGCGTCTGGTGCGATCGGAGGGCTTCGACATCCCGGTGGTCGTGCTGACCATGAGCGACAGCGAAGACGACCTGTCGGCGGCACTGCGTGCAGGCGTGCGGGGCTACCTGCTCAAGGACATGGAGCCCGACGACGTGATTGAGTCGATCGGCCGCGCCGCGCGCGGCGAACTGGTGGTGGCCCCCGCGATGGCCGCCAAGCTGGCCCAGATGTGGCAGAGCGGGCAGAAGGGCTCGGTCAAGCGCGACCTGGTGGACACGCTGACCGAACGCGAGCGGCAGGTGCTGGATCAGGTGGCGCGCGGCAAGAGCAACAAGGTGATTGCGCAGGCGCTGGACATCAGCCACAACACCGTCAAGCTGCACGTGCGTCACATCATGGCCAAGCTCGACCTGGGCTCGCGCGTGGAAGCCGCGGTGTTCGCCTTTGAACACCGCAGTGCGTCCGACAGTTCGGGCACCGTGGGTGACGCAGCGGGTTCCGGACGCCGCTCGACGTGAGGCGCCGCGTCCGGTGATCACGCTGCCCTCTGCGCCTCAGTTGGCCGCGGACGCGTTGAGAGCGGGCAATTCCGGCCCCTCCGCGTGAGCGGCCGACAGGCTGCTGCTGGCCCCGGTCTGCGGGTCGAACCAATGCAGCGTGCCATGCAGTTTCACCACGTCACCGACGATCAGCAGGCTGGGTGACGTGAAGCCGCTGCCGGCCACCTTGGCCGGCAGGTCCGCCAGCGTCCCGGTGAGCACCTGCTGCGTGGCCAGCGTGCCGTGCTGCACGGCAGCGATCGGCCGCGTGGGCGGAGCGCCGTGCGCCATCAGCTGGCGGCAGATATCGGGCAGGGCATTCAGGCCCATGTAGATCACCACCGTCTGGTTCGGGCGCACCAGCGCTGGCCAGTCCAGATCGGCGCTGCCGTCCTTCAGGTGGCCGGTGACGAACATGGCGACCTGGGCGTGGTCGCGGTGCGTGAGGGGGATGCCGGCGTAGCTGGCCACGCCACAGGCGGCTGTCACGCCGGGGATAACTTCGAAGTCCACGCCGTGCGCGGCGAGTTCCTGCATTTCCTCGCCGCCGCGGCCGAAGACGAAGGGATCGCCACCCTTCAGGCGCACCACCTGCTTGCCCTCGCGCGCCAGCTGCACCAGCAAGCCGTTGATCTGTTCCTGGCGCATGGTGTGCTCGTTGCGCCGCTTGCCGGCGTAAATGCGTTGCGCGTCGGGGGCCGCGAAATCGAGCACACCGGAAGACACCAGGTTGTCGTAGACGATGACGTCCGCCTGCTCCAGCAGGCGGACCGCTTTCAGGGTCAGGAGCTCGGGGTCGCCCGGACCGGCGCCGACCAGATAGACACGTCCACGACCTGCATGGCGCGACATGGTGATGTTCATCAATGGGTACTCCCCGTGCCGCAGCCGCCGCCACTGCTGCCGCCACTCCCGCAGCCTCCGCTGCCGCAACCCCCGCCCCCGCTGCTGCAGCCTGCTGTGCTGCCGCTGGCCAGGGCATCTGGCTGGTTGACGAAAATGAAGTTGAACTGGCCGGGCTCAAGCTCGACGAAATCGAGCACCGTGTCTTCCAGCAGGTCCACGTGGTGGGCCGCGATCACCACGGGCACATCTTCCAGCAACAGGCGCGTGTCGTTGGCACCGACATCGTCGAACCCCATGCCGTAGCCGATCGAGCCGTCGGCCTCGCGCCGGGCTGCCACGCGCAGCGCCAGTTCTCCGGCACCCGTGTCACGGGCTGTCTGCAGGATTTGTCGGGCTGCGGTGGAGGTGAGTGTGAACATGCGGGACTCCTTTCAGTGTTCGCCTTTGGTGCGCAACAGGCCGGCGAGCCGGTTGCCCTGCTTTTGCGGACCGCCGCGGGGAAACAGGTCGTGCAGGTGGTGGTTGCTGCCGCGCTCCGGACCCCAGACCTCGGTGAAGTGCTTGATCATCACGCGCACCTGGGCCTGCACGCCATGCTCGGCGTAGTAGGCCCGCAGGAAACGCACCACCTCCCAGTGGGCGTCGGTCAGCGTCAGTTCTTCCTGTGCGGCGAGCGCACGCACGAAGTCTTCCGACCAGTCGGCGAGGTTTCTCAGGTAGCCCTCGGAGTCGGTTTCGACCGGGCGACCACGGACCATCAGGACGCGGGTGAAGGCATCTGCAGGCGTTGAAAGGGTGGCGTTCATGCGGCAAGCCTTTCTGTGTTCACGGTGCGGATCGATCCGGCGCCGCGCTGGCGCCGTGCGCGCACGAAGTCGACAAAATGCCGTGCCCAGTCGGTGCCGGCCACACTGCGCAGGTGGGCATAGGTGGCCAGCAGGTTGTCCTGCACGACGCCGTCGTGCCGCCCATCGATGCCATGGCCGCGTGTGACGCGCCAGGCGTAGCGCGTCTCTGCCGGCAGCCCATCCAGACTGGAATAGTGGAACTCGTGGCCCCGCACGTGGCGACCCTGCAGGCCAGACCACGGCATGTGTTCGCTCGCGCTCAGGTGCACGTAGCCGCGTCCCACCGGTTTGTCGTGCAGGGTGGCATCGCCCGCGACGGCGCCCACCATGTCGCATTGCTCGTCGCGCCAGCGCAGGGAGCGCGCCAGGTACATCAGGCCACCGCATTCGGCGTAGGTCGGCAGGCCGTCCACTATGGCCGAGGCGATGGCCGTGCGCAGCGCCGTGTTGGCTTGCAGCTCGTGCATGAACAACTCGGGGAAGCCGCCCCCGATGAACAGGCCGTCGATGGATTCGGGGAGCGCCGGATCTTGCAGGGTGTCAAACGGCAGCAGTTCTGCGCCTGCGTCCCGCAGGGCCTGCAGATCGTCCGGGTAGTAGAAGCCGAAAGCACGGTCCTGTGCCAGGGCAATGCGCACACGCGCCGCCGGACTGGCGGTGGGCGTGATGGTGGCGGGTGACAGGTTCAGCGCGGGCGCACTGACGGCCAGCGCACGCACCCGGTTCAGGTCCACCTGGGCTGCCACGCGCTCGCCGATGAGCGCGATCTGTCGGGTGGCGTCGGCGTGTTCGTTGCTCGGCATCAGGCCGAGGTGGCGCTCGGCCACCGCCAGGTCACTGTCTTCGGCGATGGCACCCAGCACCGGCACGTCGGTGTAGTGTTCGATCACCGCGCGCAGCTTGGCCTCGTGCCGGCTGCCGCCCAGCCGGTTCAGGATGACGCCGCCGATGCGGATGTTGCGGTCAAAGGCCTGGTAACCGAGGATCAGCGGCGCGATGCCACGCGTCATGCCGCGTGCATCGATCACCAGCAGCACCGGCAGGCCCAGCAGCTGCGCGAGCGCGGCGTTGCTGTTGCTGCCGTCCAGCGCCAGTCCGTCGTACAGCCCCTTGTTGCCCTCGACGATGCTCAGGTCGGCACCGCCGGCATGGCGTGCAAACAAGGCACCGATCTGTTCCGGCGTCATGAGGTACGGATCAAGGTTGTAGCAGGCGCGACCGCTCGCACGCGCCAGCCACATCGGGTCGATGTAGTCCGGCCCCTTCTTGAAGGGCTGCACCGCCATCCCGCGCGCGGCGAAGGCCGCGCACAGGCCCAAGCTGACCGTGGTTTTGCCCGAGGACTTGTGTGCGGCAGAGACGAGCAGGCGGTTCATGGCAGCGGTGTTCAGTGGCTGGCAGCCAGGTCGTGCGGGCTGCTGTCGGGCGGGAACTGGTCCAGCCGCGCCGGCACAAAGCCCAGCCATTTGATCGCCAGCACGACGATCACGCCGACCAGGGCAAAGCCACCGAAACCGAGCAGCCACTCCGGCAGACTGGGGGCGTAGGCGTTGACCACGCCGTCGCTGAAACTGCTGCTGACTTCATGGCCGGGAAACAGTTGCAGCGGATAGGCCTGGCTGCCGATGATGGTGACGTACATCTGGGCCATGCCGCCGGCCATCACCAGCAGCGCGGCCAGGGCCACGGCTGGATACGAGCCACGGCTGCGCGGATGCAACAGCAGGGCCAGGGGCAGGACGCTGCCCAGCGCGATCTGACCGATCCAGAACAGGGCCGGGTAGAGCCCGCCATCGAGCAGCAGGAAGCGCTCCAGCCCGTGCTGTTTGGCGAAGTAGAGATTGGTCAGGTGGTAGACCAGCACGAAATAGGCTGCACAGGCGACAAAGATGGCCTGCAGGCGCACCAGACGGGCGAACATGTCCCCGGCCAGCGGCCGGTCGCTCCAGCGGCTGATCGCCAGCAGCACCAGCAGGAAGATGGCGAGCCCATAGGACAGCGAGTAGACGATGAACATCGGGCCCATCAATGCCGAACCGAAGGCCTGGCGACCGATCAGGAAACCGAAGATCGAACCGGTACCGGTGGTCAGCAGCAGGCGCCAGACGAAGGCGGCCAGGCCGGCCCAGCTCGACCAGACGTTCATGCGCCGCTCCATCATCGTCCACAGGTACGCCACCACCAGGCCCATGAAGCCGGAATACAGGATCACGTTCCAGGCAAAGATGGACTTGAAGTTGTAGTAGGTCATGGCCACGATCAGCCGGTCCGGCCGGCCGAGGTCGAGCATGAGAACGGCCAGACCACTGGCCAGCAGCGCGATGGCCAGCAGGCCTGAGAGTGGCGCCAGCGGCTTGAAGGCCGTCTTGCCGAACACCGAAGCCATGGACGCCACGTTGAGGGCGCCGGAGGCTGCCACCACCAGGAACACCGCGAACACATGGGGCAGGCCCCAGACGATCTGGTTGTTCATGCCGGTGATGACGTGACCGTGGTGCTCCATGGTCCAGGCGGCAGCCAGACCGATGGCGGTGACCAGCAGCAGGCCGGCCAGCAGCAGCCAGTAGCCGGCGCTTCGGCCTTCGAGGGGACGCAGGGCGATCTTCATGCTGTGGCCTGTTTCTCAGATGCCGATATAGCGCACACCGGTGTCGAGTTTCAGGTCCTCTCGGATCTGGCGGGTGGCGTACCGGGCCACACGCTTGGAAATCTCGCTCTCCGGATCGTTGAGGTTGCCGAACACAATGGCGCCATGGCCGGCGTCGCTGCAGGCCTGCACGCAGGCCGGCTGCTCGCCGCGGTCCACCTTGTGCACGCACATCGTGCAGCCCTCCACCGTGCCCATGCCGCGCGGCACGTCGGGTTTTTGGCCGGTCACCGGCTCGTGGATGAAGGAGCGCGCCTTGTAGGGGCAGGCCATCACGCAGTAGCGGCAGCCGATGCAGATGTGTTTGTCCACCAGCACGATGCCGTCGGCGCGCTTGAAGGAGGCTCCGGTCGGGCACACATCCACGCAGGGCGGCTCGGCGCAGTGCTGGCACATGACGGGCAGCGACTGGGTCTTGCCGGTGCGCACTTCCTTGATCTCGATCTTGCGGATCCACTGCGCGTCGGTCGGCCCCGGGTTTTCGGGCAGGCCGTTCTCGGTGCGGCAGGCGGTCACGCAGTCGGTGCAGCCGCTGCTGCACTTGGTGCTGTCGATCAGCATGCCCCAGCGCACCTTGGGGTTGGCCCCTGCACTGGCTGTGCCGGATGCAGCCTGTGCTATCTCGATCAGGCGTACGCCAGGCGCCAGCAAGATGCCGGCCAGGCCGGCGGCGGCGACGCCCAGAAAACCGCGGCGCTCCTGCTGCGCGGTTTTCTTCGGAGGATGGGAAGGCACCGGGTTCATGGTTGTGACGTCGCGGTGGCGGTCTCGGCACCCAGCTGGCGCACCAGCCGGCTCAGCCTGGCGGTGGTGCCGGCGGGGTGGACCAGCGGGTGGAAGGACGAGGTCTGGGACGGCTGGGTGGCGTGGCACTCGAAGCAGTCGATCTTCACGGCTGCAAAGCTGTGGCAGCTGACACAGAAGTTGGTCTTGGTGGCGGCCACGCTCTGGGTGGTCTGGCTGGCATGGCACTCGATGCAGGTCTTCAGGCTGTACTTCGCCCCCCGCACGCCACCATGCACGGTCTCGTCGCGCTGGTGCTTGAGGTACTTCATGTGGTCACGCCGCATGATGGCCGGGTCTTCCACACACTGGCCACTGCGCGCCGCTTCGATGACCGGCTTGGGCACACGGCCGCCCGGTTGATCCACCGCATGGGCGACGCCAGCCATCAGCAAACCCGACACGAGTACCCAGGCACCCAACCGGGGAACACCGCGGAACCGGCTTCGCCGGGCCGCTGGTGTCGCCCCCTGCAAGGGGGGAGGCGCAGCGCGCGCAGAGCGCGTAGCCTGGGGTTGTGCCATCTCTACTCTCCCAGACCCATCTGGATGTAGCCGGTCGGGCAGACGTCGTGGCAGATGTGGCAGCCGATGCACTTGCTGTAGTCGGTGTCCACATAGCGGCCGGTGGTGGACTTGGACTTCGGCACCTTGAAGACCGCGGTCTGCGGGCAATAGACCACGCAGTTGTCACACTCGAAACACTGGCCACAGCTCATGCAGCGCTTGGCTTCGGCCTGCGCCTGCGCTTCGACCAGTGCCTGCAGCCGCTCGTCGAAGTTGCCCAGCGCCTCCTCGGCCGTGAGGTTGACGATGGTGCGCCGGTTGCGCGGTGTGTAGGCGAAGTGGCCGAGGAACAGTTCCTTGTGCGAGATCACGTAGCGGTCGGAGCGGTTGTCGAAGTTGTGGATCGCCACGTTGCTCGCATCGGTGCCGTGGATCGGCTCGTGCACCTCGCTGAAGGTCAAACCCTTCTCGATCATCTTGCGCTTGAGGTCGAAGACGTGCACGTCGATCTTGGGGCGCTTCTCCAGTGCCTCGCCCTGCAGGAAGCGGTCGATGCCCTCGGCTGCTATGGCGCCGTGACCGATGGCGGTGGTCAGCAGGTGCGGGCGGAGCACGTCGCCGCCGGCAAACACGCCCGGCTGCACCTGGTAGTTCTTGTCGGCCGGCACCGCGCCCTTGCCGTTGTTGAATTCCTCCAGCCCGGTGAAGTCCACCGCCTGGCCGATCGCCGAGACGATCAGGTCGGCCGGGATGTCCTCTTCCGTGCCTTCGATGTTCTTGATCTCCAGCTTGCCGCCCACGATCTTGGCCTCGCAGCGGATCACGCGCAGCGCGGTGGCGCGACCGTCCGGGCCGCGCACCACACCCACCGGCGCCAGACCACCGCGGATCGCGATGCCCTCCGACAGCGCGTGCTCGACTTCGTGGCGCGAGGCCTGCATCTTGTCGACCGAGAAGATGGAGGTCAGCGTCACGTCTGCGCCCTGTTTGGCCGACACCGCGGCCACATCGTGCGCCACGTGGCCGGCGATCGCGTGCTCGGGGCGGTCGCTCTCGTTGATCTTGTCGATGTGGCCGAGGCGGCGCGCCACGGTGGCGACGTCGATCGAGGTGTCGCCACCACCCACCACCACCACGCGCTTTCCCACATGGCGCAGGCGCCCGTCGTTGAAGGCCTTGAGGAAAGAGGTGGCGGTCACGCAGTTGGGGGCATCTGCGCCGTCGACCGGCAGGGAACGGCCGGACTGGGCGCCGAGGCCGAGGAACACGGCGTCGAACTCCGCACGGATCTGCTCCATGGTGATGTCGGTACCGATGCGGCAGTTTGTGCGCGCCTGAACACCCAGGTCCAGGATGCGCTGGATCTCGGCGTCGAGCACCTGGCGCGGCGTGCGGAAACCCGGAATGCCGTAGCGCATCATGCCACCGAGCTCGGCGCGTTCGTCGAACAGGGTGACGGCGTGGCCGCGCAGTGCGAGCTGGTAGGCCGCCGACAGGCCGGCCGGGCCGCCACCGATCACGGCCACCTTCTTGCCGCTGGATTCCTCCGGCTTCTTGAAGGTCAGGTTGTTGGCGATGGCGTACTCGCCGAGGAAGTGTTCAACCGAGTTGATGCCAACGAAGTCTTCCACCTGGTTGCGGTTGCAGCCCGATTCGCAGGGCGCCGGACAGACCCGGCCCATCACCGATGGAAAGGGGTTGGCTTCCGTCAGGCGACGGAATGCGTATTCCTGCCAGGGCATGCCGGTCGGCGGCTTCTCGACACCGCGCACGATGTTCAGGTAGCCGCGGATGTCCTCACCCGAGGGGCAGCTGCCCTGGCAGGGCGGCGTGCTCTGGATGTAGGTCGGGCACTTGTGGGAATGATCGGCATTGAAGATCTGCTGCTGCCAGGGGCCCGGCTTGTGGTCGCCATCCTTGTAGCGCCGGAAGTTGAGGGGCTGGACGCTGACGGATTCGGGGTTGGCTGACATGTCTTGTCTCCTGTGATCGTTGCGAGGTCGCGGGGCGTCGGGGCACGCGCTTACTTGTCACCGAGCCGGATGGCCTTGCTCACGAGCTGGTGGACACCCCCCACCATGCTCATGTCAAAGCCATACTGCGGCAGCACCTTGGTGAATTGCGCCTTGCAGATGGCGCAGATGGTGGCCATGAAGTTCACGCCGTGTTCGTCCACCACGTTCTTGAGCGCTTCCATGCGCGGCAGGGCACCCTTGACGCGCAGCTCCAGCAGGTCGTCGGTCAGCAGACCGCCGCCACCACCGCAGCAGAAGGTGCTTTCATGGATGGTCTCGGGCGCCATGTCGTGGAAGTTGTTGGCCACGGCCTTGATGATGTCGCGCGGGATGGTGAACTGGCCGCCCGCGAAGTCACCCATGCGCGAAGCACGCGCCACGTTGCACGAGTCGTGGAACGTGATGATGCGGTTGTCGTTCTTTTCCTTGTCGAACTGCAGCGCACCGCGCAGGATCAGGTCGTGCGTGAACTCGCAGATGTGCATGGGCTGCTTGTAGCGGTGGTCCAGCTGGTTCTGCAGCTCGATCGCAAACGGGTCCTTGCCACCGGCTCCGATGCCCACCAGCGTGTTCCAGAAGCTGTAGGCCACGCGCCAGGCATGCCCGCATTCGCCCACCACGATGCGTTTGACGCCCAGCTCCAGCGCAGCCTCGCGGATGCGCAGTGCGATCTTGCGCAGCTGCTCGTAGTTGCCGATGAACATGCCGAAGTTGCCCGCTTCGCTGGCCTTGGACGACAGCGTCCAGCTGACGCCGGCGGCATGGAACACCTTGGCGTAGCCGATCAGGCTGTCCACGTGCGGCTCGCTGAAGAAATCGGCCGACGGCGTGACCAGCATCACTTCGGCGCCCTTGACGTCGAGCGGGAAGCGCACGTCCACGCCCGTCTCGTCCTTGGTGTCTTCTTCCAGACCCAGCAGGGTGTCTTCCAGTGCCGGCCCCGGAATGCCCAGGTTGTTGCCGATGCGGTGCACCTTGCCGATGATCTCGTTGGCGTACTTCTGGCCCATGCCGATCGAGTCCATGATCTCGCGCGCGGCCATGGTGACTTCAGCGGTGTCGATGCCGTAGGGGCAGAACACCGAGCAGCGCCGGCATTCGGAGCACTGGTGGTAGTAGCTGTACCAGTCGTCCAGTACCTCGCGGGTCAGGTCTTTCGCACCGACCAGCTTGGGGAAATGCTTGCCGGCAAAAGTGAAATAGCGGCGGTAGACCTGTCGCATCAGGTCCTGGCGTGCCACCGGCATGTTCTTCGGGTCTTCGGTGCCGAGGAAGTAGTGGCATTTGTCGGAGCAGGCGCCGCAGTGCACGCAGGCGTCCATGTAGACGCGCAGCGAGCGGTACTTGCCCAGCAGCTCGCCCATCTTGTTAATCGCCTTGGCCTGCCAGTCCTCCACCAGTTCACCGGGGAAGCCCAGGTTCTTCTGGATCGCTTCCGAGGCCACGAAGGGTTTGAGGTGCGACGTGGCACCCACCTTCACCAGCGGGATGACCGGGTATTCCTTCAGCTTGGGCGTTTCGAATGCAGCGGTGGCCATGGCGGATGCGTGCTCCGTTTATTTGTCCAGCGCGGCAGCCCAGGCGGCCACGTGCCGGGCTTCGCGCGGGTTGTCGGTCATGTTGCGGGTCGGGCTGAAGAACAGGCCGGGCGCATGCAGCAGCTTGCTGATCGGGAAGATGATCATCAGCAGGGCCACCAGCGACAGATGCACCAGCAGCACCGGATCACCTGGCAGCGGCTGGATGCTCAGGCGCATCAGGCCCAGCATGAACACCTTGACCGCCACGATGTCGGTGTGTGCGACGAAGCGCATGCCCAGCCCGGTCAGGCCGATGGCGATCAGCAGCGCCAGCATCAGGTGGTCCGAGGGGGTCGAGATGTAGCGCACGCGGTCCACCAGGAAGCGCCGTGCCCACAGGCCGGCCAGGCCGGCCACCATGGCAAAGCCGGCATAGGTGCCAAAGGGCTGGATCAGCGCAATGGGCAGCCAGACCGGCTCCTGGAAATAGCGCACATGGCGCAGGACCACCAGCAGCAGGGCGGCATGGAACATCCAGCCGAAGATCCAGGTCCACTTGCTGGATCGGAACAGGCTCTCGAAAAACACGACTTCACGCGTCAGGCGCCAGCCCACGCCGGCACGCGTCAGGGGCGCGGGCGTGAGGGCGATCTTCAGCGGCGACGGCGTCCCGGCGTACTGCCGGATCTTCATCACCAGCCCGACCACGAAGATGGCGGTGGCCAGGTAAAACAGCGCAGCGAAGAAGATCGAGAGAGCGCTCATCACATGGGCCTATGACAGGGTGGTGAAGTCGTCAGGACGGTAGGGATTGCACGGCGAACTGGCGTCGGAAAATCGCGCCGCGCGGTCGTGCGGCGTGCCTCCCGGCAGACAGATCGGAATCCTCAGACGCAGCCGGTCGGCTTGGGCAGGCCAGCGATCTTGCAGGCCTGCTTGGCCGGTCCATAGGGGAACAGTTCGTAGAGGTACTTGCTGTTGCCCTTTTCCTCGCCGAACTGCTTGCCGATGGCCTTGGTCAGCACGCGAACGGCCGGTGCGATCTGGTACTCGTTGTAGTAATCGCGCAGGAAGTTGATGACTTCCCAGTGGTTGTCGGTGAGCGGGACCTTTTCCTCTTCGGCGATGTACTCGGCGATGTCCTTGTTCCAGTCGGCCAGGTTGATCAGGTAGCCCTCTTCGTCGGTCTCGTAGGTGCTGCCTTTGACTTCGATGCTCATGGTGTTCTCCTCGGGTTGTCGGATTGAAAATGCGGTGTTGGGTACCCGGCTTCAGAGCCAGGAGTTCGACGTGCTGTGTTCGGCCACCAGGTCGACAAAGCCGCCGTAGTCCACCAGCGTCACGTTGTCCAGTGCCCGGGAGGTCATGCCGCGCGCCTCCATGTCGGGCTTGAGTGCGTAGAACCTGACCTGTGCGCCGGCTTCGCGCAAGCGCGCTTCCACCGGACTGCCGGTGGTGGCGGCGTAGATGCCGTCTTCGATCAGGAGCACGGCATGACCGGGCAGGACCATGCGCAAACAGCTCTCCAGCGAGCGGGTCTGATGGGGGGATTTGTTGACGATGTGCAGCATGTGGGCTTCCTCAAAAACTCAGGACCACGTCCTGCTGGGCCATCAGTTCGGCCATCTGCGTCGTGTCCAGCACTTCCACCGGCACCAGCAGGTCGGCCGCGCTCAGGCCGCGCTGGGTCAGGGATGTCTGGTCAACGTAGAGTTTCTCCACGTCGTAGCCCTCCAGCGCCCGGTAGCTGGGCGAGAAGTTCTTGATGCCGATCTCTTTGGTCTGCTGGCCTTTGACCAGCTCGTAGACACCGTCGTCCATGAAGACCAGGCTCACATCCTGGTCAAAGGTGGCGGTGATCAGCACCACCTCCAGGCTCTCCAGCGCGTAGATCGTGCCGTAGGGTGCCTTGCGGTTGACGAACATGAATTTTTTCATCGCAGCTTCCTTGTCCGTCAGTCGCCGAAGGTCACCAAGCGGTCGGCCTTGATGCCGCTGTCCACCAGCTGTCCCAGGCCCGAGATGCGAAAGCCCGGGGCCAGCACCTCTTCCTTGATGCCGCGGCGCAGCGCAGCAGCCACGCAGACCACGAGGTCGACGTTGTGCTCGGCCTTCAGCGCCGACCAGCGGTTGACGATGTGGCGGTCGTCCTGCGGCGGCTCGGTCAGTCGCGTGGCGTTGTTGACGCCGTCGTGGTAGAAAAAGACGCGCTGGATCTCATGCCCCTTCGCGATCGCCGCCACGCAGAACTGGTAGGCGCTGTCGGAAGCCTGGTGGGTGTAGGGCCCCTCGCTGACGAGTAAACCGAATTTCATGTGCTGGGTCCGCGGACGTTGATCAGAAACGGATGTGGGTCGAGGCGTTCAGGCTGGAGCGTGAGCCGCGCCAGTCGTCGATCAGGTACTTGGTGAAGGGCAGATCGCACTTCTCGAAGAAACGCGGCCAGCCGATGCGCTCCACCCAGTCCGACAGGCGCTCCCAGGGACGGGCATCTTCCTTGTAGGTGTAGAGGATCTTCTTGACGATCTCAGACACCTCGGGCCAGCGCGGCGGGTTGTTCGGGATGCCCGACGCGACCATCTTCATGAAGGTGGGCTTGCCACGCGCATTGGAGTTCTTGCCGCCGACCCAGATGGCGAACTTGGAGTGTTCGGGGTCGTTGATCTGCATCGGCGGGCAGGGCGGGAAGCAGGCGCCGCAGCAGATGCATTTCTTCTCGTCAACCTCCAGCGACGGCTTGCCGTTCACCAGCGCCGGGCGGATGGCCGCCACCGGGCAGCGGGCCACGACGGCCGGGCGCTCGCAGGCGTTGGCCACCAGATCGTGGTTGATCTTGGGCGGCTTGGTGTGCTGGATCACGATCGCGATGTCGGCCTGGCCGCCGCAGTTGATCTCGCAGCAGCTGGTGGACAGGTGCACGCGGTTAGGCATGTCCTCGCGGATGAACTCGGTGTAGAGCTCGTCCATCAGCGCCTTCACGGCGCCCGAGGCGTCGGTGCCCGGAATGTCGCAGTGCAGCCAGCCCTGGGTGTGCGCAATCATCGACACCGAGTTGCCGGTGCCGCCGACCGGAAAGCCGCTTTCCGTGAGGGCCGAGATCAGGGGCGCGACCTTGTTCGGGTCGGACACCATGAACTCGATGTTCGAGCGGATGGTGAAGCGCACATGCCCTTCGGCATAGGTGTCGGCAATGTCGCACAGCTTGCGAATCGTGTGCACGTCCATCTGGCGCTGGGTGCCGGCGCGCACCGACCAGACCTCGTCGCCGCTGTGCGAGACGTGGTGCAGCACGCCGGGCCGCGGCCGGTCGTGGTATCGCCAGTTGCCGTAGTTCTTCAGCAGGGTCGGATGCAGGTACTGCTTGTTGTCCGGCACGCCGCTCTCGATGGGGGTACGCATTTGGGCCATGGATTGCCTTCCCGGGTTGGACGGTTGAGGAGTTGGGCGAAAGGAATGCGCTGCGCCGTTCAGGCCGCAGCCTGCTTGCGCGCCATGTACTTGGCGGCTTCCTCGTCCCAGTCGTCGGTGCGCACGTAGGGGTTGGTGCGCGGGGTGGAGACCATGTTGGGGTCTACCTCCAGCTCGATGCCTTCGAGGAAATTGACCAGACCGATGCGCTCGATCATCTCGCCGGTACGCTCGTGTTCCAGTGCGTTCTCGGCGAAGAAATCGATGATCTTCTGCCCCAGTTCGACCAGGCCTTTGTAGTCCTCGTCGGTCTTCAGCGGCATGAAGGGCACCACCACCGTGCCCATCAGGTCGCCGATCTTGAGCGTGCGCTTGCCGCCGACCAGGATCGTGGCGCCGGTGTCGGTGCCATGGGCCAGCGCGCCGGTCATGACGTTGATGCAGTGCATGCAGCGCACGCAGTTGCTGTTGTCGATTTCCAGGCACTGCGTGTCGTTGATCTTCACGCTGGAAATCTTGTCGCCCTGGGCCACGTCCTTGACTTCCTTGAGCATGATGGTCTTGGTCGGGCAACGGTTGATGACGTCGTTCACCAGCTCGTTCATGCCGTGCTTGTCAAACCACTTGCGCGCCAGGACCTCGTCGGTGCGCATGTTGTCGCGCCAGGTGCCGATGACGGCCATGTCCGAGCGCTGGATCGAGTTCATGCAGTCGTTGGAGCAACCCGAGAACTTGAACTTGAACTTGTAGGGCAGGGCCGGACGGTGGATGTCGTCGAGGAAGGTGTTGATCACCTGCCGATGGGCGCGTGCCTCGTCGAAACACGACTGCTCGCAGCGTGCCGCACCGACACAGCTCATCGAGGTGCGCACGGCCGGACCGGCACCGCCGAGGTCAAAGCCGAGTTCGTTGAGTGCATCGAATGCATCCTGTACCTTGTCGGTCTTGGCGCCCTGGAACATGATGTCGCCCGACTGGCCGTGGAACGCAATCAGCCCGGAGCCGTGCTCCTCCCAGATATCGCACATCTTGCGCAGCACGTCGGTGTTGTAGTGCATGCCGGCCGGCGGCTGGATGCGCAAGGTGTGAAACTCGGCGGCGTCCGGGAACTGGGGCTTGCCGTCGGCGTCCTTGAGTTCGGTGAAGCGCGGGATCACACCCCCGCCGTAGCCGAACACGCCGACCGTGCCGCCCTTCCAGTAGCCCTTGCGCGTCCGGTACGACGTTTCCAGCTGACCCATCAGGTCAACCATGTAGTCCTTTTCCTTGGCCAGCCGCTTGAGGCCGGTCACGAAACTGGGCCAGGGACCGCTTTCGAGCTCGTCGAGCATCGGGGTCTCGTGCATCTTCTTGGCCATGTCTTGTCTCCTGTCTGGGTGCCGTTTTTGACCACGGCGGTGATGACTTGCTGGACATTGCAGGGGCTCTGTCGACCCCTTTACCGGTATGGGGTGCATCGTAGGAGCCAAGACCGACCTCTTGCTATCCCCCTCGTTGGCTAGGCGGGATTACCCATAAGGGTTATATGGCCCCACCCGTCCCGGCTATAGACTGCCGCCCCCGGAATTGCGTCAATAGCGCAGAGGTGCGATGCCCGCCAGCCGGCGGACACCCCAAGGACAGTGACGGAGACATGAGCCAGATCACCCCGCTAGAAAAATTCAGGGTGCCCCTCGGTGGACAGGAGATCGAGTTGCAGCAGCTCGACCACGACGCGGGTGGCATGAGCCTCCTGCGCACCCGCATCCGCGAGAAAAGCCGTTTCACGGTTTTCGACATCGACCCCCAGACGGCCGAACACTGGGGCGAGGCCCTGCTGCGCTGGGCGCGGGCACAGCCTGGACGGACGGATCTTCCATGAGCGCCGCGTTCGACGAACCCCTTCAGGCCGCCATGGTCGATCTGGTGTTTCCGCTGGGCGGACACAGCCTGCCGCGCGATTCGGCGCCGGCCTTGCGGGTGGCCCTTCAAAGGGAGCTGCCCTGGCTCGATCAGGAGCCTCAGGCCGGCATCCACCCTCTCAAGCTGGTGCCGGGGACAGACGCCGAGGCCCTGCTGTCGCAACGCACGCGCCTGTTCCTGCGGTTGCCGCGCGAGCGCATCGACGCCGCTGCCGGGCTCGCCGGGCGTTCCCTGCAGCTGGGTGAACAGGCGGTGATCGTTGGGCAACCGCATCCGCGCGAACTGCTGCCGCACCGCACCCTGTACGCCTATGCCGTGGCTGCGGAGGCGGACGATGAGATCGCTTTCATGCAGGCCATGAACGACGAGTTGCAGGGCCTGCAGGTGCGCTCGCAGGTGATCTGCGGCAAGCGCCAGCAGCGGGACTGGCCCGGTGGCGCGCTGACCACCTTCAGCCTGATGCTGCACGGGCTCACCCAGGGGGATTCGTTGCTGCTGCAGGAGCACGGACTGGGTCGCCACCGTTTGCTGGGCTGCGGCATCTTCGTGCCGCACAAGTCGGCCGCAGCGGTCGGCGAATAGATCCATTTCTTCTTTCAACCACCAAGACACGGAGACACAAGGATGGGCTACCACATCAATGGCGTTGAACTCGAAACCGATGCCGAGGGGTATCTGCTCGAACCCGACTACAGCGAAGAGGCGGTGCAGGTGATCGCGGCGGCCGACGGCCTGGTCCTGACGGCCGAGCACTGGGAAGTCATCAACTACATGCGCGACCAGTACCGCGAGCACGGCCATACGCCCAACTTCCGCAACATGCTCAAGGGCTACGCCGAGATCCGCCAGGGCGTGGACAGCAAGTACCTGTACGACCTGTTCCCGCTCGGACCGGCCAAGCAGGCGGCCAAGGTGGCCGGTCTGCCGCAGCCGCTGGGCAAGGGTGGGTATTGAGATGACCCCCCTGCGTCGGCTTCGCCGCCTTCCCCCCACGGGGGGACAACGCCTGTGGCCGGGCGAAGCCCGTTCCACGGCGTTTCCCGGTTGGGACACCGCGCTCCGGGCGAGGCGCCTGGCGACTGCTTGAACATGGCCCTGCGCATCAAGAACCAGTGGTTTGACAGCGGGCGACCGAAGTCCGCGAAGGAGACCGCCAGCGTGGTGGCCTTCATCGTCTGGCGCGTGACGCAGAACATGGTCAAGCAGATGCGCGAAGCCCGGTTCGACATCGATGTCGGTCCGCAGTATTTCGCCTTCATGCGGGAAATCCTGGGCTTTCTGGTCCAGGTGGTGGACCGTATGGCGTTCGAGCGCATGACCGTGGAACAGCGGGCGGAATTCACCGGTGCGCTGGTGCGCCGCGTGGCCGAGATCCTGGAGGAAAGCGAGCTGGAATGGATGGGCCCGCCGGCCGGCGGTGCGGACAGCTGGCGCAACCAGTTCATCGATTTCTGCAACGAACTCGGCGATGCCTATGCCGACTTCGGTCACGGCCCCGATGGCCCGGACTTCGGTTTCGTGCGCTACCTGGGCAGCCGCATCGAGGCCGTCATGCCGTCGAAAGACCAGCACTGGGTCAAAGACCAGATGATGGCGATCGAGGTGCCGGAGGCGTTGGAAATGGTGCGCCGCGGCATGCACGGCGCGCTGTCGACTGAGCCGCGGCCAGCGCGCCGCGCCACGATGAGTGGAGACTGAAGATGGCAGGACCCGCCCACAACCCCTTCGACCTTGACCAGCCGCAGGCCTACGCGCGGTGGCGTGCCGCCAAGCTGGCGCTCCAGCCACGGTGTGTCGACGATCTGATCGTCGACGTGACCGATCCGCGGCGCCTGAGTGCGGACGAGCGCGCCGCGTTGCTGCACACCTGCGCGGGCAGCAACATGGCGGTCTACCGCAGTCCGGTGGTCGAGGAAGACAAGGCGCTGCCGCGTCTGCTGGGCGCACAGCTCGGCCTGCAGCGGCTCGACGCCAACTGGCTGGCCGACGAGGACGGCATCTCGCCCATCGCCGTCAGCCGCAACCCTGGCGCCCGTGCCGACTTCATCCCTTACACCGACAAGCCGATCCGCTGGCACACCGATGGCTACTACCATCCGCAGGCGCGTCGCATCGAAGGCATGATCCTGCACTGTGTGCGCGCCGCCGGCGAGGGCGGCGTCAGCGGGCTGGCCGACCATGACCGGGTTTACATCGCAATGCGCGATGCCAGCCCCGCCTGGGTGCGCGCGCTCATGGCCCCGGACGCCATGACCATTCCCGAGCGCACCGACGAACAGGGCGTGGCCCGTCCGGCACAGAGCGGTCCGGTGTTCAGCGTGCTGACCGGCTCCGATGGCGGCCACGCGCTGCACATGCGCTACACCGCTCGCACGCGCAGCATCGCCTGGAAGGACGATGCCGACACGCGCGGCGCTGTGGCCTTCCTGGAGCAGCTGCTGTCTGGTGACGCACCCTGGATCTACCGTCTGCGGCTGCAGCCCGGCATGGGCATCGTCGCCAACAACGTCCCGCACGAGCGCAGTGCCTTCACCGACGATCCCCAGCGGCCGCGCCTGCTGTACCGGGCGCGTTATCTCGACCGGGTTGGCGACGCCCTGACGAACCCGGCCGCCGAGCCAGGGGCCGCGCTGGAGGCATTGCACGCATGAGCGCAGCGCCGTGCCGCTCCCAAGCCAGCTCCCACCGCAGTCAGCAGGGCGAGGTACTCCCGTGACCCACTGGCTGACGATCTGGCGCGCGGCCCAGCTGGTGGGCGTGCCCCGAGGCGTGCTGCAGCAGCAGGTGCGCAGCGGCGCACTGGTGCTGACCGAGGGACTGGTGTCCACCGACGACCTGCTGCTGCTGTACCCGAGCGTCCAGCTGGAAGAAACTGGTCTGCTCGAGAGGGTGGCCCACATCCGCGACGAGGCCTTCGGCAAGCGCCTGCGCGAGCGCCTGCTGCCCAGCCAGGAGGTGCTGGCGCAACGCCTGTTCAGCCAGACGCAGGAACTGGCCGACGTCAGGCGCTATCTGCAGCGCTACCACGCGCTGGTGGTGGCCCTCCAGTCGCGCATCCATGTCCTGCAGCAAGAGGGCGCCACGCCGCTGGCGCTGTCCGAGCTGCAGGATTTTGTCGACCAGGGGCTGGCCCAGGCGCTGGCGACCGAACAGGCCGACCTGCTCACGGTGATGGACGACATGCTCAAGGTCATGACAGCCCAGGTGACGGTGCGCCCCAGCGGCCGCGAGTTCTGTGTCGAGGGGCACGACACCCTGCTGCAGGCCGGCCTGCGCGCCGGCCTCAAGCTCAATTACGGCTGCGGCAACGGCACCTGCGGCATGTGCAAGGTGCGCGTGATCGCCGGCCAGGTGGCGCGCACCCAGCCGTTTGACTACCCGCTGTCGGAAGCCGAACGCGCACAGGGCTACACCCTGATGTGCGCGCACACCGCAGCCAGCAGCGAGCTCACGCTGGAGCTGCTGGAGGCCAGCGGCCCGCAGGACATTCCGCAGCAGCAGATCGTCACCACGGTGCGCGCCGTCAGCGAGCTGGCGCCGGGCACCCGGCTGCTGCACCTGCAAACCCCGCGCAGTCACCGCCTGCGCTTCCTGGCGGGCCAGTCGGTCACGCTCGGCCTGAGCCGCGCGGACGGCAGCGATGTGCATGCGCTCTACCCGGTGGCCAGTTGCCCGTGCGACGACCGCAACCTGCATTTCTTCATCGAGGCGCATCCGCTCGACCCGTTTGCCGTCCAGCTGTTCGCCGGCGGCATCCAGCCCGGCGACGCCGTCACGGTCTGGGGGCCGGTCGGCGACTTCGTGCTGACCGAGAGCTCCCGGCCGCTGGTGTTCGCCGCCTGCGACGCCGGCGTGGCGCCGATCAAGAGCCTGATCGAGCACGCGCTCGCGCTCGACAGCGCACCCTCCCTCTCGCTGTTCTGGCTCGCTACCCGGCCGGGCGGCCACTTCCTGGCCAACCAGTGCCGCGCCTGGTCGGAAGCGCTGGATCCCTTCGAGTATGAACTGCTGGCCGAGCCCGACATCACCTTCGGCGCGCTGCAGCTCGCGCGTGCCATGCGTGCCGACCTGTTCGACATCGAATGCGACTTCTACCTCGCGGGGCCGCTGGCATTTGTGCAGGCGCTCGATGCCGAGCTGCGTGCGGCCGGCGTGCCCGCGGCCCAGATCCACACCCAGGTGCTGGCCGAGCCGGAGGGGGTGCTGGCATGACGGCACCGGCCATGGACGCCAGCAGCTGCAGTGGCAGCGAAGCTTTTGCCCTGCGCGTGCTCGGCACCAGCATGGAGCCCGAGTTCAACGAGGGCGAGATCATCGTCATCGAGCCGGAGGGGCAGCTTCGCGACGGCAGCTACGTGCTGGCCAGCCACCGCGGCGAATGGATCTTCCGCCAGCTCTGCCGCGCTGGCGAGGGCTGGTGCCTGCATGCCCTCAACCCGGCCTTTGCAGACCTCGCGCTCGATGACCTGTCCGCGGTGCGGGGCGTGATCATCCAGAAGGCGCTGCCTGGTCGGCGCCATGCCAGCAAACGCTACATCTGAGAACCGCCTGTCCTGAGGAACGTCCGTGCCCTACTACATCTACCGCGTCAAACCCTTCGGCCAGCTCGACAAGCTGGAAGAGCACGCCGCCTTTGCCGCAGCCTCCGGTCAGGCCAAGACGCTGCGTGCCGCGCTTCCGCCGGGCAGCCCTGACAAGGTGAAGGTCATCTTTGCCGAGAACGAACCGCAGGCCGAAGACCTGCTGTGCCAAGTGCGCGAACCCGGACCCACGGGCGAAGAATAGGGCGTCCGGAAGGGCCGGGGACATGGTCGACGAGGCCGCCTACCGCCGAGCGCAGGCACAGTCCAGCCCCTTGCCCTGCGTGTTTCGGGCGGCGCTGCTGGCGCGCCAGGCGGGGTGTGAGCTGGTGCTGCGGCAGGCACTGGCCGAGCGCGAGGTGCTGGCCTGCAGCCAGGTCACGGCGCACCTGAACTGCGAAACGCTGGAGCGGCTGTTTCTGGAGCGCGCCACCTTCCCGCTGAAGCTGCATCCGGGCGCTCCGCTCACCCATGGCACCGTCATGCGCCTGCACTGCGGTGGCCTGCAGGGGCTGCAGCAGGTGCTGGATGCACCAGAGCCCGATGTGCACCGGCTGGTCGGCCTGGCGCAGGCCCGACATGGCAGCCTGGTGCAACTGCCGTGGGAACGCATCGTGGCGCAGATTCTGGCCTGGCAGCCGCGTCGCCGCTCGTCCCCGCCAGACACCTGAGGCCGCTGCGCGGCGCCGCGGAGTTCAATCCGCGTCCGCGTCCGCGAGCAAGCATGGCTCGGAGCGGGATCAGTTTCTCAGCGCTGTTGCCACTTCATGGTGGCGGCGGCACCGCCCACGATGCCCGCCAGCGCCAGGAAGGAGCCGATCGCCAGCGTGGAGACACCCGACAGACCCTGGCCGATGGTGCAGCCCATGGCTGTGACGCCGCCAAATCCCATCAGCACGGCGCCGATCAGCTGGGTGCGCAGATCGTCCAGCGAGGCGAAGCCCTCCCAACGGAACTGCCGGGTGCTGATGGCGTAGGCGAAGGAACCGAGCACCACGCCGATCGCAGACGCGATGCCGAAGGTCACCCGCATCGACTTGTCGGTCCACAGCATCAGCAGTTCCAGGTTGTAGGCGACGGGGGCGACGAAACTCAGCGATTCCAGCGTGCGCGTGTTGGTGCCGAAGTACACCATCTCCATGGTCTCGGGGTCTTCACCGTAGCCGATATGGCCGGTCAGGTACCAGGCCGCCACGATCAGCAGGCCCAGCGCCACCGAGCCGAGCACGTGGGACAGGTTGCCGCGAAAGCGCTTGTCCTTGAACACAAACGCCAGCAGACCCAGCCCGACGACGCCCAGCGTGACCAGCAGGGCCGTCTTCTCCGGCAGGCCGGTCAGCTTGGCCAGCACATGGGGCAGCCCCTGGGCCGTGAAGCCCCACTGGGACAGGTCCACCGCGACCGGGTCGAGGTAGCTGGCGCGCCACTGGCCAAACAGGCCCTTGAGCGTCATGTAGGCCGAGATCGCCAGGAACGTCAGCACCACCACCGACCGCAAGCTGCCGCCACCCACCCGCACCAGGTTCTTGTTGGTGCAGCCGGCCGCGATCGTCATGCCCACGCCGAACAGGGCACCCCCCAGCAGCAGCGACAGCCAGGGCAGCACCGGGCGCTGGTAGACCGATTTGGACAGGTCGATCAGGCCGAAGTAATAGAGCAGGTTGGTCCCCAGCACCGCCACCGCGATGGTGAGCAGCCACATGCGCATGCGCCCCCAGTGCTCCATGTTGACCACGTCCGAGATCGCCCCCATGGTGCAGAAGTTGGTCTTGTTGGCAACCGCGCCAAACAGGAAGGCTAGGACGAAGCCGCCCCACACCACCAGCGTTGCCGGGTTCATTCCTTCGCTCATGTGTCGTGCTCCATTTCAGGGAAACATCCGTTGGGGGATTGGAGAGATCAGTTGGCGGTGCCCCCCGCGACGCGGGTGAGCGTGCTGCGAATGGCCTCAGGCGCATTGACGATGCGCATGAACTGCCCCATGCCCAGGGCCGGCCACGCCAGCGCGATGCGGTAGCGCGCGTACAGCGCATAGACCTTGTTGTCCACGATGAACAGCTCGTAGGGCAGACCGGCCATGTGGTCCGCACCGATCTTGCCGACCCACCAGCCCTCGCCGTCGCTCTCGTGGTTCATGGCGACACCGAACACCGCGGTCTTGTTGTTCGGCATCACCACCTCGTACACGCGGCTGGTGCCGCCTGTTCCCCTGGACAGGTTGTCCTGCACGCTCTTGAGGGCTTCCTCGAAACTGGCGTGCGTGCTGAGCAGGCTGTTGGCGGCATCGAAACGTTCCATGCCGAACATGTAGCGGTAGGTCGCCAGACTGCCTTCCGGCACGTCGCCGCCGAAGCCCGCACCCTCGCCGAGTGCCTTGGCCAGCCGCCGGTGCACCGACTGTGCCGCCGCCTGGGCGACGGGGTACTGGCTGCGCAGGTAGGCGCGGTACCAGTACTCCGGGTTCATGTAGCTCAGGGTGCCGTCGCTCTGCAGACCGATCCGGATGCCCGACGCCACAATGGCCGAGCCCCCGATGGCGCGGATGGCCGCCAGCATCTCGGGGTCGGTGATCACCAGGCTGGCATGACCGGGCAGACCCGGGGGCGTGTGCCGCCCCACGACGGTGAAGCCCTCGGCCTGCAGCTTCTTCTCCACCTGGCCGAGTTGGGTCGGCAGATCCGGCCCGGGCACCTTGTCGCCCTGGAAGTAGGGCGACAGGGCGAGACAGACCTGGGTGGAGCACAGCAGCACGCACCACAGAATGAGCTTTTTCATGGCAGGCCTCGATCGTGTTGTTGCCGTGCAGCCGGGTGACCGAGGCCCACGGAACCGGGAGACGCCGCGCGGCGCGCTGGCAGTGCAGCGCCCGCAGGCAGGGTGTTCAGATGAACAGGCAGACGTCCGATTCGCCGGCAAACTTCATGAAGGTGGCGGCGCCGCCGTACTCGATGTCCTTGATGAACTCGCTGGTCTCGAACTCGAACAGGTCCACCGTCATCTGGCAGGCCACGAACTTCACGTCGGCCTCCAGGCAGAGGTCACGCAGTTCCTGCAGCGAGGCCACGCCCTTGGACTTCATCTTGTTCTTCATCATCATCGTGGCCATCGCTTCCATGCCCGGCAGCATCTGAACCATCACGGGCATCGGCACAGGCATCGGCATGGCGGGGTTCGCCAGCGGGCTGATGTGGATGCCGTCCAGATTCTTGCGCAGCAGCTGCAGGCCATAGAAGGTGAAGAAGATCTGGACATCCCAGCCCAGGGCCGCCGCGGTCGACGCCAGGATGAAAGGCGGGTAGGCCATGTCCAGCGTGCCCTTGGTGGCGATGAGCGCCATTTTTTTGCTTGCCACGTTGTGTGTCTCCGGTGTGGAAAAGTGCGGACGCCGGGTATCAGGCCTTCTTGAGATAGAAGACGTACTTGCTGTTCTCGCTGCTCTGTTCCAGCAGGGCGTTGCCGGTCTGCTCGGCAAAAGCGGCCATGTCGCACACCGAGCCGGGGTCGGTTGCCACCACACGGAGGATCTGTCCGCTGGCCATGTCCGCCAGCGCCTTCTTGGTTTTCACGATCGGCAGCGGGCAGGCCAGGCCAGACGCGTCAAATTCCTTGTTGAATTCCATGCTTGTCTCCTTGGGTGTCCCGGTGACGGCCGCGCCGTGCGGGCTTGCACGGGCGCTGGCCCATTCACCAGGCCGCGGCCTTCTCTGGCCGCATGGAAGCCCATTCTTCAAGAGGACACCCGGCCCGTCTATCACCGCAAAGGGTGATGACGGGTAGCCCATATGGGTAATGTGGTTTTCCCCTGCGCCCCCGGCGGGGTGGAGCGGCCCGCAGCCTACAGGCTGCGGCCTTCGCCGGCTTCTTCCACCGTCTGGCCGTCGCGGATGTGGTAGATCCGCTTGAAGGTGGGGATGATCTTCTCGTCGTGCGTCACCACGATGATCGCGGTCTGCGCGTGTTGCGCCATCTGGTTCAGGATGCGCATCACGCCCAGCGCGCGCTCGCTGTCCAGCGGCGCGGTGGGCTCGTCGGCCAGGATCACCGGCGGCTTGTTGGCCAGCGCGCGTGCGATCGACACGCGCTGCTGCTCGCCGCCCGAGAGCTGCGAGGGCTCGGCCTTCGCGCGGTGCTGCACGTCGAGCGCGGTGAGCAGCTCCAGCGCGCGCTCCCGTGCCTTCGCATTCGGCATGCCCGCCAGCATGGGCAGCAGGGCCACGTTGTCGGTCACGTCCAGGAAGGGAATCAGGTAGGGCGCCTGGAACACGAAGCCGATGCGATCGCGCCGCAACGCGCGAAGGTCCTTCACCTTCCAGCCGTTGTCGTAGATCACATCCTCGCCCAGCGTCATGCGGCCCGAGGTGGGCTCGATGATCGCGCCCAGGCATTTCAGCAGCGTGCTCTTGCCCGAGCCCGAGGGCCCGACCAGGCCGACCACCTCGCCGGGGCTCACCTGCATGTTGACGTGTTTGAGCGCTTCCACGGCCGTGTCGCCGTGGCCGTAGACCTTGCGCAGGCCTTCGATGAGGATGCCGCCGGGTGGCGGTGTGTTCATGGGGTTCATCCGATCGCCTCGCCCGGGTCCACCTTGAGCGCCACGCGGATCGCCAGCGTGCTCGCCAGCGCGCAGATCACCAGCGTCACCACCAGGCCGGTGACCGAATCGCCCGGCAGCAGCAAGACAAACTTGGGGAAGGCCGGCGCCCAGAACGTGGCCGCCACCTTGCCCACGGCAAAGCCGATCAGCCCCAGGCCCAGCGCCTGCTGCAGGATCATGCCGGCGATGGTGCGGTCGCGGGTGCCGATGAGCTTGAGCACCGCGATCTCGCGCAGCTTGCCCATGGTCATGGTGTAGATGATGAAAGCCACGATGGCCGCGCTGACGATGGCGAGGATGACCAGGAACATGCCGATCTGTTTCGCCGAGTTGGCGATCAGCTTCACCACCAGGATGTCTTCCATGCCGTCGCGCGTGTACACGCTCAGGTGCTTCCAGCGCCGTATCGGCTCGGCCACCTGCTCGGGCGTGAAGCCCGGCGCGATCTGCACCAGTACCGCGTTCACGTTGCGGCTGCTGGTCTGCAGGGCCTGCACCGCCTCCAGCAGGCCGGGGCTGCCCGGCCGGTTGAAGGCCGGGTTGGCCGCGGTGCGCGCGCGGTCGTTGACGATGGCGTCGTTGTCTTTCAGAAACTGGGTTTCCTGCGCGTCCTTCAGCGGCACGAACAGCATCGGGTCGCCGCCCGACGACACCATGCGCCGCGTCAGCCCCACCACCGTGTAGTCGTGGCGGCGGATGCGCACCGTCTCGCCGAGCTGGAAGCCCGTCTTCACGTCGGCCACCGCCTCGTAGTGGCTGCGCGTGGGGTGGCGCCCGGCCACCAAGTAGCCCGGCGCGCCGGGCATGCCGGGCTCCATGCCCACCACCATCACCCGGTTGTCCTGTCCGTCCTTCTGCACCTGCATGGTGAGGTAGGCCACGTTGGCTGCGGTCGCCACGCCCGGCATGCCGCGCACGCTGCGCACCACGTCGTCCTTGATGCTCGACGACTCGGCGTACGGCCCCTGCGTGTCCTTCTGCACCACCCACAGGTCGGCGCGGCTGTTGCTCAGCAGCGCGTGCGCGTCGTCCACCATGCCGCGGTACACGCCCGCCATCGTCAGCGTCACGCCGATCAGCAGCCCCAGGCCCAGCCCGGTCAGCACGTACTTGCTCCAGCCGTGCAGGATGTCGCGTCCCGCCAGGCTGATCACTTCGCGCCTCCCGCCGGCACCAGCTGCTCCACCACCGTGATGCGCGCATCCGGCTTCAGCGCGCCCTGGCTGTAGAGCACCACCGTGTCGCCTTCGTTCAGTCCCCCTTCCTTCGGACCCAGTGCCTGCACCTGGCCGTCCAGCCCCTGCACGCCCAGCGTCACCGGCACGAAGGCCAGCGCGCCGTCCCGCAGCCGCCACACGCCGGTCTTGCCTTCGTGCTGCTGCACCGCCGCGTTCGGCAGCAGCAGGCTCTCGGCCGTGGCCGGCAGGGCCAGCGTCACCTCGGCCATCTCGCCCACCGACACGCCCGCGGGCAGCGCGTCAAACGCCACCTGCGCCAGCCGCTCCTCGGTCACGCTGTCGGCCAGCGGTTCCACGCGGACCACGTTGCCGGGCAGCAACTCCCCCGGGCGCGAACGCAGTGCGATGCGCGCCGCCAGCCCCGGCGCCAGCCCGGCCGAGCGGCCCTGGTCCACCCGCAGTTTCACCCACAGCGTGGCCGGGTCGATCAGACGCAGCACCGCCTGCCCTGCCACCACCGTGGTGCCGGCCTCGGCATCGCGGCTGGCCACCATGGCCGCGGCCGGTGCCACCAGTTTCAGGTTGCCGCGCTGCTGCGCCAGCGCGGCGCGCTCGGCCTGCAGGCGGGTGATGTCCTGCGCGCTGCCGCCCAGGTTGGCCTGCGCCGCCTGCACCCCCGCGCTGGCCGAGGCCACTTCCTGCGTGCGTGCTTCCAGCGCCGCGCCGCTGATGAAGTTCTGCCGCGCCAGGTCCTGGTTGCGCTGCAGGTTCGCCGCTGCCAGCGCGCGCCGCGCCTGGGCGTCGCTCACCTGCGCCGCGGCCGCCTGCCGCGCGCTCTGCGCCCGGGCCAGCGACGCGTCGAGCGCTGCCAGCCGCTGGTCCAGGTCCACCGGGTCCATTTCGGCCAGCGGCTGACCCGGCGCCACCGTGTCGCCCACGTCCACGCGCACCGCCAGCACACGGCCGGCCACGGTGGGCCCCACCATCCAGCTGCGCCGCGCCTCCACCTGGCCGATGCCGAAGATCTCGGGCGTCACGCTACCCTGGGCCACCTGCGTCACCTGCACCTTCACAGGCGCCAGCGGCCCGGTGCGCAGCGCCACAAAGGCCAGCGCGCCCACCAGGGCCAGCGCCAGGCCGCCGAGCAGCAGGCGCCGCGAAAGTTGAACATTCGTCTTCATGGGGTGGTCTCCGGGGTCGCGCGTGTGGTGGGTTTCTTCAATGGGGCGGGTACAGCCATCGCCTGCTGCACCAGGTCGAACACCGTGGGGGCCTGCTGGCGCATGGCCGCCACCTGGCCGCTCAGCAGCGACTGCATCACCAGGCCCTGCACCGAACCGACGAACAGCACCGCCGCGGCCTGCAGGTCGGTGCCCGGCGCAAGCTGGCCGGCCGCCTGCGCCTGCTGCAGCAGCGCCATGAGCAGCAGCCGGTATTCCAGCATCAGCTGGCGCACGCGGGCCTTCAGCGGCGTGTCCTGCGCGTGCTGGAGTTCCTGGAAGATCACGCGCGGCACGCCGGGCTGTTCCACCACAAAGTCCACGTGCGCCAGAAACACCGCCCGCAGCGCCGCCAGCGGCTGCGTCTGCCGCTCTGCCGCGGCGCGCAGCCGCTCCAGCAGCTCGTGGTGCGCGAAATCGATCACCGCGATCCAGATCGCTTCCTTGCTGGCGAAGTGCCGGAATACCGCGCCCTGCGTGATGCCCACCTCCCGCGCCAGATCGGCGGTGGTCACCCCGGAAGGGCTGCGCTCGGCCGCCAGCGCCAGTGCGGCGGCCACCAGTTCGGCCTGGCGGATGTCGGTGCTGTGTTTGGGTGACATGGGTGCTAATGTAATTGAGTAATTACTTATATTCAAGCCAGGCGGACACCCATCCCGGTGTCCGCCCACCCGGGCGCGCCCCGGGGTTTGCCCCAAAATAGCCTTCTACCCAGCCGCCCTTCCCGCGTCCATGATCCTCCGCGAACGCCCCTCCGGTCTCAAGCTGTTCCTGCTGCTGCGCGGGTCCATCATGCCGCGCATCAGCCGGGTGCTGCTGTTCAACATTGCGCTGGCGACCGCGGTCACCTTCACCCACGGCATGCTGTTCCAGTTCAAGGTCACGCTGACGGCCATCCCGTTCACCCTGATCGGGTTGCCGCTGGCCATTTTCCTGGGCTTTCGCAATACCGCCGCCTACGACCGCTACTGGGAGGCGCGCAAGCTCTGGGGCGAGCTGGTGCTGTGCAGCCGCAACCTGGCGCGCCAGTGCCTGCACCTGATCGACGCACCAGCCGCCGGCCACGCCGACCTGCGCCCGCGCATGGTGCGCCGCACGGCGGCCTTCTGCCACGCCCTGCGGGTGCAGCTGCGCGCCAGCAGCGACACCAGCCTGGTCCAGGCCATGCTCGAACCCGGCGAATGGGTAACCGTGGCCGCCAGCCGCAGCCGGCACGCGGCCATCATGATGCATATGGGCGCCGACCTCGCGGCCTGCCGCCGCCAGGGCCAGATCGAGGGCCCGCTGGCGGCGCAGATCGACGACACTCTGTCAGCGATGACGGGCGCTGCCGCGTCCTGCGAGCGCATCCTCGGCACGCCGGTGCCGTTCTCCTACACCCTGCTGCTGCACCGCACGGCCTACATCTACTGCTTCCTGCTGCCCTTCGGCCTGGTGGACACCACCGGCGTGCTCACCCCGCTGGTGGTGGGCGTGGTGGCCTACACCTTCTTCGGCCTGGACGCCCTGGGTGACGAGATCGAAGAGCCCTTCGGCACCGAGCCGAACGACCTGCCGCTGGACGCCCTGTGCCGCGCCATCGAGATCCAGATGCTCGAATCCCTGGGCGAAACCGCACTGCCCCCGCCGCTGCTGCCGGTGGACTACTGCCTGCTCTAGCACGCGCAGCAGGTCATCGGACAGGTCAAGCGCGTCGTCCGCCAGCGCGGATCCGGTGATCGCCGACGAGGGCCTGTGAAGCGTGAACCCGACCGGGCTCAGCAGGAAATGCAGAGCAAACATGGCGCTGAACATCCGACGCTACAAGAGGCGAATCAAGAAATGGGATGGCTTTGATCACCCCATCGGCCACCGGATCGGACCTGGCCGATAGAATGCGCCACTGTGAAATCCGTCCTCGCCACCTGGTTCCTGCTGTTCGGCCTGCTTCTGCAGTCCGTGGCATGGGCGCTGCCCGCCCAGCGGGCCGGGCAGGCCGAGCGGCTGGCGCACGAGGTGGCCCATGCCATCGACCATGGGCACCACCAGCACGAGGCGGCGGGCCACGAGATGGACGCCACGCTGCTGCTGGACGGCGCCCGGGTTGATGGCAGCCACGGCCCCCACCATTCGCACGTCAGCGAGGGCGTGCAGTTCCAGGGTCTGCCCGTGGCGGCGGCCCAGCCTGCGCCAACCGTGCCGCGCAGCGCTCCCCGGGCATGGACCGCTGTCCAGCCGCCCTCGGCTGACCCCGACGGACTGCTCCGGCCACCCCAGCTCCTGGTCTGATGTCCTCGGGCGCCTGCGTGGCGCCCAGCCTCGCGCGGCACAGTTCGGGTGACGGGTTCCGCGTCGCACCCCTGCGGCCGGTTTCTCCATCAGACACAGGAATTTTTCATGCATTTTTCTCGCTTGCGCAGCGCGGCCGTCTGGCTGTCGCTCACCTTCGCGCCGCTGGCCGTGCTGGCCCACGGCATTTCCGACGCCGACCGTCAGCGCATGCTCGACGGCGGTGTCCTCCAGTACGTGGGCCTGGGCGCCAGCCACATGCTCACCGGCTACGACCACCTGCTGTTCCTTTTTGGCGTGGTGTTCTTCCTGGCCTCGTTCAAGGACGTGGTCAAGTTCGTCACCGTGTTCACCCTGGGGCACAGCATCACGCTGGTTTTTGCCACCCTGTTCCAGATCACATGGAACTACTACCTGGTCGACGCCATCATCGCCATCAGCGTGATGTACAAGGCCTTCGACAACAACGGCGGCTTCCAGAAGCACTTCCAGATGGCATCGCCCAACCTGCTGTGGATGGTGTTCGGCTTCGGCCTGCTGCACGGCTTTGGCCTGTCCACCCGGTTGCAGCAGTTGCCGCTGGGCGACGATGCCGGCCAGATGCTCGGGCGCATCCTCAGCTTCAACGTCGGCGTCGAGCTGGGCCAGATCGCCGCGCTGGTGGTGATCGTCGGCGCGCTCTCGCTGTGGCGCCACCGCCCCTCGTTCAAGCGTTTCAGCTACGCTGCCAACCTGGGCCTGCTCTATGCGGGTGTCTACCTGCTGTTCATGCAGTTGCACGGCTACCAGCACGACGTCAACCCGGACAGCTTCCGCTTCCCCGCCGCCGAGCACCGCCACGCGCACGAGGATCTCGATGTCGAAAACACACAGGACACCAGCCGTGACGGTCTTTGACACCGCAACCACCCGTTCACGTTTTTCCCGCCCCCTGCAAGGACCCACCATGAAAACCCTCGTCATCGCATCCGCCCTCGTCTCCACCCTCATCGCCGCCCCCGCCGCCCTGGCGGGTGAAGGGGGCAGCTGCCACTTCCATGGCAACAAGCCCGCCACCGAAGCCGCAGTCACCGACTGCGCCTCGCAACGCAAGGCCGCGCTGGTCAAGGCCGGCAAGCTCGACGCCTCCTGGCAGGCCGTCAAGCTCGACAAGGCCGAGCTGGTCGATGGCAAGAAGGGCAAGGAGTGGAAGGTGTCGTTCAAGAACCCCGCCGTGGCCGACGCGGCCAAGCAGACGCTCTACGTCTTCTTCTCGCAGCCCGGCAACTTCATCGCCGCCAACCACACCGGGCAGTGAGCGCCGTGGTCTCGCCCGTGTTGCGGGGTGGCGCGCTGGCCCTGCTCGCGGCCGCCCTGTTTGGCCTGAGCACGCCGCTGGTGCAGCGCTTCGGGCAGGGCCTCGGTCCGTTCTCCACCGCGGCCCTGCTGTACGGCGGCGCCGCGCTGGTGGCCCTGTTCCAGCGCCGGGGCGTGGCGGTTGAAGCGCCGCTGCGCCGCAGCGATGCCCCGCGCCTGCTCGCCATGGTGGCGGCGGGTGCCGTCATCGGCCCGGTGGCGCTGGCCTGGGGCCTGCAGCGCACCAGCGGCGCCAGCGCCTCGCTGCTGCTCACGCTCGAAGCCGTGTTCACCGCCGTGCTGGCCTGGCGCTGGTACGGCGAGGTGCTGGACGGGCGTGTCAAGACCGCGGTGGCGCTGTTGCTGGCCGGCGGCGCCCTGCTGGTGATCGACCAGGGCCTGAACGGCCAGGTGGAACTGCTGGGCCTGCTCGCCGTGGCCGTGGCCACCATCGCCTGGGGTGTCGACAACACCCTTTCGCGCGGCGTCGCCGACCGCGACCCCGGGCAGGTGGTGCTGGCCAAGGCCGCGCTGGGTGCCAGTGTCACCACCACGCTCGCGCTGGCCTGGGGCGAGCCGCTCCCGGCGCTGCGGGCGGCGCTGGCCCTGCTGGCCGTGGGCGCCACCGGCTACGGCCTTAGCCTGCGCTTCTACCTGCTGGCGCAGCGGCATTTCGGCGCGGCGCGCACCGGCTCGGTGTTTGCGTTCGCGCCCTTCATCGGAGCCCTCGGCGCGTTCGCGCTGGGGGAGCGTTCGGCCAGCGGGCTGCTGCTCGCGGGCGGTGTGCTGATGGTGGCCGGGGTGCTGATCCACCTGGCCGAAGACCACGTGCACACCCACGACCACGAGACGCTGGAGCACGAGCACGCCCACACGCACGACGACGGGCACCACACGCACGGCCACGAGCCCATGCCCGCCGGCCCGCACAGCCACTGGCATCGGCACACGCCGCTGCGCCACCGCCATCCGCACGCGCCCGACGCGCACCACCAGCACAGGCACTGAGCGGTGGCCGGTTACGCTGTGAGGGTCTCGCTTCCAAGTCCGTGGCCTGACTCGGCTCTCCAAAAGACCCTGAATCAAGAGCCCAGGCAGGAGCCTAACCAGGAGTTCACGATGGATGCCGTTCCGGCTGAACGCTTTGTGAGCATGCTCGGGTTCAAAAAGAACCCCGTCGCCGTGCTGCGCGCGTCGCACACCCCTCAAGAAGCGCCCTGCCAAGCGGTTGGACATGGCTGACCCGCAGCCGCACGCACACCCGAACAGGCACTGGCGCTGGGCCGTGGGCCTGTCTTTGGCGCTGCACCTCGCTGCGGTGGGGCTGTTCATTTCGGCCTCCAACCAGGCCATGCGCGATCGGGCGCCGCCCAAGGAAGACACCGTTCTCACCATGGTGGTGGTACCGCCCACCGAACCCCCGGCCGAGCCACCGCCTGCGCCGCCCGCCCGCGTCCCGCCGCCGGCGCCTGTCCCCAGGCCAGACCTGCCCGCGCCGCGCGCGCCCGAGCCTGCCGCTGCGCCCCTGCCCGGTCGGGCCTACATGGACGCGCCGCCCGCCCCCAGCGCCCAAGAATGGGCCCTGGCCGCCACCTACACGCTGAAGAACAGCAAGCGCTACCGCCACAGCTGGGGGCAACAGGTGCGCAGCCTGATGGGCACCGCCCATGAGGGCCCCGAACAAGGCACCGTGCGCTTCCGCATCGAGATCGCACCCGACGGCAGCCTCGCCCGGCTCGACACCCTGTGGACCACTTCGGCGGCGGTCGAGCAGCGCGCCCGCCAGGCCGTCCAGCAGATGCCGCCCCTGCCGCCCACGCCCAACGGCAAGCCCCTGATCTTTGAGAAGACCATCACCTTCGACGCCTGGACCGCCGACGCCCCGCCGCTCTACAAAAACGACTGCAACCCCGACCCGGTGCAGCACGGCAACCGCTTCGTGTGGGACGGCCGCTCGGCGCAGGTGGTAGGGGAGCAGGCCGTGGCCGAGCAGCTGGACCCCGAGGCCTACGCCGAGTGCCTCAAGCAGTTGCCCAAAGACAGCATCGAAGCCGAAGCCGCCAGCGACGAGCGCCAGCAGAAGCAGTGGGCGTCGCCCACGCTGGGGCGCTGATAGCGTTTCTATCATTGGAGCATGCCGCACCACAACACCCCAGGGAACCCCTCACCGCCACGGCTGCCAGTCCCGCGCCGCTGCCGCTATCGGCCATCGAAGCCGGCTTCATGGGCAAGGGCCCATGGAAGAAAGGCCTGTCCCGCATCCTCGACACCCTCGAAGCCCTGGGCCGCGCGCGGCATGGCGGCGGCTGGCGGGGCTGAGGCGCTGGTGCTGGTGCTGGTGCTGGTGCTGGTGCTGGTGCGCCGTGCTGCGCCCGCTCAGACCAAGATGAAGAGCAGCAGCCAGAACACGCTCGCGCCGATCACCAGCGCGGGCCGTTGCGGCGCGCGCCAGAGGGCGGAGACGATGAGCAGGTTGTAGGGCAGCGGCAGCAGGTGCGCGAGCAGCACCCACTGAATGGGGACGTCTTGCGAGAGCAGCGCCAGGGCCGTGCCCGTCATGACGACGTTCAGGCCGGTGCCGATGAGCAGCAGGTCGCGCCAGAACAGGGTGGGCCAGCCGATGCGGCCGTGCCAGCGTTGCGTGATGAAAGTTTTCAAAGGCGGGCTGCACGGCGGGAGCGCGCCGTGGCAGTGGAACAGGGTGTCTCACACCCCCGGTGTCTTGCATCCGGAACGCCGCCGGGCTGAACGTCCGGTGACTCGGTGCTGTGGGAAACCGGTTCAGTGTAGCGGGCGCCGCGGTGCGCCCTGCGCTCCGCCTGGCAGGGCGTTTCCCCGGGCTGCCGGCAGCATGCCCGTGCCGCCCGCTCGGGCATGTGAGCACAGGCTCACGCGGCGGGATGCATGCGGGCACAATGTCCGCTTCGTTCATGACGGCCTGGCTGGCGCACACACTTGCGCTGGCGGTGCCGGTCCTTGCTGACAGCCCCGGCTCAGCGCGCTTGAATGGCGCCGCTGCCACCGCCCTGAAGCGCCCTGCATGGGCCTGGCGGGCCGGGCATCACCGTCACATCGGACCGGACCGCCGCCGTCTTCCGGCTTGTTTTCCCGGCTGCACCGGTGTCCACTGCACGCTCAGGCGTTTCGCCTGGGCGCCGGCGTGGCGCCGGCTTCCCTGTCAGCGGGCCACAACAGCCTTGTTCCTGGAGGAGAGATCTCATGCAACTCATCGTCTCGGCCGGTCTGATCCTGGCCATTGTGCTGTGGGGCGTCATCGCCCCGGCCTCGCTGGGCGGAGTGTTCGACACCGCGCTGGCGAGCATCACGCGCAACTTCGGCTGGTTCTACCTGTGGGTGGTGCTGGGCCTGGTGGTGATGGCGCTGATCCTGGCGGTCAGCCGCTACGGCGACCTGAAGCTCGGCGGCGAGGACGACGAGCCGGAGTTTTCCATCGGCGCGTGGTTCGCCATGCTGTTTGCCGCGGGCATGGGCATTGGCCTGGTGTTCTGGGGTGTTGCCGAGCCGATCTCGCATTACGGCGCGCCGCCACCCGGCATAGCGCCCAACACGCCCGAAGCGGCCAATGCCGCCATGCGCTACAGCTTTTTCCACTGGGGCCTGCACCCCTGGGCGGTGTACAGCATCGTGGCGCTGGCGATCGCGTTCTTCCAGTTCCGCCGCGGCGGTTCAGCGCTGGTGAGCACTGCGGTGGAGGCGCTGCCCTGGGCTCCGATGAAGAAGATCGGCCCGGTGGTGAATGTGCTGGCGGTGATCGCCACGGCCTTTGGCGTGGCGGCCTCGCTGGGCATGGGCGCGCTGCAGATCAACAGCGGCCTGGCGGCGGTGCTGGGGCTGCCGGTGAGCAGCACCTCGCAGGTGGCCATCATCGTGGTGACGACGGTGCTGTTCCTGAGCTCGGCAGTGACCGGCGTGACCAGGGGCATCAAGTGGCTGTCCACCTTCAACCTGATCGTGGCGGGCCTGCTGGCGCTCGCGGTGTTCGTGGTGGGGCCGACGGTGGCGATCATCGACACTTTCACCAACACGCTGGGCAGCTACCTGAGCGACTTCGTGCGCATGAGCCTGCGCATGACGCCCTTCCGCGACAGCGGCTGGGTGGGCGGCTGGACGGTGTTTTACTGGGCCTGGTGGGTGAGCTGGTCGCCGTTCGTGGGCCTGTTCATCGCGCGCGTCTCGCGCGGCCGGACCATCCGCGAGTTCCTGCTGGGCACGGTGCTGGCGCCCACGCTGGCGGCGTTCGTCTGGTTCTCGGTGTTCGGCGGCACGGCGCTGCATCTGGAGATCATGCAGGGTCTGCCGATCGCCGAGGCGGTGAGCGCCGATGTGTCCACCGGCCTGTTTGCCATGTTCGACCACCTGCCGATGGGCGGGCTGATGACGGGCGTGGCCACGGTGCTGGTGCTGGTGTTCTTCGTGACCTCGGGCGACTCGGCCACGCTGGTGCTGGGCATGATGAGCACCGGCGGCCAGGAGAACCCGAGCGCGCGGGTGAAGATCGTCTGGGGGGTGCTGGTCTCGGGCATCGCCATCAGCCTGCTGCTGGCCGGCGGTGTGAAGGCGGTGCAGACGGCGACCATCGTGTTCGCGCTGCCGTTCACGCTGGTGATTTTGCTCATGGCGCTGGCGCTGTGGCGTGGCGTGCGCGAGGACTGGAACGAGGAGCAACGGCGCGACCGTGCGATGCGCCGGCGCATGCGCGACATGGTGGACCGCACACCCGCCCCTGAGCGCGACATCCGACACCCATGACGACCGAACTGCTGCTGGCGCTGGGCAAGAGTTTTCTCTTCGTTTTCGCGGCGCTGCTGCCGATCCTGAACCCGGCGGCCACGGCACCTATCTTCCTCGGGCTCACCGAGGGTGCGACCGCCAGCACGCGGTCGCTGCTGGCGCGACGCATCGCACGCAACATGTTCGGGCTGATGCTGGGCTCGATGCTGGTGGGCTCGTACGTGCTGAGCTTCTTCGGCATCTCGCTGCCCATCGTGCGGGTAGGCGGGGGCCTGATCCTGGCGGCCACGGCCTGGCGCCTGCTCACCGCCACCCACGCCACGGTGGACAGCCGCACCGAGCTGGCCGAGTCGTTCACGCCCGAGATGGCGCGGCGGCAGGCCTTCTACCCGCTCACATTCCCGATCAGTTGCGGGCCGGGCTCGATCGCGGCGGCGATCACGGTGGGTGTGTCGCTGCAGGACAACCGGCTGCTGCTTTCGCTCGCGCGCATGGGCGGCGGCGTGCTGGCGCTGATGGCCGTGGGTGTCCTGCTGTACCTGGCGTTCCGCTACGCGCAGCGTCTGCTGCGCCCGCTGGGCGAAGCGGGCACGGTGATCTTCCTGCGCCTGTCGGCCTTCATCCTGCTGTGCCTGGGGGTGCAGATCGTGTGGGACGGGGCGAGCGAGCTGTTGCTGGACTTGCTGCGCCAGAGCACAGCCGCCTGAACAGGGGTCAGAACGCCCAAGGCGCCGCCGCCCGTGTGCGGAATCGCACACCGCCTGGAAGCTGGCGACACTTGGGGCGCCAGCACTTGATACAAGTCAAGCCCGGTCGGCGCCAGGGCTTCTATCTTTCGCAGATGCTCTCCTCAAGATCCGCGATGCACGGGCGATACAGAGCATGCATGGCGTTTCGGTCGAGGCGCTGTGTGTCCGGGTTTCCGCGGTGCGGTCGGTCCCCTGTGGAGAGAAGAACCATGGCTTTGTACGAAATCATTTACGTCAGTGTGGCGCCAGGCGACATGGCAGCGGCCGAGCTGTCGTCCCTGATGGACAAGGCGCGGGAGCACAACGCCCGGCGCGGCATCACCGGCATGCTGCTGTACCACAATCGGGAATTCATGCAGCTGCTTGAAGGCGAAGAGGCCGAGGTGAAGGCGCTGTACGACGCCATCTGCGATGACGACCGGCACCAGCAGGTCTACAAGATGTGGGAAGGTCCGATCGCCGAACGCAACTTCTCCAGCTGGTCCATGGGCTTCCTGGCGCCCGACGATGCCATGCTGCGCGGCCGGCCCGGCTACGAGCCGCTGCTGGAGCAGGGGCTGATGGCCTCCAGCCGCGACTCGACGGGCAAGAAGATGCTGCTGCGGGTGCGCGACGATTTCCTGTGCACGGACCGTCCCGCCTAGGGCAGCGGGCGCGCCCGGATGGCGCCGCCACCGGGTGCTGACGGCGCCCGACGTGGCGCATCGACGCAACGGCGGCCACGGGGCCTCCATTCGTTGCGAGAATGCGGTCGTGGATTCCCATGGACCCGACCGAGGACTGTGATGCCGATGCGCCTGAACACCCCGACCCTCAAGACCGCCGCTTCGCCCTCGCAGCCTGCACCAAACGCCACCGGAAGGTGCGCGGGGCACCCGCATGGCTGAGCAGCCAGGCGCACAGCCGCCCCCGCGCGCAGCAGGCTGGCTGGGGCGCCTGCGCAGCCGCTGGTTCGTCGCGCTGGTGGCCTTGTTCACCGGCCTGGCCGCGGGCGGGTTCTGGTGGCAATCGGACCACTCGCAGGCGCTGCTGCGCGAACAGGTGCTGCTGCAGGCCGAGCAGCGCAGCCTGCACCTGGCCGATGCCATGGCCGGGCAGGTCGGCGGCCTGCTGAGCACGCTCGACCTGGAGCTGCAGGACCTGCGCCTCGAGTGGCTGCGGGACGACCGGGCGCGCTTCGATGCCCTGACCCGCAGTGTGCTCGATGCCTTGCCGCCCGGTTTTGTCTCCTTTGTCACGGTGATCGATGCGACGGGCCATGTGGTCTACAACAGCCTGGGTGTGGAAGATGGCACCTACGTCGGGGACCGCGAGCATTTCAAGGTGCAGCAGTCGGGTGCCGACCATCTGGTGATCGGCAAGCCGGTGGCCTCGCGGCTCAGCAAGGACTGGGTCTTCGTCGTCAGCCGGCCCATCCTGCGCGCGGGCCGCTTCGACGGCACGGTGCACATGCTGGTGTCGTCGGCATTCATGGCGGGCAAGCTGGCCGCCCTGCAGCTGTCGGAGCAGGACGTGGTGGCCCTGTTCCACCGCGATGGCAGTTTCCTCGCACGCAGCCGCGACAACGCCGATGCCATGGGCCAGCGCTTGCCGGGGGGCCGGCCATTCCTGGCCGATCCGGCGCTGACCAGCGGCACCTACAAGGTCCAGGGCGCGGTCGACGGCATCGCCCGCACCTACGGCTGGCACCGTTTGCCGGGCACGGGCCTGGTGCTGGCCATCGGCCTGGCCGACGCGTCGGTGCTGGCACCGTTGCAGCCGGCCCTGAAGAGCAGCCAGTTCGTCAACAACACGCTGAGCCTGCTCCTGCTGGCCTCTGGCGGCCTGATCATCTATTTGCAGTGGCGGGTGGCCCGTCACCAGGCGGCGGTGGCGGCGGGCGAGAGCCTGCGCATGCGCCTGTTTGACAGCTCGCCCGTGGCCACGGGCGTGCTCGATCCCGCCAGCGGACGCTTCGTCGATTGCAACGCCGCGGCCGTGCGGCTGTACGGTCTGCCCGACCGGGAGGCGGTGCTCGCCACCCCGCTGGACGCGCTGTCGGCGCCGCAGCAGCGCGACGGGCGTTCCAAAGAGGCCACCATGGCCGAGCGGGGCCTGCAGAGGCTGACCGAGAAGCCCACCCGTTTCGAGTGGCGCCACCAGCGGCCGGATGGCACGCAGTGGGACGCCGAGGTGCACCTCATGCAGTTCAGCGACGGCGGGCGGACCCTGCTGCAGTTCACCCTGCAAGACATCACCGAGAGCCAGCGCACCCAGGCCGCGCTGGCCGACAGCGAGGCCCGCCTGAAGGAGGCGCAGCGGCTGGCGCGCATCGGCAGCTGGGAGAGTGGCCGTGCGGACGGTCGCCTGATCTGGTCGGACGAGGTGTACCGCATCTTCGAGGTGGATCCGGCGACCTTCGAGCCCACCTACGAACGCTTCCTGCAGCTCGTGCATCCGGACGACCGGGTGCCTCTGGAGCAGGCCTTTCGGGAGGCGCTCAGGACCCACCAGCCCTACGACATCGTGCACCGGCTGCTGCTGCCCGACGGGCGCCTGAAATACGTCCGCGAGCTGTGCGAGACGGAATACGACGGCGACCGCCCGGTGCGCAGCGTCGGCACGGTGCAGGACATCACCGAAGTGCGAACGGCAGAGAACGCGCTGCAGCAGCTCAACGACGAGCTGGAGCAACGCGTGGCCGAGCGCACGCGCGAACTCGGCGTGCTCAACCGCGAACTGGAGGCGTTCTCCTACAGCGTCTCGCACGACCTGCGCACCCCCCTGCGCAGCGTGCACGGCTTTGCCAGCCTGCTCGAGGAGGAGTGTGGTTCCCGCCTGACCGAGGGAGGGCGCTCGTACCTGCACCGCATCCAGAGCTCCGCGCGGCGCATGGGACAGCTGATCACGGACCTGCTCAACCTGGCGCAGGTGAGCCGCGCCGAACTGCGGCACGAGTCGGTGAACCTGAGCCAGATGGCGCGCGCCATTGCCAGCGAACTCGATCGCAGCGACCCCGCGCGCACAGTCGAGTGGCACATCGACGAAGGGATGCGGGTGCTGGCCGACCGTGGGCTGATGCGCATCGTGCTGCAGAACCTGCTGGGCAACGCCTGGAAGTACACCCGCCAGACACCCCGTGCCCAGGTGTGGTTCTCGCCGTCACGCCGGCCGGATGGCGTCCTGGAGTACTGCGTGCGGGACAACGGTGCCGGTTTCGACATGACCTACGCCGAGCAGCTGTTCCAGCCCTTCAAGCGCCTGCATGCGCACCACGAGTTCGAAGGCTCGGGCGTCGGACTCGCCACCGTGCAGCGCCTGATCCAGCGCCACGGCGGGCAGGTGCGCGGCGAGGGCGCGGTGGGGCAGGGCGCGGCCTTCTGCTTCAGCCTGCCGGCGGACCCGGTGGCAAGCTGAGCGCCGCGCGCCGCCGCTGAACACGCCCGCCACCCGCCGCTGGCGCGCGGACCCGGAACCCGGCGAAGGCGGTGCCCTGCCGCAGCAGCGCCAGCACGGTGCCGGCGATGCGGGTCATGGCGCGAGCACCTTGAAGATGTCCACGCTGCTGCGCTGGCCGATGGCGCTGCGGTGCTGCTCCAGCCAGCGCCCGGCCGCCTCGTGGCCCAGGTCGTGAAGTTGCGACAGGAAGGTCCACCGGGTGTCGGTCTTGCTGCCCGCGCCCAGTGCACTGAGCGAGGCACCGCCGTCGATCAGGTGCACCCGCAGCGCCTGCACGCGCTGGAACAGCGGGTTGCGGTACTGGTGACCGGGTTGGCCCTCGTCTTCGATCAGCTGCTGGAGCAGCGCAATCGAGCGCATTTCCTTCAGCAGGCTGGCGTTGAAGGTGATCTCGTTGATGCGGTCCAGGATGTCGCTGGCGCGGGTGGGTGTGGCGGCGGTCTCGATCGGGTTGATCTGCACCAGCAGCAGGTCGTCGGCGCTGCTCTGGGTGACCAGCGGCATGAGCGACGGGTTGCCGGCATAGCCGCCGTCCCAGTAGGCCTCGCCGTCGATCTCGACCGCCTGGAACAGCAGCGGCAGGCAGGCCGAGGCCAGCACCATGTCGGGCGTGAGCCCGCGCTGGTCGAACACGTGCAGCGCGCCGGTGCGTACCTGGGTGGCGGCGATGAAGAGCCGCGTTTTGTGGCAGCGGCAGACGCGCTCGAAGTCCACCGTGTCCACCAGGATGTCGCGCAGGGGGTTCAGGTTGAGCGGATTGAGCTGGTAGGGCGACAGCTGGCTGCCCAGCGCGCTGGCCGCCTGTTGCCAGGGTTCGAGCCAGGGGGTCATCCACGCGGTGGCGGGGCCCCACAGGGCGCCCAGCGGGCTGCGCTCGATCGGGTGAAACGGCGAGAGCTCGGCGACGCGGGTCCAGAAGCGGCGCAGCACGCGCTGCGCGCCTTCGCGCCCGCCGTCCATCAGCCCCGCCGCCAGCGCCACCGCGTTCATGGCGCCGGCGCTGGTGCCGCTGATGGCGGCGATCTCCAGCGTCTCGTCCTCCAGCAGGCGGTCGAGCACGCCCCAGGTGAAGGCGCCGTGCGAGCCACCGCCCTGCAGCGCGAGGTCGATGGCCTGGCGGCGGGGCGGCTTCGCGGCGGGGCCGGAAGCGGTGGGGCGCGTAGGGTTCATGCGTGCCATTGTCCGGCAGCAGGGTGCTTCGCTGGGCAGCGCGCTCAGCTGGCCGCCGTGATCCTGCGATCGAGTGCCCGCGCCAGGAAGTCCAGCACCGCCTGTTCAACCTGCCCGGGTTCGGCAAATGCCTCGTGCGTGCCGTCCAGCGCCAGCAGCGTGGCGCGTGCGGGGCCCTGGTGGTGCATGAGCTGGTGTGCGTCATCCAGCGGTACGGTGTTGTCCTGCCGGCCGTGCAGCAGCAGCACCGGGCACAAGGCCTGGCCCAGCGTGGCGATCGGCGCGATGCGGTCGAAGCGTGCACCGATCACCCACTCGATGTAGCGGTTCACCAGCCAGCCCAGTGGCCAGTACGGCACGCGGTAGGCCGCCAGCCAGCGCCGCATCACGTGTTCCGGGTGGGCAAAGGCCGAGACGCTGACCGCTGCGGCGAGCCCGGACCGGCGCGAGGCCACCAGCAACACCGCTGCCGCGCCCACCGAGTGGCCGAGGGCGGCGATGCGTTGAGGGTCCACGCCGTGCTGCCCGGCCAGCCAGTCGAGCGCGGCGTCCAGGTCTTCGGCGAAGCGGGGCAGGGAGCTGTGCCCGGCCCGGTCGCTCCGGCCGTGGTTGCGCGATTCGGGCAGCAGCACCGCGTAACCCGCGGCGTGCAGTGCCTGCGCAGCGGGCAGGAGGGTGCTGGCGTTGCCGCCCCAGCCGTGCAGCAGCACCACGGCGGGTGCCGGCCCCTGTGCGGTGCTCGGGACGTACCAGGCGAACAGGCGCGCGCCCTGGGCGGCGGGCAGCCAGACCTCGCGCGCGTTCAGGCCCAGATCGTCCGGGGTCGGACCATCGGTGCTGGCGGGTGGTGCCAGGCCGCGGTGCAGCACATGGCGCGCGCCGGACAGGCCGGCCCCCAGACCGAGGCCGGTGAGCAGGAGGGTAAGAGCGCTCATGGGAGACGCCGGAACGTGAAGGCCGCTGGCATGGGCAGGTGCATTCAGATGGATGGGGGTGGGAAGGGTATCCGGGTACGCCGGTTGAGCGCGCTGGCTGCAGATGGATAGATATACTAGTAAGAGTATTTCACGGGAGACCCCATCCATGTCTGTTTCCGCGACGACGGCCGCCGGCCGCCCTGTCAGACCTTTCTGGAATCCGCTGCTGGCCGGCACCGTGCTGGGCTTGGTATTGCTGCTCACCTTCGTCTGGACTGGCCACGGCCTGGGCGCCACCGGCGCCTCCACCCGCCTCACCGCCTGGCTCGGCCATGAGATCGCGCCCGCGGCCACGCAGGCCAACGAATACCTCGGCGCCATGGTGGAAGACGGTGCGAACCCGCTGCCGTCGTGGATCAGCTGGCAGGTGATCGGTGTGGCCATGGGCGCGCTGGTGGCGGCTTTCATGGGCGGGCGCCTGCGTGTGCAGCTCGACGGTGCGAAGAGCGTCGGCACCGGCAAGCGCATCGCCACCGCACTCATTGGCGGGTTGCTCTCGGGCTTTGGCGCCCGCGTGGCGGCCGGTTGCACCAGTGGCCTGGGCCTCTCGGGCGCGGCCACGCTGGGCATCGCGGCCTTCGTGTTCCTGGCGACCTTCTTCGCTTCGGGCCTCATGGTCCACCGCATCATCAAGGGGCTCTGACATGACCTTTCCCATGAACGACGCCGGCATGCTTTCCGGCCTGGTCTGTGGTTTCCTCTTTGGCTTCGTGCTGGAGAACGCCGGTTTCGGCAGCCCTGCCAAGCTCACCGCCCAGTTCAGCCTGCGCGACTGGTCGGTCTTCAAGGTCATGTTCACCGCCATCGTGGTGGCCGCCACCGGCCTGTATGGGTTTGAGCTGCTGGGCTGGGTGTCGGTGGACGCTTTGTTCGTGCCGACCTCGCTGGTCATGGCCTCGGCCATCGGCGGCCTGCTGGTGGGTGGCGGTTTTGCCATCGGTGGCTATTGCCCGGGCACCTCGGTGGTGGGTGTGTTTTCGGGCCGGCTCGACGCGCTGGTCTTCATCGTTGGCTTGGTGCTGGGCACCTTCGTGTTCGCCGGCCTGTACGGCCCGGCCATCGAATCGGTGATGGCGATGTGGGAGGTCGAGACCGGTGACACGCTGATGGACGCCTACGACATCCCGCAGCTCGCCCTGATCGTCCTGCTGTTTGCCGCCCTGATCGGCGTGTTCTACGCCGGGTCGTGGTTCGAGCGCCGTGGCCGCGGCCCGGTGAGCGCCGACGAGGCGGTGGCCGGTTCCGGCAGCGCCAGTTGATCCCCCTTTCCTTTTGTTTATCTCCCAACCTGGAGTCCTTCGCATGGCCAAAAAATCCGCCTCTTCCCTCGCCCAGACCCTGTCGGCCCTGATGGTGGCCAGCGCCCTCGTGGCCCCCGCCGCTTCGGCCGTGGCCGCCACCCCGGCCGCCACCACCACCGCCGGCACGTCCACCCAGGCCACCAACCCGTGCGGACCGGCCAACCCCTGCGGCCCGGCCAAGAAGAAAAAGAAGAAAGCCGCCGACGGCGCGAACCCCTGCGCCCCGGCCAACCCCTGCGCACCCAAGAAGTGACGTGATGCCGCTGGGCGCAGACACCCGGCTCGCCAGCGCGCAGACCGCGCTGGCCGTGCCGCTGCGTTACGCCCAGGCCGGCACCAGCCTGGCGCACGCCGCGCTGGCCGGTGCGCGCCACTTTGAAGAGCTGCGCCACTACCCCGGGAACGATGTGGTGGACGTCGAAACGGGCACGCGCTTTTATTACCACGCGCACCGCCACGGCGTGCCCGAGCACGGGCACTTCCACCTGTTCGTGCACGGCCCCAAGGCGGGTGATTTCATGCACCTGGCCGCGCTCTCGCTCGACCACCACGGCCAGCCGATGCGCTGGTTCAGCACCAACCGCTGGGTGACCGCCGGGTGCTGGCGCCCGGCGGGCGAGATGCGGGCCGCGCTGCGACGCTTCGAGGTCCGCACCCACGGGCGCCTGGCGCCGGTGGCGAACTGGCTCACCGCGATGGTGCGGCTGTTCAACGCGGAGCTGGCCGATCTGCTGCGCGAGCGCGACGCGCTGATGGCGCCGCGCTTCCAGCGCGACGGCCGCGAGGTGGTGCTGGAAGACCGGCGCCTGGATGTGCTGAACGAGCGCCCGGCCCTGCTGGCGCCCCAGATCCGGCAGCTGGGTCTTTGAATCGATTTTTTTCAACCTGAGGAGCAACCCATGAAGATGTGGAAACAAGTGGCCGTGGCCACCCTGGCCTGGGGCTTTGTCGCCACGGCCGCCCTGGCCCAGAGCCTGCCCGGCCCGGTGGTCGACGTGAACTGGCTCGCCGCCAACCTGGACAAGGTGCAGGTGCTGGACCTGCGCGGCAGTGCCAAGTCCTTCACCGCCGACCCCGAGATCGCCGAGGTCAAGGGCAAGAAGGTGGCCGAAGAGGTCGGCGGCCACATCGCCGGTTCGCGCCTGATGGAGTTCAAGACCATCCGCGTCGAGCGTGAGATCAACGGCACCAAGGTCAAGTACATGGTGCCCGAGCGCGCCGCCTTCGAGAAGATGGTGCAGGACGCTGGCATCGACAGCGGCAAGCCGATCGTGATCGTGCCGGTGGGCATGGAGCTGGCCGACGTGAACGACGGCATGCGCCTGTACTGGCAGTTCAAGCTGTACGGTGAAGACAACGTGGCCATGCTCGACGGCGGCATGGCCGCCTGGCTGCAGGACGGCAAGCCCTTCGTGAAGGACGCGCTGGTGGCCAAGGCCGGCAACTGGAAGTCGGCCGCCGACCGCACCGCGCAGCTGTTCGCCGATTCCAATGAAGTGGCCAGCATCGTCGAGAAAAAGAACGCCCAGCTGATCGATGGCCGCGACCTGCCGCAATACCACGGCATGGTCAAGCGCGACTACGTGTTTGCCTACGGCCACATCGACACCGCCAAGCCGCTGTCTCCCGACACCACCTTCAAGAAGGACGGTGGCGCAATCAAGCTGCTGCCCGCCAACACCTACCGCGCCGTGCTCAAGGCCCAGGGCATCGACCCGGCCGCGCCGAGCGTGGTGTACTGCAACAGCGGCGCGCAGTCGAGCCTGCCGTGGTTCATCCTGTCGGAAGTGCTGGGCAACAAGGGTGCCAAGCAGTTCGACGGCTCGCTGCACCAGTGGACGCTGGAGAAGCGCCCGCTGGTCGGCGCGGTGCCGCTGAGCTGATCGCCCGCAGCGTCCCGAAACCGGAAGGCCCGTGTCGTGAGACCGGGCCTTTTTTGTTGGGCGCTGCTCAGGGCGTGAACGGGAGCTCTGTGTTGAAGCGTCTGCCCGGGTGTGGCGGGGTGGGGTCGTGCGGCGGCTGCGGGGCTCGCTTTGTGCGCCGGTGACCCCGGAGGCATCAACCGCTGCGGGGTGGCTCTGCAGACCGCCGGCCCAGCAGCACGACCACCAGGGTGATGACCGTCAGTGGCAGCACGAAACCCATCATGACCGACGAGAAGGCGCCCAGGGCATCGTGCTGTTGCGCCGCCAGGATCAGGTAGGTCACATAGGCCACGTAATAGAGCAGGAACACGCCGCCTTCCCAGCGGGCGATTTCGCGCCCGGTCATGAACACGGGAATGCAGGCCAGCGCCACGGCCAGCATGACCCAGATGTCGAAGTTCAGCACCGCCTCGGGCACCACCAGCCCCAGGCTGCCGGAGGCGATGCCGGAGAGACCGAGGCAGCCCAGGATGTTGAAGGTGTTGCTGCCCACCACGTTGCCCACCGCGATGTCGCGCTCGCCCTTGACCGCGGCCATGACGGAGGTGGCCACTTCGGGCATGGACGTGCCGACGGCCACGATGGTCAGGCCGATGACCACGTCGCTCACCCCCAGTGCCTTGGCAAAGACCACGGCCGCACCGACCAGCCACTGGGACCCGAGCACCAGCAGGGCCAGACCCGCGGCCATCAGCAGCAGCTGCACGGGCAGTTTGCTGTCCCAGCTGCCGGCGGCGGCCGGCTGGACTTCGGCCGCGTATTCTTCGTTCGCGGCCTGCGTTTCCTTGCGCGACTGGATGACCAGGAAGGCGGTGTAGGCCAGCAGCAGCCCGAACAGCATGGCGCCGTCGAGGGCGCTGATGCGGCCGTCGAGGCTGAGCACCAGCAGCAGCAGCGAGGTGCCCACCAGGATCGGCACTTCCTGCCGGATGAGCTGGATGTTGACCACCAGGGGTGTGATGAGGGCCGACAGGCCGAGGATGAACAGCACGTTGAAGATGTTGCTGCCCACCACGTTGCCCAGCGCGATGTCGGTCTGCCCATCCAGCACCGCGCCCAGCGAGACCGCCACCTCGGGGGCGCTGGTGCCGAAGGCGACGATGGTCAGGCCCACCACCAGCGGCGAGAGGCCGAACGAAAGCGCCAGCTTGGAGGCGCCGCGCACCAGCAGCTCGGCGCCGGCGATCAGGGCCAGCAAGCCGGCCACAAACATGCCCAGGGTCAACATGGAAGTTCCTCGGTGGGTCGGGTGGGTGTGGATGGGCGGTATGTTGCCACGAGACGCCGGGCGCATCGCCCGGCGGGGGCAGGACGGCTCTGGGACAATGGCGCTTTGCCCGAGCGCCGATGCCCCCCTCCGACACCGACAACCCTTCGCCCGATGCCAGCCCGGCTCCCGCTGGACCGCTGGCCCGCGAGGCGCTGGCCCTGGCCGCGTTCGACCACATGGTGTCGCACGCGCCGGGCTTTCGCGCGCGCCCAGGCCAGCGCGAGATGGCGGCGCTGATCGCGCACACGCTGAGCGGCGTGTCGCTCGGTGATGGCTCGGTGAGCGGCGAAGCCGGCTTGCCGGAGCGCGGCATTGCGGTGGTGCAGGCTGGCACGGGCGTGGGCAAGTCCGCCGCCTACGCGTCCACCGTGATCCCGCTCGCGCTGGCGCAACAGAAGCGCGTCGTCATCTCAACCGCCACAGTGGCGCTGCAGGAGCAGCTGATCGCGAAAGACCTGCCGGCGCTGGCTGCCGCGCTGCCCGAACCCTTCAGCTTTGCGCTCGCCAAGGGGCGCGGCCGCTACGTGTGCCGGCTGAAGCTGGACCAGCTCAGTGGCGGCGACGCGGCGAGCGCCGACCTGTTCGAGAGCGACGACGCGACCGATGCCAGCGACGGCTTGGCCGCCACCGTGGCGGCACACACCGTGGCATCCGCTGCGGCCAGTGCGCGCGCGGCCGAGCGCTGGGGCGAGCGCGCCAAGGTCTATGCCCAGTGGGCCGCACAACTGGACGGCGGCGCCTGGGACGGCGACCGCGACCGGCTCGACGAGCCGCCCGAGGGCGAACTCTGGAGCCCGGTGGCTGCCGAACGCCACAGCTGCACCGCGCGCCACTGCCCGAGCTACAACAGTTGCAGCTACTACCAGGCGCGCGCGAAGCTGGCGCAGTCGCAGGTGATCGTGGTGAACCACGACCTGCTCTTGTCCACGCTGGGCCTGCACGCGCTGCCCGCGCCCGAAGACTGCTACCTGGTGTTTGACGAGGCACACCACCTGGGCGCGGTGGCGCAAGGCCAGTTCAGCGAGAGCATGGACCTGATGCGCAGCCAGTGGCTGGACCGCCTGCCGCGCGCGGTGGAGGAGGTGGCCGGCGCGCTGCAGCACACGCCAGGCGTGGACGTGGCCACATTGGCACGCGACATGAAAACCGCGCAGGGCGAGCTGGCGCGGCTGGCGATGGCGCGCATCGGCGCGCTGCCGGAGTGGGCGGCGCTCACCGGCCGCGCACCCGGCCGCACCCCGGCGCGCGGCGGTTTCGATGCCGCGGGTACGCCGGTGGTCGAGCGCTTTGAAGGCGGCGCTCTGCCGCCCGAGTGGCTGGAGACTGTGTCGTTGCTGCACAGCTGCGCTACCGCCTTGCTGAAGGTGATGGAAGCCCTGGCGACCCAGCTCAAGGCCAACGCGCGCGACAACCCGGGCGATGCCGCGCGCTGCGCCCGGCTCTACAGCCGGCTCGGCGTGCTCGCGCCGCGCCTGCAGCACGCGCAGGCCACGGCCGAACTCTGGCTGCAGGACCCGGCCGCCGGGCAGCCGCCGCTGGCCAAGTGGCTCGAAGCCGGCATCCAGCACGGCCTGGTGACGCTCACCGCCCACGCCTGCCCGCTGCAGCCCGGCAGCCTGCTGCGCCACCAGCTCTGGAGTAAGGTGCGCGCGGCCGTGGTCACCTCGGCCTCGCTCGTCACCTGCGGCGGCTTCGACCACTTCCTGCACGAGTCCGGCCTGGCCTACGATGACGCGGTGGTGGCGCGCGAAGTGCAGAGTCCGTTCGACCATGCGCGCCAGGGCCGGCTGATCGTCGTCCAGACCCTGGCCGACCCGAAAGACGTGGAGTCCTACAGCCGCGAAATGCTCGACGCGCTGATGGACGACCTGGCCGCCGTGCAGCGCGGCGCGCTGGTGCTGTTCACCTCCAAGGCGCTGATGCGGCGCGCGCAGGAGCTGCTGGAGCGCGGCCTGCACCGCGAGCTGCGCGACAAGGTGCTGGTGCAGGGCGAAGCCTCGCGCACGCAGCTGCTGCGCCAGCACGCCGAGCGGGTGGTCGCGGGCGGTGCCTCCATCCTGTTCGGCCTGCAGTCGTTCGGCGAGGGCCTGGACCTGCCCGGCGAGCTCTGCGAATGGGTGTTCATCACCAAGCTGCCCTTTGCATCACCGAGCGACCCGGTGGGCCAGGCGCGCGCCGACTGGCTGAAGGCGCAGGGGCGCGACCCGTTCAGCGAACTGGTGGTGCCGGCCACCGGCGCACGCCTTCTCCAGTGGACCGGCAGGGCCTTGCGCAGCGAGACCGACGAAGCGGTGGTCGTTTGCTACGATGCCCGGCTGCTGCGCCAGTCGTACGGCCGGCGCATGCTCAAGGGCCTTCCCCCGTACAAGCTGCAGCGCCGTGTCGGCGCTGTCCTCACCGACGTTTGATTCCCACCCCTGACGAAAGCGCCCACATGATCTACGCCACGCTCAAGCTGCTGCACATCCTTGCCATCGTCGTGTGGATCGGCGGCATGGTGTTCGCCCATTTCTTCCTGCGCCCGGCCGCGCTCGCGCTGGAGCCGCCGCTGCGCATCCGCCTCATGCACGGCGCCTTGCAGCGCTTCTTTTCCGCGGTGCTGGTGGCCATCGTGGTCGTGCTGGCCAGCGGCCTCTGGATGATCGGCCGCATGGCCAAGGAATCGGTGCAGGCCGGCATCGGCTTCGCCATGCCGCTGGACTGGACCATCATGGCCACGCTCGGCATCGTGATGATGGGCATCTTTGGCCACATCCGTTTCGCTTTGTTCAAGCGCCTGTCCGTCGCGGTGGCGTCGAGCGACTGGCCGGCGGGCGGCGCGGCGCTGGCCTCGATCCGCACCTGGGTGGGCATCAACCTCGCCATCGGCGTGGTGATCATCGTGCTGACGCTGTTGATGGCGTGAGCGCACCCGCGAAGTCCTGATCGAGGGCGCTCTCTGTGCGCAGCCAGCGGCGAGCCCTTTGCGGGCGTGCTGCGCGCACTGGAAGCGGACCGAACCGGGCACGCGCTGCAGGAGCGCCGGGCGCTCAGGGCTGGCCGACCACCACTTCGCTGATCTGGATCACCGGCGCGATGTCGGTGTAGTTCGGGATGTCGCCCATGATCTCTTTCGTGTGCGGGCCGAAGCCGGTCTGGAACGCTTCCACCGATGTGCAGAACAGGTGCCCCGCGGCGGCGTAGGTGGGTGCCGATCCCGGCGTGCCGCCGGCCAGGCCCTTGTCGACCGTGTAGTACTGCAGGTGCCCGCCCATGCGCGCTTTCACCAGCGGCATGTGCTGGTCGCGGTAGTAGTCGTGGTTGAAATGCGTGCCGGGGGTGTTGGGGTACATCACGCTGACTTTGATCATGCTTGTCTCCTGGTGGTTGGCGCAAGCAGGCTATCGTGCGCCATCGGGCCGTTTCCGGCAAGCACCCCGCACCTGCCGACCCTGTGGCGTGCTGCCGTCACGGGGTGGTTGCGCCGAGCGTGGTGAGGGTGTTGCCCTGGAGCCGCTGCCACAACCAGGGCAAGGCCCGTCCGATGTCCGGACGCAGGCTGAGCTGGGTCACCGGGGTGCTGCCGACGGCCGCCGGCGAACCCAGGTCGAAGCGGAAGGTGTAGCTGGGCTCCAGGCCCATGCGCAGGTCGGTCAGCAGCAGCCGGTCGCCACCGTTGTGCAGGCTGAAGAATCCGCGGCTGAACGCGGCAATGCGCGCCACGGAAGGCTCATGGCCGTGTGACGCGATCAGGTCGCCCCCGCGCGGATACGCGGTCCAGCGCACCTCGGCCTTGTCGTCCAGCAGGGAGTAGTAGCCCTCGTGGTACTGCGTGGCCGTGGTGGCCACCAGGCGCCAGAGCACGGTGTTGAAGGGCGCGGGTGTGACGAGCAGGCCCTGCGCCTCGATGCCGGCGTGCTGCAGCGAGGCGCGGGCGATGCGGTCCACATGCTGCTGCGCGCCAAAACTCCAGGCCAGGTAGAGCGTGCTGAGCACCAGGCCCGCGGCGTTCCAGCGCAGACCGTGGAGGTTCTTCAGCCGCAGCGCCGCGACGGTACCGACGATCAGCGGCACGGTGTAGGCCGGGTCGATGATGAAGACGCTGCCGACCGCAAACGGGAAGTCGGTGAAGGGCTGCAGCAACTGGGTGCCGTAGACCGTCATGGTGTCGAGCAGCGGGTGGGTGACGAGCACCAGCCAGAGCGCGAGCCACCAGCGTGGGAAATTCTGCCCCCACGCTCCACCGCTGCGCGGGTCGCTGCCCCCCGAGGGTGCGGGATTCAAGCTGGGGGCTGCCCGGCGCCTGAACCCGCCCGGCTCGTCGTGGATGCGCGAGACCATCCACGCGAGCAGCGGTGCCGCCAGCGTCAGGAACAGCAGCGCATGGCTTTCGGCGCGGTGGCGCACCATGTTGAGGATGGGGTCGCCGTGGTCGATGAAGGCATCAAGGTCGGGCAGGGTGCCGGCCACCGCGCCCCAGAGTGCGGCCTTCCACACGGCCGTGCGCCGGCCCATCACGGCCACGCTCACCGCCGAACCGAGTGCGATCTGGGTCAGAGAATCCATGTGAGGAGCTTAGGGGCAGAAGGGAAGCCGTCGGGACTGAGGGGGCATGACCGAGAAGCAGGAGCCTGGCCACCAAACGACTTTCCGGAGCGCCATGCCCGGAGCCAGAACGCGGTGGAACCGGCTTCGCCGGGCCACTCGCGTTGCCCCCTGGGGGGTGACGCCGCAGGCGGCGCGGGGGGTTACACCGCCACCACGATGGGGAACTCGGCACGCAGGCCGTCCGTACCCGCCACGAAGGGGCGGGTCAGCGCGGCGCGGCCTTGCGCACCCAGGCGGCGCCACAGGAAGTCGCGTTCATTGCCCGGATCGCCGGCCACGTACATCTGGGTGGTCAGCAGTTCCATGCGATCGAGCCGCAGCTTGAAGTGGATGTGCGGCGTGCGCCCGCTGTACGGCGCGGGGCGCAAGGTGCGAAAGCGGTAGCGGCCGTCGCGCCCCACGGTCACCTGGCCGAAACCCTGAAACGCGGGATCGGCCTGGCCGCCGTCGCCGGGGTGGTGGTAGTGGCCAGCCTGGTCGCACTGCCAGATTTCGACCACCGCGCCCGACACGGGCACGCCACGCGTGTCGGTCACCACGCCCTCGACCCAGGCCGGCTGGCCCTTGCCGTAGGCCACCCGGCCGTTGCGCAGCAGGTCGTGGTCGCTGTCGGCCGGCAGTGCCAAGGGGTAAAACGGGCCTTCGGTCTGGCTGGGTGTGGGGCGCAGCGGGTCGAACTGGGCGAGCGCGGGCGTGAGCCAGGCCGGCGCCGCGGTGGCGGCCACCAGGGTGGCTCCGCCCAGCAGCAGCTGGCGGCGTGAGGGCGGCGGGCTGGGGTGCATCGGCATGGCGGGTTCCTCGCGGGTGCTGCCCGCCACGCCTCAGGCGCCGGGCTGCAGGTTCAGGGAGACGAAGCGGGTGTTGTGGTCGTCCGGGTCGTCGGGGTTGACGCTCTCTTGGAAGCCCAGGCTGGCCGCAAGTTCCAGCATGCCGCTGTTGATGCGCAGCACGGTGCCCACCAGCCGCTGTGTGCCGCGCGCACGCAGGTGCTGGATCATCTTGTCCATGAGCCGGTGGCCCAGACCCGAGCCCTTGAGGTCGGAGCGCACGATCACGCCGAACTCGGCGGTGTGGTTGTCCGGGTCCACGGTGGCGCGCACCGTGCCCAGGGTTTCTTCGCCGTTTCCGGCGATGTGCCGCGTGGCGAGGAAGGCCATCTCGCGTGCGTAGTCGATCTGCGTCAGGCGGGCGAGCTCGCTGTGTTCGATGCTGCGGCGGCTGTAGAACACGCGCAGGCGGATGTCTTCCGGATCCAGCCGCTCCAGGAACGCACGGTGTTGCACCTCGTCCTCCGGGCGGATCGGGCGCAGCGTGACCGGCTGGCCCTGCCAGTCCCAGGTTTCCACCAGCTCCTGCGGGTAAGGCTGGATGGCGAAGTGCGCCGCGCCAGCCGGCCGGCCGGCGGACACGCGCACGCGCGCGTCCAGTGCCACCGCACCCTCCTGGTTGGCCAGCAGGGGGTTGATGTCGAGTTCGGCGATCTCGGGCACGTCGGCCAGCAACTGCGACACCGCCACCAGCACCTGCGCCAGGCCGTCGATGTCGGCTGCGGGTTCGTCGCGGTAACCGCGCAGCAGCCTGGCGATGCGCGTGCGGCCGATCAGCGCCAGCGCGAGCGGTGTGTTGAGCGGCGGCAGCGCGAGCGCGCGGTCGGCCAGCACCTCCACCGCCACACCGCCGGCGCCGAACAGGATCACCGGGCCGAACACGGGGTCGACGCTGGCGCCGACGATGAGTTCGTGCGCGTGCTTCTTGCGCACCATGGGCTGCACGGTGAATCCCTGCACGTCGGCATCGGGTCGCAACTCCTGCACACGCGCCAGCATGGCCTTGCAGGCCTCACCCAGCTCGGCTGCATTGCCGATGTTCAGCCGCACGCCGCCCACATCGGACTTGTGCGAGATGGCATGGGAAAGGATCTTGAGCGCGACCGGATAACCGAGCGCGTCTGCCGCCGTCTGGGCCTCGGCCGCAGTCGGTCCGACCACGCGTGTGGGCACCACCGGCAGGCCGGCGGCGTCGAGCAGCGCCTTGGCTTCGGGTTCGGTCAAGAGTTCGCGGCCACTGGTGATCACCTCCTCCACGATGGCGCGGATGCGCGGCAGGTCCATCGGCACGGCGGCGCTGCGCGCGGGGGGCGTCTGCAGCAGCTCTTCCTGGTGCTGGCGGTAGGTGCGCAGGAAGGAAAACGCTCGCACCGCTTCCTCGGGGGTGTTGAAGTCGGGCACACCGGCTTCCCGGAAGGTCTGGCGCGCTTGCGCCACGGCGCCGTCGCCCAGCCAGCAGCCCAGCACCCTTCCGGGTGTCTGGCTCAGCTGCGGCAGCAGGGCCTGCGCGATCTCGGTGCTGGGCACGATGGCGGTGGGTGCGTGGATGAAAAGCACGGCGCTGTCCCGGTTCTTCGACAGCGCGTCCAGCGCCTGCACATAGCGCTGGGCCGGTGCGTCGCCAATGATGTCCACCGGGTTGGCGTGCGACCAGTTGGCCGGCAGCACGGCGTCGAGCCGCGCGAGCAGGGCGTCGCCCAGCACGGCCAGCGGCACGCCCTCGGCTGCTGCAGCGTCGGCCGCCATCACGCCGGCGCCGCCGCCGTTGGTGAGAACGATGAGATCGCCGGACGGGCCATCGCGAAAACGGGCGAGTGTTTCGGCCGCGAGGAACAGGTCGTGCAGCGTGTCCACGCGCAGCATGCCGGCGCGGGCGATGGCCGCGTCGAACGTGGCATCCGATCCCGCGAGTGCGCCGGTGTGCGACGCGGCGGCCTGCTGGCCTGCAGCCGAGCGACCGGCCTTCACCACGATCACCGGCTTGTTGCGCGCGGCCGCGCGCGCGGCCGACATGAACTTGCGGCTTTCCTCGATGCTCTCGATGTAGAGCAGGATGGCACGGGTTGCCGGGTCGCTGCCGAGGAAGTCGAGCATGTCACCAAAATCGACGTCGGCGTGTTCGCCGAGCGAGACGAAATGCGAAAAACCGATGCCGCGCGAGCCGGCCCAGTCGAGCATGGCGGTGACCAGAGCGCCCGACTGCGACACAAACGCGAGTTCACCAGGCAGTGCGCCGATGTGGGCGAAGCTGGCGTTCAGGCCCAGGTGGGGCACCAGCATGCCGATGCAGTTGGGTCCGAGGATGCGCAGCGTGTGCACCTTGGCCGCATCCAGCATGGCCTGCTTCTGCGCCTTGTCGAGACCGGCTGTGACGACGATGGCAGCGCGGGTGCCGCGCGCCCCCAGCTCGGTGATCAGCGGCACCACGGTGTCGGTGGGCGTGCAGATCACCGCCAGCTCGGGCGCTTCGGGCAGGGCCGCCACATCGCGGTAGGTCTTCACGCCATCCAGTGCAGCATGCTTGGGGTTGACGGGGTAGAGCCGGCCCTGGTAGCCGCTGCCGTGCAGGTTGCGCCAGACGGTGCCGCCCACGCTGGCCGGGCGTTCGGAGGCACCGAACACGGCCACCGAGGCCGGGGCGAAGAGGGCGTCGAGGTTGCGGATGCTCATGCCGGGTTGCCCTTGTTGGAGGACATGAAGGCGATCAGCGCCATGCGCATGGCTTCCTCGACCGACATGTCGACCGGCACGGTCCAGCTGCGCGGCACGAACACGGTGTAGCCGCCGATCATGTAGCCCATCGGCAGGTACACGGCGACCTGGTCGTCCAGCTCGCCGATGCCCTTGGGCAGGCCTTTCATGCTCTGGCGCGTGACCAGGCCGACGATGCTCAGCTCGTTGCCCGGCATTTTCAGCAGCACCACCTGCTGCGCGTCCTGCTCGTGCGGCGCAAAGTAGTCGGCGAAGTTCTTCAGCGACGAGTAGATGCTCTTCACCACCGGCAGGTTGGTGAAGGGCAGCTCCACCCAGGACAGCAGGCGCGCCGTGGCCGGCAGCGAGATCAGGAAACCGAGTGCCACGATGAGCGCAGCGCCGAGTGCGATGCCCAGTCCGGGCAGGTAGAAGTCGCCCGTGACCGGGCGTATCAGCGCCATCGCGGAACGCTCGGTCCAGGTGACGAAGAGGATCAGCACATAGACCGTGATGGCCACCGGCAGGAAGGCGATGAGGCCACGGAAGAAGTACTGGGACAGGCGTTTCATGGGGGAGATGGCGGGCGAAGGCATGGTCATGGCACCAGCATAGCAGCCGGAATTCGCACCCGCGTGACGATCAGCGGCCCGCCAGCAGCCCGTCCCCAGGCCTGGACCGTGCACCGTTCAGGGCGTGCCGCGCACCAGATCCACCGTGGCTCGCATGCGCCCGGCAAACACCAGATCGAGCTGCGCGCCGCTGCCACTGGCGCCGACCCGCACACCGGGCTGTGCGCCAGGCACGGTTTCCTTCAGCCGCAGCAGGCCCTCCGGCCATTGAAACGACAGCTGTGCCTGCATGGGTAGGTAGCCGTCGAGGTAACGGCGCATCAGCGGGCCGGCGTGCAGGCGCCAGGTGTTCGCGTCCACGCGATCGAGTGCGCGCGAGCGCAGGGCGATGCAGATGCTGCCGCCGCGCTGCACGTCGGCCAGCTCCACCAGATGCCCTTGCACCTGGGACTGCCCCACGCCTTCGGACGAGGTCACCGAGATGGTCTGGACCCGCTCCGGGTTGAAGGCGATGACGATTTTCCGGTTGGGGTCGAGCTGGCGGTGGCAGGTGGCCAGGTGAACGACGCCCGTGCTCAGGCTCTCGCTGCTGATCTGCACGCGCGACTCGTACCAGTACGCTCCCGGGTCGGGCCGCTCGGCCAGGAAACGCAACTCGCCTTCGCGCGCCACATCGTCGAGTTCCAGCGCCAGCGTGACCTGGGGCCAGGCCAGTGCCAGCAGGGTCAGGGTCGCGCCCAGGGCGCTGCGCAGGCGGGCAGAGCGGCAAGACGCCGTCCGTGCGCTGCTGGGTGGGAGGCTCGTGAGCGGCATGGCGAACTCCAGAACGTCTTGCAAAAGGGGAAAATGCCCCCATTTATTTATTGTTTGTGGCAATCTGAATCATTGTCTGCCGCAGACCAGCCGGGTGCACGTGACCGGCGCGATAACCGCCCCCTCTGCGGGTACTCCGGAACTCCAGCCAGCCCGACGGGCTCTACTTTTCATGAACGCATTCTCTGATTTGGCGGCCCGCGTGTTCGGCGGCGTGCTCAAGCTCGTGCTGGTGCTCGCAGCGGTGGTGTTCGTGATCAGCTTCCTGCTCGCGGCCCTTGTGGTGGTGCTGCTGGTGTCGCTGTGGTCCTTGATCACAGGCCGCAAACCCGCGCCCGTCGTGCTGTTCAGCCGCATGCGCGAACAGTCGCAGCGCTACACCCAGGGCGTGTGGCCTGGTCGCGCGCCGAGGGGTGATGTGGTTGATGTCGAAGCGACCGAGGTGCCCGACAGCCCGGTCGATGGCACGGCGCCGCGTGCTGCTGGCCGCCTGGACTCCCTGCGCTGAATACGCCACCGGGACCCGTCAGTCGCTGCGTTCGTCGTTGGCCTTGCGCCGCGCCAGTGCCGCGTCGTAGAGCGCGTTGCGCGGCTGAGCGGTGATCTCGGCGCACAGCCGCACCGCCGTCTTCACCGGCAGCTCGGCCAGCAGCAGGTCGAGCGTGCGCAGGGCAGCAGCGTCCAGGCTGCCGTTTTCGGCCGCCATGACGACCTGCGGATGCACCATCAGCGCAAACTCGCCGCGCGTGCGGTGGGCGCCGGCCTGCAGCCAGGCCAGGAAGCCGCTGGCGGGCAACTGCGCAACCTCTTCAAACTGTTTGGTCAGCTCCCGACCCACGGTGAGCGTGCGTTCGCCCAGGGCGGCGAGGTCTTTGGCCAGTGCCTCGATGCGGTGCGGTGCTTCGAGCAGCAGGCAGGCACGGGCATCGGCGCCGATCTGCACCACCTCGCGCTGTCGCTCCACAGCCTTGGGCGACAGAAAGCCCGCGAACACGAAGCGCCCGTTCCAGCCCGCATGACCCGCCACGCTCAGCAGCGCCGTGATGCTGCTCGCACCGGGCACCGGGACGCAGCGCAGGCCCGCGGCGGTGACCGCCGCGACCAGCCGCGCACCCGGGTCGCTCACGCCCGGCGTCCCCGCATCGCTCACATAGGCCACGCGCTGGCCTTCCTGCAGGCGTTGCACCACCGTCTGCGCAGCCTCGGCCTCGTTGTGCTCGTGCAGCGCAAGCAGGGGCTTGTGCAGTCCGTAACCCTGCAGCAGGCCGGCGGTGTGGCGTTTGTCCTCGCAGGCCACCGTGTCCGCGAGCGACAGCACCTGCAGCGCTCGCAGGCCGATGTCGGCCAGGTTGCCAATCGGTGTGGCGACCATGTAGAGCGCACCCTGCGGATAATGCTGGTGCGCCGCCGCTTCACGGACGGCGGCCATCAGGGAGGGAGTGTTTGCTGACAATGTGGAATTTCCGGAAACAGGTTTCGCCGCGTCAGCCGGACAGCGGCCCGCCACTCACCACCAAGCAGCGCGGCGACGCGGCCGAGGATGCGGCGCTCGATCACCTGCAGCGTCAGGGTCTGCGCCTGGTCCAGCGCAATTTCAGGACGCCCGGACGCGGTGGTGGCGAGGTCGATTTGATTATGCGCGAGCCCGACGGCACGCTGGTGTTCGTCGAGGTCCGGCAGCGCGCCCACGCCAGCCGGGGTGGCGCCGGGGGCAGCATCACGGCGCACAAGCAGCGGCGGATCGTGCTGGCGGCCCGGCACTTTTTGCTGCGGATCGGATCCGAACCACCATGCCGATTCGATGTGGTGCTGATCCACGGCACTCTGGCGACAGCCAGCGTGGCGATCGACACCGCTCCGGTGCCGCACAGCATCGAGTGGTTGCAGGCGGCCTTTGATGCATCCGCAAGCTTTTGAAACACCCCCCACGGCTATGATGGCCCCATGCTTCTGCAACGAATACAACAACAGTTCATCGACAGTGCCGATCTGAAGTACCAGTGCGCGCAGTCGCTGGCGCCCGTGGTGGAAGCCGCCATCATGGCGGTGCTCGCGAGCGTCACGGGAGGTGGCAAGGTGCTGAGTTGTGGCAATGGCGCCTCGGCGGCAGCGGCGCAGGACTTTGCAGCCAGTTTCGTGGGGCGCTACGAGCGGGAGCGCCCTGAGCTGGCGGCGTTTTCACTCTCGGCCGATGCGGCTGTGCTCACCGGCATCGCCAGCGTTTTTGATGCGCGTGCCATCTTCGCGCGCCAGGTGCGGGCGCTGGGACAGGCGGGCGACGTGCTGCTGGCGCTGTCCACCACCGGCAATTCGGCCAATGTGCTGGCGGCGGTGGAAGCCGCGCATGAGCGCGACATGACGGTGGTGGCGCTGACCGGTGCGCGCGGGGGCCAGCTTGGCCAGCTGCTGCGCGACACCGATGTGCATGTTTGTGTGCCGCACGAGTTGCCAGCCCGGATTCAGGAGGTGCACCACCTGGTGCTGCACTGCATTTGCGACGGAGTGGATGCCCAGTTGCTGGGCCTGCCCGACGCGTTGAGCAACGAACAGGAGAGTTCTTCATGACCAACATTCCTCAAACCCGCTGGAACCGCCTGGCCCGCAGCGTGCTGGCGGCGGCCATTCTGGGCTCAGCGGTGTCGGCCTGTGCTCCGCTCATGTTGGGTGGCGCCGTGACCAGCGTGGTGGTGGCATCCGACCGGCGCACCTCGGGTGCACAACTGGAAGACCAGGGTATCGAACTGCGCAGTGCGAACCGCCTGCGCGATGTGTTGGGCGAACGCGGCAGTGTGTCGGTGACCAGCTACAACCGCCAGGTGCTGCTGACCGGCGAGGTGGCCAGCGAACAGGACAAGGCACTGGCGGAGCAGACGGTCGGCGGCGTGGACAACGTGCGCGGCATCGTCAACGAGCTGGGTGTGCTGGGTGTGGCCTCGCTCACCCAGCGATCGTCGGACACGCTGATCACCGGGCGTGTGAAAGCCGCCATGCTGGACGTGCGCGGCCTGTATGCCAATGCCTTCAAGGTGGTCACAACCCGCGGTACCGTGTACCTGATGGGCCGGGTGACGCAGCGCGAGGCCGACCGTGCCACCGAGATTGCCCGCAACACGCAAGGTGTGCAGCGCGTGGTGCGGGTGTTGGAACTCATCAGCGAAGAAGAACTCGCCCGACTGCTGCCCAAGCCGCAGCCGGCGGCGCCGGTACAGAACGCTGCGCCGGCGAAATAACCCGGGGCATTGCGGCCGGAGAGGTGTTTCCGGCGTGCGTGCCTGATCCAGCACACGCCCTGGAACCGGCTTCGCCGGGCCACTGGCGTGATCCCCCTTCAGGGGGAACTCGCAGAGCGGCGCAGGGGCTTATTTCAATCGCTTGATCAGGCTGGACGTGTCCAGCCTGTGGCCGCCCATGGCCTGCACGTCGGCGTAGAACTGGTCCACCAGCGCGGTCACGGGCAGGCGCGCGCCGTTGCGACGGGCCTCGTCCATCACCAGGCCCAGGTCCTTGCGCATCCAGTCCACGGCGAAGCCGAAATCGAACTTGTCCGCGACCATGGTCTTGCCACGGTTGTCCAGCTGCCAGCTTTGCGCCGCGCCCTTGCCGATCACGTCCAGCACCTGGTTCATGTCAAGTCCGGCCTTCTGGCCAAAAGCGATGGCTTCCGACAGGCCTTGCACCAGGCCGGCGATGCAGATCTGGTTGACCATCTTGGTGAGCTGGCCGGCGCCGCTCGTGCCCATGAGCGTGAAGGCGCGCGAGAACGCCATGGCGACCGGGCAGACCGTGTTGAACGCCTCGGCGTCTCCGCCACACATCACGGTGAGTGCACCATTCTGTGCACCCGCCTGGCCGCCCGAGACCGGCGCATCGATGAAGGCCAGACCCAGGGTCTTGGCAGCGCCATACAACTCACGCGCCACGTCGGCCGAAGCCGTGGTGTGGTCCACGAAGACGGCGCCCGGTGCCATGCCGGCAAATGCCCCATCGGCCCCGAGCGTCACCGAACGCAGGTCGTCGTCATTCCCGACACAGGAAAGCACGATGTCTGCCCCCATGGCCGCCTCACGCGGCGTGGCCCTGGCCTGACCACCAAACTCCGCCACCCAGGCATCGGCCTTGGCCGGCGAGCGGTTGTAGACCGTCACCGAATGCCCAGCCTTGGCCAGGTGTCCGGCCATGGGAAAACCCATCACGCCGAGGCCGAGAAAGGCCACCTTCTTGGGTGCCACAGATTCGTAGGTTTTGGAGGCGATGCTGCTCATGGGAGAAGTCCTGCAAGAGAGAAGGGAAGTCGGTCAGTGAATGCCGCGTAACAGTTGTGGCCGGCGAGAAGTGTCTGGGCCAGAACGCGGCGGAACCGGCTTTGCCGGGCCGCACCGCGTTGCCCCCTTGAGGGGGTCGGGCGAAGCCCGGCGGGGGGTGTTTCTCTAGACGATCGTGAGGTGTTCGGTGCCGGCGGCGAGGTCCTGCGTCTTGGCGCGCTGGCTGTTGAGCTTGATCTGCAGGCGCAGGTCGTTGAGCGAATCGGCGTTGCGCAGCGCATCCTCGAAGGTGATCAGGTTGGCCTCGAACGCGTTGAACAGGGCCTGGTCAAAGGTCTGCATACCCATCTGGGTGCTCTTTTTCATGATCTCCTTGATCTCGGCGACATCACCCTTGAAGATCAGATCGGAGATCAGCGGCGAGTTGAGCATGATCTCCACGGCGGCATGGCGTCCCTTGTTGTCCTGGCGCGGGATCAGGCGTTGCGAGACAAGGGCACGCAGGTTGAGCGACAGGTCCATCAGCAGCTGGGCGCGGCGGTCTTCGGGGAAGAAGTTGATGATGCGGTCCAGCGCCTGGTTGGCGCTGTTGGCGTGCAGCGTGGCCAGACACAGGTGACCGGTTTCCGAGAACTGGATCGCGTGCTCCATGGTCTCGCGGTCGCGGATCTCGCCCATCAGGATCACGTCCGGCGCCTGGCGCAGCGTGTTCTTGAGTGCGGCTTCCCAGCTGTCGGTGTCCAGGCCCACCTCGCGCTGCGTGATCACGCAGTTCTTGTGCGGGTGCACGAACTCCACCGGGTCTTCGATCGTGATGATGTGGCCAAAGGTGTGCTCGTTGCGCCAGTCCACCATGGCCGCCAGCGAGGTCGACTTGCCCGAGCCGGTGGCGCCGACCAGGATGCACAGCCCGCGCTTGGACAGCGCCACGTCCTTCAAGACCTGGGGCAGGCCGAGCTTGTCGATCGTGGGCAGCACGGCGGGGATCGTCCGCAGCACCATGCCGACCTTGCCCTGCTGGATGAACGCGCTGACACGGAAGCGGCCGATGGAGGGCGGCGAGATGGCGAAGTTGCACTCCTTCGTGCGTTCGAAGTCGGCTGCCTGCTTGTCGCTCATGATGGCGCGCGCCAGCGACAGGGTGTGCGTGGCGTTCAGCGGCTGCGGCGAAACCTTGGTCACCTTGCCATCGACCTTGATGGCCGGCGGAAAGTCGGCTGTCAGGAAGAGGTCGCTCCCGGACCGGCTCAGCATGAGCTTGAGCAGATCGTTGATGAACTTGGATGCTTGATCGCGTTCCATGAGGCATTACCTTTTTGTGTCTCGAATATTCAAAACTGCCACCCCAGCGGGACTCTGAGCCGGGAGTGCCGCGGAACCGGCTTTGCCGGGCCGCTGGCATTGCCCCCTGGGGTGCATGCGGCTACGCGCAGCGGGCAAGCAGCGGGGGCGCATCTCTAGCCCGGGAAATTCTCGGGAATCTTGGCCTTGCTGCGGGCCTCGGCCGGGCTGATGACGTTGCGTTTGACCAGTTCGGACAGGTTCTGGTCCAGCGTCTGCATGCCCACGTTGTTGCCGGTCTGGATGGCCGAATACATCTGGGCCACCTTGGCCTCGCGGATGAGGTTGCGGATGGCGCTGGTGCCGATCATGATTTCATGAGCCGCCACGCGGCCGGTGCCGTCCTTCACCTTGCACAGTGTCTGGGAGATCACGGCCACCAGCGATTCGGACAACATGGCGCGCACCATGTCCTTTTCCTCCGCCGGGAACACGTCGATGATCCGGTCGATCGTCTTTGCAGCGCTGGAGGTGTGCAGGGTGCCAAACACCAGGTGGCCAGTTTCGGCCGCCGTCATGGCCAGGCGGATGGTCTCCAGGTCGCGCATTTCGCCAACCAGGATCGCGTCGGGGTCTTCGCGCAGGGCCGAGCGCAGCGCATTGGAAAACGACAGCGTGTGAGGGCCGACTTCGCGCTGGTTGATCAGGCACTTCTTGGATTCGTGCACGAACTCGACCGGATCCTCCACGGTGAGGATGTGGCCGTACTCCGTTTCATTGAGGTGGTTGACCATGCCGGCCAGCGTGGTCGACTTGCCCGAACCGGTGGGGCCGGTCACCAGCACCAGACCGCGTGGACGCAGGGCGAGCTCACCAAAGATCTTGGGCGCGTTGAGCTGCTCCAGCGTGAGGATCTTGCTCGGGATGGTCCGGAACACCGCACCGGCTCCGCGGTTGTGGTTGAAGGCGTTGACGCGGAAGCGGGCCAGGCCCTCGATCTCGAACGAGAAGTCGCACTCCATGAACTCCTCGTACTGCTTGCGCTGGCTGTCGTTCATGATGTCGTACACCATGCTGTGGACCTGTTTGTGGTCCAGCGGTTCGACGTTGATGCGGCGCACGTCGCCATGCACCCGTATCATGGGCGGCAGACCGGCCGAGAGGTGAAGATCGGATGCTTTGTTCTTGACGCTGAAGGCAAGCAGTTGGGTGATATCCATCCCGGGGTTCCATGCAATGTTTGTATGACAGACTGATTATGACGACGATTGAAGGCAATCTTCAACAGCTGCGCCGCCGGATGGCAGCGGCCTGCGTACAGGCGGGCAGGGATGTGCACGCGGTCACGTTGCTGGCGGTTTCCAAGACCTTCGGGGCCGATGCGGTGGCCGAGGCGCTGGCCGCAGGGCAACACGCCTTTGGCGAGAACTATGTCCAGGAAGGCGTGGACAAGATCCTGGCGTTGCGCGTGTCGCACCCGGGCTCCGCCATCGAATGGCATTGCATCGGCCCGTTACAGAGCAACAAGACGCGTCTGGTGGCCGAGCACTTTGACTGGGTGCAGTCGGTGGACCGGCTCAAGATCGCCCAGCGCCTGAGCGAGCAGCGCCCGGCCGGAGCTGCTCCCCTGCAGGTCTGTCTCCAGGTGAACGTGGACGGCGGACCGACCAAGTCGGGCGTGACACCGGCCGAACTGCCGGCACTGGCTGTCGCGGTGACGCAACTGCCGAGTCTGAAACTGCGTGGACTGATGTGCATTCCCGAGCCCGCGCCAGACTTCGAGGCACAGCGTGCCGTGTTTCTGCAGGCGAAGGCCCTGTTCGACGACTTGAATGTCAGGGGCTTCGGTCTCGACACCCTGTCCATGGGCATGAGCGACGACCTGGATGCCGCGGTGGCCGCCGGGTCGACCATGCTGCGCGTGGGCCGGGCGATTTTCGGTAGCCGTGCGGCGCGGACCTGACGCGGCCTATTTTCCGGGCACCTTGATCGGTTTCACCGCGCCGCAGTCGCCGGACAACCACTTGCCTTGACCTTCCATGGTCATCGACTCGGGCCGACCCTGGCGCGTGCTGTTCATCGCCATTTTCATCGTGTAGGCGGTGTCACCCTTGAAGGTGTAAGTGCCTTCACCGCTGGACGGTGGGTTCTTGCAGACGAAGGCCATTTTCAGCATGCTGGCGCTGCGCGAGGTGACCGTGCTCGTGCATTCGCCTTCGTTCTGGCTGGGCAGGTCGTTGCGCGCAGCCATTTCCGGGGTGATGCAGACCTTCATGGACATGCCGCCCCCGGCGCCCGGCGCAGGCAGCGTCATGCCCTGTTTTCCCATCATGGCTTCCATCTGCTTGCGCTGCGAGGGCGACATGCCAGCCATCTGCTTCTGCATGTCTGCCATGGCTTGATCCATCTGCGGGTTGCCACCCATCTTGTGCTGAATTTCCCAGAGGCCGGGCTTGGTGCTCTGGGCGAACGAGCCTGTGGCACAAACGAGCAGGGTGGTGAACAGGGCGGTGGCCGTGGTGGGTTTGAGCATGGAACAACTCCTGGAAGATGGAACCGATTGTGGCGCAGGCGGCTGCCGCATCAAAGCGGCAGCCGGGTGGTGTTCTTCACTTCTTCCATCACCGCATAGGTGCGCGTCTCGCGCACGCCCGGCAGCTGCCAGAGCACGCTGCCGGCGAAGTCCCGGTAGGCTGCCATGTCGGCCATGCGGGTCTTGAGCAGGTAGTCGAAGCCGCCGGCCACCATGTGGCATTCCATGATCGCGTCGTGCACCTGCACCGCGGCCTTGAACTGATTGAACACGTTGGGCGTGGTCCGGTCGAGCAGCACCTCCACAAACACCATCATCCCGCGGCCCAGCTTGAGCGGGTTCAGGCGCGCCTCGTAGCCCAGGATGTAGCCGTCGCGCTGCAGGCGCTGGGTGCGCGCGAGCACCGCGGTGGGCGAGAGCGCCACGGCTTCGGCAAGCTTGAGGTTGGCGATGCGCCCATCGGCCTGCAGGACGTTCAGGATGCGCAGGTCGATACGGTCGAGTTCGTGGTTGGTTTCGCTCATGACTGGTGAATTATCCGGTGAAAGACCAAAAAACAAACAAAAATGCACCAGATGGATCGGCACCATTGCGGGATCCACCAACCGATCCGCGTTCCGGAGACACCCATGCCCCGCACCACCGACCGCCTGCCTTCGCCCTACCGGCCCGAGACCGCCATCGTCGCCCAGCGCCTGGCCGCGCTGCAGGGCGCGCTGGACTGGGCCGCTGCGGCCACGGTGGCCGCGCCCTGGGTGCGCGCCGTGCGCGAGAACCCGCCGCCGTTCTGGGCCATGGAAAGCCTGCTCAAGGAATATCCGATCTCCAGCGCCGAAGGCCTGGCCCTGATGCGGCTGGCCGAGGCGCTGCTGCGCGTGCCGGACGCCGAGACGGCGATTGCGCTCACGGCCGACCAGCTGGGCCGGGCCGACTTCGACGGTGCGGCCGATTCGACGCTGGCGCGGCTGTCGTCCACCGCCATCGCCATGTCCAAACACTTCCTACCAGGCGCGGGCCAGGAGCCAGGCCTGATGGCCAAGCTCGGCGCCAAGACCGTGGTAGCCGCCACGCTGCGCGCGGTGCAACTGCTCGGCCGCCAGTTCGTGCTGGGCCAGACGATCGAAGAAGGCATGAAGGAAGCCGCGTCTGCGCGCAAGAAGCTGGACCAGCTGCGCTTCAGCTTCGACATGCTGGGCGAGGGTGCGCGCACCGACGCGGACGCACTGCGTTACCAGTCAAGCTATGAAGGCGCCATCGCCGCCATTGCGCGCACGGCCGACCCCAAACGTGTGCCCGCGCACAACGACGGCATCTCCATCAAGCTCAGTGCCCTGCACCCGCGTTACGAAGACGTGCAACACGAGCGCGTGATGGAAGAGCTGGTGCCACGCGTGTGGACACTGTGCCGAGCCGCAGCGGCGGCCAACCTCAACCTGACCATCGACGCCGAAGAGGTGGACCGGCTCGAACTCTCGCTCGACGTGTTCGAAGCGCTGGCGCAGCTGGTGGCAGAACACTGCCCGCAGTGGGCCGGCCTGGGCCTGGCGATGCAGGCCTACCAGAGCCGCGCCGTGGAGCTGATCGAACACGTGGCCGCGCTGGCCCGCCAGTACAAGATCAAATTCATGTGCCGCCTGGTCAAGGGCGCCTACTGGGACGCCGAGATAAAGCGTGCGCAGGAGCAGGGGCTGCCGACCTATCCCGTATTCACCCACAAGCACCACACCGACGTGAGCTACCTCGCCTGCGCGCGCGCGCTGCTGGACGCGCCCGATGCGATCTTTCCCCAGTTCGCCACGCACAACGCCGCCACCATTTCCGCCATCCTGCAGATGGCGTCACGCCACGGCGTGCCGTTTGAACTGCAGCGCCTGCATGGCATGGGCGAAGGCATCTACCGCGAGGTGCTGAAGAACCCGCTGGTGGCCTGCCGCGTCTATGCCCCGGTGGGCGCGCACCGGGACCTGCTCGCCTACCTGGTGCGGCGTCTGCTGGAGAACGGCGCCAACTCGTCTTTCGTGCACCAGCTGGCCGACGAGTCGGTCGGCATGGACGAGCTGCTCATCTCGCCGCTGCGCCTGGAGCCGCAACCTTCGCTGCCGCTTCCGGCCGACCTGTACGGCGCGAAGCGCGCCAACAGCCAGGGCCTGGATCTTGCGGTGGCCTCGATGCGCGAGCCGTTGCTGGCCGCGCTCGCCAGCACGTTGGTGCCCGTGATCCCGGAGGCCAGCACCGCCGAGACCGAGGCCGCGTGCGCCAAAGCCATGGCCGCCTTCGCCGGCTGGAACCACACCCCGGTGGCCGAACGCGCGGCCACCTTGCGCCGCGCTGCCGATGCGCTGCAGCAGCAGCTGCCGCGCTTCTGCGCCCTGCTGGTGAAAGAGGCGCACAAGACCTGGGGCGACGCGGTGTCCGAGGTGCGCGAGGCGGTGGACTTCCTGCGCTTCTACGCTGTTGAGGCCGAACGCGTGATGGCGCCGCAATCCCTGCCCGGCCCCACAGGCGAGAGCAACACGTTGCGCCTGGAAGGTCGCGGGGCCTGGGTCTGCATCAGCCCCTGGAACTTCCCGCTCGCCATCTTCATGGGCCAGGTCGCCGCAGCGCTGGCCACTGGCAACACGGTGCTGGCCAAACCCGCCGAACAGACCCCGGCCGTGGCGTTCGAAGCGGTGAGGCTGCTGCACGCTGCGGGTGTGCCGGCGAACGCTGTGCAGCTGCTGCACGGCCCGGGCGACACCGTGGGCGCTTCGCTGGTGGCGCAAGCGGGCATCGCGGGTGTGGTGTTCACAGGCTCCACCCAGGTGGCCAAGATCATCCAGCGCGCGCTGGCCGCGAAGGACGGTGCCATCGTGCCACTGATCGCCGAGACCGGCGGCATCAACGCCATGCTGGTGGACAGCACCGCCCTGCCCGAGCAGGTGGCTGACGCCGTGGTGCAGAGCGCGTTCCGCAGCGCCGGCCAGCGCTGCTCGGCGCTGCGCCTGCTGTGCCTGCACGAAGGCATTGCAGATCATGTGATTCAGATGATCCAGGGCGCGGCCAAAGAACTGGTGACCGGCAACCCGGCCGATCTGGCGACCGACCTCGGCCCGGTCATCGACGCCGAGGCCTTTGACGGCATCGGTCGCCACCTGCAGCGTTTGCACGCCGAGGCCAAGCCTTTGCTGCCCGCTGCCACACCGTCCTCCGATACACGCCACCTGATCCCGCCGCAGATGTTCGAGGTGAACGCCATCGCCGACATGAAGGACGAGATCTTCGGCCCGGTGCTGCAGGTGGTGCGCTGGGGCGGCGACCCGATGGAGGTGATCCGCCAGATCAACGCGCTGGGCTACGGCCTCACGCTCGGCATCCAGACACGCATCGACAGCCGCGCCCAGGCGCTGGCCACCGCCGCGCGCGTGGGCAACGTCTACGTCAACCGCAACATGATCGGCGCCGTGGTCGGCGTGCAGCCCTTCGGCGGCGAAGGCCTCAGCGGTACCGGTCCGAAAGCGGGCGGGCCGAACTACCTGCTGCGTTTCTGCGCCGAGCAGACCCTGACCATCAACACCACCGCAGCGGGCGGCAACGTGGCGCTGTTCGCCGGGTCTGGGCCATGAGCCGGATCACGCCACCGGGCCATGGCATGGTGCCGGGCATTCAGGCGAGCACCATCATGCCCGCGGACGGGTTGCGCAGGAAGGCGTCCAGGGTTTCGATGGGCAGGGGCGGCGCGAACAGGTACCCCTGAAACTGGTCACAGCCCTGGTAGGCCAGGAAATCCCGCTGTTCATGGGTTTCCACGCCCTCGGCCACCACCTGCAGGCTCAGGCTTTGGGCCAGCGCAATGATGGCGCGCGAGATCGCCGCGTCGTTCGGGTCGGTGAGCACGTCCGCCACAAAACCCTTGTCGATCTTGAGCTGGTCGAGCGGCAGGCGCTTGAGGCAGGACAGCGACGAGTAGCCGACGCCAAAGTCGTCCAGCGACAGCGTCACGCCCAGTGCCTTGAGCATGCCCATCTTCTCGATCGTGATCTCCATGCGGTCGGCCAGCAGGCTTTCGGTCAGCTCCAGCTTGAGCTTGTGTGGGCGGATGCCCGTGCGCGCGATCGCTGCCATCACCATGTCCACAAAATTCGGGTGGCGGAACTGGTGCACGCTCACGTTCACCGCGATGCTCAGGCTGGCCGTGCCTGGCCAGTCGCCCCAGGCAGCCAGCTGTTCGCAGGCCGTTTCCAGCACCCACTGACCCAGCGGCAGGATGAGTCCGGTGTCCTCGGCCACGGGAATGAAGTCGGCGGGCCGGATCAGGCCCTTGATCGGGTGCTGCCAGCGCACCAGCGCTTCCACGCCGCTGATCACGCCCTGCCGGTCGACCTGCGGCTGGTAGTGCACCACGAACTGCTGCTCGCGCAGCGCGACCCGCAGGTCTGCACTGATGGTGGCGTTGCTCGTCATCGTGGCCTGCATGGCGGGGTCAAAGAAGCACAGGGTGTTGCGCCCCAGACTCTTGGCCTGGTACATCGCCAGGTCGGCCTGCTTGAGCAGTTCGCCGGCATCGTTCTGCTCGCCGTTGAAGGGGGTGACGCCAATGCTGGGCGTGGCGAAGTGCTGGTGGTCTGCGATCTGGAACGGCTCGCGCAGCATGTTCAACACCTTTTCGGCCAGCGCGCGCGATTTGTAGGCCGCGGCGGCAGCGTCCGTGCTGAGGTCGTCGACCATGATCACGAACTCGTCACCGCCCAGCCGCGCCACGAGGTCGGTCTTGCGCACGCTCTGGGTCAGGCGAGCGGCCACTTTCTGCAGCAGCTGATCGCCCATGTGGTGGCCCAATGTGTCGTTCAGGATCTTGAAGTTGTCCAGGTCGATGAACATCAGCGCGCCGTGCTGGCCCGAGCGTGCACTTTGTGCCAGCGCCAGCTGCAGCCGGTCCAGCAGCAGCTGGCGGTTGGGCAGGTCGGTGAGTGGGTCGTACAAGGCCATGTGGCGGATCATGTCTTCGGCGGTCTTGCGCTGCGTGATGTCGCGTCCCACTGCCACCCAGTGCGTGATCTCCTCGGCAGTGGCCTGCACCGCCACGATCTCCAGCTCGACCCAGAAAGCCTTGCCGTTCTTGTGGTGCACCATCAGCTCGGTTCGGGCCTGCCACTTCTGGCGCAGCCCAAGCGCCGTTTCGCTCAGTCTGGCCGTTGCGGGGTTGTTGTCCAGCAGCATGCGTGGCGTCTGCCCCAGCACCTCGGCCCGTGTGTAGCCGGTCTGCTGCTCGAAGGCGTCGTTGACAAACACGATGTGGGGTTCCTGATCGGCGTCTCCGCCGGCTTCGGCGATCACCACGATGTCGTTGAGCCTCGCCACACTGGTTTCCAGCAGCATCAGCTGTTCCTGCGAGCGGCGGCGCTCGGTGACGTCGCGGAAGTACACCGCCAACCCCTCGGCGAACGGGTAAGCGCGCACTTCCAGCCACTTGCCCAGCGACGGGAAGTAGTCCTCCAGCTCCACGCGGCGGTTGGTTTTCAAGGCTTTGTCGAGCTGGTCTTGCAGGCGCTGCGCCAGTCCCTCGCCAAAGTCGTGCCAGAGCGCCAGCCCCAGCAGATCGGCCGTGGTCTTCTGAAGCAGCCGCTCGCTCTCCTGGTTGAGGTAGGTGAAACAGCACTGGCGGTCGAGTGTGACAAAGGCCTCCGTGATGCTGGCCAGTGTGGTGGTCAGGCGCATGGCCAGGCGCAGGGTTTCCTGCTGCGCCTGCTTTTGTGCGGAAATGTCCTGCACCGCGCCCTGGATGCGCAGGATGTGGCCGCTTGGGTCCTGTACCGCAGTGCCGACCGTCCGCACCCATTTGGGTGCTGCGTTGACCATCAGAACCTGGATTTCCTCGTCGAAGGCGTCGCCGGCCTGCGCGCAGCGCTGCAGACGCAGGCTGATGCCGCTGCGCCACTCGGGCGCATACCGCAGGACCATGGAGGCCAGATCGCTGATGCGCTCGCCAGCCTGCAATCCGAGGATGCTGGCGAACTCTTCCGAGTGCTGCAGCCGCCCGGTGTCCAGTTCGATGGACCAGCTGCCGACGCCGGCGGTGTGTTCTGTCAGGTTCAGCCGACTTTCACTTTCGCTCAGCATGTGGATGCTGTTTTGTTCGCATTCCTGGCGCAGTCGATACAGCATCAGGACGTCGGCTGCATGGCGTGTCATGGCCCGCAGGCCTGGCGGGGTGGCATGAGAGGGCTCCCGGGTCGCGTCATCGAGCAGGACGAGGCGGGCGGAGGGCTGGTCCGGTCCCACGGGCAGGCGCAGCACCTGGCAGAAGCGGAAATGGGGCGCACCCTGAACCCAGGGATGGGCCGAGAGGGCCGGATGGCCGGCAAGGTCCAGCGTGCAGGCTGCGTTCCCGGGATATTCCAGGGCATGCAAGGCGAAGGCCGCTGCACTTTCGCACGCCGGCTGTTGCAGACCGTGCGAACCCTGCATCACCCAGCCGCCCGGTGCTTCCTCCAGCAGCAGCACACAGGCAACCCCGGCCAGGTGGGCCGCGAGTTCTGCGACGCAGTTCAGCGCCTCAGCGGGGTGCCGGACTGCGTTGGTGCCGGCCGGGCTGGCGAACGCCATGGCGGAAGCAGGAAGGGTGGAGTCGGATCCGTCAAGCATGGTGTTCAGGGCTCCTGTCGGGCGGGCTTCCGAGCATACAGAGGGCGTTGCCATACCGGGCGATGAATTGGGCCGCCAAGGTGTGACGCTTTTCCGGCAGGAAGTGGACAGACGGGGTGGCAGAGGGTAATTTGTAACAAATATGTTAATTTCGACGGCTTCTGCTCTAAGATCTTGCGTAACATGTATTTACAGATTCTGATGGTTCCTCACGCGTTCGCCCTGGGTCGGGTGGGGTGCCTGCCAGATATTCCTGGGAGTTCAACGTGAGCGCACTTGCAGAATTGCGGCGGCACAGCGATGTGACCAGCCTGAAGTCCGCGCTGCATCAGCTGTGCAGTGAGTTCGGTCGCATCACGCGACTGGACATCCTCACGGCCATGCATGAAGGCACCAAACAGGCGATCTGCTTTTTGCGCATGGAGCGCCCCGAACAGGAGCAGCAACTGATGAAGACACTCGGGGTGGGGCGTTTTGGTGGCGAGGTCGTGTTTGTGCTGAACCTGAGCGTGCCGGTGACCTCTGAAGACCATGGCCCGTCTTCGCAGTGGGCCGACTCCGACCTGTACGAATAAGCGCGTTGTGCCGCGTTCGCAGGGATTGTCACTGGCATCCCCAGGTAGGCGAAATACCTGAGCTGTCGCCCGATGGGTCCATAGGCGACAAACTCGCATACAACATCAACGCATGGAGAACATGCGCTTCAACCTTCAATCGCGCAGTGGCACGCAGGCGACGAAGCCCGTCCACATGCAGGAGGTCAGTCGCCAGCCGCACGCTGGGTCATCGCACGGCGCGCGAGAACACGAAGCCCGGCGGGACGAGGGCGGTTGCATGGAGTACGGAGCACTGACCACCCACTTGTGCGATACCCACGTACAGCGGAGCGCTGCCGCGCGGTTGATTGGCGCCCGGTGAGCAGCGCGAAGCGTCTCACCAAAGGGGGCTGGCTTACATCAGTTCGCCAAAGCTGGACGTCCGCGCAAATGCGCTGGGGGCTTGAGGCGCAGTCTGGTTGATATTGATCCAGAACTCACAGACGTGCTTCATGGCGCTGAGAAACTGCGAAAACTCGGTGGGCTTGGCAATATAGGCGTTTGTACCGGCTTCGTAGGCACGCAGCAGATCGCTTGGCTCGGTAGAGGAGGTCAGCACCACCACCGGGATGTTGTGCAGTTGTTCCGAACCCTTGATTTCCTTCAGCACGCCAATACCATCCAGCAAGGGCATCTTCAGGTCCAGCAACACCAGAACCGGGTTGCCACCCGGACGGTCGGCGAAGCCATCGCGGCGGTAGAGGTAGTCCAGCGCCTGCATGCCGTCGGACACATGGGTGACTCTGCCGTCCAGGCCGTGACGGGCCAGCGCAAGCCGCGTCAACTCAGCGTCGTCGGGGTTGTCCTCAACCAAGAGGATGGCGTCAGCGTTCTTGTTCATGTTTCCAATGCAGCATAGAGCGAATCTCGCAAGGATTCGGACGGATGCATGCCCTCAAAAGGTAGTGAAAAGTAAAACACACTGCCCTCACCCAGAGCACTTTCAGCCCAGATGCTGCCGCCATGTCGCTCAACGATCCGGCGCGTCAGCGCGAGACCGATACCGGTTCCCTCGAACTCCGAAGCACGGTGCAAGCGCTGAAAAACGCCGAACAGCTTACTGGAGTATTTTGTATCAAAACCCACTCCATTGTCACGGACAAAGAAGGTGTAGCCCACCGCAGGATCGACGCTCCAGCCGATCTCAATGACGGCGCGTTCCCGAGGCCGGGTGTACTTGAAGGCATTGCCCAGCAGGTTCGCCCACACCTCGCGCAGCAGCAAGGCATCGCCCTGCACCACGGGGAGATCGGATGCCACAACCCAGTCCACCACGCGGCCTTCGGTGTCGTGCGCCAGCTGGCCCACCACAGCGCCCACCAGCAGAGCAAGGTCTACCGGGGCGAGGTTGACCGCTGACCGTCCCAGGCGGGAAAACGCCAGCAGGCCATCAATCAGCTGGCTCATGTGGCGCGCAGAACTGCCTATGGTTCCGAGGTAGCGTGCGCTGACTTCATCACAATGGGCGCCCAGATGCTCTTCCAACAGGCTGACGAAACTGGAGATATGGCGCAGCGGTGAGCGCAGGTCGTGCGACACCGAATATGAAAACGACTCCAGATCTTTGTTGGCCGCCAGCAGTTGTTCGGTGCGCTCGGCGACCCGGTTTTCCAGCTCGTCGTTGATGTTGCGCATCAGGTCGTCCACCCGCTTGGCATCGCTCATGTCGCGGTTGATCTTGGCAAAACCCCGCAGATCGCCGCTGTCGTCGCGCAGGGCAATCAACAGGGAATGCGACCAGTACCGTGAACCGTCCTTGCGGATGTGCCAGTTGCTGATTTCGTGTTGTCCCCGCGAGGCGGCGAGGCGCAGCATCTGGGTGGCGTTCGCCCAGGCTTCGTCCGGGCGCCCGCGGTCGAACAGCACCGAGTAATGCCGGCCCAGCATTTCTGTGGGGGAATATCCTTCCATGCGCTGCGCACTGTCGGTCCAGTCGGTGATGAGTCCCTCGGCATCCATGAAGAAAATGCAGTATTCGCGCAGGTTGTCCACCATCAGGCGAAAGCGTTGCTCGCTTTCCAGCAGCTCGGCCGAGCGCTCGCTGATTTTGCGTTCCAGTTCCTCGTTGAGGTGCTTGATGCGCTGTTCGATGTGCTTGCGGTCGGTGATGTCGATGATCTGGACAAAAACACCCTTCACAACACCTTCGTGGATATCGGGCAGGTAACTGGCGCTGACGAAAATCGAGGTGCCGTCGACCTTGCGACGCCAGGTTTCGAAATGCTGCGGCGTCCCATCCCTCGCAGCTTCCATGCGCGGGGCTATGTCGGCCCAGACCTCTGGAGGAACACATTCGCGGATGTGAAGACCCAGGATCCTTTCCGGGTCCATGCCGTAGACCCGCAGATGCTCGGCGTTGGCAAAACGGTAGCGCAGCGTGGCGTCGAGATAGGCGATCAGGCCCGGCACATGATCGGTGATGGCCTGCAGGAAGCGCTGATTCCCTTGCAGCGCGAGCTCAGCTGACTTGCGGTGGCTGATGTCCACCACCGTGGTGTTGCTGCGCAGGAAGTGGCCCTGCGCGTCCCGCACCGCAGACGATGAGAGCAGGGCGTGAAAAGTGCTGCCGTCCCGGCGGCGCAACTCGTATTCCGCGCCTTCGATCACGCCATCCCGAATCAGCCTGTGCAGCCGGTCTTCGAGCAGGGGCGTCTGATGGGGCAGGATGAAGTCCCGAAAGCTCATTTTCCCCACCACCTCGTCGCGGCTGTAGCCCATCCAGGCGAGCTCGGTGTCGTTGATGGCGACGATGACGCCCTGCACGTCCAGCGAGTGGTAGCCGCAAGGCGCCTGGTTGTAAAGCGCCTGCGCCTGCGTGAGCGCCTCGTTGAGCTGCCGGTTGGTCTGGAGAATCCGGTCTTCCGAGCTTTTCCGCTCGGTGAGGTCCAGCATCTGGACAAACAAACCCTGCACCTGACCGTCGAGTACGTAAGGTGTGTACTCGATGCCGGCATAGAAGGATTCGCCATCCGGAAATGCACGCGCGCCTTCGAAACGCTGGATCTCACCGGCAAGCGCGGCGGCGAGCCTGGGCTGTGCGGCGGCATAGTCCTGCGGGCGGGCGATCTGGCTCAGGTGAAGGCCCACGAGATCTTCCGGTCGCCGGTTGAGCCACCGCGCATAACTCACGTTGGCGAAACGGCAGATGAGACTCCGGTCGAAAAAAGCCAGTTGCACCGGCACGCTGTTGGTGATGGTCTGAAGGAAGTTGCGCTGGGCCCCCAGCGCAACTTCAGCTGCCTTACGCTCGGTGATGTCAACCACCGAACTGTTGCTGCGCAGGAAGCGACCTTCCTCGTCCTGCACCACCGTGCTGTTGATCAGCGCCACGAAATGGCTGCCGTCGCGCCGGCGCATGCCCGTTTCGGTGGGCTCCAGTTTGCCGTTTCGGATGAGTTTCTCGAGTCGCGCTTCTGCTTCCTCCAGATTGCCGGGCATGAAAATGTCGCGGAAGCTCAGTTTCCCGATCACTTCATCTCGGGTGTAGCCCAGCCAGTCCAACTCGGTCTGGTTCATCAGGACAAACGTGCCGCTGGCGTCGACCGAGTGGTAACCGCACGGCGCCTGGTTGTAGAGCGCCTGCGCCTCCTCCAGCGTCTGGCGAATGCGCTGGGTGGCGTTGGCCAGCTCCTGGGTGCGCAGCGTGACCCGGCTTTCCAGCGCGGCATTGAGCGCGTGAATTTCTTCCTGCTGCCGGTGCAGCTCGGTGATGTCGCGGGACACCGCCAGCAGCATCACAGGCTGCCCCTGCGCATCGCAGATGGGTGATACGACGGTGTCCCACCATTTGGGCGTGCCCTTGAAGGTTTCCCCAAATGCCAGAAAGCGCGCACTTTCTCCACGTGCGGCACTCTCGATGGCCGCGCGGGCCAGCTGTTCACCCTCGCCAGGCCACCAGCCTGTCCAGTCGGTGTTGCGCACCTGTTCGAAGTCGTCCAGCTCGACCAGGCGACAACCCTGGGCCGTGATCTGCAGCAGGCGCCCCTGCAGATCCAGCACTTTGGTGCAGTCCGGGCTGCTGGCAATGATCTGGCGGTTGAGTTCTTCCTTGATGCGGGCTTCTGCTTCCAGGTTGCGCAGATGGCTGATGTCCTGGATGAAGCCGAGCTGGCTGATGACCCGGCCACTGGCGTCGCGTTGCGGTACGTTGCGCACCAGCAGGTGAGCGATGTGCTGATCCGGGAACAGCAGCCGGAACTCCACGTTCAGGCTCTCGCCCCGGGAAACGCCCTGCATCCAGTGCCTCTTCACCTGTTCGACGTCATCGGGATGCACGCGTCGCAGCCAGCCAAAGTTGGGGAAGTCCTGCTGCTCGAGTGCGAAGATTTGCCGCAGTCTGGCATCCACGTGCGTGAGCACGCCAGCCGCGTCCGTGCGGAACACGCCGGTCGGGAACACACTGGCCAGTGTGGAGAACAAGGCCTCGTATTCGAGCTGGGCGATGGACTGGCCTGGCTCTGCCAGCGCGCCCTCCAGGGGCAAGGGCAGGCTGTACCGCTGGGTATCGGTCAGGTCTGGCTTGGCCGGTGCCAGCTGCCTGGCGTAGGTCTCGCGCAAATGAAGGTTTTCTGCCCGCAGTGCGTCAATCTCCTCCAGCATGCGCTGCTCGCGCTCATGCGCCGTCTGGTCAGACGGGCAGGTCGCCAGCGGCCTGTCGCGCAGGGGGGGGGATAAGCTCATTGAACCCGACTGTACCCCAGCGTGTCACAGGCCGACTGTGAAATATGACCATCAGAAACGGGGCAATTCCGGGTGTGAAAGGCGCCCGCCGCGGACCAGCATCTTCCCGTATTCAGCACAACGTTGCAGGGTCGGAATCACCTTGCCGGGGTTCAGTAGCTCTTTGGTATCAAAGGCCCGTTTCACGCCAAACATGAGGGCGTTTTCTTCGGCCGAGAACTGCACACACATGCTGTTGAGTTTTTCGACACCCACGCCGTGTTCTCCTGTCACCGTGCCGCCCATGGCGACGCTGGTTTCCAGGATGTCGGCGCCAAACAGCTCGCAGCGGTGCAGCTGGTCAGGGTCGTTGGCATCGAACAGGATGAGGGGGTGCAGGTTGCCGTCACCGGCATGGAACACGTTGGCGCAGCGCAGGCCATATTTCTGCTCCATCTCGCTGATCGCGATCAGGATGTCGGCCAGCCGGTTGCGCGGGATGGTCGAGTCCATGCACATGTAGTCCGGGCTGATGCGGCCGCTGGCCGGAAAGGCGTTTTTGCGCCCGCTCCAGAAACGCAGGCGTTCGGCCTCATCGCGGCTGACAGCGATGGCGGTGGCGCCGCAGCGGCGCAGTACCTCGCTCATGCGGCCGATTTCCTCGTCCACCTCTTCGGGCGTGCCGTCGCTTTCGCACAGCAGGATGGCGGCGGCGTTGAGGTCGTAGCCGGCATGTACAAAATCTTCCACCGCGGCTGTCATGGGCTTGTCCATCATTTCCAGTCCGGCCGGGATGATGCCGGCAGCGATCACCGCAGCCACGGCATCGCCGGCTTTCTGGATGTCGTCGAAGCTCGCCATGATGCAGCGCGCCAGCATCGGCTTGGGCACCAGCTTGACCGTGACCTCGGTGGTGACGGCCAGCATGCCTTCGCTGCCGATCACCAGCGACATCAGGTCGTAGCCCGGCGCGTCCAGCGCCGCGCTGCCGAAAGTGACCGGTTCGCCTTCGATGGTGTAGCCGCGTACCTGCAGCACGTTGTGCACCGTCAGGCCGTATTTCAGGCAGTGCACGCCACCCGAGTTTTCGGCCACGTTGCCGCCGATGCTGCAGGCGATCTGGCTGCTGGGGTCCGGCGCGTAATAGAGGCCATGTGGCGCTGCGGCTTCGCTGATGGCGAGGTTGCGCACACCCGCCTGCACCAGCGCCGTGCGTGCGCGCGGATCGATGGCCAGGATGCGGTTGAACTTGGCCAGCGACAGGGTCACACCCATCGCATGCGGCATGGCGCCACCCGACAGGCCAGTGCCGGCACCGCGCGCCACCACCGGAACATCCAGCGCGTGGCAGGCCTTGAGCGCCGCGGCCACCTGCGCCTCGGTTTCGGGCAGGGCCACCACCAGCGGGCGCTCGCGGTAGGCGGTCAGGCCATCGCACTCGTAGGGAACGGTGTCCTCGGGTTGCCAGAGCAGGGCGTGAGCGGGCAGCACCGCCTGCAGGGCGCGCACCACCTCGGCCTGGCGGGCAGCGCGTTCGAGCCGGGAAACCTGGACAGGGGATGCGGGTGCGTTCATGGCAGATCGGTGTGGCAAATGAATGAATCAGTTTAGGCCAATGGAACGCTGGGCGATTGAAGAAACTTGCAGCCTTTTGTGAAGCCGGCGCGCAGGGGCTGTGCTCTGGGGGCAGTGCGGGAGGTCTTGAAAAATCGGGTGCTGGACATCAAATCAAGCGAAGGGTAGGGTATCGATTGCGCCCTTGTCCCGACAACTTCAACGCGAGAAAAGGAGTTTTTCCATGAACAGTCTGATTGCCCGTTCCGGTTTGTTTGACGACTTTTTCAAGGATGTCGCGCCCGGCTTCTACGTCAAGCCGTTGCACGGTGACCCCTTGCCGGCGCAGATCAAGGTTGATGTCAAGGAGACGCCCGATGCCTACACGGTGCAGGCCGAAGTGCCTGGTGTCTCCAAGGACGACATCCACGTCACGATCGAAGGCAATGTCGTGACCTTGCGTGCCGAGGTCAAGCAGCAAGACCAGACCCAGGACGAGAAGCTTCTGCGCAGCGAGCGCTACTACGGCGCGGTCTCGCGCAGCTTCCAGCTGCCGCAGGATATCGACAATGCCGCCGCCAAGGCAAAGTACGAAAATGGCGTGTTGATGCTGACCTTGCCGAAGAAAACAGCTTCAGCGGGGCAGCGGCTCACGATCGAGTGAGATACCCGCGCCACTCGCACCCTGATTGGCGAGAGTGGTGGCTTGCTGCAACTTTCGCCGCCGCCCCGATGGGGCGGTGTGTCATTGGTGAGGCCTGCCGCCCCGCACGTCCGGACCTCGTGGTCGTTCAGGCCACCGCCTTTTTCAGCCACTCGGCAAACGCCGCGCACTCCCAGCGGTCCATCGTGCCGGTGCGCCAGCACAGGTAATGGGCGTGCGGGCTGGGCACGTGGCGCTCATACAGGGGCACGAGCGTACCGTGCTCCAGCCAGGGCACGGCGAGCTTGAGCCGCACCAGCGCCACACCCATGCCGGCGGCGGCACCGTCGCACATCAGGCCGATGTCGTTGAACTGTGAGCCGTCCACCGGCTCGGGCCAGTCCTGGTTGTGGGCGGCAAACCAGGTGCGCCAGGGCTCCAGCGGACTGCGCAACAGCGGCACGCCTTCCAGGTCCTCCGGGGATTCGAAGGGCCCGTTCTCGCGTGCGAAGGCGGGGGAGGCCAGTGGGGTGACGTCGTCTTTCATCAGGCAGATGTGTTCCACGTCGGCGTAGCGTCCTGCCCCGAATCGCACCATCAAGTCCGCGTCCTCGGCGACCACGTCCAGCAGGGGGATGCTCACCTGCAACGTCAGGTCGATCTCGGGGTAGGCCTCGCTGAACTGCTTGAGGCGCGGCAGCAGGATGGAGCGCGCAAACGTGGGCGTGACCGCCAGCCGCAGCTTGCGCCGCCCAGGCGTTGCCGCGTTGCTCGGAAATTTCTGCAGCGTGGCCAGACCCTCGCGCACATGCGCCAGGTATTCGCTGCCCTCGGTGGTGAGCGAGAAGTCGGCGCGGCCAAACAGCTTGGTGCCCAGAATCTGCTCCAGCTGCTTGATGCGGTGGCTCACGGCGCTCGGCGTCACACACAGCTCCTCGCTGGTCTGCGTCACGCTGCGCAGGCGCGCCAGCGCCTCGAAGGTCAGCAGGCACTGGATCGGTGGAATGCGGATCGTCATGGCAAGGCGTGCAAGCTGGACTGGCCGGGGATGGTCCGACTCATCACATCACTCCACCGTGATCGAAAAATGCAGGCTGCCATTCGGGTACAGGTGTTCCACGGTGGTGGAGCGCTTCTGCAGCGTGCCACAGCCTTCGTACTCCCAGCGGCGCCAGCTCAGACACAGCTTGCCGTCCTGTATTTTCCATTGCCCGGAATCCGATTGACCCTGGTTGTTGCCATACAGCCTGCCGTCTTCTCGCAGGTCCAGCGACACATTGCCAAACCGCGCATTGACGGTGTTCAGTCGTTTGCCTTTGACCAGCTGGACGGCTTCGTCCTGCGTCAGGGGCACCGGATCGGCTGCCATGGCGCACAAGGATGCACTGAGCGACATCAGCAAGCCGCTGGCGAACAGACCGGTTTGCGCCCAGGTTTTCATGCGTTCTCCAACTGATTCGACTGCCGGGGAGGGAGGTGGCGTCCAGCTTACTTGAACACCACGGTCTTGTGCCCGTTCTGCAGCACGCGGTGTTCGCTGTGCCATTTCACAGCACGCGCCAGCACCTGGCTCTCGGTGTCCCGGCCCCGTGCCGTCAGGTCTTCCACCGTGTCGGTGTGGTCCACGCGGGCCACGTCCTGCTCGATGATCGGGCCCTCGTCCAGCTCGGCCGTCACGTAGTGGGCGGTGGCGCCGATCAGTTTCACGCCGCGGTCGTGTGCCTGGTAGTAAGGCTTGGCGCCTTTGAAGCTGGGCAAGAAGCTGTGGTGGATGTTGATGGCCTTGCCCGACAGCTCGCGGCACAGGTCGTTGCTCAGGATCTGCATGTAGCGCGCCAGCACCACGAGTTCGGCGCCTTCGCTGCGAATCACCTCCAGCTGTTTCGCTTCGGCCTGCACCCTGGTCGCGGCGGTCACCGGGATGTGGTGGAAGGGCACGTTGTAGCTGGCGGCGAGCTGGTAGAAGTCGCGGTGGTTGCTCACGATGGCGCGGATGTCCAGCCGCAGCAGGCCGCTCTTCCAGCGGAACATCAGGTCGTTCAGGCAGTGGCCTTCCTTGCTGACGAAGATCACCGTGCGCATCGGTTCGGCCAGCGGGTGCAGGCTCCACTGCATGGCAAATGGCTCGGCAAACAGCCTCAAGTGGATGCGCAGGTCGTCCTGGGTCAGTTGACCGCAGGTGAACTGCACGCGCATGAAAAACAGGCCGGTGCCGTGGTCGTTGTACTGGGCGGCTTCTTCGATGTTGCCGCCGCGCTCCAGCAGGAAGCCCGAGACGGCATGCACGATGCCAGGGCGGTCCTGGCAGGCGAGGGTGAGAACGTAGGTGTGGTTCATGGCGAGCGCATTGTCGCAGGATGGCTTCGGTGGGTCCGCTGCATGCGCCCCCAGTGGACCCCCCTGCGGGCCGTGGATGATGACAAAATTCAGCCACTTCCCCCCTCATGCGCTACCTGCCCGCGCGTCCCAGGAGACCCTGATCATGGCTTTCAACGAGTTCCGCATGGACAACCAGTGGTTGCCCTTCACGCCCAACCGCAGCTTCCAGAAGGAACCGCGCATCTTCGTGGCCGCCGACGGCATGCACTTCACCACCCATGACGGCAAACGGGTCATCGACGGCATCTCCAGCCTGTGGTGCGTGGGCGCCGGACACAACCGCTCGTCCGTCAACGAAGCGATCAAGCAGCAGCTGGACACGCTGGACTATTCGACCGCCTTCAGTGTGAGCAACGACAAGGCCTTTCGCGCTGCCGAGATGATCGCGGCCATGGCGCCGGGCGACCTGAACAAGGTGCTGTTCTGCAATTCGGGCTCGGAAGCGGCCGACACCTCGCTGAAAGTGGCACTGGCCTACCACCGCGCCCGCGGCGAAGGTCACCGCAACCTGTTCATCGGCCGTGAACGTGGTTACCACGGCGTCAACTTCGGCGGCATGAGCGTGGGCGGCATCCCCGCCAACCGCAAGATGTACGGCAGCTCGCTGCTGCCGCGCGTGGACCACCTGCGCTTCATCCACGACCCCGTCAGCCACGCCTACATCCACAACCAGGAGCCGGTGTGGAACGAGGACCTTCTGCTGGAGTTGGAAAACCGCATCCTGCCGCTGCACGACCCCAGCAACGTGGCGGCGGTGATCGTCGAGCCCATCGCCGGCAGCGCGGGCTGGTACATCCCGCCGCAGGGTTACCTGAAACGGCTGCGCGAGATCTGCGACAAGCACGGCATCCTGCTGATCTTCGACGAGGTCATCACCGGTTTCGGTCGCCTCGGCACCGCCTTCGCGTCGGATTACTACGGCGTGCAGCCCGACATGCTGAATTTCGCCAAGGCCGTGACCAATGGCGTGATCCCGCTTGGCGGCGTGGTGTGTTCCGACCGCATCTACGACGCGATGATGGGCGCGCACGGCAGCGCGCCGGATCACGCCATCGAGTTCTTCCACGGCTACACCTACTCGGGCCACCCGGTGGCCTGTGCCGCGGCGATCGCCACGCTCGACCTGTTCCGCGAGGAAAACCTGTTTGTCCGCGCCGGCGAAATGGGGCTTGTGCTGGGCGACGCCATGCACAGCGCCATCCAGGGACTGCCGAACGTGATCGGCATCCGCAGCCTCGGGCTGGCGGCGGCGGTGGAGCTTGCGCCTATCACAGGTCTGGCGGGCAAGCGCGCCTTCGACATCTTCATGGACTGCTACCGCCACGGCGTGCTGGTGCGCAATGCAGGCGAGAACCTGGTGTTCGCGCCGCCCTACATCGTCGAGAAGTCGCACATCGACACCATGGTCAACGTGCTGGCCGACGCGATCCGGCGCAACGCCTGATCCCTCTGTCCGGCAGATCGATGGGGCGCTTCAGCGCCCCATCTGCTGTTTCATCTCGGCGCAGTAATCGCGCGGCGGGCGGGGTGGTGTGTTCCACACCCGGTCGGCACTGGACAGGGCTTGCTCATCGGCTGGCGCAGACTGGGCCACGACGATTCGGTACGCCAGGCCTTCGGGGAGATGCCGTGGCACGCCCAGGTCCCGCCGCACATGCTGGTTGCCGGCCACCAGCAGCACCGTCTGGCCGGGCCTGAGCGCTTCCACGGCGGTGCTTGCCATGCTCCGGTCGCGCGCCAGCTGGATGCGCGTCATGGGTGTCACCTGGGTTTCGGGCAGCAGGCCGCAATGGCCTTCGCGGATGTTGTCGCGCTGCTGTTGCAGGGCCTGGTCGGGCAGCAGGCTGTCGAGGGTCGCGTTCCCCATGACCGAGCGCATCTGCCCGCGCGGCAGGTTGCCGCCGAGCACCGGCACGCCGGCGCGCACCGCGGCCATCACCACCGGGCCGTAGGCCGACCAGGCCCAGCCGCCGGGACTGTCGCCGCTCCAGTCCAGCGCCTGGCGCACGCGTGCCTCGTCCGAATCCGCAGGCAGGCCGCGGGTCTGGCGCCCCTGCTCGGCCATTTCCAGCACCACGGCGGCCAGCAGGCCGCGCGCCGCCAGGTGCTGTACCGTCTCGCGCTGCAGCCCCTGGTGCTCGGGCGCGTCGTGCTGCTCCCCCAGCAGCAGCAACGCGGTGGGCAGCAAGGCGTCCAGCCGGGAGGCTGTCAGCGGGTCGGGCGCGGCGGGGTGCGCACAACCGGACAGCTGCGCCGCGAGCAGGGCGGGCAGCATGACAGCAGTTCGACAGTTCATGCCCGCATACTAAGGCGCATCCCCGATGCCACCGGCCTGCGACGTGAATTCCCGACCGTTCCTCCACCGACCACGCGGCGGTCCTTTCTGGCTGCGCGCCGCACTGACCCTGCTGCTGGCCTGGGCCGCCGCACGGCTTTGCGTCTGGCTGCACACCCCCATCCCCTGGATGATTGGTCCTTTGGTGGTGACCTCGGCTGTCTCGGTGCTGGGTGCACCCACGGCGAGCTGGATTCCGCTGCGAAACGCCGGACAGTGGGTGATCGGGGCGGCGCTGGGTCTGTACTTCACGCCGGAGGTCGGCGCGCTGGTGGCCCGGCTGTGGTGGGCGATTGCGCTGGGCATCGCCTGGGCGCTGGCGCTCGGCCTGGGGTTCGGCGCCTGGCTGCGGCGGGTGCATGCGGCCCACCTGCCGGGCCTGAGCCCGGCGCAGCTGTTTGGTACCACCTACTTCGCCGGCTCGATTGGCGGGGCGTCCGAAATGACCCTGATCGCCGAACGGCATGGTGCGCGGACGGATCTGGTGGCCGCAGCCCACAGCCTGCGCGTGTTGCTGGTGACGCTGACCATCCCGTTCGCGATGCAGGCCTGGGGCCTGAGCGGTCTGGATCTGACGGCGCCTGGCGCACGGGTGGTGCATCCGGCTGGCCTGGCGTTGCTGGCGCTGCTGGCCTTCGCCGGTGGCTGGGTCATGCAACGCCTGGGCCGCGCGAATCCGTGGTTCATGGGTGCGCTGCTGGTCGCGCTGGTGCTCACCCTGGCGGGCGTGACCCTGTCGGCCATTCCTGGCTGGCTCACCGCCTTGGCCCAGCTCGTGATCGGCGTCAGCCTGGGCGTGCGTTTCACGCCGGCCTTTGTGCACACCGCGCCGCGCTGGCTGGCCTCGGTGGCGCTGGCCAGCACCGTCATGATGGGGCTCTGTGCCGGCTTTGCCTGGCTGCTCTCTCGGGTCACCGGCCTGCACCCGGCCACCCTGGTGCTGGGCACGGCGCCCGGCGGCATTGCCGAGATGGCCATCACGGCCAAGGTGCTGCAACTGGGTGTACCGATGGTCACGGCGTTCCAGGTGTGCCGTCTGGTCGCGGTGCTGGTGCTGGCAGAGCCGGTGTACCGCCTGTGGACGGCGCGCCGGGTGACGGGTTCGGGGCCCTGAGGCGCCGCCCCGGGGCGCTCAGTGGCGGAAGCGCCCTTCGCGGGTGACGATGGCCAGATCGACCAGCGGCAGACCGGTGTGGACGCCGTCGCGGTAGCTCAGCTTCAGGCCTTCGATCTGGAGGTCGGCGTCCTTCAGGCCTGCGACGAAACTTTCCCGGGTGGGATTCGGGCCCGCTCGGCGCAGCGCCTCCACCAGCGCGCGGGCGGTCATGTAGCCTTCCAGGCTGCCATACGAGAAATCCTCCCCGGGCTTGTGGGCCTTGAAGGCGTCCTGGTAGGCGCGGGTGATGGCGGTCTTGCGCTCCCAGGGGCTGGGCATCACCTGGGCAAAAATCATGGTGTGTGCCAGGTCGTCCAGGTGCTTCGCCAGTTGGGTCGAGCCCGAGTTGACGCCGAAGAACTGGGTTTTCAGACCTTTGGCCCGCGCCTTGCGTATGAGTTTTTCATACACCCCGATGCCCCCGTGGTTGAAGACCATCTGCGCACCGCTGCGGGTGAGCTGGGCCACCATGGCGTTGAGTTCGGCCTCACCCGTGTCGGACTTGAAGGGCATGTCAGCCACCAGCTCCATGCCCAGCGGCTGGCTGAGCTTGCGCACGTTGTCCAGATGCTGTTGCCCCGTTTCGGAGTCTGAACGCAGGAAACCGATCCGCTTCATGCCCAGGCTCCTGGCGTGTTCCATCAGGGCGCGGAATTCGTCCTTGTGCTCTGCCCGCACCGGGAACACCAAGGGCTGGTGCGGCGTGCGCAAGGTGGGTGATCCGGCCATCGGACCAAAAAATGGCACGTTCAGGGCGTTGGTGGCTTTCATCACAGCGGTAGACGGCCCGCCTTCAATGGAGCCGAACACGATGAACACCTTGTGCTGCGTGACCAGCTGGCGCGCGTTGGCCTCTGCCTGGGCAGACTTGTTGTCGTCGTCCAGCACCTTGACCACGACCTTCCGGCCAGCAACGCCGCCCTGGCGATTCACTTGTGTGAGGTAGGTCTGGACGCCGTCGAGCACGGCCACGCCGTAGTCGTTCTTGCCACCTTGCAGCGTGATGCTCTGGCCAATCAGGAGTTGCTGGGCGGTGACGCCGTCTTCGGCATGGGCGCCGGGGCAGGCCAGCAGTGCGGCCATGGCCGCCGGGATCAGCCAGCGGCTGATGGATACTTTCTTGTTCATGTTTCCTCTCGATCGGAGCGCGAGTCTACGTGGCACTAACGTGCCCCTGCCACGGCCTGACCCAAGAGAAGTCGGGAAACGTGAAAAAGCCGACACATCGCGTCAGCGACGTGTCGGCTTTTGGGGAATCGGGCAGCTGACGGGCGCTCAGTGCATGACCACCGGCATCTGCGCCAGGGTGGCATAACCTTCCAGCGTGTCTTCCACCTCTTCCTGCGAAGGGGTGTTCTGCTGCCAGGCGTTGATCTGGATCTGGAACATCTCGGCCCACGAGCCATCGAGGTACACCTCCTTGCCCGAGCGTTTGTCCACGATCTCGAAACCGTGGCGCGGAATCTGCGGACCTTCGTCCACCTTGACGTCACCCTCGGCGTGGGCATTGGCCAAGATATGGACCACGGCAAAGGCATCTGAGTCGTAAAGCATGTGCATGACTGAAATATCCTCTTAAAACAGAAACCAGTGTTCCTGTAGAACTTATATCGGCAACCCGGCGGACTTATCCAGTCCGATTGCTGATTCAGATGGCGCCATTCAAGAAAGATTCAAGATGCGTGTCTTTTTGGGCACATTTCTGCGTTTCAGGGCAGCTCGCTGAGCTGCTGGTCCACGCTGTCACCGCTGCGCTGGGTGATCCGCAGGCGCACCGGCAGGTACGCCAGGCCGGGCGCCAGCCAGACATCCACCCGTGTGTCGTATTCCGCCCGGGGCTCACGGACCAGGTGGAGGGCCGGCAAGTCGCCGGCAGGCAGCGAGAGCGGTTCCACTTCGCCCACCTGGAAGCGCCAGATGTCCGCGCCGCCCGTGCCGGCCACCTGCAGGGCTATCGTCTGGCCCGGCCGAAAGCCGTCGGGTCTGGCTTTGAGCAGCGCCGCCAGTTGCAGGAAGACGCTCAGCCGGTCCTGAGCGCCGGGCTGCAGGTCCACCTCCGGGGTGTTGGTGCTGAACCGGATCTGCTGGCGCGCATGGTCAAAATGCGCCGCGCGTTCGCTGCGGCTCTTGTCCGAAAAGCGCTCGGGCAGCAGGCCGTGCTCGTTCGTGCGTCCGGTGCTGGTCTGCACCCGGCTGCCCAGCAGGAAAAGACGCACCTCCATGCGGGCGTCATAGCGCTCTCCGTCCTGGTTCCAGTCCAGCCTGGCGCTGGCGTTGTAAAGCGCTCCCTTGACGCTGCCCGTGACCTTGTAGCTCAGCTGCGCACTGGCCGGGACGCTGGCTGGCGGCAGCGGGCTGCTTCGCCCGGAGGAGGGGGCTGCCGTGGCGGCCCCGTCTGCGTGGGCCGGCGGTGGGGTTGGCCCGGGTTGCTGACCGGCTGGGGAGGGTTCTGCCGTAACGGTCGCTTCGCGGGAGCTTGGGGCTTCCCTGGCGGTGGCGACCACTTCACCGGCATCGGCTGGCGTGGCCAGCGCGACATCAGCCGGCTCCCTTGCGCTGCTGCCCTGGGGATCCGCAGCCGGTACATCCAAGGGCGTATCGGGCGACGCTGCCGGTGCAGCCGGCTCCATCGGTGGCGCGGCCGGTTTCGGTGGGCGAAGGTGCTGCGCCTGACGGGGCTGCTCAGGGGTGCTGCGGGTGGGCGCCGGCGCGGATGCCGGTTCGCGTGCCGCGGTGATCCATCGTGCCGTGCCGCCGGTGACCGGTGGCGCAGGAGCGGAGGGTGAGCCAGCGCTGGGCGCCAGCGTGCGGGTCAGGACCGCCGCCACGCGCGGGCTGGCAGCGGGGTGTTCAGGCGGTGCCGGTGGGAAGGTCGAGAGACCGCCAGACAGCACCGCCAGGTGGACACCGAGCACCAGCAGCACCAGCACCGCCAGGGTGAAGCCGCGGGGTGTGGCTGGCGTGGAGTTCAGCGAGGTAGCCACAGACTCAGGGTGGGGCGGTGTAGCCCAGGTCGGCGCTGAGTTGTCGTGCACAGCGCAGCAGTGCCTGTGCGGGTGGGCCGTCCCATTCGGTGTCGAGCGTGGCCACAGAGCCGAGAACCACCAGGCCCAGTGCCAGCCGGCCCTGGGCGTCAAACACCGGAGCGCAGAAGCCGCCGACGCCGGGCAGTAGGCTGTGCACCACACGGCCCAGACCGTGTTGGCGGGTGTCGTCAAGCATGGTCTGCACGTCCTGCGGTGTCAGGGGCACATCGATCAGCGGCGTGCCATGGCAGGGCAGCTTTTTCAGACGTGCCAGTTCCTCCCGGATCATGGGGGTGATGCGCTGGGCGTCCCGCCCGTCCCGGCCCATGAAGGCGGCGAAGCAGCGCCCGGTGGCCGAGGTCAGCAGCGGCATCACGTCGCCCAGTCGCAGCGTGACCGGCACGGTCTGCGGCGCCTCGGTCCAGTGCACCATGGTCGGACCCTGGTTGCCCCAGACCGCGATCGCCAGGGTGTGGCCGGTTTCCAGCAACAGGGCTGGAAGGCGTTCACGTGCCAGCTTGACGGCGTCGATGCGGCTCAGGCTGGCCAGCCCCAGGCGCAGTGCGGCAGGACCGAGGTCGTAGCGCGTGCTCGCCGGATCCTGTACCACGAGGCCCATGCGCTGGAAACTGACCAGGTAACGGTGCGCCTTCGCCGCACTCATGCCGGCGGCGGCGGCCAGGTCGCGCAGCATGAGGGCTCCCGTCGCATGCGACAGCGCGTTGAGCAGTTCGAAACCCACCTCCACCGACTGGATGCCCGCGCGCAGGTGCTCGCCGGTGTCGGCCGGCTCCTCCGCCGCGCTAGACGCCGGGATGCGGTCGATCGGTGGCATGCGGTGAGCGGTGGAGTTCGCGGCGGGCATGTGGAGCATCAGAGGGTTGGACGAGGGGATCGCTGCCCGGGTTCCGTGGCGGGCTTTGGAACCCCTCGGGGCCGTTGGGAGCGGTATGGTCTAGAATCCGATTTTACGCATAGGGTAACTGATTTCACTATCCGTAATGACGGGGCTCGCGTGCCATGCGCCGGAAACGGTGGCGCTCCGGGCAGAACTCATGCATTCCAACCATTGCTGCAGCAGGAGACCGACATGAAACTCGCCACTTACAAAGACGGTTCCCGCGACGGGCAGCTGGTGGTCGTCTCGCGCGACCTCTCGACCGCGCATTATGCGACCGGCATCGCGATGAAGCTGCAGCAGGTGCTGGACGACTGGAATTTCCTGGCGCCGCAGTTGCACGATCTGTATGTGACCCTCAACCAGGGCAAGGCTCGGCACGCTTTTCCGTTCGATCCCGCGCTGTGCATGGCGCCACTGCCGCGCGCCTATCAGTGGGCCGACGGATCGGCCTACCTCAACCATGTGGAGCTGGTGCGTGCCGCGCGCGACAGCGAGGTGCCCGCCACGTTCTACACGGACCCGCTGATGTACCAGGGCGGTAGCGACGACTTCATCGGTCCCTGTGACGACGTGGTGGTGGCGAGCGAAGATTTCGGCATCGACTTCGAAGCCGAGATTGCTGTCGTCACCGGTGACGTGCCGATGGGGGCCACACCAGCCCAGGCACTCGAGGGCGTGCGGCTCCTGATGTTGGTGAACGACGTGTCGCTGCGCAACCTGATCCCGGCCGAGCTGTCCAAGGGCTTCGGCTTTTTCCAGAGCAAGCCGGCCAGTGCCTTCAGCCCGGTGGCCGTCACGCCCGATGAACTGGGCGACGCGTGGCAGGGCGGGCGCGTGCACCTCACGCTGCAGTCGACCTGGAATGGCCGCAGGGTGGGCATGTGCGACGCCGGCCCGGAGATGACCTTCCATTTCGGCCAGCTCATTGCGCACATCACCAAGACGCGCAACGTGCGCGCGGGCTCCATCGTCGGCAGCGGCACGGTCAGCAACCAGGGCATCGAGGTGGATGGTCGCAAGGACTGGCCTAAGGGGTACAGCTGTATCGCCGAGAAGCGCTGCATCGAAACCATCCTGGATGGCCAGCCCAGCACGGCGTTCATGAAGTTTGGCGACACCATCCGCATCGAGATGAAGGGCAAGGACGGCCAGAGCATCTTTGGCGCGATCGACCAGACCATTGCCCCGCTCGAGGCCTGATCCTCCGGGCTGGCCGAGTGGCGTGCGTCCGACATCCCGGCGGATGACGCCCGCGTTGCACCGCAACCGGAGCGCGTGGAGTAGTACGAAAGAATCCACGATCCGCGAGAGGTCAGAAGGGGAGCTGCCGTTCGCCCACGACGAACGGAAGCAGCCCTGGTTTTCACGCTATCTGTGTCCAGATGTTTCTAGAATCGGACTAGCTTGACATCCTCCATGGTGGGTTGACGTATGAAACACATAAAGCTCGGTCTGCGTGCCACGGTGCGCCATGTCCTGTTGCTGGCACTGGCTGGCGTTTCCCTGACAACTGCCGCCCAGACCCAGGTGCTGATCAATCCGGGCGACCAGGCGGAGCAGTCGCGCTTCGCCGTTTTCAGCGCATGGAAGCTGGTGGTCGAACAGGCGCTGCGCAAAGCGGGCGCGGCCACCGCCACGGTGCAGCTGTCGACCGACGCCACGGCCGACCTGCAGACCACCCGATCGCGCATCCATGATCTGTATGTGGCGCCTGCCCACGTGATTGGCAGCGCGGTGCGTTATGGATACGTTCCGCTCCTCGGGGCAGAGCGGCCGGTGCAGGCCGTGCTGGTGGCGCCCGCCGGCAGTGGCATCACCAGCCTGGCCCAGGCTCAGGGCAAGCGGCTGGGGTTGCCACAGCAGGACAGCGTGGTGACCTACCTGATCCGGGGCGAAGTCAATGCGGCCAACACCACGATCAAGCGGCACTTTGGCGCCCTCTTCGAAACGCGCTACCAGGATGCCCTGCTGCCTTGCCTGCAGCTGCGCCGCTGCGACGTGGTCGCGGTGGAAAAGGCGGTGTACGAACGCTGGGTGGCGGCTGGAGAGAAACTGGCGATCGTGATGGAAACGCGCGCCGCACCGGGCTTGAGTGTCGCGCTGCGCAACGACAGCAAGCTGGACGCGCCAGCCCTTCGCAGCGCGCTGGGCGAGGCCATGGCCAGCAGCCCGGCGCTCAATGAGATGGGCAAGGTGCTGGCTCTGAAGGCCGATGATTTCAGTTACGTGTCGACGCTGGGGTACTTCACGCCGCGCAGCCTGCCGGGTGCGCAGGTGGTGGATGCGGCGACGGTGACGCAGTTGATGCAGCGCGGTGCGCGCTACATCGACACCCGGACCGACGCCGAATTCAAGGCGGGCCATGTGCCGGGCGCCCAGCTGGTGCCTTACGTGGAGAAGAGTCCGAAAGACGCGGACTACGACGCCAGGCTCGACCAGTTCGACACCACCCAGCTCGGCAGCAACCGGGCTGCGGAGTTGATATTTGCCTGCAACGGGCCCGAGTGCTGGAAAAGCTACAAGGCCAGCCAGGCCGCCCTCAAGGCCGGCTTCAGCAAGGTGCACTGGTTCCGCGGTGGTTTCCCCGAATGGCGCAGTGCCGGGCAGAAAATCCAGTCGGCCAGCTGAGCCGGCTGGCGCCCGCTGCGCTCAGGTCGCGTAGATCCGGTCCAGCGTGGCGAAACCCTTGATCTCGATCGGGTTGCCAAACGGATCGCAGAAAAACATCGTCCACTGCTCGCCTGGCTGTCCTTCGAAGCGCCGCTGCGGTGGCAACACGAAGTCCATCCCGGCGGCCTGCAGGCGCCGGGCCAGCGCCTGCCAGGCCGGCAGCAGCAGCACCAGACCAAAATGCGGCATGGGCACCATGTGGTCTCCCACGCACCCCGTGCGGCTGGTCCTGAACGGCTCCCCCAGGTGCAGCGAAATCTGGTGGCTGAAAAAGTCGAAGTCGACCCAGGTGTCGGTGCTGCGGCCCTCCTGGCAGCCGAGCACGCCACCGTAAAAACGGCGCGCCTCGTCCAGATCCGTGACGTGGAACGCCAGGTGAAACAGGCTGCACGCAGGCAGCGTGTCGGGGTGGTCGGTGTTCATCGTTTCAGGATATCAAAACCGGAACCGCGCAGGTGCTGCGCGCACAAAGCACAACGCCCGCACAGGCGGGCGTTGCTGATCGCTGGCCGGGTGCGGCGTCGCCGATCAGAGCTGGGTCGGGTCGCCCGCATTCAGGTCGTACTTGTGAAAGTACTGGCGCGCCAAGGCGACCAGCTGACCATCACTGGGATGATCGCTGGACACCACGTCGACGATGGCCTTGTCCACGGCCGGGTCGTGGCGCTTGCAGTGGGCCCGGAATTCGTCTTTGGCCTGGGCGGGTCCGGTGACCAGGATCTCGTGCACACCCACCAGCGCCTGCGCCACCTCATGGTAGAAGTTTTCATCGCTGGAGTCGTGCCCGCCCTCGGGTGAATGGCTGCCGCTGACCGAGGCGCCACGCCCGTGCATGTCGTGATGCGATCCCACATGTCCACCCTTGGACTTGTGGTGCGAGCGGGACTTGATGCGCTCGGATTCGATGTGTTCGCGGTCAAACATCAGCACATGGGCTTCGCGGCGGTCCAGCCAGACGACGGCATGAAAAGTAGACATGGGTAAAAGATCTCCTGATAAAAATCAAAGGGTTGCCGGATGCACGCCGCCTTGGGCGCGCTCGGCTTTTTCCTGACAGGCCACGCAGCGCATGGCGGTGGGGTTGGCGTGCAGGCGCGCGTTGCCAATGCTGACGCCACAGTCGATGCACAGACCGTAGCTGCCATCGGCCACGCGTTTGAGCGCCTCGTCGATGGCCACCAGTTCGGCCGACTCACGCTCTTCCAGCGCAATGGCCAAGTCGCGCTCGGCATCCGCCTTCGCATAGTCACCGTGCTCGTTCTCGCGGGCATCGGCTGCTGCCTCGGCGCGACCAATCTTGCCACCGCGCTGGGCGCGCAACTGCGCCAGCAAATCAGCGCGCATTTGCTGCAACTGGGCGACAAAACTCTCTGATACGTTCTGTGTCATGGGTTCTCCTCTGGGTTGGATGGGCCTGGCCAGAAGCCACACCCAGTGAAGACATTTTGCACCTTCACTGCGACCGGGAAGCTGATGCAGGTCAAGCGCCGTGGGTGACGCACCGTCCTCTGCCGCGTCAACCCGGGACAACACGGCGCAGCCCGAAGCGATCTGCACGGACAAACGGGGCAGAATCGACCGCACAACCTGCCCGTCCGATGGGGGCGTTCAACAACGGAGAAGCCCATGACCCCTGTGGATTACAGCCGCTACCAGACCCTGGCCATCAGCCGTCGTGGGCCGCTCGTCGGTGGCGTGCCGTCGGTGCTCGACATCCAGATGCGCGCCGACGGCCCGGGTGGCAACGGCAAGCTGCCCACCGCAGGCCATGAAGGCCATTGGGAGCTCAGCGAAATCTGGCGCGACGTGGGGCGCGACGACAGCGTGCGCTGCGCCGTGTTGCGCGGCAGCGGTCAGGGGTTTTCGGGCGGTGGTGATCTGGCCCTGGTGCAGGACATGGCCACCGACTTCGAGGTGCGCACCCGCGTCTGGAAGGAAGCACGCGACCTGGTCTACAACGTGATCAATTGCGACAAGCCGATCGTGAGCGCCATGCACGGTCCGGCGGTCGGCGCCGGGCTGGTGGCCGGGCTGCTGGCCGACATTTCGATTGCCGCGCGCAGCGCCAAGATCGTCGATGGCCACACCCGCCTGGGCGTGGCCGCTGGTGACCACGCGGCCATCGTCTGGCCGCTGCTGTGTGGCCTGGCCAAGGCCAAGTACTACCTGATGTTGTGTGATCCCATTTCCGGCGAAGAAGCCGAACGCATCGGCCTCGTGTCGCTGGCGGTGGACGACGCGCAGCTGCTGGACAAGGCCTACGAGGTGGCCGACCGCCTCGCTTCGGGCAGCCAGAGCGCGATCCGCTGGACGAAGTATTCGCTCAACAACTGGTTGCGCCAGGCAGGGCCGGCTTTCGACACCTCGCTGGCCCTGGAATTCATGGGCTTTGCCGGTCCCGATGTGCGCGAAGGTGTGGCATCCTTGCGGGAGCGCCGCCCTCCCCGGTACGGGGTCGACGGATGAGCGGCCAGAGAACCCCATAAAAATCCACCAGGAGACTCCCATGAGCGACACATCGGGCAGCGGATTCGGCAAGTTCGTGCCAGGCTTCGAGTTCCTGCAAAACCTGGCTGGCCAGGCCGCCGGCGGTGTGGCGCATGGGCTGGGGCAGAGCATTCCGCAGATGCCCAATCTGGGCAACTGGGTGGCGCCCACCTTCAACGTGGAGGATCTGGAAAAGCGCATCGAGGAGCTCAAGGCGGTGCATTTCTGGCTCGACCAGAATTCCAAGGCCCTGGGCGCGACCATTCAGGCGCTCGAAGTGCAGAAGATGACCTTGGCCACGCTGAAGAACATGAACTTCAGCCTGGGCGACGTGGCAAACGCGCTCAAGCTCAAGGCCGCCGATGCGGTGTCTGGGTTCACCGGGGTCTCAGCCGCCGCCCCCGCGCCCACCCCGTTTGCCGGACTGGAGATCCCGCCGCGCACCTACGGAACCCCGGCGGTCGAAGATGCCGAAGAAACTGAGGACGACGAGGACGAAGGCGAAGAGCCCGTGCCACCTCCCGCGGCCAGGCCACGCAAGGCCAGGCCGGCCGAGAGCCCGGCGCAGCCCGCTGGGGGTGTGGTGGACCCGATGCAGTGGTGGGGTGCGCTGTCGCAACAGTTTCAGCACATCGCCGCCAACGCGATGAAAGACGTGGCCCGCCAGACCGCGCTCGACACCACCCGCCAGGTGGCCAGTGGCCTGACCGAGCAGGCGGTGAACACCGCCACCGGCGTGGCCGGCAAGGTCACCCGGGGGCTCACAGACTCCGTGGCGCGCAACGTCGGCATGGTCGCCGGCATGGGCAAGGCCGCTGCGCGCGCGGTCACGGGCAGCCCGGCGGCGGGCGAGGCGCCACCGAAGCCGCGCCCGCCGGCCAGCAGGCCGGTGGCAAAAAAAGCGGCGGCGAAAAAGCCAGCGCCGCGTCGCCGCACCGCCGCCCCCGCCCCCCGGGCAGCGGACCCCCAGCCGCTGTCCACGGGTGACTGGCCCATGCCCACGTCGTTTTTCCAGGTGCCGGGGTTCTCGCTGGGCGCTGCCCCGACACCACCTGCGCCCAAGGCCGCTGCTGCCGCCCGGAAAGCCGCGGCCCAAAAGCCCGCCGCCAAAAAAGCGGTTGCCAGGAAGGCCGCACCGGCCCGCCGGCGTCGCTGAGCACCCGCCACTGAACCCGCGGGCCGTGGTGCGGTCGAAACGCCATGAAACCCTTTCCCTACGCCCACGCCACCCATCCCCAATGGCGCATGGCCGCCGCGCTGGTGCTGGCGCAGCTGCGCGCCCAGATGGCCCTGCCCGAACGTGTCCAGGCGCCATCGCTGGCACTGCTCTACATCACCGACCACTACGCCAGTGAGGCCGAAGCGATCCTGGCGCACCTGAGCGCTGAACTGCCCGAGGTGACCGACTGGGCCGGCACGGTGGGCGTGGGCATTGCCGCCAACAACGTCGAGTACTTTGACGAGCCGGCGCTGGCCGTGATGCTGTGCGACCTCAGCCCCGACCAGTACCGTGTGTTCAGCGGTGTGGCGCCGCTGTCGGCCAGCGGCCGCGTGGCCGGTGCTGACGGTTTTGTGGCCCACACCGCTCTGGTGCATGCCGACGGCAGCACGCCCGAGGTGGCCGAGCTGATCGCCGAGGTGGCCGAGCGCACCACCAGCGGCTATGTGTTCGGTGGCCTCGCCGGCAGTCGCGGCGCGAGTGTGCAGTTCGCTTTCAGCAGCGCGGGCAACCTGAGTGGCCAGGGCGCCGCCAGCGGCGTGTTTCATGGCGGCCTGAGCGGTGTGGCTTTCGGTGCGGCGGTCGGCATGGTGTCGCGTGTCACCCAGGGCGCGCAGCCGGTGGACCGGGAGCGCACCGTGACCCGCGCCGACGGCAACCTGGTGCTCCGGCTCGACGGCGAACCCGCGCTGGACGTTCTGCTGGAGCGTTTCGGCCTGTCGCTCGACCGCCTGCCGGAGACCATCGAGCGTCTGCGTGTCACGCTGGTGGGTCTGAGCCCGCCGGCGCCGGCTGCGCAGGGCCGCCTGTCCGCCGACCCGCAATCTCCGCGGGTTTCGGGCCAGTTTGGCACCGACGTGCTGGTGCGTCACATCATCGGACTGGACCCCGGCCGTCGCGGCATTGCCATTGCCGAGGCGGTGCCTGAGGGCACCCGGCTCGCGTTCTGCGAACGCAACGTGCAGGCGGCCCGCGCCGATCTCATGCGCGTCTGTACCGAGGTGCGCGAAGAGCTGGAGCCCGAAGGGCTCAGTCTGCCTCTGACGAGCGCGCGGCTGGCCGGCGAGACGGAGGCCGCTGCGCATCCTGGGCGTGGCATAGCGGGTGCGGTGTACGTGAGCTGCGCGGGCCGCGGGGGGCCGCACTTTGGCAGCCCCAGTGCCGAGCTGCAGATCGTGCGCCGGGCGTTGGGCGACGTGCCCCTGGTGGGCTTTTTCGCGGGCGGCGAGATCGCGCACCACCGGCTGTATGGCTACACCGGCGTGCTCACCGTGTTCACGATGCCGGCGGCCTGAGATCAGGCGCGCGGCACTTGGCGTGCGCGGGCCCGTTCCAGGGTGCGCTGGGCTTCTTGAGGCACCATGCCGTACATGTCGGCGAAGGCCTCCACGCTCTTGCCGCTGGCATCGAAAGCGCGCAGCAGCGCTTCTTCGCGCGCCGCGCGGCTGGCGGCTTCGGCCAGCGCGTCGCGGGTGAGCTGGTTCACCTCTTCGTCGCGACCGTGCACGCGCTCGGCGTATTCGTCGCGCGGCAGGCCCGAGGCTTCATACGCCTGCAGGATGCGCTGGCGCAGCTTCGGGCGCAGGTCCTCGCGGCTGCGCGCGCCACGGCGGCGAAACACCTCGATCAGCGCGTGGTGCACCTGTTCGGGCGTGAGCGCTTCCACCGGCTGACCGGCCAGGTCGTGGCGCTGCTGGCCCGACGCCACCACGGTGAGGTAGCGGGAAGAGCGTGCATGCAAGGCCAGCGCGGTCTTCAGGCTGTCTTTCTCCAGCGTTTCGGGGTGGGCGGCCAGCAGGTCCTCATAAATGCCGCGCTTGAGCGGCAGCAGCGTCTCGCCGAACAGAGCCGGGTAGAGCGCAGCCAGCTGGTCCAGCACCGGGTGCTGGCGCGCGGGTGCCGGGTTTGCGGGGCGCTCGGCGCCCGGGCGCTGCGGGCGGCGTCCCCCGTTGCGGCGCGGCGGGCGTGCGGCGGCGTTTGCCTGGGCGGTGGTGGCTTCAGTGGGCGCCGGTGCGGCGTTGTCGGGCGTGTCGTGGGCGTTGGCGTTCATGGGGTCGGGCGGGGCAGGAGGAAAAGGTGCCCATGTCCGGGCAAGCCCGACATCATGCCAGTCCGCGCCTATCGAGGTTTCGCCGCGCCGGCATCGTCCACGCAGCGACCGGCCGCGACTGGGTGGGCGCGCGGGCTGGGGGCACGTCCGCAGGACGCCCACCCGAGCTGCAAGGGCGCCTCCGGCCACATTGGAGCCGCCAACCGGATTCGGGGCCGGGCTTGCCTGCGATACGGGTGATGCTCTGAGCGGGTTCACAATCGCGTGGAACACGGTGTCTCTGAGGTAAACAACATGAGCAAGACCCTGCGTCTGTCTGAAAAATGGTTCCACCGCGGGCTGTGGCTGGTGGCCTTTCTGTTTGCCTGGTTCCTGGTGGGGCTGGGCAGCACGATCGTGGGTGACCTGCCGCAGGTGGAGGAGCGCCGCTCGCTGGACGATTACCTGGATCCGGCGCGTGCGCCCGCAGTGAAAGAGGCGATCCTCCTCGCGCGGAAAAACGCCAAGGAGGCACAGGACGCGCTGGACCAGGCACAGCTGCGCCAGCAGTCGGCCGAGGCCAGCAACCGTGCCGCGCGCGAGACCTTCGGCAACTGGCTGGCCACGCGCAAGGCCACGGCGCGGCCCGAGCAGGACGAAGAACTGATCGCCCGCACCCAGCAGCTGGATGACCTGCGCCAGGCCGAGCGCGACGCGCTCGCCGCGGTGGAGAGACAGCAGCAGGCCGCGCTGGACGCGCGCCAGGCCGAAGAGCGTGCCCAGAACGAACTGCAAAGCCTGCAGGACAGCGCGCGCTCGGAATACCTGAACGAGCAGCGTGCGCAGGAGCTGCGTGTGTTCGGCTACCGGCTGCTGCTCACGCTGCCGCTGCTGGTGGCGGCGGGCTGGCTGTTTGCCCGGCAGCGCAAGAGCAGCTACTGGCCTTTCGTGTGGGGTTTCATCATCTTTGCGCTGTTCGCCTTTTTCGTCGAGCTGGTGCCTTACCTGCCGAGCTACGGCGGCTATGTGCGCTACATCGTGGGCATCGTGCTCACGGTGATCGGCGGGCGGTATGCAATCCAGGCGCTGCAGCGCTACCTGGAGCGGCAGAGGCAGGCCGAGGCGCAGCCGGCCCAGACGCGCCAGCGCGAGATGGACTACGACCAGGCACAGGCGCGCATGACCAAGAACATCTGCCCGGGCTGCGAGCGCACGGTGGACATGAAGGATGGAAAGACCGACTTCTGCCCGCACTGTGGCCTCTGCCTGTTCGACCACTGCGGTCACTGCCACACGCGCAAGAACGCCTTTGCGCGTTACTGCTTCTCGTGCGGCACATCGGCCAAGGAGCCAGCCGCCAACCCGGAAAACGCCCAGGGCTTGGCCGCCTGACGCTCAGTGCGGGGAGCGTCGCTCCTCCTGCACCAGCCGCCCCATGGCCCACAGACCCAGCGCCGGGCCCACGGCCAGCCAGGGCAGCAGCGCGCCCAGGCTGATGGTCTCAGCCAGCGACACGAACAGCAGGATGCTCACGATGGAGATGCCGAAGCCGATGCTGTTGGTGAGCGTGAGCACGCTGCCGACGGCCTGCGGCGGTGCGTTGCGTGCGGTCAGGGTGGAAAACTGGGGCGAGTCGCCCGAGACGGTGATGCCCCAGAGCACCAGCCAGGCATAGAACAGCGGCGCCGGTGCGTCGATCACGAAGGGTGTGGCCAGGCAGCACAGGCCGCTGGTGGCGAGCTGCGACGTGGCCACGCGCGCACTTCCCCAGCGCTGTGCCACCCAGCCGCCACCGGCGCAGCCGACCACGCCCGCGCCCAGGACCCAGAATGCGGCCCACGACAGGTCGGTCCCGCCCAGCCGCGTGGCCAGCACCAGCGGCACCATCACCCACACCGTGTAGAGCTCCCACATGTGGCCGAAGTAGCCCAGCACCGAGCTGCGCACGCGGGCATCGGTCCACAGCGTGGCCAGTGCGCGCCACTGCAGCGTGCTCACCCGCGCATGCGCGTGCGGTGGATCGGTGGTGCCGAAGAACAGCAGCAGGCCACCTGCCGCCGCCAGGGCGGCCACGCCCAGCATCAGCGTGGGCCAGGGCAGGGCTCCGCTCAGGGCGCGCAGCGCGTGGGCGCTGGCCGAGCCCAGCACCAGCGCGCCGATCAGCAGACCGAGCGCGGCACCCAGACCGCGCGTGTACCACTGGGCGGCGATCTTCATGCCCACCGGGTAGATGCCCGCGAGAAAAATGCCGGTGGCGAAGCGCCAGCCGAGCAGGGCGTTGTAGTCGCGCACCATGGCCCAGGCGCCCACGGTGCAGGCTGCGCCCGCCAGCGCGCAGAACAGGAAGACGCGGCGTGGGGCAAAGCGGTCGCTGATGGCCAGCAGGGCAAACACCAGCGTGCCAACGATGAAGCCGAACTGCAGCGACGAGGTGAGTGGTCCCACGGCGCTGGCGGGCCAGCCCAGCTCGCGCTGCAGATCGGGCATGACTGCGTTGACCGCAAACCACAGCGAGGTGCCGGCGAACTGCGCCATCACCAGCACGGGCAGGATGTGGCGGGGAACGTGGGGCTGCGTCATGGCGCGCAGCTTAATCGGGTAGCAAGGTGCCAGCCTGCCGCCAAGGCGTCAGACGCCGCGCGCGCGGTCGGCCTTGAACTGCGCACGGAAAACGCCGAAGCGCCCGGCGTCCAGCGCCTCGCGCACCTCGCGCATGAGGTTCAGGTAGTAGTGCAGGTTGTGGATGGTGGCGAGCATGGGGCTGAGCATCTCGCCGCAGCGGTCCAGGTGGTGCAGGTAGGCGCGGCTGAAGCCGTCGCGGCCACCCGCGTCCCAGCTCACGCCTGTGCGCCCGGCACAGGCGTAGCAGCTGCAGGTGCTGTCCAGCGGCTGGTGGTCGGTCTTGTGGCGCGCGTTGCGGATCTTGAGGTCGCCGTAGCGGGTGAACAGCGTGCCGTTGCGCGCGTTGCGCGTGGGCATGACGCAGTCGAACATGTCCACGCCGTCGGCCACGCCCTGCACCAGGTCTTCGGGCGTGCCCACGCCCATCAGGTAACGCGGCTTGTGCGCGGGCAGGCGGTGCGGCGTGTGGGCCATGATCTGCAGCATCTGTTCCTTGGGCTCGCCCACGCTCACGCCGCCGATGGCGTAGCCGGGGAAGTCCATCTCGACCAGCGCCTCGAGCGATTCCTGGCGCAGGTGCTCGAACATGCCGCCCTGCACGATGCCGAACAGCGCGTTGGGGTTCTCCAGCCGCGCGAATTCTTCGCGAGAGCGCACGGCCCAGCGCCGGCTCATTTCCATGCTCTTGCGCGCCTCGACCTCGGTGGTGAGGTGGCCGTTGGTCTCGTACGGCGTGCACTCGTCGAGCTGCATCACGATGTCGCTGTTGAGTCCAGTCTGGATCTGCATGCTGACCTCGGGCGACATGAAGAGCTTGTCGCCGTTCACGGGGCTGGCAAAGTGCACGCCTTCTTCGGTGATCTTGCGCATGGCGCCGAGCGACCAGACCTGGAAGCCGCCCGAGTCGGTGAGGATGGGCTTGTTCCACTTCTCGAAACCGTGCAAGCCGCCGAAGCTTTTCATCACCTCCTGGCCGGGCCGCATCCAGAGGTGGAAGGTGTTGCCCAGGATGATCTGGGCGCCCATGTCTTCCAGGCTGGCGGGCATGACGCCCTTGACCGTGCCGTAGGTGCCCACGGGCATGAAGATGGGGGTTTCCACCACGCCGTGGTTGAGGGTGAGGCGGCCACGGCGCGCGTGGCTGCCAGGGTAGGGCCCCTCGGCGGTGTCCGTTTTCAGCAGGTCAAATGTCAGCATGGTGTGTGTTCCAGGGGTCGCGGGATTGTACGGATGCGTATGCGTTGACGCACCAGCAACATGAGAGCCTGTGCCGGTGGGTTGGGTGGTGCCTCCAGTGTGTCGGTGCCGTCAGCCGTTTGACGTAGGTCAATCCGAGCGCCAGAGGGCAGGTCTAGCATGAAGCACGGTTCGGGATCTGTTGTCTGTTTCCGTCCGCATTCCAGTTGTTCAACCACGAGGAGTCACCTATGAAAACATCAAGCATCCGGGTCGGTCTGTTGGCTGTGGGTCTGGTCATCGGCAGTGGCGCGGCCTTCGCACAGCAGCAGGCCACGGACATCGGCAAACAGGAGTTCACGGAGAACTGCGCCAGTTGCCATGGTGTGGATGGCAAGGGCAATGGCCCACTCGGCAATTTGCTGCAGCGCAGTCCGCCCGACCTGACCCAACTGGCGAAGAACAACAAAGGCGTGTTGCCGATCAACCGCCTGTACGAGGTGATCGATGGAGTGGGCGTTCCGAGCCACGGCACGCGCGACATGCCGGTGTGGGGCTGGGAATACCGGGTCGAGAACGCCCAGAACCTTCGTGAGGCGCGCGGCCGTTATGACGAGGCGGCCATGGTGCGCGGGCGCATCCTGACCCTGCTCGAATACATCAGCCGGATTCAGGCCCGCTGAATCGGCTGCAGGCCGGAAGCGAGGCGCGCCCAGGTGGGTCGTGCCGCGCTCTCCGGCCTACCTGCCTGCCACGTTCCTGTTCGCGTTTTGATGCTGTGACGCAGGCAGGCTGATATGACCTGCCGGGAAGCTTTACGGGGTGACCTCGAGTGCCAGGATCCAGGCCACCAGCCGGGCCGCATCGGCCTCGGAAATGGCCACCCGGTGCGACGGCATGAAGGGGCCGCTGACCTTGCCGGTCCAGTGGCTCTGATAGGGCGTCGATCGGATCGTTTCGGCGCTGGACCCCGTCATGATGGTCGCCGTGAGTTGCTGCTGTGCACCCTTGACACTTTTGTACCGCGCAGCGATGTCCCGCCAGGCCGGTGCGACCGGGCTCGCGACCGGATCGATCTGGTGACAGGCCATGCAGCCGCTGGCGTTGGCGATTTTCAGAATCTCGTCGTCACCAGGCGCTGCCCAAGCTGGGACGCTGGTCAGGGCGGCGATGAGGAGCGGCAAAAGGCGCTTCATTGGGGGGCACTTTCTCAATATGAGGGTGTGGGACTGGTCAGCAGATTAAACAGCTGATTGGGCAAGGACTTGATCTGAATCAAGCCAGGGGAGTGGACGGGGTGCTTTGATGAACCATGGTGCATGTGCTCAGACCGCTTGAACGGGTTTTCAGGTTGTGTGAAAAAGCAGGGCGTGAGCGGGTGTAACCACCAGGGGCCTGTCCGACCAGTTGCCCAATCATGAATCGGGCCAGTGAATGGCTTTCAAAGGAGA
>JAABQK010000007.1 GCA_011391495.1 Hydrogenophaga sp.
TGGACAAGCTGGATCTGCTGGTGGTGGTGGACCCGTACCCTTCGGCCACCGCTTCCATGGCTGCCATGCCGGGCAAACAGGAAGACCTCAACCCGAACCGCGCGGTGTACCTGCTGCCAGCGGCCACCCAGTTCGAAACCAGCGGCTCCTGCACCGCGTCCAACCGCTCGCTGCAGTGGCGCGAAAAGGTCATCGAGCCGCTGTGGGAGAGCCGCAGCGACCACATGATCATGCACCAGTTCGCCGAGAAGCTGGGCTTTGCGACCGAGCTGTCGAAGAACTACAAGATGCAGAAGGTCAACGGCATGGACGAGCCCGTGCCGGAAGACATCCTGCGCGAGATCAACGCGTCGGTCTGGACCATTGGCTACACCGGGCAGAGCCCGGAACGCCTGAAGGCGCACATGCGCAACATGGGCGCTTTTGACGTCAAGACGCTCAAGGCCAAGGGCAAGGTGGTGGACAAGGAGACCGGCTACGACATGACCGGCGACTACTTTGGCCTGCCCTGGCCCTGTTACGGTACCGCGGCCATCAAGCACCCCGGGTCACCCAACCTGTACGACACCTCCAAGCCCGTCATGCAAGGCGGCGGCAATTTCCGCGCCAACTTCGGTGTGGAGCGCGAAGGCGTCAGCCTGCTGGCGGAGGACGGTTCCCACTCGGTGGGCGCGGAGATCACCACCGGATATCCGGAATTCGACCACGTGCTGCTGAAAAAGCTGGGTTGGTGGGACGACCTCACCGATGCCGAGAAAGCGGCCGCCGAGGGCAAAAACTGGAAGACCGACTTGTCGGGCGGCATCCAGCGCGTGACCATGGCGCACGGCTGCCATCCGTTTGGCAACGCGAAGGCCCGTGCCGTGGTCTGGAACTTCCCCGACGCCATTCCGCAGCACCGCGAGCCGATCTACGGTATCCGCCCCGACCTGGTGGCCAAGTACCCCAGCCACGACGATCAGAAAACCCGCTGGCGCCTGCCCATCCTCTACAAGTCCTTGCAGCAGAAGAACGTGGACGAGAAGGTGCACGAGAAATTCCCGCTGATCATGACATCGGGCCGCCTGGTCGAGTACGAGGGCGGCGGCGAGGAGACGCGCTCCAACCCCTGGCTGGCCGAGCTGCAGCAGGAAATGTTCGTCGAACTCAACCCGCAGGCCGCAGCCGAGCGGGGTATCCGCAACGGCGAACGCGTCTGGCTCAGCACGCCGACCGGTGCGCGCATCAACGTGCAGGCGCTGGTCACCGAGCGGGTGGGACCTGACACGGTGTTCCTGCCGTTCCACTTCTCCGGTCGCTGGCAGGGCGAAGACATGAAGCCTTACTACCCGGACGGCGCGATGCCGGTCGTGCGTGGCGAGGCGGTCAACACCGCCACGACCTATGGTTACGACATCGTCACGATGATGCAGGAAACCAAAACCACCGTCTGCAACGTGGAGCGTGCGTAAACCCGCTGACGCCCAGACCAGGAGACCCACATGGCAAGAATGAAATTTATCTGCGACGCAGAGCGCTGCATCGAGTGCAACGGCTGCGTGACCGCATGCAAGAACGAACACGAGGTGCCCTGGGGCGTGAACCGCCGCCGCGTGGTCACGCTCAACGACGGCGTGCCCGGCGAAAAGTCCATCTCGGTGGCCTGCATGCACTGCAGCGACGCGCCCTGCATGGCGGTCTGCCCGGTGAACTGTTTCTACCGCACCGACGAAGGCGTGGTGCTGCATGACAAGGACGTCTGCATCGGCTGTGGCTACTGCTCGTACGCCTGCCCCTTTGGCGCACCTCAGTTTCCCTCGCAGGGGACCTTCGGCGTGCGCGGCAAGATGGACAAGTGCACTTTCTGCGCTGGCGGGCCGGAAGCGCACGGCAGCCAGGATGAGTTCGAAAAATACGGTCGCAACCGCTTGGCCGAAGGCAAGCTGCCGGCTTGCGCCGAAATGTGCTCCACGAAGGCGCTGCTCGCCGGCGATGGGGACACCGTCGCCGACATCTTCCGCAGCCGCGTGCTGCGCCGTGGCAAGGGTGCTGAAGTCTGGGGATGGGGTACCGCCTACGGCAGCGCACAAGGAGCCAAATCATGATGCAGCGCAGTTTCAGACTTCTCGCCTTGACCTCTGCCATCCTGGCTCTCGCGGCCTGTGGCGACCAGCCGCAGGAGCTCACCGGTGCCGGTGTCAAGCAGGACGGGGCCCCTTACCAGGGCGTGGGCGTCAGCCAGTATGCGCAGGCTGGCTGGAAGGCTGGCGACCGCAACAGCTGGGAGCAGCAGTTGAAGTCGCGCGCCCAGTATGGCCAAAACGACTACACCCGCATGGGCAACCAGTAAAGGGAGCGTTCCATGCAATGGTCCCTGAAAACCTTGTTGCAGTGCCTGGCTTCGCGCCGTTCCTGGGCGGTGGCCGTTCTGGCGGTCAGCGCGGGGTTCGCGAGCGCGCAGGCCGTCAAGGTCGAGCCCGTTCCTGACGATCCGGCTCCACCTGCCGCGGTGGTGGCACCTGCCCCGACCGGTGGCATCAAAAGTGCGAACATTTTCGAGATCGCACCCGATGCCAGCACCGATCCGAACTACGCGAACCAGAACAACGGCGAGCGCCGCCTGGTGCAGCCCGGCAACAACGCACCCATGTGGCGCGATGTCGGCAAGGGTGGCACGGGCTACAGCAGCCTGCCGTACGCGGAGTCGGGGAACCTGATCCAGGGTTTTGTGCAGTACCCAGGTTCCCGATTGACCAACGCTGGTGAAGCCTGGCGCCAGGTGCGCAACGACTGGCTGATCCCCTACGGTGGCTCGCTGCTGCTCATTGTGGCGGTCGCCATTGCGCTGTTCTATTGGCGCAAGGGTTCGATACCCCTGCACGGCCAGGAAACCGGCCGCGTGATCGAGCGTTTCACGTACGTCGAGCGTGCGGCCCACTGGGTGAACGCGATCGCTTTCGTCGCGCTGGCTGTGTCGGGCATCGTCATGGCGTTCGGCAAGTTTTTCCTGTTGCCTGTCATCGGTGGAACGCTGTTCGGCTGGCTGACCTTTGCGCTGAAAAACCTCCACAACTTCACCGGGCCGCTGTTCGCCGTTTCGCTGGTGGTGGTGATCATCACCTTCGCCCGGGACAACCTGCCCAGCAAGGAAGATGTGACCTGGCTGCTGCGGGGGGGCGGTTTGCTGGGCTCCCACGAGGTGCCCTCGCACCGTTTCAACGCGGGCGAGAAGGTGCTGTTCTGGGGCGGCGTTTTCCTGCTCGGCCTGCTGGTCGTGGGCTCCGGGGTGTTTCTTGACAAGATCGTTCCAGCGGTGGCGTACACCCGTGGAAACATGCAGGTGGCCCACATGATCCATGCCGCCGCCGCGGTGCTGATGATGCTCATGTTCATGGGCCACATCTATATGGGCACCATCGGGATGCAGGGCGCCTACAAAGCCATGAAGACCGGTTATGTGGATGAGACCTGGGCCAGGGAACACCACGAACTCTGGTACGACGACATCAAGGCTGGCAAGATCCCCGCGCAAAGAAGCGCATCCAGCCCTTCTTTGCCCGTCGCCACCCAGGCTGCGAAAGCCTGACCCCAACAGAACGACGAGGAAGACCCATGAAACGATTGCTCCTGTGTTCCGCGCTTGTGCTGGCTTTTTCGGCCCACGCCAAGCTCCCGGCACCCGTCCTCACCGACGAGGCGAAGGCCAAGGCCGCCGAGGCAGCGGCGAAGACCGCCCATGGCAACAAGGTGGAGGCCTACAAACTGTGCCTGTCCATGGACCGCGCTGCCGGCAACTACTTCAAGAACGCGTCCACAGGCGGAAAGACCGTCAAGCCTGCTCAGGCCGCGCCTGCCTGTGTCGACCCGGGACCCTTCGTCCCGGTCGTTGCGGCGCCCGCCCCTGCCGCGCCCGTTGCTCCCAAGCCCTGATGCCGGCGGTGTCAGCAGCAACCAAGGCCTTCGGGCCTTTTTTGTTGCTTGACAGGGTCGCCCCGGGCGCCGCAGGGCTATTGCCCCGCGCTTCATACTCCGAGCATTCCCACACCCGCATGAGCCTGACCGACACCATGTCCCCCCGCGATCGTCCGACCGATTCAGACGCCGGTACGCCCTTGCTGCGGCCGCACCTGACACAGGCGCGTGCACCCCTGACGCGCGAAGTGTCCGTGCTCAACGAGTACGGACAGGGCGGCCGCGTGTCCATACCGGCAGAGCGCGATCTCACCGTGTATGTGGACAAGCGCGAGCTCGTCACGCTCATGACCCTGGGAGCACACCCGGAATGGCTGGTGCTGGGTTACCTGCTGAACCAGAGGCTGATTGCATCGGTTGACGAGATCGAATCCGTCACCGTGGACTGGGATGTGGGTGCTGCGTCGGTCAGGACGCGGCATGGCATCGATCGCATCGAGGAACGCACCGCCAGGCGAGTGGTCACCACGGGCTGCGGCCAGGGCAGCGTGTTTGGCAACCTGATGGATGAGATCGACAGCATCCGCCTGCCCGCCGATGCCAAGCTGCGGCAATCGCAGCTCTACGGCATCGTCAATGCCATCCGGCTGAAAGAGAGTACCTACAAGTCGGCCGGCTCGGTGCACGCCTGCGCGTTGTTTCGCGGCGAGACCCTTCAGCTGTTCGTGGAAGACGTGGGGCGCCATAACGCCGTGGACACCATCGCGGGCTGGATGAGTCTGCAGGACGGGGTCTTCGAGCGGGAGCGGGTTTTCTACACCACCGGTCGCCTCACTAGCGAGATGGTGATCAAATCCGCGCAGATGGGCGTGGCGGTGGTGGTCTCGCGCAGCGGCATCACCCAGATGGGACTGGACGTGGCGCAGCGCGTGGGCCTGTGCGCCATCGGGCGCGCGACCAACAAGCGGTTCCTGTGTTACGCCCATCCGCAGCGCCTGCTGCTGGACGCGATCCCGCCGGATGCGCTGGCCACGCACGCGCATGATCCGGCGGCTGCGGGCAGCTGACGCAGCGGCCGGCTTGTCTGCCGCGCGGTCCGTTGCCGTGCACCGTGAATGGCCGGGTCGACGTCGGCGTTCGGCCATAAACTTGATTCGTCTTTGAACGCTGTGCAGGTCCCGGACCGTCTTGGGCGTTCCCGTTGCTGTTTTCACTGAAAGTCACCCCATGAGCCGATCTGTTCACGTCATTGACCACCCACTGGTCCAGCACAAACTCACGCTGATGCGCCGCAAGGACACGAGCACCAAGAGCTTTCGTGAGCTGGCCCACGAGATCAGCATCCTGCTGGCCTACGAGCTCACGCGCGACATGCCGATGCAGGAAGTCGAGATCGAGACGCCGCTGGAGAAAATGAGCTCGCGCATCATCGACGGCAAGAAAATCGTGCTCGCCTCCATCCTGCGCGCGGGCAATGGTTTCCTGGATGGCATGCTGCAGGTCCTGCCTGCGGCCCGCGTCGGCCACATCGGGCTGTACCGCGACCCGGCCACGCTGCAGGCGGTGGAGTACTACTTCAAGATGCCGCAGGACATGAACGAGCGCGACGTGATCGTGCTCGACCCGATGCTTGCCACCGGCAATTCGGCCGTCGCAGCGGTGGACCGGCTGAAGCAGACGCAACCGCGGTCCATACGCTTCGTCTGCCTGGTGACCTGCCCGCAAGGCATCAAGACCTTCCATGATCACCATCCCGACGTGCCGATCTACACCCCGGCCGTGGACCGGGGCCTGAACGAGCACGGATACATCGTGCCAGGCCTGGGTGATGCGGGCGATCGCATCTTTGGGACGAAATAGGACCAGCCCCATCGCGGCTCACTTCGCGTAGCCGCTCCGCCCCTCAAGGGTCAATGCCGGCGGACCGGCGGAGCCGGATCTGCGGCGTTCGGGCTTTTGCGCATCCCGCTCCGCACGCGGGGTGACGCGAGCGGCTTGGCGAAGCCAGTCCCGCAGCCTTCTGGGTCTGGGGCACGTGCTCCGTCCATGACCTGGCCGTGCAATTGGCACCACGCTGCTCGGATGATCGGCTTGCGTTAAGGTCGCAGCATGGCTGCCTCTTCTGCTTCTCTCCCCGTATCCTTCTGGTCCCTGGGCTGGCGCTCGCTCTGGCGCGACTGGCGCGCGGGCGAGTTGCGCCTGCTGGTCCTGGCCGTCACGCTGGCGGTGGCTGCGCTGACGGCCGTGGGCTTTTTTGCCGATCGCCTGCAAAACGGACTGGCACGCGATGCCCGTGCCCTGATCGGCGGCGATGCGGTCATCAGCAGCGACAACAAGCCCCCACCAGCGTTCGAGGCCCAGGCGCGTGCGCTGGGCCTGCTGACCACGCAGACGCTGGGCTTTCCCACCATGGGCCGGGCCCGTGACGAGGAGGGCGGCGCGGCCCGGTTGGTGGCGCTCAAGGCGGTGGGTGAGGGCTATCCCCTGCGCGGCATGCTGCGTGTCTCCGAAGCGCCCATGGCGCCCGATGTGGCCACCCGCGAAGTTCCCGCGCCCGGCACTGCATGGGTGGATGCTGCCCTGCTGGTGGCGCTGGATCTTCAGATGGGACAGCCGCTGCTGCTGGGGGATGGCGTGTTCAGCATTTCCCGGGTGATCGTGGTGGAACCCGACCGGGGTGCCGGCTTCATGAGCTTTGCGCCGCGCGTCATGATCAATGCTGTCGACCTGCCGGCCACCGGCCTGGTGCAGCCGGCGAGCCGCCTGACCTACCGCTTGGCCGTGGCCGGCGATGACACGGGTGTGGCGCGGTTCGTGCGCTGGGCCCAGGCCGAGACAGAGAAGCCCGGTGTGCGCGGCCTGCGCCTGGAATCGCTGGAAGGCGGCCGACCAGAAATGCAGCAGACGCTGGCGCGCGCGGAGAAATTCCTGAACCTTGTCGCATTGCTCGCCGCGCTCCTGTGCGCGGTGGCTGTGGCGATTGCTGCGCGCGGCTTCGCCCAGCGCCACCTGGACGATTGCGCCATGCTGCGCGTGCTGGGTCTGTCGCAGGGCACCATGGCGCGCGCCTACACCTTCGAATTCGCCCTGGTGGGCCTTTTCGCCAGCGCGCTGGGTGTGGCGCTGGGTTACGCGGTGCACCATGGATTTGTGCTGTTGCTTGCCGGCCTGGTCGAGGCCTCGTTGCCCGCGCCGGGACTGAGCCCGGTGCTGCTGGGCCTGGGCATGGGCCTCACCCTGATGCTGGCTTTTGGACTGCCGCCCGTGCTGCAGCTCGCGCAGGTGCCCCCGTTGCGCGTGATCCGGCGTGATGTGGGCCAGCTCAAACCCGCCACGCTGGCGGTGCTGGGGCTGGGCCTGGCGGGCTTTGCCGCGCTGCTGCTGGCGGCCAGCCGTGACCTGTTGCTGGGCGCGATCGCGGTGGGTGGGTTCGGTGCCGCGGTGCTCCTGTTTGCACTGGTCAGCTATGGCGCCGTGCGCCTGCTGCGCGTCAGCGTCAACGAGGCCACCGCACCGCGCGCGCTGGTCATGGCCACGCGCCAGCTGTCGGCCCGCCCCGCCTATGCGGTGGTGCAGATCAGTGCGCTGGCCGTGGGGCTGCTGGCACTGGTGCTGCTGGTGCTGCTGCGTACCGATCTCATCGCGAGCTGGCGCAACGCCACACCCCCCGACGCGCCCAACCGCTTTGTCATCAACGTACAGCCGGACCAGGAGCAGGCGTTCCAGCAGGCGTTGCGCCAGGCCGGTGTGTCGACCTTCGACTGGTACCCCATGATCCGCGGTCGACTGCTCACCATCAACGGTGAGCGGGTTAGCCCCGATGACTTCACCAGCGACCGTGCCCAGCGGCTGGTGGACCGCGAATTCAACCTCTCCAACACCGCCACGCTGCCCGAACACAACCCGGTGGTTGCCGGTCGGTGGACCAGCAACGAGGCCAACGCGCTGAGCGTGGAGGAAGGCCTTGCCGAAGAACTGGGCCTCAAGCTGGGCGACCGGCTGGGTTTCGACATTGCGGGACAGATGACGGAGGGCCGCGTCACCAGCCTGCGCAAGGTGGACTGGGGCTCCATGCGGGTGAATTTTTTCGTCGTCTTTCCGGTCGCCCAGCTGCCCGATGTGCCGGTCAGCTACATCAGTGCCTTCCGCGCGCCTGAGGGCAATGCGCAGTTCGACAACACCCTGGTGCGCGAGTTTCCCAACATCACCAACGTGGACATGAGCCAGGCGATTGCCCAGGTGCAGCGCGTGCTGGGGCAGGTGATCGGAGCGGTGGAGTTCCTGTTTGCGTTCACGCTGGCTGCCGGGCTGGTGGTGCTGCTGGCAGCGATCACGGCCACGCGGGGCGAGCGCGAGCGCGAGTTTGCGATCCTGCGGGCGGTGGGTGCGAGCTCCCGCCTGCTGCGGCAGGTGCAGCGCATCGAGCTGCTGGGCGTGGGCCTGCTGGCGGGTTTCCTGGCCTCCCTGGTGGCGGTGGTGGTGGGGTGGGCGCTGGCCCGTTTCGTCTTCGAGTTCACCTGGACGGCCTCGCTCTGGGTGCCTGTGGCCGGCAGCCTGGCCGGTGCCCTGCTGGCGCTCATGGCCGGCTGGTGGGGCTTGCGCAGCGTGCTGCGCACGCCGGTGGTGGAAACCCTGCGGCGGGCCGCGACCTGAGCATGCAGGGCGACAATACCGGCATGAACACCTTGTCGTCTGAAGCATCTGGCGCGAGCAGCGCCCCCGCCACACCGTATGAATGGATCGGTGGCGAAGAGCGCGTGCGCGCGCTGGTGGACCGGTTCTACGACCTGATGGACATCGAGCCGGGCTACCACGAGCTGCGGGTCGCACACGGCAGCACGTTGGACGATGCACGCCAGAAGCTGTTCTGGTTCCTGTGTGGCTGGCTCGGCGGTCCGCAGCACTACACCGAACGTTTTGGTCACCCGCGCCTGCGCATGCGCCACATGCCCTTCGCCATCGGTATCCAGGAACGCGACCAATGGCTGGCTTGCATGGATCAGGCCATGGCTGAAACCGGTGTGGATCCGTTGCTGCGCGAACGCCTGAAACAGAGTTTTTTCCAGACCGCCGACTGGATGAGGAACACGCCCGGAAGCTGAACAGTAAGCGGGTTCATGCAGGGCGCAGCAGCACCACCAGCGCACCCGCCCCACCGTCCGCCGGGCGTGCCTGTACAAAGGCCATCACCTCGTTTTTCTGCACCAGCCAGCGCTGGACACGGCTCTTGAGCACCGGCGTGCGTCCGGGGGAACCCAGCCCCTTGCCATGGACCACCCGCACGCAGCGCACGCCGTTCTGATGCGATTCGCGAATGAAGCGGCCCAGCGCCTCGCGTGCCTCGTCGGTGCGCAGGCCGTGCAGGTCCAGCTGGCGCTGGATGCTCCAGCGGCCTTCGCGCAGCTTGCGCACCACGTCCGGACCCAGGCCAGGCGTGCGGTAGCTCAGCAGCTCATCGGTGTGCAGCAGGGTTTCCACATCGAAATCGTCCGACAACGCCTCGCGCATCACCGAGGCTTCGTCCAGCTGTCGTTGTACCGGCTGTGGATCGACATCACCCAGGCGGGGTGCAATGCGCCCCGGATCGCGGATCGGCAGCACCGGGCCCACCGCCAGCTCAAACAGCCGTTTTTCCCGCTCGCGTCGCAGGTGGGCGGCCCGGGCTGCTTCCAGCTGTGCCGCCAGCGCAGCGGCGCGGTCGGCCATGGCGCGCTTGAGCGTCTTGAGGTCGGCCAGCGTGTGGACTTTCATGCATGGAATTGTCGCGCAGGGCTGCCCGGCGGGTTCACAGAAGGCCCATCTCAGCCATGGAAACGGCCCGCTCGCGCGTGACGATGAAATGGTCGAGCACACGCACGTCCACCAGCGAGAGGGCAGCCTTGAGCGTGCTGGTCAAGGTTTCGTCCGCGCGCGACGGCTGGGCGGTGCCGCTGGGGTGGTTGTGCGCCAGCACCACGGCGGCGGCGTGGTGGTGCAGGGCGCGCAACACCACCTCGCGCGGGTACACGCTGGTCTGGGTCAGCGTGCCGCGAAACAGCTCTTCCAGTTCGATCAGCCGGTTCTGGCTGTCGAGGAAGAGCACGGCAAACACCTCGTGTGCACGCGCACCCAGCTGCAGTTGCAGGTAGTCGCGCACGGCTTTCGGGCTGTCAAACAGGGGCTGGAGCTTGAGTTCCTGTGCCAGCGCACGCCGCGCCAGCTCCAGCACGGCGACCACCTCGGCCCGCTTGGCCGGTCCCAGCCCCTTGATGGTCTTGAGCGCGTCGACACCGGTGTGCAGCAGCCCCGCCACGCCGCCGAAACGGTCCAGCAGTTCCTGCGCGAGCTGCACCACGTGTTTGCCCGGGATGCCGGTGCGCAGCAGCAGGGCCAGCAGTTCGGCGTCGCTGAGTGCCGATGGCCCGCGCGTGAGCAGCTTTTCGCGCGGGCGCGCGTCGCTGGGCAGACCCTTGAGCCCGGGCGTGACAAGGCCATCCATGTGTTTTCCTCCCTGATCCAGCCCGCTTTTTACAATAGCGGTTGTTCGCTGCGGCGCTCTGATACCCGCACCCGGGGCGCCCGGCAGCCCAAAGTCCCTGAAACCATCCCCATTTCGTCCATGCCCCAAGTCCAAGAAGGTTCCTTCCTCACCCTGCACTACCGGATGTCGGGACCGCAAGGGCAGGTCATCATCAACACCTTCGATGGCCAGCCCGCCACCCTGAGCCTGGGCTCGGGGCAGCTCTCACCGGCCATCGAGCAACGGCTGATCGGCCTGGAAGAGGGCGCCCACACGGTGATCGAACTCGCCGAGGGCGAGGCCTTTGGCGATCGCCAGCCGGAGATGGTGCAGTGGGTGGCGCGCAAGCTGCTCAATGAGCTGGGCGACCCGCACGAGCGCTACGCGGCCGGTGACGTGGTGCAGTTCCCCACACCGGACGGACTGGGGCAGTACGCCGGTTCGGCCGTGGAAGTGCGTGAAGACGGCGCGGTGCTGTTCGATTTCAACCACCCGCTGGCGGGCCAGCCGGTCCGCTTCGAAGTGCAACTGATCGGGGTGCTGTGATGCAAACCCCCCAGGAAATCCTCTTGGCCGAACCGCGCGGCTTCTGTGCCGGGGTGGACCGCGCCATTGAAATCGTCGAACGCGCGCTGGCCAAGTTCGGCCGCCCGATCTACGTGCGCCACGAGATCGTGCACAACACCTACGTGGTCAACGACCTCAAGGCCAAGGGCGCGATCTTCATCGAGGAACTCTCGGACGTGCCGCCCGGCGCGACCCTGGTGTTCTCTGCGCACGGTGTGAGCCGGGCCGTGCAGGAGGAAGCGCAGGCGCGCGGCTTCCAGATTTTCGATGCCACCTGTCCGCTGGTGACCAAGGTGCACGTCGAGGTGGCCAAGCTGCACAAGGAAGGTTACGAGTTCATCATGATCGGCCACAAGGGGCACCCCGAGGTGGAAGGCACCATGGGCCAGCTCGACAGTGGCATCCACCTCGTGGAAGACGCGTCAGACGTCGCCCGCGTGTCGCCCGGGCAGGTCGAGAAGCTCGCGGTCGTGACGCAGACCACGCTCTCCGTGGACGACGCTGCGAGCATCCTCGCTGCCGTCAAGACGCGTTTCCCCAGCGTGCGCGAGCCCAAGCAGCAGGACATCTGCTACGCGACGCAGAACCGGCAGGACGCCGTCAAGCTGCTGAGTCCGCAGGTGGACGTGGTCATCGTGGTTGGCAGCCCGACCAGCTCCAACAGCAACCGGCTGCGCGAAGTGGCGTTGAAGCTGGGCACGCGGAGCTACATGGTGGACAGCGCCGACGAACTGCGCGCCGAGTGGTTCGAGGGCACATCCCGCGTGGGTCTGACCGCTGGCGCCTCGGCGCCGGAAATCCTCGTCCGGCAGGTGATCGACCGCATCAAGGCGCTGGGCGCCATCTCGGTGAGAACCATGGACGGTCTGACCGAAACCATCAAGTTCCCCCTGCCCAAGGGGCTGAAAATCGATGGCGAAGACGCTGCACCGCTCGAACACCTGCGCTAGAGCCGCCAGGGTCAAACCTACAATGCCCCCATGCTAGACATCGTCCAACTGAGAAAAGACCTCGATGCCGTGATTGCCCGGCTCGAGACCCGCAAACAGCCCCAGGCCTTCCTGCACGTGGAGGCCTTCCGCGCGCTGGAGACCGAGCGCAAGGCGCTGCAGACCCGCACCGAAGAGTTGCAGAGCCAGCGCAACAGCCTGTCCAAGCAGATCGGCCAGCTCAAGGCCAGGGGCGAGAGCGCCGACGGCGTGATGACGCAGGTGGCCGCGCTCAAGGACGAACTCGAATCGTCGGCCGCGCGGCTGGACGTGATCCAGGCCGAGCTGCAGACCATGCTGTTGGCCGTGCCCAATCTGCCTCACGAAAGCGTGCCGGTGGGTGCGGGCGAAGAGGGCAACGTGGAAGTGCGCCGCTGGGGCACGCCCAGGGCGTTTGACTTCAACGTGCGCGACCATGTGGACATCGGCGAGCGACTGGGGCTGGACTTCGACACCGGCACCAAGCTGGCCGGTTCGCGTTTCACCTTCATGCGTGGCCCGATCGCCCGCCTGCACCGCGCACTCGCGCAGTTCATGCTGGACGTGCAGACGCAGGAGCACGGCTACATCGAGTGCTACACGCCTTACATCGTCAATGGCGACACCCTGCGCGGCACCGGCCAGCTGCCCAAGTTCGAGGCCGATCTGTTCGCCGTGAAAAAGGGCGGGCAGGAGGGCGAGGAGATGCCCGACACCCAGGCGCTCTACCTGATTCCCACCAGCGAAGTGACCCTGACGAACGTGGTGCGCGACACCGTGCTGGCCGAAGCCGATCTGCCCATCAAGATGACGGCGCACACACCGTGCTTCCGTTCCGAGGCCGGCAGCGCCGGCCGTGACACGCGCGGCATGATCCGCCAGCACCAGTTCGACAAGGTCGAGATGGTGCAGATCGTGCACCCGGAAAAGAGCTACGAAGCGCTGGAAGCCATGACCGGCCACGCCGAAGCCATCCTGCAGAAGCTGGGCCTGCCGTACCGGGTGATGAGCCTGTGCAGCGGCGACATGGGCTTTGGCGCCAGCAAGACCTACGACCTGGAGGTCTGGGTGCCGGCGCAGGGCACCTACCGCGAGATCAGTTCGGTGTCGAACTGCGAAGCCTTCCAGGCGAGGCGCTTGCAGGCGCGCTTCAAGAATGCCCAGGGCAAGAACGAGCTGGTGCACACCCTCAACGGCTCGGGCCTGGCGGTGGGCCGAGCCCTGGTGGCGGTGCTGGAAAACAACCAGAACGCCGACGGCAGCGTGACCGTGCCCGAGGCGCTGCGGCCCTACATGGGCGGCGTGGAGCGCCTGACCCCGGCCTGAAGTACCGCCTTTGCAGAAAGCAGAAAGCCCCGCAGAGCGGGGCTTTTGCATTTGGCGGAGAGGGAGGGATTCGAACCCTCGGTACAGTAAAAACTGTACGCCGGATTTCGAATCCGGTGCATTCGACCACTCTGCCACCTCTCCGTGTCGAAGCCTTGCATTCTATCAGCAGCCAGAGGCCGTTTCCGAAGGCGTCACGACGCAACAGGCTGATGCGACAATCGCGGTCTTCCTGTCTGGAAACCCCGATGCTTGTTGATACCCAGCCGGCCACCCATCAGCACATGCCGGCCTCTGCCGAGGTGCGTGACGAATGGGTGAACTCTCAGCTCATTGGCGTGCTGATGGACAGCGCCATGCCGGCCTTGGTGGCGGCCTTCCTTGCCCTGCCCGTCATGGTGTACCTGATGGCCGGCGAGGTGTATGCCCCGGTGCTGGTCATCTGGGCGGCCTTGCTCTCTGCCGTGCTGGCCTACCGCTACAGGATGATCGGCCTGTACCGTTTGCGCTACGACAGCGTGGGCGGGCCGATGCGCATGACCTTCATCAAGCGGTATGGCTGGACGTGGGTGGCGGTGGGTGTTCTGTGGGGTGCTTCGGTCGGGATCACGGTCCATCAGGCCAGCGTGCAGACGCAGTTCGTCTGTGCCCTGGTCGTGATGGGGCACGGCCTGATTTCCCTGACGACGTTCAGCGCCTACCTCCCGCTGTTCCGGCGGTACACCAACGCCCTTGTGCTGTCGATGCTGGTCAGTCTGCTTCTGCCCTCGGTCATGGGAGGGGCGGAGCCGGGCGCCCTGAAGATGATGGTATCCATGGCCTTGCTGGTGCTGATCTTCTGGTGGCTGCTGCGCATGGCGGGAGACCGGCTTCACCAGGTGCAGCGCGCCAGCCTTGAACTGCAGTTCGCCAACCAGGAACTGATTGATTCGCTGACCCAGCAGACCCGGGCCTCGATGCGGGCCGTCACCACCAAGAACCGTTTTCTGGCGTCCGCGGCGCACGACCTGCGCCAGCCGGTGCATGCCCTGAGCCTGTACGCCGACTGGCTGGCCACCGAGCCGGAAATGGCGCGCGACATCGCACCCCGTATCCTGCAGTCGACCCGGGCCATCAACGAGCTGTTCGATTCGCTGTTCGACCTGACACGCATCGATGCGGGCAACTACAAGGTGCGCTTGCAGCATGTGGACGTGCAGCAGCTGTTTGCCGACATGGCGCTGCAGTTTGAACCGGTTGCGGCTGGCAAGTCGCTCAGACTGCGCACGCATGCGAGGCCCACCCGGATCTGGGCAGACCCGGTGGTGCTGCGGCGCATATTGGGCAATCTGGTGTCAAACGCGCTTCGGCACACCCAGAAGGGTGGTGTGCTCCTGGGCTTGCGTCACCGTGAGGACATGCTGATGTTCGAGGTCTGGGACACCGGTGTGGGCATCGCGCGTGAACACCAGCAAGCCATCTTTCAGGAGTTTTTCAGGGTGTCGCAGCACCAGGGCACCGAAGACAGCCTGGGCCTTGGTCTGACCATCGTGTCCAAGCTGGCGACCCTGATGGGGTATCAACTGGCACTCCATTCGGTCGCGAACCGGGGCAGCGTGTTCCGTGTGATGTTGCCCGCCTTTACCCAGGGCGAGCCAGCAGAAAACGCTCCCGATTCCGAAGTGATTCGCGTCTCGACCTGGGGCTGAGTTATAGGTCCAGCAAACCTGCCGTGCGTGCCAGGTGGCTGGCCTGGGAACGGCTCTTGACGTTGAGGCGGCGGAACAGCCGCCACAGGTGCACCTTGACGGTGTGCTCACTGATCTGCAGTTGCTCCGCGATATCGCGGTTGCTCAAGCCACGGTCGAGCATGACCAGCAACTGTTTTTGCCGCTTCGACAGCTTTTCCGGAATGGTCGGCGCGTTTTCGTCCTCGACCTCCTCGGTCAGGAACTCGCGCAACACCTTGGCGATCTGCGCCGCACCGGCCGACTTCTCCACATAAGCATCGGCGCCGGCTTCCCGGGCCAGGTCTTCGTAGTCCGAGGCAGGGGAGGCAGACAGCACGATCAGCGAGGTGTCAGGTAGCATCTGCCGAACCTCGCGCACCCCCGAGACGCCATGGGTATCGGGCAGCTTGAGGTCCAGGCAGACCAGTTCGGGGTCGCCATGCTCGGCGATGGCCTTGCTGACTGAAGCCAGACGTTCCAACTCCACGACCTGGGTTGAGGCACGCAGGCGGCGCAACAACATGACGATGGCCTCCCGCATCAGCGGATGGTCGTCAATGACAAAAATACTCATGGCGGCTCTTGCGGTAAATATTGGATTTCAGTGGCACAGCATATCGGCAAAGGAAGTCTTTGGCGATAGTGAATAGGGACCGATTGCAGTCCTTGTTTTTACTGCTTTCATCCCAACGCAACACATCATGTAGTCCATTGCATCAAGGGAAGGCTTCGTGCGTGGTCTTGGAGGACGAACATCAGCGCTCAAGCTGAGGGCTGGGTGAAGTGGCTCAGCGCAGCGGCCACGGCGTCGGGGGCGCCCTGGAACGTGAGCAGGGGCGCGAGTTCTGCCAGGGCTGCGTTTCCTTGTTGCTGCAGTCTCGCAATGGTCTGCGCCGCCTCTCTGGGCGCTGCAAAACCCGTGCTCTGCAGCAGCAACCGGCCATCTGCGTCCAGCAGCTTGAAATGAAACAGGCCATCGTTCTCGCGGTATTGCTTGAAACTGGGTGCGGCCGATTTGCCTGCCCGGGCCCTTTTCGGGGTTTCCGCAACGGCGTACAGCGGGCGCAGTCCCACCGCATGGCGCAGCCGGGCGGTGAAGGGCGTGGCGATGGCACGTGCTTTCTGCGCGCCCGCCTGCAGGGTTTTTTCGATCTGCCCCGGGTTCTGGACCAGTTCGTCGTACACCGTGCGCAGCGGCGCGATCTCCTGTTCCAGCCGCTCGAACAGCATCTGTTTCGCGTCGCCCCAGGCAATGCCGTTGGCATAGGCCCGTGCCAGAGCGGCGGTTTCCTCGGGTGAGGCAAACGCCTGGTAGAGCTGAAACAGGGCCGAGCCTTCGGTGGCTTTGGGTTCGCCGGGTGCGCGTGAGTCGGTCACGATGCCCATGATGAGCTTTCTCAACTGTTCCCTGGGGGCAAACAGCGGAATGGTGTTGTCGTAGCTCTTGCTCATCTTGCGGCCGTCCAGCCCGGGCAGGGTGGCCACGTGGTCTTCGACCGCTGCCTCGGGCAGGGTGAAGTGCTCACCGTAGAGATGGTTGAAGCTGGCCGCAATGTCGCGCGCCATCTCGATGTGCTGGATCTGGTCGCGACCCACTGGCACCTGGTGCGCGTTGAACATCAGGATGTCGGCCGCCATGAGAACCGGGTACATGAACAGGCCGGCGGTGACGCCGTTGTCGGGCTCGTCGCCGCTGGCGGTGTTCTTGTCGACCGATGCCTTGTAGGCGTGGGCACGGTTGAGCAGCCCTTTGCCGGTCACGCAGGTGAGCAGCCAGGTGAGTTCCGGAATCTCGGGGATGTCGGACTGGCGGTAAAAGGTGACCTTGTCGGGGTCCAGTCCGCAGGCCAGCCAGGTGGCGGCAATCTCCAGCGTGGATCGCTGCACGCGCGCGGGCTCGCCCACCTTGATGAGGGCGTGGTAGTCGGCCAGGAAATAAAAGCTTTCCACCTCGGCCAGTCGGCTGGCACGCACCGTGGGGCGGATGGCACCGACGTAGTTGCCCAGGTGGGGCGTGCCCGAAGTGGTGATGCCGGTGAGGACGCGTTGGGTTTTCATGAGCAGATCGACGGAAATCAGAGAATCAGCATGCGCAGCGGCGTGAGCAGCCACTCGATGGCGCCGCCGGTGAACATCATCAGCGGGCGCAGCCAGAGGTTGCCGACGACGCCGGTGATGACCAGGGCCATGACGATGAAGAAACCAAAAGGCTCGACGCGCGAGACCAGCTCGGCCTGTTTCCACGGCAGCAGACCCACCAGGATGCGTCCGCCGTCCAGCGGTGGCAGGGGGAACAGGTTGAAGGCAAACATCACCAGGTTGACCAGCACGCCCGCGCGGCACATTTCAAGGAAGAAGCGCTCCTCCGTTCCCAGGGCCACGATCAGGTAGAGCAGGGCCGTCCACAGGATGGCCTGCACCAGGTTGGCGCCCGGACCGGCCAGCGCCACCCAGACCATGTCGCGCTTGGGGTTGCGCAGGCGGCCGAAATTCACCGGAACCGGCTTGGCGTAGCCGAACAGGAAAGCCCCCGAGGTGGCGAAGTAGAGCAGCAGCGGCATTGCAATGGTGCCGACCGGGTCGATGTGCTTGAGCGGGTTGAGCGTGATGCGGCCCAGCATGTGGGCCGTGTTGTCGCCGTAGTGCCGCGCCGCGTAGCCGTGTGCGGCTTCGTGCACGGTGATGGCGAACAGCACCGGCAGGGCGTAGATGGCAATGGTCTGAATGATCTGGGCGAAATCCATGGCGGGCAGCGGTCGGGCAAAGGGCTATTGTCCCAGATAGGGCGCACCGGCCCGGGATGGCCGATGCGGGGCGACCCGCCGGCGGGTCAAAGACCCAGTGGCTCCAGCAGGCCCTGGCCGGTACGCAAGACCTCGGGCTCGCCACCCGCGCCCATGGGGGTCAGATCGATCACCGTGGTGGGCGCCAGCGCGCAGGCGCCAGCGTCGATCACGCCCGCCAGATCGTGTTCGTAGCGGTTGCGGATCTCGTTCGCATCGTTCAGCGGGTCGCTCTCGCCGGCTGGAATCAGCGTGGTGGCCAGCAGCGGCGCATCGTGCAGCTCCAGCAGGGCCAGCAGGGCGTTGTGCCTGGGGACCCGCAGGCCGATCGTCTTGCGGGAGGGATGGCTCACCCGCCGAGGCACCTCCTTGCTGGCCTCCAGAATGAAGGTGTAGGGGCCAGGCGTGGCGAGTTTCAGAAGCCGGTACTGGCGGTTGTCGACCTTGGCGTAGTTCGCGAGTTCGCTCAGGTCGCGGCACAGCAGGGTCAGGTGGTGCTTGTCGTCCACCTGGCGGATGCGGCGCAGGCGGTCGGCAGCGGCCTTGTCGTCCAGGTGGCAGACCAAGGCATAGCTGGAATCGGTGGGCACGGCCAGCACGCCGCCCTTTTGCAGCAGCTGCACGGCCTGCTTGAGCAGGCGGGGTTGCGGGTTGTCGGGGTGGACTTCGAAATACTGGGACATGGCCGTATTGTGCGTGGCGCCCAGGGGCACTGCGGCCAGCCGGACGGGTTCTCAGGCTTCCGGTGGCTCCACGGGCAGGCGCTGTTCGCGCGCGGTGAGCCAGCTGGCTGTGGCGCCGCAGACCACGATGAGCGCAATGCCGGAAAGCTCCAGGGAGCCCGGTATGTGGTCAAACACCAGCCAGCCGCAGAACATGGCAAAGGCGATCTGCGCGTACAGGTAGGGCGTGAGCGTGGACGCCGGAGCGCGCGCGAACGCGAGGATCAGCAGGAAATGGCCCACCGTGCCCATGAGGCCGATCAGGCAGAGCACGGCAAAGGTGGATGCATCGGGAATGGCCTGCCAGACGAGCGGCACCGCGGCAGTGGCCACCAGCGCACCCACCCAGCCGGTGTAGAAATGCAGGGTCATCGGGTCTTCGGTGCGTGCCATCCTGCTGGTGAGGATCTGGAACCAGGCGTAAGTGAACACCATCAGCAGCGGCAGCAGGCTGGCCCAGCCGATCACATCGCCGCCGGGTTGCACCACCAGCAGGGCACCCAGGAAACCACCACCCACCAGTGTCCAGCGCAGTGCCGATACCCGTTCCTTCAGGAACAGCGCAGCCAGCAGCGTGACCACCAGCGGTGTGGTCATGACGAAGGCGGTGAATTCCCCCACCGGCATGTACTGCACGGCGAGGAACGACAGGGCGCTGACCAGCAGCAGCAGGCAGCCGCGCAGCACCTGGAAGCGCGGGTGGGCGGTGCGCAGCAGACTGCGCCCGCGAACCGGCAGCATGAAGACGGTGACCGCCACGGCCTGGAACACGTAGCGGAACCACACGGCCATCAGGACGGGCACGAAGGCCCCGACATACTTGACCGCGGTGTCCAGCACCGCGAAGCAGGCCACGGCCAACACCAAAAAACCGATGCCCAGCGCAGTGCGCGCACCCGCCGCGTGTGCCATCAGTGGATGCGGTCTCCGAGCCGTTCCCACACCGGTGTCACGCTGCCCGGAAGATCGGGCAGCCTGCCCAGGTCGGTGCGGCTCTCGGTCGGACTGTGGAAGTCGCTGCCGCGCGAGGCCAACAGGCCGAACTCCTGGCAGAAGCCGGCGTACTTCAGGTAATCGGCCTGGCCGTGTGCGCCGGTGACCACCTCCACACCCTGGCCGCCGTGGGCCTTGAACTCGGTGAAGAGCGCGTACTCCTCGTTGGCCGTCAGGCCGTAGCGGCCCGGGTGGGCGATCACGGCCACGCCGCCAGCGGCGGTGATCCAGGCGACCGTGTCGCGCAGTGTGGCCCAGCGGTGGGGCACGAAACCGGGTTTGCCTTCGGCCAGGTACTTGCGGAACACCGCGTTGGTGTCGGGGCAGAAGCCGGCTTCGACGATGTAGCGGGCAAAGTGCGTGCGAGAGATCAGTTCGGGGTTGTCCACGTATTTCATGGCACCTTCGAACGCGCCGGGGATGCCCACCCTGGCCAGTTCCTTGCCCATGTCCCGCGCCCGTTCTTCGCGCCCGCCACGCGTCTGCCTCAGGCCCGCGACCAGCGTCGGGTGGGTGTGGTCAAAACCCAGGCCCACGATGTGCACCGTGGTTCCCGCGAACGTGACCGAGATTTCCACACCGGTGACGTAACGCAGGCCGGCCTCACGCGCCGCGGCGATGGCGCGCTCCTGGCCACCGATCTCGTCGTGGTCGGTGAGCGCCCACAGTTCCACCCCGTTGGCCTTGGCGCGCTGCGCCAGTTCCTCGGGCGTGAGGGTGCCGTCGGAAACGATGGAGTGGCAATGGAGATCGGCGTTGAGGATGTGGGTCACGGGTTCATTTTAGGTTTGACGGGGTGACCACGCCGACCTGGGGAGGAAAATCCGCAACGAAAGAAGTGAGCTCTGACCCGCACACCGCGGCCGCGCCGGAGTCACAGCCTCTTCCGGGGGCGGGACGCCGCCGGTGGCGCGGGGGAGGGCAGTATCGCGCGGGGGCTACCCGGTATTGCGCAGACCGGCCGCAATGCCGTTGATGGAGATGTGGATGCCGCGGCGCACCTTTTCGTCGCGGTCGGCGTGGTTTTCCCCCGCGCGGTAGCGCCGCACCAGTTCCACCTGCAGGTGGTGCAAAGGATCGATATAGGGAAAGCGGTGGCGCATGGAACGTTGCAGGGCGACGTTGTTCACGAGGCGCTGTTTCTCGCCGGTGATCAGTGCCAGCGCGTCGGCGGTACGGTGCCATTCGGCCTCGATCGCGGTGAATACCTTGCTTCGCAGGCGCTTGTCTTCCACCAGCTCGGCGTAGCGCGACGCCAGTGCCAGGTCACTTTTGGCCAGCACCATGTCCATGTTGGAGAGCAGGGTGCTGAAGAACGGCCACTGTTTGACCATTTTCTGCAGCAAGGCCTTCTGTTTCGCCACGCCTTTGGAGCCGTCCTTGTGCAGGAAGGTGTGCACCGCCGAACCGAAACCGTACCAGCCCGGCAGCGTCAGGCGGCACTGGCCCCAGCTGAAGCCCCAAGGGATGGCGCGCAGGTCTTCGATCTTCTGCGTGGCCTTGCGCGAAGCGGGTCGCGAGCCGATGTTGAGTTCGGCGATCTCGCGGATCGGCGTGGCCGCAAAAAAATACTCGGCAAAGCGAGGTGTGTCGTACACCAGCGCGCGGTAGGCCGACATGCTGGCGGTGGAGATTTCGGCCGCTGCATCGAGGAAGGCCTTGGGCGCGTCGCGCGTGGGCTGCAGCAGCGTGGCTTCGAGGGTGGCCGCCACCAGCGTTTCGAGGTTCCGGCGGCCAATCTCGGGGTTGGCGTATTTGGAGCCGATCACTTCACCCTGTTCGGTCAGGCGGATCTGACCGCGCACCGTGCCCGGGGGCTGGGCCAGGATGGCCTGGTAACTCGGGCCACCGCCACGGCCGACGGTGCCGCCGCGACCGTGGAACATGCGCAGCCGGATCGTCTTTTCGTGGTCCTTGTTGAGCGAATCGAAGAGCTCGACCAGCGCGATCTCGGCGCGGTACAGCTCCCAGTTGCTGGTGAAGATGCCGCCGTCCTTGTTGCTGTCGGAGTAGCCGAGCATGATGTCCTGCTCGCAGTAGCCGTCCTGCGCGCCGCGGTGCACCATGGCGCGAAGGCCGGGCAGGGCGTAGTAGTCGCGCATGATGGGCGCGGCGTTGCGCAGGTCCTCGATGGTCTCGAACAGAGGCACCACGATCAGGTCGGCCATGGCGTCTTCGGCGAGCAGCCCGCGCATCAGGCCCGCTTCCTTCTGCAGCAACAGCACTTCGAGCAGGTCGCTCACGCTTTCGGTGTGGCTGATGATGGCGTGGCGGATCGCCTGCGCGCCGAAGCGTTCGCGGCCGGTGCGGGCGGTGTCGAAGATGGCCAGCTCGCTCTGCGCATGGGCCGAGTAGGTGTGGCCCGGCACGCGCAGCGGGCGGGCGTCGTTCAGCTGGCGCAGCAGCACGGCGCGCTTGGCCATCTCGTCGAGGGCGCTGTAGTCGGCCTCGATGCGTGCCGCGGCCAGCAGCTCGGCCACCACTTCTTCGTGTTTGTCGGAGCTCTGGCGCAGGTCGATGGTGGCGAGGTGAAAGCCGAACACCTGCACTGCTCGGATCAGCGGGCGCAGGCGCGAGCGGGTGAGCGCCGCGCCGTGGTGTGCCACCAGCGAGGATTCGATGGTGCGCAGGTCGGCCAGCAGTTCCTCGGCGCTGGTGTAGGGGTCTTGCGGCGCGACGGCGTGGCGTGCCGCTTCGCCACCGGTCAGGGTGTGCAGCGTGGCGGCCAGGCGCGCGTACATGCCGGTGAGCGCGCGGCGGTAGGGTTCGTCCTGCCGGTGGGCGTTGGTGTCGGGCGAGCGCTCGGCCAGGGCCTTCATCCCGGGGCTCACGCTGGCGAGCATGGCCGACACCGACAGCTCGGCACCCAGGTGGTGCAGCTGCGTCAGGTGGTGACGCAGCACCATGTCCGCCTGGCTGTGCAGCGCGAGTTCGAGCGTCTGCGCGGTCACGTTGGGGTTGCCGTCGCGGTCGCCACCGATCCACTGGCCCATGCGCAGGAAGGGCGCCACGTCCTGGTCGCTCAGGCCTTCTTCCAGGTCGCGGTAGATGCGCGGAATCTGCGTCAGGAAGGTGGCCTGGTAGTAGCTCAGCGCGTTCTCGATTTCGTCGGCCACGGTGAGCTTGGTGAAGCGCAGCAGGCGAGTCTGCCAGAGCTGGGTCACGCGGGCGCGCAGCTGGGCTTCGAAGTCGGCGTGGTCGCGTGGCAGCAGCTGTTCGCGTTCGGCCAGCAGGTGGGCGATGGCGCGTTCGGCGTCCAGGATGCTCTTGCGCTGCACCTCGGTGGGGTGGGCGGTGAGCACCGGCGAGATGTGGGCCGCAGCCAGCGTGCGCACCACCTCGGCGGGCGCGATGCCAGCTTGGTGGATGCGCTGCAGGGTCAGCGCCAGGCTGCCTTCCTGCAGGTCGCCGGCGCGGTCGTGCACCGCGCGGCGGCGGATGTGGTGGCGGTCTTCGGCCAGGTTGGCCAGGTGGCTGAAGTAGGTGAAGGCGCGGATCACGCTCACCGTCTGCTGGCCCGAGAGGCCTTTGAGCAGTTTCTTCAGCGCCTTGTCGGCGTCCTGGTCGGCGTGGCGACGGAACGCCACCGAGAGCTTGCGGATCTGCTCGATCAGGGCGTAGGCGTCTTCGCCTTCCTGCTCGCGTATCACGTCGCCGAGCACCCGGCCGAGCAGGCGGATGTCGTCGATCAGCGGCTGGTCCTTGTCGGCGCCGGATCTGGCGCGGGTGCTGCCGGAGCGAACGGGGGCTGGGGCGGCGGCGGGGCGGGCAGACAGTCGGCTCATGGCGGGCTCGTGGACACGGGTTTGCTGAAATTTTGGGCAGGGGTCATGCTAGCATCCAAAGTTGCTTTTCCCGTTACCAAGCGGGTACGAAAACGCCCCCGGATCCGGGTCTGGGGCTCGATGTTTTTTTGATGCCTCAACGTGTCCATTTCAAACCCATCCTCATCGCTGTCCATCACCATCGCGACGCGCGAAAGTCGTCTGGCGCTGTGGCAGGCCGAACACGTCAAAGCACTCTTGCAAGACCTGGGCCACCGCGTCGAATTGCTGGGCATGACGACGCTGGGTGACCAGATCCTCGACCGCAGCCTCTCCAAGGTGGGTGGCAAGGGCCTCTTCGTGAAGGAACTGGAGGTGGCGCTCGACGAAGGCCGCGCCGACATCGCGGTGCATTCCCTCAAGGACGTGCCGATGGACCTGCCGCCCGGTTTTGCGCTGGCCTGCGTGATGGAGCGCGAGGACCCGCGTGACGCCTGGGTTTCGCCGCACTGCGCGGGCCTGGCCGATCTGCCGGCCAACGCCGTGGTCGGCACTTCCAGTCTGCGCCGCCTGGTGCTGTTGCGGGAGGCGCTGGATGCGCTGGGCCGGTCCGATGTGCGCATCGAGCCGCTGCGCGGCAACCTCGACACCCGCCTGCGCAAGCTCGACGAGGGGCAGTACCACGCCATCGTGCTCGCCGCAGCCGGTTTGAAGCGCCTCGGGCTGGGGCAGCGCATCCGGGCGATTTTTGAACCCGCCGATTCCCTGCCCGCCGCCGGGCAGGGCGCGCTGGGGATCGAAGTGCGCGCCGATCGCAGTGATCTGGTTCAGGCGCTGGCGCCGCTCGTCCACATGCCCACCTGGCAACGGGTGGCTGCCGAGCGCACGGTCTCGCGTGCCATGGGGGGCAGTTGCTCCATGCCACTCGCGGCCTATGCCGAATGGGTATCCGACGGAGCGCACAGCTTGCGGCTGGATGCTGCCTGGGGTGACCCCGAAGGTCGTCAAGCGGTGGTGCGGGTGAGCGAACAGGCCAGCGTGCACAACTTGCACGAAGCCGAAGCCCTGGGACAGCGCGTGGCACAGGCGCTGCGGGCGGCCGGGGCACAGCCGCCGGTGGCGGGGGCCTGAGACCTTGTCGAGACACGCTGTCCCGCAACCCGGGCCGGGACGTGCGAGCCGGTTGCGACGCCTGATCGTCACCCGGCCTGCGGCAGAGGCCAGCGCCTGGGTCGAAGCCCTGCAGGCCCAGGGCTGGCCCGCGACGGCCTTGCCCTTGATCGAGATCGCCGAGCCGGCCGATGCTGCCACGGCGCAGGGGCTACACCACTGGCGGGCGCATTGGGCCGACATGGATGCACTGATGTTCGTCAGCGGTGCGGCCGTCAGCCACTTCTTCGCGGGTGACGTGCGGCCAGCGCCCGAGGCCGGTTTGCGCACCCGCTTCTGGGCGCCCGGCCCGGGCACTGCGCGGGTGCTGGCGCAGGCGCTGAAGCCGCTCGGGCTGGACGCCGGGCGGATCGACACACCGCCGGCCGATGCGGCCCAGTTCGACTCCGAGACGCTGTGGCCGGTGGTTGCCTCGCAGGTGCAGACCGGTCGGCGCATCCTGCTGGTGCGTGGCGTCTCGGTGGATGCCGTGCCCGAACACGCACCCAGCCCGCTGGCGGGCAACGGCCGCGACTGGCTGATCCGGCAATGCGAGGCTGCTGGCGCCCAGGTGCAGGCCTGCGTGGCCTATGAGCGCCGCGCACCCGTCTGGAGTGGCAAGGCGCAGCAGCTCGCGCTCGAGGCGGCTGCCGCTGGAAGTGTCTGGCTGTTCAGCAGCTCCGAGGCACTGGATCATCTGTTGGCGGCCGGTCTGCAGACCGACTGGTCCCACGCCGAGGCCCTGGTGACGCATCCCCGCATTGCCCAGCGCGCGCGCTCCTCGGGTTTCGCCCGCGTGATGGAGACCCGGCCCGCCTTGCCGGATGTGTTGCGGGCTCTAGAATCGGGCTGGACCCGACCATGACCGCCGAGACACCCGACACCCCTCCCTCCCTGCCAAAGGCGGCCGCCGTGGTTGCAGCTGCTACTTCGGCGGCTGCGGCACCGCTGGCCGGTGAGGCGCGCCGTCCGGCCGCCTGGCCTTCATTCCTGGCTCTCGTGCTGGCGCTGGTCGCGCTCGTGCTCGCGGGACTGCTCTGGCAAAAACTGGACTTCACGCAACAGGAGCTGGCGCGCCGCAGCCAGGACAGCGCGTCCGAGGCCGGGGAAGCCCGCAAGCTCGCCGCACAGGCCGAGGCCCTCACGCAGGAACTGCAGGCCCGACTGGCGGTCGCCGAGGTCAGGCTGTCCGAAGTCACGCTCCAGCGCAGCCAGCTCGAGGAGCTCATGCTCTCGCTCTCGCGTTCGCGCGACGACACCCTGGTGCAGGACATTGAGTCGGCCTTGCGTCTGGCCCAGCAGCAAACGCAACTGACCGGTAGCGCCCAGCCGCTGCTGTCGGCATTGCAGGCGGCCGATCAGCGCATCGCGCGCGCCGCGCAGCCGCGCCTGAATCCGGTGCAGCGAGCCATGGCGCGCGATATCCAGCGGATCCAGGGGACCGCGCTGGCGGACCTGCCATCGCTGGTGCTCCGTCTGGATGAACTGGCGCGGCAGGTGGATACCTGGCCGGTGCTCAACGAGGTGGGTCCCCTTGCACGGAGCAGGCCAGTTGCACGGCTCCCCAGGACGGACCGCAGCGCTGTGGAGCGTCCCATCGATGCTTCCGCTCCCGCGGCCACCGCTTCGTCTTCTGTCGGCACGGTCACGGGCGCTGCCGGGGTCGCACCATCGGCGCCGGCAGAGGCGCAGGGCTGGGGTGCCTACTGGACCCAGCTGTGGAGTCGGATCTGGGCCGACGTGAACCGCAGCGGTCGCGAGCTGGTGCGTGTCAGCCGCATCGACCAGCCCGAAGCAGCGCTGCTGGCACCCGAGCAGGCCTTCTTCCTGCGCGAAAACATCAAGCTCAAACTGCTCAATGCGCGTCTGGGCCTGCTCGCGCGACAGATGGCGTCGGCGCAGTCGGATGTGCAGTCGGTCGAGGCCGCACTGAACCGGTATTTCGACACCACCGCGCCTGCCGTGTCCGGTGCGCAGACAGCCCTGAAAAAGCTGCGCGAGGAGTTGGTTCCCGTGGATCTGCCCAGGCCCGACGAAAGCCTGGCGGCGCTGGCCGCCGCAGCAGGAGGGCGTTGATGGCCAGCGTTCCCCGTCCTGTTGCTTCGCGCGAGGTTTCAGCGGTTCGTGTGCCCTCGCGCCCGGTACATCCCGGTCGGCAGCTGCACAGGCGTCGCCAGGGCGGAGCCATGCGCGGCGTGTTCTGGCTGCTCGGTTTGGCAGCGCTGGCCGTGGCCCTGGCCCTGCTGGTGGGGCACAACCAGGCCACGGTGACGCTGTTCTGGCCCCCGTACCGATTCGATGTCTCGTTCAACTTCGTGGTCTTCTGCCTGATCGCCGGCTTTGTGCTGGTGCATCTGGCCTTGCAGGCGCTTGCGCTGCTGCGTGATCTGCCAGCGCAGGCACAGCGCTGGCGCAGCCAGCAGGTCGAGCGTGCGGCCGTCGGCTCGGTGCTCGATGCCCTGTCTCACCAGCTCGCAGGCCGGTTTGTGCGTGCGCAGGCCGCCGGGCTCGCCGCACTGGAGCAGCTCAAGGCCATGCCGTCGGTTCAATGGACCCGACGCAAGCAGCTGCAGCTGCTGTCTCACCTGTTGGTGGCTGAGAGCGCGCAGTCGCTGCAGAACCGCAGTCTTCGCGACCAGCACCTGCAGGCAGCGCTGCACCCCAGACTGGCGAAGGGGGCGCCCGAGGCTCACGAGGGTGCGCTGCTGCGTGCCGTGCGATGGGCGGTGGAAGACCGCGATGCCGATGTGGCGCGCAGCCGCCTGGCGGATTTGCCTCAGGGCGCTGCGCGCCGCATTCAGGCGCTGCGCCTGAAGTTGCGCACCGCACGGCTGGACGGCGCCACGACGGAAGCGCTGGAGACGGCACGGCTGCTGGCCAAACATCGCGCGTTTTCGCCCGAGGCCTCCCGCAGCATCGTTCGGGGTCTGGCGCTGGATGCCCTGCGTGAAGCGCATGACCTGTCGCAACTGCAGACGGTCTGGGGTCGTCTCGACGCCAGCGAGCGCTTGATGCCCGAATTGGCGCTGGCAGCCAGTCAGCGTGCCAACCAGCTGGTGCTGCAGGATGCCGCTGCGAGCGAGGTCGAGAAGAAGGCCGCGGCAGAAAGCGTGCTCGGCTGGTTGGAGCCGGTCTGGGAGGGCGTTGAAGGCCTGGATGCCGGCCAGCAGCGCCAGCTGGTGCTGGCACTGGAGCCCGGTCTGTCCCGGCTCGACGCCCGCTGGCTGGCACGGGTGGAGCAGGCTCAGCGCCAGCTGCCGAACAATGCCTACCTGCAGTACCTGGCGGGGCAGACCTGCATGCAGCGCCAGCTCTGGGGCAAGGCCGCCCAGTTGCTGGGTCAGGCGAGCCACAGCCTGCTCGAACCCGTCCTGCTGCGGCGCACCTGGTGCGCGCTGGCCGTGCTGGCCGAGGAGCGTGGCGATGTAGGGGCGGCACAGGCCGCGTGGAAAAAAGCGGCCTTGCTCGACTGACCGTTTGCTGTTGGTCGCCTCTTCCGGGCAGCGCCGGGAAACAAAAAACGCCGGCATCGACCGGCGTTTTTCCTGGGCCAGACCACCACCATCACCGGTGGCGGTCGTCCATCGGGCTCACTGCGTTTCGAAGGGCAGCGGCATGTTGCGCAGGTCCTTGCGTGTTTCCACCAGCACCAGCGGGCCCTCGTCCAGCACCACGGCAGGCTTGATCTCGCGCGGCACATGGATTGGCCTGGGTTCGGCGGCAATCGCTGCCTGCACCTGGGCCACCTTGTTGGCGTCGGAATTGATCCATTGCAGCCCGCTGGCCTGGGCCACCTGGTTCAGTTCGTCGATCGACACGGTGAACGGCTGCACCTTGGGCAAGCCGCGCGCGACCGGTGCCGCCGCAGCCGCGCGGCTCGGGGCAACGGGCGCAGCCGGGCGAGGTGACGGCACCGCCGCCAGCACAGGCACCGGTTCGAGAACGGTCGTGTCCTCCACCGCAGATGCTGTCTCTGCTGCCTGAACCGGACTGGGCTCCACCGGCAGGCTGAAGTAGCTGCTGCGCACCGGCGCTTCGTCGACGGCTTCGTCCCTCGGGCTCACCGGCAGGGCAGGCGCGCCGCCGCCGTCGGTTTCGGGTGCCGATGCATCGCGCGGTGCGCGTTCGCGGCGGTCACGACCGTAGCGATCGCGGCTGCGGCGCTCGCGCGGGGCGCGGGCCGTACCGTTGTCGGCATCGCCTTCAGCGGCAGCGGCTTCGCCACCACCCGCCTGTGCATCCTGCTCGGCGCGCTGGCCGGCGGCTTCGATCAGGCCTTGGGGAGCCGCGTCGGTGCTTTCTGTACCCGGCTGGCGGCGGCGGTTGTCGTTGCGGGGGCGGCGCTCGCGGCGCTGGGCTTCAGCGGCTTCGGGCGTCTCATTCACCGCGGGGGCGTTCGCCGGGGCCTCGGTGCCCGCAGCGGCTTCCACCGGGGCAGCATCGCGGCGGTTGTCGCGGCGTGCGCCGTTGCGGCCATCAGTGCGTGCCTCGCTCCGGCCCTCGCCGCGACCTTCCACGCGGCCCTCGCCGCGCCGGTCGCCACTGCGGCCACCTTCACGGGTGTCGCGGCCTTCCGATCGGCCTTCCACGTTGCGGCCTTCTGGGCTACGTGCATTGCGGCTGCCTTCGCGACCTTCCCGACCTTCGCGTGGAGCGCGACCTTCGCTGCTGCTGCGGCCGCCGCGGCCACGGCTGTCGCGACCGTCACGGCGACCCTCGGGACGCTCTTCACGCGCGCCGGGCAGGACAACGGGTGCAGCAGCGGGCGGCGTGACCGCGACCGGTGCCTCGGAGCCTCCGAACAGGCTCTTGAGCCAGCCGAAGAAGCCTTTTTCGGCCGGTGCAGGGGCTTTTGCCACGTGGGCAGCAGGCGCAGCCACCACGGGGGCAGCCACCGGTGCCACGGCTTCGGGCTTCGGCGCGGCCACCGGGGCGGGGCCATCGGGCAGCACGCCCTTGATCACCGGTTCCTGCTTGTTGGTGCGCTCCTGGCTGCGGCGCGTGAAGCTGGCCACATCGTCGGCTTCCTCGGCCATCTTGTAGCTCACGTCGAGGTTGTCCAGACGCGGGTCGTCGTGCTTGAGGCGTTCGAGCTTGTAGTTGGGCGTGTCGAGCGACTTGTTGGGCACCAGCAGCACATTGATGCGCTGCTTGAGCTCGATCTTGGTGATCTCGGTGCGCTTCTCGTTGAGCAGGAAGCTGGCCACTTCGACCGGCACCTGCACCAGCACGGCGGCCGTGCTGTCCTTGAGAGACTCTTCCTGGATGATGCGCAGGATCTGCAGCGCCGAGCTTTCGGTGTCACGGATGTGGCCGGAACCACCACAGCGCGGGCAGGGAATGGACGAGCCCTCGTTCAACGCCGGCTTCAGGCGCTGACGGCTCATTTCGAGCAGTCCGAACTTGCTGATGGAGCCGAACTGCACGCGGGCGCGGTCCTGGCGCAGTGCGTCGCGCAGGCGGTTTTCCACTTCGCGGCGGTTCTTCGACTCATCCATGTCGATGAAGTCGATCACGATCAGGCCACCTAGATCGCGCAAGCGCGCCTGGCGTGCCACTTCATCGGCGGCTTCCAGGTTGGTGCGGGTGGCGGTCTCCTCAATGTCGCCACCCTTGATGGACCGCGCCGAGTTCACGTCCACAGCCACCAGCGCTTCGGTCTGGTCGATCACGATCGCACCCCCGCTGGGCAACTGCACCGTGCGGCTGTAGGCGGTCTCGATCTGGTGTTCGATCTGGAAGCGGCTGAACAGCGGCGCGTCGTCGCGGTAGCGTTTCACGCGGTGCCCGTGCTCGGGCATCACATGGCTCATGAACTGGTGCGCCTGCTCGAAGATGTCGTCGGTGTCGATCAGGATCTCGCCGATGTCCCCGTTGAAGTAGTCGCGGATGGCGCGAATCACCAGACTCGATTCCTGGTAGATCAGGAACGCTCCCTTGCCACCCTTGGCTGCGCCATCAATGGCATTCCAGAGCTTGAGCAGGTAGTTCAGGTCCCATTGCAGTTCGGGCGCGTCACGGCCAATGCCGGCGGTGCGCGCGATGATGCTCATGCCATTCGGGTATTCGAGCTGGTCCAGTGCGGCCTTGAGATCCTGGCGGTCTTCGCCCTCGATGCGGCGCGACACACCACCACCGCGTGGGTTGTTGGGCATCAGCACCACGTAGCGGCCAGCCAGGCTGACGAAGGTGGTCAGGGCTGCGCCCTTGTTGCCCCGTTCTTCCTTCTCGACCTGGACCAGCAATTCCTGGCCCTCCTTGATCACGTCACTGATGCGGGCCTGGTTGACCGGCACACCCGCGGCGAAATACTGGCGCGAAATTTCCTTGAACGGCAGGAAGCCGTGGCGGTCTTCGCCGTAGTCGACAAAACAGGCTTCCAGCGATGGCTCCACCCGGGTGACGACCGCTTTGTAGATATTGCCCTTGCGCTGTTCGCGCCCTTCGATTTCGATTTCGTAGTCGAGCAATTTCTGCCCATCCACGATCGCCAGGCGGCGCTCTTCGGCCTGCGTGGCGTTGATCAGCATGCGTTTCATGATGCGTTTCCTTCGGTCTGACACTGACATGGCGCCGGGACGAACCCAGGCGCCGACCTGCCTTGAACCAGCGGAAAAACGCGAACGGGGGAAGGAATTGCCGGAGAGCCACCGACCCGGTGCCCACCCGGCGTTGGCCGGATGTTCGGGAGCGTTCGAGGCAGGGCACGCTGTGTGTGCCGCGTCGAACCGCCGGGTCAGGGCGTAGGCGCGTGGACTTGAGTGAGCAGGGAAGGCTCGATGGCTGTCATGGACATGGATCGCGCCGGTGTGTCTCTGGCTTCACTTCATCCTCAACCAGCCTGTTCCCTGAGCACCGTAGGCATCGTGGGAAGGCGGCTGGCCGATTGGGGTATTCCGTATTCGGGTTCGCAGTTTTCTGACGGTTTCGCCCGCAGCGTCCACTGTCTGGTGCGGCCCCAGCCTCTTCGAAGAGGACGTCGGGCGCGGCAACCGAACCGGTGTGCGGCGGGTGGCAACTGTGTCCAGTCGGGCCCCTGGCATCGGAAGCTGAGGGCACTTGCTGGCAGCGACTGCCTTAAACTCAAGGAAATCAATCACTTACAGCACACGACTGGCACAACACATTATAGGGCCGCTCCCCCGATCTGTGGGGCCGGTATTTCCAGCGGTATCTCTTTGAACTCCAAGCCCTCTCTCCAGACCGCGACGGCGGTCCAGTACCTCACGGTCGATGAAGAATCGGCCGGCCAGCGGCTGGACAACTTCCTCATCCGCATGCTCAAGGGCGTGCCCAAAACGCATGTCTACCGCATCATCCGCTCGGGTGAGGTGCGCAAAAACAAGGGCCGTGTGGGTGCCGATGACCGGGTGCAGGCCGGCGATGTGCTGCGCATTCCACCCATTCGCCTGTCCGAACGTGTCGAGGAAAAGCTGGCCAACCCGGCACCGGCGCGTGAATTCACGGTGGTATTCGAAGACGAAGCCTTCATGGCCATTGACAAGCCGGCGGGTGTTGCTGTGCACGGGGGCAGCGGTGTCAGTTTCGGTGTGATCGAACAAATGCGCCAGGCCCGGCCGCAGGCGCGGCTGCTGGAATTGGTGCACCGGCTGGACCGGGAAACCAGCGGGCTGTTGCTGATTGCCAAAAAGAAAAGTACGCTGAAAGCGCTGCAGGACCAATTCCGGGAACGTGAAACCGGAAAGACCTATCTGGCACTGGTCAAAGGTGTCTGGCCAGCCAGACTGAAGGTGCTGGACCAGCCGCTGCACAAGTACCTGCTGCCCGATGGCGAGCGGCGGGTACGGGTGACCGGCAAAGACGATCCGGACGGGATGAAGTCGGTCACGCTGGTGAAGGTCACGCGGCATCTGGCCGCGCCTGCCGGGCTCGCCGATGCCTATGCAGCCGGATTCACGCTGCTGGAAGTGACGATCAAAACCGGCCGCACCCACCAGATTCGCGTGCACCTCGCGAGCGCAGGTTTCCCGATTGCCGGCGACGACAAATACGGCGACTTTGAACTCAATCGACAATTGGCGCGCATCGGATTCAAACGCATGTTTCTGCATGCCTGGCGATTGAAACTCACGCACCCGGTGCTGGGTAATGCATTGGAGTTACATTCTGAATTGCCTGATGAGCTGCAACGCTGGGTCAAGAGCATTTAATTGGTATTAGAATCACGCTGCGTCGTTGCGATGCAGCAATATTCCGATCCACATACAAGAAGGACACCCAATGGCAACGTATTCCGAACTGATGGCGCAAGCCCAGAACCTGATGGCCCAGGCCGAGCAGGCCCGCAAGGACGAATTGGCTTCGGTCATTGCCGATATCAAGGCGAAGATGAAACAATTCGGCATTACCGCTGCCGATTTGGGCACGGCTTCCGCTGGTGGCAAGAAAGCGGGCAAATCCAAGTCCAGCGCGGCGCCCAAGTTCCGCGGCCCCAATGGCGAACTCTGGGCGGGCGGCCCGGGTCGCAAGCCGGAGTGGGTGCGTGCGGTGCTGGCTTCGGGCAAGAGCATCGAAGATTTCCGCATCTGACCCCAACCGCTGGTGCCGGCCCTGGTGGCTGGCATCGGCCGCGCTTCCAGAGCCCGCCCGGTGCGGGCTTTTCTGTTTGATATCCTGAAACCATGACCCGCATCCTGGTTGTTTGCATGGGCAACATCTGCCGTTCGCCCCTGGCCTCCAGTGCGCTGCACGCGGTGCTGGCGCAGCGCCAGCTCTTGCACCGCTTTGAGGTGGACTCCGCCGGCACCTACGGCGGGCACCAGGGGGAACAGCCCGACCCGCGCGCCGTGGCCGTTGCCCAGGCGCGTGGTTATGCACAGATCTCACGCGAGCGCGCGCGCCGGGTGACCGGGCAGGACTTCCAGCGCTTTGACCTGATCCTGGCCATGGACCGGGACAACCTGACGAACCTGCAGCACCAGTGCCCGACCGAGCATCGGCACAAGCTGCACCTGTTTCTGGAATACGCGGGGGTGGGCGGGGTGGCGGAAGTGCCCGATCCGTACTACGGCAACGCCGCAGGCTTCGAGCATGTCATGCAACTGTGCGAGGCCGGTGCCCGCGGTCTGCTGGACCGGCTGGCGCCGACCGGCGGCTGAAGTCTTCTGCCCGGGCTCCAGGCCGGTCAGACGCCGTAGTAGCTCTGGTACCAGTCCACAAACCGGTCGATGCCCGCTTTCAGCGGGGTCGATGGCGCAAAACCCACCCAGTCGCGCAGCGCGTCGGTGCTGGCGTAGGTGGCCGGCACGTCGCCGTCCTGCATGGGCAGGAACTCTTTCACCGCCTCCCGGCCCAGCGCCCGCTCGATGCAGCCGATGAAGTCCAGCAGGGGTACCGGATCGTTGTTGCCAATGTTGAAAATGCGGTACGGCGCTGTCGCCGGCGCTGCCGGGGTGGCCGGCTTGTCCAGCACGCGCAGAACGCCTTCGACGATGTCGTCGATGTAGGTGAAGTCGCGCAGCATCTGGCCGTGGTTGAAGACCTGGATCGGTTTGCCTTCCAGCACCGCCCGGGTGAACAGGAAATAGGCCATGTCGGGCCGTCCCCAGGGACCGTAGACCGTGAAAAAGCGCAGGCCCGTGGTGGGCAGGCGGTAGAGATGGCTGTAGGTGTGGGCCATCAGTTCGTTGGCCTTCTTGGTCGCCGCGTACAGGCTCACCGGGTGGTCCACGGCGTCGGTTTCCTCGAACGGCATCTTGGTGTTGCCGCCGTACACGCTGGAGCTCGATGCATAGACCAGGTGCTGCACCTGCTGGGCCCGGCAGCCTTCGAGCACATGGCCGAAGCCGGTCAGGTTGCTGTCCAGGTAGGCCATCGGGTGGCTGATGGAATAGCGCACGCCGGCCTGCGCCGCCAGATGCACGACGGCGTCAAACCGCTGTTCGGCAAAGAGCCGGCCCATGGCTTCGCGGTCGGCCACGTCGGTGGGCTGGAACGCGAAGCCCGCGCTGGCTTGCAGCGGCTTCAGGCGCGCGCGCTTGAGCGCCACGTCGTAGTAGTCGTTGAGGTTGTCGATGCCGACGACCGTGTCGCCCCGTGCCAGCAGCCGCTGGGCCGTGTGCATGCCGATGAAGCCGGCGGCGCCAGTGAGCAGGATGTGCATGCCGCGATGTTACCCAAGCACGCAGGCGCATCGCTCCGGCCGGTTCAGCCGTTCTGCCAGATCACCGTGCGGCCGGAGGCCTCCCAGGTCTCATAGTTCCGGGCATACAGGTCTTCGATGCGGTTGCGCTTGACCTTGAAAGTGGGCGTGATGATGTCGTTGTCCACCGTCCAGGCGGTCGTCACCACCACCACGCACTGCAGCCGCTCGTGCGGGTCGAGCGAGGCGTTGATGCTCTTGAGGTGGCTGGCCAGCGAGCTTTCCAGTTCGCTGCGTGCCGCCGCATCGCCCGCCCGGGTCACGAACTCGGCGTTGAGCATCACGATGCCCAGCGGCTGACCCAGGTTGGCGCCGGTCACCACGCAGGCTTCCACCGCTTCGTGCATCACCAGCTTGTCTTCGATGGGCGCAGGTGCCACGTACTTGCCCTTGCCGGTCTTGAACAGGTCTTTCACCCGGCCGGTGATGCGCAACAGCCCCTGCGCATCGATCGTGCCCTTGTCGCCGGTCTTGAGCCAGCCATCGTCGGTGAATGCTTCGCGGCTCTTTTCAGGTTCCTTGTAGTAGCCCTGCATCAGCGCCGGGCTGCGCATCTGGATTTCGCCCGTCGCGGGGTCGATGCGGTGTTCCACGCCTTCGTACACCGGGCCCACGGTGCCTTGCTGGTTCTTGCCCGGCTCGGTGATGTGCGAGAGCGCCAGGTTCTCCGTCATGCCATAACCTTCATTGATGTGCAGGCCCAGCTTGCTGTACCACTGCAGCAGGGCAATCGGCATGGGGGCGGCGCCACCCGCGGCGAACTTGCACTGGTCCAGTCCCAGCGCCTTCATCACCTTGCGCCGCACGATGCCGCCCAGGATGGGAATGCCCAGCAGGCGGTTGAGTTTCGCGGGCGGCATCTTGTGGTGCACGCCCTGCTGGAACTTGACCCACAGCCGCGGCACCGAGAAGAAGATGGTGGGCCGCGCGCGCTGCAGGTCGGCGGCGAAGGTGTCGAGCGATTCCGCGAAGTACACGTGCATGCCGGTGCGCAGCCAGCCGTGTTCCACCAGCATGCGTTCCACCACGTGGGCCAGCGGCAGGTAGGACAGCATGCGGTCCTCACCCGACATGGGAATGCGCTTGAGGCCCGAGTCGAGCGCCCACGCGAAGTTGCCGAAGCTGTGCATGACGCCCTTGGGCATGCCCGTGGTGCCCGATGTGTAGATCAGCGTGGCCAGTTCGTCGGTGCCGCGCAGCGGATTACCCGGCAGCGGGGCGGTGCGTGCGCAGATGGCGTCCCAGCCGTCGTACGCCGCCATCGCGTCGGGTGGCGACAGCGGGTAGCCGATGCAGGGCAGTCCGGCCGGCACGCCGGGCTTCATGTGCTCCCAGCCATCGAGCTTGCCGACAAAGCAGGCCCTGGATTCGCTGTGCGTGAGGATCTGGCGGATGGTGTCGGGGGCCAGCGTGGGGTACAGCGGCACCGACACGTAGCCGGCCATCCAGATCGCCAGGTCGCTCATCATCCACCAGGCGCAGTTCTTCGAGAGGATGGCCACCTTGGAGCCGGGCTCCCAGCCTTGGGACTGCAGGTGCGCCGCCATGCGCCGCACCTGGTCGCCGATCTGGCCCCAGGTGAAGTCCTGCACCCCACCGGCGCCCATGGGCTGGGTCAGTGCGACCCGGTTCGGCGCGGTCTTTTCCCAGTGGTAGAGGCGCTGCAGGGCCAGCAGGTCGGGTGCGATCTTGCTCATGTTCTGGTTTCCTGGGTCTGTTGTTGTGGGTGTGGCTTGAATCTACCCACGGTGCCCTCTTCCCGGCAGTGGGTTTTCCCGGTGGCCGTTTAGAGCGTGCCCTCCATGGCGTTCGTCCGCCTGGATGCGCCGCAACAACCGTGCGGCGGGCCAGGGTTCGGCTCAGCTCCGGCGCATGTCAGGGCGACCCCGCTATGCTCGTGCGATGCGCCAGACCACCCTTGAACCGATCGAACTCATCACCGGCGGCGACGCGGCCGCTCAGCCTGTGGCCAGTGTCATCGTGTTGCACGGACTCGGTGCCGACGGCCGTGACTTCGTACCCATCGCCCAGGAGCTGGACCTCTCGGCCATCGGCCCGGTGCGTTTCGTGCTGCCCAGTGCGCCGGTGCGCCCCGTCACCCTCAACGGCGGGTATCAGATGCGCGCCTGGTACGACATCTATCCGCCCAGCCGCACAGGGCCGCGCCGCGAAGACGAGGCAGGCCTGCGCGAGTCGCAAGCCATCGTGCAGCAGCTGATCGACCGCGAGGCAGGGCGAGGCGTGCCCGCGCAACGCACTGTCCTGATGGGGTTCTCGCAAGGCTGCGCCATGACGCTGCTGGCCGGTTTGCGTGCGCCGCGACGGCTGGCCGGTCTGGTGGCCCTCTCGGGGTACCTGCCGCTGAGCACACAGACCGGTGCCGAAATCAGCGACGCCAACCGCGGCGTTCCGGTGTTCATGGCCCACGGCCGACACGATGACGTGGTGATCGTCGAGCGCGGCGAAGCTGCGCGCGATGCGCTGTGCGCTTTGGGCTATCCCGTGGACTGGCGCAGCTACCCCATGGCGCACGAGGTGTGCCTGGACGAGGTGGCCGACCTCCATGCCTTCCTGCTGCGGGTGCTCGCCCCGCACTGAGAACGCACACGCACCGGCCGACGCTGGCAGCGGCAGCATGCAACCTCGTCAGCGCCATCGGTATCAACCGCCACACAGGCGCTGCAGAATGGAGCCACGGCGGGTTCTTCGCCGAGTTCCTGCTTTTCCGGAGGTTTCCATGCGACTGCAAGATCAAGTCATCCTCGTCACCGGCGGCGCCAGCGGCATCGGACTGTCCACGGTGGAACGCTGCCTCGCCGAGGGCGGCAAAGTGGCCCTGGCCGATCTGGCCAGCTCCTCCGCTCCTGCCGAAGCCGCACGGCTGGACGCGGGCTACCCTGGTCGTTGCCTGTTCGTGCCGGTGGACGTGACGTCCACCGAGCAGGTAGACGCCATGGTCGCCACCACAGTCGCGAAGTTCGGCCGGCTCGACGGCGTGTTCAACAACGCCGGTATCGGCGGCCTGAGCCCCGCCGACGCGTACACCGACGCCGATTTCCTGCGCGTGCTCGACATCAACCTCACGGGCGTGTTCCGCGTGGCGCGTGCCGCACTCCAGCCCATGTACGCACAGGGCAAGGGCAGCATCGTCAACTGTGCGTCCATCCTCGGCGTGTTCGGCCAGAGCGGCACCGCCGCCTACAGCGCGGCCAAGGGTGGTGTGGTCAACCTCACGCGCACCCTGGCGCTGGAAGGCGCGACCAAAGGCGTGCGCGTCAACAGCATCGGCCCGGGTTACATCGACACACCACTGCTGTCGCTGCTGGACGACGCGACCAGGCAGTTCCTGAGCGGCCTGCACCCGATCGGCCGCCTGGGCCGGCCGGAAGAGGTGGCCAACGCCGCGCTGTTCCTGCTGAGCGACGAGGCCAGCTTCATCACCGGGGCCAACCTGATGGTCGATGGTGGTTTCACGGCAGGCAAGTCCTGACCCGGGGGATGCCTCAGGTGCTGCGCGCGGACGCGGCCAGTTGCAGCGCCAGCCGGTTGTGCCGCTCCACCAGCGGCCCGAGGTCCACGGTGCTGAGCTGGCCTTCGCGAACCACCACACGGCCATTGACCACGGTGTAGGCTGCGGGCGGGCTGGCGCAGAGCAGCAGGCTGGCCACCGGGTCGTGCACCGCGCCGCCGGCGAATCCCAGGCTGCGCAGCTCGAAGAGCGCGAAGTCGGCGCACATGCCCACGGCCAGGTGGCCGATATCCGGTCGGCCCAGCACCTGCGCGCCACCGCGGGTGGCGATGTGCAGCGCATCGCGCGCCGTCATCTCGGCCGGGCCGAGGTCGCAGCCGAAGAAGGTCTTGCCGTTGCAGGTTTCGGGCGGCATCAATGCGCGGCCCACGCGCGCGAGCAGCAGCGCCTGCCGGGCTTCGTTGACCATGTGGGCGGCGTCGTTGCTGGCGCTGCCGTCCACGCCCAGGCCCACCGGCACGCCGGCGTTCAGCATGCGGCGGACCGGCGCGATGCCGCTGGCCAAGCGCATGTTGCTGCACGGGCAGTGCGCCACACCGGTGCGGCTGGCGGCAAAAAGCGAAATGCCCTCGTTGTCCAGCTTCACGCAGTGGGCGTGCCACACGTCCTTGCCGAGCCAGCCCAGGTCCTGCGCGTACTGCGCGGGTGTGCGGTTGAACTTCTCGCGGCTGTAGGCGATGTCGTGGTCGTTCTCGGCCAGGTGGGTGTGCAGGCGCACGCCTTGTCCCTTGAAGCTGCGCGCGAGTTCAGCGCTCTGCTTCATCAGCGCGGGGCTGACGGAGAACGGTGAACACGGCGCCAGCGCCACCTGCAGCATGGCACCGTGTTCGGCGCTGTGCCAGGCCTCGATCAGGCGCTGGCTGTCCTTCAGGATGGCTTCTTCGTTTTCCACCACCCGGTCCGGCGGCAGGCCGCCCGCGCTCTGGCCCACGCTCATGCTGCCGCGCGTGGCCACGAAGCGCATGCCGATCTGCTGCGCCGCTTCGATACTGTCTTCCAGCCGGACACCGTTGGGGTAGATGTAGAGGTGGTCGCTGCTGGTGGTGCAGCCCGACAGCAGCAGTTCGGCCATCGCGGCCTGGGTGGACACCTGCACCATCTCGGGCGTGAGTCCGGCCCAGATCGGGTACAGGCCGCGCAGCCATGAAAACAGCTCCGCGTCCTGCACGCCGGGTATCGCGCGGGTGAGCGACTGGTACATGTGGTGGTGCGTGTTCACCAGGCCGGGCGTGACCAGGTGGCCGCGCGCGTCGATGGTCTCGCCGGCCGATTCGAGCAGCGCGCGCGGCAGTTCGGCGGTCGGACCGATCCACTCGATCACGTTGTCGCGCACGAACAGCGATGCGTCCTTCAGCTCCCGGCCTTGTGCCGGGTCGGCGTGATCGAAGGTGGCGATGCAGGTGGCGTTGTGGATCAGCAGGGTGTTCATGTCATTTCAACCAATAGCCGGGACGTGAATACACTTTTTTCAAGTGTTCGATAAAAAACCGCACCTTGGCCGGCAGGTGCCTTTGCTGCGGGTACACGGCCAGGATGTCGTAGGCGGGCAGGGCGAAGTGATCGAGCACGGTCACCAGTTCGCCGCGCTGCAGCTGCGCCTGGATTTCCCAGGTGCTGCGCCATCCCAGGCCCATGCCTTCGCTCACCCAGCGGTGCAGCAGCTCGCCGTCGTTGCAGTCCAGGTTGCCGTCCACGCGCACCGTCACCGTCTTGCCGTCTTGCTGGAAATACCAGCCGCGCTGCTGGCCACCCTGCAGGTTGAAGGCCAGGCAGTTGTGGTGTTGCAGGTCGTCCAGCGTCTGTGGCTTGCCATGCTTGCGGAAATAGGCCGGCGTGCCACAGACCACGCGCTGGTTGGTGGCGAGCTTGATCGCGACGAAGTTCGGGTCGATCACACCGCCGATGCGCAGGCCCACGTCGTAACCCTCGCGCACCAGGTCCACCACGCGGTCGGTCAGGTTGAACGAGAGCTTCACCTCCGGGTTGGCCTTCAGGAACGTGGCCGCGTGCGGCGCGACGTGCAGACGCCCGAACGCAGCGGGCGCCGAGACGATCAGGTGGCCGCTGGCCTGGTGCTTCTGGGCCGACACGCTGGCCTCGGCCTGCGCCCACTGCACCAGCAGCGCGCGGCATTCGTCGAGGAAGCTCGCACCCTGTTCGGTGAGCACCAGGCGGCGCGTGGAGCGGTGGATCAGCTGCGTGCCCAGGCGCCTCTCCAGCGCATCGATGCGCCGGCCCATCATCACCGGGGTGATGCCCGCGTGCAGAGCGGCCGCGGCCAGGCTGCCGTGTTCCATCACCTGCACGAAGGCTTCGATTTCCTTGTAGCGGTCCATGGCGGGATGTTAGCGGGAAAGCGGCGATTCCATACCCGGAGTATCGAATCAACGTACAGCCAGTGGCATTCCCAAATCGGTGTGGCCTCCCTAGCATCGGCTCCAGTTCATAACCCGATGGAGACCCACATGCCGAAGATGAAAGCCGCGATGGCTGCCGTGCTCGTGATGGAAAAAGAAGGCATCACCCAGGCCTTCGGCGTGCCCGGCGCCGCCATCAACCCGCTCTACGCCCAGCTGCGCGAGCGCCAGACCATTGCCCACGTGCTGGCGCGGCACGTGGAAGGTGCCTCGCACATGGCCGAGGGCTACACCCGGGCACGCGCCGGCAACATCGGGGTGTGCATCGGCACCAGCGGCCCGGCCGGCACCGACATGATCACCGGCCTGTACTCGGCCAGCGCCGATTCGATCCCGATCCTCTGCATCACCGGCCAGGCGCCGCGCGCCCGGCTCTACAAGGAAGACTTCCAGGCGGTGGACATCGAATCCATCAGCAAGCCGGTGACGAAATGGAGCGTGACGGTGCGCGAGCCCGCTCTGGTGCCCCGCGTGTTCCAGCAGGCCTTTCACCTCATGCGCTCGGGCCGTCCCGGGCCGGTGCTGATCGACCTGCCGATCGACGTGCAGATGGCCGAGATCGAATTCGACATCGACACCTACGAACCGCTGCCGGCCTACAAACCTGCAGCCACCCGCAAGCAGATCGAGCGCGCGCTGGACATGCTTGCCGCCGCGCAGAAGCCGCTGATCGTGGCCGGTGGCGGCATCATCAACGCCGACGCGTCCGACCTGCTGGTCGAGCTGGCCGAACTCACCGGCGTGCCGGTGATCCCCACGCTCATGGCCTGGGGCGCGATTCCCGACGACCACCCGCTCATGGCGGGCATGTGCGGCCTGCAGACCAGCCACCGTTACGGCAACGCGACCCTGCTCGCGAGCGATTTCGTGCTCGGCATCGGCAACCGCTGGGCCAACCGCCACACCGGATCGGTCGAGGTCTATACGCAAGGCAGGAAGTTTGTTCACGTGGACATCGAACCGACCCAGATCGGTCGCGTGTTCAACCCCGACCTCGGTATCGTCTCCGACGCCAGGATCGCGCTCGAACTTTTCGTACAAGTGGCGCGCGAGCGCAAGGCGGCCGGGCAGCTGAAGGACTATGGCACCTGGTCTGCGCGCTGCGCCGAACGCAAGAAGCTCATGCAGCGCAAGACGCATTTCGACAACGTGCCGATCAAGCCGCAGCGGGTGTACGAAGAGATGAACGCCGCCTTCGGCCGCGACACGGTCTACGTGTCCACCATTGGCCTCAGCCAGATCGCCGGTGCGCAGTTCCTGCACGTGTACGGCCCGCGCCAATGGATCAACTGCGGCCAGGCCGGCCCGCTGGGATGGACGATCCCCGCCGCGCTCGGTGTGGCCGCCGCAGACCCGACGAAAACCGTGGTCGGCCTCTCGGGCGACTACGACTTCCAGTTTCTCGTCGAGGAGCTGGCGGTTGGTGCGCAGTTCCGCATCCCCTATGTGCAGGTGCTGGTGAACAACAGCTACCTCGGTCTCATCCGCCAGGCGCAGCGCGGCTTCGAGATGGACTACTGCGTGCAGCTCGCCTTTGAAAACCAGAATGTCGACGACCCGACGCTCAAGGGCTATGGTGTGGACCACCAGGCGGTGGTCGAGGGCCTGGGCTGCAAGGCGCTGCGTGTCACCGATCCGGCCAAGATCCAGGGCGCCCTGCGCGAGGCCCAGGTGATGGCGCGCCAGTACAGTTTGCCGGTGGTGGTGGAGGTGATCCTGGAGAAAGTGACCAACATCGCCATGGGCACCGAGATCAACGCCATCAACGAATTTGAAGACATCGAGTGCCTGCACCCTGAAGGGCGCGAAGGCCTGATCGCTGCCGGATTGTTGGAGTGACACCCCCGCCGCGCTCCGCGCGACCCCCTCAAGGGGGCGACACCAGCGGCCCTGCATAGCCGGTTCCGCGGTGTCTCTCGCAGGGGGCACTTCATGCGCTGCAGGTCTCGCTCCGGTTTGACTGATTTTTGAAAGAAGACACCATGCCCCGTTTCGCTGCCAACCTCTCCATGCTCTGGAACGAGCTGCCATTCCTCGACCGTTTTGAAGCCGCTGCTCAGGCCGGTTTCAAGGCTGTGGAGTTCCTGTTCCCCTACGACTTCCCGGCCGAAGAGATCGCCCGGCTGCTGCAAGAACACAGGCTGGAACTGGTTCTGCACAACCTGCCCCCCGGCGACTGGGCCGGGGGCGAGCGCGGCATCGCCTGCATCCCCGGGCGCGAAGACGAGTTTCGCACCGGGGTGGCGAAGGCGGCTGCCTACGCGCCGGTGATCGGCGTGCAGCGCTGGCACTGCATGGCCGGGCTGATGCCCGCGGGCTTGAGCGAGGCGCAGGCGCGCGCCACCTGGCTGGGCAACGTGCGCTTTGCGGCGGCCGAGGCCAAGAAGCTCGGTCTGCCCCTGCTGATCGAGCCCATCAACACCTTCGACATGCCAGGCTACTTCGTCAACCGCCCGCGCCAGGCGATCGCGCTGATGGACGAGGTGATGGCAGGCGGAGGGATTGACAACGTCTTCCTACAGTACGACATCTACCACGCACAGCGCATGGAAGGTGAGCTGTGCAACACCATCCGGGACCTGCTGCCACGCATCGCCCACATGCAGCTCGCCGACACACCCGGCCGCCACGAACCCGGCACCGGCGAGATCCACCACAAAAACCTGTTCGATCACATCGACGGCCTGGGCTACGCTGGCTGGATCGGTTGCGAATACAAGCCCAAGGACAGCACGCCCGGCGGCACCGACCGCGGTCTCGGCTGGATCGCCGCGCACGGCCAGACGCTCTGAAAACAACCCAAGAGGAGACAAGCAATGACCAAGAGCGGAACCAAAGTCGGCTTCATCGGCCTGGGCATCATGGGCACGCCCATGGCTCTGAACCTGATCAAGGCGGGGCATATGCTGTTCGTCAGCAGCCGCAGCAAGATCCCGGCCGAGCTGGCCGAGGCGGGTGCGACGGTCTGCACCAACGCGACCGAGGTGGCCAGGCGCGCCGACATCATCATCACCATGGTGCCCGACACGCCGCACGTGCAGGACGTGCTGTTCGGCGAGACCGGCGTGGCCAAGGGCTTGTCGGCTGGCAAGGTGGTGGTGGACATGAGCTCCATCAGCCCCATGGCGACCAAGCAGTTCGCGCAACAGATCAACGCGCTGGGCTGCGACTACCTCGACGCGCCGGTGAGCGGCGGCGAGGTGGGCGCCAAGGCCGGCAGCCTCACCATCATGGTCGGGGGTCCGGAAGCGGCTTTCGAGCGCGTGAAGCCACTCTTCGAAGCCATGGGCAAGAACATCACGCTGGTGGGCGGCAACGGCGACGGCCAGACCACCAAGGTCGCCAACCAGATCATCGTGGCGCTCAACATCGAGGCCGTGGCCGAAGCCCTGCTGTTCGCCAGCAAGGCGGGTGCCGACCCGGCCAAGGTGCGCCAGGCGCTGATGGGTGGCTTTGCGGCCAGCCGCATCCTGGAGGTGCACGGCGAGCGCATGGTCAAGCGCACCTTCAACCCGGGTTTCCGCATCGAGCTGCACCAGAAGGACCTCAACCTCGCGCTGCAGGGCGCGAAGGAGCTGGGCGTGAGCCTGCCGAACACGGCGGGTGCGGCGCAGCTGATGCAGAGTTGTGCCGCACACGGGTTGGCCGGGCTGGACCACTCCGCCTTGTGCCGTTCGCTCGAGATGATGGCAAATCATCAGATCGCCCCGACGCCCGCGGTCTGATCGGCCGCTAGACTTCGGAGCCATGACCCCGCCAGATCTGAACCACCCCCGCGCCCTGCTGCGCCACCTGTACGACGTGGCGGTGCAGCGTGCCCTTCCGCTGCACAACACCGCAGCGCATCTGCCCAGGCCACCCAAGGGCCGCACGCTGGTGCTCGGGGCGGGCAAGGCCGGTGGCGCCATGGCGCAGGCGGTGGAGGCGCTGTGGCCGGCCGGTGCGCCGCTCTCGGGCCTGGTGGTCACCCGTTACGACCACATCCCGCCGCGCCCAGAAGGCCTGCCGCAGCGCATCGAGGTGGTGGAAGCTTCGCACCCCGTGCCCGACGCCGCCGGCCTTGCCGCGGCGCAGCGCATCCTGCAGCTGACGGAGGGCCTGACCGCAGACGACCTCGTGCTCTGCCTCATCTCGGGCGGCGGCTCGGCCCTGCTTACGTTGCCGTGCGAGGGCCTCACGCTGGAGGACAAGCAGCGCATCAACCGCCAGCTGCTCGAGAGCGGCGCCCACATCGGCGAGATGAACACCGTGCGCAAGCACCTCTCGGCCATCAAGGGCGGGCGCCTGGCCGCAGCCTGCGCACCAGCGCGTGTCGTCACGCTCACCATCAGCGACGTGCCGGGCGACGACGTGAGCGTGATCGCCAGTGGTCCCACCGTGGCTGATGCGTCCACCTGCGCCGAGGCGCTCGACATCCTGCGGCGCTACGGCATCGACGTGCCTCCCGCGGTACACGCGCAGCTGGACAGCGGCGCGCTGGAAACCCCCAAACCCGGCGACCCGCGCCTGGCTGGTGTCCAGACCCACCTGATCGCGACACCTCAACAAAGCCTGGACGCCGCCGCCGAGGCCGCCCGTGCGCTGGGCCTGCGCGCCTATGTGCTCAGCGACGAGATCGAAGGTGAGTCGCGCGAGGTGGGCAAGGTGCACGCCGCCCTGGCGCGCTCCACGGCGCTCGGCCGCAGCAGCTTCCAGAAGCCCTGCGTCATCCTCAGCGGCGGCGAAACCACCGTCACGGTGCGTCCGCGCGCCGAAGGACAAGCCAGAGGCAGGGGTGGCCGGGCCGGCGAGTTCTGCCTGGGTCTTGCGCAGGCGCTGGGCGGGCTGGGCGGTGTGTGGGCGCTCGCGGCCGACACCGACGGCATCGACGGCGTGGAAGACAACGCGGGCGCACTTGTCACGCCGGAGACTCAGGCCCGCGCCCAATCCCTGGGTTTGAGGGTCACCGACCACCTCGCCCGCAACGACGCTTATGGCTATTTCGAACCGCTCGGCGACCTTGTGACCACAGGGCCCACGCACACCAACGTGAACGATTTCCGCGCTGTGCTCGTGACCTGAATCCGCCTCGACGGATGTTGCGATGGCCCGCAACCGAGGGTTTGCCCGGTAAGTAGTCCGCTATCACCACAAGCGTGATGTTTTGCTCAACACTGCGGGTTCCCATCTGCACCGGAGCGGTCCGGGCCACAAGAACACCAGGAGACCAGCATGCGCGTCATTCCCATTGCGGACCCTGCGTCCGCGGCATCCGCCTGCGGAGAAGAGAGCGGTGAAGTCCGCCCCGAGAAACGGCCGCTGGCACGGCGGGATTTCCCCAAGGGTTCTGGCCTGCTGTTCGGCATGCTCACCATCGTGACACTCGCCATCCGCCAGGCCGACTGCATTGCCGAGCAGATGACGCAGCGCGCGATCTGAAGGTCGACCACCACGCAGGAGACAACCATGTGCGAATTCTTCGTCAGGGCAGATCCCATCCAGTACGAGCAGCGCACGCGAACGGTGCGCATCCGCAACGTGCTCACCAGCATCCGGCTGGAGAACATGGTGTGGGACATCCTGGCCGAAATGGCGGTGGAGGAGGGCGGCACGACCAACGCGCTGATCGCCTCGTTCCACGACGAGATCCTCGCGCACCGGGGCGAGGTACCCAACTTTGCTTCGTTCCTGCGCGTGACCTGCATGCGCTACCTGCACCGGAAGCTCATCCAGGCCGAAAAGTCCCGGCCCCGGGATGAGCCTGCAGCGCGCCTGGGACCAGGCGCCGCGCCACCCGCACCCAAGCTGGTGGCCAGGACCGGGTGATCCCGGGCGCCGATGAGCGCGCCCTGTCCGCGCGTTTGACCGAATTGCCGTATCGGTGGCTGACCGACCGGCCAATACCCGCCCCGCAAGGGGTCAACATCAGAGGAGACATCACATGAAGAAGACGAAGGTGTGGGCAGTGGGCGCCATTGCGGCGGCCGTGGCTCTGGGCGCGCAGGCGCAGCAGAACATTGAAAAACTCAAGCAGATGAAGGTCGCCACCACCGACCTCAACATCCCGGTGGTACCGCAGACCGGCAAGAATGCCGACGCCATCCGCGCCAACCTCAAGCGCGTCAAGCTGCCGCCGGGCTTCAGCATCGACCTGTTTGCCGTGGTGCCCGATGCGCGCCACATGGCGGTGGCGCCCAGCACCAACATGCTGTTCGTCGGCACGCGCAAGACCAGCGTGTGGGCCGTCACCGACCGCAACAGCGACGGCGTGGCCGACGAGGTCAAGAGCTTCGCCCCGAGCCTGAAATTCACCAATCCCAATGGCGTGTGCTGGACGAAGGACGGCTTCCTGATCGTGGCCGAACACAACCGGGTGCTCAACTTCCCCGCCGCCGAGTTCTTCTACGAAGGCCCCGATGTCGCGGTCATCGAGGTGGTGGGCCAGGGCAAGCTGGTCCCGCCCGAAGAAGAGAGCTACAACCACGGCGCCCGCACCTGCCGCGTTGCCGACGACGGCATGCTGCACATCACCCTGGGTCAGCCCTACAACGTGCAGCCGAAGGACAAGGTCGCGCTGTACGAGCAGCTGGGCATCGGCGGCATGGTCAAGATGAACGCCTTCGACGGCTCGAAACGCGAGGTGGTGGCGCGCGGCGTGCGAAACTCGGTGGGCATGGACATCAACCCGAAAGACAAGTCGGTCTGGTTCACCGACAACCAAACCGACGGCATGGGTGACGACATCCCGCCGGGCGAGCTCAACCGCGTGTCGAAAATGGGCGAGCACTTCGGCTACCCGTACATCCATGGCAACAACGTGCCGATCGCTGGCACCGCGGCCGCGCCCGACCTGAAAGACATGAAGCCGCCAGCGAACTGGACCAAGCCCCAGATCGAGTTCCCGGCCCACCAGGCGCAGCTCGGCATGACCTTCTACACCGGCAAGCAGTTCCCGGCCAAGTACCAGGGCGGCGTCTTCGTGGCCTCGCACGGCTCGTGGAACCGCACCAAGGCCACCGGCGGACTGATCAACTTCGTTTCCATGAAGGCCGACGGCAGCGCCGACAAGAGCGAGGTCTTTGCCGAAGGCTTCCTCGACCCCGACACCGGCCTGTACCGCGGTCGCCCGGTGGATGTGGCGGTCATGAAAGATGGCTCGCTGCTGATCAGTGACGACTTTGCTGGCGCCATCTACCGCGTCACCTACACGCCGTGATGGGGATGCGCCTCACCCACAACGTGCGGGCGCAGTGCGCGCCCATCCTGCTGGCCGGCCTGATGGGCCTGGTCGGCGGGGTGGGCGCCCAGGAACCCGGGCAGGCCAAGGCCCCGGTGAAAACCGGGCTCTGCGTCACCTGCCACGGGGCCTTGGGCATGGGCGCCACGCCCGACACGCCGCACATTGCCGCGCAACCGCAGATCTACCTGGTGGCGCAGCTCAAGGCGTTTCGCAGCGGCGCACGCAAGCACGAGGTCATGAACGTGATCGCCCGACCGCTCACCGACGACGAAATCACCGAGTTGGCACAGTGGTACAGCAGCGTGCGCATCGAGGTGCGCGCGCCCTGATGGCGCGCACCTTCCCATCCCATTTGCCTGACCCTGGACCGTCGCCACGATGGGTTTCACCACCGAACAGCACCCCGGCGTCGTCACCGAAGCTCCCGCCGCCACCCGGGGCTTTGTGCTCAACCACGCCATGCTGCGCGTGAAAGACCCCGCGGTCTCGCTCGCCTTCTACAGCCGCATCCTGGGCATGAAGGTGCTGCGCAAGCTGGACTTCCCCGAGATGAAGTTCTCGCTCTACTTCCTCCACCGTGCGGCAGAAGGCGAGCAGCCGCCCGAGGACGTGGGCGAGCGCACCGCCTGGACGTTTGCCCAGCGCGGCATCCTCGAACTCACCCACAACTGGGGCACCGAAACCGACCCCGATTTCAGATACCACGACGGCAACGCCCAGCCCCAGGGTTTTGGCCACATCTGCTTTTCGGTGCCCAACCTGGACACAGCCATCGCCTGGTTCGACCAGAACCAGGTCGGCTACGTCAAGCGCCCCGAGCAGGGCAAGATGAAAGACGTCGCCTTCATCAAGGACCCCGACGGCTACTGGATCGAGATCGTCGAGCCCGCCCGCCTCAAGGGCCTGGGCCGCTGAGCCGCAGCGCCGCGCGATCACCCGGCGCATGGTTGCCCGCCCCGGCACAGGGGCCCGGAATCCTCCCCGGAAACCACCGCATCCGCCGCCGAGGAACCTGCCGCCGCGGGCGCCCTGTTACAAACCGCCTCGCGGGATGGTTTCTAATGTCGGCTTGCCACCCGGACCGCCCCTCCCGGCGACCCCCGAGCAGGCACCGCGTGCCCAGGCACGCAAAATTCCCACCGACCGGCCTTTCTGACCCCTTCCGGGCCTGAATCCAGGGTGCTGCCGCAGGCAGCGTCGGGGCCGTGTCGGTGCTGGTGCAGGCCCCGTGGCCCGCATCCCCGTCCCTTTTGTTCGATGTGTATGGCGCCTCTTGGGCGCGAAGGACCGTTTTTCTTGCGCAGCAACCTCCACCTTTCAGCCCTGGTGCGCCAGCTCGCGGGCTTTCTGCCCGCGGGTGCTCCCGCGCCTGCGGAGGTGCAGCGGCAGGACGTGGCCGAGCGCCTGGGCCAGAGCCTGAACGTGGCCGACGCCATTGCGCTGAGTTCGGCGCTCTCGTCCGTCGCGGCGGTTGGCACCAAGGCGGCCCGGCTGCCCGCGCGCGCGCCCACCGCCGCCATGGCCGAGGCGCTGCAGGCCGAACTGGAGCGTGTGCGCGCCGTGCTCACCCAGTCCATCCGCACGCGCGACGCCCGCCACCAGCCCGACCCGGACGAGCTCGACACCGAGTTCGCCTTCTGCCTCCAGCGCTACCAGGAGCAGCAGCGCCGCCTGGAGATGAGCGTGGACGCGCTGCGTGGACATGTGCGCCAGACCCTCGCCCAGGGAACGCCCCGCCTGGCCCAGCTCGCCGCGCTCGACGCCACGCTAGCCCAGATGCTCGGCGGGCGCGAACAGCGCCTGCTGAGCAACCTGCCCCATTTCCTCAGGGCGCGCTTCACCGAACTGCGCCGCCAGCCACTGACCGCCGAACAGAACTGGCTCGCCACCTTCAACACCGAGCTGGAGCAGACCCTGCTCGCCGAGCTGGACCTGCGTCTGCAGCCCGTCGTCGGCATGATCGAATCCCTTTCCCATGAGTCCTGAAGCCACCCCCATGAACCGCTCCACCAACGCCCCTTTGCTCATCGGCGCCTTCCTGCTTGGCCTGTTCGCCATCGGCTGGGTGGGCGTGGGCTTTGTCGGCAGCGGCAGCTGGCTCGCCCTGGGCATGACCGTGGCCATCGCCGCGGCCTACCTGCTGGGCGCGCAGGAAATCCGCCGCTTCCGCAGCGCCAGCAACGGCCTGGCCCAGGCGCTCGCCACCATCCCGCAGCCGCTCAGCAGCCTGGCCGACTGGCTCGTCCGCGTGCCCGCGCCGCTGCAGAATGCCGTGCGCCAGCGCGTGGAAAGCGGGCGCGGCGCGCTGCCCGGCTTGGCGCTCACGCCCTACTTCATCGGCCTGCTGGTCATGCTCGGCATGCTCGGCACCTTCCTCGGCATGGTGGTCACCTTCAAGGGCGCCGTGTTCGCGCTCGAGGGCTCGGCCGACCTGGGCGCCATCCGCGGCGCGCTGGCCGCGCCCATCAAGGGCCTGGGGCTCTCGTTTGGCACCTCGGTGGCGGGGGTGGCCAGCTCGGCCATGCTGGGCCTGATGTCGGCCATCGCCCGCCGCGAGCGCATCGACGTGGTCCGCGGGCTGGAGCTGCAGACCGCTGGCGCGTTGCGCCCTTTCACCGCTGCCTTCATCGCCGCCGAGGGCCGCGACCGCACCTTCGCCGCCCTGCAGCGCCAGGCCGACGCGCTGCCCCAGGTGGTCACGCAACTGCAGGCACTGATGGACCAGGTGGAGCGCCGTCACCAGCAGCTGGATCAACAACTCACCGCCCGGCAAGACCAGTTCTACCGCGAAGCCGCCGCGGCCTACACCAGCCTCGGCCAGTCGGTCGCGCAGACGCTGAACGACAGCCTGTCGTCCAGCGCCCGCGTGGCCAGCGACAGCATCAGGCCCGTGGTGGAAAACGCCATGGCCGCCATCGCCCAAGAATCCACCCGCCTGCACGAGCGCGTGAGCGCCGCCGTGCAGACGCAGCTGACCGGCCTGTCCACCCAGTTCGCCGCCACCACCGGCAGCGTGATGGAAAGCTGGCAGGCCGCGCTGCAGCAGCAGGCCCGCACCAGCGAGCAACTGGTGGGCGGGCTGGGCAACGCGCTCAGCGAGTTCAACACCAGCTTCGAGGCCCGCGCCACCCGGTTGCTGGCCAACGTGCAGCAGGCCACTGCCCAGCAGCACGGTGAGCAGGCCCAGGCCGAAGCGCAGAGGCTGGCCGCGTGGACCTCTGCGCTGCAAGGCATGGCCAGCAGCCTGCAGGCCGAGTGGCAGCAGGTGGGCGCGCACAACCTCGCGCAGCAGCAGGCCGTCTGCCAGACGCTGGAGCACACTGCCAGCGCCATGCAGCACAGCGCCAGCGAGCAGGCCACGCGCAGCCTGGAGAGCGTGACCCGCCTGCTGGCGCAAAGCGAAGCGCTGGTGCAGGCCCGCACCGAGACGGAAGCGCAGTGGACACAGCAGCACGGCCAGCGCATGGACGAGCTGGCCGCCCTCTGGCGCAGCGAACTCAGTGCGCTGCGCAGCGAAGAAGCCGCGCGCGGCGAGGCCGCCGTGGAGCGCCTCACCAGCCTGCACGCCGAGCTGGCTACGCAGATGCAAACCCTGCGCGCGGAAGAAGCCAGCCGCCAGCAAGCCAGCGCCGAGCAGGCCGCCGCACTGCACACCGCCATCAGCACCCAGCTGCAGACCTTGCGCACCGAAGAAGCCACCCACCTGCAAACCCTGCGCAGCGAAGAGGCCGCGCGCGGCCAGGCCGCGGTGCAGCGCCTGGGCGAGTTGCAGGCTGCCGTCACCCAGCATCTCGCCACGCTCGGCACCTCGCTCGAAGCGCCCATGTCGCGCCTGCTGGAAACCGCGTCCGAGGCGCCCAAGGCCGCGGCCGAAGTCATTGGCCAGCTGCGCGGCGAAATGAGCCGCCTCACCGAGCGCGACAACCTCGCTCTGCAAGAGCGCACCGAGCTGGTGAAACACATCAGCACCCTGCTGCAGAACGTGCAGCAGACCACCGGCGAGCAGCGCGCCGCCATCGAATCGCTGGTCGCGTCCGCCACCACCGTGCTCAACCAGACCGGCGCGCAGTTCGCGCAGACCCTGGGCGCGCAGGCCGGCCGGGCCGACGAGCAGACCGCGCAACTCGCCATCAGCGCCGCCGAGCTCGCTGCCCTGGGCCAGGCCTTCCAGCAGGGCGTGCAGCTGTTCAGCAGCACGAACGAAAAGCTGGTGGACGGTCTGCAGCGCGTCGAAGGCGCCATCGGCCAGCACATGGCGCGCAGCGACGAACAGCTCGCCTACTACGTGGCGCAGGCGCGCGAGGTGATCGACCTCAGCATCAGCGCCCAGCAAGGCATCGTGGAAGACATGCGCCAACTGCGCGCCAGCAAGTCCGTGGCCGCCAAAGCCGCCGCACCGGCCGCACCGGCCGCGCAGGGAGCCGCTTGATGGGCAGCAGCATGGACGACACCGCCATCGACGATGGCCTGAGTGAGACCGCGCCCGTCTGGGCCGTGTTCGGCGACCTCATGTCCGGCGTGGTCGGCGCGTTCGTGCTCATCCTCATCGGCGTGCTGCTGGTGCAGATGGACCTGGTCAACAGCCTGCAGTCCGAGATCGCCAAACGCCAGCAGGAAGAAGCCCGCCGCATGGCGCTGGAAAAAGCGCTCGCCATCCCGCTGCAGAGCGGCCGCGTCACGCTCAACAACGGCCGCATCGGCATCAGCGGCAGTGTGCTGTTCGACTTCAATTCCGACGAACTGCGCCCCGAAGGCCAGCAGCTGCTCAAGAGCCTGGTGCCGCCGCTGGAGGTGTACCTCGGCGAGCGCGACGAGATGCTCATGGTGAGCGGCTTCACCGACGACAAGACCATCGTCCCAGGCCCCAACCAGCGCTTCGAGGACAACCTGGAGCTTTCGGCCCAGCGCGCGCTCACCGTGACGCGCACCCTCGTCAAGGAAGGCATGCCGCGCCAGCGCGTGTTCAGCGCCGCCTTCGGCGCCGAGCAGCCCGTGGCCAGCAACGCCGACGAAAAAGGCCGCGCCCTGAACCGCCGCGTGGAAATGGCGCCCGTGCCCCGCGCCGCGCCCACGCCCAGCACCGCCGCGCCGGCACAGCCCGCAACGGCAACGCCCGCCACGGCCAAGCCATGAGCAACACGCCCACCCGCCCGGGCCCGGCAGCAGCCAGCAGGACTGCGCCGCAGCCAGCGTGCTCGCCCCTGGCCGAGCTCAACGCCCACATCGCCCAGGTCAGCCTGGCCGCGCGCGGGCAGGGCGCTGCGGGTGGCGGTGGTGGATCAAACCAAGGGGCAGGCCAGTGGCCCGACCTGCGCAGCGCCCAGCGCTTCCGCGAAACCTGGGAACGCCTGGGCGCCGAAGAGGCCGTGGTGCAGGCCACGCACCGTGCCCCCGAAAACGCCGGCCCGCTCAACTCCCACATGCTCGTGCTGCGCACGCTCGGCCTCATGCGCGAGCTTTCACCGCACTACCTGCGGCGCTTCCTTTCGCACACCGAAACCCTGCTCTGGCTGGAGCAGGCCCAGGGGCAGCTCAAGCAGGCTGTAGCGGGCAAGGGTGGAGTCGCCAAAACGGTGAAGGCAGCGCGTCAGAAGAAGTGACGAGAAGCCTGAGCTGGCGGAGCGTCATGTGGCGCCATGAACGACTGAGTCCGGCCAGGAACTGCCGGTGAGGTCACCGAAACGGTGGTGCACTTCAGGCTGGGTACGGACACTCAGATTCGAAGGCTGTGCTTTCGCGAGGCGCCAAAGCTGCCTTTCATTGCCGCAAACTGATTAGCGGGTTTCTGGTGACAGCCGCCACTCGCTTCGCCGTCAACGCTGGAGCGGCCGCTCAGGTGGCGGCTCGTTGGTTGCCAGCCAGTAAACGCCCAGACGGGCCACGGTCTCGGCAAAGTCCGCGAAGTCCACCGGCTTCTGCACAAAGCTGTTGCAGCCGTTTTCGTAACTCTTCAGGCGATCCTTCTGCTCGTCCGACGACGTCAGGATCACCACAGGCAGCAGCTCGGTTCTGGCATCGGCGCGAAGGCGTTCGAGCACCTCCAGTCCCGACAGCCGCGGCAGGCTGATGTCCAGCAGCACCACGGTGGGCAGGTCGGGGCCGTCGCGGTCGGCGAACTCACCGGCCCGGAACAGGTAGTCCAGCGCTTGCTGGCCGTCGCGCGCCACGTCGATGCGGTTGGCGAGGTTGGCCTTTTTCAGAGCGCGCAACGTGAGCATCTCGTCTTGCGGGTTGTCTTCGACGAGCAGGATGGTCTTGATGTTCATGTCGTTGATTCCTTTTCCCGTTGACCAGCCCTGGCCGGTAATACAACCGAAAACGTGGCGCCCTGGCCGGGCACGCCGTGCGCGCTGATCTGGCCACCGTGGCGTTGCACGATGCGTTGCACCGTGGCCAGACCGATACCGATACCGGGAAACTCGTCCTGACGGTGCAGGCGCTGAAAGGCCTTGAACAGGCGCGCCGCATGGGCCATGTCGAAGCCGGCGCCATTGTCAGAGACACAGAAGCCGGACCGTCCGTCGACCTCGCAGGCATGCACCCGGATCTTGGGCTGCGCCGTGGCGCCTGTGTATTTCCAGGCGTTGTCGAGCAGGTTGTCCAGCACGCTGGAGATCATGCGCTCGTCAGCCTGCACCGCCAGGTCTGGTTCGACCTCGACCGCCACCCGACGTGACGGCTCTGCCGCTGCCAGTTCGGCCAGATGCTTTTGTGCCAGCGCCGACACGTCGATACGGTCCATCCGCAGATCGCCACGCGTGCTGCGCGAGAGCGTCAGCAAGCCCTCGACCAGATCACTCATCTTGCGACCGGCCAGGACAATCTGATCGAGATAGGTCTTGGCCTCCAGGGGCAAGGCGTCGCCGTGGTCTTCCTGCAGCGCATGGGCGAAGCCGCTCATCGCGCGAAGAGGTGCGCGGAGGTCGTGCGAAACAGCGTAAGCAAAGCTGTCCAGTTCCTGGATCGCTGCCGTGAGCTCGGCGGTGCGTTCATCGACCCGGGCCTCGAGGGTGGCATTGAGTTCCCGCAAGGCGGCTTCGGCCGCCTTGATGGCGTCGATGTCGGTGTGGGTGCCCATCATGCGCAGCGGGCGACCATCAGCGGCGCGTTCCTGAATCCTACCCAACGAGAGGATCCACTTCCAGCCACCGTCGCGCTTGCGCTGGCGGAACTCGACCCGGTATTCCGACAGGCGGCCGGCCACGTAGTCTTCATAGGCCCGATACACCGCAGCCTGGTCGTCCGGGTGCATGCGATCGTGCCACGCCGCGTTGGTCTCCTGAAAAGTGGCCGGGTTGTATCCAAGCATGGTGGCGTACTCCGGGCTCACCATGGCATCGCCCGTGGTCAGGTCCAGGTCGTACAGGCCCTGGCTGGCGGCGGTCAGGGCCAGGCGCAGTTGCTCCTCGCTCTCGCGCAGCGCCAGCTCGGCCGCACGGCTGGCGCGTATGTCGCGCATGATGGTGGAGAGGAACAGCAGCTTGCCCTGCGGGTCCTTGTGGCTGAGGATGACTTGCGAAACCGGGATTTCTTCCCCGTCCGGTCCGAGAACCGCCGTCTCCCCGAACCAACGGCCTTCCAGGATCGCCGTCTGCAGACCTGCGGCCAGGATGATGTCCGTTGCCCACTGCGGATGCACATTCGCGATCACTTGGGGCAGGGATCCTGCCGGTCCAATTCCCAACAATGCGCGCCCCGGTCCATTCAGGTAGATCAGGCGTCCTTCGGGATCTGCCATGCTGACGATGTCGCTGGTGGCCTCCAGGATGGAGGCCAGTCGCTGGCGCTCCTGCTCGCCCTGCACGCGCTCGGTGATGTCGCGATCGACCCCCTGGAAACCCTGCAACTCGCCCTGGGCATCCAGGACCGGCGTGGCGTTGGATTCCAGCACCCGGTAAGTGCCGTCCTTGTGGCGCCAGCGGATGACGACGTTTCGCCAGCCGGTCCGATGCGATCGGGCCGCGCTCAGGGTGGCACCAAACAACGCAAGGTCATCGGGGTGCACCAGGGTCCTGGGATCGAGCGCAAGAAAGTCTTCGGTCCGGTAACCCAGGATCGCGGCGGTACCGGGGTTGCTGTAAGTGTGGCGGCCATTCAGATCGAGCGCCCAGATCCAGTCGACCGAGTTTTCAGCCAGGTTGCGGAACCGTTGCTCGCTGTCGCGCAGGGCGAGCGTCTGCCGCGCCACTTCGCGCCGCAGCAGGGTCAGAAAACCCAGCGCCAGCGCCAGCAACCCCAGCGCACCCGCCAGGCCCCACCAGAAAGCGGTCGGCACGCGGGGTTGCGTGGCTTGCTGGCCCCAGCGCGCCAGCGTCTGGAAGTAGACCGACCCCGTGTCGGCCTGCCAGGCGTCGAGCCGGGCGTCGATGGCGGCCAGCAGGTCGGTGTTGCGGCCCTTGTCAGTGGCAAAGTACAGCTTACTGGGCAGGAACACCAGACTGGTGGCCGAAAGTCCATGGCGGCTGGCGGCGCCGTCACCGGAGTAGCGGTTCGCGGCCACCGCATCCGCTTCACCAGCGGCCACCATGCCGAACGCTTCATCGAAGGACTTCACCGGCACCAGCTCGGCGTGCAGCGCGAAGCTGTTCAACAGGCCTGCCAGATGCTCCTGCTGGACCGAGCCCTCAAGGACAACCACGCGCTTGCCCTCCAGGTCAAGGACCGACTGCAGCGTCACGCCCGGGCGGCGATACAACTGCGACCAGCTGGGAATCGCGGGTACCCGGTGGAAGTCAAAGCGCTCTGCTCGGGATTCGTTGTAGGCGACGTCTGGCATCAGGTCGATATCGCCGTCCTCCAGCAGCCGCAGGCAGCGCTCCCATTCGCAAGGCACCGGTTCCAACGTCCACTCCTCGAGCCGGGCCACTTCGCGCAGCATGTCGCCGAGAATGCCACTGGGCTGTCCTTCCGGCCCGGCCAGCAGCTTGGGCGGGTTCTCGTAGACACCCACCCGGACCATGCGCGGCGCGGCCTGCACGGCACTGGTCGCCAGCATTGCGAGGAGAAACGTGGCCGTCAGACATTGGGCACTCAGGTGCATGCGGTTGCCTCTCAGGTACTCGCTTGCGAAGGTATCAGGTCATTGAACAAACTGTTGGCACCATATTACGCTGCCATCGCAGTACACCAGCCATCGGCTGTGAGTTGGTGACCGGCCACAAAGGGTCGGTCACCTCGACTCCAGGCAATGGGGATGCAGTCGATGGCGCAACGCGGCACCATTCTGGCCCAGGAAGCCCTATGACCGCCCTCGTACAGCTGCCTTTCGTACCAGCGGCGGTCGCCGTACCCAGCCGCCGCTTTGTTGCTGTCAGCCTGATTACGCTTGGCAAAACCCGCCGTCAGCCATCGCTGCAGAACGGTCCCACAACCACGCACAGCGAACGGCTTCAACGGGTCGAAATCCGCCGGTTGAGGACCATCAGCCACTGACGCTCAAGCATTCATACGCGAGACCTCTCCTCGATGGCCTCTCGGGGTATGCATTGGCAGGCCAACACGGGGACAGGGCCATTCAACGCTGTATACAACCCGCGTCGCCAAAGGCACTACCCTTTGCCCATGACCCACCCGCTTCAAAATCAGACTGTCCTGGCCATCTTCCTGCGGCCCCTGCTCTGGATCGGACTCATTGCCATGCCTCTCACCAGCCACGCCATCGAAGAACCCGCATACGACGTGCTGCGTGCGTTCGGCAACGTGGAGCTGCGCCAGTACGCGCCCTATGTCGTGGCCGAGGTGGTGATCGACGGCGCTGTGGAGGATGCGGGCAACGCGGCTTTTCCCATCCTGGCGGGCTATATCTTTGGCAAGAACAAGGGCGAGAAGACCTTCGACATGACCGCGCCCGTGACGCAGACCGCCGCGCCGGTGAAGATGGCGATGACGGCGCCGGTGACCCAGGCCACGGTGCCGGGCGGTGGCCAGTTGATCCAGTTCGTGCTGCCCAGGGGCGTGACGCTGGAAACCGCCCCCGAGCCGCTGGACCCGCGCGTGCAGTTGCGGCTCGTGCCGGCCAGCCAGTGGGCGGCGATCCGGTATTCGGGCACCTGGTCGCAGGCCAATTACGACGAGCACCTGGCGCTGCTGCGGGCAGCCCTGGCCAAGGCCGGTGTGGCCACGCAGGGCGAGCCGGTGCTGGCGCGCTACAACGCGCCGTTCACGCCCTGGTTCCTGCGGCGCAACGAGATCTGGCTGGCGCTGCGCTGACCGGGCGCTGGGTGGGGCTTGCTTTGCGTCGCCTGGTGGTGCAACACCGCCAGCGGTGGTGGCAGCGTTCTGGCCCGCCTCATGCCTTCGGAACAGCGCTCGCCTGGTGGGTGGGCCGCTTGGCCATGGCGGTGTGGAACAGGGGTTCGGTCAGCCACCCGCCCAGCCAGCGCTGCAGCGCCGGCAGCGGCAGGGCCTCCCACCACGCCGGGTCCACCGCCGCGAACTGCCTCACGAACGGAAAGATTGCGATGTCGGTCGCGCAGGGGGCTGCGCCGCCGAGCTGGCCGCTGCGTTGCAGCTGCGCGTCCAGCGGCCTCAGCAGTACATCCACCGCCTGCTCACGGTGGTGCGCCTTCTGGTCTGCCCCTTCGTCAAAGCGCTCGGGGTATTTGGTGCGGTCCAGGTGGTGTTTGAACGCGCCGTCGCAGACCGACAGCAGCGCCAGGTTCGCGGTGCTTTGCGCGCGCGCCCACCAGCCTTCGGTATCGCCGGTTTCCATAAAAGCCCAGCGCACGATGTCCAGGCTCTGCTCGAGCACCCCGCCCCCGGGCAGCCGCAGCACGGGCACCGTGCCCTTGGGTGAGAGGGCCAGCATGTCGGCGGGTTTGTCGCGCAGCACGATTTCGAACACGTCGAACGCCATGCCAGCCTGCAGCAGGGCCATGCGGGCGCGCATGGCGTAGGGGCACCGCCGGTAGGTGTAGAGCAGCGGGGCGGGTGCGGAGGGCATGGGTGGGCATTACATCGCAAACCCCTGCGCCGCGGGCGCCGCCGTTTACCATCCCCCCATGACCCAAGACACCCAGGACCCCATCCACGAAGACCGCGTGTGGAGCGACGAGCGCTGGACTGCTCGCGTGATCAAGAACGAAGACGACGATGGCTGGGCTGTGGCCATGTTCCTCGACGGCCAGGCCGAGCCGGCGCTGGTGGGCCCCTGGACCATGGGGCGCGACAAGAAGAACCCCAAGCCGCTGGACACGGCCGCCTTCAACACGCTGGTGAAGACGGCCAGCGAGGTGATCCGCCGTTCCGAGCAGCAGCGCCATGCCGAGCTGAACAGGAACGTGAGCATCACGGTGGACGGGCGGCGCATCCGCGTGGCGCTGACCATCGTGCCCGATGAAGAGGGCGCCACCGCCACGCTGCGAGCGACCGATGAAGTTGGCGAAGAGCTGGCCCTGGTGTCCGCGCCGCCGAGCTTCAAGCTGACTGCGGGCAGTGCCGAGGCCTGGGTGGTCTCGGGTTTCGCGAAGCCACGCACATGATCGACGGCCTCATTGCCGGTCGCCTGATGGGCGACGCCTCCCGCCGCGTGGACAAGGCGGGCCGCACCTACATCGTGGCTCGCGTACTGGCGCGCAACAAGGCAGACGAAGAGTTCATCGTCAACGTGATTGCGTTTGACGACGCACCCTGTGCGGCGCTGCTGGCCCTGGCCGATGGCGAGGCGCTCACGCTCTCGGGCGCCCTCACGCCCAAGGTGTGGACCGACAAACAGGGCATCGCCCGCCCGAGCCTGGACCTGATCGCCATGCAGGTGATGACGGCTTACCACGTGAGCCGAAAGCAGGCCGCGCTGGGCGGGCCGGAGGGCGAAGCAGACTAAATTGGCCTTTCTGCCGAACGAGGCGCATAATGCAGGGGTTCCAGCAGACAAATGCTGGTACACGATAGGTGATCGGTCAGTTTCGCGCGCTACGGCGGTACTTCTCAGGTTTGTTGTGCTTTCGGGACCCCATCGCTTTTGTTTTATGTATTCAAGGAGTCCCCATGGGCAATAAACTTTACGTCGGCAACCTGCCGTACACGGTGCGTGACGAAGACCTGCAACAGTCTTTCAGCGAATTCGGCTCGGTCACCAGCGCCAAGGTCATGATGGAACGCGACACCGGTCGCTCCAAGGGTTTTGGTTTTGTCGAGATGAGCAGCGATGCCGAGGCGCAAGCCGCCATCAACGGCATGAACGGCCAGTCTCTCGGTGGCCGCAGTGTCACCGTGAACGAAGCCCGTCCGATGGAGGCGCGTCCTCCCCGCACCGGCGGCTACGGTGGTGACCGCTCGGGTGGCGGTGGCGGCTACGGTGGCGACCGTTCAGGCGGCGGCGGCTACGGCGGTGGCGGCGGTCGCGGCGGCTACTAAGCCCAACGATCCTGCGGTCTCAGCCTTGCGCTGAGGCCAGCCCAAGAGGCTTCGGAACTTCGGTTTCGAAGCCTCTTTTCTTTGGCGCGAGGGCGTCACCGGGCGTGGTCTTCAGATCCGCGTTCTCCCGGGATGCTGCGATGCCATCTGCGATACTTTGATCATGAAGCTGGGTGAATGGAGTCTGGATCCCTGGCTGGCGGGCCAGGCCAGCGAGCTGGCGGCGCTGGAACTGGCCGCTGCGCGGGTCACCGCGGTCGACCGCGGCCGCTACCTCGTGCGCAACGGGGAGGGCGAGGTGCCCGCCGAGCTGACCGGCAAGCTGCTGCACCTGGCCGAGTCTTCGGTCGATCTGCCTTGTGTGGGCGACTGGGTGGGCGTGCGCCACCGGGATGCCGGCACCCAGGCGAGCATCCACAGCGTGCTGCCGCGGCGGTCGTTCCTGCGGCGCAAGGCCGCGGGCCGGGACGTCGAGTTCCAGATGATCGCTGCCAACATCGACGTGGCGTTCATCGTGCAGTCGTGTCACTTCGACTTCAATATCCCCCGGCTGGAGCGCTACCTGGTCATGGTGCGGGACGGCCATATCGAGCCCGTGGTGCTGCTGACGAAGACGGACCTGGTCAGCCCGGAAGCGCTGGAGCGCCTGATCGGGCAGGCACGGCTCGTGGCGTTCGATGCCCAGGTGGCCTGCGTGAGCAACGTGACCGGTGAGGGCGTGGACCAGGTTCGCGCCCTCATGGCGCCGGGCAAGACCTATTGCCTGCTGGGCTCATCGGGCGTCGGCAAGACCACGTTGATCAACCGCCTGCTCGGCGACGGGGATCTGGAAACCCGCGAGGTTAGCCACACGGGGGAGGGCCGCCACACCACCACGCGGCGCCACCTGATCGTCCTGGCACACGGGGCGCTGCTGATCGACATGCCCGGCATGCGCGAACTGGGCATGCTGGGCGCAGGCGTTGGTATCGAAGAGACCTATGCCGACATCGTCGCGCTGGCGGGCCAGTGCCGGTTTCCCGACTGTACCCATGGCGGCGAACCAGGTTGTGCGGTGAGTGCCGCGGTGGAACGCAACGAGATCAGCGACAGGCACCTGCGGAACTACCTGAAACTGCGCAAGGAGTCGGCGTTCCACGACCTGTCGCTGACCGAGCGGCGCAACAAGGACAAGGCGTTTGGGCGCTTCATCCACACCTACAAGAAGCACAAGGGTGGCCCGGACCGGGACTAGGGCCGGCTCCACCGTGCAGGATCAGCGCCGGATCCGCCAGCCGGTCTTGAACACCCACCACACCACCGCCAGGCAGGCGGCCAGGAAGCCCAGCGTCATGCCGGTGCTCACGGCAATGTGCACGTCGGCCGCGTCGTAGAAGGCCCAGCGCAGACCGCTGATGAGGTAGACCACCGGGTTGAACAGCGACACGGTTTGCCATGGTTCGGGCAGCATGCCGATGCTGTAGAACGCGCCGCCGAGGAAGGTGAGCGGGGTGATGATCAGCAGCGGCACGATCTGCAGTTTCTGGAAGTTGTCGGCCCACAGGCCGATGATGAAACCGAACAGGCAGAAGGTGATGGCGGTGAGGATGAGCAGGCCCACCATCCACACCGGGTGCGCGATCTGGTAGTGCACGAACAGGCGCGCCGTCAGCAGGATCAGCGTGCCGAGCAGCAGGCTCTTGGTGGCCGCTGCGCCCACATACCCCAGCAGCACCTCGACCCAGTTCACCGGTGCGCTCAGCAGTTCGTAGATGGTGCCGGACCACTTGGGCATGTAGATGCCGAAGGCGGCGTTGGAAATGCTTTCGCTCAGCAGCGAGAGCATGAGCAGCCCGGGGATGATGTAAGCGCCGTAGCTCACGCCACCGATGTCGCCCATGCGCGAGCCGATGGCCGAGCCGAAGACGATGAAATACAGCGAGGTGGTGAGCACCGGCGCGATGATGCTCTGCGCCCAGGTGCGCAAGGCCCGGTTCATCTCGAAACGGTAGATGGCGCGCACGCCGTGGAGGTTGAAGCGCATGTTCATGCCTCCGCTTTCTGTTCGTGCACCAGGCTCACGAAGATGTCTTCGAGGGAGCTTTCACTGGAGCGCAGATCCTTGAAGTGGATGCCTTGCCTGCCCAGCGCGGCCAGCAGCTCGGCAATGCCGGTATCGTCCTTTTGCGCATCAAAGTTGTACGTGAGCGTGAGGCCGTCGTCAGCCAGCGTGAGCGGCCAGGCTGCGAGCGTATCGGGCACGGTGGCCAGCGGCTGCTGCAGCGTCAGCGCGAGCTGCTTCTGGCCGAGCTGGCGCATGAGCGTGTCTTTGTCTTCCACCACGATGAGCTCGCCCTGGCGGATGACGCCGATGCGGTCGGCCATGTCCTCGGCTTCTTCGATGTAGTGTGTGGTGAGGATGATGGTGGTGCCCGCGTCGCGCAGCGCCCGCACCAGGCGCCACATGTCGTGCCGCAGCTCCACGTCCACACCCGCGCTGGGTTCGTCCAGGAACAGGATCCTGGGTTCGTGCGACAGGGCCTTGGCGATCAGCACGCGGCGCTTCATGCCACCCGAGAGCTGCAGGATCTTGTTGTCCTTCTTGTCCCAGAGCGAGAGGTCTTTGAGGATCTTCTCGATGTAGGCCGGGTCGGGTGCCTTGCCAAACAGGCCGCGGCTGAAGTTGACGGTGGCCCAGACGGTTTCAAACGAATCGGTGTGCAGCTCCTGCGGCACCAGGCCGATGATGGCGCGCGCCGCCCGGTAGTCGCGCACGGTGTCGTGGCCGTCGGCGGTGATGTGGCCTTCGGTTGCATTGGTCATGCCGCAGATGGTGCTGATGAGCGTGGTCTTGCCGGCGCCGTTCGGGCCGAGCAGGGCAAAGATCTCGCCGCGGCGGATGTCCAGGTTCACGTTCTTCAGCGCCTGGAAGCCGCCGGCGTAGGTCTTGCTCACGCCGCGCACGCTGACGATGGCATCGGCGGTGAGGGGGTGACGGGATGGTTCGGGCATGGGGCTGTGTGTGGAGGGTGTGGCCAATGATTGTGTGCCAGCGCGCGCTGGCGCGTGCGGAGGGCGGCGCATGCACCGGCGACGGGCGGGCTATGTCCATGGCATGTATTTATGTACAGTATATTGGCCATGACCGAATTCCACCTGCCCATCGCCGCCATCAAGGGGCGCGGCGTTGCCCACCGCCAGCCACACCGCTTCGAGCGCGACGCGCGCGCCGCGTTCGACGATGGCTGGGGCACGCTGGACGAGGTGGCCAGTGGCGAAGCAGCCGCCTGGCCGGCCACGCAGGTGGCGGTGGAAGACGCCAAGAGCGCCATCACCCACAACGATTCTCCCGACATCGGCTTCACGCTCGGCCTCAACCCTTACCGGGGCTGCGAACACGGCTGTGTCTACTGCTACGCGCGGCCCACGCACAGCTACCTGAACCTCTCGCCGGGGCTCGATTTCGAAACGAAGCTGGTCGCCAAACGCAACATCGCCGCCGTGCTGCGCAGCGAGCTGCTGCGCCCGGCTTACCTACCCGATCTGTTGGCCGTGGGCACGGTGACCGACGCGTACCAGCCCGTCGAACGCGAACTGCGGCTCACGCGCGGCGTATTGGAGGTGCTGCACACCGCGCGCCATCCGTTGGCGATGGTCACCAAGGGCAGCGGCGTCGAGCGCGACCTGGATCTGCTCGCGCCCCTGGGGCAGCAACGCCTCGCCGCGGTGTACGTGACCATCACCACGCTCGACGCCAGGCTCGCGCGCATCCTGGAGCCGCGCGCGGCCGCCCCGCACCGGCGGCTGCGCACCATCCGCACGCTGGCCGAGGCGGGCGTGCCCACCGGGGTGAGCGTGTCGCCGCAGATCCCGTTCATCAACGACGACATGGAGCGCGTGCTCGAAGCGGCGTACGAGGCCGGTGCGCGGCGGGCTTTCTACCAGGTGCTGCGCCTGCCCTGGGAACTGAGCGACATGTTCCGCCAGTGGCTGGCGTTGCATTACCCGGACCGCGCGGCCCGGGTGATGGCGCGCATGCAGGACATGCGCGGCGGCAAGGACTACGACGCCGACTTCGCCTCCCGCATGAAAGGCCAGGGCATCTGGGCCGATCTGATCCGCCAGCGCTTCGTGAAGACCTGCGACCGGCTGGGCTTCAACCGCGAGCGCGAGCCGCTGGACACCAGCCTCTTCAGGCCGGCGGCCCTGCGCGGGCAGGGCGATCTCTTTTAACGATCCGGCGCTGGGCCGCCCCAAGCCGGATCAACCCCCCAGACCCGGCGAAGACCGGGGCCCTTCCCGGTCATGGGGCAGCGACCCGCGCAGCGGCGGAGCGTGGGGGCCCAACAGTTCCAGTGCCTCCACCCGCCAGTGGTGCAGCGCGGTGTAGAAGCCTTCCCACACGCAGCCGTTGCAGCCGCGCCCGCAGCAGGTGCCGGGCTCGGGCGGTGGCGGGCGCAGGGCGGTGTCCAGCACCAGGCCGCGTTGGCGCCAAGCACGGCCGCGCAGGTGCTCGATCAGCGCGTGTGCGGTGGGCAGGTCGGCGAGCGGGATGCACGAGGGGTCTTGCGGGGCGAAGCGGGGCTGGGTCTTGCCTTCAAACAAACCGGTCTCGCTGAACATGAGCGAAGGCCGCACCCACAAGCCAAAACCGCCGTAGAGCGCGCGGTACAGCGTCATGCCCTGCAGGGTCTCGCTGCAGCGCACGGTGTCGATCACCTCGTACCAGCCGCCCTTGTAGTGGCGGTACAGGCCGGGTGGCGTGGCGTTCAGCGGGGGCAGGTCGTGGTCGGTCGGGGTGTTCATGGAGCGGCGATTGTGCGACAACCCGCTGCGGTCCCACGCGAGCGCGGTGGCGCCGCCTGCACCAAGCACAAAGCGCCCCGCAGGGCGCTTTGTGCGGGTCGGCGACGCGGCCGATCAGAGTTTGGCGTTGGCGATGTAGCCGTCGTAACGCCATTCCGAGAACTTGCTCCACAGCACCTGGTCGCGCTGGAAGGCGCGCATGTCCTGGTGGATTTTCTTGAACTCGGGCGACTTGGCTTCGTGTGCGGCAAAGACTTCCATGCTGGCCTTGTAGCCGGCGTCCATGATCTCCTTGCTGAACGGTCTTAGCTTGGTGCCACTCGCCACCAGGCGGCGCAGCGCGCCGGGGTTCTGGGCGTCGTACTTGGCGGTCATGTCGCGGGCGGCCACGGCACCGGCCGCGCGCACGATGGCCTTGTTCTCGGCCGACAGCGCGTCAAACGCCTTCTTGTTGATGAAGAATTCCAGCTCGGCGCCGCCTTCCCACCAGCCGGGGTAGTAGTAGTTCTTGGCGACCTTGTAGAAGCCGAGTTTTTCATCGTCGAACGGGCCGACGAACTCGGTGGCGTCCAGCGTGCCTTTTTCCAGCGCCTGGTACACCTCACCGGCCGGCATGTTCTGCGCCACCACGCCCAGCTTGGTCATGGCCTCGCCGAACAGGCCGCCGCCCATGCGCATCTTCAGGCCCTTGAGGTCGGCCACGGCCTTGATTTCCTTGCGGTACCAGCCACCCATCTGGGTGCCGGTGTTGCCTGCGCTCATGGAGGTGATGTTGTACTTGGCATAGAACTCGTCCATGTACTTGCGGCCGTTGCCGTGTTCCATCCAGGCGTCCATGTGGCGCGCGGTCAGGCCGAAGGGCACGGCGCAGCCGAAGGCGAACACCGGGTCCTTGCCGGTGAAGTAGTAGGACGCGGTCTGCGCCATCTCCAGGGTATTGCCCTGCAGCGCGTCCACCACGCCGAACGGGGGCACCAGTTCACCGGCCGCGTGCACCGACACCTCGAACCTGCCGCCCGACAGGGCCTTGACGGTTTCCGAGAACTTCTCGGCCGAACCGAAGATGGTCGGCAGCGACTTGGGAAAGCTCGATGCCATGCGCCAGCGCACAGCCGCCTGGGCATGCACGGCCGGCGCGATGCCGGCGGACAGCACGCCGGCAATGCCAGCGTTCTTGATGAGGGAACGACGATCCATGGTTTTCTCCTGGGATGAAAAAGGCCGGTGCCCCGGGGCGTCTGGCACCCCGATCGCTCGGCATTGACGAAACCCTGAACCTTACCAGAGCACCGGGTTAACCCTTGTTTCTTACCGGACAGTGGCGTCCGCCGGCAGCGTGGGGTGTGGCAGGGCCGGCGCCTGGTGCTGACCCCGTTGGGCCAGACCGGCACGCCACGCGTCCCGCCAGGCCGGCAGCGTGTGCGACGGGTCCTCGCCCAGCCCGCGCACCACGCAGCCACCTGCGGCGCCAGCCGCAGCGACGGCCTGCAGCCGGGCGGGTTCCAGCACGCCGCCGATGCCCACCACCGGCGCCGGTGCCATGTGCGCCCACCAGGCCAGGTTGTCCAGGCCCTGCGGTGTCCAGGGCATGTCCTTGGTGGTCGTGGGCCAGATGGGGCCGCAGGCGATCAGCTCGGGCAACATCGCTGCGGCGCGGCACAGTTCCCACAGGCTGTGCGAACTCAGGCCGAGTTGCACACCCCGCTCGCGTGCGGCCTGGAGTTGGGCGTGTTCGTCGGCGGTGAGGGCCAGCAGGTCCTCCTGCCCCAGGTGCAGCGCGCGGGCGCCGGCCTGCAGCGCGGCCTGCCAGTGGTCGTTGATGACCAGCGTCACGCCGGCGGCATCGGCCGCGCGCTGGCTGCGGGCGATGGCTTCGCACAGCCGGGTGCGCCACACCGCATCGGGCAGACCGTCGGGCCGCTTCATGCGCAGCTGGATCGTGTCCACCGAGGGTGTGGCGCGCAGGACCGCTTCCACGCGCCCGGGGCTGTCGACGATGGCATAGACGCCTGGTGCGCGGCCGCGTGGCCAGCGGGTCCAGCCGGTGGGGGGCGTGGCGTCCAGCGAAAGCTGCGGCAGCAGCGTCGGCTCGGTGGCAAAGCCGGCCCGTGCGATGACCGGCCCCACCCCGCGCCCCACGCTGCGGGCATGGCGCAGCGCGAAGGTGGCGGCCATCTTGGCCAGCACGGCGGCGTCGGCGGTCACCCAGCCCAGCGCCAGGGCCGCGGCCAGCGCACTGGCGAAGGTGCAGCCGGTGCCGTGGTTGTGCGGCGTCGCCGCGCGCGGCAGGCTCAGCCAGCCTTGCGCCTGCGGGCTGTCCAGCCAGTCCAGCGACAGGCTGGCGTGGCGGCTGATGGCGGCCGCATCTCCGCCGGTGATGACCACCGCCTCGCAACCCCGCGCGCGCAGCGCCCGGGCCTGTGCCGGGATGTCGTGGGGTGCATCGTCACCGAGCAGGGCGACGGCCTCGCCCTGGTTGGGGGTGATGACCGTGGCGCGCGGCAGCAGCAGATCGCGGTAGGCGGCGCGCATTTCGGCGTCGGCCAGGGCGGCGCCGGTGCTGGCGCGCAGCACCGGGTCCACCACCAGCGCCAGCGGCCGCTGCTGGCGCAGCTGGTCGACGAAGCGCGCGAGCACCCGCACGTTCTGTGCACTGCCCAGCAGACCGGTCTTGATGACGCGCGGAGGCATGTCGGCGGCCAGCGTGTCCAGTTGCGCCTGCAGCACCGCGGGAGGCGTGGCCTCGATGTGCGTCACTTCGGTGGTGCTCTGTGCCGTGATGCCGGCCACCACGGTGCAGCAGTGCACGCCCAGCGCGTCGGCCGCACGCTGGTCGGCCGCCAGGCCGGCGCCGCCGCCACTGTCGGTGCCGGCCACGCTCCAGATCACCGGGATCTCTCTCAGGGTCATGGCTGTGTATCAGGTGATGAGGAAGGGATGTCCGGACACCGGTGTGGACGCCACCGCCATGTCCTGCGGCGCCATCACGCCGGCCTCGAACGCGGCGCGGCCGGCCTGGATGGACAGGCCGAAAGCGCGCGCCATGCGCACCGGGTCCACCGCCTGGCTCACGGCGGAGTTCAGCAGCACCGCGTCGAAGCCCAGTTCCATGGCGGCAGCGGCGTGGCTGGGTGCGCCGATGCCGGCGTCCACCACCAGCGGCACGCCGGGCAGACGCGCGCGCAGCGTGCGCAGCGCGAACGGGTTGATGAGGCCCTGGCCGGAACCGATGGGCGCGCCCCAGGGCATGAGCACCTCGCAGCCCGCGTCCAGCAGGCGCTGACAGGTCACGAGGTCGTCGGTGCAGTAGGGGAACACGGCAAAGCCGTCCCGGATGAGCTGCGCCGCCGCCTCCACCGTGCCCCAAGGGTCGGGCTGCAGTGTGTGTTCATCGCCGACCACTTCGAGTTTGATCCAGTGTGTGCCGTACAGCTCGCGCGCCATGTGCGCCAGCGCAATGGCTTCGCGCGCGCTGCGGCAGCCGGCGGTGTTGGGCAGCAGGTGTGCGCCATGCGCGCCCAGGGCGCTGCGGATGATGTCGATGAAGCCGTTGTCGCCGCCCCCGTTGCCCATGTTCGCCAGCGTGCGCCTGAGGCCCACGGTGACCACCTGCGTGCCGCTGGCGGCGATGCTGTCCGCCAGCACCTGCGGCGACGGATAGCCGGCTGTGCCGAGCAGGAAACGGCTGCTCAGTTCGACGCCGTAGGGCGCCCAGTTGGAAGTCGTCATGTTCAGCCTCCGACGATCGCCTGGAAAGTCAGCACGGTGTCGCCCGGGTTCAGCACCGTGGCTTCGCGCTGGTCGCGGGAAACGAACGCGCCGTTGACGGCGGTGGCCACTTTTTCGGCCTGCACGCCTTGCGCCACCAGCAGCGCGGCCAGCGTCAGGCCCTCGGAGCAGGGCAGGGTGAATTCGTTGAAGGTCAGCATGGGTGGGCGTGCGAAAGGTTGTCGTCCAGAACCGCCGTGGAACGGGCTTGGCCCGGCCACAGGCGGTGTCCCCCCTCCGGAACGGGAGGGGGGAAGCCGCGCAGCGGCGCAGGGGGGAGTCCCACTGTTTCCAGCGCGTCCTGCACCAGCGCGGGTGCGAGCAGCCAGCCGTGGCGGAACAGGCCGTTGATGCGCAGCAGGCCAGGTTCGGCCTGGATGTGCGGCTCGTTGTCGGGCAGGGCGGGGCGCAGGTTGGCTTCCATGTGCACGATGCGCGCCTCGGCCAGTTCGGGGATCACGCTGTGCGCGGCGGCCATCAGCTCGACAGCGCTGCGCAGGCTCACGGGCGAGCGGTCTTCGCTCTCGATCTCGCTGGCGCCCACGACGAACAGGTCGCCTGGGCGCGGCACGATGTAGACGCGGTGCCGCGGGTGCAGCAGGCGTACCGGGCGCTGCAGTGTCACGCCGGGGGCGTGCAGCCAGATGACTTCTCCGCGCACGCCCCGCAGTGCAAGGTCGGGCCTCGCGCCCACACCGCGCACATCCACCGCCAGATCGACATGAACTGGGCCTTCGCCCGCCACGTGCAACACACCCGGCAGCACCCGTTCCACGCGCTCCCCCCAGCGCCAGTGCACGCGGGGCGCGTGCGCCGCCATCGCCTGCAGCATGTCGCGCGGCATCACCTGGGCTTCCCCGCCGAGCAGCCACGCGTGCAGACCGGGCGCCAGCACAGGCTCCAGCGCGGCGAGTTCGGCCCGGTCCAGCGGCTGCGGTGCGGGCAGTTCGGCGGCGAACGAGGGTGCCGTTCCCAGCCGGGCCAGCACACGCCGCGCCGCACCCAGGTCGGACCCGTGCGCCAGCATCAGGCTGCCGTGTTGTGCGAACAGCTGAACGGTGTTGCCCTCGGCGCGCAGCGTGTCCGCCACCTCACGCCACAAGGCCAATGAGCGCCAGCCCAGGCGTGCGACGACAGGACCGGCGTTGTCCAGCTCCGCCATGGGGCTGAGCATGCCGGCCGCGGTGAAGCCGGCCGCATAGGGCGCACCTGGGTGCAGATGTCCGGTGGACGGCGCCGCTGGCCCTGCTGCCGGGTCGAAGACCGTGACGCTGTGCCCTGCGCGGGACAGCCGCCAGGCCAACAGGCGCCCGAGCACGCCCGCGCCGGCGATGCCGATGCGTGCCATGGCTCAGGCCTTCTTGCTGATCGAATCGACGGGCACGTAGAACGCGCCGCCCACGGCCTTGAACTCCGCGCTCTTCAGCGCCATGCCGTCGCCGGCCACCTGGTTCAATGCCTGCTCTTCGCTCAGGCCTTTGGCCGCGGCGTAGTCGCGCACATCCTGCGTGATCTTCATGGAGCAGAACTTCGGCCCGCACATGGAGCAGAAGTGCGCCTCTTTCGACGAGTCCTTGGGCAGGGTTTCGTCGTGGTAGTGCTCGGCGGTCTGCGGGTCCAGGCCGAGCGCGAACTGGTCGCGCCAGCGGAACTCGAAGCGCGCCTTGCTCATGGCGTCGTCGCGGGCCCGGGCGCCCGGGTGGCCCTTGGCGATGTCGGCCGCATGGGCGGCTATTCTGTAGGCAATGATGCCCTGCTTCACGTCGTCGCGGTCGGGCAGGCCCAGGTGCTCCTTGGGCGTCACGTAACAGAGCATGGAGGTGCCCATCCAGCCGATCATCGCCGCGCCCACGGCCGAGGCGATGTGGTCGTAGCCCGGCGCGATGTCGATGGTCAGGGGCCCAAGCGTGTAGAACGGCGCCTCGTGGCAGTGCTTCAGCTGCTCGTCCATGTTGGCCTGGATCAGGTGCATGGGCACGTGGCCGGGGCCTTCGATCATGGTCTGCACGTCGTGCTTCCAGGCCACCTGGGTCAGCTCGCCCAGCGTCTTGAGTTCGGCGAACTGCGCTTCGTCGTTCGCGTCCGAGGCGCTGCCCGGGCGCAGGCCGTCGCCGAGCGAGAAGCTCACGTCGTAGGCCTTCATGATCTCGCAGATCTCGTCGAAGTGCGTGTAGAGAAAGTTCTCCTGGTGGTGCGTGATGCACCACTTGGCCAGGATCGAGCCGCCGCGCGAGACGATGCCGGTGCGGCGCTGTGCGGTGAGGTGGATGTAGGCCAGGCGCACGCCGGCGTGGATGGTGAAGTAGTCCACGCCCTGTTCAGCCTGCTCGATCAGCGTGTCGCGGTAGATCGCCCAGGTCAGGTCTTCGGCGACGCCGCCCACTTTCTCCAGCGCCTGGTAGATCGGCACCGTGCCGATGGGCACCGGGCTGTTGCGCACGATCCAGTCGCGCGTGGTGTGGATGTTCTTGCCGGTGGACAGGTCCATCACGTTGTCGGCGCCCCAGCGGATCGCCCACACCAGCTTGTCCACTTCTTCCTCGATGCTGGAGGTGACGGCCGAGTTGCCGATGTTGGCGTTGATCTTGACGCCGAAGTGGCGTCCGATGGCCATGGGCTCGACCTCGGGGTGGTTGATGTTGGCCGGGATGATGGCGCGGCCGCGCGCCACCTCGTCGCGCACGAACTCGGGCGTGAACACCTCGGGGATGCGCGCGCCCATGGGGTTGCCGCGCAGGCGCGCTTCACGCGCCGGGTCGCCCAGGTACTCGCGCATCCACTCGCGCTTGCCGTTTTCGCGCAGGGCCACGTACTCCATTTCCGGTGTCACGATGCCTTTGCGCGCGTAGTGCATCTGCGTCACGTTGGCGCCACTCTTCGCGCGGCGCGGCGTGCGCTGCAGGCCGGCCGCCTCGGCGCGCAGGGCCTCGATGCGTTCGATGGTGGTGCCGTTCTGCGCGGCTTCGTTCCTGATGCCGTCGTCCAGCGCGGCGCGCTGGCGGCCCTCGTAGCGTTCGGTGTCGCCGCGCGCCGCGATCCAGGCGCCGCGTACGTCGGCCAGACCGGTGCGCACGTCGATGGCGGCGGTCGGGTCGCTGTAGGGGCCGGAGGTGTCGTATACCGTGACCCGCTCCCCGTTGCTCAGCGCGATCTCGCGCATGGGCACGCGGATGCCCTCGTTCGAGCCGGGCACGTAGATCTTGCGCGAGGCGGGGAAGGGCTTGCGGCTGAGCGCGAACTGGTCAGCGAAGGGAATCTTGTCGGGGGCGTTCATGGCGGTCTCCTGGGTGGGGCAGTGGATGCTCCGGAGACCGCCCGTCAAGTCCTGCACCCGCGCCCACCGGTGGTGTGGACGGACCCGCCGCGACACGCGCCACGGTTGGGGGGATGCAGGCCCTGGGGGCTGCGCTCTTCTTTCGCTGGTACTAGCCAGATCAAGTTCACGGGTTCGGTTTTTCAACCATCTCAGCGCCAGACCTGTCGGCCTGTGCACCCCGGAGCAGCGCGCAGTGTATCGCGGTTTTTGGCGCGGGTCGTGGCAACCCCACACACCACCAGGGCGCAGCCGGCAAACGGCTTGAGGCGTTGAGGACTCAGACCTTGCGCAGCAGCTTTTTGCGCACCAGCCCGATGTTGCTGCGCAGTGCGTAGAGCTCGTCGGTGTAAGACAGCGGCACCACGACCTTTTCCACTTTCGACTCCATGGCGTCGAGTTGCTCCAGCAGGTCCTGCACCTGGGAACCGGCGTCCGCGCCGGTTTCGTGGCGCTGTTCGATATCGCGCAGCTCGGCGTACCAGCGGAACACCCGCGAGCGGATGCGGAAGGTGTAGAGCGGCGGCACGATGCGCGAAAGCGGCAGCGCCAGCGCAATGATCAGGCCCATCGCCAGCCACATGCGCTCGATCAGGTTGGCCAGCCAGAACGGCAGGTAGCGTTGCAGGAAGGGCGGGCCGTTGCGGATGGCGCGGGTGGCCTCGGGCGAGAGCGGCACCTCGCTGTGTTCCAGGCTGGGGTACTCGCGCGCCCGGCTGAACCAGCCGGCACCGCCGTGCAGGCCGGTGGCGGTCTGCGCAAACAGCTGCAGGATGGCGGGGTGGGTGCGCGCGCTGGACAGCAGGCTCGTGGTGGACGCCACGAGCTTGACATCGCGGGGCGGGATGTCGCCAGCCAGGTCCACCACCCCGCGGGGCATCACGACCGGTGTGAGGTAGCCGAAACGGCGTGAATAGGCCTCGCTCTGCGCAAAGTCCAGCAGCTTGATGCCGGGCGACTGCAGCAGCATCTGCACCATCAGCGACTCCGGGGCCGAGGCAAACACCACGGCGTCGAGCTGGCCGTCCAGAAAGGCCACCGTGGCCGGGGTCTGCTCCAGTTCGCTGAGCTGGAGCTGGTTCTTTCCGATGCGGTTGACGTCGAGCAGGGTGGAAAAGAGCCGCGGCACGCCACTGCCCGCGGTGCCCACGTTGACCCGCCAGCCTTGCATCTCGGCCAGGTTCGCCACCGTATCGGTCTGGTTCAGGCGCTGTGCCGAATCCTCGCGGTAGAACAGCCAGAGCGGCTCCACGAACAGGCTGCCCAGCGAGACGATCGACTCTTCGTCGTCGTAGGCGATGTCGGCCGTGCCACCTTGCACAAAGCCCAGGTCGGCGCGGCCGGATCGCAGCAGCTCGAGGTTGGCCGAGGACCCTTCGGAGGGCAGCAGTTCCACGGTGATGCCATAGCGCGCCAGCGCATCGGCATAGCGTTTGCCAAACTCATCGTAGGCACTCTGCGCCGGGCCGGTGGCCAGTACCACGCGCTTGGGTGGATTCGGGTCCAGCCACCAGTAGGTGAGCACCAGCAGGGCGACGGTGAGCAGGGCGAACGGACCGATGGATACCGCCAGATCGCGCAGCGACAGCAGGGTGTAGCGGATGTTTTTGGGCATGCCGCAACATTAGCACGCCGCCACCGGGCGGCCCCGCGGGCGACGGCTGAGCGGGTGCCGGCCCGGTACCGCTTTCAGACCGGCACGCTGCCGGCGGCGGTGTGCAGGCGGAAGACACGCACGGCATCGTGCATGACCATGGCCTGGGACTGCAGCGAACCGGCCGCAGCGGCCAGCTCCTCCACCATGGCCGAGTTCTGTTGTGTCACGTTGTCCAGCTGCATCACCGCCTGGTTGATCTGCGACAGGCCCATGGACTGCTCCTGTGTGGCACCGGTGATCCCGCCGATGAGGCTGTGGACCTGCTGCACCGCCGTCACCACGTGGCCCATGGTCTGGCCCGCGTTGTGCACCAGGGCGCTGCCCTGCGCCACCTGGGCGGCCGAGGCGTCGATCAACAGTTTGATTTCCTTCGCCGCGCCCAGTGTGCGCTGCGCGAGGTTGCGCACCTCGCCGGCCACCACCGCAAAGCCGCGCCCCTGGTCGCCCGCGCGCGCGGCTTCCACCGCGGCGTTGAGGGCCAGGATGTTGGTCTGGAACGAAATGCTGTCGATCACCTGGATGATCTCGCCGATGCGGCTCGACGAGTGGCTGATCTGTTCCATGGTGGACACCACCGCGCCCATGGCCTGGTTGCCTTCGCGCGCCACCAGCGCCGCGCGGTCGGCCAGCACGCCAGCCTCGCGCGCCGACTGGGCGCTCTGTTCCACCGTGCTGGTCAGCTGCTCCATCGAGGCCGCGGTTTCCTGCAGGCTGCTGGCCTGTGCTTCGGTGCGCGAAGACAGGTCCTGGTTGCCGCTGGCGATCTCGTTCGATGCGACCTGCACGCCTTCCACCTCGTGTCGCACGTCGGCCACCACGGCCTGCAGGTTCACGTTGAGCTGGTTGAGCGCCTGGGACAGCTCGGCGAATTCGCCGCTGCCCTGGCCCGTCATGCGGGCCGTGAGGTCGCCTGCGGCCATGCGGTTGGAAAACCCGATCGCCTGCTCCAGTGGGCCGACCATGCTGTGGCGCAGGGCCCAGGTGGCCGCAGTGCACAGCGCAATGGTGAACAGAACACCGCCCATGAGGGCAATGTTGCCGTGGGTGGCCAGGTACTCGCCCAGCAGCACACCCGCCACCGCGAGCGCCGAGCAGGTCAGGCCGATGCGTCGGCCCAGCGTCAGCCGCGTGGCGTGCGCAAGCCAGCCGCGCCAGCCGGTGTGCACCAGTCGGCCGCGGTGCAGCGCCACGCGGGCGTTGCCCGCGGCGGTTTCGCTGCGCATGCGGGCGTAGAGTGCCTCGGCCTGCTGAATCTGCTCGCGGCTGGGCCTGGTGCGCACCGACATGTAGCCCACGGGCTGTCCGTTTTCGAGCACCGGGGTGGCGTTTGCCATGACCCAGTAGTGGTCGCCGTTCTTGCGGCGGTTCTTCACCAGCGCCGACCAGGGAGCGCCGCTTTGCAGCGTGGCCCACATGTCGCGAAAGGCCTCCGCTGGCATGTCGGGGTGGCGCACCAGGTTGTGTGGCTGGCCCAGGAGCTCCTCGCGGCTGAAGCCGCTGACCGCCACGAAGGCCGGGTTGCAGTAGGTGATGTGGCTGTTCAGGTCGGTCGTGGAAACGAGGGTGACGCCGTCGGGGATGACAAATTCTTGGTGGGTGACGGGGAGGTTGGTGCGCATCAGGGTGAGGGTCTTCAGGAAGGGCTGGGTGGCTTTCGACAAACGGGCGGGTGACGCGTGACCGCTGGTCTCCTGCCCGTGCCGATGGGAATCCTGAAGTCTAGTCAAATGGCGACGAAGAAAAAGCCGGAAAACAGGCGCTCTGTGCCTGCAGTTCCGGCTTGTCATGGATGGGGTGCTATCAAAAGTATTGCATTTCCCGCCTGCTTGTCAGTCCGCCGTATGCCACTGGCATCAAGGGGCCGGTTCCAGTGCCATGACGGTGTAGGCACCGTTGATCTGGTCCACCTGCACGCGCACCCGGTCGCCCGTTTTGGCGCTGCTGAGCAGGGCCCTGTCCCGCACCTGGAACACCATGTTCATGGGTGGCATGTCCAGGTTGGGAATCTGGCCGTGTTGGAGGCCGATCTTGCCGGCCGACACGTCGACGCGCCGGACTTCGGCTTCGACCCAGGGCAGGGCGGCGCCGGCGACGGTCGGGCTGGACACTTGGGGCTGGGTGTGGTGCGCGTGGGGCGCGGGCGTCTGGGCAAGGGCGCTGCCCAGGCCCATCGCCCACAGGCAGGCCACTCGGCGAAAGTTGGATCGGTGTGTCATGGGATCTCCTGGAAGGTGGGTGGGCAGCCGGTCAGCTGCGGAAATAGGACTGGTAGACGCGGCCGCTGCCATCGGGCAGCACCAGCACCACGTCGTAGGGGTCGCGCCGGCCGCCGTACTCCGGGCCGTCCATGCCGGGGCTGCCCACCGGCATGCCGGGCACCGCCAGACCGATGGCCTTTGGCTTCTCGGCCAGCAGGCGGCGGATCTCGCGCGCATTCACATGGCCTTCGACCACGTAGCCGCCGATCAGCGCGGTGTGGCAGGAGCCGAATTTGTCGGGCAGACCCAGGCGCTTGCGCACCGCGGTGTTGCCGGTGTCGAAGCTCTGCGTCTGGAAGCCGTCGCGCTGCAGGTAGGCGATCCAGTCCTTGCAGCAGCCGCAGTTGGGGTCTTTCCAGACCTGCAGCACCGGCAGGTCTTTGGCCGAGGGCGTGGCGGCCCAGGCCGGCAGGGTGGCCGCGGCCAGCAGGGCCGGCGCACCGATGAGGAGAGAACGTCGTTGCATGGTGTGACTCCTTCAATCAACAGTCAGGCCCGGGGCCTGACGCGGATGGTGCCGCGCATGCCCGCTTCGAAGTGGCCAGGGATGAGGCAGGCGAACTCGAAATCGCCGGCGCGGTTGAACGTCCAGCCGATGTCGCCGGTTTTCCCCGCCGCCACATGGGCCATGTAGGGCTCGTCGTGTTCCATGCCGGGGTGCTTTTTCATCAGCTCGGCGTGCGCCTGAAGTTCCTCGCGCGTGCCGATCACGATCTCGTGCAGCAGCTTGCCGCGGTTGACCGCGCGCAGGCGCAGCGTCTCGCCTTCCAGGACGTCCAGGTGGCTGGGCGTGAAGCGCATGTTGTCCATCATGCGGATGTCGACCGTGCGCCGGGCTTCGGTCAGCTCGGCGGCGATGCCCCAGGGCTTCTGTTCTTTCACGACCGGTGCAGCAGCGGTGCCGCTTTCGTGGCGCTCGCCGTGGGCGCTGGCCGGGCGGTGGGCCAGCCAGGCGGCGAGCGGCGCCAGGGCCAGCCATTGGTGGAAACGGCGGCGGGTGGGTGGGGTGTGTGTCATCGGTGGGTTGTCCTATGTTGTGGGCTTGGTCGTGAGGCAGGAGGTCAGTGGGCGTGGCCGCTGTTGCCCTGGGGCTTGCGCACGGTGGCGCGGGTGGCTGGCGCCGTGGCGGGCTCGGCGGTCGTGGCGGGTGGCTGGGCCGCTTCGGCCGTGGGCGTGGCCACCTCGCGCGCCTGCGTGCCGGGTGGCATGGCGAACCAGCCCGGGTCGCTGTAGTCGCCGGCCTTCTGGTCGGCGCGCACCTTGAGGGTGGTGAACATGCCGCCCATCTCGATGGCGCCGTAGGGCCCGGTGCCGGTCATCATGGGGAAGGTGTTGTGCGGCAGTTCCATTTCCATCTCGCCCATGTCGGCCATGCCGCGTTCGCCCATGACCATGTAGCCGGGCACCGCGCGCTGCAGCCTGCCCACCAGACCGCGGTGGTCGACACCGATCATGGTGGGCACCCCGTGGCCCATGGCGCCCATGGTGTGGTGGCTCTTGTGGCAGTGCATGGCCCAGTCGCCCGGCTCGTCGGCGATGAACTCGATCTGCCGCATCTGGCCCACGGCCACGTCGGTCGTCACCTCGGGCCAGCGCGCCGACTTCGGGACCGGACCGCCGTCGGTGCCGGTCACCTCGAATTCGATGCCGTGGATGTGCACCGGGTGGTTGGTCATGGTGAGGTTGCCCACGCGCACGCGAACCCGGTCGCCCAGGCGCGCCACCAGCGGCGTGATGCCGGGAAAGACGCGGCTGTTCCAGCTCCAGATGTTGTGTTCCAGCATGGTGTTGACCTGCGGCGTCATGCTGCCGGGCTCGACATCGAAGGCGTTGAGCAGGAAGCAGTAGTCGCGCTGCACCTCGTCGATCAGCGGATGCCTGCCCTTCGGATGCGTGACCCACAGGCCCATCATGCCCATGGCCATCTGCGTCATTTCGTCGGCGTGCGGGTGGTACATGAAAGTGCCGGGCCGGCGCGCCACGAATTCGTAGATGAAGGTCTTGCCGGGCTGGATCTGCGGCTGGTTCAGGCCGCCCACACCGTCCATGCCATTGGGCAGGCGCTGGCCGTGCCAGTGGATGGTGGTGTGCTCGGGCAGCCGGTTGGTCACATAGATGCGCACGCGGTCGCCTTCCACCACCTCGATGGTGGGGCCCGGGCTCTGGCCGTTGTAGCCCCACATGTTGACCAGGAAACCGGGCGCCATCTCGCGCACCACAGGCTCGGCCACCAGGTGGAATTCCTTCACGCCGTCCTTCATGCGCCAGGGCAGGGTCCAGCCGTTGAGCGTGACCACCGGTTGGTAGGGGCGGCCGGCGCCGGTGACACCGGGGGGTGTCCAGGGTGCCGCCATGTCCGGCGAGGTTTGCTGCACGACCTCGGGCAGGGCGGCCAGGGCCACGCGGTTCACGCCAGACGCGGCCACGGCGGTGGCAGCCGCGCCGGCAAAGAAGTGTCGTCGTTTCATGCTCAGTGTCCTTGGGGGGCTGTGGCGGGGTTCCCGCCGGAGGAGGGTCCTCCGGCGCTCTGGTAGTCGGCGCCCGCAAGCAGGGCGTCCCAGTCCGCACGGGCGAACCAGAAATCGCGCCGGGCCTGCAAGGCGGCATCGAGGGTGTCCATGCGTTCGCGGGCGCTCGCCAGCAGGTCCCAGCTGCTCTGCAGCATGCCGTTGTAGCGCAGCAGGGTTTCCTGTTCCCGCGCCGTCTGCAGGCGCACCACGACCTGCTGGGCGTGCAGGGCGGCGGCATGCCGGACCTGCAGTTGGGTCCAGGCTTCGCGCGCCATGGAACGCCGCTCGGCAGCGGCCAGCAGCAGCGCCGATTCGGCCCGTGCCGCTCGCTCCAGGGCATGGTCACGCAGCAGGGGCGTGTTGCCGACCTGTGGCGCCGTCCGGGGCGAGGACTGTGCCTGCAGGGCGTCCTCCAGGGCCTGTGACCAGACGCCGAGCGTTCCGGTACTGACCGCCGCGAGCTCGCGCCCGGCCTTCAGCCGCTGCAGGGCCAGGGCGGTATCACGGCGCAGCACCGCGGCTTCGATGTCGGCGGGGCCGAGGCCCTCACCGGGCACCAGCAGGTCGGGTGGCTCGGGCAACTGAGCCGGCAGGCGCTGCGCCAGCCCGTTGACCGCCTGTGCATCCCACGCACCCAGCAGGCGGGCCAGGCGCTCCATCGCCACCGTCTGTGCCAGCCACGCGCTGGTCCAAGCCCCCCGGGCATCGGCTTCCACCCGCTGCTCCCGCAGCAGTCTGGCCTGGCTCCAGTTGCCGGCCTGCACCATGCGCCGGCCGAGCTCGACGCCGGTGCTGGCCGCTTCCAGCGATTCGGCCTTCAGCCGCAGGCTCTGCTGCGCCGTCACAGCGTCCATCCAGGCGCGTTGCAGCGCCCGCACATGGGTCGCGTAGGCGACCTGCACCTGGCTGCGCTCGACGGGGTTCATGTCGGTCCGGATGAAGAGTTCCGGACGGTGACGCAGGGAGGCCCGCAGGGCCTCGCCCATGTCCATGACGACAGCGCCGGTCACGGGGCCAACAGGGGCCGGGAGCCGGTCCGCGGGATTTCGCGCTTCCCAGCGCAGCAGGTCGATGTGCCCGCGCGGGAATTCGGCCACGCGCTCGTTGGCGCGTCGCCAGATGGCGCGGGCGCGTTCGATGTCGGCGGGCACCTCCAGCGCTTCGTCGCCCGCCGGCCCGGGCATGGCGAGCTCTGCCGGCGGTGTCGAGGGGGTGGCGGGATCCGCGGCACGCAGCGCGGTCTCCCCTGGCGCGGGTTGGGCGCTGGTGCCGACCGGCAGTCCGGTCAGCGCCAGCGCCAGCAGAAACGGGGTGAGGCGGCAGCCCGAAGGCACGGGGACAGGCGGCTTGGACCGCCGGCATGGGGACATGGAAACCTCCTGAGAACAGCGGGTAACAGCGGTCGCCGCGCCCCTCATGGGCCGCAGCGGACGCACCTCGGGTGTCTGTGCTCAGGAAATGGGTGGCTTGATGCCGAGCTGCAGCTCGGTGCTCGCGAAGGGCTCGCTGTGGGCCGCCAGCAAGGCATGGCTGGCCGGGGGCGTTGTGGCCCCTGGCGACGAGACGGTCATCGCCGGACCGTTGCACACATCGCAGGCGCTGTGCGCATGGGCCCGGTTCTGATGGTCGTCTGCCGGCTCCGCGCCTGCCGCGGCCAGGGCGTCCATGGGGGCTGCCGCATGATCCGGGCAGGGATGGTGGTCCATGCCGGAGGAAACCGCGACTTCCGTCGTGCCGGCTTCCCGCCCGTGCTCCAGCATGGAAAGCGCCATGGCATCACCCACCCACCCGCGCACGGGCAGCAGGGCAATCATGAGGGCGATCAGCAAATGGCGCATGGGCCTGAATGATAGGCCCGGCAGGAGAAAGTTCCCGTCGTTCAGGCCAGTTCCCCGCTGCTTGGGCGGGGTTCTGGTGCATCCCGCAGGCGCACCAGCTCGCCGCGGGCCTGTTGCAGGACCGAGCGGCCTGCGGTGATCGCCAGTCCTGCCATCACCGCGGCCACCACCAGGTCGGGCCAGGCCGAACCGGTGCCGAACACGCCCAGGGCGGCCAGCATCACCGCCAGGTTGGACAGTGCGTCGTTGCGCGAGCACAGCCAGACGCTGCGCATGTTGGCGTCCCCGCTGCGAAACGCGTACAGCAGGGCCGCCACGCTGGCGTTGGCCAGCAGGGCCACGAAGCCGACCGCCCCCATGACCAGTGGCTCGGGCACACCGCCGGTGTGCAGCATCCAGCCCGCACGCGCCAGCACGAAGACACCGTAGGTGAACATGGTGAGGCCCTTGATGTAAGCCGCGCGGCTGCGCCAGACCAGGGCCATGCTGAGCACCGCCAGCGACAGCGCGTAGTTGGCGGCGTCGCCGGCGAAGTCCACCGCGTCGGCCAGCAGCGAGACCGAATGGGCCTGCAAGCCCGCCACCAGTTCCACGACGAACATGGCGGCATTGACCACCAGGGCGATCCACAGCGCGCGTCGCCAGCGCGGGTCGAGGGTTTCGCCAGCCGGTGGCGTGTCGGCAGGGCAGCTGGTGTGACAGGAGCAGGCCATGGGGGTGTCTCGGAGGGATGCCGTGTCGGCGGGAATGATCTGCGATGATTGGAAGCCTTGAAGTCACTTGAAGGTCAAGCATGGCCCGCAGCGCACCCGTGACCGATCTTCCCCAGGCACGCCACCGCATCGGAGAAGCCGCCAGGCGCTCGGGCGTGGCCGCAGCCAACATCCGCTATTACGAGCGCGAGGGGCTGCTGGAGCCGCTGGCCCGGGGCGACAATCACTACCGTCTTTACAGCGATGCCGATGTCCACCGCCTGCGGTTCATCCGGGCCTGCCGTGCGATGGACATGTCGCTCGGCGAGGTGCGCACCCTGCTCGGACTGAACCTGAACAGCAAGGCCGACTGTGCCGCCGCCAGCGCTTCACTGGAAGCGCATCTGGCCCGCGTGCGCCAGCGACTTGACGAGCTGCGCACCTTGGAGCAAGAGCTGCTCGCGCTGCGCCAGCGCTGCGATGGCTCGGACGACCGTTGCCACATCATCGAGGCGCTGCACCAGCGGGCCGACGCAGCGCTGCCAGAACCCGCGGCCACCGGTGCGCGGCGCCAGGTCTGAGCGGAGCACCGACCCGCGCAGCGGCGGAGCGCGTGTGCTCAGTGCCCCAGGATCTTCGACAGGAAGTCCTTGCTGCGGTCGGTCTGCGGATGGTTGAAGAACGCTTCGGGCGTGTTCTGCTCCACCACCTGGCCCTGGTCCATGAAGATCACGCGGTCGGCCACGGCCTTGGCAAAACCCATCTCGTGCGTCACGCACAGCATGGTCATGCCCTGGTCGGCCAGGCCGATCATCACGTCCAGCACTTCCTTGATCATTTCCGGGTCGAGCGCCGAGGTGGGCTCGTCGAACAGCATGATCTTGGGTGTGAGGCACAGCGCGCGCGCGATCGCCACACGCTGCTGCTGACCGCCCGAGAGCTGCAGCGGGTATTTGTGGGCGTGCTCGGCGATGCGCACCCGCTCCAGCTGCACCATGGCCTTTTCGATCGCCACGTTGCGCGGCAGCTTGGCCACCCAGGTGGGCGAGAGAATGAGGTTTTCCAGCACGGTGAGGTGCGGGAACAGGTTGAACTGCTGGAACACCATGCCCACCTGGCGGCGCACCTTGTCGATTCCCTTCACGTTGTCGCCGACCACGGTGCCGTCCACCGTGAGCTTGCCTTGCTGGTATTCCTCGAGTGCGTTGACGCAGCGGATCAGCGTGGACTTGCCCGAACCGGACGGCCCGCAGATGACGACCTTTTCTCCCTTGGCGAAGCTGAGGTTGATGTCCCGCAGCACGTGGTAACCATTGCTCGCGTACCACTTGTTGACGTTTTCAAACTGGATGATGGGGGCTTCTTGCTGGGTCATGAGAGGCTTTCGAAAGGGACTCGACTCGTTCAATTTCTGCTGGGTGGCGATCTGCGGTGCGAGGAGGTTCCACCCAGAGCCACCGCCGGGCTGGCTCTGCCAGACGGCTGGCGACGCCCCCCTTCAGGGGGGAGACACGAAGCGGCGCAGGGGGTCACCTCACCTTGCTCACGGCGGTGCGTTTTTCCACCCACAGGCTGTAGCGCGACATGGCAAAACAGAACACGAAATAGATCAGCGTGATGAAGAAGTAGGCCTCCAGCTTGAAGGGGCGCCAGTCGGCGTCGGCGTTGAGCGCCAGCGCCAGTGCGCCGGTCAGTTCGTAGAGCGAGACGATGGTGACCAGCGAGGTGTCCTTGAACATGCCGATGAAGGTGTTCATGAGCGAGGGCACGACCATGGACAGCGCCTGCGGTAGCACGATCTTGCGCTGGGTCTGCCAGTAGCTCAGGCCCAGCGTGGCCGCGGCTTCGGTCTGGCCCTTGGGCAGCGCCTGCAGGCCACCGCGCACCACCTCGGCCATGTAGGCGGCCGAGAACAGGGTGATCGCCACCACCACGCGGATCAGCACGTCGACCTTCACACCGTCGGGCATGAACAGCGGCAACATGAACGAGGCCATGAACAGCACCGTGATCAGCGGTACGCCACGGATCAGCTCCACGTAGAGCGTGCACAGTGTCTTGATGGCCGGCATGTGGGAGCGGCGACCGAGCGCGACAAAGATCGCCAGCGGAAAGGCCATGCTCATCGACACCACGGTCAGCATCACGGTCAGCGGCAGGCCGCCCCACTGGTCGGTGTCCACCGCGGTCAGGCCGAGCACGCCGCCTTTCATGAGGATGAAATAGAGCACCAGCATGGCCACCCAGATGGGGCCGAGCCAGCGGTTCCAGAAACGCGGCATGCAGCTGATCGCCACCACGCCGAGCATGAGCGCGGTGGCGATCACCGGGCGCCAGTGTTCGGCCTGAGGGTAGCGGCCCATCACGATCAGGCGGCCCTTTTCCGTCACCACACCCCAGCAGGCGCCCATGCCACGGGCGTTGTTGCAGGCCTCGAGCTGGGCGCCGAACACGGCGTTGAACAGCGCCCAGTCCATGCTCTTGGCCACGGCCCACAGCGCCACGGCCAGCAGCAGCAGCGTGATGGCACTGTTGCTGGGGCTGGAGAACAGGTTGGCCCTGAGCCAGGCCACGGCGCCGGTGCTCTGGCCCGGCATCGGGCGTGCGGCGATGTTTTGGTAAGTCTGTGGCATGGCTACCTTTCCTGAATGGCTGCACTGGCGTTGAACCAGTTCATCAGCGCCGACGTGACCAGCGAAAGCGTGAGGTAGACCAGCATCACGATGGACAGGGCCTCGATGGCGCGGCCCGTCTGGTTGAGCGTGGTGTTGGCGATCGACACCAGCTCGGGGTAGCCCACAGCCACCGCGAGCGAAGAGTTCTTGGTCAGGTTCAGGTACTGGCTGGTCAGCGGCGGGATGATCACGCGCAGCGCCTGCGGCAGCACCACCAGGCGCATGGAATGGCGCTTGGTCAGCCCCAGCGATGCGGCGGCCTCGTGCTGCCCCAGCGAAACCGAAGCGATGCCCGAGCGCACGATCTCGGCGATGAACGAGGCCGTGTAGAGCACCAGACCGAGCAGCAGGGCCATGAATTCGGGGCTGAACACGCCGCCGTTCTCGATCTGGAAATCGCCTTTGACCGGCAGGTTCCAGTTCATCGGCGCGCCACCGGCCAGCCAGCCGGCCAAGGCCAGTCCCAGAATCAGCGCCACCGACACCCCCAGCACCGGCTTTTGCTGACCGGTCAGGTCAAAGTGCCGCTGCGCCTTGCGTGCATAGAGGAAGGAGCCGATCACCCCCAGCAGCAGGCCGATGAGTGCCAGCGTCTGCCCCAGCTGCCACACCGGCCAGGGAAAGGCGAGGCCGTTCTTGCTCAGGTAGACGTGGCCCAGCTGCCACGCTTCTTCGAAGCTGGGCAGGATTTCGGTGAACACGATGTACCAGATCAGCAGCTGCAGGTAGATCGGCACGTTGCGGAAGAACTCCACGTAGCCGTAGCAGATCTTGCGGGCCAGGAAGTTGCTGGAGAAGCGGCCCACGCCGATCAGCGTGCCGACGATCGTGGCCAGCACGATGCCGATGATGGCGACCTTCAGCGTGTTGAGCAGGCCGATCGAAAAGGCCGTCCAGTAGGTGCTCATCACGTCGTACGGTATGACGGTTTCACTGACGTCGAAACCGAACGGCTGACCCATGAAGTCATAACCGCTCTGGATGCCGCGCTCGCGCATGTTGCGCAGGGTGTTGCGCACCAGCAGCCAGAGCAGGGCCGCCACGGAGGCAATGGCAACGATCTGGTAGATGACGCTGCGGCCTTCGCGGCTGTTCCAGGACATCGAGCGCCGCTTTTTGGCGGGCAGGGGCCGCGCCTCAATCATGGGCTGGTCGGACATGGCGGCGGTTCCAACAATGAAGAGCTAAAAAAACGGCACAAGGGGCCTACGAAACGGTGTTCATAGGCCGCTTGTGCCGGCGACGGCAGAGAGCCGGTGTGGCTGGATCAGCGCAGCGGGGCCGCGTACAGGAAGCCGCCCTTGCTCCAGAGGTTGTTCTTGGCGCGCGGCAGGTTCAGGGCGGTCTTCGGACCGGCGTTGCGCTCGAACATCTCGCCGTAGTGGCCCACGGCCTTGATGGAGCGCGCCAGCCATTCCTTGTCCAGACCCAGGTGCTTGCCCAGGTCTTCGGTGGAGCCCAGCATGCGCCCGACCTGCGGGTCGGTGCTCTTCTTCATCTCGTCCACATTGGCCTGGGTGATGCCGTATTCCTCGGCTTCGATCAGGCCGTTGAGCACCCACTTGGAGATGGCGAAGAACTCGTCATCGCCGCGGCGCACCATCGGACCCAGGGGTTCCTTGGAGATCAGGTCGGGCAGGATCACGTGGTCGGCCGGCACCTTGGCTTCCTTGGCGCGGATCGAGGCCAGACCCGAGGCGTCGGTGGTGTAGGCCTGGCAGCGGCCGGAAAAGTAGGCGCCGGTGGATGCTTCGAGCTTCTCAAACACCACGGGCTTGATGTTCAGGCCGTTGGCGCGCGAGAAGTCGGTCAGGTTCTTCTCGGTGGTGGTGCCGGACTGCACACACACCGTGGCGCCCTTGAGCTGCTTGGCGCTGGTGATCTTGCCTTTGTTGACCATGAAACCCTGGCCGTCGTAGTAGTTCACGCCGACGAAGTGCAGGCCGAGCGAGGCGTCGCGCGACAGGGTGTTGGTGGTGTTGCGCGAGAGGATGTCCACTTCGCCCGATTGCAGGGCGGTGAAGCGCTGCTGAGCGGTCAGGGGCACCCATTTGACTTTGCTGGCGTCACCCAGCACCGCGGCGGCCACGGCCTTGCAGTAGTCCACGTCCATGCCGGTCCAGTTGCCGTTGCTGTCGGCGGACGAGAAGCCTGCCAGGCCCACGTTCACACCGCAGATCAGCTGGCCGCGCGCCTTGATGGCGTCCAGGGACTTGCCCGCATGGGCGGGCAGGCTCATCAGGGTGGCCACAGCGCCCATGGCCACAGCGGTCAGCTTGAGGGAATTCAGTTTCATCGATTGCTCCGGTTCTCTGAAAAAGTGGATGACTCGTGCAAGAACTGCACCAGAAGGGGGCATGTTTCGCCCGCTTTGCGACTGTATTACCGCTGCACAGGGCGGCACATCGGGGTTTACGTGGGAAAACTATGCGTAAAAGGTATCAATACATGGCCCATGACCCTCGCCACAGACGCCCGGCGGAAACTGAGCAGGTTCTGTGCCACCCGGCCGGGTTCTGGCCTGGTCTCAAGTGCGACAAGCGCATTCTTGCTTCCGCGGGACGCGCCCGTATGCTCCGGAAAAAGCCCACCATGGAGACACGTCGATGAGCCAGACACCCGCCACCCTGGGCCAGGAGCCGCCCATGGCCGAACGCCCCCACCACCGGTTCTGGCCCAGGCGCCTGCCGCACCGCATCCATCCGCCGGTGACCTCGCTCTGGCACAACCTGGTGGTGAGCGCCCAGCGTTACCCGGACAAACCGGCCCTGGTGTTTTTCGACCGGATCCTGACGTACCGACAGCTCCACGACCAGGCCGAACGGCTGGCCGCGCACCTGCATCAGCAGGGCGTACAGGCCGGTGACCGCGTGATCCTGCTGATGCAGAACTGCCCGCAATGGGTGGTGGCGCATTTCGCCATCCTGCGCGCCAACGCGGTGGTGGTGCCGGTCAACCCCATGAACCGTGCCGAGGAGCTCAAGCACTACATCACCGACCCCGACGTGAAGGTCGCCGTCAGCGCGGCCGACCTGGCCGGCGACCTGCTCAAGGCCAGCGACGCCTTGCCCGAAGCGCAGCGCCTGCGCCACCTGGTGGTGAGCCATTACAGCGACGCCATCGGTCCTGCGGCCGAGATACCGCCCGCCTGGCAGGCCTGGCTGTCGGCCCGTCACCCGGTGCCCGAGGTCCCCGGCGGTAGCGTGAGCGACTGGGCGCAGGCGCTGGCCTGCACGGCGCCCGCTCCGGCGCACAACCGCACCCCGCAGGACCTGGCCGTGCTGCCCTACACCAGTGGCACCACCGGCCTGCCCAAGGGCTGCATGCACCCGCACGCCAGCATCATGCACAACGCGGTGGCCGGCCAGCTCTGGACCGGCGGCACAGCGGAGAATGTCTCGCTGGTGGTGGTGCCCATGTTCCACATCACCGGCATGGTGGTCGGCATGCACTCGGGCATCTACACCGGCGCCACGCTGGTCATCATGCCGCGCTGGGACCGCGAGCTCGCCGGACGCCTGATCTCGGCCTGGCGCGTGACCCACTGGAGCAACATCCCGACCATGGTGATCGACCTGCTGGCCAGCCCACGTTTCGACCAGTACGACCTTTCCAGCCTCGTGTTCATCGGTGGTGGAGGGGCGGCCATGCCGCAGGCGGTGGCGCAGCGTCTGCTGGAGCTCTTCGGCCTGCGTTACGCCGAGGGATATGGCCTGACGGAGACCGCAGCGCCGTCGCACAACAACCCGCCCGATGCGCCCAAGCAGCAGTGCCTGGGCATCCCGTTCCTGAGCACCGATGCGCGCGTGGTGGACCCCGACACGCTGCAGGAAATGCCGCAGGGCGAAGCGGGCGAGATCATCATCCGCGGACCATCGGTCTTTTCCGGCTACTGGAAAAGACCGGAGGCCACCGAGGCTGCCTTCATCGATTTCAACGGTCAACCGTACTTCCGCTCCGGCGACCTCGGCCGGGTCGACGAAGACGGCTACTTCTTCATCACCGACCGCCTGAAGCGCATGATCAATGCCAGCGGCTTCAAGGTCTGGCCAGCCGAGGTCGAGGCGCTGATGTTCCGCCACCCCGCCATCGCCGAGGCCTGCGTCATCAGCACCAAAGACGAATACCGCGGCGAGAGCGTGAAGGCCGTGGTGGTGCTGCGCGACGCGGCGCGCGGCCAGACCAGCGAGCAGGACCTCATCGACTGGTGCCGCGAGAACATGGCCGTCTACAAGGCGCCGCGGGTGGTGCAGTTCGTCGACGCATTGCCCAAGAGCGGCAGCGGCAAGGTGATGTGGCGCCTGCTGCAGGAACAGGAACCGGCTGCCTGAATGAACGCGCATGCCCCGAAGCCGGGCGCCCTGGGCACAATGGCGCATGGCATTCCAAGTCTCCACCTTGCGCCGGCTCTGGCAGCCGCGCTGGCCCCTGTTCTGGCTGGTCATCACCCTCAACCTGATGTCCTCGGCCATGACCTCGACCCTGCTCGTGATGCAGCCCACCGGTGCCATGCGGGGCCTGCTCACCCTGTTCGCGCTGCTCAACACCTTCGCCGGCTGGTGGTTGCTGGCCCGACTCTGGCGCGAGACCGCGCCCTCACCAGGAGAACCCCATGTTCAAGGCGCTGCTGATCACCAAGACCGATGAAGCCGGCTACCGCTGTGCGCTGTCCGAACTCGACGACGCGCAGTTGCCCGCCAGTGGTGACGTGACGGTGCAGGTGGACTGGTCCACCCTCAACTACAAGGACGGACTGGCCATCACCGGCCAGTCGCCGGTGGTGCGCAGTTTCCCCATGGTGCCCGGCATCGATTTCGCCGGCACCGTGACCGACAGCGCCCACCCGCGCTGGAAGGCGGGCGACCGCGTGATCCTGAACGGGTTCGGTGTCGGCGAAACGCACTGGGGCGGTCTGGCGCAGAAGGCCCGCGTCCAGGGCGACTGGCTGGTGGCCTTGCCCGAGGGCCTGGGCGCGCGCGACGCCATGGCCATCGGCACCGCGGGCTACACCGCCATGCTGTGCGTGATGGCGCTGCAGAGGCACTGGGCCGAGACCTGTGTGCAGCCCGGCAGCGGCGAGGTGCTGGTGACGGGGGCCAACGGGGGTGTGGGCAGCGTGGCCATCGCGCTGCTGGCTGCGCTGGGTCACACGGTGGTGGCGTCCACCGGCCGGCCGCAGGAATCGGACTACCTCAAGTCACTGGGTGCTGCCGACATCATCGATCGCAGCATGCTCGGCGCGCCAGGCAGACCGCTGCAGAAGGAGCGCTGGATCGGTGTGGTGGACTCGGTCGGCAGCCACACCCTGGCCAACGCCTGTGCCAGCACGCGCTACGGCGGCGCCGTCGCGGCCTGCGGTCTGGCGCAGGGCATGGACCTGCCCGCGAGCGTGGCGCCGTTCATCCTGCGCGGCGTCACTCTGTACGGCATCGACAGCGTCATGGCGCCGCTGGCCAGGCGCGAAGCCGCCTGGGCGCAGCTCGCGACCGGCCTGGACCGGCGCAAGCTTGCCGCGATCACGCACGAGATCGGTCTGGCCGATGCCATCGGAGCGGCCCGCGACATCCTCGCGGGTCAGGTGCGCGGGCGCCTGGTGGTGAACGTCAACGCCTGAGTGGCCGCACGGGATCCCCGGCAGGACCGGGCTCTGGTGTGCGCCGAACCGGGCGCCGGGGGGCTCAGCCTTGCGGAACGATCTGCCGGTAGGCGTGCCAGGTGGCGTGGCCGATGACCGGGCCCACAATGAGCAGGCCCAGGAACACCGGCAGCATCGCCAGCGCGATCAGCAGCGTGATGAGCCCGCCCCAGATCAGCATCACGCCGGGGTTCTGCAGGCAGGCGCGGATGCTGGTGAGGCCGGCGGAAATCGCATCCACCTTGCGATCCATGATCATCGGGATCGAGATCACGCTGGTGACAAAGATCAGGCTCGCGAAAATGCCGCCGACGATCGTGTAGGTGATCAGGAAACCGATGTTTTCCGGGTTGATCAGCTGCGGCAGCAGCTTTTCGGTCGACGGCATGGTGTTGAAGGTGACCGCAAAGACCACCAGCGACGCCCGGCCCCAGAGCAGCTCCAGGATCAGCAGCACACCGGCAAAAATGCCCATGGTGCCCTTGGTGGGACGCCAGGCCTGCAGCGAGGCGCTCAGCGAGGGCCGGTGCGTCTGGGTCTGCATCGCCTTGCTGGCGTCGTACAGGCCCAGGCAGAGGAACGGGCCCATCAGCAGAAAGCCCGCGCTCAGCGCCAGCACATAGGCGGGCGCATTCTGGAACACGGCCAGCAGGGCGTGTCCCATGGCGAAGAAGCACAGTCCGTAGAACAGGCCGATGCGGGGACAGCGCTTGAAGTCTTCCCAGCCCAGCCGGAGCCACTGGAAGGGATCGGATGGGCGGAGATGGGCCAGCTGCAGTGCGAAGACCGAGGCACTGCGCCGGGCATCGTTCTCATCGGCATCGCCGGGCAGGTTCGCCACCGGCTCGGATTCGGGTGCCTCGTGGGCGCTGGCATGGATGGCTTCGGCCATGGTGGTCTCCTCTGGTGGAGGCCAATATAACCATCGCCGAATATGGCTTTTACATGGTTTACCCGATACCGGGCGGGGTTTTCACCCGACCCCGGACGGCCCGCTTTCGCTCCCGCGGGCGTTCGCGATCAGGCCGAAGCGTGCGGCAATGGCGCGTGGCGCGTGGCGGGACGCGAAGGTCGTGCCAAGGCACCGCCCGCGCTGGCGGGCTCACGGCGCATGTGCAGCGCCAGGGCGGCGTCCAGCGACTGCGTGTGTTTGGCGAACCAGGTCGCCAGTTCACCCGCCATTTCCCGCACCGCATCCAGCTGCCCAGCGCGGGCCATGGCCAGTCCTTCGTGCAGCACGTTGAGGACCACACGATGTTGCAGGATGTGGTTCTCGGCAGAAGAAAACCGGGTCTTGCGCATCCATTGATCTTCGCGGCCGAAATGGGTCGCCGTGTGCTCGACCACGGCCGCCCACGCCTCGGGCAGTTCGGCGTCGGATGCCGATTGCGCGCGGGCCAGCAGGTCCACAAATTCCCGGTGCACGGCATCCATGGGCTCAAAATCCAGCAACAGGGCATCGGACCATTCAACAATGTTCATCACGGGCTCCTTGGCAATGTCCGCAGCTTGACAGCGCTTGAATCGCCGCGTTTTGATCCAGCGCAGAAACTGCGCACGCCGGGTCCGTGTCGGGGTGTCGGGGATGGGAGGGGGCTTGCGACGAGGCGCGAGCCGCATCGCGGGCCGCTACACTGACGGCCCATGACCACCAGCGAATTCCAGCCACCTTGCGTGTCCCTGTCCGGGCTTGAGCAGGCCTTGAAAGAACAGGGTTTTGCGCTCCTGGGCGCGTCCGAAGTTCAGCGCTGGCTGGGCGCCGACGCGGCGCAACTCGAAGGCCTGCATGCGAGCTGGAGCGACCTGCCCAGCGACGCTTACCTGAAGGACGGCGGGCACTACCGGCGCCGGCGCCACAGCTGCTTCGTGGTGGACGGCGAGACGGTGCAGCAGGCGCCCCACCGCGCGCACTGGCAGCCGCTCGAATACAACGCCCTGCACGGCGGCATGCAGCGCTGGTTTGAACCGATGGACCCCGCGGTCGTGGCGCAACCGGTCTGGCACACCCTGCTGGTCCGGCTGGGCCAGGTGGTGTCGGCGCTGCGCGGGCCGCAGCCCTGGTTCGTGGAGGCGCACCCCTTTCGCATCGACACCACCGACGGCATCGGGCGACCCACGCCCGAGGGTGCGCACCGCGACGGCGTGGATCTGGTGGCGGTGTTCATGCTGGAGCGCCACCGCATCAAGGGCGGCGAGAGCCGGGTCTTCGAGGCCGAGGGTCCCCAAGGCCAGCGCTTCACCTTGCGCGAACCCTGGTCAATGCTGCTGCTCGACGATCAGCGTGTGATCCACGAGACCACGCCGATCCAGCCGCTCGACGCCGAAAGCCTGGGCTGGCGCGACACGCTGGTCCTGACCTACCGGCGCGGCGGGTTCCAGGGCCAGGGCTGAGCATCCGTCCCCCCCGCGCGTTCCGACCGTTGTGTCACCGCGGCCCGGTTCGTTTCAGCGCGTGAAGCCCTTGCGCGGGCTGGCGGGTTTTCCGCGAGGGACCGCCCTGGGCTTGCGGGTTGACCGGTCTTCGGCGTATTGGCGAATGTGGTCCGGCAAACGGGCGAGCAGCCAGCGCAAGGCCATCGGCACGATGATCAGGTCGTCCAGGACGCCGACCACCGGCAACACGTCGGGCACCAGGTCGATCGGCGAGACGACGTACAGCACCAGCGCGGCAGCGCCCAGCTTGAGCCAGCCCGGCGCTTGGGGGTGGCCCAGCGCGAACCAGAGGCGGCGTGCATCGCCTTTCACGGCGACCCACAGCACAGTCAGTCGTTTCCACATGCCGGTTCTCCCTGGGGTTGGTGCCAGGCCCCATGCCCGCCATCAGGACAAGGGACCATAAGCAAACCAGATGGGGCTGGCCCCCTCCGCTTGCAAGACCCTGTCGCACCGGCGGGCCGACGGACGGCCAGCGCGGCGCAACCGCACCACTCAGCGCCGGATGGCGTTGGGGAAATACATTGCCGTCAGGCTGCGGCTGTGCACCGGGGAAAAGCCGTCCGCCACCCTGGCCGGGCCCTGGCTGTAACGGCGCCATTCGCGCACCCAGTACAGATGGTCGCAGACCTCCAGCAGGCCGATCGTTTCGCGGTCGCCGATCAGGATGCCGTGTGCGCGCAGTCCCCGCTGTTGCTTGGCGTCGCGCAGTTGCTGCAGCGTGTCGGGTGTGACGCCGAATTCGCCGTCGCTCACGATCAGCAGATCGGCCTCCTGCCAGCCAGCGGTCTGCACCCGTTCGATGGCGCGTTCGATCGGTGTCTGCACGTCGGTGCCGCCATCGAAGCTCTGGCCCATCAGGTCGAGCAGATGGTCCAGCCCGGCGGCGTCCAGCGTGAGATCACGCTCCTGCACTTCCTGTGGTCCGCCGAAGGCCAGCAGGCGACACGGGCGCTGGCCGGCGTGGGCGCTGCGCAGTGCCTGCAGCACGCAGGCCTTGGCCACGCTCTCCGGTGCGCCGCGCATGGAACCCGAGGTGTCCAGGCAGACGATGAGCGGACCGCGCCCGGCGTGCGTCGGCATGTGCCGGTGCGCTGGCGGAGCGGGACGCGGCAGCGGCGCAGGGGAGGTCTCGCGGGCGCGGTCGTCGTAGCTCAGCAGCTGAGCCTCGGCAAACCGGGCGCGCCAGAGGCGGCGCAGCACCGGGTGGGTGAGGTTCAGGCTCTCGCTGCCGGCCATGCGCGCCAGGTTGCGCGAGCGGCGCACGCCGTCCACCGCGGCGGGCTCGGGGCGGCGCTCTTCCTCGTCGGCCGGGTGTTGCGCGGCCGGGGCCACGGGGGTGGCATCGGGCCGGGCAGTGGCGGCGGGCGGGTGCTGCCGGTCGTGCTCGCGCCGACCCACGCCGTCGATGAACGCCACCAGCGCGGGCAAGCGCTGCAGCAGCTGGCCGATGCGCCGCGCTTCCTGCCATTCGCGGCGCTGGAGCTGGCCGGTCAGGTCGTCCCAGCGCAGGTGCGCCAGGTCACCGAGCGACTGCAGCAGCGCCAGCACCTCGTCCCAGCCCTGGCGCTGCACGTCCCAGCTCTCGCGAAAGCCGGCCTGCATGCGTGCGATGGCCTGCTCCCGCGGTTCTTCCGCCCGGCGGTCGATCAGGCTGTCGAGGTGCCAGAGCAGGCTTTGCAGCACCTGCTGGGTGAGCGGCGCGCTCTGGCGCGTGAGGGTCAGCAGATCGAGCTCGGCCAGCAACGGGCGCAGCGCTTGGGTCCCGGCGGGGTCGCCAAAGTCGTGGGCCGGGTCCGGCAGGGCGCCGTCCATCAGCGCGCGCATCCAGTGCGCCAGTCCGGGCAGGCGCTGTTCGGGGTGGCCGCTGCTGCACACCACGGCCCAGCGCCAGAGTTCGCGCGGCAGCGCGTCCAGGTGGTGGTAGGGCCGGTCTGCCGCCGTCCCTGCCGGACTCAGGTCTCCGACCATCGGACCGGCTCGGGCACAGGGCCGGACGCGCCCTCGTCCACCGGCAAGGCGGCAAAGCCGTTGCGCGTGGACTGGCATTGCGCACACCAGGAGGCCAGCTGGTGGCAGCGCTCGGCATGCACGCCCTCGATCTGCACCAGCCAGGACGGCGGCAGCCAGTCGTGCGCCCGTGCCTGCGCCAGCACCGCGCGAGCCGTCTCCAGCCACTCGGCGTGCAGCGCCAGCAGCCGCTCCAGCAAGGCGTCGCATTGCGCCACGCGGGCCTCGATGTGCAGCGGGCTGTAGCGGCGCATCGCGCGCTCGCTGGTGATGCGCACCATCTCGCTTTCTTCGCCCGGCCGGTGGATGGCGCGCGCCAGCGCCAGCTTGCCGGCGCTGTCGTCCTGCGCGTCGGCCGGGGCACGGCGCTCGGTGTCGAGCTGTGACTCGAAGGCCAGCACGGCGCGCTCCAGGCCGTCCACCTGCAGGGGCGCTGTGTGTGCCACGGCGTGCAGGAAAAAATCGGTCCAGCCGGGCACCTGCCCGGGGTCTGCGGCCAGCACGTAGGGCAGCAGCCAGAGGTCCCAGGGATCGACCTCGGGTGCATGCCGGCTGGCTGCCTGCACCTGCAGCAGGGCGACCAGCTGGCGCCAGCGGCGGTCCGACACGGTTTGGCTGGTGTGCGCGGCCTGTTGCCGCGCCCGCTGCAACAGGGCCAGCGTGTCTTCGGCCAGGGGCCGCTGTGGGGCCTTTTCACGCAGGGCCCGCAGGCGCTGGCCGTCGATCATCGTGTCCGCCGGAGCCGCCGCAGCATGGGGCGCATCGGCCAGCAGCAGGGCGGTGAAGTGTGCGTCGTCCACCGGCTGCACCGGCACGCGGAGCAGGAAGCGGTCGTAGAAGGCGTGCAGGCTCTCATCCTGCGGGACCTCGTTGCTGGCGCCCACCAGGCACACCAGCGGTACCGGCAGGCGCTGGCTGCCGTTGTCGAACTGGCGCTCGTGCAGCAGGCCCAGCAGGGTGTTGAGGATGGCCGAGTTGGCCTTGAACACCTCGTCGAGAAATGCGACTTCGGCCGAGGGCAGGTAGCCCTCGGTCAGGCGCTCGTAGCGGTCGTCTTCCAGCGCACGCAGCGACAGCGGGCCGAAGAGTTCTTCGGGCACGGTGAAGCGGGTGAGCAGGCGCTCGAAATAGTGGGCGCCGGGCAGCAGCCGCTGCAGGCGGCGCGCCAGCTCGCTCTTGGCGGTGCCGGGCGGACCGAGCAGCAGCACGTGCTCACCGGCGAGTGCGGCCAGCAGCAGCACACGCGCAGCCACGTCGCGCTGGAGCAGCCCACGCTCCAGCTCTACAATGGCTGCTGTCCAGCGCATGCAACCCTCCTGTGTGCAGGTCATGTGGTGGTCGTGCTCCGGAGTGCGTTTGTGTTCAAGGGTGCCGTGGAACCGGCTCCGCCGGGCCACCAGCACCGCCCCCTCCGGGGGGTGGCGCGAAGCGGCGCGGGGGGCGGGTGTTCACACCCGCTCAAATACTGCGGCAATGCCCTGGCCGCCGCCGATGCACATCGTCACCAGCGCGTAACGGCCCTGGACGCGTTGCAGTTCGTACAGCGCCTTCACGGTGATCAGGGCGCCGGTGGCGCCGATCGGGTGGCCCAGCGAGATGCCGGAGCCGTTGGGGTTGACCTTGGCCGGGTCCAGCCCGAGGTCTTTCGTCACGGCACAGGCCTGGGCGGCGAAGGCTTCGTTGGCTTCGATCACGTCGAGGTCGTTGACCGTGAGGCCGGCGCGTTTCAGTGCCAGCTGCGAGGCCGGCACCGGGCCGATGCCCATGTACTTCGGGTCCACGCCGGCGTGGGCGTAGGCCACCAGACGGGCCAGCGGCACCAGGCCACGCGCCTTGGCGGTGCCGGCTTCCATCAGCACCACGGCGGCGGCGGCGTCGTTGATGCCGGATGCGTTGCCGGCGGTGACGGTGCCGTTTTCCTTCACGAACACCGGCTTCAGCTTGGCCAGTTCGTCCATGCCGCAGTTGGGACGGAAGTGCTCGTCGGTGGCGTAGGCCACCTCGCCCTTGCGGCTCTTGAGCATGACCGGGACGATCTGCTCCTTGAAGCGGCCTTCTTCGGTGGCGCGCTGGGCACGGTTGTGGCTTTCCACCGCCAGCTTGTCCTGGTCTTCGCGGCTGATGCCCCACTTGGCGGCGATGTTTTCGGCCGTCACGCCCATGTGGATGGTGTGGAAGGGGTCGTGTAGCGCGCCCACCATCATGTCCACCATCTTGGTGTCGCCCATGCGGGCGCCCCAGCGCATGTTCAGGCTGGCAAAGGGTGCGCGGCTCATGCATTCGGCGCCGCCACCGATGGCGATGTCGGTGTCGCCGAGCAGGATGCTCTGGCTGGCGTTGACGATGGCCTGCAGGCCCGAGCCGCAGAGGCGGTTGACGTTGAAGGCCGGCGTGCCCTCGCCGCAGCCGCCGTTGACCGCCGCCACGCGCGAGAGGTACATGTCCTTCGGCTCGGTGTTGACCACATGGCCGAACACCACGTGGCCCACATCCTCGCCCTTCAGTTGGGCGCGGGCCAGCGTTTCCCTGACGACGAGCGCACCGAGTTCGGTGGGGGGCACGTCTTTCAGGCTGCCGCCAAAGGTGCCAATGGCGGTGCGGGCTGCGCTGACGACGACGACTTCTCGGCTCATGGTGTTCTCCTGGGTCTGTGTGTGTGAGGCCAGCGGGAGCGCCGGCCGGGTGCGTGATCGGGCGATCAACGTGCCATGGTACCCACGGATGGCTTACGCCGGGCTTGTCAGGCGTCGGGTGGGCGACCGGGTGCCCGCACGCACCCGTCAGACCACCAGCCGGGCGAGCACCGGCAGGCGTTGCGCAGAAGACGGGTCGGGGCGCGTCACGAAGATTTCGCCCATGGCGGGAAACGCACCGGTCAACGCGGAGATGTTGACCTGATGGGTCACCAGCGCCAGGTTGCGGGGTGCGCCCAGGCCGGCCACCGCCTGCAGCACCGCCTGGGTCTGGCGGCTGCCATCACCTTCCTGAAAGAAGGAATGGATGGCCGGCCATACGGTGTGGGCGCCGAAGGCGAGTTGCGCGGTGTCGATGCAGCGGCACCAGCCGCTGGAGCGCACCTCGCTGATGGTGATGCCCTGCCGTGCGAAGCTCCGGCCGACGCGCCGTGCCTGCTCGCGCCCGGCCTCGCTGAGGTTTCGCTGCGTGCTGCAGTCGCCGAGGCGAAACCCGGGCGGGTCGCCGATGCCGGGCTCGGTCTGGGCGTGGCGCATCAGCAGCACGCAACCGCCTTCGCGCAGCAGCGTCCAGAAATCGGTGTCGGTTTGGGCCCTGGCGGCGCCCGTCAGCAGCAGGGCGCCGGTGGCCAGCAGCTGACGGCGGGTGGTGGTGGGGTGGGGATGCACGGCGACGTTCCGGGGTGGGACGCCCGCCGGGATGGGCTTCAGTCGCGCACGTCGGCCACCGGTTGCTCGCCGAAATCGGCGCGTTCCAGCCAGGCCAACACACGCACTGCGGCGTCTTGTGGACTTGTGAGCTGGCCCTGGCGCTGGAGTTCCACAAAGCGCTGCAAGTCCGGGAAAGCCGCCGGGTCACCCGCGCGCAGTTGCTCCTGCATGTCGGTGTCGATCACGCCGGGCGCCAGCGAGACCAGTCTGGCGCCGTGCTCGCGCCGGGCTTCGTCGAGCGCGGTGCAGCGGGTGAAGTGGTCCAGTCCCGCCTTCGCTGCGCAGTAGGGCGCCTGGGCCGCCATGGCGCGGCGGCCCAGGCCGGACGAGATGTTGAGCACCTTGCGGGGCCCCCGCCAGCCCGCGGCGACCCAGTGGCCGGTGGCGCGCAGGAAGGCGGCGGTCAGCAGCAGGGGGGCTTCGAGGCCGACGCGCAGCGCACCCGCGAGCTCGCCAGCAGGGCATTCATCGATCGGACCGATGCGCGGGATCATGCCGGCGTTGTTGATCAGCGTGGCGCTGGCGACGGTGCGGGTTTCCTGTGGGTCCAGCCAGGCGTCCAGCCGCCGCGCGGCTTCGCTGGGGTCGCTCAGGTCCTGGGACCATTGCAGCAGCGTGGCGCCGCGCTGCCGGGCCAGGTCTTCCAGCTCGGGCGCGACGTGGCGCGAGATGCACAGCAGGTGGCGCCCGGGCGTGAGCAGCTGGCGGGCCATGGCCAGGCCCATGCCGCGCGAGGCGCCGGTGAGGATGACGAGGTGCTGGTGGGCGAGGCTCATGGCGTGTGCGGGGTGGCGTTCAGAAGGGACAGGCGGATTCGAACCGCATGATCGTACCGGTGACCGGGTGCGGGATCTCCAGTGCCTGCGCGTGCAACAGCAGGCGGCTGGCCATGGCTTCCTGCGCCGGGCTGGCGTACAGTGGGTCACCGACGATCGGGAAACCGATGGCCTGCAGGTGCACGCGCAGCTGGTGCGAGCGGCCGGTGATGGGCTCGAGTTCCAGGCGGGTCATGCCCGGACCGGGCGGCGCCTCGGTCGCCAGGCGCCAGTGGGTGACGCTGGGTTTGCCGAGCTCATGGTGCACGATGCTGCGCGGGCGCGCCAGCCAGTCCAGGATCAGCGGCAGGTCGATGGTGTTCCAGCCATTCCCGGGCAACGGATTCTCCAGCACGCCGGCCACCACCGCCACGTAGCGCTTGTGCACGCGGCGCTTCTCGAAGGCGGCGCTCAGCGCGCGCTGCGCTTCGATGCCGCGGCCCATGACCACGATGCCGGACGTGGCCATGTCCAGCCGATGCACCACCAGCGCGTCGGGGAAGGCCGCCTGGGCGCGGGCGCTCAGGCAGTCCTGCTTGTCCGGGCCGCGGCCGGGCACGGCGAGCAGGCCCGAAGGCTTGTCGAACACCAGCAGGGCATCGTCGGCGTGCAGCAGCTGCAGACCGGTGAGGTCGGGGGCAGGCGGGTTCAGGGTGGAGGTCCCAGCGCTTGGTTCACCTCGGCGGCGGCGAGGCTGCGCGCGGCGCCAAAACCCGCCACCTGCCGTGCACCCTGCGGGCGCAGGCGCACGAAGCGGAAGTCACCCAGCGCGGTCATCGGTTCAGCTTCGGGAAAGCGCGCCAGGTACACGCCGCGGCAGGCCATGGCATCGGCGCTGCCGGGTTCTGCCACGGTGGCCACGGCATCGAGCGTGACGCGCGGCAGCGCATGCACCGGCTCGCCCGCCGCCTCGGCCTGACACACCAGCACCGATACCCGGGGCGTGTGCTGCAGGTTGCGGCTGTGCGCGGCCAGACCGCTCACGTGGATCACCAGGCTGGGGTCTTGCGGATCCACGGCGAACGGAACCATGGAGACGAAGACCGCGCCGTCGTCGTCCAGGGTGCCGAGCGCCGCGGTGCGCTGGCTCGCCAGGAGCTCGCGCAGGGCACGGGTGAGGCTGTGTTCGGTCGCCATGGGGTCGGCGCTGCTCAGCGCACCACGATCTCGGCACGCCGGTTGCGCGGCTCGGCCACCTCGTCGTCGGTGGGCACGACCGGTTCGCGTTCACCTCGGCCCACGGCTTCGATCCGTTCGGCGGCGAAGCCGCGATCGATCAGCAGGGCGCGTACGGCCCGTGCGCGCTCCAGCGACAGCGTGTCGTTCGCTTCCAGCGAGCCCTGGCGGTCCGTGTGGCCGGTCACCACGATCTCGCCGCCGGCGCGGGCCCTGGCCTGCGCCAGGATCGTGTCCAGCTGGGCCTGCGACTCGGCGGTGAGCTGGGAGGTCCCCGGCTCGAACTCCAGCACGAAACGCTCCGGCGCCCCGGGTTGCAGGGCCAGCAGCCGGGGATAGGCCTCGCGAACCCGGTCGGCGGTGGTGCTGTCCTGGCTGACCTCGCCGCGGCGGCTCACGTTGGCCACCTGGTAGGGCTGGTCGATCAGCCGGGACCCCTGGCCGGTGCTGACCTCGACAGCACTGGGTGTGCCGCTGGCCTGGGGCAGCAGCGTGACGCGGGTGGCCGGCGCGCAGGCGCCGAGCAGCGCCAGCAGCCCGAGGGGCGCGAGAACGAACAAGCGGGGCGAGGCAGGTTTCATGGCGTGACGGGTCCGTTGGCTTCGGCGGCGCAAGAAGGGGTCAGAGGAGGGCGATCGGCTCATGGCAGCGCCTGCGTCTCGACGATGAAGTCGGTACCACGAACACCCACCACCGAGGTCGGTGTGGACACCTTGAACAGGTCGGGGTTGATCCTGGCGAGCAGGCCGGTGACCACCCGCACCGAACCCTGCAGCAGGTCCAGCAGGAAGTGGCCCTGCTGGGTGGTGGAGTCGAACTGGAACCGGCTCAGGTCCATCGTGGTGTTGGGACCCATGGTGAGCACGGTGCCGTCCTTGAGGATGAGGGTGGCCGCGCCGGTCTGGCCCGTGCTCAGACGTTCGGCCACGCGCACGCCATCCCCCGAAGCCGGCGTGCGCCGGGCGTCGGCGCGTCCGATCCAGATGTCGCCTTCCACCTGCTTGAAGGTGCCGATCCGGGTGGCACTGGTGGCGGCAGCGGGTACGCTGGCCGCGGGCTCGGGGGCCGGTGCAGCCGCTTGTGCAAAGGCCAGCGGCGCCGCGCTCACCAGGGCAAGCAGCAGGCAGGGGGTGAAGGACAGGCGCATGGGCGACTCCGGTTTGGTCACACGAAAGTTCTCCATGGTAATGGACGGCTGCCGGGGCGCCCAGGCAGGCGCCAGCCCCGCGTCGATAGAATCCACGGGGCGCCCAGCCGGGCGCCGCCTGCGCCAGCTGCCTGGCGATCCTTGCTCCCCCTCACCCCACATGACCCTGTTGCTCGCGCCCATGGAGGGCCTGCTCGATGCGACCCTGCGCGATGTGCTGACCCGCACCGGCGGCATCGACCGCTGCGTGAGCGAGTTCATCCGCATCACCGACACGCTGCTGCCCGAGCGCGCGTTTGTGCGCGTGGTGCCCGAGCTGCTCCATGGCGGCTACACGCGGGCCGGAGTGCCGGTGCGCGCCCAGCTGCTCGGCTCCGATCCGGCGTGCCTGGCCGAGAACGCGGCGCGCCTGGCCAGTCTGGGCGGTCATGGGGTGGACCTGAATTTCGGCTGCCCGGCCAAGACCGTGAACCAGAGCCGCGGCGGCGCGGTGCTGCTGGACGAACCCGAACTGATCGGCCGCATCGTGGCCGCCGTGCGCCGCGCGGTGCCGAGCCACACGCCGGTGTCGGCCAAGATGCGTCTGGGCTTCAACGACGACCGCCGCGCCGAGGAGTGCGCGCAGGCGATTGCCGAAGCCGGTGCGAACGAGCTGGTGGTGCATGGCCGCACCAGGGCGCACGGCTACCGCCCGCCCGCGTACTGGGAGCGCATCGCCCAGGTCCGCGAGTCGCTGCCTCCGGGCCGGCGCATCCCGGTGATCGCCAACGGCGAGATCTGGAGCGTGGCCGACGCCGAACGCTGCCGTGAGGTCACCGGCTGCGAAGCCCTGATGATCGGGCGCGGCATGGTGACCGACCCGGGCCTGGCGCTGGCCATCAAGGGACAGGGCGGCGTGCCCTGGAGCCAGATCCTGCCCTTGCTGTGGGTGTTCTGGCAGCAGGTGTGCGGCCGCGTGGAACGCCGGCACCGCGCCGGACGGCTCAAGCAGTGGCTCAACTACCTGCGCCACCGGTACCCCGAGGCCCAGTCCGCGTTCGATGACCTGCGGCTGTCCAACGAGCCGGCGCACATCGAGGCTTGGTTGACGGCGCACGCCACGGCAGTGGATACGCGGGATGGGGGCCCCTGGCTGGCGCCAGCCGGTATCTCCGTGTTGCCAGCAGAAATGGGCCAGCCGTGTTAACTTCCGGCCCCGGACCCGAAAACGAGCCTGTATGACCTCATTAGAACAACGGCTGCAAGGCCTCGGCGGCGAGCGGCTGCGCGGCATGAAGCGCGGCCTTGAAAAAGAGAGCCTGCGCGCCCAGCCCGATGGCCAGCTGGCCCTCACGCCGCACCCGGCGGCTCTGGGCAGTGCGCTGACCCATCCGCACATCACCACCGACTACAGCGAGTCGCAGCTCGAGCTCATCACCGGCGTGCACGGCAGCGTCGAATCCTGTCTGGGCGAGCTGACCGAAGTGCACCAGTTCACCGTGCGCAGCCTGCGCGCGGTGGGCGAGGAGATGCTCTGGGCCTCCAGCATGCCCTGCCGCCTGCCCACCGACGAGACCATTCCGCTCGGGCGCTACGGTTCGTCCAATGTGGGGCGTGCCAAGAGCGTGTACCGCATGGGCCTGGGCCACCGCTACGGCCGGCGCATGCAGACGATCTCCGGCATCCACTACAACTGGTCGCTCCCCGGAGTGGACAACGACGGCTACTTTGCGTTGATCCGCAACTTCCGGCGCCACGCGTTTCTGCTGCTCACCCTGTTTGGCGCTTCGCCAGCGGTGTGTTCCTGCTTCGTCGAAGGGCGGCAGCACGAGCTGCAGAAGCTCAGCGAGCACACGCTGTACATGCCGCACGGCACCTCGCTGCGCATGGGGCGCCTGGGCTACCAGAGCGAGGCGCAGGCCACGCTGGACGTGAGCTACAACGGGCTCGAAGGCTACGCCGCTTCGCTGCACGACGCACTCACGCGACCCTGGCCGGCCTACGAGGCGCTGGGCATCCGCAACCCGGGTGGCGACTACAACCAGCTCGCCACCACGCTGCTGCAGATCGAAAACGAGTTCTACGGCACCATCCGGCCCAAGCGCGTGATCTTCTCGGGCGAGCGTCCCCTGCACGCCCTGCGCGAGCGCGGCGTCGAATACATCGAGGTGCGCCTGATGGACCTCAACCCATTCGAGCCGATCGGCATCGGCGCCTCCACGCTGCGTTTCCTCGACGTGTTCCTGCTGCATTGCCTGCTCTGCGACAGCCCGCCGGACACACCGGACGAACTGCATGAGCTGGCCCACAACCAGCACCTCACCGCCGCGCGCGGCCGCGAGCCGGGCCTGTGCCTGTTGCGGGGCGGCCAGAGCGTGCCGCTGCAGCAGTGGGGCAGCGAGATCCTGGACCAGCTGGGCCCGATCGCCGAGCGCCTCGACGCGATCCACGGCGGCACGGCACACGGCGATGCCGTGGCGCAGGCGCGTGCCTCGCTGCTGGCGCCCGACACGCTGCCCTCGGCCCGCGTGCTGGCGGCCATGCAGCAAGGCCACGGTGACTCGTTTCTGGCGTTTTCCCGGGCGCAGTCGCAACACATCCACAGCCACCTGCTGTCGCTGCCCTGGAGCGCCCGGCAGCAGGCCCGCTTTGAGGCGATGGCGGCCCAGTCCTTCGACGACCAGCGGGCCATCGAAGCGGCCGACACCATGCCGTTCGACGTCTACCGGCAGGAATACACCTCGCCAGCGCGCTTGGGGCGTCCGACGATCCTGACCGAAGTCGCCAGCGCCTGACCGTCGCCAGGCCGCCCCAGGGCGGCTGTTACTGCTCGAAACCAGCACCCGCATCAGGTGTATGCATCGGCAGGCCGTGCGGCATTAAGCTCGCGTTTTTTGAACGGAGCCTGCCATGAAGCGCTTGAATGCTGCGGACTTTGACCAGGAGCTGCTGATCCTGTTTGACGCCTATGTGCACGGCGACATCGACCGCCGCGGCTTTCTCGACCAGGCGGCCCGCTTTGCCGTCGGTGGCCTCACCGCCGCCGGACTGCTGGCGGCACTCGGTCCCGACTTTGCGCTGGCGCAGGTGGTGCCCGATGGCGACCCGCGCATCGTCACGCAGCGGGTGGCGTTCGCTTCGCCACAGGGCTACGGCACGCTCAAGGCTTATGTGGCGAAGCCCGCCACCGCCACCGGCCAGCTGCCCGGCGTGCTGGTGGTGCACGAAAACCGGGGACTGAATCCGCACATCGAAGACATTGCCCGCCGGCTGGCGCTGGAGGGCTACCTGGCCTTCGCACCCGATGCACTGACCCCGCTGGGAGGCTATCCGGGCGACGAAGACAAGGCGCGGGCGCTTTTTGCACAGCTGGACCAGGGCAAGACCCGGCAGGACTTCGTGGCCGCCGCCGGGGCTCTGAAGGCCCGTGAAGACTGCAACGGCCGCATCGGCGTGGTGGGCTTCTGCTACGGCGGCGGCATTGCGCACATGCTGTCGAGCCAGCTGCCCGATCTGGCGGCTGCCGTGCCGTTTTACGGCAACCACCCGCCGGTGGAGGACGCGGCCAGGGTGAAGGCGCCCCTGCTGATCCATTTCGCTGGCGTGGACGAGCGCATCAACGCCGCCTGGCCGGGCTACGAAGCCGCGCTGCGGGCGGCGGGCGTGCGCTACACCGCGTACCAGTACCCGGCGACGCAACACGGTTTCCACAACGACACCACGCCGCGCTTCGACGCCAACGCCGCGCAGCTCGCCTGGGAGCGCACCCTGGGCTTTTTCAGGCAGCACCTTCGGGCCGGCTGAGGCGCCCAGGGCCGGGCTTTCAGCAGCCCGGCGCTTCCAGGCCCAGGTCCGACAGGGGACGCGCCACGCAGGGCAGCACGCAGCCGCCCGCCTTCTCCTCGGGCAACAGCCCGGGCCATGCGATGTCGTAGACCACCTGGCCGCGCGTCAGCCGTCCGATGCAGCGCCGGCAGGTGCCATTGCGGCACGAGGCGGGCCAGGAAATCCCTGCGCCCAGCAGGGTGTGCAACAGGGTCTGATCGGTCGGGGCCTGCAGGGTCCGCCCTGCCACGTCCAGTTGAACGCTGCGGGCGCCCTGCATGGGGGTTCGGCTCATGTTGCCCAATCTACCGCAGCGGGCCGCGGGCTGGGGTGCGCGCCGTGTCTCCCCCACTTTCGAGACTGCCTTTTGAACAGGCACACCGTTCTTTGTCCCGTCAGATCAAGCACTTGCGTCAGCGGTACAGCGTTGGCACCGGCTTATGCACAGGCTTGTCCAGAGAACACAGGGACAACTTCTGCGTCCGGGACAAGTCGATTCGCCGGCCTCAGGTCGCCGTGGCCTGTGCCATTCCCCAGTAGTGGTAGGTCCAGGGCTTAGGACCGGGCAGGTAGCCGGTGTGCAGCTGCGGGCACTCGAATCCGGCGGCCTGCAGCAAGTCCGGGATGTCGCGGTTCAGGTGGCAGCCTCCGGCCAGGGGTCCCCACCAGGGTTGCAGCCGGTCCTGCCAGCGCGCCACCGTGCCATCGGGTGCGCGGCCGTGTTCGCAGAACAGCAGCGGGCCCGCAGGCACCAGCACCCGGCGCATTTCACGCAACGCGGCCAGCGGGTCCGGGATGGTGCACAGGCTGTAGGTGACCACCACCGAGTCGAAGCTCGCGTCGGGCCGGGGAATGCGCTCGGCGCTGAGCCCCACCAGGTCGACGGGCAGCCCGGCAGCCTCGATGCGGCGACGCGCCCGGGGCTGCAGCTCCAGCGCCGGGTCCAGTCCGGTGACGCGGGTGACACGGGTCTTGTCGTAGTGCGGCATGTTCAGCCCGGTGCCGATGCCCACTTCCAGCACCCGGCCGTGCGCCTGAGGCACGACCTTCTGGCGCATCCGGCCGATCATGGGCAGTCCGCAGGCGATATCCAGCGCCCAGGGAAAGACACGCCGCTGGTAGCAGTTCCAGCACATGGAGACGGCGCCTCAGGCTTCGCCGCCGAAGCGCTGGATCAGGTTGTCGATGTATTTCTCGACCAGTTTCTCGAACTCGCCCTGGACCACCGGCACCACGATCATCTTCATCAGGCCCGGCAGCGGCACCTCGATCTCGCCCTGGATCGCCAGCGTGACGCCGGTGGATTTCTTGTGGTCCACGATCTTCCAGCTGCCGCCCACCAGTGCGTTGCCGACGCCTTTCACCGGCGTCCATTTCACCGAGCCCTTGGCGGGGTCGCTGACGTATTTGCTGGCGTAGACGGTCTGGATGTTCACCTGCGCCGTGCCCACTTTCTCCATCTCCCACTTGTAGACGCCCCCGCCCATGTCGGTGAGCTGCTCGACTTTGGGAAAATGGCTAACCGACGTGGGCACGTCCGACAGCACCGCGAACACCTCGGCGGCCTTGGCCTTGACATCGAATTCGTAGCCCAGATCGATCTTGACGGTGATGCTCATGTGTCGCCTCGTGGTGTGGTCGGGTGGAAAATCATTGTGGCACGGTGCACCGCCGGCCCACCGGCGCCGGGGGGCAAGGGCACAATCCCCGCTTCGGCAGCCCGCAGTTGGGTTCGCCGACCGAAAGAAAACGAACAATGAGCATCCAGTGGTTTCCCGGGCACATGCACCTCACGCGCAAGGCGATCACCGAGCGGGTGAAAGAGATCGACGTCGTCATCGAGATGCTCGATGCGCGCCTGCCCGGATCGAGTGCCAACCCGCTGCTGGCCGAACTCACCGCGGGCCGGCCCACACTGAAGGTGGTCAACAAGCAGGACATGGCCGACCCCGTGCGCACCGCGCTCTGGCTCGACCACTACAACGCCCAGCCCAGGACGCGCGCCATTGCGCTGGACGCCAGCCACACCGCACCGGCGCGCGCCATCATCGCCGCCTGCCACGAGCTGGCGCCCAACCGGGGCGGCATGGTCAAGCCCATGCGGGTGCTCATCTGCGGCATTCCCAACGTGGGCAAGTCCACGCTGATCAACACCCTCATGGGCAGGCGCTCGGCCAAGACCGGCGACGAAGCCGGCATCACCCGCAACGAGCAGCGCATTGCGCTGGCTGACGACTTCTACCTGTACGACACCCCCGGCATGCTCTGGCCGCGCATCGTCGTTCCCGAGAGCGGCTACAACCTCGCCGCCAGCGGCGCTGTCGGCCGCAACGCCTATGACGAGCAGGAAGTGGCGCTGGAGTTGCTCTCCAGGCTCAAGGCTGCCTACGCCGCGCAGCTCGACGCCCGTTACAAGCTGGGCCTGTTGCCGGAGGCCATCGCCAGCCTGCCCGACGAAGAACTGATGGAAGCCATCGCACGCAAGCGTGGAGCGATCGCCTCGGGTGGAGCGGTCAACTGGCAGAAGGCGGCCGAGCTCGTGATTGCCGACTTCCGCAGCAACGCGATCGGCCGCGTGACGCTGGAGACGCCCGGGGAGTTCACGCAGTGGCTGGCGACCGGCCAGCAGGCCGATGCCGAGCGCCTGGCGCGCAAGAAAGAGCGCAGCATCAAGCCTGCCAAACCCCGCAAGCGCTGAACCCGGTGCTGGACCGCGGCTGAGCCGGGCAGCGGCGTCGCCAACCCGGGGACTTGACGCGGGTCAAGACAGGCTCTGCGGATGGCTGGCAGCATGGATCCCTTCGTTCAGGAGTCCGCCATGACCGCTTCCCGCCGCATCCTGCTCATTGAAGGCCATCCCGACGCCGGCGTGCGACATCTCAACCACGCCCTGGCCGATGCGTATGCCGAGGGTGCCAGCGCCGGGGGGCACGAGGTTCGTCGCGTGGTCGTGGCCTCGCTGGATTTCCCCCTGGTGAGGACCGCGGACGAGTGGCAGCACGGCAGCTTGCCGGTCGCGCTGCAGCCGGCCCAGGACAACATCGCCTGGGCCCAGCACGTGGTGCTGTTCTTCCCGCTCTGGCTGGGCGACATGCCGGCCGTGCTGAAGGGTTTTCTGGAACAGGTGGCCCGCCCGGGCTTTGCCGTGGGCCCGGAAGGCGCCAGGCCCTTTGGCAACAAGCCGCTGTCGGGTCGCTCGGCCCGCGTGGTGGTCACCATGGGCATGCCGGCGCTGGCCTACCGCTGGTTCTACCGCGCCCACAGCGTCAAGTCGCTGGAGCGCAATATCCTGGGTTTTGTGGGCTTCGCACCGATCCATCAAACGCTGATCGGTCTGGTGGATCAGCTGGGCGAGGCGGGCGTGGCCAGGTGGCGGAAGAAGCTGCGCCAGCTCGGTCAGGAGGCTGCCTGATCCGCACCGGCGTGCCGCTTCAGGGCGCGACCGTCACGCCCTTCCAGAACGCCACGCGGTCACGGATATTCTCTGCTTCCGGTTTCGGGTCCGGGTAATACCAGGCGGCGTCGGTGTTGAGCTCACCGTTCACCAGCAGCGAGTAGTAGCTGGCCTGGCCTTTCCAGGGGCAGCTGGTGCGGTGGTTGCTGAAGGTCACGTGGTCGCGGTTGAGCGCGCTTTGCGGAAAGTAGTGATTGCCTTCGACCAGCACGGTGTCGTCGCTTTCGGCGATGACGGCGCCGTTCCAGGTGGCTTTCATGGCCGGGGCCTCACTTTTTCTTCTCTTTGCCGCGCGGCATCACGGCCGTCACCGGCGCCATGGGGCGGTCGGAGCTGGCCGGACCCTTGGGAGCCGACGTGTCCTTTTTCGGCTTTTTCGACATCTTTTCGTTGCGCTGTTCTTTGCCCATCTCGTTCTCCGGTTGGCGCCGCGGTGTGCGGCCAGGCAGCAATGTTAAGCGACCGTGCGCTCAGGGCTGCTCCAGCCCGATCAGATCGGCCAGCGCCTGTGTCTCGATGGCTCCGGCTTTCAGCACCGGCTCGCCGCTGCGCCTGTTTCTGGCCACGATGAAGGGTACCGAGTCGGCTCCCAGGCTGTCGAGCAGCTGTGTATTGATCCGGATGGCGGCCTCCACATCGGGGGGCAAGCTGCTGGAAGCCGACATGCCGCCCTGCCCCGACAGCAGGGATTGTTCGTGTGCCGACATGGCTTCCACCGGGTTGGCGGCCTGCATCAGTGCAGCACCCTGCGGCAAGCTCTTGGCGCTGATGATCGCCACCGGCACCCAGACAAAGCGGACCTTGCCGTGCAGCGGCAGCGAGGCGTTCCACAGGTGGCCGCAGTGCGGGCACTGCGGATCGAACAGCACGTACACCGGGTTCGCCGCCATGAGCGCTCCCGCGGTGAATCCCCTGGCCTGTGCAGCCACCGCGTCATAAGCCTGGGCAGGGGCCAGTCGGGTGACGGCGGTGCCGGCGGAGGTCGTCTCCTGCTTGGAGCAGGCGACCAGGCCCAGCAGGAGGGCAGCGGCCAGGGACAGGGCGATGGAGCGTGGGTTCATGTGCAGGCGGTCGGTGGTTTTTCGTGGAGCGCATCATCGCAGAGACGGGTCGAGCAGGGCCGACCGGCGGATCATCCGAAAAAATGGCGCAGCGCACCCGGTCCGGGGTGGGCTGCGCCAGCGGCGTTCACCGTGTGCTGCGCTTAACGGCTCAGGATGATGCTGGCGATCAGGCCGGTGGCGATGGCGATCAGCACATAGTCCGAGCCGACCTGCACCCACTGGTGGCCACGCGGGGGCGGGGCCAGGCGGTGTGTGCGGTAGTCGATCACGACGTACTGGCGGTTGCGGTATTCGCGCGGAATGTAGGCGCCGCGCCGGAACTCGGGGCCGCGTGCGTTGTAGTAGTAATAGTGCGGCTGGTAGCGGTGGTGGCGCGCATCGCGTCGGTCGTCACGGCGCTCGTCGCGGCGTTCGTAGCGATCGTCACGCCGGTCTTCGCGGCGGTCCCTGCGGTCATCGCGCCGGTCGTCCTGGCGCTGCTGTTGCTGGATGATTTCCTCGCGGTTGCTGGCGCGGCGGTCGTTGCCTTGCGCGAACGACGAAAGGGAGCTGAGTCCCAACGTGGCGGCCAGAACGGCACTGACAAGTTTTGTGATCTTCATGGCAAGGCTCCTTGCGGGTTGGGGTGCCTGCATGGTGACCGGTCCATGTGTCGCGCCGGTAAAGCCCGGGCGTTGAATTGCAAAGACGCGTTTCGACCCGTGCCTGCGCCTCCGCGGTCCTCATGCCGGCAGCGCGGAGGCCTTCGCATGCAGTTTGGCTGCGATGTATTCACCATGCGTCACGTGCAGCAGACCGGCCACCTTGCTGATGACGTGGTTCTCGTGGGCGTCCAGATGCGCGTCCGCATACGCGACCTGCCACATGGCCTCCACCACACGGACCTTCTGCTCCTGCGAGCAGTGCGCGTTGAGCAGGCCGGTGAAGCGCTGGTAGTCGTAGGCTGTTTCTGCGGTGCCATGGGCCAGTTCCAGCAGCCGGTCCAGCTCGTCATCGCTCAGGGTGAACTTGCGGCGCAGGGCAGCGAGTACAGCGTCGCGCTCGGCATCTGCCAGCGTGGGGTCGGCGCGCATCACCTCCACCAGCAGCACGGCGGTGGCGAGTTGCAGGGTGTGTTCCTGTTGTTCGGCCGACTGCGCGCCCGAGGCGGCGCTCAGGTTCGCGCTGAGCTGGTCCAGCAGGGTTTTCAGGGTTTTGAACATGCGTGGCGTCCGGTGAGGATGGATGGGCGGGTGTTTGCCGCGAGCGACTCAGGTCCGGATGGAGGCGGCGTCTATGCCGATGGTTCCCCGGCCCCACACCAGCAGCAGGTTGTTGGCCGGCATGGTGTTGCGCTGCAGCAGCGCCAGTCCGGCCTGGCGCGCGGTCTGCACCACATCGGCCAGGCGCCGCAGGCCCCAGTCCGGGTTGCGTTCGCGCAGGCTTTGATCGAACGCCTGGTTGCCGGGCGAGGTGGGCACGTCGTCTTCCAGGTAGGGGCCGTAGGTGACCAGCACACCGGCGGGTGCCAGGTGCCGGGCCGCGCCCTGCATCAGCGCGGCGCAGCTGCCCCAGGGCGCTATGTGCAGCATGTTGGCGCAGTACACGGCGTCGAAGGGTTCGGCGAAGGGTGGGCCATCGGCGGGCCATGGCGCGGCCATCACATCCAGCCGCAACGGCGGGCGCACGTTGCCCAGGCCCGCCGCCGCGATCCGGGCGGCGATGCCTGGCAGCGCGGCAGCGTCGAAGTCGGTGGGTTGCCAGCACCAGCCTGGCAGACCGTCGGCAAAGCAGACCGCGTGTTGCCCGGTGCCCGAGGCGATTTCCAGCGCCGTACCCCGCTCGGGCAGCAGCTGCCGCAGGCGCTCCAGGATGGGAGCCTGGTTGCGCTCGGCGGCCGGACTGAAGGGCAGTGGGTTCATGGGGTGGGCCGTGCCAGCGGCCGCCGGTTTCAGGACCTGGCCCGCAGGCCCTGCACCAGCGCGCCCAGCGCAATGCCCGCCAGTGCCCACAGCAGGCTCCAGTTGCCTGCACCGAGCCCCGCAATGGCCGGGCCCGGGCACACGCCACAGAGTCCCCAGCCCACACCAAACAGCGCCGAACCGGTCAGCGTGTCGCGGTTCCAGTGGCTCACATGCCAGTGGAAGTAACCACCCAGCAGCGGGCGAGGCAGCAGGCGCGGCAGCAGCTGGTAGGCCACCAGCGCCACCACCAGCGCACCGCCCATCACCATCAGCAGGCCGAAGTCTGAAAAGCGCAGGAAACTCAGCACCACCTCGGGCCGGATCATGGTGGACAAAGCCAGGCCAAAGCCGAACAGGGCGCCACCGGCCAGCACGGCGAGCAGCTTCCCCGGGGTCATGGTCGTTTGGCTCATGCCAGCCACCTGGCCGCGATGTTGGCCGTGAGGAAGGCGGTGGCCATGAAGGTCAGCACCGCCAGCAGCGAAGGCCATTGCAGCGAGCCCAGCCCGCAGATGCCGTGGCCCGACGTGCAGCCGTTGCCCAGGCGTGCGCCATAGCCGACGAAGAAGCCACCCACCAGCAGTGCCCACACCGGCACCTCGGTGGTGAGGGGCGTACCGTCCGAGAACGCCAGCCACCACACCAGCGCGCCCAGCACCAGCCCCGCCGCGTACACCAGCCGCCAGACACGCGAATCGGTGAAACGCGCTTGCTGAAAGAACGGCCGCTGCAGCGCAAACGACCAGGTCGAGGTGAACACCGTGCTCATGCCGCCCACCAGTCCGGTCAGCAGATACAGCAGCGCCACGCCAGCGCCGATGAACAGGCCGCCCAGCAGGTAGTGCTGCCAGCCCAGGGGAAAGAGGGAAAGAACGTCGGTCATGGGAGGGGATTATCCGTGGCGCGTGCCATCGGGGCATTTCAACGCCCGCGCAAGAACAGGGCGTCCAGTTCTTTCATGGACACCTGCCGCCAGGTGGGGCGACCGTGGTTGCACTGGTCGGAGCGCTCGGTGGTCTCCATCTGCCGCAGCAGGGCGTTCATCTCGTCGATCGTGAGGCGCCGGTTGGCGCGCACGGCGCCGTGGCAGGCCATGGTGGCCAGCAGCTCGTTGCGCGCGCGCTGCACCACGGTGCTGGCGTCGTGCTGGCCCAGCTCGCCGAGCACGCTGCGCGCGAGTTCCACCGGGTCGCCCTGCGCCAGCGTGGTCGGCACGGCCCGCACCGCCAGCGTTTTGGGCGAAAACGGCACCACCTCCAGCCCCAGCATGGCGAGCACCACGCCGTTGTCTTCGGCGGTGGCCACTTCTTGCGGCGTGGCCGCGAATGTGGCCGGGATCAGCAGCGGCTGGCTCGGGATCTGCTCGTCGTCCAGCTGCTGCTTGAGCCGCTCGTAGACGATGCGCTCGTGCGCGGCGTGCATGTCCACCACCACCAGGCCCTGTGCGTTTTCGGCCAGGATGTACACCCCCTGCAGCTGCGCGATGGCGCGGCCCAGCGGCCAGTCGCCCGCGGGCAGGGGAGTGGGCACGGGGCTGGCGGGCGGCGCGTCGGTGGTGGCGGCGGGCGACCAGAGTGCGCCCACATCGCTCACCCGCTGGCCGGCGGTGTGGGGTGGCGCGTAGCGCTGCAAGGGCAGCGTGTTCTGCGCACCGCCCAGGGTGGAGGGCAAACGGTCGGGTGTGGACCAGGCGGCCTCGGGCTGCACCGCCGGAGCGGAACCGGCACCCGTCTCGCCTGACATGGGCGCGGCTTGTGCTGCCGCAGCCGAGCGCGGCGCGGCCAGCGCCGACTCCACCGCATGGCGCACGGCCTGGTGCACCTCGCGGCTGTCGCGGAAACGCACCTCGATCTTGGTCGGGTGCACGTTCACGTCCACCCGCGTCGGGTCGAGCGACACGAACAGCGCATAGACCGGCTGGCGGTGCCCGTGCAGCACGTCTTCGTAGGCGCTGCGCGAGGCGTGGGTGATGACCTTGTCGCGCACGAAGCGGCCGTTCACGTAGGCGTACTGCCAGTCGCTGCGCGTGCGCGCCGCATCGGGCACGCCGGCGAAGCCCCACACACGCAGGCGCTGCGGCCCGTCTTCGCTGCCAGCGGGCAACGCCACCGGCCAGCTCACCGCCACCGCCTGTGCGATGAAGTCTTCGCCCAGCACATCGGCCAGCCGCTGGCGCAGGGCGTCGATGCCCTGCGCGGTCACCGCGCGCCACTGCGCCACCAGTTTGCCGTCGTGCCAGATCGCAAAGCCCACCTCGGGGCGGGCCAGCGCGTGGCGGCGCACCGCCTCGATGCAATGCGCCAGCTCGGTGGCGTCGGTTTTCAGGAACTTGCGCCGCGCGGGCGTGGCGAAAAAGAGTTCGCGCACCTCCACCGTGGTGCCGGGGCTGCGCGCGGTGGGCTGCAGCTCGCCGCTGCGGCCGTCGAGCAGCCAGCCGTGGGGTTCCTCCGGCGTGTCCACGCGGGTGAGCAAGGACACTTCGGCGATCGAGCAGATGGCAGCCAGCGCTTCGCCCCGGAAACCCATGGTCCCCACGGATTCCAGGTCGGACAGGCTGGCGATCTTGCTGGTGGCGTGGCGCTTGAGCGCGGTGGACAGTTCGTGGCGCAGGATGCCGCAACCGTTGTCCTCCACGCTGATCAGGCGCACGCCACCGGCCTGCAGGCGCACGGTGATCTGCGTGGCACCCGCGTCGAGTGCGTTGTCCAGCAGTTCACGCACCACCGAGGCGGGACGTTCGACCACCTCGCCGGCGGCGATCTGGCTGATCAGCTCGTCGGGCAGTTCGCGGATGGGGCGGCGGGGCGGGCGGGGGTACGGAGCATTCACCGGGGAAATTGTAGGTGGCGGAGATAATCCCCCTCCATGGAACTCATTGCCTTCTTGATCGACTTCATCCTGCACGTGGACCAGCACCTGCAGGCCTTCGTGCAGACCTACGGCGCCTGGGTGTATGCGCTGCTGTTTCTCATCATCTTCGTCGAGACGGGTCTCGTGGTCATGCCCTTCCTGCCAGGCGACTCGCTGCTCTTCATCGTGGGCGCGCTGTGCGGTGCGGAGCTCATGAGCTACCCGTTGGCGGCGGGCCTGATGCTGGCCGCGGCCATTCTGGGCGACCAGACCAACTATTCGATTGGCCGCTATTTCGGCCCCAAGGTGTTTCAGTGGGAGAACTCGCGCTTCTTCAACAAGAACGCCTTCAACCAGGCGCATGCGTTCTACGAGCGCTATGGCGGCGTGACCATCATCCTGGCCCGTTTCATGCCCTTCATCCGCACCTTCGCGCCCTTCGTGGCGGGCGTGGCGGAGATGACGCGCAGCAAGTTCACCGCCTTCAACGTGATCGGTGCGGTGATCTGGGTGCTCGGCCTGACCGCCGCGGGCTACTGGTTCGGCAATCTGCCCTGGGTGCAGGCCAACCTGAGCAAGATCATCTGGGCCCTGATCATCGTGCCGGGCCTGATCGCCGTCATCGGTGGCTGGCGCGCCAGCCGGAGCAGCAAGGCGGACACGGTCTGATCAGAGCTGGCGCGAGCGCGCCAGCGGCGGGTTCTGACCGAAGTACTTGACGATGCCCTTGAGCAGCGCGTCGGCCAGATCGGTCTGGTAGCGCTCGCTGTTGAGCCGCTGCTCTTCGTCCGGGTTGCTGATGAACGCCGTCTCCACCAGCACACTCGGGATGTCGGGTGCCTTGAGCACCGCAAACCCGGCCTGCTCCACGCGCGGCTTGTGCAGCTTGCCCACGCGTCCCACCTCGCCGAGCATCGCGCTGCCGAGCTTGAGGCTGTCCTTGATCTGTGCCGTGGTGCTCATGTCGAGCAGGGCGCGCTGCACCGTGGCGTCCCTGGCCTTCACGTTGAGGCCGCCCACCAGGTCGGCCGCGTTCTCCTTGTTGGCCATCCAGCGTGCCGCGGCGCTGCTGGCTCCCCTGGTGCTGAGCGCAAACACGCTCGCTCCCTGGGGCTGTGGCGTGTAGAAGGCATCGGCGTGCAGGCTGATGAACAGGTCGGCCTTGACGCGCTGGGCCTTCTGCACCCGCACGTGCAGCGGGACGAAGAAGTCGGCATCCCGGGTGAGGTAGGCCCGCATCGGATTGCCGTTGACGCGTGTCGCATTGATGCGGTCCCGCAGGCGGTGCGCCACCTTGAGCACCACGTCCTTCTCGCGCGTGCCCCCGGGACCGATGGCTCCCGGGTCCTCGCCGCCATGGCCGGGATCAAGGGCCACGATGATCAGGCGCTCGGTGCTCCGGTCGTCGCGCACCGAGCGGCCGGACGGGCTGCCGACCGGGTTGGCACTCACCGTGGCGCCCACGCCGGCGCGGTCGGTACCCGGGCGGGCGCCCGGTGTGCTGGCGACGACGGTCGGCGGGGGCATGGCGCCGGGCCGCGCGGCCGGGCGCACCCGCTGGGCGATCAGCGCGCCCAGCGGGTCCGCCGGATCGTGCGCGCCGCCGAGATCGGACACCGTCGGGTTGAGCGGATGCGGCGTGGTGCCGATGGAACCCGCCTCGAGCCCCAGCAGCCGGGCCGCGCGCTCGCTCGCTTGGTCCAGCTCCTTCATGCGTTGGGCGATCAATTGCTCCAGCGGATCGGGCGCGTTCACCGGGTAGAGGTCGAACACCAGCCGGTGCTGGTAGGCGGCCACGGGCTCGAGGTTGAACACCTGGGGCTGGATCGCCTGTTTCAGGTCGATGCTCAGGCGCACCAGATTCGGGCCGTTCTGGGCCACGCGGATGCCGGCGATGTTGGGGTCGTCCGACTTGAGTTTGCCGACCAGCTCGCGCATGCCGTCCACCAGGTCGATGCCTTCAATGTCCACCGACAGGCGCGGCGGGTGACCCACCGTGGTCTGGCGCGCCTTGAGCGCACCGTCCGACTCGATGGTCACGCGGGTGTAGTCCTCGGCGGGCCAGATGCGCACCGCCACCACGCTGGCGCCGCGAGCGATCTGCTGCACGCCGAGCAGCAGCACCAGGGTGCTCGCGCCCAGCAGCGTGCGGCGATTCGGGTGGAGCGATCGGCTCATGGGAGTACCTTCGGCCTGCGGTGCGGGCTTGCCTGGGAACGGCCCGGCACGGCGCTCATGCCTGCAGCGCGGCCAGCAGAAGCCGGCCGGTGGGGGTCAGTGCGGTGAAGCTGACGCGGCGCGCACTGTCGGCGTCGGCGCTGGATGCAGGGGGCATGTCGTCGGGCTGGATGTTGATGGCGGCGTCCACGGCGGGCAGGGTGGTGGCCGCGTGCTCGGGCCACTCCACCAGCTTGAGGCCGGGGCTGGCGAAAAGTTCGCGAAAGCCGGCATCTTCCCATTCACGCGGATCGCTGAAACGGTAGAAGTCAAAGTGCCAGATGGACAAGGGCTCGCCCGCCGGCATGAGCGGGCAGTCGATGGCGCTGTGGGGTTCCACCACCGCGTAGGTCGGGCTCTTGATGCGGCCACGCACGCCCAGCGCGCGCAGCAGGTGGCGCACGAAGGTGGTCTTGCCCGCGCCCAGGTCGCCCTGCAGGGTGAGCGTGGCGTGCGCCAGGGCCGGGCAGGTGGCGAGTCGCCGGGCAAACGCCAGCGTGTCATCTTCGTGGCGCCAGTGCCCTTCCCAGACGGGCAGCACGGCGGGCGCGGCGGCGTCTGCCGTGCCCGCCGTTCCTACAATGGCTGGAACATGAAGTCCGGTTTTGATGCTGCTCAACTCGTCTCACAGATTCAGGCCTGGGGCCGGGAGCTGGCATTTTCGCAAATTGGGGTGGCCGGGGTCGACCTTTCTGCGGCCGAGCCCGGACTGACAGCCTGGCTGGCAGCCGGGTTTCACGGCGACATGGGCTACATGGCACGCCACGGCCTCAGGCGCGCGCGCCCGGCCGAGCTGGTGCCCGGCACGGTGAGCGTGCTCACCGCGCGCATGGACTACCTGCCGCAGGGCACGCCGGAGCATTGGCAAGCCCTGGAGCTGGACCGGCTGACACGGCCAGGCGAGGCGGTGGTCTCGCTCTACGCCCGGGGACGCGACTACCACAAGGTGCTGCGCAACCGGCTGCAGCAACTGGCCGACCGCATCGCCGCCGCAGTGGGCCCGCTGGGTCACCGCGTGTTCACCGATTCCGCGCCGGTGCTCGAAGCCGAGCTGGCACAGCGCAGCGGGCAGGGCTGGCGCGGCAAACACACGCTGGTGCTGAACCGCGAAGGCGGCTCGATGTTCTTCCTGGGTGAGATCTATCTGGACCTTGCCTTGCCTGCGAGCGACCCCGTGTCGGACCACTGCGGCGCCTGCGCAGCCTGCCTGGCCGTCTGCCCGACGCAGGCCATCCTCGGGCCGCAGCGGCTCGATGCACGGCGTTGCATCTCTTACCTCACCATCGAACACGCAGGGCCCATTGCGGAGGGTCTGCGCCCGCTGATCGGCAACCGCATCTACGGTTGCGACGACTGCCAGCTGGTCTGCCCCTGGAACAAGTTTGCACAGCGTTCGACCCTGCCGGATTTCGATCCGCGTGACGGCCTCACGGGGGCCACGCTCATCGAGCTGTTTGCGTGGAGCGAAGAAGCGTTTTTGCGCCGCACCGAAGGCAGCCCGATCCGCCGCATCGGGCACGAGCGCTGGCTGCGGAACATCGCGGTGGCGCTGGGCAATGCGTTGCGGCGGGCCGCGTCGGCGGGAGAGAGCGACGCCACGCGACAAGCCCTGGCCAGCCGCGCCGACCATCCCAGCGAGCTGGTTCGCGAGCATGTGGCCTGGGCGCTTGGACAGGGGGAGGGCATTCAGGCCGGACGCGGTCTGCCCTAGCCCGGCACGGTCAAGAGCGCTGCCCGGAGAGTCCGCCGTCAACCGCGCCGCTGCCTTGGGTGCGATCCAGGGCGCATCCGTGCATGGATGGACGCATTCCCCCATCCGGGGTGCATGGGGGCTTGCTGCAAGGTCCCAGGTGCAAACCCGAATGGTGGGTACCCGCCACCGGTGCCATCGCCAGATGACAGGTCGGGCCGCGAAGACCGAGAATCCATAGGTTTCTTTCTCCCATTCCTTTGAGGTGCTGCATGCGACATGTGTTGACGAATCACCGGGCGAACCTGACCACGATCGCTTCGTGGGCCATGTTCAGCCGCGGGCTGGAGCCCGAATTCTCCCAAGCGGTTCGGCAGCAGCTTGCGCAGTTGAGCGGCCCCGCGAGCGAAGCCGATGCCGCCATCCGCGATCTGACCGCGCTGCCCTGGTGCTCCATCGACAACGACGATTCGCGTGACCTGGACCAGCTGACGACCATCGAACCGCTGGCACGGGGCGAGGTGAAGGTTTATGTGGCCGTGGCCGACGTGGATGCCGTGGTGAAGAAAGGTTCACCGATTGATGAGCATGCGCGCACCAACACGACGTCGGTCTACACCTCGGCCGTCGTTTTCCCCATGCTGCCCGAGCGGCTG
>JAABQK010000008.1 GCA_011391495.1 Hydrogenophaga sp.
CTGAGCATCCTCGCCAGATAGAACATCGGACGACCCAAAAGAGTGTCGAAGTTGAACGCTCGGTCGTTCTGAACTGAAAAGACCGCTCATGGCCGTCAACAGTCCTTGCCAATCACGACGTGCTCACCTCCTAGGCCTCACCCACCACCAGGCCCCCGCCACCAGCACCGCGAACGCCGTGTACGCCGCCACGAACACCCACCAAGGTGCCTCCCAGTACAGCAGGCGCGAGAGCCAGTGTTCAATGAAGCTCTCTTGGTAGGCGGCCTGTCCGGCCCGCTGGCGCAGGGCCTGTTCCCACGCGGTCAGGGGGCAGAGCTGGCCGATCCAGGTCTGGGCGGCGATGAACAGCATCAGGCCCAGGTGGGTGAGCCGCAGGCCGCGGCGGCGCACCCAGCGCCAGCCGCGTGCGCCGCCGATCAGCACCAGCGGCAACAGCCCCACCACGAACAGCACGACGCCCGCATGCAGCGCCAGCAGGGCATCGGCCAGCAGGGCGGCGGTGGCGGGTGCGATGGGGTTCATGCGGTGGGGCAGGGATGGATGAAAAAAAGCCGCCGGCACACGGGGCGCGGCGGCTATCACGCAGGGCCTGACAACGCAGGCGGCGTGGGATTCAGCGGCTTGTTATTGGATCTTCATGTACTCGGAGGCCACTTTCCAGCGGTTGTCCTGCAGCTGGGACAGGCGGGTCGCGTTGCTGCCCAGGCGCTTGGTCGGGCTGAAGCTCATCTCGGCGCTGCCGAAGATGTCCGGCGGCACCACCATGGTGTCCATGGCCTTGATGAAGCTGTCGGTGGTCAGGTTCTTGCCGGCCTTGCCCGATGCTTTCAGGAAGGTGTCGACCAGGTTGTAGCCGTAGACGGAGAAGACGGTGGGGTCTTCGTTGTACTTGGTCTTGTACTTGTTGGCCCAGAAGCGGATCGGCTGGGAGGCTTCGTCGGTGTAGGGGTTCTGCACCGTCATGGTGGCGTACAGGCCGTTCATGGCAGGGCCACCCAGCTTGTGGATGAGGTCGGTGTAGGCCGCGCTCGAACCCAGGAAGGTGGGGTTGAAGCCGAGGCGGCGCGCGGTGGCGATGCCGCCGATCGTCTCGCGGATGATGGTGCCGAGCACCACGAAGTCGCACTGGGTAGAGGCCAGCTTCTGCATCTGCGACGAGAAGTCGGTCGCGCCTCGCTTGAAGCTGGTTTTCTCGGCCATCTCCATGCCGATGTCCTTGAGCCCCTCCTCGGCTCCGCGCAGCACTTCCAGGCCGAACTCGTCGTCCTGGTACATGGCGCACACCTTCTTCGCCCCCTTCTCCTTGATGAGCTTGGGCACGGCGATCTTCATCTGGTCGAAGTAGGTGGCGGCGAACGAATACTTGAGCTTGTGGAAGGGCTCGTACATCTGGCGCGCCGCCGTGACTGGGAAGAAGTTGATGACATTCTTCTGGAACTGCACCGGCATGGCGGCCATGTTCTGCGCGGTGCCGATGTGGCCCACCATGGCAAAGATCTTGTCCTGGTTGACCAGTTTCTGCGCCGCCAGCACGGCCTTTTTCGGGTCGTAGCCCGAATCCTCCACCAGCAACCTGACCTTGCGGCCGTTCACGCCGCCCTGCTCGTTGACCTCGTCCACGCGCAGCATCATGCCCAGCCGCACCTGCTTGCCGAAACCCGCCAGCGGGCCCGACAGATCCTGGATCGAGCCGAGCACGATCTCGTTGGCACTCACGCCCTGCGACTGCGCCGAGGCAGCGCCTGCGCCGAGCGCGAGCGCGGCGGCGATCATTGAGAAGCGGTATTTCATCGGGGTTGTCTCCTGGGTTGGCTGGGGATGAAGAGGGAGGGCGGGCATCAGCGGTACATGGCGTCGATCTGGGCGGCGTATTTCTGCTGCACCAGCTTGCGCTTGAGCTTCATGGTCGGGGTCAGTTCCTCGTCTTCGGCGCTGAGCTGGGTGTCGAGCAGGAAGAATTTCTTGATCTGTTCGACGCGGGCAAACTTCTTGTTCACGCGGTCGATCTCGGTCTGTATCAGGGCCTGGATCTCGGGCGCACGCGTCAGGCTGGCGTAGTTCGAAAACGGCACGTCGTGGTCCTGCGCAAACTTCTCCACGTTGTCCTGGTCGATCATGATGATCACGGTGAGGTAGGGGCGCTGGTCGCCGATCACCACCGCGTCGGTCACATAGGGCGAAAACTTCAGTTCGTTTTCGAGTTCGCTGGGCGTGATGTTCTTGCCCCCTGCGGTGATGATGATGTCTTTCATGCGGTCGGTGATGCGGAAAAACCCTTCCTCGTCGACCACGCCCACGTCGCCCGTGTGCAGCCAGCCGTCCGCATCGATCGTCTCGGCGGTTTTCTCCGGCAGGTTCAGGTAGCCCATGAAGACGTTGGGCCCGCGCACCAGGATCTCGCCGGTCTGCGGGTCCAGGCGCACCTCGTTGTACTGCGCCGCCGGGCCGATGCTGCCGGGCTTGATGCGCTCGGCCGGGATGCCGGTGGACGCACCGCAGGTTTCCGTCATGCCCCAGACCTCCAGCATGGGCACGCCCAGCGCCAGGTACCAGCGCACCAGATCGGGCGAGATGGGGGCCGCGCCGGTGACGAGGAAGCGCGCACGGTGGATGCCGATGAGCTTGCGCACGTTGTCCAGCACCAGCAGGCGGGCCAGCCGGAACTGCAGGCGCAGGCTGCCGGGCACATCCTGGCCGGCCATCACCCGCTCGGCCACACGCTGCCCCACACCGATCGCCCAGGCGTAGGCGGCCTGCTGCAGCCCGCTGGCCTCCTTGAGCGTGATCGTCACGCCCGAGTAGAACTTCTCCCACACGCGCGGCACCGCGGTGAACACCGTGGGCGCGATCTCGCGCACGTTCTCCGGCACGGTCTCCGGGTTCTCCACGAAGTTGAGCCTGGCGCCGGTGTAGAGCGAAAAATACTCGCCGCCCATGCGCTCGGCGATGTGGCACAGCGGCAGGAAGCACATGCACTCGTCGCTCTCATGGCGGGCGATCAGCGTGTTGTAGCCGCGCACGGTGTAGACCAGTCCCTTGTGGCTGTGCATGGCGCCCTTGGGACGGCCCGTGGTGCCCGAGGTGTAGACCAGGATGGCCAGGTCGTCGGGCCGGCAGGCGGCCACGCGCGCTTCGAGCTCACCCGGATGCTGCTTCGCGTAGGCCTGACCCAGTTCGCGCAGCGCGGCCAGGCTCATCACCTGCGGGTCGTCCAGGTCGCGCAGGCCTTCCATGTCCTCGACGATGATCTTTTTCAGCAGCGGCAACTGGGCGCGCACCTCCAGCGCCTTGTCCAGCTGTTCGTCGTCTTCGACAAACAGCACCGTGGTGCGCGAGTCCTGGCACAGGTACTGCACCTGCTCGGCCGCGTCGGTGGGGTAGATGCCGTTGGACACACCGCCCGCGCTCAGCACGGCCAGATCGCACAGCACCCACTCGACCGTGGTGTTGGAGAGGATGGACGCGGTGTCGCGCGCTGCGAAGCCCAGCGCCATCAGGCCGTGGGCGATCTCGCTCACCGCGTCGCCGGTCTGTTGCCAGGTCCAGCTGCGCCAGATGCCGAGGTCTTTCTGCCGCATCCACACGTTCGGACTGCGCGCGCGCACCGCGTTCCAGAAGAGGGCGGGCATGGTCTCGCCCGGCATCACCACGTCGGTCCGTGGCTGGATGTTGGAGAGGTCCCAGAGGTAACTCATGTGTTCACCGCCAATTTTTCTTCTTCTTCCAGCGCCGGTCGGCGCGTACACCGGCTTCCTTCATGCCGAGGTAGAACTCCTTGATGTCGTCCTTCTCACGCAGGTGGGCACAGGTGTCTTCCATGACGATGCGGCCGTTCTCCAGCACATAGCCGTAGTCGGACGCGTTGAGCGCCATGTTGGCGTTCTGTTCCACCAGCAGGATGGTGGTGCCACGCTCGCGGTTGATGCGCACCACGATCTCGAAAATTTCCTTGGTGAGTTTGGGCGAGAGGCCCAGGCTGGGTTCGTCGAGCAGGATCAGGTCCGGGTTGGCCATGAGTGCCCGGCTGATCGCCAGCATCTGCTGCTGGCCACCGGATAGCAGGCCGGCGTCCTGCGCGGAGCGCTCGCGCAGGATCGGGAAATAGTTGAACACCACCTCCATGTCGCGTGCCACACCGTCGCGGTCCTTGCGGGTATAAGCCCCCATGAGCAGGTTGTCATGCACCGAGAGCAGCGGGAACACCTCCCGCCCTTCGGGCACGTGCATCAGGCCCTGCTGGACGATGTAAGCCGGGTCTTGCGCGGTGATGTCTTCGCCCTTGAACTCGATCGAGCCCTTGCGCGGATCGATGATGCCGCTGATGGTCTTGAGGATGGTGGTCTTGCCCGCGCCGTTGGATCCCAGCACGGTGGAGATTTCGCCACGACGCACCTGCAGGCTCACGCCGCGGATCGCCTTGATCGGCCCGTAGGCGCTCTCGACGTTGAGCAGTTTCAGGACCGCGTTGTCGGTGATGGGCGCTGTCATGGAGCCCCCACGCTTGTCGCTCTGCGTACTGCGCTTCCCCTCAGGGGGGCTTGCGAAGCTTGGGGCGGCCAGGCGGTTCTCATGCTGCTGTCCTCACATGGTTTTCGCGGCGCAGGCTGGACACGTCGTCCACCGACCCCAGGTAGGCCTCGATCACGCCGGGATGGCCCTGCACCTCGGCTGGCGTGCCGGTGGCGAGTTCTTCACCCATGCTCATGGCGAGCACCCGGTCCGACACCTTTGAGACCAGCGTCATGTCGTGCTCGACCATCAGCACGGTGATGCCGAGTTCGTTCTTGATGTCGCTGATCCAGAACGCCATGTCTTCGGTCTCCTCCACGTTCAGGCCCGAGGATGGTTCGTCGAGCAGCAGCAGCTTCGGCTCGGTGCACAGGGCGCGCGCGAGTTCCACCACCTTGCGCACGCCGTACGGCAGGCCGGCAATGAGCGATTCGCGGTGGTGCTGCAGGTTCAGGAAGTCGATCACCTGCTCGACTTTTTCGCGCGCCTCGATCTCGGCGGCGCGCGTCTTGCCGGTGAAGAAGATCTCGCTCCACAGGCCGGTCTTGCGGTGGGTGTGGCGCCCGATCAGCAGGTTCTGCAGCACGGTGGCGTGTTCGAACAGTTCGATGTTCTGGAAGGTGCGCGCAATGCCCAGGCCGGCGATCTTGTGCGGTGGCTGCTCGGTGAGCCGCAGCGTGCCCTCCGGTCCGGCGTAGTCGATCTGGCCGGCCGTGGGCGTGTAGATGCGGCTGATCAGGTTGAACACCGTGGTCTTGCCCGCGCCGTTGGGCCCGATCAACGTGAACACCTCGCCGCGCTTCACGTCGAAACTCACGTTGTTGACCGCCAGCACGCCGCCGAAGCGCACGCTGAGGTTCTGGGCGGAAAGAAGCAGATCGTCCGTCATGAAGCACCGAAAAAGAAGAGGCATGTCGAGAGCAGGGCGTCCCGACCAGAACACCGCGCAACCGGCTTCGCCGGGGCGCTGGTGTTGCTCCCTTGAGGGGGGATGCGACTACACGCAGTGAGCAAGCAACGGGGGTGGGTCATTTCAAGCGATCCGATTTCTGGAAGGATTTCTGCCGCTTGAACATGCCCTTGCGGTAGAACGGAAACAGCTGGAAGTACGCGCGCACCTTGAGCCAGCGGCCATACAGGCCCATGGGTTCGAACAGCACGAAGCCGATCAGCACCAGGCCGTACACCGTGCCCTGCAGTCCGGTGGACTGGCCGATCGCTTCGGGCAGGTAGTCCTTGCCCAGCGCGATCAGCTGCGGCATGACGATCAGGAAGATGGCACCCAGGAACGCACCGTGGATCGAGCCCAGGCCGCCGATCACCACCATCAGCAGCAGGTCGATCGACTGCACGATGCTGAACTGTTCGGGCGAGAGGAACTGGATCTTGTGCGCATACAGCGCACCCCCGATGCCGGCCAGCGCGGCCGAGATCGCAAAACTCATGGTCTTGTACCGGGCCAGGTGGATGCCCATGCTCTGGGCCGAAATCTCCGAGTCCCGGATCGCCACAAAGGCCCGACCGGTGGACGATCGCATCAGGTTGACGATGGCGAGCGTCGAGCCCACCGCGACCACCAGGCAGAGGAAATAGAACTCGTTGGTGGAGTCGAGCTCCCAGCCGAACAGGGCCGGGTAGTTCACCATCAGCCCGGCGTTGCCACCGGTCAGGTGCTCCCAGCGAGCCATGACCTCTTCCACGATGAAGCCGAAAGCCAGTGTCGCCATGCCCAGGTAGATGCCCTTCACGCGCAGCGCCGGCAGACCCACCACCATCCCGACAGCGGCCGAGAGCAGGCCGGCGCAGGCCAGCGCCAGCGGAAACGGCAGGCCGGCGTTGACCATGATGGCCTGCGTGTAGGCGCCCACGCCGAGGAAGGCTGCGTGGCCGAGCGAGAACAGTCCGGTGAATCCGGCCAGCAGCATCAGGCCCAGACCCACGATGGAATAGATCAGCACGAAGGTCAGCTGGGCCAGCCAGTATTCGTCGATCGTCCAGGGCGCGACCAGCAGGAACAGGCACAGCAGGCCGTACCAGAACACATGGCCGCCGTGTTTGGCGAGCCGGATGTCCTGGTCGTAGTCGGTCTTGAAGATGAATCTCATGGGTTCTTCCTCAGACCTTCTTGCGCAGTTTTTCGCCGAACAGCCCGTTGGGCTTGAGCACCAGCATGATCAGCACCACGATGTAGGGCGCGATGTCCTTGAAGCCCTCGGGCAGGTAGAAACCTGCCACCGCTTCCACCACGCCGATGATGAGTCCGCCCACGATCGCGCCGGGCAGGCTGGTGAATCCACCGACCACGGCGGCGGGAAAGGCCTTGAGCCCGATGAAGCCCATGTTCGCGTGCACGAAGGTGATGGGTGCGAGCAGCAGGCCCGCAATGGCCGCCACCGCGGCGGCCAGTCCCCAGACCAGACCGTTGAGGCGCTGCACCGGAATGCCCATGTAGTACGCGGCGAGCTGGTTCTGCGAGGCGGCCTGCATGGCGATGCCCAGCTTGCTGTACCTGAACAGCGCAAACAGACCACCGCAGAGCAGGGCCGTGGCGACGATCACCACGATCTGCTCGGCCGACACCACCAGCGCCCCCAGGCGCAGCACCTCGTTGGCGTAGGGCACCGGCAGCGTGTGCGTGTCGGTGCCGATGTTGGGGATCATGGTGATCAGGCCGCGCAGCACATAGCCTACGCCGATGGTCAGCATGACGATGGAGAAGGCCGGCTGACCCAGGATGGGGCGGACCACCAGACGCTCCAGCGCCACGCCAAACAGACCCATGGCCACGATGGCCGCCGGGACGGACAGCCAGAACGGGAAACCCAGCATGGTCATGGCGGCCAGGCCGCCGAAGGCGCCCACCATCATCAGGTCACCCTGGGCGAAACTGACGGTTTCGGTGGCCTTGTAGATCAGCACGAAACCCAGGGCGATGAGTCCGTAGATGCAGCCCTGGGCCACACCGCTGATGAGCAGTTGCAGCAGTTGCACGCTGGTTGTCTCCTGTTGTTATCCGAAACTGGTGTGCTGCAGGCGGTGTGGCACGCGACCCCGGTGTCTTGCTGGTTTATAGCTGTCGTCCACGGGACTGACGCTAGGGGTTGTCCCCGATCACCAGTCGCCCATGTGCCAGCAAGATGGTCCCCACCCCATCGGACCGCATCCATGACATCCATACGCATCGGCGCCGGACTCGGTTTCTATGGCGACAACTGGGAGCCGGTGGCCGCGAGCATCGAACGCGGCGGCGTGCAGTTCATCGCCAGCGACCACCTGGCCGAGCTCACGCTGGCCATCCTGCAGAAGGACCGCCAGCGCGATCCGGCGCTCGGCTATGCACGCGACGTGGTGCCCATGCTGCTGCGCCTGTGGCCGCTGATGCACGAACGCGGCGTGCGCTTCGTCTGCAACGCCGGCGGGCTGAACCCGGCGGGTGCGGCGCAGGCGGTGCGGGCCGCGTTCGCGGCCAGGGGCTGGAAGGCGCGCATCGCAGTGGTGACGGGCGATGACGTGTTGCCGCGCCTGCAGGACACTGCCAGGCCGGCGGCCGATCTGGCGCACCTGTTCACCGGCGAGCCGGTGGCGCAGGTGCGGGATCGGCTGGTGTTCGGCAACGCCTACCTGGGCGCAGCGCCCATCGTTCAGGCATTGGACGCGGGCGCCGACATCGTGATCACCGGCCGCGTGGCCGATGCCGCACTGTTCCTCGGCCCGCTGGTGCATGCTCTGGGCTGGAAGCTGGAAGGGGCCACCGGGCCGCAAGACCTGAACCGCCTCGCGCAGGGCCTCACCGTGGGGCATCTGCTCGAATGCTCGGGCCAGGGCAGCGGCGGCAATTTCGGCAGCCAGGGCGCCTGGCAGGCGATTCCCGATCTGGCGCACATCGGCTACCCCATCGCCGAGGTCTGGGAGGACGGCACCGCGCTCATCACCAAGGCACCGGGCACGGGAGGGCGCATCAACTTCGACACGGTGCGCCAGCAGTTGCTCTACGAGGTGCACGACCCGCACGCCTACCACTCGCCCGACGTGCTGCTGGACATGAGCGGCATCCACCTGCACGACGAGGGCCACGACCGGGTGCGCCTGACCGGTGCGCGCGGCCAGCCGCCGGGCGACCAGCTCAAGGTGGTGGCCGGCTTCCGCGACGGCTACAAGGCCGAGGTGACCTGGGGCTTCTCGTGGCCCGATGCCTGGGACAAGGCGCAGGGCGCCATCGCCACCATCCGCCAGCTGCTGAAAGACAAACGGGTGCCGCACGACGAGCTGTTTGTCGAATACCCGGGCCTGAACTCGGCCCACGGCGCGCTGGCACCGCGGCCCGCTGCCTCCGAGCTCAACGGCATGAACGAAATCTGGACGCGGCTGGTGCTGCGCACGCCGGAAAAATCGGCTGCCGACGGCTTTGGCCGTCTGTTTCCGTGGCTGGCCCTGAGCGGCCCGGCCTACACCTGCGGCTTCCACGGCCTGCACAACACCAGCGAGCTGCTGGGCATCTGGCCCACGCTGATTCCGCGCGCGCTGGTGGAACCGGGTGTCAGCGTCGAGCTGGTGGAGAGCGCCGCATGATCGCCACGGTTCGCATTCCGCTCGTGCGCATCGCCCACGCGCGCAGCGGCGACAAGGCCGACTGGGTGGACTTCGGTCTGTTCGCGTGGAACGCCGCGGGGTACCGGCTGATCGAGCGCGAGGTCACGGCCGAGCGCGTGCGTGCGCACTTCGCGCCTTGGTTGCCGGGTGCGGTGGACGCCTGGGCGCTGCCGAACATCCTGGCGCTGAAGTTCGTGCTGCGCGGGGCGCTGCAAGGCGGTGGAGCTCGCAACCTCCGGCTGGACAACCTGGGCAAGGCCATGGCCGGCGCGCTGCTGCGGCTGGAGATTGACGTGGGCGCAGCCGAGCTGGAAGAAGCCCTGAGCAGCCCGCGCGTGGGCTGGTGGGGCGAGGCATGACCGCCGTCACCACCGAACGAATGGGCGATGTCTGGGTGGTCACGCTCGACCGCCCCGACGTGCGCAACGCCGTCGACCACGCGACCGCGCAAGCCCTGCATGCGGCCTTCCTGGCGTTCGAAGACGATGGCGACGCGAGGGTGGCGGTGTTCCATGGCGCCCACGGCCACTTCTGCGCCGGCTGGGACCTGCAGCACGGCGCGCGGCTGGCCGCGTCGGGTGGGTCTGGCGGCCTGGACCAGCTGGACTTCGATCCGCAAGACCTGCGCGCCCTCGGTCCCATGGGCCCGTCGCGCCTGCGTTTGTCCAAGCCGGTGATCGCCGCCATCAGCGGCGCCGCGGTGGCCGGCGGTATGGAACTGGCGCTCTGGTGCGACCTGCGGGTGGTGGAGGCCGACGCGTATTTCGGTGTCTACTGCCGGCGCTTCGGCGTGCCGCTGATCGACGGCGGCACGGTGCGCCTGCCGCGTCTGATCGGCATGGGCCACGCGATGGACCTGATCCTCACCGGCCGCCAGGTGCAGGCCGCCGAGGCCTTGCAGATGGGCCTGGCCAACCGGGTGGTGCCCGCCGGCCAGGCGCGCGAAGCCGCCATCGCGCTGGCGCGGCAGCTCGCGGCCTTCCCGCAGGCCACGATGCGCGCCGACCGCGAGAGTGCTTGCGCCCAGTGGGATCTGCCGCTGGGCGAGGCCCTGCAGCAGGAATGGCAGCGCGGCAAGGCGCGCATCCCCGATGCGCTGGAGGGCGCCACGCGCTTTGCCGCGGGGCAGGGCCGGCACGGCGGGGTCTGAACTGGCAGCGGCCCCGGCCGTTCGTGCCCGATTGGACCCCCGCAGGCGGCAGCGCTTGCCCATCATCAGGAAGATGAATGCATCCCTGAACCATGGCGCCGAGGTGCTGGTGCTGCAGCACCTGAACGACGACGGACCGGGCTACCTCGGCCAGTGGCTCGACGGGCAGGGCGTGTGCTGGCAGGTGCTGTGCGCCGAAGCGGGCGACGCCTACCCCGCGTCGGTGCTCGGCTACCGCGGGCTGGCGGTGCTGGGCGGGGCCTGGAGCGCCAACGATGACCGTCCCTCGCTGCGCCAGGCCGAGGCCTTGATCCGCGAGGCTGACGCGCTGGGTATCCCCGTCATTGGCCACTGCCTCGGTGGCCAGCTCATGGCGCGGGCTTTCGGCGGTCGCGTGGCCACGCTGGAGCAGCCCGAGATCGGCTGGCTGCCCATCATCCGCAACGGCAGTGAAGCGGCCCGCGCCTGGCTGGGCGACGCGACCGATGCCACGGTCTACCAGTGGCATTTCGACAGTTTCGTGGAGCTGCCGCCCGGCGCCGAGCTGCTGGCGGGCTCGGTGACCTGTGCGCACCAGGCCTTTGCCCTTCGGCAGCACCTGGGCATGCAGTTCCACGTCGAGATCACGCCAGACAAAATCGGTGCCTGGATGGCGCAACCGGGTGACAGCTACCCCGGCGCGGTGGATCGACATCCCGCCAGCGTGCAGAGCCCGCCGGCGATTCACGCGGGAACCGCCACCCATCAGCCAGGCAGCGAAGCGCTGGCCCGCCGCATCTACGAAAGCTGGCGTTCGCGCTGGCCGGACTGAGCCGCAGGCGCGGTCTCAGCCCTCCAGGCCAGGGATGCTCAGGCCGTCCTTCGGGATGGGCCGTGGCCGGCCCTCCATGTCGATCGCCACGTAGGTCAGACTCGCTTCGGTCACCTTCACGTACTGCCCCTGCGCCGAGAAGCGTTCGGCGAACACCTCCACCTGCACCGTGATGGACGTTCTGCCCACGCGCGTGACGTGCGCGAAGAAGCTCAGGATGTCACCCACCCGCACCGGCTGCTTGAAGATGAACTGGTTGACGGCCACCGTGGCCATGCGCCCGCGCACGTAGCGGGCGGGCAGCACGGCGCCAGCGAGGTCGACCTGGGCCATGACCCAGCCGCCAAAAATGTCGCCGTTGGCGTTGCAGTCGGCGGGCATGGGAATGACCTTGAGCACCAGTTCCCGGTCGTGGGGCAGGGTGGTTTCGGGGTTCGGACTTGATTTGGTGGACATGGGCACAATCTCGGGTGAACTTTCTCCCATTCTCCTGCATGCGCCCCGACAACCCTTCCCGAGCCACCCTCGTCCTGCCGGGCGCTGCCCAGGCCGGCGGCACGCCACCCGCGCGCCGCTCCGACTGGTCCACGCTGACCCGCCTGTTTCCCTACCTCTGGCAGTACAAATGGCGCGTGGCCCTCGCGCTGGGTTTCATGGTCGCTGCCAAGGTGGCCAACGTCAGCGTTCCCTTGCTGCTGAAGGAGCTGGTGGACGCGATGACCATCCCGCCCGGCAGTCCGCAGGCCTTGCTGGTGGTGCCGCTGGGCCTTCTGGTGGCCTACGGGGCGCTGCGCCTGTCCACCACCGTGTTCACCGAACTGCGCGAGCTGGTGTTCGCCAAGGCCACCGAGGGCGCCACGCGCAGCATCGCGCTGCAGGTGTTCGGCCACCTGCATGCGCTCAGCCTGCGCTTTCACCTGGAGCGCCAGACCGGCGGCATGACGCGCGACATCGAGCGCGGCACGCGGGGCGTGCAGTCGCTCATCTCGTATTCGCTCTACAGCATCTTCCCCACGCTGATCGAAGTGATCATGGTGCTCACGCTGCTGGGCACCAAGTTCGACCTGGGTTACGTGTGGATCACCCTCACCGCGCTGGTGCTGTACGTGACCTTCACCGTGACGGTGACCGAGTGGCGCACCAAGTTCCGGCGCGAGATGAACGAACTGGAGTCCACCAGCCAGACGCGCGCCATCGACTCGCTGCTCAACTACGAAACCGTCAAGTACTTCAACAACGAAGCTTTCGAGGCGCGGCGTTACGACGAGGCGCTGGAGAAGCTGCGCCGTGCCCGCATCAAGAGCCAGACCACGCTGTCCATGCTCAACGCCGGACAGCAGCTGGTGATTGCGGTGGCGCTGGTGCTCATGCTCTACCGCGCGACGCAGGGCGTGGCCGATGGCCGCATGACGCTGGGCGACCTGGTGATGGTCAACGCCTTCATGATCCAGCTCTACATTCCGCTCGGCTTCCTGGGGGTGCTGTACCGCGAGATCAAGCAGAGCCTGACCGATCTGGACAAGATGTTCGTGCTGCTGGAGAAGGAGCGGGAGATTGCCGATGAGCCCGGCGCACGGCCGCTGGTGCTCTCGGGCCCGCCGGCGGTGAGGTTCGAGAACGTGCGCTTTTCCTACGAACCGGCGCGCGAGATCCTGCACGGCATCAGCTTCGAGATTCCGGCCGGCAAGACGGTGGCCGTGGTCGGCCCCTCGGGTTCGGGCAAGTCCACCCTGGCGCGCCTGCTCTACCGCTTCTACGACGTGACGAACGCCGAGGCCCCGCGTTCTGCCGCCCACGACCGGACCTCGCCCCCCGGAGGTGACTTCGGTCGCATCACCATCGATGGTCAGGACATCCGCAAAGTCACGCAGTCCAGCGTGCGTCAGGCGATCGGCATCGTGCCGCAGGACACGGTACTGTTCAACGACACCATCGAATACAACATCCTCTATGGCCGGCCCGACGCCGGACACGAGGCCGCGGTGCAGGCCGCGCAGGCGGCGCACATTCACGACTTCATCAACAGGCTGCCGCTGGGCTACGCCACCACCGTGGGCGAGCGCGGCCTGAAGCTCTCGGGCGGTGAAAAGCAGCGGGTGGCGATTGCCCGCACGCTGCTGAAGAACCCGCCGATCGTGATCTTCGACGAAGCCACATCGGCGCTGGATTCGGCCAACGAGCGCGCCATCCAGGCCGAGCTCAAGAGCGCGGCGCGCAACAAGACCAGCCTGGTGATCGCGCACCGGCTCTCGACGGTGGTGGACGCGCACGAAATCCTGGTCCTGAAGAACGGCGAGATCGTCGAACGCGGCACCCACGCCGATCTGGTGTCACGCGCAGGCGGCGTCTATGCTGAAATGTGGTCGCTGCAACAGGCAGTCCAAGAACAGAACGGAGAAACTTCCCCGGCGCGCGAAGCATGAGGCCAGGATGCGGTCGAACCGGCTCTGCCGGGCCACTCGCATCGCCCTCTTGAGGGGCTGACGTGCGCAGCGCAGCGCGGGGGTGGGCACATCATGGAAACCAAATGGCTGGAAGATTTCGTGAGCCTGGCTGAAACCCGCAGCTTCAGCCGCTCGGCGCAGTTGCGCCACGTCACCCAGCCGGCATTCTCGCGCCGCATCCAGTCGCTCGAAGCCTGGGCAGGCACCGACCTGGTGGACCGGTCCTCCTACCCCACGCGGCTCACGCCGGCCGGCCAGACCCTCTACGATCAGTCGCTGGAGATGCTGCAGGCGTTGCAGAGCACCCGCGCCATGCTGCGCGCCCACACCGCGGCCGCACAGGACGTGATCGAGTTCGCCCTGCCGCACACGCTGGCCTTCACCTTCTTCCCGGCCTGGCTGTCCAGCCTGCGCGAGAGCTGCGGTCCGATCAAGAGCCGGCTGATCGCGCTCAACGTGCACGACGCGGTGATGCGCCTGGTCGAAGGCAGCTGCGACCTGCTGATCGCCTACCACCACACAGCACAGCCGATCCAGCTCGACGCCGAGCGCTACGAAATGCTGCCGCTGGGCCGCGAACTGCTCTCGCCCTATGTGAAGCCCAACGAGCAGGGTGCCCCGCTGTACGCACTGCCGGGCGCGGCGGGCCAGCCCTTGCCCTACCTGGCCTATGCGCCGGGCGCCTATCTCGGCCGCGCGGTGGACCAGATGGTCAAGGACAGTCGGACGCCCCTGCACCTGGACCGGGTGTACGAGACCGACATGGCCGAAGGACTCAAAGCCATGGCGCTCGAGGGCCACGGTATTGCTTTCCTGCCCGCCAGCGCGGTGCGTCAGGAAGTGCGCGCGAAGAAGCTGGTGCCCGCTGGCGGCGAGCTGGAAACCGCGCTCGACATCCGCATCTACCGCGAGCGCCCCACCGCCCGCAAGGCCAAGGGGCCGCTGGAGAAGTTCTGGAACGAGCTGCAGGAGCACCTGAGCCGCACCACCGCCCGCTGACCCCGCCCGGAAGCTGTCGCCACGCTGGCGGGCTATGATCCGCCCATGAACACGCCTCTCCTGCACACGCCTTGCCCGCCGGTTGTCCCGGCATCGGGCCAGCCGGTGCTGGCTGGCGCATGGCGTGCGAGGCCGGACCGCCGCACAGCACATGACCCGGCCCGGCGATCACCCATCCTCCGTTTCTGAGCGCATCCACCGATCGCCGGGCCCCCTGATCAGAGGGCTCCGTGCATCGCACGCCCCTCTGGCGCGGCCGCCCGGGGCTCTTTGCCGGGTATCGCTGGTTTCAGGAGTGTTCACATGCCATCCGTTTTTTCCCCCGGGGTCTCGCCCCCCGCCTCCGCGCCCTGGCGCATCGTCACCGAACTCGATCGGGTGCGCATCCACCGCTGGCTGCGCGCCCAGCCCCGGAGCGACACCGCCGGGGTCCTGGCCGAGCTGGTCGACAACGCCGACGAGGTGGCGCCGCAGCAGGTGCCGCACGACGTGGTGACCATGTACTCGCAGGTGCTGCTGTCTGACCCGCAGGGTGCCCAGGAACGCCTGCTCACGCTGTGTTACCCACCCGACGCGGAGCCGATGGCCGGGTTCGTGTCGGTGCTTTCGCCCGTGGGCGCCGCCTTGCTGGGGCTGCGGGTGGGCGAGGTCGCCGCCTGGACCGGGCCGGACGGCCGTCCCGAAACGGCTTGGGTGAAGGTCTTGCTGTTCCAGCCCGAGTCCAGCGGCGACTTCATGCTGTGAGGCGCTGCCACGGCCGAAGATCGTCGGGGCCGTGGTGCGAAAATACGCCGATGAGCACCACGGCACCCCTCCATCACATCACCATCACCCGCCCCGACGACTGGCACCTGCACGTGCGCGACGGCGAGGCGCTGCGCACCGTGGTGCCGCACACGGCGGCCCAGTTCGGCCGCGCGATCATCATGCCCAACCTCAAGCCGCCGGTGACCACCGCGGCGCAGGCCGTGGCCTACGCAGGTCGCATCCGTGCCGCCGTGCCCGCGGGAATGGCGTTCGAACCGCTGATGACGCTGTACCTCACCGACAACCTGCCGGCCGACGAGATTGCCCGGGCCAAGGACGCCGGTGTGGTCGCCGTCAAGCTCTACCCGGCTGGCGCCACCACCAACAGCGACGCCGGCGTGACCGACATCCGCAAGACCTACCCGACGCTCGAAGCCATGCAGCGCGCCGGCATGCTGCTGCTGGTGCATGGCGAGGTGACCAGTCCCGACATCGACCTGTTCGACCGCGAAGCCGTGTTCATCGAGCAGCAACTGCAGCCGCTGCGCCGCGACTTCCCCGAACTCAAGATCGTGATGGAGCACATCACCACGAAGGAAGCCGCGCAGTACGTGGCCGAGTCGGACCCGTTCCTGGGCGCCACCATCACCGCGCACCACCTGCTCTACAACCGCAACGCCATCTTCACCGGCGGCATCCGGCCGCACTACTACTGCCTGCCGGTCCTCAAGCGCGAAGTCCACCGCCAGGCCCTGGTGGCCGCGGCCACCGGCGGCCATGCGAAGTTCTTCCTCGGCACCGACAGCGCGCCGCACCCGGCCCACCTGAAGGAACACGCCACCGGCTGCGCCGGCTGCTACACCGCGCACGCCGCGATCGAGATGTATGCCGAAGCCTTTGACGCTGCGGGCGCGCTCGACAAGCTCGAAGCCTTCGCCAGTTTCCACGGCCCGGCCTTCTACGGCCTGCCGCGCAACAGCGGCACCATCACCCTGAAGCGCGAAAGCTGGACCCCGCCCGAGAGCTTTGCCTTCGGCGAAGCGCAGCTCAAGCCGCTGCGCTCGGGCGAGGCGCTGCCCTGGAAACTGGTGGCCTGATCCCGCCATGTGTGCGCCCGGCGAAGGTGTGACGGGTTGGCCAGCGCCCGACTGGTCGCATCCCTGGTTCGCGCCGCTCGCAGCCGATGGCGCAGCCGTGCGACAGTCCTGCGAAGCGGGTGCGGCGCTGCCGCAGGCGCTGACGGAGCGGGCCGCACCGCTGCACGGACCGCGCTTCATCCCGCAGACCGAATTGCCTGCGGGTGTGGCCTACGAAGCCCATATCTTCGATACCGCAAGCGTGCCCACCCGCGAAGGCTTGCATGATTTTTTCAACGGCCTGTGCTGGATGCGTTTTCCAGCCACCAAGCGACTGCTCAACCGGCTGCAGGCGGCCGAAATTGCGAAGGCGGGCGTGGGCCAGGTGCGGGGTCCGGTGCGCGATGCGATCACGCTGTTCGATGAAAATGCCGTGCTGCTGCAGGCGCCCGATGCGCTCTGGGAGGCCCTGATTGCCCGCGAGTGGACCCGCCTCTTCGTGGACCTGCGTCCCCTCTGGGCGCAGGCGCGGCTGGTGCTGTTTGGCCACGCCTTGCTGGAGAAGCTGGTGGCGCCCTACAAGTCCATCACCGGTCATGTGGTCCGTGAGCCGGTGCCGCTGGCGCTGGGAGACGATATGGCCGCCTGGGACGGCTGGCTGGCCAGCCGCCTCACGGCAACCGAACTGGCGAGCAAGCCCTTCACGCCGCTGCCGGTGCTGGGTGTGCCGGGCTGGTGGCCGGCCAATGAAGACCCCGCTTTCTACGCCGATGCTGGCGTTTTCCGGCCCCGGCGCACCCTGGCCTGAGGCCAGCGAACCTTGTCCGCGCAGCCGAGCTGCGCCAACCCTTGCCCTGACAGGCCTGCATCCATGTCCGCACCCGCCCTTTCCTGGTCCCACCTCAAGCTCTCGCGCGACGCAGACCGCGCCACGCTGGCCGCCCACTTTCGCGAGGCCGGCGTGCGCGACGTCGAGTGCTTGTTCGCCGACGTCACCGGCTATCCGCGCGGCAAGCTCATGCCGGCTGCCAGCTTCGCGGCCGGCGGCGAGCTGCGCATCTGCCAGGCCATTCCCATGCAGTGCGTGACGGGCGAATACAGCTACGACCCGATCTTCCCGGACAGCGACCCGGACGTGCGTCTGGTGCCCGACCTGGCCACGCTCAGGCGCTCGCCCTGGGCCAGCGTGCCGCGTTACCTCGCGGTGCACGACTGCCATGAAATGGACGGCAGTCTGTGCGAGTTCGCCCCGCGCTCGGTGCTGAAAAACGTGGTGGCGCGTTACGCCGCCGCAGGCCTCACGCCGGTGGTTGCGCCCGAGATCGAGTTCTACCTGACCGCCGCGATGACCGACCCGGCCCAGCCGCTGGCATCGCCCACCGGCAAGGGCGGCCGCCCCGAAGTGGGGCAGTCGGCATTCAGCCTGAACGCGCTCAACGAGCTGGCGCCGTTCTGGGATGCCTTCCACGCCGCCATCGACGGCCTGGGCATCCGCGCCGACACCTGGCTGCACGAAGTGGGCGAGAACCAGTACGAGATCAACTTGCTGCACGGCGACCCGGTCGCCGTGGCCGACCAGGCCTTCCTGTTCAAGACCGCGGCGCGCGAGATCGCGCTGCAGCACGGCCTGAACGCGGTCTTCATGGCCAAGCCCATCAGTGGCCAGGCCGGAAGCTCCATGCACCTGCACCAGAGCGTGGTGGACGGCGCGGGGCGCAACATCTTCAGCCGGCCCGATGGCTCTGCCAGCGAAGCCTTCCTGCACTACATCGGCGGCCTGCAGGCCTACACGCCGGATCTGATGCTCATCTACGCGCCCACCGTCAACAGCTACCGCCGCTACGTGGCCGGCAGCCAGGCGCCCACCAATGTGCAGTGGGGCTACGACAACCGCACCGCCGGCCTGCGCGTTCCCCAAAGCCCGCCCGTCGCCCGCAGGGTGGAAAACCGCCTGGCCGGGGCCGATGCCAACCCGTATCTGGCCATGGCCGCCACGCTCGCGGCCGGCCTGGCGGGCATCGAGGAACGGCGGCAGCCCGGAGAGCCGGTGCAGGGCAACGGCTACGCCCTGGCGCGTGACCTGCCGAGAACTTTTTCGACCGCCCACGACCAAATGGCGCACAGCGAACACGCGGCCCGGTTGCTGGGCGATGGTTTTGTGCAGGGTTATCTGGCGGTCAAGGGACTGGAGCACGAGCATTACCAGCGCGAGATCAGCGCCTGGGAACGCCGCTATTTGCTGCCGCAGGTGTGAAACATGGGCCCCCACGCTCCGCCGCTGCGCGGATCGCTGCCCCCGAGGGGCGCGTTTCAGGCTTGTGGCGGCCCGGCGCCTGAAACCGGGCACTGGCCGGGCTTGAAATGGCCGGAGGCCGGCCCCACTATGATTCGTCGGTTCCTTCCTTCTTCGGAGTCTTCATGAAACGCATCCTGTTGTTTGTCCTGACCAACGTCGCTGTCATGGCGGTGCTGCTGGTCACCACCCGCATCCTGGGCGTGGACCGTTTCCTCACGGCGAACGGCTTGAACATGACGGCGCTGGCCGGTTTCTCGCTGGTCATCGGTTTTGGCGGCGCGATCATCTCGCTGCTGATGAGCAAGATGATGGCGAAGATGAGCACCGGTGCGCGGGTGATCAACCAGCCGCAGACAGCCGACGAGGCCTGGATCGTGCAGACGGTGCAGAAGTTTGCCGAGAAGGCCGGCATCGGCATGCCCGAGGTCGCCATCTACGACGGTGCGCCCAATGCCTTCGCCACCGGCGCTTTCAAGAACTCGGCCCTGGTGGCGGTGTCCACCGGCCTGCTGCAGGGCATGACGCGCGAAGAGGTCGAGGCCGTGATCGGCCACGAGGTGGCCCACGTGGCGAACGGCGACATGGTCACCATGACGCTGATCCAGGGCGTGATGAACACGTTTGTGGTGTTCCTCAGCCGCGTGATCGGTTATGCGGTGGACAGCTTCCTGCGCAAGGGCGACAGCCAGAACAGCGGACCGGGCATCGGCTACATGGTCACCACCATCGTGATGGACATCGTGCTGGGTTTCCTGGCCGCGATCATCGTGGCGTGGTTCAGCCGTCAGCGCGAATTCCGTGCCGACGCCGGCGCCGCCCACCTGATGGGCCGCAAGCAGCCCATGATCAACGCGCTGGCCCGCCTGGGAGGCCTCACCCCCGGCGAGCTGCCCAAGACCATGCAGGCGCTGGGCATTGCCGGCGGTCTGGGCAAGCTGTTCTCGACCCACCCGCCGATGGAAGAGCGGATCGACGCACTGCAAAAGCTGTGAATACTTGCTGATACTGAAATGAAAGAAGCGACCTTCGGGTCGCTTCTTTTTTTGACATCCTTGTCCGGCGCGCGTGACTTGCCACCAGGATGCCGTGGAGCCGGCTTTGCCGGGCCACTGGCATCGCCCCCTGGGGGGTGACGCCGCAGGCGGCGCGGGGGGATCCTCAGTGCCGGATCCACTTTTCGTCGCCGCGGCCATCACGGTCATCGCGGTCGTGGCGGTGCTCGTGCCGACGGCGGTCATCGCGGTCGTGACGGAGATGTCCCGGCGGCAGTTGCCGGTAGCCATTGATGTACACGACCCTCGGCGCGGGGTACACAGGGTAAAACTGCGTCCCCACCACGACGCGGGAGACCATGGGCACCGCGGGCTGGTACTGCACCTGAGGCTGCGGCGCGTATGGCGCAGGGGGTGGCGCCGCATCCATCGGCGTCACGCTCAGGCGCACGAAGCGGCCCGGGTCCTGCGGCATCTGCGTGCTGTACTGCCGGCCCGCATATTCGTAGACCACGTTGTAGGCCACGGTGCGGTTTTCAACGAAGTCCTGGGTGCTGCACTGCTGCACGGTTTCGGTTCGCGGCTGACCCCCACCCTCCACGCGGTCACCCACGATGGCGCCGCCCACCAGGCCGATCATGGTGGCCAGTGCGCGCCCGCTGCCATTGCCCACGGCATTGCCCATGGCACCGCCAGCGATGCCGCCGATCAGCGCGCCGGCGCCCGACTTCTGGCCGGGCACCGTGACGGTCTGGTCCTGGCACACCTGGCGTGGCACGGCGACCTGCTGCACCACCGGGGTGCTGCTGATCACGCGACCCTGTTCTTCCTGGGCCTGGGCGGCACCGGTGCCGCCCAGCGCGAGCAGGCCGGCCGTCACGGGCAGCAGGGCGAATGGTTTCGGGATTTTCATGGAGAGCTCCGGTAGTGAGGTGCTTCCAGCATGCGCCGCCTGTGTCAAGCCACCATGCCGCGTCTGTAAATCTTCGTGAAGCAGCCGCCTGGGACGGCGGATTTCAGGCCTGGGTCGAGGGCGCGGGCAGGCCCAGCGCGTCCCGCGCCAGTGCCTCGGCCACCTTGATGCCGTCGACCCCCGCCGACAGGATGCCGCCGGCGTAGCCCGCGCCTTCACCGGCCGGGTACAGGCCGCGCGTGTTCAGGCTCTGGAAACCGGTGCCGCGGGTGATGCGCAGCGGCGACGAGGTGCGGGTCTCTACGCCGGTGAGCACGGCGTCGGCCATGTCGTAGCCCTTGATCTTGCGGCCGAAGGCGGGAATGGCTTCGCGCATGGCTTCGATGGCATAGGCCGGCAGGGCGGGGGACAGGTCGCCGAGCTTCACGCCCGGTTTGTAGGAAGGCTCGACCGCACCCAGCGCGGTCGAAGGCCTTTGCGCCACGAAGTCGCCCACCAGCTGGCCCGGGGCCTCGTAGCTGCCGCCACCCAGCGCATAGGCGCGCGCCTCCAGCTGGCGCTGCAGCACGATGCCGGCCAGCGGATGCGTCTGGCCTCTGGCGGCCAGGGCTTCGGCCTGCGCGGCGTAGCGCGCGCCATCGACCTCGCCGAAGGCGGCGGTCCACAGTGGCGTGTCTTGCGGGAAGGTCTGGGGAAAGTCGCCCACGTCGATGCCGACCACCATGCCAGCGTTGGCGTTGCGTTCGTTGCGCGAGTACTGGCTCATGCCGTTGGTGACCACGCGGCCGGGCTCGCTGGTGGCGGCCACCACGGTGCCGCCGGGGCACATGCAGAAGCTGTAGACCGCGCGGCCGTTCTTCGCGTGGTGCACCAGCTTGTAGTCGGCCGCGCCCAGCAGCGGGTGGCCGGCGTGGCGGCCCCAGCGCGCGCGGTCGATCACGTTTTGCGGGTGCTCGATGCGGAAGCCGACCGAGAACGGCTTGGCTTCGAGGAACACACCGGCGTCGTGCAGCAGGGCGAAGGTGTCGCGCGAGCTGTGGCCGAGCGCCAGTACCGCGCGCCGCGTGGGCAGCTCGGTGGTTTCGCCGCTGTCCAGGTGCAAGACGCGCAGGCCGGTCAGTTGCTGCTGGCCATCGCCCGCCGGCACGAGCGAGATGCCCACCAGCTGCTGCTCGAAGCGGATCTCGCCACCGAGCGCGATGATCTTTTCCCGCATGGCCTCGACCACCTTGACCAGCTTGAAGGTGCCGATGTGCGGGTGCGCCTGGTACAGGATTTCGGGCGGTGCGCCGGCGTCCACGAATTCCTGCATCACCTTGCGGCCGAGGAAACGCGGGTCCTTGATCTGGCTGTAGAGCTTGCCGTCGGAAAACAGGCCGGCACCGCCCTCGCCGTATTGCACGTTGCTCTGCGGATTCAGCACCTTCTTGCGCCACAGGCCCCAGGTGTCCTTGGTGCGCTCGCGCACCGGTTTGCCGCGTTCCAGCACGATCGGACGCAGGCCCATCTGTGCCAGCGCCAGCGCGGTGAATAGGCCGCAGGGCCCCAGACCCACCACCACAGGGCGGTCGCTTTCTTCCTGTGGCCAGCCCACAGGGGCATGACCCGGCGCGTGCCAGGCCATGTCGGGCGTGGGCTGGATGTGCGGGTTCTGGTCGTGTTGCGCCAGCAGACCGGGTTCCAGCGTCGGGTCGGCCAGCGTCACGTCCACGATGTACACGGCCAGCAGATCGCTCTTGCGGGCATCGAAGCTGCGTTTGAACACCTGCAGATGGGCGATGGCCGGCGTGTCCACACCCAAGGCAGCGGCGGCCAGCCGGGTGAGCGCCTCGACGGGGTGGGGTGGCGGTGTGCGGTCGTGTTCGGTTTCGGACGGCGCGTCCGATGCGCGGCGGTGTTCGGCCGGTACCGCGGTCAGCGGCAGCTTGAGTTCGGAGATGCGGATCATGCGGTCTTTCAGGCTTGTGTTTATCAAGCAATGGGGCGAGCGCCGATAATAGCGGGGTGAAGCGCGCCAGGCCGTCGCTGGCACAGCCCGCAAGGGAGCCCGAAAGGGAGTGCTGGAGGAACGTCCGGACTGCACAGGACAGCGTAGGAGGTAACACCTCTCCACCGACCAGCCGCAAGGCCCTAAGGTGAGGATCAGAGCAACAGAGACGAGCCGCTTCAGTGCGGGTGAAACGGGCAATCTCTACGCGCAGCAATACCAAATAGGCCAGCGTTGACGTGGTTCCGCGGAGCTGGCGGGTAGGTAGCACCGAGCCGGGTGGGCGACCCCCGGCCCAGATGAATGGCGGTCACGTTCAGGGCAACCTGGACGCACAGAATCCGGCGTAACGGCGCGCTTCACACTTATTTGCCTCCGTCCACCAGCCAGCGCACGAAGCGTTCGGCATCTTCCGCGCTCAGCCTTTCGTGGGCGGACACGCCACCGAGCATGTGGTGCGCGCACAGTGCGCGGCTCAGGCGGAGGATGTCGGTCTCCTGGCCCCGGTATTTCTCGTAATCTGCAGCGATCTGCTCGAAGTGCGGTGCCTGGCCGCGCGGCGGCGTGCCGTGGCAGGACAGGCAGCCCTTGTCGAGCGCCAGGTTCATGCTGGCCAGAGCGGGCAGGGCACACAGGCCCAGACACAGCGCTGACAGCGAGGCTCGCGGCGTCGGAAAACGTTTCATGGGGTCCATCTTTCCCTTGTCGTGGAGCGCCATGGCTACAGGTTGAACCCGCCCAGGCTGTGAAGGCGCTCCACGTGCGCGAGCAGGGAGCGCTTGGCCACGGGCCACAGGCGTTCGGGCACGTCGTCGTAGGCCATCTTCACCCAGTCGTCCATCGTGCCTTCGGGCAGCGCCTGCATGGCGCGCGCCACCTTGGCTTCGCGCGCAAGCCGGTGGGCCTTCAGGTGCGCAATGGCCACGCGGGCGCCCCCGTCTGCCGGCGCGCTGGGGGTGTCCGGGCCACGCCGCAGATCGCCCAGCACGTAGCCGTGTGCGGGCAGGATGAATGCCACGCCGTGCGCTTCACAGAGGCGGTCGAGCTTGTCGAGCGAGTCGAGGTAGTCGCCCATGTGGCCATCGGGCGGATCGATCACGGTGGTGCTGCCGTTGAGGATGTGGTCGCCGCTGAACAGCAGGCCGTCTTCCTCCAGCAGCAGGCACAGGTGGTTGGCGGCGTGGCCGGGGGTGTGCACCACCTGCAGGGTGTGGGTGACACCGTCCTGGCCCGGCAATTCGATGCGCTCACCGTCGGCCAGCGCACGCTCGGGCGTGAAGCGGCTGTTCTCGCGCGAGGTGGGGGCGCTGGGCAGGCCCAGGATGGGCGGCTTCGGGCGACCCGCTGCGGTGCACAGGGCCTGCAGGCGCGGCGCGCCGGGCGCATGGTCCGGGTGCGAGTGGGTGCAGACGATGGCACGGATGTCGCCGCCCGCGGCGCGCCACAGGCGTTCGATGTGCGCCGGCTCGTCCGGGCCGGGGTCGATCACGACGTGGCCGCTCACCGGGTCACCCACCAGGTAGCTGTTGGTGCCCGGACCGGTCATGAAGCCGGGGTTGGGTGCCGTCAGGCGCGTCACGCTCCTCAGCAGCGGCACCGGGCGCTCGGTCTGCCAGGCCAGTTCGTGCACGATCTGGCCGTCCGGGCTGACCAGGGCCAGTTCACCGAACGGGGCTTCGTGCTCCATGTGGCGCGATTCGTGGCCGTTCAGCAGGCCGGCGCGCGGGCAGCTGGTCCACAAGGGCTCGTCGTTGACCGCGCAGGCCTCCAGCACGGCCTGCACGGTGTCGAAGGCCTGCAGCCGCTCCAGCGTGCGGATGGTCGGGAAGATGATGAAAAAGTGGCCAGCTGCGTGGCGCGCCAGCGCGTCGGCCGGGCGCACCCAGACCGGCTCGAACTGCTCGGCCTCGTCGGCCACCGGCAGCTGGCCTTCGGGCATGCGCGCCACGAGAAAGGGCACGTCGAAGCGACGGGGCAGGTCGCGGTCGGTGATCCAGTGGGCGAGCACGAACACCTCGGCGCCTGCCAGCACGAGACCCCGCGCCGCGCATTGGGCGGCCAACGGGGCCTTGCGGTCGAGTGCTGCGATGTCGGCGGTGCCCAGGTGTGAACCGTCGGGGCGGCGCGCCAGCAGGATGCCGAGCTCCTCGAAGCTCTCGCGGATGGCGGCGATGGCCTGCGTCAGGTGCAGGTCGCTCTGCGTGTCGCGGCGCGTGGACCGATCATGCGCCTGCGCATCGGCGGCGTCGATGCCACCGCCCGGGAACACATAGGCACCGGGGGCGAAGCTGGCCGTCGTGGAGCGGCGCGTCATCAGCACCTCGATGCCGGGGCAGGCCGGATCGGCGCTGTCGCGCAGGAGCAGCACGGTGGCAGCAGGGCGCAGGGGCGCGGGGGTGCGCGGGGCGTGAAGGAGCTGATTGGGGCGGGCCATGGCGCCATTTTCCGCGATGCCGACACCATGCCCTGTAGCCTGGAGGACGGATAATTCAAGTATGCACATCCGGTTCACCAAAATGCAGGGCGCGGGCAACGATTTCGTCGTGCTCGACGAGACGCGCGGGCGCCTGGGCCTGACCCACGCGCAATATCGCTGGCTGGCCGACCGGCATTTCGGCGTCGGTGCCGACCAGATCCTGAGCGTTCGCCCCTCGCCCGGACCGGGCCTGGACTTTGAATACGTGATCCACAACGCCGACGGTGGCGAAGTGGAGCACTGCGGCAACGGCGCGCGCTGCTTCGTGCGCTACGTGCGCGACAAGGGGCTGAGCACGGCCAACCCGGTGCGCGTGAAAGTGAAGCATGGCGAGCTCAGTCTGACCCTGAACGACGAGGGCCGCGTCACCGTGGACATGGGGCCGCCGGTGTTCGCACTGGACCGGGTGCCGTTCGATGCGCAAGGCCTTTCAGCGCTGCCGATGGCGGGTTTCGAGCGCTGGCCGCTGGCGCTTCCGGGGGCTGGTGACGTGCTGCTGTCGGTGCTGTCCATGGGCAATCCGCACGCCGTGCTGCTTGTCGGCGACGTGGACACCGCGCCGGTCCTGCAGTGGGGGCCGCTGATCGAACGTCATGAACGTTTCCCGGCCCGCGTCAATGCCGGCTTCCTGCAGGTGGTCAACCGCCATCAGGCGCGTCTGCGCGTGTACGAGCGCGGCGCCGGGGAGACCCTGGCCTGCGGCACCGGCGCCTGCGCGGCGGTCGTGGCCGGCATCCGCCTGGGTCTTCTCGAGGCCCGGGTGGACGTGCACACCCACGGCGGCGTGCTCACCATCGAATGGCACGACACCCACACCCACGATGCTCCGGTGTTCATGACCGGCCCTGCCACCACCGTGTTCGAAGGCGAGATCGACGTGCCCGATCTGGCCTGAGCCCACCCATTTCCTGAACCACCATGACCGACCAGACCATCCCTCCGATCACCGAAGACGACATTGCCGACTACCTGGCGAACACGCCCGACTTTTTCGTGCGCCACGCCAGCTTGCTCGGCGCCGTGCAGCTGACCAGCCCGCACGGCAACCGCGCGGTGAGCCTGCAGGAGCGCCAGGCCGAACTGCTGCGCGAGAAGATCAAGGGGCTTGAGCTCAAGGCGGCCGAGATGATCCGCCACGGCCAGGAAAACACGGCCATTGCCGACCGGCTGCAGCGCTGGACGCGCGAGCTGCTGCTGACCCGCGAGGCGCGCGAGCTGCCCGTCGTCGCGGCACGCGAGATCGCCGCGCAGTTTCTGGTCCCGCAGGTCGCCATCAAGGTCTGGGGCGTGTCGCCCGAGTTCGCCGTCGAGCCCTACGCCCAGGGCGCGAGCGACGACGCGATGGCCTTTGCCTCCTCGCTCACGCTGCCCTATTGCGGCGCCAACCCCGGGCTGGAGGCCGCGCAGTGGCTCGAAGACCCGCAGGCCGCTGCCTCGCTCGCGCTGATCCCGCTGCGAGCAGGTGCCGCTCCCGAAGCATTTGGGCTGCTGGTGCTGGCCTCGGCCGATGCGCAACGCTTCGCCGCCGACATGGGCACCGACTTTCTGGAGCGCATCGGTGCGCTCACCAGCGCGGCGCTCTCGCGCCTGCGTCCCGTCTGAAGGAGTGTGCATTGACCGGCTCGGCCCCCGCTACCGGTTCGGCGCTGGCCGATGCGGATGATGCCGCGCTGGTGCAGGCCTACCTGATCCATGTGCGGGTGGAAAAACGCCTTGCCGAGCGCACCGTGGCGCTCTACACACTGGATCTGGACAAGCTTGCCCGGCAGGCGCAGGCCGCCGGCGTGTCCCTGCGCCACGTGCAGAACGTCCACATCCGCCGCTGGGTGGCGCAGATGCACAGCGGCGGGCGCAGCGCGCGCGGCATCGCGCTCATCCTCTCGGGCTGGCGCGGTCTGTATGTGTGGCTCGGTCGCCAGGGGCTGATCGACCACAACCCGGTGCAGGACGTGCGCGCCCCCAAGGCCGGCAAGCCGCTGCCGAAAGCGCTGGGCGTGGACGAATCGGTGCAGCTCGCATCCCACGTGGAAGCCGCCGACGACCCGCGGCTCGAAGCGCGCGACCGCTGCATCACCGAGCTGCTCTACGGCTGCGGCCTGCGCATTGGTGAACTGGTGGGGCTGGACGCCGCCGCGAGCGGCAGCGCACGCGGCTGGATCGATGCCCAGGCCGGCGAGGCGCATGTGCTGGGCAAAGGCTCCAAGCGCCGCAGCGTGCCGGTGGGCCGTGCCGCGCTGGCCGCGCTGGACCGGTGGCTGGCGGTGCGCGGCGACTGGGCGAAGGACGACCCGGCGCTGTTCATCGGCAGCCGTGGCCAGCGCCTGACCCCCCAGCACATCCGCGTGCGGCTCAAGCGCCGCTCGCTGCTCGCCGGACTGGCCACGCCGGTGCATCCGCACATGCTGCGCCATTCGTTCGCCAGCCACGTGCTGCAGTCCAGCGGCGACCTGCGTGCGGTGCAGGAGCTGCTGGGCCACGCCAGCATCAGCACCACGCAGGTCTACACCCGGCTCGATTTCCAGCACCTCGCGCAGGTGTACGACGCGGCGCATCCGCGGGCGCAGGCGCGCCGCACGGTGGCGCATCCGCCCGTGGCGAGCGATCCGGTCGATGCGAACGTCCCGGTGAAGCCCGCGGGCGCTCGCTGAAACACGAACCCTGTTCCGCGCAGGGCAACCGGGTTATCCCTGTGGCGCTTGTGATCGCAGCACCGAGAATCGGTTCTTTGGATAACCCCCGTCCGTATTTCCCAGGAGACAACCGTGTTCAAGTTGCTGACCGTCCTCAAATCCACGCTGCTGGCCATGTTCGTGGTCTTGTCGTTCAGCGCCCAGGCCGAAGACCCGATCAAGACCGTGTACCACCTGAGCGAGGGCATTCCGCAGGCCTCGCGGGCGGTGAACAACATTCGCAACCACCTGGCCGCCGACCCAACCGCCAAGATCGTGGTAGTCACCCATGGCCTGGGCATCGACTTCCTGCTGCAAGGCGCCACCAACCAGATGGAGCAGCCGTTTGCCGGCGCGGTGGGTGAACTGGCGGCCAAGGGCGTGGAATTCCGCGTCTGCAACAACACCCTGGTCTCGCGCAAGATCGACCCGAGCAAGGTGGCCATGGAAGCGAAGATCGTTCCCTCCGGTGTGGCCGAGGTGGCCAAGCTGCAGGCCCGCGAAGGTTTTGTCTACTTGCGGCCTTGAACAGGAGCACCCCCGCCGCGCTGCGCGCGACCCCCTCAAGGGGGCAACGCGGTGCGGCCCGGCAAAGCCGGTTCCGCCGCGTTCTGGGTTCGGGCACTTCGCTCCGGAGGTGACCCACCCCCGCAGTGCATCGAGGTGCAGAGGGGTAGTCCAACAAGGGCACCGCGGAACCGGCTTTTCCGGGCCGCAAGTGCCGCCCCCTCGGGGGTGACGCCGCAGGCGGCGCGGGGGGAGGTGCCTCCCCGCGGCGCGGGGGGACAATACCCCGCATGAAGACCATCCGACTCAAGCCCGGCAAAGAACGATCGCTGCAGCGCCGACACCCCTGGGTGTTCGACGGCGCTGTTGCCAGAGGTGGCGGCGATGCGGGCGAAACCGTGCGTGTCGAGAGCCACGAGGGCGAGTTCCTGGCCTGGGGCGCTTTTTCTCCGGCCTCGCGCATCCGCGTGCGGGCCTGGAGTTTTGACGAAGCCCAGCGCATCGACGCTGCCTTTTTCCGCGACGCACTCGCGCGCGCCATCGCCCTGCGCACGCGTTTGGGCATCGAGAGCAACGGCGTGCGCCTGGTGCACGGCGAGTCCGACGGACTGCCGGGCCTGATCGTGGACCGCTACGGCGACACACTGGTGGCGCAGTTCACCGCCTGTGGCGTGGAGCGCTGGAAGGCGCCGATCGCCGACGCGCTGATCGAGCTCACCGGCTGCCCGCGCCTGTACGAGCGTTCCGACACCAGCAGCCGCAAGCTCGAAGGCCTGGCCGAGACCACCGGCTGGCTGCGCGGCAGTGGCGAGACGGCGTTCGAGCTGCTGGAGCACGGCTGGCGCCTGGGCCTGGACATCGCCAACGGTCACAAGACCGGTTATTACCTCGACCAGCGTGACAGCCGACTGGCTCTGTACCAGTACACCAAGCGCCTGGGTTTTGCCCGGGTGCTCAACTGTTTCAGCTACACCGGCGGCTTCAGCGTGGCCGCGCTGGCTGGCGGAGCAGGGCACGTGACCAGCATCGATTCGTCGGGTCCGGCGCTGGAGCAGGCGCGCGCCAATCTGCTGCTCAATGGTCTGGACCCGGCGCAGGCGACCTTCATGGACGCCGACGTGAACGCTTCCCTGCGCCAGTTCGTCGCCGAAGGCCGCACCTTCGACGCCATCGTGCTCGACCCGCCGAAGTTCGCGCCCACGGCGGCCCACGCCGAGCGCGCCGCCCGCGCCTACAAGGACCTGAACCGCCAGGCCTTCAAGCTGCTCACGCCGGGCGGTGTGCTGTTCACCTTCTCCTGCTCGGGCGGCATCGGTGTGGAACTGTTCCACAAGATCGTCGCCTCGGCCGGTCTGGACGCGGGCGTGGACGGCGCCATCCTGCAGCGTCTGGGCGGCGCCTGCGACCACCCCATGACGATCAACTTCCCCGAGGGCGAATACCTCAAGGGCCTGGTGGTGATGAAAAAGATGTAATCCCGTTGCCGGGACGGCGGGTCGCATACACTCCCCCCGCTGTTTCCATCTGCTCGCTTTTTGCTGGAGAGTTGCCCGCCATGTCCCTGATCCCTGCCACCATCCTCACCGGCTTCCTCGGTTCGGGCAAAACCACGCTGCTCAAGCGCGTGCTGACCGAGGCGCACGGCCAGAAGATCGCGGTGATCGAGAACGAGTTCGGCGAAGAGAACATCGACAACGAAATCCTCGTTGCCGACACGCAGGAAAACATCATCCAGATGAGCAACGGCTGCATCTGCTGCACCATCCGCGACGACCTGCGTGCCACGCTGCGGGACCTGGCCGAGAAGAAACGCAAGGGCGAACTGCAGTTCGACCGCGTGGTGATCGAAACCACCGGCCTGGCCGACCCCGGCCCGGTGGCCCAGACCTTCTTCATGGACGACGAGGTCGCCGAGCAGTACCTGCTGGACTCCATCCTGACCCTGGTGGACGCCAAACACGCCGCCCAGCAGTTGAACGATCGCCAGGAGGCGCGTCGGCAGGTGGGCTTTGCCGACCAGATCTTCATCAGCAAGGCCGATCTGGTGGAGCCGGACGAACTGGAGGCGCTGATCCACCGCCTGAAGCACATGAACCCGCGCGCTCCCATGCGCCCGGTGCATTTCGGCGAGGTGGCGCTGAAGGAGGTGTTCGACCTGCGTGGCTTCAACCTGAACGCCAAGCTCGACATCGACCCGGACTTCCTCAAGGCCGACGACGACCACGATCACGGGCACCATGACCATGACCATGAGCACCACGAACACGCCCCCGGTGAAGCCTGCAACCACCCGTCGCACCAGCACGGCCACGAAGGCCACGGTCACCACCATCATCACGACGACGATGTGAAGAGCTTCGTCTACCGCGCCACCCGGCCGTTCAACCCGGCCAAGCTGGAAGACTTCCTGGGCGCCATCGTGCAGGTGTACGGCCCGCGCATGCTGCGCTACAAGGGTGTGCTCGACATGGAAGGCACCGACCGCAAGGTGATCTTTCAGGGGGTGCACCAGCTCATGGGCAGCGATCTCGGGCCCCCGTGGGCCGAGGGCGAGGCCCGGGAGAGCAAGATGGTGTTCATCGGTCTGGATTTGCCGCGTGACATCCTTGTCCAGGGGCTGGACCAGTCCCTGGTCTGAAACCCAGGTGCACCGGCCATCCGTGAAACCGACACCCCGGTCGTGGCGTGAAAGCCCTGTGAACAGGATTTGAGCGTGCTGTTTGTCTCGCTTCTCCAACGCCTCGGCTTTCGCTCCAGCACGGATTCCGGGGTAGATCCTGCACCGTCGTTACAATCGCGGCCCAAGTCGGTCGCCCCGCCACCCGCCAAGACAGCATCCAGCCGCCACGCTGGCAGCCGTCTGAAGACGGGGCGCAATGGAGGTATAACGAACAACAAGCCGGCACAGCCGGCGCAACTGGACGTTCAGCGGTCGCCCGGCCGTGACACCGTCCCACCCCCAGACCATGCATCGTCAGGCACTGAGAGGAGACCCTTTGTGAAAGCCCCGGCCACCAAGAGCGCGAAAAAAGGCAAGCCCGTCGCATCGGGGAACCAGGCGCGCATGTCATCGGCTGCTCCCAAGGCGTCTGTAACCGGCAAGCCTGCCCCCAAACCAGCACCGAAATCATCGGCCAAAGCGATCACGAAACCAGTGCCCAAAGCTGGAAAAGTGGACACGGCGGCCAAAAAGGCCACCACCTCGGCGAAGGCCGGAACGGCCACAAAAACCAGCAGGACCCCGGTGAAGACCGCAGCGGTCAAAGCCACAAGACCGGTCCAGCCGGTCACCAAAACCATGGCAAAAGCTGCTGTCAAATCTGCCGCCCCGGCGGCCAAAGCGCCGGTCAAAAAACCGGCACCCCCGCCTGCGAAGGCTGCACTCCCGAAATCGACCAGCCAGCCGGCTGCAAAAACCGCGGCAAAAACCGCCGCAAAAACCACAGGCAAGGCCGCGCCAGCGGTGGCTGCCACATCCCCTGTCAAATCCGCTGCCGCCGCTGCGCCGGCGTCTGTTCCCAAACCCTCCAGCGCCCGCGCTCCCGCTGCGCCAGCCGCTGCTCGGGCGGCGGTACCCGTTGTTGAGCCCACGCCTCGGCCATTGGGCAAGCGGGCCGCCAAAAAGGTCATGATGGAGCAGATGACGCAGGCTGCGGTGGTTCCCACCCATGCACCCGATGCCGCCAAGGCGACTTTTTCCACCATGAATCAACGTGCCGTCATGACCCCTCCCGTGCCTTCATCCATCCAGAAAGACCCCAAGCGGGCCAACAACTGGAAAACCGTGCCGGTTGAGCAGTTGACCGACCAGGACATTCAGGCCATGCCTGACAGCGAGTACATGAACGAGCTTCAGCTCGCCTATTTCCGCCGCAAGCTGTCCCAGCTGCGCGCCGACATGCTGGCCAACGCAGGGGAAACCACCGAGCACTTGCGTGAGGACACCGTGGTGGTGCCCGATCCGGCCGACCGTGCCACCATTGAAGAAGAGCATGCGCTGGAATTGCGAACCCGCGATCGCGAACGCAAGCTGCTCAAGAAGATCGAGCAGGCGATTGCCCGCATCGATTCGGGTGACTACGGTTATTGCGAAGAAACCGGTGAAGCCATCGGCGTCGGGCGCCTGATGGCGCGACCCACCGCCAGCCTGTCCCTGGAGGCGCAGCAGCGGCGTGAGCTCAAGCAGAAGATGTTTGGCGATTGATCGCCCGGCAGCTCAGGCAAGCAGATCCCAACCCGGTACGCACGCGTCATGTCCAAGGACGATTCCAACGGCGGCTTCCTGTCCAAGGTGGTGAAGTTCGTTCGCCATCCGACCACCAGCTGGTCGGATCTGGACACACGGAGTGCCGACCGGGAAAGCGAGTACAGCAAGGCTGCGCTCAAGGAAATGATCGAGCGCAAACGCCGCAACGACTTCGTGCGCAAACGCGAGTTCGACATGTTGCGCAAGATCCGCAGCCGCGAGGCCACGGGCGATGGTGGGCAAGGCGTCCGCCCCTCGTTTTTCCAGAGCAGTCTGCCGTCCAAACCGGACGACCGGGCGATGACGCTGAAGAAGATCGACGAGATCGAAGCGCAGATGTCGATGCAGTGGTGGAAGACCAAGGGGCCTGACTCCCTGGTCACCGGATCCGCCCTCAACTCGGCCCATTCCACCGGCGGGACCCCCCTGGAACGCAAGGGTGCGGCGACCGGCCGCGAACCGGCTCCCGATCCGCAGGCGCAGCGGCGCATCCAGCAGTACAACGAGACCGAAGCCTCGCCGCTGGTCCAGGACGATGCGACGGGCGACATGGCGGCGACGCCGTCTCCGGCTTCCCTGGCGCCCACGGCGCGCAACCGGTGGTCGCCTTCGAAGGAGAGCGAGCTGATGCCACGGGCCGCTGCGCCGTCCGCACCCTCGCAGGCCCGGACCGGACTCATGGCGCCCTCCGCGCCAGGTGAGACCAGCGGTCCGAGTTCGGTTTTTTCGGCTTCCCACTTCTATGCGCTGGATGTGCAGGAAGTCGCCCAGGATCCCGAGGTTGAGGAAGCGGCGATCCGCTTCGCCAACGGGGATGACCAGGGCGCGGAGCAAGGGCTGCTCGAGGCGCTGGGAGAGGGCGGTGTCCGGGTGAACCAGGAGGAAGACTGGCTGGCCCTGTTCGACCTGTACCGTGCCACCGGGCAACTGGTGCCGTTTGAGAGCCGTGCGGTGGATTTCGTCAACCGCTTCAACCGCTCGGCACCTCAGTGGTTCGACATGCCCGAGCTGGTGAGCAGCATGAGCGGCAAGACCTACAAGCCCTCCACCGGGCCCAGTCGGGCGGTCTGGGTCTGTGAGCCGGAGATCGATGCCCATGCCGTCGGCACGCTGCAGAACGTGCTGCTCCGGGCTCCCCGGCCGTGGGTGCTGGACTGGTCGCCGGTCGAGTCGATCGATGTGAAGGCCGCCCGTGCCCTGCTCGGTATTTTCACGCTATGGGGTGACCAGGATATCGAGTTGCGTTTCCTCGGTGCCGGCGTCCTGCGCGACCTGCTCAAGAGCCTGACACCCTCGGGCCGACGCGATGTCGAGCAGCTGTGGTGGGAGCTGCGCATGGCGGTGTTGCGTGTGATGAACCGCCCCGACGAGTTTGAGCTCACCGCGCTGGACTTCTGTGTCACCTACGAAGTGTCGCCGCCGGGCTGGGAGCAGCCACGCTGTCATTTCCATGCGATGTCCAGCGAGCAGTCTGACGAGGGCGGGCAGTCCTTGTTGGGCGAGGTGGTGATGGAGCAGGTGCCTTCGGTCTACCCGTCCGACTCGGCGCTCGACAGCCAGGCTTCCGAGTTCAACCAGCTGGGTCTGGTGGAGTTGTCCGGCGAGGTTCGCGGCGATCCGCAGGCCACGCTCGAAGCGCTGGAGCGTCGCCTGCAGGGCGCGGACGTGCTGATCATTTCCTGCCGCAACCTGATCCGCGTGGACTTCTCGGCCGCGGGCACCCTGTTGAACTGGGTATCGGGCCACCACGCCGAGGGCCGCATGGTCCAGTTTGTGGATGCGCACCGCCTGGTATCCGCCTTCTTTCACGTTATCGGCATCACCGAATACGCCAAAGTGGTGTTGCGCAACGACTGAGGAGGATGTTCCCCCGCGCCGCCTCGGCCTCACTCTCTCAGGTGCGGCGGTGGCGGCCCTGCCAAGCCGGTTCCGCGGAGCCCTGGTTGCCGTCCCTCGGCCTCCATCGGACTTGAGACCCATCCGACCGTCCCCATCTTCTGCCACCTATGGACTCATTTCACGGAACCACCATCGTCTGCGTGCGTCGCCAGACACCCGATGGGGTGCAGGTCGCCATCGGCGGCGATGGTCAGGTCACCCTGGGCAACATTGTGGTCAAGGGCACCGCGCGCAAGGTGCGCAAGCTGCACCACGACCAGGTGCTGGCCGGGTTTGCGGGCGCGACGGCCGACGCGTTCACACTGTTTGAGCGCTTCGAAGCCAAGCTGGAGAAGCATCAGGGACACCTGGTGCGGGCGGCCATTGAACTCACGCGCGACTGGCGAACCGACCGTGTGCTGCGCCGTCTCGAGGCGATGCTGGCCGTGGCGGACCGCAGCGCCGCCTTGATCATCACCGGCAACGGTGACGTGCTGGAGCCCGAGCACGGCGTGGTTGCCATCGGCTCGGGCGGAGCCTATGCCCAGGCCGCAGCCCGCGCACTGACGGCCCACACCGCACTGAGCGCGGAAGAGGTGGTCCGCCAGTCGCTGGCCATTGCGGGTGAGATTTGCATCTACACCAACATGAACCACACCATTGAAACACTGGACTGAAACCATGAGCGCAGCGCAGGGCCGCCCCAGGCAAGCTCGCGCCCCCTCGGGGGGCAGCGGAGTACACGAGGTGACGAGCGTGGGGGCTTTCATGGCCGCAGCGCAGGGCCGCCCCAAGCAAACTCGCGCCCCCTCGGGGAGCAGCGAAGTGCACGAAGTGACGAGAGCGGGGGCCACATGTCGGCCATGACTCCCCAGGAGATCGTCTCCGAACTCGACCGCTTCATCATCGGTCAGCAAGGCGCCAAGCGTGCCGTGGCGATTGCGCTGCGCAACCGCTGGCGTCGCCAGCAGGTCGACGACAAGCTTCGGCCTGAGATCACACCCAAGAACATCCTGATGATCGGGCCCACGGGCGTCGGCAAGACCGAGATCGCGCGGCGGCTGGCCAAGCTGGCGGATGCGCCCTTCATCAAGGTGGAGGCCACCAAATACACCGAAGTGGGTTATGTGGGCAAGGACGTGGACGGGATCATCCGCGACCTCGCGGAGATCGCGATCAAGCAGACCCGCGAGGCGGAGATGCGCAAGCAGCGCGTCCGGGCCGAAGATGCAGCCGAGGAACGCATTCTGGATGTGCTCGTGCCGCCGCCGCGCAGCGTGGGACCGGAGGGTTCTGCAGCGGGTGAAAACACCGCGCGCCAGGCCTTCCGCAAGAAGCTGCGGGAAGGCCAGCTGGATGAGCGCGAGATCGAAATTGACCTGGTCGAGCCACGGCCGAGCATGGAGATCATGGGCCCGGCCGGCATGGAAGACATGGCCGAGCAGCTGCGCGGCATGTTCAGCCAGATGGGACAGGACAAGCGTCGAACGCGCAAGCTCAGGATCAAAGAGGCGATGCAGCTGCTGATCGACGAGGAGGCCGGCAAGCTGGTCAACGAAGAGGAAATCAAGGCCCGAGCGCTGGAGAACGCCGAGCAGAACGGCATCGTCTTCATCGACGAGATCGACAAGGTGGCCTCGCGCAGCGACTCCGGCGGTGCCGATGTGTCGCGCCAGGGGGTCCAGCGCGACCTGCTGCCGCTGGTGGAGGGCACGACGGTGTCCACCAAGTACGGCATGGTCAAGACCGATCACATCCTGTTCATCGCCAGTGGCGCGTTCCACCTGTCCAGGCCGAGCGACCTGATTCCCGAGCTGCAGGGCCGTTTTCCCATCCGGGTGGAGTTGCAGTCGCTCTCGGTCGATGATTTCGAGGCGATCCTGACGCAGACCCACGCCTCGCTGGTGCGCCAGTACCAGGCCTTGCTGGCCACCGAGGGCGTGACGCTGGTGTTCACGCCGGAAGGCATCCGGCATCTCGCGCAGATCGCGTGTGACGTCAACGAGCGCACCGAAAACATCGGTGCCCGGCGCCTGGCGACGGTGATGGAGCACCTGCTGGACGAGGTCAGCTTTGGGGCCACCGGCCTGCAGGGCCAGACGGTGACGGTCGATGCCGCCTATGTGGACGGCCGGTTGGCGGCCTTGAGCCGGAACGAGGACCTCTCGCGCTACATCCTGTAGGTCACGCCACGCCGTCGGCGTTCTCCGCGAGGGCCATCAACCGCGTTTCACCGTCAGGTGGACGCGGTTTTTTGTGACCGGAGCGCTGCGGGTGGGCCCGGCGGGTGGGCCCGCTCCCGGAGAGCGCGGCATTTCTCACGGACATCGCATGAAGGCCTGTGGGTTCCGGGGTTTTCAGACATCACATTCAGAGCCCGTTGTAAGTGCTTGCTTTTGCTGCATTTTTGCCTTTTAACGGGTTCGAAATGCGTTCTAAGTGGTTGATTTCATTGAAAAACTTTGTTGCCGCGAGCTTGCAGCGCTTTGATTTCCTGCTAAAGTGGAAAAAAGTGCAATTAAGTGGTGAAAAGTGTTTTTCAAGGATTGACTGCGGTGTTTCAGGGTGCGTCTTCTCTCAGTATCGATGCCAAGGGGCGGCTCTCCATGCCGACCCGGCACCGTGACGCCCTGGGTGTTGCCGCCAGCCAGATCACCATCACCAAGCACCCGCACGGCTGTCTGATGGTATTCCCCCGCGACGAGTGGGAAAAATTCCGCAGCCGCATCGCTGCCCTGCCGATGGACGCCCAGTGGTGGCGCCGCATCTTCCTCGGCAACGCGATGGATGTGGAGATGGACGCCTCCGGCCGTGTGCTGGTGTCGCCCGAGCTTCGCGCCGCAGCCGGCATCACCAAGGACGCGGTGCTGCTCGGCATGGGTTCCTATCTGGAACTGTGGGATGCCCAGTCCTACGCCGCCAAGGAAGCCGAGGCCATGCAGGCGCAGATGCCCGACGTCCTCAAGGACTTTTCTTTCTGAGGATGGTGGTGCAGAGCGCATGGAGCCATCAAACCGTCCTGTTGACCGAAGCCGTGGAAGCGCTGGCGATCAACCCGGACGGACACTATGTCGACGCGACGTTCGGGCGAGGCGGGCATTCGCGTCTGCTGCTGCAGCAGCTGTCGCCGAGGGGGCGGCTGACCGCCTTCGACAAGGACCCGCAGGCCGTGGCGGCCGCGCAGGAACTGGCGGCCAGCGATGGCCGCTTTTCCATCCGGCACCAGGGTTTTTGCCACCTGACCGAACTCGGGCCTGCGAGCGTGGACGGGGTGCTGATGGATCTGGGGGTGAGTTCGCCGCAGATCGACGACCCCGAACGGGGTTTTTCTTTTCGTCACGACGGACCCCTGGACATGCGCATGGACACCACGCGCGGCCAGAGCGTCGCCCAATGGCTGGAAACGGTCGAAGTCCCCACCCTCGCGGAGGTCATACGTGAATATGGCGAAGAACGGTTTGCTCAACCGGTTGCAAAGGCGATTGATCGTCGCCGACAGGAACGGGGCCCTATTCGAACCACCCGCGAGCTGGCCGAAGTCGTGGCTGGCGCGGTCAAAACCCGCGAGCCGGGCAAGGACCCTGCAACGCGCACATTTCAGGCTCTTCGGATTTTCATCAACGCCGAGCTTGAAGAGCTGCAACAAGCGCTAGAGGCCAGTCTGCATGTGCTGCGTCCCGGGGGCCGACTGGTGGTGATCAGCTTTCACTCACTGGAAGACCGCATGGTCAAACAGTTCATGGCGCGCCACTCGCGCGCCGTGGTGGACCGCCGCGTGCCCTTTGCCGAACCGGCTCCCATGCCGCTCACCAGCCTTTCACGCTTGATGCCGTCCGACGCCGAGGTGCAGGGCAATCCGCGCTCGCGCAGTGCGGTGATGCGCGTGGCCACCCGCACGGAGGCCCCGGCATGATCCGCCTCAACCTCGTGCTCCTGATGGCGGTGCTGGCCAGTGCCTTTTACCTGGTGCACACGCAGTACGAGTCGCGCCGTCTCTACACGGCGCTGGACCGCGCCCAGGCGCAGTCACGCCGGCTCGGCGTCGAGCATGAGCAGCTGGTGGTGCAAAAGCGTGCACAGGCGTCGTCGGCGCGGGTGCAGCAGCTGGCGGCGCGCCATCTGCAGATGCGTCCGGTCAGCCCCGGCATCACGCAGTATGTGACGGTGACCGGCGATGGGTCGGCCGGTGCAGGTCCGGTGCAGGAGCCGCGACCATGAGCCGCCGCATGAGCAGCCGCAGCATCAACTACAGCGCCAGCCCGCTGCTGGCGAGCAAGACGCCGGTGTGGCGCAGCAAGTTCATCATGGCCGGACTGGCGGTGGCGTTCGCGGGCCTGGGTGTGCGCGCGGCGTACGTGCAGGTGTTCGGCAACGATTTCTTTCAGCGCCAGGGCGAGGTCCGGTTCGCCCGCACGCTGGAGCTGCCCGCCAACCGCGGACGGGTGCTGGACCGCAATGGCCTGATCCTCGCATCGAGCGTGGTGGCGCAAAGCATCTGGGCGATTCCGGAAGACGTGGACCGGGCCGATCCGAAGCTGCGGGACCTGGCCAGGCTGCTGGAGATGCCACTGGCCGAGTTGCGCAAGCGCCTGGCCCAGGATGACAAGACCTTTGTCTGGATCAAGCGCCAGGTGGACGAGCCGGTGGCCAAGGACATCGCCGCGCTCGGCATCAAGGGGGTCTACCAGCGCCGCGAATACAAGCGTGAGTACCCGGAAGGCGAAGCCGCCGCCCATGTGGTGGGCTTCACCAACGTGGAAGATCGGGGTCAGGAGGGCGTTGAGCTGGCATTCAACCAGCAGCTGTCTGGCCGGAACGGTTCGCGTCGCGTGATCAAGGACCGTCTGGGCCGGGTGGTGGAGGATGTTCGCGATGTGGTGCCGCCGGTGGACGGACCCGACCTGCAGCTCTCCATCGACAGCAAGGTCCAGTACTTCGCCTACCAGAAGCTGCGCGCTGCTGTGGAGCAGCACAAGGCCCGTGCCGGCAGCGTGGTGGTGCTGGACGCGCTGACCGGCGAGGTGCTGGCGCTGGCCAACTACCCGAGCTACGACCCCAACAAGCGGCGCCATCTCAGCGGCGAGCAATTGCGCAACCGCGCCTTGACCGACAGCTTCGAGCCCGGTTCGACCATGAAGCCTTTCATCGCCGCGCTGGCGCTGGAGAAGGGGCTGGTCCGGCCCGAAACGTCGATCCAGACGGCGCCGGGCCGCATCACCATTGGTGGCTCGACCATCTCGGACGCGCACCCGCATGGCGTCCTGACGGTCAACGAGATCATCCAGAAATCGAGCAACGTGGGCACGGTCAAGATGGCCATGCAGATGTCGCCGCGCGAGATGTGGGAAACCTATGCCCAGGCGGGTTTCGGGCAGAAGCCCCAAGTCCCCTTTCCCGGCGCGGTGAGTGGCCGGCTGCGACCCTACAAGTCATGGCGGCCGATCGAGCAGGCCACCATGAGCTACGGCTACGGCCTGTCGGCCTCGCTGTTTCAGCTGGCGCAGGCCTACACCATCTTCGCCCGCGACGGCGAGCTGATTCCGGTGAGCATGCTCAAGACGGAGACCCCGGCCACCGGGGTGCACGTGTTCGGCCCGAAGAACACCGCTGCGGTCCGCAAGATGCTGGGAATGGCCACCGGACCGGGTGGCACCGCACCGCAGGCTCAGACCATGGGCTATTCGGTGGGCGGCAAGACCGGTACCGCGCGCAAGCAGGAGGGCAAGGGATACGCCGACAAGAAGTACCGCAGCTTTTTTGTCGGACTGGCGCCCATCGAGTCACCCCGCATCGTCGTCGCCGTGATGCTGGACGAGCCAAGTGCCGGCCAGTACTTCGGCGGTGTCGTGGCCGGACCGGTGTTCAGCGAGACGGTGCAGCAGACTCTGCGGATCCTCGGTGTGCAGCCCGACATGAATGTCAAGCCGCAGATCGTCACGGAAGCCGTCGAGGAATCCTTCTGATGCGGACGATCACTTCCCCCCGTGACGTGGCCGACTGGCTGCGCAGCCGCGTGCCGGGCGACCTGCAATGCGACAGCCGCCGTGTGCAGGCTGGTGACGGTTTTGTGGCCTGGCCGGGCGCCGCCACGGACGGACGTCGCTTCGTGGCCGGTGCGCTGCAGGCGGGGGCGACCGCGGCACTGGTCGAGTGCGAGGGCGTCGAGGCCTTTGACCTGAGCGACGAGCGCATCGCGGCCGTACCCGGGCTCAAGCTCCAGGCCGGTCCCATCGCCAGTGCGTTCTACGGCGACCCGAGCGCGGCGCTCGACGTGGTAGCAGTCACCGGCACCAATGGCAAGACCTCCAGCGCCTGGTGGATGGCGCAGTTGCTCTCGGCCGTGGGCCGGCCGGCGGCCGTGGTCGGCACGCTCGGCATTGGCCAGCCGCCGCTGGCGGGGGATGCGACGCACGCGCTGGTTCCGACCGGATTGACCACGCCAGACCCTGTGCTGCTGCAGTCCAGGCTGCGCCGGCTGGTGGACGGCGGCATGAAAGCCTGTGCCATTGAGGCATCGTCCATCGGCCTGGTGGAGGGTCGCCTCAACGCCACCCGCATCCGCGTCGCGGTGTTCACGAACTTCACCCAGGACCATCTGGACTTCCACGGCAGCATGGCCGGGTACTGGTCGGCCAAAGCCGCGCTGTTTGCGTGGCCGGGTCTGGAGGCGGCGGTGATCAACCTGGACGATCCGGAAGGTCCCCGGCTGGCTGCCGAACTGGACGGGCGCCTGCCCGCGCTCTGGACGGTGGCGATCGAGACCGGCGCTCCATCCCGGGCGGCGCGCCTGGTGGCGCGTGACATCGCTTTCACCGACAGCGGCATGCGCCTGACGGTGCAGGAGCGCGACGGAGCGGGTGCAGACACCGCGCAGCACGCGCTGACACTGCCCCTGGTCGGCCTGTACAACGTGTCCAACCTGCTGTGTGTCCTGGCCTCGGCCCGGGCCCTGGGCGTGCCGCTGGCCGACGCGGTGCGCGCCTGCCCGGCGCTCACCCCCGTGCCCGGACGCATGGAGCAGGTGCCTGCACCGGCGCTCCATCAGCCACTGGTGCTGGTGGACTATGCCCACACACCCGACGCGCTGGAAAAGGCGCTGCAGGCGCTGCAGCCGCTGGCCCGCCAGCGTGGCGGTGCGCTCTGGGCGGTGGTCGGCTGTGGCGGTGACCGCGACGCGAGCAAGCGCCCCATCATGGCGGCCGTGGCCGAGCGCGAAGCGCAGCACGCGGTGCTGACCAGCGACAACCCGCGCAGCGAAGACCCGCTGGCCATCCTCGCCCAGATGACGGCGGGCCTGTCCCGGCCTGCCGCGGCCGTGGTCGAGGCCGATCGGGCCGTTGCCATCGACCGGGCGGTACAGCGGGCGCAGCCGCACGACGTGGTGCTGATCGCTGGCAAGGGACACGAGGACTACCAGGAAGTGCAAGGCGTGAAGAGACCGTTCTCCGACCGGGTGCAGGCCCGTGATGCGCTGGTGCGGCGCGCCGCAGCGCAGGGGGCCGCGGCATGAAGCGTTTGGTCGAGCTCCTGACGCAACTCGGCGGTGCGCGCGTGGTGGACGAGGCGGGCCTGCTCGCTGCCCAGGCCATTCAGCGCGTGCACACCGACACGCGCAGCCTGCAGCCGGGTGACCTGTTCGTGGCGCTCAAGGGTGAACGCTTCGATGCACACGACTTCCTGCCGCAGGCGCGCGAGGCGGGCGCGGTGGCCGCCGTGGCACACAGCGGCCTGGCTTCCGCCGGGCTGCCCGGTGTGGAAGTGCCCGACACGCGCCTGGCACTGGGTGAACTGGCCCGCCTCTGGCGTGAGCAGTTCAGCCTGCCGCTGATCGCGGTGACCGGCAGCAACGGCAAGACCACGGTGACGCAGATGGTCGCGTCCATCCTGCGTGCGGCCGCGGGCGACGCGGCCCTGGCCACGCAGGGCAACCTGAACAACGACATCGGCGTGCCGCTCACGCTGCTGCGGCTGCGCGAGCAGCACCGTCTGGCGGTGATCGAACTGGGCATGAACCACCCGGGCGAGATCGCCTACCTGGCCGCGCTGACCCGGCCCACGGTGGCGCTGGTCAACAACGCGCAGCGCGAGCACCAGGAATTCATGGGCACGGTCGAGGCCGTGGCGCGCGAAAACGGGCAGGTGATCTCTGCCCTGCGCGACGATGGCGTGGCCGTGTTTCCCTCCGACGATGACCACACCCGGGTCTGGCGCGAACTGGCCGCCGGCCGGCGCGTCACGACTTTCAGCGACACCGATGGCGCAGCCGATGTGCGCGCCCTGCAGGCCGACTGGCGGGACGGTGCCTGGTCGCTGCGCATCCTCACGCCGGCGGGCGAGCAGGGCTGCCGCCTGCGCATCGCAGGCCGGCACAACGTGCGCAACGCGCTGGCCGCGACCGCCTGCGCGCTGGCCGCGGGCGTGTCGCTGGCCGATATCGGCCGTGGGCTCGACACCTTCGAGCCGGTCGGTGGCCGCTCGCGCGCGCTGTCGCTGTCGCTCGCCGGCCGCCGTGTCACCCTGATCGACGACACCTACAACGCCAACCCCGATTCGGTGGTGGCGGCCATCCACGTGCTGGCCGAACTGCCCGCTCCGCGCCTGCTGGTGCTGGGCGACATGGGTGAAGTGGGCGAGCAGGGCCTGGCGTTCCACCTGGAAGTGCTGCGCCAGGCGCAGGCACTGGGCATTCACGGCGTGCACTGCGCAGGCGACTGGATGCGGCAGGCCACCGCGGCGCTGCAGGCGGGTGGTGAAGCGGCGCCCACGTTCTGGCCGGATGCCGAGGCGCTCGCCGCCCACATCGTTGCGCGGGTGGCGTCGGGTCAGGAGCCGGTGGTGCGCAGTGTGCTGGTGAAGGGTTCGCGCTTCATGCGCATGGAACGCGTGGTGCACAGCCTGCTGGCGCTGGACACGGGCGCAGAAGCAAAAACGAAGGACGCATCCGATGCTGCTTAGTCTGGCCCTGTGGCTGCAATCCCTGGGACCCGAGTACGGGTTCCTGCGGGTGTTCCAGTACCTCACCTTCCGTGCCGTGATGGCCGCGATGACGGCGCTGATCGTCGGACTGGTGGCCGGGCCGTTTTTCATCCGCCGCCTGGCGGCGCTCAAGATCGGGCAGCCGATCCGCGAATATGCGATGCAGACGCACCTGAGCAAGGGCGGCACCCCCACCATGGGCGGCGTGCTGATCCTGTTCTCCATCGCGCTGTCGACCCTGCTGTGGTTCGACCTGGCGAACCGCTTCGTCTGGATCGTGCTGCTGGTGACCCTGGGGTTTGGTGCCATCGGCTGGGTCGACGACTGGCGCAAGGTGGTGCACAAGGACCCCGAAGGCATGCGCTCGCGGGAAAAGTACCTCTGGCAGTCCGTCATCGGGCTGGTGGCCGCGTTCTACCTGGTGTTCAGCGTGTCCGAGACCAGCAACCTGCGCGTGCTGGAGCTGTTCATCCAGTGGGTGGCCTCGGGCTTCACCGTGGAGCTGCCGCCGCAGGCCGGCCTGATGGTGCCCTTCTTCAAGGAAATCAGCTATCCGCTGGGCGTGTTCGGTTTCGTGGTCATGACCTATCTGGTGATCGTGGGCTCGAGCAACGCGGTCAACCTCACCGACGGTCTCGACGGGCTGGCCATCATGCCGGTGGTGATGGTGGGTTCGGCGCTGGGCGTGTTCGCCTACGTCACGGGCAGCGCCGTGTTCTCGCGCTACCTGCTGCTGCCGCACATCCCGGGCGCGGGCGAACTGCTGGTCTTCTGCGCGGCCATGGCCGGCGCCGGCCTGGCGTTCCTGTGGTTCAACGCCCATCCGGCGCAGGTCTTCATGGGCGACGTGGGCGCGCTCGCACTCGGCGGCGCACTCGGCACCATCGCGGTGATCGTGCGGCAGGAAATCGTGCTGGCCATCATGGGGGGCATCTTCGTGGTGGAAGCCCTGTCGGTGATGCTGCAGGTGGCGTACTTCAAGTACACCAAGCGCCGCTTCGGCCAGGGCCGCCGCCTGTTCCAGATGGCGCCGCTGCACCACCACTTCGAGAAAAAGGGCTGGAAGGAAACGCAGGTGGTCGTGCGTTTCTGGATCATCACCATGTTGCTGTGTCTGGTGGGTCTCTCGACCCTCAAGCTCCGTTGAACCCGGCATGAACGCCCTCCGAGACCAAACCATCCTCATCCTGGGCCTGGGCATCTCCGGTCTGGCGATGGCGCGCTGGTGCGTGCGTCACGGTGCCGCTGTGACCGTGGCCGACACGCGCGAGGCACCGCCGCACCAGGCGGCCCTGCAGCGCGACTGCCCGCAGGCCCGTCTGGTCGCCGGCCCGTTCGATCACAGCCTGCTGGCCCGTGACGAATGGACCCTGATCGCGCGCAGCCCGGGCCTGTCGCCGGCCGAGCTGGCGCCGGTACGCGAATGGGCGCAGGCGCGGGACGTGCCCCTGTTGGGAGAGCTGGACCTGTTTGCCCAGGCCTTGCGCGACCTGTCGGTTCGAGAGCGCCTGCCCTACCGCCCCCAGGTGCTGGCCATCACCGGCACCAACGGGAAGACCACGGTGACCTCGCTGACCGGTCTGCTGCTGCAGCGCGCCGGCCTTGACGTGGCGGTGGCAGGCAACATCGGCCCGGCCCTGCTGGACGTGCTGGCCGCGGCGCTCGATGCCGAGGATGCGGCCGAACAAGCCGATGCCATCGCCGAAGCAGAAGCCGGTCCTGCCAGGGAAGCCGTCCAGGCGCCTTCGATCGCCCCGGCGGGCGGCGGCGAGATCCAGGACGTGGGTGAACAGGGCGAGCTGTTGCCCGCCGATGAGGAAGAAGCCGCGCCAGCTCCGGACGATGACGACGGCGCGCCGCTGCAGCTGGTACCGCCGCCGCTGGAGCCGCCGCAGCCGCCGCACCTGCCCGCGGTCTGGGTGCTTGAACTCTCCAGCTTCCAGCTCGATGGCACGGCGGGTGGCGCCTGGGATGGCGTGCCCACCGCGGCCACCGTCCTCAACATCACCGAAGACCATCTGGACTGGCACGGCTCGCTGGATGCTTACGCCCAGGCCAAGGCGGCCGTCTTCGGCCAGCAGGCCTTGATGCTGCTCAACCGTGACGATCCGCAGGTCATGGCCATGCAGCCAGCGAACGTGACCGTCAAGGTCGGTGGCCGCAACCGGCAGCAGCCCGCGCGGCCCTGGGCCACGTTTGGCCTGGGTGCGCCGACCCGCGCGGGTGACTGGGGCATCGAAGCCGTCAATGGCATGGAATGGCTGGTGCGGGCACTCGCGCTGGACGAGACCCGCAAACGGGGCCGGGCAGCGGAGGAAGAGGAAGGCATCTACTTTCAGCGTCTGATGCCGGTCGATGCCCTGCGCATCCGCGGCCGCCACAACGCCGCCAACGCGCTCGCCGCGCTGGCGCTGGCCACTTCCACCGGCGCTGCGCTGGGCCCCATGTTGCATGGTCTACGGGAGTACCGGGGCGAGCCGCATCGCGTGGAGCCGGTGGGCATCCTGGACGAAGTGGAGTACTTCGATGACAGCAAGGGCACCAACGTGGGCGCCACCCTGGCCGCGATTCGCGGGCTGGGCGCCGAGCGCCGGCTGGTGGTGATCCTCGGTGGCGACGGCAAGGGGCAGGACTTCGGTCCGCTGGCCGATGCACTGGTGCGCCATGGTCGTGCCGTGGTCCTGATCGGGCGCGACGCGGCCCGTATCCGCACCGCCGTGGCCGAGGCGGCAGGCCTCGTCGACCTGCCCCTGATCGACGCCTCCAGCCTGCCCGAAGCCGTGGCCCTTGCGGCGCAGCAGGCAAAGCCGGGCGACGCGGTGCTGATGTCACCCGCCTGCGCCAGCCTGGACATGTTCGACAACTATGTGCACCGCGCCCGCGTCTTCGTCGACGCGGTGGCGGGCCTGGCCCATGAACGGGGCATCGACCTGGAGGGCGTGGCGTGATGGCCGCCCTGCGCACCATCCTGGCCCGGCTGCGGAATACCCTGGCGGCCGTCCTGCCGCGCCTGGCCGGCCGGGACTTGGCGGGTGCGCTCGCCGGTGGCAGCAGCGACGGCCTGCCGGTGCGCCTGTCCAACCGCACGTACGCCGGCACGCGCAACGTGGCCGTGCGCGAACTCGGCTTCGACCAGCCCCTGATATGGGTGGTGGTGGCCTTGCTGAGCTGGGGTCTGGTGATGGTGTATTCGGCCTCCATCGCCTTGCCCGACAATCCGCGCTTTGCCAACTACGCCCACACGCACTTTGTGCTGCGCCACGGCCTCTCGATGCTCATCGGCGTCGCGGCGGCCTGGGTGGCGTTCCAGTTCCCGCTGCGGGCCTGGGAAAAAATGGCGCCCTGGCTGTTCGCCGTGGCGCTGCTGCTGCTGGTGCTGGTGCTGATTCCCTTCATCGGCAAGGGTGTCAATGGCGCGCGGCGCTGGATCTCGCTGGGCGTCATGAACTTCCAGCCCTCCGAACTGGCCAAGCTCGCCGTGCTGCTGTACGCGGCCGACTACATGGTCCGCAAGATGGACGTGAAGCAGCGCTTCTTCCGGGCGGTAGCCCCGATGGCGGTGGCCGTGGGCGTGGTCGGCATGCTGCTGCTGGCCGAGCCCGACATGGGGGCTTTCATGGTGATCGTGGTGATCGCCATGGGCATCCTGTTCCTCGGCGGCGTCAACGCGCGCATGTTCTTCCTGATGGCCCTGGTGGTCGTGGCCGCCTTTGCACTCATGGTCATGACGAGCGACTTCCGGCGCCAGCGCGTCTTTGCCTACCTCGACCCCTGGAGCGTGGAGCACGCGCTGGGCAAGGGCTACCAGCTCTCCCACTCGCTGATCGCGATTGGCCGCGGCGAGATCTTTGGCGTCGGACTGGGCGGCAGCGTGGAAAAGCTGCACTGGCTGCCGGAAGCGCACACCGACTTCCTGCTCGCCGTCATCGGCGAAGAGTTCGGGCTGATCGGCGTGCTGGTGCTGATCGGCCTGTTCCTCTGGCTCACGCGGCGCATCATGCACATCGGCCGCCAGGCGATCGCGCTCGATCAGGTGTTTGCCGGCCTCGTGGCCCAGGGCGTGGGTCTGTGGATGGGTTTCCAGGCCTTCATCAATATCGGCGTGAACCTGGGCGCCTTGCCCACCAAGGGGCTGACCTTGCCGCTGATGAGCTACGGCGGATCGGCCGTGCTGCTCAACCTGGTGGCGATCGCCATCGTGCTGCGTGTCGACTATGAAAACCGTCAGCTCATGAAGGGTGGACGGTCATGAGCCCCCGCCAACCTTGCGCCCTGATCATGGCCGGCGGCACTGGCGGCCACATCTTCCCCGGCCTGGCCGTGGCCGAAGCCCTGCGCCGGCGCGGCTGGCGCGTGCACTGGCTGGGCGCACCCGACAGCATGGAAAGCCGCCTGGTGCCGAAGCGTGGTTTCGCGCTGGAACTGATCGACTTCAGCGGTGTGCGTGGCAAGGGACTGAAACCCCTGTTCCTGCTGCCCCTGCGACTGCTCAAGGCCTTCTGGCAGGCGCTGCAGGTGGTGCGCCGTGTGCAGCCCGACGTGCTGGTGGGCCTCGGCGGCTACATCACCTTTCCGGGCGGGATGATGGGCACGCTGCTCGGCAAGCCGCTGGTGCTGCACGAGCAGAACTCGGTCGCGGGCATGGCCAACAAAGTGCTCGCCGGTGTGGCGGACCGCGTGTTCACCGCCTTCCCGAACGTGCTCAAGAAAGCCGAGTGGGTGGGCAACCCGCTGCGCACGGAATTCCTGCGTCAGCCCGGGCCCGAGGTGCGTTTTGCCGGCCGCAGTGGCCCGCTGCGTCTGCTGGTGGTGGGTGGCAGCCTGGGTGCCAAGGCGCTGAACGACACCGTTCCGCAGGCGCTGGGACTGATCCCGTCGGCCCAGCGCCCGCACGTGATCCACCAGAGTGGGGAAAAGCAGATCGAGGCCCTGCGCGCCAACTACGCCGCTGCCGGCGTGCTGGCGGAACTCACGCCATTCATCGACGACACGGCCCAGGCCTTTGCCCATGCCGACCTGGTGGTGTGCCGCGCGGGTGCCAGCACCGTGACCGAAATCGCCGCGATCGGTGCTGCCGCCTTGTTCGTGCCCTTCCCCTTTGCGGTGGACGACCACCAGACCACCAACGCACGCTTCCTTGCCGACGCCGGCGGTGCCTGGCTGGTGCCGCAGAAAGAATTCACGCCGGCCTCGCTGGCGCAGAAGCTGCAGGCCCTGCAGCGCGCACAACTCATGGAGATGGCCGTGAAGGCCAAGCAGATGGAAAAGACAGACGCAGTGGCGGCCGTGGTGTCCGCCTGCGAGCAACTCGCGAAAGTGAAACCCGCATGAAACACGCCATTCGCCACATCCATTTCGTCGCGTATTCGGACATGCAGCCCAAGCTTGGGCTGCATCGGGCGGTTCCCGTCGAAGCCGCGAAACGGGCAGGAGGGCTCACGGCATGAAACATGCCATTCGCCATATCCATTTCGTTGGCATCGGCGGTTCCGGCATGAGCGGCATCGCCGAGGTGCTGCTCAACCAGGGCTACCGCATCTCCGGCAGCGACCTGGGCGCAAACGCCGCCACGCGCCGCCTGGTGGCGCTGGGGGCAGAAGTCTTCACCGGCCACGACGCCAGGTACATCGAAGGCGCCGACGCCATCGTCACCTCGACTGCGGTGAAGGACGACAACCCCGAGGTGGTTGCCGCCCACGCCAGGCTGGTGCCGGTGGTGCCGCGCGCGGTGATGCTGGCCGAACTGATGCGCATGAAGAAGGGTGTGGCGATTGCCGGCACGCACGGCAAGACCACGACCACCAGCCTCGTGGCCAGCGTGCTCGCCGCCGCGAATCTGGACCCGACCTTCGTGATCGGTGGTCGCCTCAACAGTGCGGGTGCCAACGCCCAGCTCGGCTCGGGCGAGTACATCGTGGTGGAGGCCGACGAGTCCGACGCCTCGTTCCTCAACCTCCTGCCGGTGCTGTCGGTCGTGACCAACATCGACGCCGACCACATGGACACCTACGGCCACGACTTCGGCCGGCTCAAGGCGGCGTTTATCGAGTTCCTGCACCGCATGCCGTTCTACGGCGCGGCCGTGGTGTGCGTGGACGATGCCGCCATCCGCGAGATCCTGCCGCAGATCGCGCGCCCCATCACCAGCTACGGTTTTTCGGAGGATGCCCAGGTGCGCGCGACGAACGTGCGCGCGGTCGGCGGCCAGATGCATTTCACCGTGCAGCGCCGGAATGGCATCGAGCTGCCGGACCTGGAGGTGGTGCTCAACCTGCCCGGTCATCACAACGTGCTCAACGCGCTGGCGGCCATCGGCATCGCCGTGGAGCTCGGCGTGGACGATGCGGCCGTGGTGCAGGCGCTGGCCGAGTTCAAGGGCGTGGGACGGCGCTTCCAGCGTTACGGCGAGGCGGCACTGCCGTCGGGTGGCACGGTCACGCTGGTGGACGACTACGGTCACCATCCGGTGGAAATGGCGGCCACGCTGTCAGCCGCACGCGGCGCCTTCCCCGGGCGGCGTCTGGTGCTGGCGTTCCAGCCGCACCGCTACAGCCGCACACGCGACTGCTTCGAAGATTTCGTGAAGGTGATCGGGCACGCCGACGCGGTGCTGCTGGCCGAGGTGTACGCCGCCGGCGAGGCACCGATCGTGGCGGCCGATGGCCGTTCGCTGGCGCGCGCGCTGCGTGTCGCCGGCAAGCTGGAGCCGGTGTTCGTCGACGACATCGCGGCGATGCCGCAAGCCATTCTGGACAACGCGCGCGACGGCGATGTGGTGCTCTGCATGGGCGCGGGGTCGATCGGCGCGGTGGCAGGCCAGGTGGTTGAGTTGGCACAGGGAGGCCAGAAATGAATGCGACGGTGAATCCGACGGTGGTGGATGTGCAGGCACTCGGCAAGGTGGCGGTACTGATGGGCGGCCGCTCGGCCGAACGCGAGGTCTCGCTCATGTCGGGCACAGGCGTGCTCGCCGCGCTGAAGGCCAAGGGCGTGGATGCCCACGCGTTCGACCCGGCCGAGCGCGACCTGGGCGACTTGAAACGCGAAGGTTTCCAGCGCTGCTTCATCGCGCTGCACGGCCGCTTCGGTGAAGACGGCACGGTGCAGGGCGCGCTGGAGTTGCTGGGCATTCCCTACACCGGCCCGGGTGTCATGGCCTCGGCGGTGGCCATGGACAAGCTCATGACCAAGCGCATCTGGATCGCAGAAGGCCTGTCCACCCCCGCCTGGCGCCAGGTGAAGAGCGCGGCCGATACCCGCGCCGCGTTCGTCGCGCTGGGCTCGCCCATGATCGTCAAGCCGGTGCGCGAGGGCTCCACCATCGGTCTGACCAAGGTCACCACGCTGGAGCAGTGCGACGCCGCCTACGCGCTCGCCGCCGGACAGGACCCGATGGTGATGTGCGAGCAGTTCATCGCCGGTGACGAGGTCACCTGCCCGGTGCTGGGCACCGGTGCCGAAGCCCGCGCGCTGCCGGTGATCCGCATCGTGGCGCCCGACGGCAACTACGACTACCAGCACAAGTACTTCACCGACGACACGACCTACCTCGTGCCCTGCGGCCTGCCGGCGGGCGAAGAAGCCGCCATCCAGGCGCTGGTGCTGCAGGCCTTCCTCACGCTGGACTGCCGCGGCTGGGCACGTGCCGATGTCATGATCGATGCACAGACGCGCAAACCCTGGCTGCTGGAGATCAACACCTCGCCGGGCATGACCGGGCATTCGCTGGTGCCGATGTCGGCCCGCGCGGCGGGCCTGCCGTACGAGGACCTGTGCCTGACGCTGCTGGCCAGCGCGGCCCTGGACAACCCGGTTCCCCAGCGGAGCTGAAGAGCACGCCATGCCCCAAGCCGAACTGCCCCTGGACGTCAAGCTCATGACCCTGGCGACCCACGCCTTGGCCGTGCTGTTTGCCGTGCTGTGCCTGGGCGCGTTCGGCACCTGGCTCGTGCGCCATCCGGTCTGGTCGATCAAGGCCATCACGGTGCAGGGCGATGTGGCGCACCAGAACGCCGTCACCTTCCGGGCCCAGCTGGCCACGCAGATGAAGAACAGCGTGGCGAACAGCTTTCTCACCGTGGACCTGCAGCAAGTGCGCCGGCTGTTCGAGTCGGTACCTTGGGTCCGCCAGGCGGTGGTGCAGCGCGAGTTTCCCAACCGCCTGCGCGTCACGCTGCAGGAACACGAGGCCGTGGCCTGGTGGGGGCAGGCGGGCTCGGGCCAGTTGGTGAACCGCCTGGGCGAAGTGTTCGAGGCCAGCCCGGACGACGTCGATGGCCTGCCCGAGCTGGCCGGTCCGATCGACCAGGCGGCGCAGGTGTGGGCGCTGTACCAGCTGCTCAACGCCGAACTGGGCCGGCTCGAACTCGGCCTGGAACGGCTGGAACTCAACGAGCGCGGCAGCTGGCGCGCCGTGCTCGACAACGGGGCCCGCATCGAGCTCGGGCGCGGCAGCACCGACGAGCTGCTGGCCCGCACGCGGCGCTTCACCGCCACGCTGAGCCAGCTCACCGAGCGCTACCCGGGGGCCCTGCAGTCGGTGGACCTGCGCTACCCCAACGGCTATGCGCTGCGCATGCGCGGCGTGACCACGGTCACCGAAGACGATCCCCAAACCCCACGCAACACCCGGTAAACAAGACATCATCATGGCCAAGGAATACAAGGATCTGGTAGTCGGACTCGACATAGGCACCGCCAAAATCATGGTGGTGGTGGCCGAAGTCCAGGCCAACGGTGAACTCAAGCTCGCGGGCCTGGGCGTCTCCAGCAGCCACGGCCTGAAACGCGGCGTGGTGGTCAACATCGACGCCACGGTGCAGAGCATCCAGCAGGCGCTGAAGGAAGCCGAGCTGATGGCCGACTGCCGCATCGCCCGCGTCTACACCGGCATCACCGGCAGCCACATCCGCGGCATCAACTCCAGCGGCATGGTGGCGATCAAGGACCGCGAGGTCACGCCAGCCGACGTGGCGCGCGTGATCGAGACCGCCAAGGCGATCAACATCTCGACCGACCAGCGCCTGCTGCTGGTCGAGCCGCAGGAATTCGTGATCGACGGCCAGGAAGTGAAAGAGCCGATCGGCATGAGCGGCATCCGCCTCGAAGCCAAGGTGCACATCGTGACCGGCGCGCAGAGCGCGGCCGAAAACATCATCAAGTGCGTGCGCCGCTGCGGACTGGAAGTGGACCAGCTCATGCTCAACCCGCTGGCATCGAGCCAGGCGGTGCTGACCGACGACGAGAAGGAACTCGGCGTGGCGCTGGTGGACATCGGCGCCGGCACCACCGACGTGGCGATCTTCTCGGGTGGCGCGATCCGCCACACCGCGGTGATCCCGATTGCCGGCGACCTGATCACCAGCGACATCGCCATGGCGCTGCGCACCCCGACCAAGGACGCCGAAGACATCAAGGTCGAGTACGGCTGCGCCAAGCAGTTGCTGGCCGACCCGGAAACCCAGGTGGAAGTGCCGGGCCTGGGCGACCGCGGCCCGCGCATGCTCAGCCGCCAGGCGCTCGCCGGCGTGATCGAGCCGCGGGTGGAGGAGATCTTTGCGCTGGTGCAGCAGGTCGTGCGCGACTCGGGCCACGAGGAGGTGCTGTCCTCGGGCATCGTGCTGACCGGTGGCAGCGCCGTCATGCACGGCATGGTCGAGCTGGGTGAGGACATCTTCCTCAAGCCGGTGCGCCGTGGCATTCCGAACTACGCCAGTGCGCTGTCCGACATGGTGGCCCAGCCGCGTGCGGCCACGGTGATGGGCTTGCTCGAAGAGGCCCGGCTGGCGCGGGTGCGCGGTCACAAGGTGGCGCAGAAGGCGGGCTCGATGCAGGGCGCGCTGGAACGCATGAAAAACTGGTTTGTGGGGACTTTCTGATGAATCACCCCCGCCGCGCTTTGCGCTACCCCCTCAAGGGGGCGACACCAGGGGCCCGGCAAAGCCGGTTCCACGGTGTCCCTTGGCTGGACCCTTGCACGCGGCTGGGATCGTCGCGTCGACTGATGTGCCGACGACGATGGCGATGCACCGAACACACCGGACCGCCTGGCTGAGGCGCTCCACAGCAGAACGAACCGCATCCGAATTTTTGAAATGAAAACCGCCCGGAATCCCGGTTCCAGGGCACCAACAGGAGAGAGTCATGAGCATCGAAATGATTGAAGTGGAAGAATTCAACCTCGGCACCCAGATCAAGGTCATCGGCGTGGGTGGTGGTGGCGGCAACGCGGTCGAACACATGATCTCGCGCTGCGTGCAGGGCGTGGAATTCATCTGCGCCAACACCGACGCGCAGTCGCTTTCGCGCAGCGCCGCACACAAGACGATCCAGCTCGGCGCCACCGGCCTGGGCGCCGGCAGCAAGCCCGAAAAAGGACGCGATGCGGCTGAACTGGCGATCGATGAAATCCGCACCGCCATCGACGGCGCGCACATGCTGTTCATCACCGCCGGCATGGGCGGCGGCACCGGCACCGGCGCCGCCCCCGTGATCGCCCGCGTGGCCAAGGAAATGGGCATCCTCACCGTGGGCGTGGTCACCAAGCCCTTCGACTGGGAAGGCGGCCGCCGCATGACCAACGCCGACAACGGCCTGGCCGAGCTCGAAGCCAACGTGGACTCGCTGATCGTGGTGCTGAACGAGAAGCTGCTCGAAGTGCTGGGCGACGACGTGACGCAGGACGAGGCCTTTGCCCATGCCAACGACGTGCTGAAAAATGCCGTCGGTGGTATCGCCGAGATCATCAACGAATATGGCAACGTCAACGTCGACTTCGAAGACGTGCGCACCGTGATGGGCGAGCCCGGCAAGGCGATGATGGGCACGGCGGTCGCCGCCGGTCCGGACCGCGCCCGCATCGCCGCCGAGCAGGCCGTGGCCTGCCCGCTGCTCGAAGGGGTGGACCTCTCCGGTGCCAAGGGCGTGCTGGTGCTGGTGACCGCTTCCAAGGGCTCCCTGAAGCTCAAGGAATCCAGGGAGGCGATGACCGCCATCAAGGCCTACGCCGCACCCGATGCGCACGTCATCTACGGCGCCGCCTACGACGACAACCTGGGCGACGAGATGCGGGTCACCGTCGTCGCCACCGGCCTCTCACGCCAGGGCGCACGCCGCACCGCACCGCCGCTGCAGGTGCTGCGCACCGGCACCGACAACGTGCCGTTCAACGTGCCCACCATCAACGCCGCCGTGGGTGGTCCGGGTGCTGGCATGGCCCAGCAGCCCGACTACCACTCCATGGCGGTCCCGAGCGTCTGGCGCACCAACCGCACCCAGGCCGCTGCCAAGGTGGACGCGCTGGCGTCGGGCGGCATGGACGATTTCGAGATCCCGGCCTTCCTGCGCAAACAAGCTGATTGATCGACGTAAAGCTACTGCGCCATCCGATCTGACGCCTGCAGCGCTCGCCGTACGGGTGTACGGCTCCGCGCTTCATCGCCACCGCGGAGCGCTTGCTACGCTTTCCGTTCGACCAATCTCTGTGGTGGTGTACCCAGTTCAATCGCCGGGATAGCTTTCTCTGCCAGCGCGAACCCGCCTGAAAAATTAAAATCACCCGATGCTCGCTCAACGCACTCTCAAATCCTTGACCAAGGCGGTCGGCGTGGGCCTGCACAGCGGTCAGCGGGTGGAGCTGACGCTGCGCCCGGCGCCGGCGGACACGGGCATCGTGTTCCGGCGGGTTGACCTGCCCGAGCCGGTGGAGATTCCGGTCAACGCCAGCGCGGTGTCGGATACCCGGCTGGCGTCGACCATTTCCAGCGGTGGCGTGAAGGTGCACACCATCGAGCACCTCATGAGCGCCGCCGCCGGCCTGGGGCTGGACAACCTGTACGTGGACATCACCGCCGAAGAAGTGCCCATCCTCGACGGCTCCTCGGCCTCGTTCGTCTACCTGCTGCAGAGTGCCGGCATCGTGATGCAGCAGGCACCGAAGCGATTCCTCCGCGTGATCAGGCCGGTGGAAGTGCGCGAGGGGGAAGGCCGCACGCTCAAGTGGGCGCGGCTGGACCCGTACCACGGCTACAAGCTGAGCTTCGAGATCGAGTTCGACCACCCGGCGGTCAGCTCCAGCGGCCAGCGCGTGGAGTTCGACTTCGGCAGCGGGCAGTACGCGCGTGAGATCGCCCGCGCCCGCACCTTCGGCTTCACGCGCGACGTGGAGATGATGCGATCCCACGGCCTGGCCATGGGTGGCGGGCTGGACAACGCCATCGTCATGGACGACGTGAAGGTGCTCAACGCCGACGGCCTGCGCTACCAGGACGAGTTCGTGAAGCACAAGATCCTCGATGCCATTGGCGACCTGTACATCGTCGGCAAACCGCTGCTCGCCGCTTACAGCGCTTTCCGCAGTGGCCACGCCATGAACAACCAGTTGCTGCGTGCCCTGCTGGCGCAGCCCGACGCCTACGAGATCGTGAGCTTCGAGCAGGAGCGTGAAGCGCCCACCGGCTTTGCCAAACTGGCGCCAGCCTGGTAGGCCGCAGACCCACCATGCTGCTGTTTCGCTTCGCCATCTTTGTCCTGCTGATTGCGGCGGGCGTCTGTTTCGCCTTCTACATCGGCACCGGGCAGCCGCGCTACCGCCAGTGGGGCCTGATGATCCTGAAGTGGACCGTGATCGCGGCCCTGGGGTTCTTTGGGGTGCTGGTCCTGGAACGCTTGCTTTGAAAGTCGCGTCCAGGGCTGCGATCGGAGCGCGTGACCTTTTCGAGGATGCCGTGGAACCGGCTTCGATGGACCACAGGTGTTGCCCGCTTGGGGCTGACGCCGTGGGCGGTGCGGCTCAATAGCTACGCCCGCCCTTGTAGGCCGCATGGGTGCGCGCCTGCAGCGGGCTCACCTTGTTGATCGCCGCCACCGAGCGCGCCACCTGGGCGTGGGTGATGCACAGCCCCAAGGCGTCGGCCGCGTCCTTGCCGGGCAGGCCGGGCAGTTGCAGCAGGCGCTTCACCATCTCCTGCATCTGCGCCTTGTCGGCGCGTCCGTAGCCGACCACGGCTTTCTTCAGCTGCAGCGCGGTGTACTCGGCCACCGTCAGGCCGTTCGCCACCAGTGCGGTGAGGCAAGCTCCTCGCGCCTGTCCCAGCAGCAGGGTGGCCTGTGGATTGACGTTGACGAACACGATCTCGCAGGCAGACACCTCGGGCTGGTAGCGGGCCACCACTTCGCTGATGCCGTCGAACAGGATCTTCAGACGCTCGGGCAGCAGGGCCCCGTCCCGGGGGCTGGTCTGGATGGTGCCGCTGGCCACGTAGTGCAGCGCGGCCCCCTCGGTGTCGATCACGCCGAAGCCGGTGCACTGAAGGCCGGGGTCGATGCCGAGGATGCGCATGGTGTGTGGTGCCGTTTCCGGGTTCAGAGGTTGAAGGTCCAGCGCACCGAGTGGAAAAACACCGGCGCGGCGAAGCACAGGGCATCCACGCGGTCGAGCAGGCCGCTGGCGCCCGTGACCGAGCGACCGTCCGCGCCCCAATGGGTCACGCCGCGATCGCGCTTGATCGCCTTCATCACCAGGTGGCCCAGCGATCCGGCAGCGCAGGCCACCAGGGCCATGGCCATCGCTGGCAGGGGCTTGAAAGGGGTGATGCCCGACAGCAGCGCGCCGAGCAGACCGCCCGCCAGCAGGCCCCAGGCCCAGCTGCGCCAGTGGAAGCTGGCGCTGATGGCCGGTGCCACCGGGCGCTGCAGGCCGCGTGCGGCGATGTGTTGCACCAGCATGCAGGTCTGCACCACCAGCACCAGGAAGAACACCAGAAACGCGTTCTTTCCGACAAAGCTCGGGAAATTCAACAGCATCAGCGCGGGCACGTGGCTCATGCCATAGACGCAGACCATGATGCCCCACTGCAGTTTGGCATTGCGCTCCAGGAAGCGCTGCGGATCGTTGCCCAGCGCGCTCACCACGGGAACCGCCAGGAACACATAGACCGGGATGAAGACGGTGAACAGGTTGAAGCGCTCGGTCCAGACCAGCGCGTACTGCAGTGGCAACACGATGAAGAAGGCCAGCACCAGGCTTCGGTGGTCGCCACGCCGGGTGGGTGAGAGGCTGATGAACTCACGCAGCACAAAGAACGAGATCAGGCCAAACAGGACGATCGCCACGTGCTCGCCCAGTGCCCAGCCGATCCAGAACACCAGTGCCATCGCCCACGAATTGCGCAGCAGGGCCTGGTAGTCCTGAAGCCGCTGGGCGCGGCCGCTGACCGGTTCTTCGGTGGACTGGCGCTCGCGCAGGGACAGCAGCACGCCCACCCCGGTGGCGAGCAGCAGCAGGCCAAAGAGCAGCACGAACAGCAGGCTGACCTGCTGCTCTGGACCGAGGCTGCGCAGGAAAGCGGTCATCAGACGTTCCTCAGCGCCATCACCGCCTCTCGTGCGCGGGTCAGGAAGGCGGTCCGTGGCTCCTCAGGGCCGAGCGCCAGCGGTTCGCCGAACGTGACCGAGCACAGCACCGGCACCGGAACCACCTCGCCCTTGGGCATGACGCGCTGCACGTTGTGGATCCAGGCCGGCACCAGCACCACGTCCGGAAAGCGTTTCGCCAGGTTGTACAGGCCGGACTTGAAGGCTTGCGGGTCTTCCTCGTGGCCGCGCGTGCCCTCGGGAAAGAGGATCAGCGAGTCACCGCTCTCCAGCGCGTTGATCAGCGGTTGCAGCGGGTCTTCGTCGCCCTTGCGCTCCCGGTCGACGTACACCGCGTTGAACACCTCGCTGGTGATCCATCGCTTGAAGCTGGACGCGGTCCAGTAGTCGCGGGCGGCGATCGGCCGGGTGATGCTGCGCAGTTCCTGCGGCAGCGCGGCCCAGATCAGCACCAGGTCGGCGTGGCTCTGGTGGTTGGCGAAATAGATGCGCTGCTCTGCCTTGGGCGGGCAGCCGTGCCAGCGCGCCTGGGCACCGGTGAGCAGGCGCACGAACCCGAGCAGGAACAGGCTCATGGCACGGGCGCGCAGGTTCATGGGACATGCCCCGGCTAGGGGGCGCGCACGTCACCCATGCGCGCCACGATGGTGTTGGCCCGCCTCGCGAGGTAGGCCGAGCCCTGGCGGGTCTCGAAGAATTTCGGGCTGGGCAGCATCACCGCCAGGCGCGCGGCCTCGTAGGGGCTGAGCGTGGACGCGGACTTCCTGAAGTAGCGCTGGGAAGCGGCTTCGGCACCGAAGATGCCTTCACCCCATTCCACGCTGTTGAGGTAGATCTCCAGGATGCGCTGCTTGCTCAGCAGGGCCTCCAGTGTGAGCGTGAGCACCAGTTCCTGCCCCTTGCGCAGCAGGTTGCGCTCGCCGGACAGCAGCAGGTTCTTGGCCAGCTGCTGGGTGATGGTGGAGCCACCCACGATCTTGGGCGGCTTGATGGCCTTGATCGCGGCCTCGGCGGCTTCGGGTTTTTTCGCCAGCTTGCGCTCCAGCTGCTGGGCACGCCGGGCCGCCAGCGCCTCGCGCCGCTCGTTCTTCTGCCAGGCGGCCTCAATCGCGTCCCAATCCACGCCGCCGTGATCGACAAAGCCCGCATCCTCGGATGCCATCACGGCGCGCTTGAGATGGGGGCTGATCTGGCCGTAGTCGGTCCACTGTTGCGACCAGCGCCAGTCCTTTTCTGCGCCGAAGCTCTGGCTCGCGATGCGCCAGGCCTCGGACCGCATGAAGGCCGTGCTCTGCGGGTCCACCACCACCATCAGCGCAATGCGCAGCACAAAGAAAAGCTGCAGCGCCAGAGCGGCCAGCGCGACCCACAACAACCAGCGACCGATCGATTTCATGGACATTCAACGGCTCGACATCTGGGTCTGCAGCGTCTCGTCGCGCGTGAAGCGGAAGCGCGACACCACCACGATCTGGTCGGCCTGGCGGCGCATGGCATCGCTGAAGCGGCCAAACTGCAGACTGCGCACGATGGCCTGGGCCCGGCGGTCCAGCGTGGCGTTGCCCGAGGGCTGGACCACTTCAGTGTGCAGCACGGCCCCGCTGTGGTTGACGGTGATGATCATGGTGAGCTCGCCGTAGAGCTTGCGCCCCGCGACTTCCGGGAAATGGGTGGTTCCCCGGTCTTCGATCTTGCGGCGCAGCTCGTCGTAGTAGATGGCGTACACCTCTTCGCGCGTGGCCGGGCTGATGTAGCGTTTCTTGGGCCGCTCGTTTTCCTCGTTGATGCGTTTTTCGATCTCGGCGAGTATCTTGACCAGCGCCTTGCGCTTGCGCTCGCGTTCGACCGACTCCTGGCTGGGGTTGACGGCCTCCAGGTCGGGCGGCGGCAGGCTGGCCAGCTGTCTGCGCACCTGGGCCAGGATCTGGTTCTGCTGTTCCCTGAGCGCTTCGATCTTGCGCTCATCGTCTTCGGGGGTGTCGCCGATCCGGGCCACCGCATCCGGCGGCAGGGGTGAAGTGGCCCGCCCTCTGGCCGCATCACCGCCTCCGGCCAGCGAGGCCTGCGCAATCGCGAGCGCCTTGTCGGGGCGCGTCTCGCTTTTCGCGTTCACCAGGATGACTTCCAGCGGTGTGTCCTGGAACACGCGCTCGAAACGCTCGGGGTCGACGAAGCGCACGGTCAGCAGCACGGCGTGCAGCGCGACCGACACACCCAGCGCGAGCTGCAGGGTGCTCAGATGCTTCAGGAATGTCAGGACAGATTTCACGTTGAAATGATCCGTGCTGGGTGGGCCTCAGGCTCGGTCCGTGGCCTCGGCCGGGCTGGTCGGGCGTGGCTCGGTGGTACCGTCCGGGCCGGCTGCAGGCTCTGCCTCGTCCAGGTCAATCGCCAGCGCCAAGGGAGCCGCCAGTGCGTCGTCGTCCCCGTCCTCGCCCGACTCGCCGCCGTCTTCGGTCACATCGTCCACCGGCAGATCCAGGCGCTCGATCACCGTGCCGTGGATGTCCAGCGTGATGTCGTCGATCTCACCCAGGCGCACGCGCACATGCGCGCCGCGTGGCAGGCCTTCGGATCCCATCACCGGCAACACCAGCGGCAGGGTGTCGGCGCGCACCAGGTTGTCCTTGATCAGGGTGGCGGTGAGCTCGCCGATGCTGTTCTGCTTCAGGTATTGCAGCGTCCAGTAGCGCTCCATGCCGTTCTGGAAACCGTTGTAGGCGGTGTAGGCGGCGTCGAACGCGCTGATCACCGAGAACAGGTTGGCGTCCTTGGGCTTGAACGGTGCTACCAGCGCCGCGGTCTTGCCGTGGCGCACGCAGGCAATGATCTGCCACTGGTTGACCATGTCCACATAGCGGCGCAGCGGCGAGGTGCTCCAGGCGTAGCTCTTGACGCCAATGCCGGCGTGCGGCTGGGCCTTGGTGCCCATGCGCACCTTCACCCCCGGCAGCAGGCTGGCCTGGCTGCGGTAGATGCCGGGCACGCCGCATTCGGCCAGCCACTGGCCCCAGCTGCTGTTGGCCAGGATCATGGCCTCGGCCACCATCAGGTCGAGTGGGGCGCCGCGCTGGCGCGTGCCGATCACCACGGTTTCGTGGCCTGCGGGCTCATCCCCCGTCACGCCCTCAAGGCGGAAGGTGTAGTCCGGCCGGGTGAAGGTTTCGGGCTTGCCGCGCACCACCTCACGCTGTGCCTTCAGATGCTTTGCCAGACGGAAGATGAAGGCGAGCGTGGGCTGCAGCGCATCGATGTGTGCTTCGGTGGCTGCGGCACCGGCCGGCGCCTGGCCGGTCAGCCAGTCCTCGGTGATCACCGTGTCCAGCTGATCGTGGCGCAGGTTGTGGGCGATCGGCACGCGTTCCAGGGCGGTGCGGCTGCCCTTCGCTTCCAGCGTGGCTTCGTCGAATGTGACGTAGAGCGACAGGGCCGGGCAGTCGCGCCCGGCTTCGAGCGTGTAGGCCTGCACCACCTCGTCGGGCAGCATGGTGATCTTGTGGCCCGGCATGTAGACCGTGGACAGGCGGTGGCGCGCCACCTGGTCGATCGGGCTGTCGGGCAGTACCGCCAGCCCGGGGGCCGCGATGTGCACGCCCAGCGTCACCGTGCCGCTGCCCAGGCCCTGCAGCGAGAGCGCGTCGTCGATCTCGGTGGTGTGCGAGTCGTCGATGGAAAACGCCTGCACCGCTGCCAGCGGCAGCTCGTCGGCAATCACCGGCGCCTGCAGGGCCGGAAAACCGGTGCCCTTGGGGAACTGGTCGAACAGGAATCGCTGCCAGTGGAACTGGTAGGCGCTGGTGATGGCGCCGGCTTTTTCCAGCAGGGCCAGCGGATTCAGGTGGGTGCTGCGGGCCGCCTCCACCACGGCTTTGTATTCGGGCGCGTTCTTGTCGGGCCTGAACAGGATCTTGTAGAGCTGCTCGCGCACCGGCTGCGGGCAGTGCCCGCTGGCGAGATCGGCGGCCCAGGCATCGATCTGGGCCTGCACCTGTTTCTTCTTCTCGATGGCGGCCAGCGCCTGGGCCAGGATCTCGGCCGGCGCCTTCTTGTAGCGACCCTTGCCGGCACGGCGGAAATAGTGGGGCGCACCCTGCAGGCAGAGCAGGGCGGCGACCTGCTGCTCGGTGCCAGCGCTGGCGCTGAAGTATTCGCGTGCCAGATCGGCGAAGCCGAACTCGTCCTCCGGGGCGAATTCGTAAGCCAGTTCCAGCTCCATGCTCTCGGCCAGGGCGGTGGCGGCGGGCATGAGCTGGGCAGGCGCCGGTTTCTCGAAACGCAGCAGGGCGTTGGCGGCCTTGACCTTGACGCGTTTGCCCGAATCCAGTTCCACCTGGAGGGAGCTTTCGGCTTCGGACATGAGGCGGCCGGTCATCAATTTGCCGGCTTCGTCGAACAGAATGTGCATGGACCCGATTGTCCCATGCGGGCGCTTGTCGCCCGGCAGGATCAGTCCGGGAGGTCCAGGAACTCGAAGACGGCGTCGATGTGCTCGTCGAAGCCACTGATGGCGTGGTCGCTGCCTGGCAGCAGACGGATGGCGCCGCCGGCGCAGAAGGCCATCATTTCCCGCCAGTCCAGCACCTCGTCGCCCTGGGCGACGACGGCGAGCTGGGTCGCAGGCGTGGCGGGGTGCCGGACGGCCAGGGCCTGGATGTCGGCCTCCAGCACGCGCAGTTCGTCCACGTACCCCGGCTGGAAGACGAAGGGCTCGTCCGGGTCGTGCCAGCTGGTCTGTTCGCCCACGTACTTCAGCAGATCGCGCGCCGGAAAGACGGCCGGATTGAGCAGCACCGCCTTGCAGCCGGTCTGCAACCCGAGCCAGCGGGCATAGAAACCCCCCAGCGACGATCCCACCACCGCCATCGATGTGCGCGGCCAGTGTGCCGTGCCCTGCATCACCAGCGCCATCGCCTCCCGCGGCGAAGGAGGCAGTTGCGGGCACCAGAAGCTCACGCCGGGGTGTGCCGCACGCACGCGAGCCGCGACCTTCTGCGCCTTCATGGACAACGGCGAAGAGCGGAAACCGTGCAGGTAGAGCAGGTGGGTGGTGGGCATGCCGGGATGATAGGGTCGAAAAAAAGCCCCGCCGGGGCGGGGCTTGCGGGGTGGCGGATACCGCTTCAGGGTGTAGGGAGCGTCAGCTGGTACATGGCGTAGAAGTTGCCATATTCACGTCCGACGGCATCGCGTGCCAACAGCTGTATGCCGGTGAGACGGGTTCCTGCCGCGTAGGCTGGGCCGTAGGTGCCGTCGCCATTGTCCAGACATTGCTGCGCTGCAATGCCGTTGCTGGTGCAAGGCACGGTGGCCTTGCGGAGCGTTGACCGAACCCCTGTGCTGTCGTTGAAGCTGTTGCTGGTGCCGAAATTGCCGAAAACGGTGATGGACGTAGGGGGCAGTTGGCCCGAGAGCACGGACCAGCCGTCACCACCGCCCTCGGTTTCCACGCCGGCGGTGTCGCCATCCACAAACAGGATCTGCCCCGGGTAGATCTCGGCCAGGGGCTGGGCGCCCGACTGGACTTCGGTGATCAGACCCGAGGTCAACGTAGCCAGCCCCTGGGTGCGCAGTTCGGCGATGTTCAGCGCCCGAGCACGGTTCTTGCGATACTGGACCACAGGAGACGCCGAGGGATCTGCAGCCAGGTAGTACTCAAACTTCCATGAACCCAGTGAGGGCGTGCTTGCCAGTTCCGCTTCCGTCCGATCGGTTGGGGCAAAAACGATGTTGTTCGTCTCGACCAAGCGTGGGTGTGGTCGTGTCGTGGAACCATCGGCGTACTCGCTGCGCAGGCGGATGAAGTTGGAGCCTGTCAGTTGAGCGCCCGGGGGCAGTGCCGCCGAGGCCGGGTCATCATTCTTCGAGATCACCAGGAATGAACTCCCGGGGGCTGGGCGCAACACCACCTGGCTGTTGTTCGGCGTTGTCACCACAACACGGTTGAAGAGGGATACGCCACCACTCTTGAGGTCGGTCACGTCCAGGGTGTAACCGGTGCTGTAGTAGGTCCAGTCCAGCTGGTTGAGCGTGATGAAGTTGCGGCGCTGGTGAAACGAAGCTGCCGAGCCAGGATAGTCATAGTAGTTGCCGATCAGGCGCAGTTTGCCGTCGGTGTCCTTGCTCACCACGAAGGTGTCAAACGTTTCGGAAGTGTCGGTGGCGCGGGTCTTGTAGCCCACCACCAGATCACCGTTGCCACGGGTGAATTCGTAGGTGCCCTGGCTGAACACGAGCCCGGTGGCGCCACCACGGAACAGCGAGGCAAAGGCACCGCGGTTGTCTTCAGTGCGTCCCACGCGGCCGCCGTTGTTATAAAAAATGGCAGGGTCGTTTCCGAAGAACACCGCTTTGCATGCTGGTGCGACGACGTTGACCGACGTACCGACGTACATGTTGGGTTCATCTTGGTCCGCTGCGCCATTCACTCGTTCGGTCACGGGCAAGGCGTAACACGCGGTCAACTCTGCCAGCAGGTTGGCGATCTTCACCGAAGTACCTTCTTCCACGAGGGTGGCCGAGTCGATGGTCGGCAGCGGGTCGATCGCGCTGGCGTCGCTGGTGAAGCTGATGCTGGCGGGTTGTTCGCCGTCGGCCAACTCTTGCCTGACGGCAATCTCGATGTTGCTCGACGTGCTGCTGGCCGGCACGATGTTGATGCTGATCGAGTCGAGCAGGCGGTCGTAGCCCGTGCCGTCCACCGTGAAGCTGCCGGTGAGCGGGTCGGTGCCGGTGGTGCCGGTGGCGTCGAGCAGCGTGGCGAGGATGGTCTTGACCTCGGTGACCGTGGCGGCCACGGAGTCCGGTGTGATCGACGCGGTACCGGCGGCCAGTTCTTCAGCCAGCTTGCCCGGGTCGCCCGATGGCGACAGGAGCGAAGCGATCAGGTTGGTGATCGGCGTGACGTTGGCGGTGGTCGTGCTGGCGGAGTCGATCACGCTGACCAGCGACTGCACTTCGCCATCGGCCGTGGTGCGCGAGGCGACCAGCACGAACGGTGCCTTGGCGCCTGCTGCGACGGTGACCGAGTACGTGCCGTCCGTGCCAACGGTGCCGCTGGTGCCGACCACCGCACCCGTGCTGTCGATCACCGTGACGACGGCGTCCACGAAGGCGGCGCCGGACGCGGCAATGCCGGAGATCGTGATCGCGCTGGGGGTGACAGGGGTGACGGTGGGTGCCGTGCTGCCGCCGCCGCAGCCCGCAACGGTCAGCAGGGCCGCGCTGGCCATTGCCAGCGACAGCGTCGCAAATGTCATCTTCATGGGTTCTCCTGGGGTTGTGAGCATCCGCCTGCGCTCAAGGCCAAGGCGGTGTGCGCATTGAACGGGCACTCTGTGACAATGTGTATCCCATGAACATGGGGTGCGGCCCCGCGGTTCCCATGTTCATGGGAGACCGCTGTCTGGCTGGCGTGTTGCGATGCCGATATGCTGCAAAAAGAAGCGGTCCGTTCTGTGACTGACGCGGTGTCTGGAGACCCATCTGGTGTGGCGTGTACTGATCGTTGAGGACGACCCTCAAATGCGGGAATTTTTTGCGGCCAGCGTGCTGCGTTCGGACCAGCTGGCGCTGGCGGCCAGTGTGGGCACGGTGGCCGAGGCGCGCCGCTTCCTCGACGAGGCGACGCAGCCGGTGGATGTGCTGCTGACCGATCTGGGCCTGCCCGATGGCAGCGGTCTGGAGGTGATCCGCCACGCGCGGCTGCGCCATCCGTTGTGCGAGCCGCTGGTGATTTCGATGTTCGGGGATGAAGACAACGTGCTCGCCAGCATCGAGGCCGGCGCGCTGGGCTACATCCACAAGGACGCGACCCCCGACGACATCGCGCACACCATCCTGGACATGAAGGCGGGGGCCTCGCCCATCTCCCCGATGATCGCGCGCCGGGTGCTTTCGCGGTTTCTGGCCTTGCAGTCGGGCCGCGACGGAGGGGCGCTGGAGCCGGCGCCCGATGTGGCTCAGCTGCCGGTGGTCGAGAAGGCCAGGAACCTGCTGTCGGCCCGTGAGCAGGAAGTGCTGGGGCTGATCGCCCGCGGCTTCTCGTACAACGAGATTGCGCGCCTGCAGGCCGTGAGCGTGCACACGGTGCAGACCCACATCAAGAATCTGTACAGCAAGCTGGCGGTGCATTCCAAAAGCGAGGCCGTGTACGAGGCCACGCGCATGGGCTTGCTGCCCCGTTGCTGATGCGGCTGACCCAGGTCCTGAGCCGGTTCGCCCGGCGGTTCATCGCACGCCTGACGGCGTTCGAGGGCGCATGGCGCACATCCATGCGCCTGGGCTTGCTGATGTGCCTGGTGCTGGGGGCGGGCTGGGCGCCGGCCCAGCCGCTGGAGCTGACACAGGCGCATGCGACCGTGACCGTCCAGGGCGTCTCGACCGAGAGGGACGTGGGGCTGCCTTATATCTGGGACCGCAACCACAAAGGCAGCCAGGGCGAGGCCAGGTTCGATCTGGCATTCGATCTGCCGCAGCTGCCCGGTGAACCCTGGGGTCTGTATCTGCAGCGCCTGGGCAATGCGTACGAAATCCGGCTCAACGGTCGCCTGCTGGAGCAAGGGGGCGACCTGGAACGCTTCAACCAGGGCGATGCGGGCCACATGCCGCGTCTGCTGAACATTCCCGAAGGGTCCTTGTCCCGGCACAACCTGCTGTCGATCCGCATCCGGGCCGATGCCGGGCGGCACGGCGGCCTGTCCCGGCTGGTGATCGGGCGGGTGGACGAGGTCTATCCGCTGTTCCGCAAAGCGCACCTCTGGCTCAGCACCGGCACCCTGCTGGTCACGGGCTTCAGTCTGGTGGTGGGGCTGGTGGCCCTGGCCCTGTGGGCCACGCAGACGCAGGAGGGTGCGGATGGGCGCGTCCGGCGCGACCCGCTGTACCTGTTTGCGGCACTGGCCGAGCTGGCGTGGTCGCTGCGGGTGGGCAATGGCCATATCGAATCACCGCCCCTCGCCTGGCCCTGGTGGGGCGTGCTGCCGGTGGTCGCCCTGGGAGCCTGGGGCGTCTTCATGGTGTTCTTCAGCATGGAACTCACCGGATGGCGCCGCAGTCCCCTGGTGCTCGGGTTTCGCCGCTGGCTGGTGCTGCTGCTGGTGCTGGGTCCTGTGGCGGCCGTCTGGGCCCTGGGCTTCGGGCATCCGCTGGTCCTGACGCTCTGGTACGGCGCCCTGGGCCTGAGCTTCCTGGCGTTTGGCCTCTGGTTTGTGGCGCATGCCGCGCGCGTGCCGGGGGCATCGCAACGCATCGTCGCGCTGGCGGTGGTGACCAATGTGCTGGTCGGTCTGCGCGATCTGTACGTGTTTCGCATCGATCCCGCTTACCCGAGCAACTCTTTGCTGTACTACTCGTCGGTGCTGTTCGGCCTGACGCTGGCTTACGTGGTGATCGCCCGGTTCCGGCAGGTCAGTGCCCATGCGCGGGAGCTGATGGGCACGCTGACGAGCCGCATTGCCGAGCGGGAGCGGGAGCTCAACAGCAGCTACCAGCGGCTGGAAGCCCTGGCGCGCGAGCAGGAGCGCACGTCCGAGCGCACCCGCATCCTGCGCGACATGCACGACGGCGTGGGTTCGCACATCAGTGCCGCCATCCGGCAGCTGCAATCGGGGCGTGCGCGCGACGAGGACGTGCTGCAGACGCTGCGCGACTCGCTGGACCAGCTCAAGCTGACGATCGATGCCATGCACCTGCCGCACGGCGACATCACCGCCCTGCTGGCCAACCTGCGCTACCGGCTGGAGCCGCGCTTCGCGGCCTCCGACGTGGAATTGCAGTGGGCGGTGGATCTGCTGGAGCCGGTGCAGCGCCTGGACGGCCTTTCCATGCGCCACCTCCAGTTCATGGTGTTCGAGGCCTTGTCCAACGTGCTGCAGCATGCGCACGCCTCCTGGCTGCGCATCGAGGCGGTCATGGTGCCCGAGGGAGCCCGCATACGGATCGTGGACAACGGGCAGGGCTTTGATGTGTCCTTGCCGCCTCGCAAGGGGCTGGCGTCCATGCGCGAGCGGGCCGCAGCCATCGGCGCCCGGCTGTCGGTGGACAGTGCGCCCGGCCGGACCGTGGTGGAGATCCTGGTTCCGGCAGGCTGAAGGCGCAGCGCCCTGCTCCGGGCGGGATAATGGCGCCATGGCTGCTGTTTTCGACAAACCCACCCTGCTGCAACGCATCGCCCCGGTCTTTCAGGGGTTTGACGGGCTGCTGGCCTTTGCGATTCTCCTGATGGCCGGCGCCGGCCTGCTGACCATGTATTCCGTGGGCTTTGACCATGGCACGCGTTTCGCGACGCACGGCCGCAACATGCTGCTCGCCGCGGGTGTGCTGTTTCTGGTGGCGCAGGTGCCGCCGCAGCGGCTGATGTCTCTGGCGGTGCCGATGTATGTGCTGGGCGTGTTGCTGTTGCTGGGGGTCGAGCTGTTCGGCATCGAGCGCAAGGGCTCGCAGCGCTGGCTGAACGTGGGCATCGTGATCCAGCCCAGCGAACTGATGAAGGTCGCCATGCCGCTGATGCTGGCCTGGTGGTTCCAGCGGCGCGAGGGCCAACTCAAGCCGCTGGACTTCGCGGTGGCGGTCCTGCTGCTGGCGGTGCCGGCCGCGCTCATCCTCAAGCAGCCCGACCTGGGCACCACCTTGCTGGTGCTGGCTTCCGGCATCTTCGTGATCTTCTTTGCCGGGCTGAGCTGGAAGATCATCGTGCCGCCGGTGCTGCTGGGCGCCATCGGCATCGTGGTCCTGATCGCGATGGAGCCGCAGTGGTGTGCCCCCGACGTGGACTGGCATGTGCTGAGGGAGTACCAGCGCCAGCGGGTGTGCACGCTGCTCGATCCCTCGAAAGATCCGCTGGGCAAGGGCTTTCACATCATCCAGGGCATGATCGCGATCGGTTCGGGCGGTGTCTGGGGGAAGGGTTTCATGCAGGGGACCCAGACCCATCTGGAATTCATCCCGGAGCGCACCACCGACTTCATCTACGCGGCCTTTTCCGAAGAGTTCGGGCTGGTCGGCACCCTGGCGCTGATGGCAGGTTTCATCTTCCTGGTGCTGCGGGGTCTGGTGATCGCGCTGGAGGCGCCCACCCTGTTTGCCCGCCTGCTGGCTGGCGCGGTGACGCTCAACATCTTTGTCTACGCGTTCGTCAACATGGGCATGGTGAGCGGCATCCTGCCGGTGGTGGGCGTGCCGCTGCCGTTTGTGAGCTACGGCGGCACGGCCATGATCACGATGGGGGTGGGGCTGGGCATGCTGATGTCGATCGCGAAGTCCAAGCGCCTGATGCAGTCATGAACCTCCCGCCGTGCCGCGTGGCCGTGGTCGGTGCGGGCAACATGGGAGGTGCCATCGTGGCGCGCTTGTGCGAGCAGGGCTGGACGGTGGTGGCGTGTGACATCGACCCCGCTCGCCAGCAGCAGGCGGCAGCCGCGGGCGCTCATCTGGCGGGCACGCCCGAAACCGCGGCCCGCGCGCTGGTGGAAGACGGGCTGCTGATCGTCTGCGTGGTCGATGCGGCTCAGTCGCAGGCCGTGCTCTTCGGCCTTCAGGGGGCTGTGGCCGCGATGCAGTCAGGCCAGACGGTGATGTTGTGCCCCACGATCGCCCCGCAGGACACCGAAGCGCTGGCCGCCGCACTGGCCGAGCGGGGCCTTGCCTGCATCGACGCGCCCATGTCGGGCGGTCCGGCGCGTGCACGGGACGGCAGCATGAGCCTGATGCTGGCCGCGCCTGGCGAGCTGCTGGCGCGCCACCAGGCGCTGCTGGCGGCCCTGTCGAGCCGGGTGTTTCGCATCAGCGAACGGGTGGGTGACGGCGCGAAGACCAAGCTGGTCAACAACCTGCTGGCCGGCATCCACCTGGTGGGCGCCGCCGAGGTGCTGGCGCTGGCCGACCGTTTGGGGCTCGATCTGCCCACCACGCTGGGTGTGATCGAGCAGTCCAGCGGACAGAGCTGGATCGGCTCGGACCGCATGCGGCGCGCCCTGGCGGGTGACGTCGAACCGCGGGCCCACCTCACCCTGCTGGAGAAAGACACCCGGCTCGCCATCGAGGCCGCCTCGGCGGCAGGCTTTGCCGGTCCGCTGGGCGAAACGGCGGCGAGGGTCTTTGCGCAGGCGAGCGCGGCGGGCCTGGGAGAGCAGGACGACGCGGTCCTGCTGGCCTGGCTGCGTGGTGCGCCGCGCCGCTGAGCCCGAATCGCGCGGCGGGTATGTCCCGGCCGCGGGAGACCCAGGACCGGGTGTGGGTTGGCAGCGACAGCGGGCCCGCGGGTGGTCTGTCGCCATGGATGGCGCCCGGCCATTTGCTCAATCGTTCACGGCCGGACCGGTCTTGGTGACAAAATGACACAAAAATCCGGGAGCATCGCATCCATGTCATTTCACGCTGGGCACGCGGGTGCGATGCCCGATGGCCGTCACCCCTCATCCGTTCGGGCCTGCCGGCTTGCGGTGGCGTGCTGGCTGCGTCAGATCTATCGGGAGTTCGGCCGCAGGTGGTGGCTGCTGGCGGTGTTGCCCGGTGTGCTCGCGCTGGCAGGGTGCAACCCGCCCGCACCCCCACCGCTCACGGTGGGCTTGAATCCCTGGGTGGGCTACGACCCCCTGGTGCTGGCGCGCGAGCAGGGGGAGATCGATACCGTGCGGGTCAAGGTGGTGGAGCTCTCCACCAACGCCGAGGTGTTGCGACATTTCCGCAATGGTTTGCTGGACGGGATGGCGACGACACTGGACCAGACGCTGCAGCTGGCCGAGGAAGGCGTGGACCTGCGCATCGTGGCCGTGCTGGACACGTCGGCCGGGGCTGACGTGGTGATGGCCACACCCCTGCTGACGTCTCCACAGGCGCTGCGTGGCGCCCGGATCGCCGTGGAACCCTCCACCTTGGGTCAGCTGGTGCTGCGACGCATGCTGGATTCCACGGGCATGACCCTGGACGACGTGACGGTGGTGCCCTTGGAAGCCTCCCAGCATCTGGCCGCCCTGCAGTCCGGCCGCATTGCCGCTGCGGTCAGCTACGACCCGCTGGCCGCGCAGCTGAGGGCGGCCGGTTATGTGCCCGTCTTCGACAGTCGGCAGATGGAGGGCGAGATCTTGGATGTGCTGGTGGTACGGGCCGACGTGCTGGCCCGCCGTGCCGGCGATGTGGATGCCCTGCTGCAGGCCTGGAACGCGGGTCTTGCATCGATCGAGTCCGACGGGGCAGGGGCGGCGGCGCAGCTGGCCGGCTCGATCGGTCTGTCCGCCAGCGAGTACCTGCAGACCCTGTCCGGTTTGAAGTTCTTCTCGCCCGCCGATTCGCTGGCCTATTTCTCGGGCTCGCCCATGCCGCTGAAGACCCACGGAGAGCGCCTGGCCCAGTCCCTGCAGGCGATGCAGATGCTGCGCAGCGCGCCCGACTGGGACCGCCTCTTCGATGCCGGGCCGGCGACCCGGGCGCTCGCGGTGCGGAGTGCGCCATGAAGGCGGTGAATGCGCTGTTGCAGATACCGGTCCGCTGGCTGGTGCCGCTGCTGCTGGCCGTGCTGGCCCTGCTCGCATCCGGTGTCAACTACGGGGTCAAGATCCGGCACCAGCTGGACGAGCGCACCCAGGCCGAAGAGCGGTTGCTCCGGGAGCGTCTCAGCCTGGAGCAGACCCGGCTGGATGTGCAGTCCGGGGCCGGCGATCGCCTGCTGGTGCGCCGCCTGGTGACTGGTCTCGGTCTGTTCCGTGGGCTGGACATTGCCTACCTGGTTCAGCCCGACGGCCGGGTCACCGCCTCGCTCTCCCGGCTGGACCTCGGCCGCCCGCTTGCCGATGTGCCGGGTGAATGGCCGGTCCATCTTGTCCAATGGTCGGCTGATGCGCGGCCTTCCGCCGGCATCCAGATCCAGCGACTGCCCGAGCGCTCGCGTCTGCTGGGGGCCCTGGCCGTTCAGGACGGTTCGCGCCTGCTGGTCAGCGTGGACCTGTCGCAGGCGCTGGCCGAGCAGGTGTTTGCGGCGCGCCAGGAGCTGCTGCGCGAGAGCGTGGTCATCCTGTCCATTGCCGGCGTGCTGGCGCTGCTGCTGCACCTGGTCTGGTTTCGCCGTGCCAGTCAGCTCGCGGGCAGCCTGGGCCGCATGGGATCGGGCGAGCTGTCGGCACGCACCGGCCTGCAGGGGCGCGACGAACTGGCCCGGATCGGTGCCGCGGCCGACCGCATGGCCGAGCGCCTGCAGGCCGAGCAGGCTGAAACGCGGCACCTGAGCGAACTCGTCAACCGCTCGCCGCTGGTGGTGATCGAATGGCGCAACGCCCCCGGCTGGCCGGTGTGCTTCGTCAGCGATTCCGTGGCCCAGTGGGGCTACACGCCGGCCGAGCTGCTCGGCGGCCAACACAGCTACAACGACCTGCTCCATCCGGACGATGTGCAGCGGATCAACGACGACATCGTCCAGCATTTCGAGCACGGACCGGACGACTACCGGCAGGAATACCGGCTGCGCTGCAAGGACGGGCGCTGGGTCTGGGTGGACGACCGCACCGCTCTGACGCGCGGGCCGACGGGCGAGGTGACCGGCATCAGCGGCATCCTGCTCGACATCAGCTTGCAGAAAGAGGCGCAGCAGGCCCAGCGCGAACAGGCCGAACAGCTGCGCATGTTCTACGAACTGCCGTTCCTCGGCATGGCGATCTCTTCACCGGTTGACAAGCGCTGGCTGCAGGTGAACGACCGCCTGTGCGAGATCCTGGGCTATTCGCGCGCTGAGTTGCTGCGGATGAGCTGGGCAGACATGACTCCGCCGGGGGACCTGGAGCGCAATGTGCAGCTGTTCGACGAGCTGCTGGCAGGGCAGCGCACGTCCTACGCGATGCAGAAGCGCTTCATCCGCAAGGACGGCGGTGTGGTGCACGCCGAGATCGATGTGCGCGCCGGGCGCGACAGCGATGGCCGCGTCAAGCAGCTGTTCGCGACCATCCAGGATGTGACCGAACGCCGGCAGGCCGAGGCGGCGCTGCAGAACAGCGAGCGCCAGCTGCGTGAAGCCCAGCGCATCGGCCGCATGGGCAGCTGGGCCCACGACCTGCGCAGTGGCGAGGTCACCTGGTCCGAAGAAACCTACCGCCTGCAGGACCTGGACCCCGAGACCTTCCGGCCGTCGTACGACAACTTTCGCTCGCTCATCCACCCGGACGACGTGGCCCGCGTGGTCGAGGCTTACCAGCGTTCGGTCGAACAGGGAACGGTGTACGAGACCCGGTACCGTATCCGCGTGGCCAGCGGGCGCATCAAGCACCTGCACGTGCGCGGGGAGACACTGATGGAAGACGGGCAGCCGGCGCGCACCGTGGGCATGGTGGTGGACGAGACCGACCTGACCGAGGCGCAGCAGGAGCGCGACCGCCTGGCGTCCATTCTGGAGGCGACGACCGACATCGTGAGCATGGCCGACCCGCAGGGCAACATCCTGTACTTCAACCGGGCCGGCCGGGTCATGCTGGACCTGGAAAACGGAACTTCACTGGCCGTTGCCGCCTCCCGGCTGCACCCCCAGTGGGCAGCGGACAGAATCCTTCAGGAAGGGCTACCGGCGGCCATCGAGCACGGCGTCTGGAGCGGCGAGACGGCCGTCCTGAACCGCGAGGGCGAGGTGGTCCCGGTGTCGCAGGTCATCCTCAGCCACAGGGATGACCGGGGCCACCTGCTCTACCTCTCGACCATCATGCGCGACCTCTCCGAGCGGAAACGGTCCGAAGCCGCCTTGCAGGAACAGGAGGCCTTGCTGGCCGAAGCGCAGGAGGTGGCTCGTCTGGGCAACTGGAACCTGGACCTGATGACCGGCCAAGCTCTCTGGTCGGCCGAGGAATACCGCCTGCTCGGTTATGAGCCCGGGGCGGTTGAACCGACGCTGGAGCATTTCATGCAGGCGGTTCACCCGGAAGACCGCGAGCGCGTGCAGCGGGCCATGCAGCAAGCCATGTTGGCACCTGGTGATCGCACCTACCATGTCGAGCACCGTGTGCTGCAGGGCACCGGTGTCCGCCATCTGGAGCAGCGCGGGCGTGTCAGCTTCGACGAGCAGGAGCGGGCGGTCCGCATGTTCGGTACGACCATGGATGTGACGGAGCGCAAGCAGGCCGAGGCTGCGCTGCGACAGAGCGAGGAGCGCTACATGCTGGCGGCCCGGATCGGGGGATCGGGCGCCTGGGAAATGTGGCCCGCCGAGGGCCGGATTTTTTTCGACGGCAATCTCACGCGTCTGATGGGCTTCGAAGCGCACGAGCTGTCCGAAGACCTGGCCGACTGGGTGGACACCGTGCCGGAGCAGGCGCGTGCAGAGGTCGCTGCTGCGATCCAGTCGGTCATCCATGGTCGCAGCGACAGCTACGAGATAGAACATCCGGTGCGGCGCAAGGACGGTTCCATCGGCTGGGTCTTCGTGCAGGGGCAGTGTGTCAGCGCCCCCGGCGAAGTGCCGCTGCGCCTGGTCGGTTCCTCGCTGGACATCACCGAGCGCAAGCGGGCGGACCAGGCCCTGCTGGACCTGAAGGAGATGCTGGAGCAGGCCGAGGTGGTGGCCCGGCTGGGCAGCTGGGCCTACGACAGCGACACCCGGTACCTGCGCTGGTCGCCGCAGATGTTTCGCAACATGCACATGCCCTGGTCGGAGACGCCGCCCAGCATCGATGCCTATTGCGAGCGCATCCATCCCGACGACGTGGCCAGGGTGCGCACGGCCATCGACCTGCTGGTCACGGCCCAGGACGTGCCAACGGTGGCCTTCCGCACCCATCCGGCCTTCGGTCCGGTGCACTGGATGCGGCGCACGGTGCACCGCATCCCGCGCGATGCCGAGGGCAGGGGTCCGCGCTACATCGGCATCCTGCTCGACATCACGGAAGCGGTCGAGGCCGAGGAGCGGCTGAGCCGCCTCAACCAGGAACTGGAGCGCCGCGTGGCCGAGCGCACCGAGCAGCTCAGCGTGGCCAACCGGGAGCTGGAAGCCTTTTCCTACACGGTGTCGCACGATCTCAAGGCGCCCTTGCGCGGCATTGACGGCTACAGCCAGCTGCTGGTGGAGGAATACGGCGCCCGCCTGGACGACGACGGACGCCTGTTCGTGCAGCGCATTCGCCAGGGCGTGCAGCAGATGGTCGAACTGATCTCGGACCTGCTCGAATACTCGCGCATGGAGCGGCGGGACATGGCACAGGAGCCGGTGGCGCTGCAGCCCCTGATCGAGCAGATCCTGGACAGCTACCACGCCGACATCGAACAGCAGGGCACGCAGGTGCGGCTGAGCCTGGAGCCCGTGACGCTGCCACTGGACCGCGAGGGCATTTCGGTGGTGTTGCGCAACCTGATCGGCAACGCCCTGAAGTTCAGCCGCGGATCGGCAGCGCCCGCGATCGAGGTCGGTGTCCGCACCGAGGCGGGCCGGCGTATCCTGTGGGTGCGCGACAACGGCGTGGGGTTTGACATGAAGTACCACGACCGCATCTTTGGCATCTTCCAGCGGCTGCACCGCCCGGAAGAGTTTCCCGGCACCGGCGTGGGTCTGGCACTGGTGGCCAAAGCGGTGCAACGCATGGGCGGACGCGTCTGGGCCGAAAGTGCCTTGGGTGCGGGCGCCACTTTCTACCTGGAGTTTCCCGTATGAACGCCACTGCGAACCTGCCGTCCATCCTGTTGGTGGAAGACAACCCGATGGATCTTGACCTGACGCTGCGTGCGTTCAGCAAGAAGAAGTTCGTCAACGACATCCAGATCGCACGCGATGGTGAGGAGGCGCTGGCGTTCTTTCCGCGCTGGGAGGCCGGAGAGGCCCTGCCGGCGGTGATCCTGCTCGACATCAACCTGCCCAAGGTGAACGGACTGGAGGTGCTGCGCCAGCTGAAGGCGCATGAGCGATTTCGGCGCATCCCGGTGGTCGTGCTGACCTCGTCCCGGGAAGACCGGGACCTCAAGGCCGCCTATGACCTGGGGGTCAACTCCTACATCGAGAAACCGGTGAGCTTCAGCAAATTCATCGAGGTGGCCGAACAGATCGAGCTGTACTGGTGCGTGCTCAACGAGCGGCCCTTCTGACAACCCAAGAACCAAGGAGCACACGATGCTGAACATACTGATTCCGGTGGACGGTTCCGAGCTGGCCCAGCTGGCGGTGCACCATGCGCTGCGGCTGGTCGGGGCCGGCCTGAAGGCCCGCTTTGTGGTGGCCAACGTGCAGGAGAGCGCCAACCTGTACGAACTCGTGGTGGCGCACGATCCCGCGGTGCTGCAGCAGGTGAACGAGGCTGCCGGCCACGACCTCATGCGTCCGGCGGTGCAGCTGCTGCAGGCGGCGGGTCTGCAGGTGGTGCAGGAGGTGGCCACCGGCGACCCGGCGCACATGCTGGTGGACATCCTGGAGCGCAACGCCTGCGACGCCATCATCATGAGTGCGCGCGGTGGTGGACTGCGCGCCGCGGTGCTGGGCTCGGTGTCGCAGGAGATGGTGCAGATCTCGCCGGTGCCGGTCACGCTGGTCAAAGCGCCGGCGGATTCGTCAGACGAGTGATCTTCAGGGGCCGCCACGGGCCCCTCGCTGTTGGCGCTGATGTTCGTGTGGTTGGAGCGGCCAGGCGGTGAGTGGCCGCGGGCGCTGTGCGACCGACTGCGCTCATGTCCCCCGGCGGCTGGCGCCGCCTCCTCCCTGACCTCGCTTAGTCACGCCCCGCCTCGCCAGAGCCGCCAGAACAGGGGCGGCCAAAACGCTTCCTCTTCTGCACCTGGCCCTAAACGGCAGAGGCATGGGAGCTAGCAACGAAATGGCTGTTTTCGATCGGCTCAAAGATTACGTTTAGAGAAACGTATTTACCAATGTGAAATTATCGGCTACAGTCCTGCCCTGACAACGCCGCCGCCTTTTCTGCGCGGGGCAACAACGCAGGAGCACCGCCCGCATGGCCACCTACACCTATCCCACCTTTCCCTACCGGGCGCCGAACGATCTGATGCCGGGCGCTCCGCGGCGCAGGCCGCTGGTGGTGATCGGCGCCGGCCCGGTGGGCTTGGCCGCGGCGATCGACGCGCGGCTGCAGGGTCTGGACGTGCTGCTGTTCGACGAGGAAGACAGCGTCTCCTTCGGCTCGCGCGCGGTGTGCTACGCCAAGCGTTCGCTGGAAATTCTGGACCGCCTGGGTGTGGGCGATGTGGTGGTGGAAAAGGGCGTGAGCTGGAATGTCGGCCGCACCTTTATGAAGGAAGAAGAGGTCTACCGCTTCAACTTGGTGCCCGATGCCGGTCACAAGCGCCCGGGCATGATCAACCTGCAGCAGTACCACCTGGAAGAGGCGCTGGTGAAGCGCGCCACCGAGCTCGGCGTGGACCTGCGCTGGAAATACCAGGTGGCCGGGGTGCAGCCGCTGGAAGACGGTGCGCGCGTGAGCGTGGAAACGCCCGACGGCCGTTTCGAGATCGATGCCGACTGGCTGATCGTGGCCGATGGCGCGCGCAGCAACGTACGGCGCCAGCTGGGCCTGGATATCGAAGGCCATGTGTTCAAGGACCGCTTCCTGATCGCCGACGTGATCATGAAGGCCGACTTCCCTGCCGAACGCTGGTTCTGGTTCGACCCGCCGTTCCACCCCAACCAGAGCGTGCTGCTGCACAAGCAGAGCGACAACGTCTGGCGCATCGACTTCCAGCTCGGCTGGGACGCCGACCCGGAAGAAGAGAAGAAACCGGAAAACATCCTGCCGCGCGTGAAGGCCATGCTCGGCGACGAGCGCGAGTTCACGCTGGAGTGGGCCAGCATCTACACCTTCCAGTGCCGGCGCATGAAGAATTTTCGCCACGGCCGCCTGCTGTTCGTGGGTGACGCGGCACACCAGGTCTCACCGTTTGGTGCGCGCGGCGCCAACTCCGGCTTCCAGGACACCGACGATCTGGTGTGGAAGCTGGCGCTGGTGATGAAAGGCCTGGCGCCCGAGGCCCTGCTGGACACCTATGACGCCGACCGCACCTATGCCGCGGACGAAAACATCCGCAACTCCACCCGCTCGACCGACTTCATCACGCCGAAGAGTGCGGTGAGCCGCCTGTTCCGCAACGCGGCGCTGGAGCTGGCGCGCACGCAGCCGTTTGCCCGCAAGCTGGTGAACTCCGGGCGGCTCAGTGTGCCGGCTTTCCTGGTGCACTCGGCGCTGAACACGCCCGATGTTGATGCCTTCGAGGGCAACATGGTGCCGGGTGCGCCGCTGGACGATGCGCCGGTGCGTGTGGCCGGGCAGGACGCCTGGCTGCTCGACCAGCTGGGCAACCGCTTTGTGCTGCTGGCCTTTGCCGACAGCGTGGAGCAGCTCGACCCCTTGGTGCGTGCGCAGGCCGCGGCACTGGCGGGCGACGGCATTCCGGTGGAGGTGGTGCTGGTCACGGCGCACGCCGACACCGTGCCGAATGGGGCGCCCGGCCTGACCGTGCTGCACGACCGCGACGGCCTGATGGCCCAGCGCATGGACGCCCGTCCCGGCACCTGCACCCTGATGCGCCCCGATCAGCACGTGGCCGCGCGCTGGCGCCGCTTCGACGTGGCCGCCGTTCGTGCTGCGCTGGCGCGCGCGACCGCGCAGACCGCCCCCGAATCCGTGGCCGCCTGAACCCCATCCGAGGAGACCCAAGATGCCCCTGCAACTCCAGCCCAATCTCGCCGAACCCGGCCAACGCTACTTCCGCGACTTCACCCCCGGTGACGACTTTTACGAAGCGCTGATCGACACCCACCGTGACCTGAGCGACGAGCAGAGCCAGCTGCTCAATGCCAAGCTGATCCTGCTGCTGGCCAACCAGGTGGGTGACATCAGTGTCCTCAGGCAAGCCCTCGCCATCGCCCGCGAAGGCATCTGACATCCCATTTCCGAAGGAGACCACCATGAACATCCGCAAGATCCACCACGTCGCCTACCGCTGCAAGGACGCCAAGACCACCGTCGAGTGGTACCAGAAGCACCTGGGCATGGATTTCGTGCTCGCCATCGCCGAAGACCAGGTGCCGTCCACCCACGCGCCCGACCCCTACATGCACCTGTTCATGGACGCGGGCGGCGGCAACATCCTGGCTTTTTTCGAACTGCCCAACGCGCCCGAGATGGGCCGCGACCCCAACACCCCGGACTGGGTGCAGCACATCGCGCTGGAAGTGGACACGGTGGCCGAGCTGGAAGCCACCAAGGCCCGGCTGGAAGCCGCCGGCATCCCGGTGGTGGGCGTGACCGACCACACCATCTTCAAGAGCATCTATTTCTTCGACCCGAACGGCCACCGCCTGGAGCTCGCGGCCAACACCGGCACGCCCGAGATGATGCAGAAGCTCGACGCCGTGAAGTGGGACATGCTCAACGAGTGGAGCCAGACCAAACGTGCGCCCAAACACGCTGCCTGGATGCACGAGCACGAGTTCGCGCCCAGCTGAAAAGCCGTAAATGCGGGGTGAAAACCCCTCAAGTTTCGATTTAAGGGGTCGAAATCCCGTGGGAACACCCGGCTTGTTTCTGTCCGGTACCTGCGAAAGGGGGTTTTCCCATGTTGAACATCTCGACCCATCTCTCGGTGTCCTGGCCGCAACCGGCGGGACAGGCCGTGGCGCCCGTGACGGCCGTCACGGCGGTGCAGCCGGTGCAGCAGGGCAGCCGCAACAGCCCGTCAGGGCCGGATGCCGGGCGTCACACCCCGTCCGCGGGGCAGGACGACAAGAGCCAGCGCACCGGGTCACCGGCCCGGCCGGAATCGGCGTCGCTGCTGCCCCGTCAACTGCCGTCAGACAGCGCGGTCGACGGCCAGCGTGACGCGGCAGCCGAGCGTGACGCCGAACAGGCCGCTGCCCAGGCCGCGGCGCAGAAAATCGCCGACGAGTCCCGCCACCAGCAGCTGCAGGACGTGCTGTCCAATGTCTGGAAGGCGAGTGCCGCCGTGGTGGACCGGGTGCTGGGCCGGGACGTTGCCATGGGTGCCACGCCGGAGGCCAGCCCGGCAGGCGAGACCTTGTCAGCCCGTGCCCCGCTGGCTCCAGCTCCAGTGGCCAGCGCCGCAGGGTCTGGCCAGGCACCGATCGATTCCTTGCCCTGGCCCCTGATGCCCGAGAGCAGCGCGGACGGCGATCCCACCGCTGCGGCCCCTGGTCGGGGCGGGCAGGATGTCGTGGCTTACGACGAGCACGGCAACAGCAGCTGGGCTCCCCTGGAAGCTGGCGCCCTGATCAGCCGTCGCGTCTGAAGCGGCTGCACGCGCGCCCGCGCGGCGCGTGGCACACCGGGCCTTGAGCCCAGTTTTTTCCGGCTGTGCAGGGGTGCACACCGGGGTTGTCGGGCCGGTGTGCCTGGGCCGCACTCAGACGCGCCGCACGAAGTAGCGCAGCGCCTGTTGCGTCTGCTCCATGTCGCGCAGGAGCTGGGTCTGGGCGGCTTTTCCAAACGTGGCGTCTTCCTGGGCCGCCTGCTGCTCGATCTGGGCCGAGGTCTTCACGATCAGCCGGAAACCCAGCAGCATGGCCGTGCCCTTGAGCTTGTGGGCCTGGTGGCCGATGGCGGCCCGGTCGCCGTCGGCCAGCGCCTTGAGCAAGACCTGCAGCGTGCCGTCGGGGGGCGCAAACAGGGTGTCCAGCATCTCGTCCATCGCATCCTGCGGCATCATCGACAGGATCTCCGTGTACGCCTCGCTGTCGATCACGTCGCCCGCCTGGATTTCCGGGTCGGGCAGGCGGATCGGCATTTCGTAGGAAGACAGCGGGAAAGTGCTGGTCGACCGTTCCAGTACCGCACCGGGGACCGACGCCGGGCCGGCATCATCCAGCAGGCCGCAGCGCTGCAGGACACGCTGCAGGTCGCTGGCCTGCAGCGGCTTGCTGGCGAAACCGTTCACCCCCACTTCCAGCGCGCGCTGGCGCGTGTCGTTCACCACGTCGGCGGTCACCAGGATCACCGGGATCCCGGCCGCAGCCCCTTCGAGCTGGCGAATCGCCTCGGTGGTGGCCAGACCGTCGAGCAGCGGCATGTGGTAATCCAGCAGCACCACGTCAAAGCGCTGCATCGCCAGCAGCTGCAAGGCTTCTTGCCCGTCTTCACAGAACACGGCCTCGTGTCCCATTTTCTCCAGCAGGATGCTCATGTACTTCAGGTTGATCGGATGGTCTTCGGCCACCAGCACCCGCAGCCGGCGGCTGCTGCCGTGTTCCGACGGCGCCATGCCCGCATCGCCGGGAGCGGTGGTCTCGGGCAGATGCAGCCGCACGGTGAACTCCGATCCCGTGCCGGGCTGGCTGCTGACCTCGATGTCGCCACCCATCATGCGGGCCAGGTTGCGCGAGATCTCCAGCCCCAGACCGGTGCCACCGATGCGACGGCGCAGCGAGTTGTCGGCCTGGTAGAAGCGCGTGAACAGCCGATTCAGCGTTTCGGCGTTCATGCCCACGCCGGTGTCGCGCACGGTCAGCACCACGCCGGGCTGGCCATCGGCCGGGCGGGTCCATTGCGCGAGCACACGGCCCGCGGGTGTGAACTTGATGGCGTTGTTGATCAGGTTGAACATGATCTGGCGCACGCGGGTGGCATCGGCCATCACCCACTCGGGCAGGTCGCTCGCCGCCTCGACACGCAGCTCCAGACCCTTGTCGCGCGCGGCCACCTGCATCAGGCTGTCCACCTCTTCGATCACGCTGCGCAGGTGAACCGGGGTTTGCGTGAGCTTGAGGGTGCCCGACTCCATGGTCGACACGTCCAGGATGTCGTTCAGAACGCCCAGCAGGTGCAGCGCCGAGTCGCGCGCGGTCTGCAGGTAGTCGCGCTGCTGGCCCGAGAGGTTGGGTTCGTCCAGCAGGTTGAGCATGCCCAGCAGGCCCTGGAAGGGTGTCCGGATCTCGTGGCTCATGTTGGCGAGAAAGATGCTCTTGCCGCGGTTGGCCGCCTCGGCTTGATCGCGCGCGCCCGCCAGTTCCCGGCTCAGCACCTGGAGCCGGTCGAACTGGGCCTGCTGGCGCCGGATGTGCCGCACCAGCAGGCCCACGAACAGCAACATGGCCAGGATCTGCACCGCGGCCAGAGCGATCAACAGCAGGCTCTGCTGCCGCAGCTGCCGGTTGCGCTCCTCCACGAAGCGCGACACGGCCCGGTTGGCCTCGCGCGTGAGCTCGGCCAGCGGGAGCTCCAGCTGGTCGATCTGTTCGCCCACGCGCTGGAGTTGTTCCGGACTGTCCACCAGGCGTTGCGGCAGGGCAAACAGCGGGCCGGCCAGCGCAACGAAGGCCTGGATCAGCGGGACCGTGGACTGGTACTCGAACGAGGATTCGAGCAGGTCGCGGCGCGGAATCCGGGTCAGCAGATCCACGCGGCTGAGCAACATGTCGTAGCGTTGGGCCAGTACCTCGGCGCCCACGGGCGTGGCCGGGTTGCGCGCCTCGAGCACGCTCTGCTTGAGCCGGCCCAGCTCACGCTCGAGCTGGTAGGCCTGCCACATGATGGAATCGACCTGGTTGCTCGACAGGCCGTCGAGCATCTGGAACTGGCGCCACTGGATCCAGCCGAGCGGCGAGAGCGTGAGCACCAGCAGGATCGACAGGGCCACGGCCCACTGCCGTCCCTGCCAGCGCGCGATGTGGGACAGGGCGGTCACTTGCTGGACTTCCAGGGCTTGAGCTGCCAGACCCAGCGTTCGTGGTCGGTGGACGGGCGAAGGGGCATGGTCGGCCGGGTGGGTGGTTGTGGAGGTGGCCCGCTTCAGATGCGGTGGCGCACGCTGGACGGGGTGCTGGCCAGCCGCGCGAGCAGGGCGGGCGCGATCTGCGTCAGCGGCAGGATCTCGTGGGCCGCGCCGTGCTGGATCGCCATGCGCGGCATGCCGAATACCACGCAGCTGGCTTCGTCCTGCACGTAGTTGTAGCTGCCGGCGTCCTTCATTTCGCGCATCGCCTGTGCGCCGTCGGCCCCCATGCCGGTCAGCATCACGCCCAGCGCGTTGGGGCCCAGCACGCGGGCGGCCGATTTGAACAGCACCTCGACCGAGGGCCGGTGGCGGTTCACCGGTTCGGTGTCTTCGACCACGGCCACGTAGTTGGAGCCGCTGCGGTCGATGCGCAGGTGGTGGCCTCCGGGGGCGATGTAGGCGTGCCCCGGGAGGATGCGCTCGCCGTCACGCGCCTCGGCCACGCGGATGCGGCACAGCGAGTCGAGACGGGCCGCGAAGCTGGTGGTGAAGCCTGGCGGCATGTGCTGGGTGATCACGATCGCGGGTGCGTCGGCCGGCATGGGCACCAGCACTTCGCGGATCGCCTCGGTGCCGCCGGTGGATGCGCCGATGCAGATGATCTTTTCGGTCGACAGGCGCGGCAGCGGCGCACGCGGCACCTCGACGGCGCCCTGCGGTGCGCGCTCCGCCGGGGCGGGTGCACCGGCCTGCCGCTTCACATGGGCGCTGGCGGCCACGCGGATCTTGTCCACGATGTCGCCGGCCAGTTCATTGAGCCCGCTGCTGATGCCGATGCGTGGCTTGGCGACAAAGTCCACCGCGCCCATTTCCAGCGCGCGCAACGTGATCTCGGCGCCCTGTTCGGTCAGCGTGGAGACCATCACCACCGGCATCGGGCGCAGCCGCATCAGGCGCGAGAGGAATTCCAGCCCGTCCATGCGCGGCATCTCCACGTCGAGCGTGATCACGTCGGGGTTGAGTTCGCGGATCATCTCGCGCGCCACCAGCGGGTCGCTGGCCGCGCCGACGCACTGCATGTCGTGCTGGCGGTTGATGATCTCGGTCAGCAGACTGCGCACCAGCGCCGAGTCGTCCACCACCACCACTGAAATTTTCTTGTTCATGTGCATCCCTCAACAACCAGCGCCGCAGCGCCTACACAGTCCACTTGCCGTTCCATCCACCCCGACAACGCCGCCGCAGCGAAGGGCTAAAACAAATCCACAGAACCACCGGAGTTGCTTTTCGCCACGATGGCTGCGCTGCCCTTGCGCTCCTGGGTTTCCAGGGTTTCGGGGTGCGAGTGCGCCAGGCGCTTGACCATGGCTTTGCCGCTGGCCGGGAAGTAGCACACCTTGCGCGGATGGATGTCGAGCACATCCTTGGAGATCACGGCGATGCGTTCGGTCTGCAGGTAGTCGAGCACGAACTGGGTGTTGCGCTCGCCCACGTTCATGGTGGTGAAGCTGTGCATCACCTGGCCGCCGCCGAAGATCTTGGCCTGCATGGTCTCGCGTCGTGCGCCCAGCTTCATCATCTCGTTGATGAGCAGTTCCATGGCGTAGGAGCCATACCGGCCCGAGGTGTCGCCGCCGCCCTCGGGCAGCATGAAATGGTTCATGCCACCCACGCGCACCTTGGGGTCCCAGATGCAGGCCGCGATGCACGAGCCCAGCACCGTCATGACCATCATGTCGTCGGTGGTCACGTAGTACTCGCCGGGCAACACCTTCACCGTGTCGGTGTTGAAATGGTGGTCGCGGTAGAAGAACGAAGCCTCTCCCGGTTTGGGCGCGCGTGACTTCAGGAAGTCCACCCGGCTGCCGCGCGCGACAGCCGTCGCATGTGTGGCGATCATGATCGGCCTCCGCAAGGACGGTGGTGGGCGGTGCCTACGGCCAGAAACACCGCGGAACTGGCTTTGCCAGGCCGCTGGTGTTGTTCCCTTGGGGGGAAGGCGCGAAGCGCCGCAGGGGGGCGTTCAAATCCTTTCATACACGGTCTTTCCCCGCAGCACGAAAAGGCTGCGCGCGTCGCTGAAGTTCTCCGCGTGGCCCACGAACAGCATGCCGCCCGGCTTCATCACCCGGTGGATGCGCTCGAGCACCTGGCGTTGCGTGGCGGCGTCGAAGTAGATCATGACGTTGCGGCAGAAGACGATGTCGAACGGTTCGCGGAACGGCAGGTCCTGGATCAGGTTGACGCTCATGAACTCCATGTTCTTCTGCAGCTCGGGCTTCACGCGCATCAGCCCGCTGTTGGTGCCCTTGCCGCGCATGAAGAAGCGCTGCAGCCGCTCGGCGCTCAGGCCCTTGACGCCTTCGGTCTTGTAGACGCCGCGCGCCGCGGTGGCCAGCACCTTGGTGTCGATGTCGCTGTTGACCAGATGAAACGAGCCGCTGCCGCCCAGCGCCTCGGTGGCGGTCATGGCGATGGAGTACGGTTCTTCGCCGGTGGACGCGGCGGAACACCAGATGCGCCAGGATCTGGTGTTCTGCTTGCGCAGCAGTTCGTCCAGCACGCCGAAGTGGTGCTGCTCGCGGAAGAAGGCGGTGAGGTTGGTGGTCAGCGCGTTGATGAACTCCTGCCACTCGGGGCCATCGTGCTGTTCCAGCCAGTCCAGATAGGTCTTGAAGGTGTCGTGGCCGGTGTCGCGCAGTCGGCGCGAGACACGGCTGTACACCATGGCGTGTTTGCCGTCGTGCAGGCTGATGCCGGCCTTCTTGTAGATCAGTGCCTTGATGCGCGTGAAGTCGGCGTCGCTCCAGACGAACTCGCGGCCTTGGGCCAGCGGGCCGTCGTCGTTTGTCGCCAGGGTCGGCACCTGCCGGGAGGCGCGTGCGGAAGTCTGCTGCAGCATGGAGAATCCTGACCGTTGAATCGGGCGGGCACGCGCCCGCCAGGGAGAGTCTGTGGCCTGGACTCAGTGTCGGGACCGGCGCACCAGGCCCGAGGTGTCCAGAATCAGCGCCACCTTGCCGTCGCCCAGGATGGTGGCGCCCGAGATGTTGGGCACCTTGCGGTAGTTCGACTCCAGGTTCTTGATGACCACCTGTTGCTGGCCGAGCAGCTCGTCCACCATCAGCGCCACACGCGAACCGTCGGCTTCCACCACGACCATGATCGGGCTGCTGGCGTTGAATTCGAAACGCGGCACCTGGAACACGCGTTCCAGCTCGATGACCGGCATGTACTCGTCGCGCACCTTCACCAGCTGCGCGCCCTGGGCCACGGTGTTGATGTCGCTCGGTTTGATCTGGAAGGACTCGATGACCGATGCCAGCGGCAGGATGTAGACCTCGTCGCTCACCCGCACCGTCATGCCGTCCATGATGGCCAGGGTCAGGGGCAGGCGCACCGAGACGCGCATGCCGTAGCCCTCGGCCGAATCGATTTCGACCGTGCCGCCGAGCGAGGTGATGTTCTTCTTCACCACGTCCATGCCCACGCCACGGCCGGAGACATCGGTCACTTCGGCGGCGGTGGAGAAACCGGGCGCGAAGATCAGGTTCCAGACCTCGCTGTCGCTCATCGAGTCGGGTGCGTCGATGCCTTTTTCGCGCGCCTTGCTCAGCAGCTTCTCGCGCGACAGGCCCTTGCCGTCATCGCGCACCTCGATCAGGATCGAGCCACCCTGGTGGCTCGCCGAGAGCGTGATGGTGCCGTGCTCGGTCTTGCCCTTGACCCGCCGCTCCTCGGGCATCTCGATGCCGTGGTCGCAGCTGTTGCGGATCAGGTGGGTCAGCGGGTCGGTGATCTTTTCGATCAGGCCCTTGTCGAGTTCGGTGGATTCGCCGTGGGTGATCAGCTCGACCTTCTTCCCCAGCTTGGCGGCCAGGTCGCGCAGCATGCGCGGAAAGCGGTTGAACACCACCGACATCGGGATCATGCGGATCGACATCACCGCTTCCTGCAGGTCGCGGGTGTTGCGGTCCAGGTCGGCCAGACCGGCCAGCAACGGCTGGTTGGCGGCGCTGTCGAGTTCGCGGCTTTTCTGTGCCAGCATGGCCTGGGTGATCACGAGTTCGCCCACCAGGTTGATCAGCTGGTCCACCTTGCTGACCGAGACGCGCAGCGTGCTCGATTCCATTTGCGCCGTGCTGGGTGCGCGCTGCTCCGCCTTGACGGGCGGCCTGACGGCCAGGCTGGCGGCCGGCAGCTCGCTGGTTGCCGTGGCCGGTGCTGGCACTGCAGCGGGCACGCCCGGTGCGCCGTCGAAGAAACCGAAATCCTTGCCCTCGCCCGCGCTGGGCGTGGCAGGCGTTGCTTCATGCGCGACCGGCTGCGCAGCGGGGCTGGCGGCGTTGTCGATGATCTGGATCTGTTCCTTGCTCACATGGAAGGTGAACAGGTCCAGCAGGTCGGTGTCGCTGGAGGTGGTCTTCACCCGGTACACGCGCTTGTCGTGCTGGTCGCAGGGCAGCGCTTCAATCTCGCCCAGGCCCGGGATGTCGCGAAACAGTTCGGCGATGCAGTCGGCCTGCGCCGGGTTGTCCATCGGCCCGATGTGGATGTCCAGCTCGCGCCCGACGGGCACTGTCCTCGCAGGGGCGGAGGGTGCCGGAGCGCGCTGCCCTGCAGCAGCGCTGTGCGCAGGTGCCGTGGCCATCACCGGTGCGGGCGCCGGGGCGGCTTCGCCCTGCGCCAGCTGGCTGATGCGGCACACCAGGTCGGCGGTGGCTGGCGATTCGACCTGCTTGCCCTGGTGCTGGGCCAGCAGCAGGCGCAGCGCGTCGGACGATTCGAGCAGCACGTCGACCATGGCCGAGGTGGGTTGCAGTTCATGGCGGCGCAGCTTGTCCAGCAGCGACTCCATCTGGTGCGTGAGTTCGGCCACGTCGGCAAAGCCGAAGGTGGCGGCGCCACCCTTGATGGAGTGCGCGCAGCGGAAGATGGCGTTGAGTTCTTCGTCGTCGGCCTGTTCCAGGTCCAGCTGCAGCAGCATCTGTTCCATCTGGTCGAGGTTCTCGCCGGCCTCTTCAAAAAAGATCTGGTAGAACTGGCTCAGGTCGAAGTTGTCAGCGACCTGCTGGCCTTCGTTCATCATTTCACCCATGGGGGACTCCTTGGCGGTGTGGCGCTCTGCGTGAGGGATCGGTCACCGCGTGTCAGCGGATGACTTTCTGGATGACCTCGATCAGGCGGCCCGGATCGAAGGGCTTGACCAGCCATCCCGTGGCACCGGCACCGCGCCCGGCCTGCTTCATCTGGTCGCTGGACTCGGTGGTCAGGATCAGGATCGGCGTGTTCTTGAACTTGGGGTGTTCGCGCAGCTTGCGCGTCAGGCCCAGGCCATCCAGGCGTGGCATGTTCTGGTCGGTCAGCACCAGGTCGATGGCGTGGGTCTGGGCCTTTTCGTAAGCGTCCTGGCCGTCCACCGCCTCGACCACATGAAAACCAGCACCCGTGAGGGTGAACGCCACCATTTTTCGCATGGAAGCCGAGTCGTCTACGGCAAGAATCGATTGCATGGGGTACTCCGTGTTTCGATCAGATATCGACAGAAAGGCGCCGGTCTTGAATGGACCGTGTGTCAGAAAAGGTCGATGGAACCGGCGTCCATCTCGCTCTGGGTGACCGGACTGGGGCGTTCGGGCGTGGGGTCGATGCACAGCGGCTCCTCCCCCTCTTCCAGCGCCATGGCCTCGTCAGCCAGCCTCCAGGCGCAGCCCTGCAGCACCTTGCCGGTGTGCACGATGAGCTGGGTCGCCATGTCGTGGAACTGCAGTTCGGTCACCGCCTGGTGCAGGCTCAGGCGGATGCTTTTGATGTCTTCGTTGTCGTTGCCCGCCAGATGGGCCAGCGCGTGGTTCGCGGTGCTGAAGCGTTCCATCAGGTTGCCGGTGGCGTGGTCCAGCAGGCCTTCGAGCCGCTTGAGGTCGGTCATGGCCATCAGCAGCGAGTCCTGGAGGTCGGCCACCAGGTTCACAGGCAGGGAAACAGACGGCGGCGTCTGTGGCATCGTCAAGTGGTCCATGGGGTGTGCTTCTTGGTGCAGGGCTGTTGGGGTCGGGCGGTACAATTTTCCCGACCTGCTGGTCTCTCTATCGGCAGATAACGGGTCAAATACAGTTCCATTTCACTGGCTTGCCATCCGGACCGGATCCGTTCCACCGTGGCCACGGCCCCATCGATCACACCATGAGCGGAACGTCCGAAACAGCCGACAGACCCACGGTCCGCATCCTGCATCTGGAAGACTCCCGGGTCGATCACGCCTTGGTCAAGTTTGCGTTGCAACGCAGTCAGATGCCCTGTGAGCTGACTCTGGTGGACACGCTCGACGATTTCCGCCGCGAACTGGCGTCCGACGGCTACGACATCGTGCTGGCCGACTACCACCTGCCCGGTTTCACGGGTCTGGACGCCTGGGAAGTGGCGCGGGTGACCCGGCCCGACCTGCCCTTCGTGGTGCTGTCGGGTGCCATTGGCGAGGCCGCCGCCGTGGACGCGATGCACCGCGGCGTGAGCGATTACCTGCTCAAGGACAGCATGAACCGGCTGGCCCACGTGATCCAGCGCGCCATCGAGGTGAGCGAAACCCGCCAGGCCAAAGCCCGTGCCGACGCCGAGCTGGCCGACTCGCGCCAGCGCCTGGCCGAACTGGCCGAGCACCTGCAGACCAGCATCGAGCAGGAGCGTGCCGACATCGCGCGCGAGATCCACGACGACATTGGTGGCGCACTGGCGGCGGTGAAGCTCGACCTGTCGTGGGTGGCCCGCCGGACCGCGGGTGACCCGGCCCTGCGCCAGCATGTGGACACCGCCCTGGAGATGCTGCAGCACGCCCTCGGGGCGAGCCAGCGCATCATGCTGAACCTGCGCCCGCCGATCCTGGACCAGGGGCTGGTGGCGGCGGTGCAGTGGCTGGCCGCCAGCTTCGAGCGCCGCACCGGCGTGCGCGTGTTGGTCAGGCGCTCGTCCGAGCAGCTGGATGTGCCGCGCGAGGTGCAGCTGGTGGCCTACCGCACGGCCCAGGAGGCGCTGACCAATGTGGCCAAACACGCGCAGGCCAGCGGGGTGGACATCGACCTCAGCGACCGCGAAGGCGTGCTCACGCTGGAAGTGAGTGACAACGGCCGGGGCATGAGCGCCGACGCTATGCGCAAGGCCAAGTCCTTCGGCCTGCTCGGTCTCAAGGAGCGGGCGGCCAAGGTGGGCGGCTGGCTCGACGTCAGCTCATCACCCAGGGGCACGTCGGTGATCCTCTCGGTGCCGCTGCAGGCGGCCGGGGGTGCGGACAGCGCAGCGGGTGGAAACAACAGGGAAGCGAACAACGATGATCAAAGTGATTTTGTGTGACGACCATGCCATGGTGCGCCGTGGCATCCGCGACACCGTGTCCGAGGCGGTGGACATCCAGGTGGTGGGCGAGGCGGCCAGCTACCCCGAGCTGCGCGAGCAGCTGCGCAAGACCCCCTGCGACGTGCTCGTGCTCGACCTCAACATGCCCGGGCGCGGCGGGCTGGAGGTGCTGGCGGCACTGCGCGAGGAGGGGTCACCGGTGAAGACGCTGGTGGTCTCCATGTACCCGGAAGACCAGTACGCCATCCGCTGCCTGCGCGCCGGCGCGCGCGGCTACCTGAACAAGGCCGGAGAACCGGCCGAGTTGGTGACCGCCATCCGCACCGTGCAGCAGGGTCGCAAGTACGTCACACCCGAGGTGGCACAGATGCTGGTGGACAACCTGAATGCGCCGGAAAGCGAAGAGCTGCACGCCAGCCTGTCCGAGCGCGAACTGCAGACCCTGCAGAAGATCGCGTCCGGCAAGAAGCTCTCGGAGATTGCAGAAGAGCTCATGCTCAGCCCCAAGACGGTCAGCGTCTACCGCGCGCGGGTGCTCGAGAAGCTGCACCTGGCCAACAACGCCGAACTGACGGTCTACGCGATCCGCAACAGCCTGGTGTGACGGCGGCGGTCCGGGCCTGCGCGAACCGGCCGGGGCATTGGGGGCAAAATGCCTGCGTGTCGTGGTGAACATGCGGCCGCTGGCCGCTGAAAGGTGATGATGAGCAACGCACTGTTTTCGACCGGGGCGGCGAAGCCGGCCGCTGGGCGCCTGTCAGCGAAACGCGCCCGCGGGCTGGTCGGCGCGGCCTGCATCTCGGTCCTGCTGCTCGGCGGGTGCACGGTGGACGTGCTGAACACCCAGCCGGCCCGTGAAGTCGCGCAGCTCGCGAAGCCGCCCGGCTCGGTCTACACCGGCTGGCGCGTGTTCCAGGCCCGCTGCGCGCAGTGCCACGGTCCCGTGGCGAGCGGTGGGCCCAATGGCCCCGACCTGCTGCCTCGGGTGCGGGACATGGGCCCGCGCAGGTTCGTGGACACCGTGCTTACGCGCTACGACTGGAACCTTCCGCCGGACCAGGCCAGCGGCGCGCGCCGAAGTGCGCAGATCGAAGACATCCTGCAGCGCAAGGAAGCGGCGCTCACGATGCCCGCCTGGCAAGATGAACCCCAGGTGCAGGCCCACATCATGGATCTCTACGCCTACCTCTCGGCGCGCGCGGAAGGCTCGCAGGGCGCCGGTCGTCCGGCGCCGTAGGCCGCAGCCCCGTGCGGCGCTGCGCCACCTCCACCCCTGGTGCAAAAGGAACTGGTTCGATGTCCCGGCGTGTTCTGGCTGCGCTGCTCCTGGGGGCCGCGCTGCTGCTCGCCGCTTGCGGCCAAGACGATCCGCAGGCGTCGCTGGAGGCGGCGGTGCAGCAGCTGCAGGACAACCTGGAGGCCCGGGACACCCGGGCCGTGATGGCGCAGCTGGATCCGAAGTTTCGCGCGCAGGACAGCCTGGACCAGGCCTGGGCGAGGCAGACCATGACGCTGGTGTTCCTGCGCCATGCGCAGGTGAAGGTGATCGCCGTCGCGCGCAGCAGCCGGATCGACCCCGTCGCGCCGGACCTGGGCACCACGCAGGCCCGGGTGCTGCTGACCGGTGCCCAGGATCTGTGGCCGGAGCGGCTGGCCCCTTACGCGGTGGAGCTGTCCTGGCGGCGGCAGGGTCCCGACTGGAAGCTCTTCGACCTGACGTGGCAGTAGGCCGCGGGTCACCGGGGCCGCGCCCTGGCGGGGGTCATCCGCCGGTGAAGATCTCGGTGGCCAGCTTCAGCAGCGCGACCACCGGCGCGTCCAGCATCGGCAAGGTGGCGGCAATGCCGACCAGGCCGGCGGTGAGCGTGATCGGAAAGCCGATCGCGAACGCGTTCATCTGCGGCGCGATGCGCGAGACGAAGCCCAGCACGATGTTGATGAACAGCAGCATGGCGATCATGGGCAGCGCGATCCACAGTCCATAGCGGAACACCACGGCGCCGAGCTGGTGCAGCTGCATGCGGTTGATCGACTCGAAGGCGCTGCCGCCGAGCGGGAAGGTCTCGAAACTGGCCACCACCGCCTGCAGCAGCATGAGGTGACCGCCCAGCACCACGAACAGCAGCATGGTGATGTTGCCGAAAAAACGGCCCACCGCGCTGGTCTGCGAGTTGGTCGAAGGGTCGAAGAAGCCCGCGAAGTTCAGGCCCATCTGCAGACCGATGACCTCCCCCGCGAGTTCGACCGAAGCAAACACGATGCGCACCGCCAGACCGATCGCGATCCCCACCACGACCTGCTGCAGCACCACCGAGAACGCGTTCGGATCGGTCAGGCCCACCACGGGCTGGTCGGGCAGACCCGCCTGGGCGCAGACGGCCACCAGGAAGGCCAGCGCGACCCGGCTGCGCACGGGGACCGAGCGGGCCGAGAAGATCGGCGCGCTGGAGAACACCGCCAGGATGCGCAGAAAGGGCCAGAACACCGGAGAGACCAGCGCCATGATGTCCGCTTCGCTGAAAGTGGGCATGGCTTAGCGAGCGGGCCGACGTTGAACGGTGAGGGGCAGCCGCCCCAGGGCACAGTCAGCGCAAGCCGTGCCTCCGGCGCGAATGGCTCCCGCCCCAGGGCACCGCCGGACCGGCTTCGCCGGCCGGCCAGTGCCGCCCCCCTCGGGGGGGTGACGCGAAGCGGCGCAGGGGGGGCCCATCTACACCGCGTAGTTCGGGATCGACAGGATGGTGCTGCGGATGAACTCAACCAGGGTGGTCATCATCCACGGGCCGGCAATGGCAAACACCGCGATCGCCGCGATCAGCTTGGGCACGAAGGACAGCGTGGCCTCGTGGATCTGCGTGATGGCCTGGAACAGGCTCACCAGCAGGCCCACGCCGAGCACCACGGCCAGCACCGGCGCGGCCACCATGAGCAACATGTAGAGGGCGTTCTGCCCCATCGTCAGAGCGGCTTGCGGGTCCATGTATGGGTCCTTGGATCAGGTGGCGAACGAGGCGGCGAGCGAACCGAGCAGCAGGTTCCAGCCGTCGGCGAGCACGAACAGCATCAGCTTGAACGGCAGCGCCACCAGCACCGGCGAGAGCATCATCATGCCGAGCGACATCAGCACGCTGGCCACCACCATGTCGATCACCAGAAAGGGGATGAAGATCATGAAGCCGATCTGGAACGCGGTCTTGAGTTCGCTGGTGACGAAGGCGGGCACGATGACGCGGAACGGCGCGGTCTCGGCGGTCACGTCGGCGGGCAGCTTGGCGAGCCGGGCAAAGAGTTCGAAGTCGCTCTGGCGCGTCTGCTTGAGCATGAAGGCGCGCATGGGTCCCTGGCCGCGGTCGAGCGCCTGCTCGAAGCTGATCTGGTTCGCGGTGTAGGGTGCGTAGGCCTCGTTGTAGACCTTGTCGAGCGTCGGTCCCATCACGAACAGCGTGAGGAAGAGCGAGAGGCCCACCACCACCTGGTTCGGTGGCGCCGACTGCGTGCCCAGCGCCTGGCGCATCAGCGAGAGCACGATCACGATGCGGGTGAAACCCGTCATCAGCAGCAGCACGGCAGGCAGGAAAGACAGCGCGGTGAAGAACAGCAGGGTCTGGATCGGCACCGAATAGCTGGCACCGCCCGCACCCTGGCCAATCACCAGGGGCAGGGACGCTCCCGCCGTCACCGCTGCCGCGGGTGGGCTAAGGGGCAGGGACGGAGCGACCTGGGCCAGTGCGGTGCCGGCCAGCATGGCCAGCCCGGTGAAGACCGCCGCGTGGCGCCAGCGGACATCACAGCGGCGCATGGGGGCCTTTGGTGGAAGAAGGGTTCATGAGCTGGGCCAGACGCACGGCAAAGCCGTTGGCGGCGCCGGGCGTGCCGGGCGCGGTGGGGACTTCGGGTTCGGCGGGCAGGGGCAGGCTGTGCAGGGCGCTGATGCTGCCGGGCGCCACGCCAAGCACTAGGCAGAGCGCATCGGGCCCCTGCCCCACCTGCACCGTCACCAGACGCTGCTGCGGCCCGAGCGAGACCGTGCTCATCACCTTGAGCGCCGGGCCGGCCTGGTGGGCGATGCCCGGCAGGTGCTTCTTCCAGCGCTGCAGCGCGAACGCCAGCAGCACCATCAGGAGCAGCAGACCGATTGCAGGCAAGGCGTTTTGCAGCATGAGGTAGGAAGGAAAAACGAGAGAGAAGTGAAAGGCAGTGAAGCGACCGGAGCGAAGTGCCTTCAACCCAGAGACACCGGGGAACCGGCTTCGCCGGGCCTCTGGTGTCGCCCCTTTCCAGGGGGAGGCGCCGAAGGCGACGCAGGGGGGTCAGCTTTTTGACACCCGTCGCATGCGCTCGGACGGCGTGACGATGTCGGTGAGGCGGATGCCGAACTTGTCGTTCACCACCACCACCTCGCCCTGGGCGATCAGGTAGCCGTTGATCAGCACGTCCATCGGCTCGCCGGCCAGCGCATCGAGCTCGACGATGGAGCCTTGCGCGAGCTGCAGGATGTACTTGATCGGCACCTTGGTGCGACCCAGTTCCACCGTCAGCTGCACTGGGATGTCCAGCACCATCTGGATGTCCTGCATCGGATTGCCGTTCGCCGTGACGGGCCTGGTGTTGCTCTCGAAGGCCGGCGCGCTGTCGCTGCTGGCCGGGCCGGCCGCCGCGCTGGCCTGTTCTTCCAAGGCCTGGGCCCAGTCGTCGGTGACGTCGTCGTTCATGGTGTCGGTGGTCTCAGTTGACATAGGGATCTCCCAGCCAGGTCAATTCGGTTCCGCGCAGGTTGCGCTCGATACGCAGGGCGTACTTGCCTTTGTGTGTGCCGTACTGGCATTCGAAGATCGGCACGCCGTCCACATGGGCCTGGATCGCGGCGTGGCGGTCCAGTTCGATGAAGTCGCCCACCTGCATCGCCAGCAGCTGCTCCACCGTGGCCTCGGTCTGGGCCAGTTCGGCCACCATGGTCACCTCGGCTGCCTGGATCTCGTGGCTCAGCAGCTTGACCCAGCGGCGGTCGACTTCGATCGCGTCGCCCTGCACGCTGGAGTACAGGACATCGCGGATCGGTTCCAGCGTGGCATAGGGGATGCAGATGTGCAGCGAGCCCGTGATGTCGCCGATCTCCAGCGTGAAGCTGGTGGAGACCACGATCTCGCTCGGGGTGGCAATGGTCGCGAACTGGGGCTGCATTTCCGAGCGCTGGTAAGACAGCTCCAGCGGGTACACGCCGCGCCAGGCCTTCTTGTATTCCTCGGCCACCACCTCGACCAGCCGGTCGATCACCCGCTGCTCGGTGGGCGAGAAGTCGCGCCCCTCGATGCGGGTGTGGAACTTGCCATTGCCGCCAAACAGGCTGTCGATCACGCCGAACAGCAGGGTCGGCTCACAGACCACCAGACCGTTGCCGCGCAGCGGTCGCACCGCCATAATGTTGAAGTTGGTGGGCACCACCAGTTCACGCAGGAAGGCGCTGTATTTCTGCACCTGCACCGCACCGACCGAGATCTCCGGGCTGCGGCGGATGAAGTTGAAAAGCCCCAGCCGAAGGTTGCGCGAGAAGCGCTCGTTGACGATCTCCATCGTGGGCATGCGCCCCCGCACGATGCGCTCCTGGCTGGAGAGGTTGTAGGTGCGCACCCCGTCGGTGGGGGCGGTTTCGCGCTCCAGCTTCTGGCTCTCGCCCGTGACGCCTTCCAGCAAGGCATCCACTTCTTCCTGGGACAGAAACGAGTCGGACATGGTGGTGGCCTGCCGGTTTACTGCACGATGAAACTGGAGAACAGCACACCCTGCACCGGGTTCGGCGGTGCCTGGCGGCGCTTCTTCTTGCCCGGTGTTTCCTCGGCCTCTGGGTCTTCGATCTCGTAATCCATCAGTCGGGAGATCTCGGCAATGATGTCGTTCGCCAGCTTTTCCTTGCCGCTCACCTGCAGGATTTCGTCGGCCGTGCGCTGGGAGATCAGCAGCAGCACCCCGTTGCGGATGCTGGGCATGTAGGTTTTCACGTCCTCGCCGGTCTTGGCGTCTTCCAGCTGCAACGTGATGCCCAGCTGAACGAAGCGGTTGCCACCGGCATCGGCCAGGTTCACCACCATGTTCTCCAGCGGCAGGAAGGTCGGCGGTGTCTTGTGCTTGTCCGCGTGTTTCTCGACCACTTCGGTCCCGTCGCCGCCGTCCTCCTCGTCGGCGGCGTTCTTCTTCAACAGGAAGAAGGCACCGCCCGCAGCGGCCAAGGCGAGCACGACCACACCGATCAGGATGAACAGCAGCTTCTTACTTTTGGGCTTGGCGGTGGCCGAGGCGTCGGCGGTGGCGGCGGCAGCAGACATGGGTTTCCTCCAGAAAACCCCCCGGAAGCGGAGGGTGTTACACGCCAGAAAACGTGTGGGTTCGGAAGAATTATTGAGCCCTGACCTGCTCTTCGGTCGCCAGATAAGCACCTGAAAAGCCGCTTATTCGGGCGTCTGCTGTCGCCGTCGAACAGCATGCAGGACCTGCACCCTGCAGCGCAGGCCCGGGCCGCCCCCGGGCGCACCATGGCCCCGGACGCGCAGGGCGACGGACCTAGGCGAACACGTCCAGCGGGTGGCTGCCATCGCTGCGTGGCCGCAGCGGCGCGGTGGCGGCTTCGGGCGCTGCGGGCGGGCGCGTCCCGTGCCTGGATGCCGTCTGTTCCGCGCCAGGCGGTGAGCCGTCGCGCTGGGGCGGCTGGCCTTGGGACCCGACCGACACGCTGCCGAGCTGGATGCCGCAGCCCTGCAGCAGATCGCCCAGCGAAGCACTCGCGCTGTGCTGCAGGCTGGCGCGGGCTTCGGCGCTGTCGGTGCGGAAGTCCACCCGCACCTCCTGGCCGGAGAGCGAGAGCTGGATATCGATCGCGTCCTCGCCGGGCTGACCGACGCGCAGGCTGGCGTGGCGCAGGTTCTGCGTGCCCCAGTGGCTCACGGACTCGGTCTGGGCCTCGGCGGACGGGTCGGCCGGACCTGAGGCCTCGCGGGCAGGGCCTTCGGTGCTGTGTTCGGGTGTGGCTGCGGTCTCGGCAGGCCCGCTCAGCGCGGGCGAGGGAGCGGATTCACCGCCCTGCCGGGGAGCGCCGGCCAGCGCGCCGGGAAAGGAGGCACTGGACGCCGCGGAGGGTGCGGCTTCCCCTGGGCGGGACTGGCCGTAGCGCTCGTCCAGTGCCACGGTGCTGCGCAGCTGCGCGGTGTACGCGTGCTGCCGTCCCCGGGTGCTCTCCGGGGCGCTGCTGTCCAGGCCTGGCGCGGCAACGGTGCCGGAAGGGCCGGTTTTGCGCCAGTTCGTGGGTGCTCCCTGGGCCCGCTGCAGGCCCGGCCCGGCCGCCTGCGCCGCCGGCGCAGCGTGCCGGGACGACAGCGCGGCCGCCGAGGCGGGGCTGGCGGTTTCAGCGGCCGCGGCTGCGGCATCCGGCATCACGAGCGCATCCTGGCTGTCGTCGCGACCCACGGGGGTCATGCCGAGGCGATCGAGTGCCATGCCCTGGCGGTCTGCGGTCTGTGCGGCCTCTCCTGGCGCCAGGCCGGTGCCCGCAACGGCTGCCGTCGTCGCGTTGTCCAACCCACCAGGTTTCTGAGTCGCCGGTGTGCCCGGCGCGGTGCCCGGCGTGCCGGTCAGACCCGCTCGGTCGTACCAGCCCAGCAGGTCGGTCAGCGGGTTGTGGGCCGACGGGTCCTGTCCGGGGAGTGTGTCGTCTGCCGGGTCGCGGTCGGCATTCGGCAAGGAGGCTTCCGGCGCGGGCGTGCCGTGGGTGTCGCCCACCAGCGACAGCAGGTTGGCAAACAGGTCAGGGCCACTCTCGGCGCCGGTCTTGCGCGCGCCGGCGTGGCCCGGGCGCACCGGTGCGGCGGAGCTGGCCGGGGCAGCGGTGGTGCTGGCGGTGCTGCTCATGGTCGTGCGCCCCGGGTGTGGGCCTGCGCCTGGGCCAGGCTCTGGCGCAGGTGGATAGCCAGGGCCATTTCGTCGGTCGCTTTCTGGTCCTGGCGCTGTGCCCTCTGCAGCAGGGTCTGCAGCTGGCGGTCGGTGTACTTGCGCAAGCCGGCCACGTCGCGTTCGGCCACATGCACCTGTTGCTGGGCTTTTTCCGCCTGGGATTCGCGCTGGCCCAGCACGCTGCGCTGGAACTCCATGGCGTGATCGATCTTGGCCATGAACTGGCGGTGGTGGTGCAGCAGCGTGACGTCCACGCCTGCGCTGCCGCGCGCGGCCCAGCGCTGTTGCGCCTCCTGGGCGTAGGCCTGCAGCTGGTCCATCTGCTCCTGCGCCAGCTGCAGCTCGCGCCGCAGCTGGACCAGATGGCCGAGTGCCTCGTCGCGGCGCTTCTCGGCCAGCTCAACCACTTTGTTCAGTGTCTGGATCGCAGTCATCAGGCGTTGCCTTCATAGGGGTTGTGGTGCCCGCGCGGCGGGCGCTGGGCGCCGTCGCGGGTCGGTTTGTCTTCCTGCAGGGTGGCTGCGAGCTGGTGCAGGCTGCCCTCCAGGCTGGCGGCATCCTGCATGTCCTGCATCAGGAAGCGCTGCAGGGCGGGATACAGAACGATGGCGCGGTCGGTCTCCGGATCGCTGCCCGCCGCGTAGGCGCCGAGCTGGATCAGGTCGCGGCTTTTCATGTAGCGCGAATAGGCGCTGCGGAACTTGCGCGCCAGCTCCAGATGGACCTGGCTGGCCACGTTGTGCATCACGCGCGAGGCCGAGGCCTCGACATCGATCGCAGGATAGTGACCCGACTCGGCGAGCGAGCGCGAGAGCACGATGTGGCCGTCCAGGATGGCGCGTGCCGCGTCGGCGATCGGGTCCTGCTGGTCGTCGCCCTCGGAGAGCACGGTGTAGAAGGCGGTGATCGAGCCGACGCCGTTCAGGCCGTTGCCGCTGCGCTCCACCAGCTGCGGCAGCTTGGCAAAGCACGAGGGCGGGTAGCCTTTGGTGGCGGGCGGCTCGCCGATGGCCAGCGCAATCTCGCGCTGGGCCATGGCGTAGCGGGTGAGCGAATCCATGAGCAGCAGCACGTGCAGACCGTCGTCGCGAAAGCGCTCGGCGATCGCCGTGGCGTAGGCCGCGCCCTGCATGCGCACCAGCGGCGGCGCGTCGGCTGGCGCGGCCACCACCACCGAGCGCTTGCGGCCCTCCGCGCCCAGGATGTCCTCGATGAATTCCTTCACCTCGCGGCCGCGTTCGCCGATGAGGCCGACCACGATCACGTCGGCTTTGGTGTAGCGCGCCATCATGCCCAGCAGCACGCTCTTGCCCACGCCCGAGCCGGCGAAGAGGCCGATGCGCTGGCCGCGGCCGACGGTGAGCAGGGCGTTGATGGCGCGCACGCCGGTGTCCAGCGGCTCGCGCACCGGGTCGCGGTCCATCGCATTGAGGGGGGCGCGCTCCAGCGGCGCCACGTCCACATGGGTGATGGGGCCGAGATGGTCGAGCGGGTGGCCATGCGAATCCACCACGCGGCCCAGCAGGCCCTTGCCCAGCGGCAGGCGCAGCACGCCGCGGTCATCGGAGGAGGGCGGCTTGTTCGCCTGGCCCAGGCGCGGCACGGTGCGGTAGGGCGCCAGCGGCGTCACGCTGGCGCCGCTGGACAGGCCATGCGTGTCGCCAGCCGGCATCAGGAAGGCGCGGTCGTTCGAGAAGCCCACCACCTCGGCCAGCACCGGGTCCTTCTGTCCGTTGCCGATCAGGCACTGCGAGCCGACCGGCACCTTCAGGCCCACGGCTTCAAGCACCAGGCCCGCCAGGCGGGTGAGGGTGCCGCGCACCTCCAGCGGCGTGTGCACGCTGGCGTTCTCGCGCAGGTCTTCCATGAAGTGGCCCCAGCGGCTTTCTGTGCCAAAGGTGCTGTCGGTCATGCGGAGGTCCTCGCGTACATGGGTCGAACACGGAGTCGCCGCCGGGTCGGCTTTGTCGGTCGGCCAGCGACGCCCCCTTGAGGGGGTCGCGCGCAGCGCGGCGGGGGTGTTTCACGCCTATACATCGGCATTCTCCGGGTTCCAGTCGCTTTGCAGGCCGAGGTTGCCCACCGCGCGTTGCCAGCGTTTTTCGATCGTGGCGTCCACCGCCATGCTGGCCGACTCGATCAGGCAGCCGCCGGCGCTGATGCTGGTGTCGGCGACGAACTCGGGCGTCGGGCTGGCCAGCGTTTCCTGCAGGGCCCCTTTCATCAGTGCCAGGTCGCCGGGGTGCATGCGCACGGTGGCGGGCAGGCCGTCATCGACCAGCTGCGACAGCGCCTCGGCGATCACCGGACGCAGGTGCTGGGTGTTGCTGCGCAACTCCTGCCGCACCACCTGGCGGGCCAGGTCGCAGGCCAGTTCCAGGATGTGGCGCGAGATCTGCTCTTCGCTGCGCTGCAGGTGTTCTTTGGTGTTGTGCAGCAGCTGGGCCATGCGCACCGCGGTCTCCTCGGCGGTCTTGCGCACCGAGGCTTCCAGGGCGTCGCGCACCTCCTGGCTGCCGGCATCGTGGCCGTGGGCAAAGCCCTCGGCATAGGCCTGCTCGCGGGCATCGTGCAGGGCCGCAGCAGCGGACGGGCTGTCGGTCACGGGCGCGCTGGCCTGGGTCACCGCCGGGGCGTCTTCGCTGCCGTCCATGGCCGAGAAGCGCCAGGCCGAGCAGCCATCGATTTCCTCCCGCGGAATGAAGCGGGTGTGCGGGCTGGGTTTAGACGAAGCCTTCATCGTCACCTCCTCCGATCACGATCTGGCCTTCGTCCGACAGGCGCCGCACGATCTTCAGGATTTCCTTCTGCTGGGCTTCCACCTCGGACAGCCGCACCGGTCCGCGCGACTCGAGGTCGTCGCGCAGGCCCTCGGCGGCGCGCGAGGACATGTTGGAGAGGATCAGTTCGCGCAGTTCGGAGGTGGCACCCTTGAGTGCGATCACCAGCGATTCGGACGCCACCTCCTTGAGCACCAGCTGGATCGACTTGCCGTCGAGCTTGAGCAGGTCCTCGAAGGTGAACATCTTGTCCATGATCTTCTGCGCCAGGTCGGCGTCGAAGCCGCGGATCGACTCGATCACGGAGCTTTCGATCTGCGTGCCCATCATGTTGATGATCTCGGCCGCGGTCTTCACGCCACCCATCGAGGTCTTGCGGATCTTGTCGCCGCCGGCCAGCACCTTGTAGAGCACCTCGTTGAGGTCCTTCAGCGCGGTGGGCTGAATGCCTTCGAGCGTGGCGATGCGCAGCATCACCTCGTTGCGGGTGCGCTCGGTGAAGTTCTTCAGCACGTCGGCGGTTTGGTCCGATTCCAGGTGCACCAGGATGGCCGCCACGATCTGCGGATGCTCGTTGCGCAGCAGTTCCGCAATGGACAGGGGGTCCATCCACTTCAGGCTTTCGATCCCCGAGACGTCACCGCCCTGCAGGATGCGGTCGATCAGCAGCGAGGCCTTGTCGTCGCCGAGGGCGCGCTTGAGCACCGCGCGCACGTAGTTGTCGGTGTCGGACACCAGCAGGCTCTGCGAGGCGGCCTCGTCGGTGAATTTCTGCATCACCTGCTCGACCCGGTCGTGCGACACGGCGCGGGTCTTGGCGATGGCCTCGCCGAGCTTCTGCACTTCCTTCGGGCTCAGGTGCTTGAACACCTCGGCCGCTTCTTCCTCGCCCAGCGACATGAGAAAGATCGCGGCGTCCTGGATTCCCTGGTCTTCCATGATCGAGTTTCCTTAGCTATGCGAAGAACGCATGCACGCCGGGGTCGAACCCAGGGCACCGCGGAACCGGCTTTGCCGGGCCGCCAGTGCCGCCCCCTTGAGGGGGACGAGCGAAGCGAGGCGGGGGTGTTTCATGTTCATGCGGGCGCTTCGCCGCTGACCCAGCCTTTGACGATGTTGGCCACGGCCATCGGGTTCTCCAGCGCCAGCCGTTTCGCATCGGCCAGGCGCTGGTTCTCGTTCGACGGGGCACTCTCGGATGGCATGGGCAGGCCCGGTCGCTCGGGCGCCTCGTTGAGCACGGCGCTGAGCTGCGGCGCGCTGGCGTTGCTGTCGTTGCGCAGCGCCGCCGGGGACCGCATCATCTTCAGGCCCGGGCGCACCATGCCCATGAGCACCAGCAGGCCCATGCCCAGCAGGCCCATCGGCCAGGCCAGACTGCGCGCCAGCTCCTGGTTGTCGGGCTGCTTCCACCAGGCGGCTTCCTGCACCTCCGACGTCTTCTCCACATTGAAGACCGCGTTGACGAGGTTGACCGAGTCGCCGCGGTCTTTGTTGAAGCCGATGGTCTCGCGCACCAGCGCGGTCATCTGTTCCAGCTGCGCTGGCGGAATGGGGGTGGAGGTGGTCTTGCCGTTCTTGTCGGTGCTGCTGCGGTGGTTGATCACCACCGCAGCGCTGAGACGGCGCACCTGGCCGCTGGCCTCGCGCACCACCTTCACCGTCTTGTCCACTTCGTAATTGATGACCGACTCGCGGCGCGAGTTGCCGGCCTTCTCGCCGTTGCCCGCCACGCCCAGCGGTGCCGCCGCGCCGTTGATCGGCGCCGTGCCGGTGGCGGGTGGCTGGTTGCTCACGGCACCGGGCACGCCGGCGGGCTGCGCGCTGGCGGCCGTGCCGTCTTCCACGATCTGCTGGCTGCGCACCGCGCCGGGCTCGCCGCCCTGGTTGGGTTTGTGCAGCTCGCTGGTGGACTCGACGAGCGAGAAATCCACCTCGGCGCTCACCTGGGCCTTCACGTTGTCGCGGCCCACCAGCGGCTCCAGCATGTCCAGGATGCGGCGGGTGTACAGCTGCTCGATCTGCTGCGTGTACTGCAGCTTCTGGGTGTCGGCCCCCTGGGCCTGTGCGTCGGGCGAGGCCGACAGCAGGTTGCCCGCGTCGTCCACGATGCTGACCGCCTTGGGGTTCATCTCGGGCACGCTGGAGGCCACCAGGTGCACGATGCCCGCCACCTGCGCCTTGTCCAGCGTGCGGCCGGGGTGCAGGGTGAGCAGCACGGAAGCCGAAGGCTTCTGCTGTTCGCGGAAAAAGCCGTTCTGGTTCGGCAGCGCCAGGTGGATGCGCGCGGCCTGCACCGAAGAGAGCGACTGGATGGAGCGGGTCAGCTCGCCTTCGAGTCCGCGCTGGAAGGTCAGGCGTTCCTGGAACTGGGTCATGCCGAAGCGGTTGGCTTCCATCAGCTCGAACCCGGTCACCGAGCCCTTGGGCAGGCCTTGCGAGGCCAGGCGCAGGCGGGTGTCGTGCACCTTGTCGGCCGGCACCAGGATGGCCTGGCCGCCCTCGGCGTGCTTGTAAGGCACGTTCATCTGCGACAGCTGGGCCACCACGGCGCCGCCGTCCTTGTCGCTCAGGTTGGCGTAGAGCACGCGCCACTCGGGCTGCTGGCCCATGAAGAAGAAGGCCAGGGCAATCGCCAGCAGGGCCAGGGCACCCAGGCCGAACTTGGTCTTCTGCGCGTTGTCCATGCGCGCCAGGCCTGCACCGAAAGCGTTGCGGCTCACGGGTTGGAGGTCGATTGCTGCGACGGTGTTGCTCATGGCGATGGGGCGTTTGTGTTCGGTCTCAGGCAGGGGAGATCACCCCTGTTGCGACCGATTATTCGGCCCTGCTGCCCCGTCCATAGCCGGGAAAAGGCCTCCCTTTGTGCCCCTATTCCCGGCGCGCCGCAGCCCCCCGCTCACTAGCATCGAAGCGTGCACATTTTGTGAAGGAATCCGCCATGGACCTGCGAATCAACGCCTTGCCGAGCCAGGCCCTCACCGGGGTGGGCCAGACGGCGCCCAAGCGCCCGGGCGCTGCCGGTGGCGTGGGCAGCGGCTTTGCCGACAACTTCAAGACCGCGCTGAAAGACGTCAGCGCCGCGCAGACCGAAGCCTCGCGCCTGCAGACCCAGGTGCAGCTGGGCAACCCCAAGGTCAGCCTGGAAGAAACCATGCTGGCCATGCAGAAGGCCCAGATCGGCTTTCAGGCCACCCTGCATGTGCGCAACCGCATGGTGCAGGCGTACACCGACATCATGAACATGTCGGTCTGACCCACCCCCATCGCTTGCCCACTGCGTGTGGCCGCTCCGCCCCTCAAGGGGCAATGCGAGTGGCCCGGCAAAGCCGGTTCCGCCGCATTCTGGGCTGAGCTTCAGCTCGGACTCGAAGCGACTCTCCTTAACCATCACTCAGCTGCCGGAGCGCGTGTTTTGCACCGAGAACGCGGCGGAACTGGCTTTGCCAGTCCGCTCGCGTTGCCCCCTTCAAGGGGGTCGCGCGCAGCGCGGCGGGGGTGTGCACGTCAGTGCACCTTTCCTCCTGTGTCCATCAGCTGTTCGAGATCGTTCAGCCAGGGTTCGGCCAGGCAGCGGATCTCGGCGTCGGTGCGCAGGATGCGCTGCATGATGCGCACTTTCTCGGTCCGCTCTTCGGGCGCCAGTTCGATGCTGCGTGACTTGCTGCGCAGCTGCGCGATCAGCACCGCGCAGGCACCTTCCAGCCGCACCACCTGGTCCCAGTTTTCGGTCTGTGCCGCCTCCAGCATCTTCTGGCTCGCGTTCTCGATCGCCTTGTAATAGTCCAGCAAGGTGTGCTCCATGATCAGGCTCCGCGGCCCGTGACGGGCTGAAGGTAGGCGGGCCCCGGGCCCTTGATCTGTTTCCAGGATTCGGCCACCGGCTCGATCAGCCGCGCCACTTCTTCCAGTGCCTTTTCATCGTTGCGCAGGTTGGCTTGGGTGAGGCGCAGGATGCTGTAGTCGTAGAGCTGGCGCAGGTTGGTGGCGATCTCGCCACCCTCGCGCAGGTTCAGGCCAGCCTTCAGACCCTCTTCCAGGATGCGCACGGCCTTGCCGATGGCAGCGCCCTTGGGCAGCACCTCGTTGCGTGCAATGGCGCCGCGTGCCTGGGCGATCGACTGCAGCAGGGCTTCGAACAGCAGACCGACGAGCTGGTGGGGGTCTGCGCCCTGGACGCTGGTTTCGGCGGATACCCGTTTGTAGGCAGAGGCGGCGCGTGAATTGACAGAGGTGAACATGGCATCGGTTCCTTGTGTCTGATGCCTTTTAGTATCGGCAGCCGCGCCGGGGACTGAAGTGTCCAAGGCCTGCAATTGCGGTGGATAGTTCATCGTTGTTCACCCTTGTCCAGTCTGGTGCGCCGCATGAAAAACCCGACCCGGCAGCAGGCTGCACGCAGGTCGGGTCCGGAAGGAAGAGGCAGACCCATGCATCAGCCGCCGCCCTTGTTCCACAGGGTGATCTGCTGCGAGACAAAGGCGCTCAGGCCATTGAGCTTGCTCACGGCCGCGTCCATGGCGTTGTACTGCGCCAGCAGGCGCACCTCGGTGCGGGCGGCCCGGTCGTTGATCCGGTCCTGCTCGACGCCGTTGCGCTTGATCGATGCCTGGATGGACGCGGTCTTGTTGCTCACCAGGCCGTCGGCGTCGATCAGACCGTCGGCAAAGGCTTTCACCTTCAGGCCGAAGCCGCCCGCAGTCGGGTCGGTGCTGGTGGTCGTGAACAGGGCCTTGAGGCCATCGAGCTTGGACAGCGCTGCGTCCATCTTGTCGGTCTTGATCTCCAGGGCGCCGCCGGTCTTCACTTCGATGCCGATGTCCGACAGGCGAGAAAACGGACTGCTGGCGGTGACCGAGCGCATCATGCCCCGCAAGGCGTTCTGCAGCCCGGTCGCGGTGGCGTCGCCTTGCAGGGGTCCGGCGGTCTTGGTGCCGGCATCGTAGCGGGTGGCGTTCGCCAGCGTGCTGTTGAGCGTGTTGTAGGCGTCGACAAAGCTCTTGAGGTTGGTGCGCACCGCTTCCAGGTCGGTGCTGACGTCGATTTCCACCGGTGCCGTGGTCACCTGCGAGAGCTGGAGGGTCATGCCCGGCAGCGTGTCGGTCAGGCGGTTGCTTGCGCTGCTGATGGAGACGCCGTTCACGGTGGCCTGGGCGTTCTGCCCGCCCTGGGTCTGGCCCATGCCCGAGGGGTTGGCGGTGTCGAAGGCCAGGCGTGAGAGGCCGCTGGCGTCGGTGTTGTTGCCGTCGTCGTCGGCGACCGCGATGCGAAAGCCGTTTTCTTCGCCGGTGTCTCTGGAGCGCAGCAGCAGGCGTTCGCCCGAAGCGTCTTTCAGCACGGTGGCGCTAACGCCCGCACCCGCGTCGTTGATCCTGGCAGCAATTTCAGCCAGCGTGTCTTCCCCGGCGTTGATGGTCACGCTCACGGGGCTGGCTGCACCGGCCGCAAACGATCCGCTGCTCCAGTTGCCGAGTTCGATGGTCATCGTGCCCGAGCCCATGGCGGTGCCGGAGGGCACGGCGGTGGATGCGGTGGACTGCGCCTTGGCCAGTTGCTGCACTTCCATCGTGAGCGAGGTGGCCGGTGCGCCGGCGGCGGCGGTCACACCCACCGCCGTGGGGTTCGAGGAGGTGGCGGTGACGGCGTTCCAGCCGCTGCTGTTGGAGAGCTTGGCTGCGGCGTCGCCCAGGGCCGATACCTGCGACTTGATGGTGCCGTAGGTGGAGAGTCTGGTCTGGAACGACGTGGCCTGCGTCTGCAGCTGCTTGATCGGCGCTTTTTCCAGCGCCACCAGTTGCGTGACGATGCTCTGGACGTCGAGCCCGCTGCCGATGCCGGGCGAAGAGATGGTGGCCATGGTGTGCCTTCCTCAGGATGGACGCACCGCACGCGAAGGCATGCGGTCTGTGCATCCCACGAATGGGAACGCGGCGGGGCAGTGATCTGCCGCCGCCGCACGGGTGCCACCCCGGGCGGGGTGACGATCCGTGATGCCGATCAGCGCAGCAGGGACAGCACGCCCTGGGGCAGCTGGTTGGCCTGCGCGACCATGGCGGTGCCAGCCTGCTGGAGGATCTGGCCGCGCGAGAGGTTGGAGGTCTCCGTGGCGAAGTCAGCGTCCATGATGCGGCCACGCGAAGCGGCCTGGTTCTCGGAAGCGACCTGCAGGTTCGAGATCACGGCATCGAAACGGTTCTGCACGGCACCGAAGGTGGCACGAGCGGTGGTGATCTCGTCGATGGCATCGTCCAGGTCGTCCATGGCGCTCAGTGCGGCACCGGCGGAGGTGATGTCACCGGCCGTCACGGCGGCCACGCCGGCGCCACTGGCGAGGTTGGTGGTGCCAACGGTGATCTGGTCGGTCGCGACGTTGTTGGCGCCCACCTGGAACTGCAGCGACGCAGAGGTGTTCAGCAGGTCAACGCCGTTGAACTTGGTGCCGGTCAGCACGCGGGTGACTTCGGCGTTGAGCTGCTGGTATTCCGCATCAAGGTTGGTCCGGTCAGAGTCGGAGTTCGAGGCGTTGGCCGACTGCACGGCCAGTTCACGCATGCGCTGCAGGGAGTCGCCCACCTTGCCCAGCGCACCTTCAGCGGTCTGCGCCAGCGAGATGCCGTCGTTGGCGTTGCGGATGGCGACGTTCATGCCCTTGACCTGTGCGTTCATACGTTCGGCAATGGCGAGGCCGGCCGCGTCGTCCTTGGCGCTGTTCACACGCAGGCCGGAAGACAGGCGCTGCATGGAGGTGGCGAGGGAGCCGGCAGACGCATTCAGGTTGCGCTGGGCATTCAGGGACATCACGTTGGTGTTGATCGAGCTCATAACTAACTCCTAAAAAATTGAACAAAGTAATCCGGCATTGCTGCCAATCTCAACGCCAGCCAGGAGGCTGGCCGCCATGACCGGAGCTGTCTGCTGCACGTGCCGGTTGGGCCCTGGGACCAATGACCGTCTCGCCGCTTCTGCTTGCCGGACGACGAACCTTTCTAGAAGTTCGTTGAGTTCAATTTCGGTGGTCCCGCCCTATTCTTTAGCGCTGTGTTGTAACGGTTAGCGCAAATAAGGCGGTGATGTGCCGGCCAGTTCTGCGCTTCCTGTGGCTGAACAGACGTGTCGGCTTCTTGGTGTCGGGGCTTGTGCGCCAGCCTCTGCGCGTGGGTGACCTGGTCGTGAAAACGGATCTGTCTGTATCGGCCTGCGGCAGACCGGCTGAAGCTGTGCCGGGGTGCCGCGCTGCGGATCGCGCTCCGCAGAGGCAGGACGGAAATGAGAACCAAGGTTGTAGGCAAATGCCCGACAAGACCACACCGCACGGATGACAGGTCAAACAGCCATTCGCCGATTCAAGAAATTTTTACGCCCGACACAATTGCACACATCAGGTCAGCAAACGTAAGCACTCCGCTCACAGAACCGACCTTCTTCTCAAGGAGCACCCCATGGACAGCGAACAACTCTTGGCCGAAATCCGCGAAGCCAACCTGACCTACCTCATGCTGGCGCAGAACCTGATCCGCAAGGACCGCGCAGCTGCCCTGTTCCGCCTGGGTCTGACCGAAGAAGCCGCCGACCTGCTGGGCATGCTGTCCACCGCGCAGCTGCTCAAGATCGCGTCGAGCAACATGCTGCTGTGCCGCTTCCGTGTGGACGACGACCTGGTGTGGAACCTGCTCACCAGCCACAACGTGAAGAAGGTGGACAACAGCACCACCACCCAGCTGCACGCCAGTATCCTGATGGCCGGCAAGTTCGCCGAGTCGATGACAGCGCACTGAATCCCCCCGCGCCGCCTGCGGCGTCACCCCCCAAGGGGGCGGCGCTGGAGGCCCGGCGAAGCCGGTTCCTCGGCGCCCTGGATGAAGTCACTTCGTTCGGTGCAAGTCGGGTGATCAGTGGCTCTTTTTGAATCTTTCGGTTTTTCTCTGGAGTACCTCATGGCCGTCGGCAAAAGCATCCTCACCGAGTCGCGCGACATCGAGCGCGCTGTGGCCCTGATCAAGCTGGGCGCCCGCCTGCAGGTGCTGGAATACGAGACCAGCCTGTCGTACGAGCGCCTGTTGCGCCTGTACAAGGAGGTGGCGGGCAAGAGTCCGTCCAAGGGCCAGTTGCCGTTTTCCACCGACTGGTTCCTGACCTGGCAGCCCAACATCCATGCCTCGCTGTTCCTCAACATCCACGAGTACCTGTCCAAGACCAGCGAGCTGGAAGAGATCGACACCGTGATCAAGGCGTTCGGCCTGTACAGCGAGCAGATGCAGGCCAGTGCGATCGAGCCCCTGCTGTCGGTGACCCGGGCCTGGCGCCTGGTGAAGTTTGTCGACAACGGCATGCTCACGCTGACCAAATGCTCGTGCTGCGGTGGCCACTTCGTCACCGAGCCCTATGAGAACGCCCGCAACTTCGTGTGCGGCATGTGCGAGCCACCGGCCCGTGCAGGCAAGGGTGCTGCAAACGGAGGCCTCCGTTTGCATTGACTGAGTACCCCCCCGCGCTGCGCCTGAGGGCGCGTCACCCCACCGGGGGGCAACACCTGCGGCCCGGCGAAGCTGGTTCCGCGGTGTGCTCGGTGAAGACACTGCGTTCGTGGCAGTTGCTCCATCCGCCCAAAGTCTGAAAAGGACCCTCATCAGGGTCCTTTTCGCGTTCATGGGCGTCTTCAATCGCCCCTAAAGTTGACCGATAGATACATCAGTTGCTGGACTTGCCCATGCGTGCCGACCGCGGTGGTGCCGCAGGCCAGGGCCAGCGCGGAACCGGCTTTGCCGGGCCGCAGCTGGCGTCCCCTAGAGGGGAGGACGCCGAAGGCGGCGCAGGGGTGGTTCATATTTCTCAGGGTTTAGAACATGTTTGTCATCGTCGGTTTCCTGGTCTCGATGGGCTGCATCTTCGGCGTGTACATCGTTCACGGCGGCAACATTGGCGTGATCCTCAAGGCCTTGCCGTTTGAAATGATCACCATCCTGGGTGCGGCGATGGGCGCTTTCCTGATGAACAACCAGATGAAGGTGGTGAAGGCGTCGTTTGCGGGCCTGGCGGGCTGCTTCAAGGGCAGCAAGTACACCAAGGCGCGCTACATGGAGCTGCTGGCGCTGCAGTTCGACATCCTGCAGAAGGCCCGCAAGGAAGGCCTGATGGCCATCGAACAGGACGTGGAAAATCCCAGCCAGTCACCGGTGTTCAAGAAATACCCCACGGTGGGCAGCGACCACCATGTGGTCGAGTTCATCACCGACTACCTGCGCATGATGGTCTCGGGCAACCTGAACGCCCACGAGATCGAGTCGCTGATGGACGCCGAGATCGAGACCCACCACCAGGAGGCGCACGCGCCGGTCGCGGCCGTGGCACGCCTGGCCGGCGGCTTGCCGGCGTTCGGCATCGTGGCCGCCGTGCTCGGTGTGGTCAACACCATGGGCTCGGTGGGCCAGCCGCCCGCCGTGCTCGGCGGCATGATCGGCTCGGCCCTGGTCGGTACCTTCCTCGGCATCCTGCTGGCCTATGGCGTGGTCGAGCCCATGGGCGGACTCATGGAGCAAAAGATGGAAGAGAGCGGGAAGGAATTCCTGTGCATCAAGACCACGCTGCTGGCCAGCATGCAGGGCTATGCACCGGCGACCGCGATCGAGTTCGGTCGCAAGGTCCTGTTCTCCGATGTGCGCCCGAACTTCTCTGAGCTCGAAGGCCACGTGAAAGGCAAGAAGTGAAACACCCCCTGCGCCGCTTCGCGTCGCCCCCCCAGGGGGGCGGCATCTTGGGCCGGCAAAGCCGGACCCGCGCTGCCCTTGGCTGGGGCGTCTCTCCGATGGGCGTGACTTGTTCCAGGGCACAGCGGAACCGGCTTTGCCGGGCCGCCAGTGCCGCCCCCCTGGGGGGGGCGCGCGCGGCGCGGCGGGGGGGAGCCTGACATGGCCACAGGCAACAAGCTTCAGCCCATCATCATCAAGCGTGTCAAGAAGAGCGGGCATGCGGCGCATGGCGGCGCGTGGAAGATCGCCTACGCCGACTTCGTGACGGCCATGATGGCCTTCTTCCTGCTCATGTGGCTGCTGGGTTCCACCGCCAAGGGCGAGCTCGAAGGCATCGCCAGCTACTTCAGTTCACCGGTGAAGGTCTCGCTGATGGGTGGCAACGGCACCGGCAACAGCGACAGCATCCTGCCGGGCGGTGGACGCGACCTGAGCAAGGCCGCCGGCCAGGTGAGCGGCGGCGATGCCGAGCGCGCCGCCCGGCTCATGGGCGCGCAGATGGCGCGCGCCGACCAGGCACGCCAGGACGCCGTGCGCATCGACGCGTTGCAGCGCAAGATCACGGCGCTCATCACCAACACCCCCCAACTGGCGGAATACGGTTCGCAGATCCAGCTCGACCAGACCGCCGACGGCCTGCACATCCAGATCGTGGACGCGCAGAACCGCCCCATGTTCGACGCCGGCAGCGCGCTGGTGAAACCCTACATGCGCGACATCCTGCGCGCGATTGGGGGCGCCCTCGGCGACGTGGAAAACCGCATCGCGCTGGCCGGCCACACCGACGCCACACCCTATGGCAACGGCCAGCGGGGCTACAGCAACTGGGAGCTCTCGGCCGATCGCGCCAACGCCTCCCGGCGCGACCTGGTGGCGGGCGGTCTGCCCGATGACAAGCTGTTGCGCGTCGAAGGCCTGGCGTCGAGCCAGCTGCGCACGCCCGACCAACCCGGCGACCCGGTCAACCGGCGCATCAGCATCGTGGTGCTGACCCGCGAAGCCGAGGCCCGCATGCTGCCCGCCACCGCCCAGGCGCCGCCCGCGCTGGCGAACAACGGCCCGCCCGAAGCGGCTGCGGCGCCTGCCGGGCTTCAGATTTCCCCGGAAGTGACGAAAACCCAGGCAGAGCCGGCGCGCTGATGCGCGTCCCCTGCACCGATTGATCCTCTCCTCTTTCCTCCACGGAGGCATCCATGGCCAACCCGATGAAATTCCTGATCGTTGACGACTTCTCCACCATGCGACGCATCGTGCGCAACCTGCTCAAGGAGATCGGCCACACCGACGCCGACGAGGCCGAGGACGGTGCGATTGCCCTGAACAAGCTGCGCAACGGCAACTTCAACTTCGTGGTTAGCGACATCAACATGCCGAACATGAACGGCTTCGAGCTGCTGGCCGAGATCAAGAAGGACGAGAAGCTCAAGCACCTGCCCGTCCTGATGGTGACGGCCGAGGCGCGCAAGGAAGACATCGTGATGGCGGCCCAGGGTGGGGCGGCGGGCTACATCGTCAAGCCCTTCACCAAGGCCACGCTGGAAGAGAAGCTGGCCAACATCTTCAAGAAACTCGGCCTCTGAGGGGAGCGCTCATCATGAACCAGAGCGAAGAAATTTCGGCCGGCAATCCCGACATGTTCCGCCAGCTCGGGTCGATCACCCGGCAGTTGCACGACGCCCTCAAGGAGCTGGGCTACACCGACAAGCTCAAGGGCACGGTGGACCAGCTGCCCGATGCCCAGAGCCGCCTGTCCTACATCGCGCGGCTCACCGGTGAGGCCGCCGAGAAGGTGCTCAACGAGGTGGAGGTCGCCAAGACCGAGCAGGCCCTGATCACCGAGCGCGGCCGCCAGCTGATCGACACCATCAGCCGCGTCCCCGGCCTCGCCAAAGCGATGCCGGAGCTGCTGACCTGGTCGCAGGATGTGGTCGCCACCAGCGAAAAGAGCGACGCGCGCCTGACCGAGATCATGATGGCGCAGGACTTCCACGACCTCACCGGTCAGGTGATCTCGCGCGTGGTGCAGCTCGCCGGCACGATCGAGGAGCAGCTGCTCGGCCTGCTGCTGCAGGCGGCACCCAGTGGGCAACCCGGACAGGACCACGCGATCGAACTGGCCGGACCGGTGGTCAACCCCGAAGGCCGCACCGATGTGGTGGTTGACCAGGCGCAGGTGGACGACCTGCTCGCGAGTTTGGGCTTTTAGCCCAAACTCTGAGGGTGGGCCCACCCCCATCGCTGGCTCACTGCGTGTAGCCAGCTCCGCCCCTCAAGGGGCAACACCTGCGGCCTGGCGGAGCCAGTTCCGCGGTGTTCCCGGTGCAGACAGTTCGCTCCGGTCGGTCTACGGCTTTCCTGTTCTTTGAAAAGCCCGGTTCAACACCGCCTTATTCCCCTTTAGTTTTTCAACCTGACTTCCACAATCTGGCTCATCCCTCCGATGCACCAGAGCCATGGAATCTTCCAGTCAGGACAAGAACCTACCCGCCACCGCGCAGCGCCTGAAGAAGGCGCGCGACGATGGCCAGGTGCCGCGTTCCAAGGACCTTTCCAATCTCGCGGTGCTGGGCGGCGGTGCGCTGATCCTCATGGCCTTGCTGCCGCTGGGTTTTGGACGCTTGCTCACCGCCCTGCAGTCTCAGCTGCGCTTTGACCACCAGATGCTGCTGCAACCCCAGCTGGTGCTGGAGCGGCTGACCGACGGCGTGGGGCAGGGGCTCCTGCTGATCCTGCCGCTGGGCTTGCTGGTGCTGGCCGTGGCGCTGGGGGCGATCCTGGCCTCGGGTGGCTGGGCGCTGAGCACCAAACCCATCACGCCCGACCTCACCCGCCTCAGCCCGCTGGCCGGCATTGGTCGCCTGTTCTCGCGCCAGCAGCTGGTGGACACGGCCAAGCTCGCCGGCATCACCGCGGTGATTGGCGTGGTGGCCTGGCAGTTCATCGCTGGCCATGTCGATGCCTTCAGCACCCTGCTGATGCGACCGCTCGAAGGCGCGCTGGGCCAGCTCGGCGCCTGGATGAGCACCGGCGTCGGCCTGCTGCTGCTGGTGGTGACCTTCTTTGCGCTGATCGACGTACCGATGCAGAAGTTTCTGCATGCGCACCGCCTGCGCATGTCGCTGGAAGAGGTCAAGCGCGAGCACAAGGAAAGCGAAGGCGACCCGCACGTGAAGGCGCAGCGCCGTGCGCGCCAGCGTGAGCTGGCGCAGGGCAACAGCGTGAATGCCGTGCCGCGTGCCGACCTGGTGGTGATGAACCCGACCCACTACGCGGTGGCCATCCGGTACGACGACGCCAGCATGAACGCGCCGCGTGTGATCGCCAAGGGTGCCGACTTGATCGCGCTGCGCATCCGCGACGTGGCCAAGGCCAGCAACGTGCCGGTGCTGCAGTCGCCCATGCTGGCGCGTGCGCTCTACGCCCATGCCGAGATCGACGACGAGATCCCTTCGGCGCTGTACACCGCCGTGGCCCAGGTGCTGGCCTATGTCTACCAGCTCAAGGCCGCGCTCAAGGGCCAAGGCGCCATGCCCGGCGAGATGCCGACACCGCAGGTGCCGCCCGAGCTCGATCCGCACTGGAAACCCCAGGCCGGAGCAGCCGCCTGACGCCCGCGCGTCCAGCAAGAAGGTATCCGAATGAACGTCCAACTGAAGTTCCTCCAGCAGTGGCTCGGTCGTCACGCTGCCTGGGCCCAGGGCCTGGCCGCGCCGCTGCTCGTCATCACCGTGCTGTCGATGATGGTGCTGCCGCTGGCGCCCTGGGTGCTCGACACGTTTTTCACGCTCAACATCGCGCTGGCGCTGGTGGTGATGATGGTGGCGGCCTACATGCGCCGCCCGCTCGACTTCTCGGTGTTTCCGACCGTGCTGCTGCTGACGACGCTGTTGCGCCTGTCGCTCAACGTGGCCTCCACGCGGGTGGTGCTGCTCGAGGGCCACACCGGCCCCGGTGCAGCGGGTGCGGTGATCGAGGCCTTCGGCCATTTCCTGATCGGCGGCAACTTCGCGGTCGGCTTCATCGTGTTTGCGATCCTGGTGGTGATCAACTTCGTGGTGATCACCAAGGGCTCGGAGCGCATCGCCGAGGTGTCGGCCCGCTTCACGCTGGACGCGATGCCGGGCAAGCAGATGGCGATCGACGCCGACCTGAACGCCGGCCTGATCGACGAGAAGGAAGCCAAGCGGCGCCGCGCCGAAGTGGGCGAAGAGGCCGAATTCTTCGGCTCCATGGACGGTGCCTCCAAGTTCGTGCGCGGCGACGCCGTGGCCGGCATCCTGATCCTGGTGATCAACATCATCGGCGGCTTTGCCATCGGCGTGATGCAGCACGGCCTGTCGGTCGGCGAGGCGGCCGACAGCTACATCCTGCTGGCCGTGGGCGACGCGCTGGTGGCCCAGATTCCGGGTCTGCTGATCTCGGTGGCCGCAGCCATGGTGGTCTCGCGTGTGGGCAAGGACGAGGACCTCGGCGTGCAGGTGATGGAGCAGATGTTCCTCTCCAGCAAGGTCATGGGCATCACCGCCGGGGTGCTGTTCCTGCTGGGCATCGTGCCCGGCATGCCGCACACAGTGTTCCTGCTCTTTGCCGCCACCATCGGTGCACTGGCCTGGTGGCGCAAGAAAGAGGAGGGCCGGCCGGCACCGGTCGAGCCCGAAGCACCGGCGGCGAATGCCGACGGCGAGGCCACCTGGGACGACCTGCAGCCGGTCGACCTGCTGGGCCTGGAGCTGGGCTACCGCCTGATCGCCATGGTGGACAAGACCCGCCAGGGTGACCTGCTGACACGCATCAAGGGCGTGCGCAAGAAGTTCGCGCAGGAAGTCGGCTTCCTGCCGCCGGCGGTGCACGTGCGCGACAACCTCGAACTCAAGCCCAGTGGCTACCGGATCACGCTGCGTGGCGTGGTGGTGGGCGAGGGCGAGGTGTTCCCCGGCATGTTCCTGGCCATCGACCCCGGTGGCATCGGCACGCCGCTGATCGGCACCCCCACCACCGACCCGGCCTTCGGCCTGCCGGCGCACTGGATCGACGAAAAGCAACGTGAAAACGCGCAAATGGCCGGTTTCACCGTGGTTGATTCCGAGACTGTGCTGGCCACGCATCTTTCACACTTGATGCAAGTCCAGGCCGCCAAGTTGCTGAGCCGGACGGAGACCCAGGACCTGGTCGAACACGTGACCCGCCTGGCCCCCAAACTGATCGAAGAAGTCGTGCCCAAGATGATTTCCATCGCCTCGTTCCAGAAAGTGCTGCAGCTGCTGCTGGAAGAGTCGGTGCATGTGCGCGACATCCGCACCATCATCGAAGCCATTGCCGAACACGCCACCGCCACCACCGACCCGGTCGAGCTGGCCCGCCGGGTGCGCATGGCGCTGGCGCCCGCCATCGTGCAGCAGATCTATGGCCCGGTGAAAGAACTCGAAGTGATCGCGATCGAGCCCGGCCTGGAGCGTCTGCTGATGCAGGCCCTGTCGGGAGCGGCCAACGGCGCGCTCGACCCCGGCGTGGCCGAGATGCTGAGCAAGTCCGCCTCCGACATCGCCAACCGGCAGGAAGAAAAGGGCGTGCCTGCCTGCCTGCTGGTGCCCGACGCCATCCGCAACGCCATGGCGCGCTTGTTGCGCCGTGCAGCCCCGCGCCTGCAGGTGCTGGCGCACAGCGAGATACCTGAAACCCACCTGATCCGCATTGGCCCGATTCTTGGAGAGCTAGCAGCATGAACATCCAGCGATTCACCGCACCGACCTCGCGCGAAGCCATGGCCAAGGCGCGCAACACCTTTGGCGACAGTGCCGTCATCCTCTCCACCCGCTCCACCAGCGACGGGTTCGAGGTGATGGCCGCCGCCGAAGAGAGCCTGGCCACGCTGGCCAACAGCGCCCAGGCAGCGAGCCCGGTGGCGATCCAGGCTGCGCGTTCGCCCGCCCCCATCCGCACCCGCACGGCCCAGCCGGCTGCCGTGCTGCCCGCTTCGGTGGAAGAGGACACCGAAGCCCTGTCCATGAGCACGCTGTCGTTCCAGGAGTACGTGCGCGAACGCATGCTGCGCAAGCGCCGGGCCGCACTGGACGGCGACACCGTGGCCGCCGACCTGCCCGAGGCCTCCGCCCCTGCCGCCGCGGCACCGCGCCGTGCCCTGGCCAGCCCGGAGCAGATCCGCATCCCGGTGCAGCGCTTCAATGCCCCCGCTGCGCCCGTGGCCACCCAGGTACCCCCGCCCATCCGCACCC
>JAABQK010000009.1 GCA_011391495.1 Hydrogenophaga sp.
CGCAAGGCGGATGTGATGACCCAGTTTCACCAGGACTACACAACCCTGAAGACCCGCTGGGGCGGCTATGCGGGCTTTGATGCCTGGGTGGTGCGCGCCAACAACGCCAGCTTCGGCGCGCAGGCGGCCTACGACGATCTGGTGCCAGGCTTTGTGGCCTTGTTTGAGCGCGAAGGTCGGGACTTCAACCGGTTTTATGATGCGGTGCGCGCGCTCTCGGAGCAGCCTCGCGCGGAACGACAGGCCACCTTGCGCCAGCTGGCACCCACAGCCGATACGGCCCTCGCGGGCCGTCCTTCGGCAGCGGCGCCGCTCACGCGCCCTTGATGGCCCCATCCAACGGAACACCGCAACGCCCATGGCCAACATCCACATCCGACGCAACCACCATCTGGGCCTCAGCGGCGCACGCAAGATCGCCTGGAAATGGGCCGAACAGGCCGAATCCGAATTCGGCATGAGCTGCACCTACGAAGAGGGCGGCGACTGCGATGAAGTCGGCTTCACACGATCGGGCGTCGACGGCAAGCTGACCGTATCTGAGGATCACTTCGAACTCGACGCGAAGCTGGGCTTTCTGCTCGGGGCATTCAAAGACCGCATCGAGGACGAGATCGTGAAAAATCTCGACGAACTGCTGGCGTCGGCCAAGCCTGCCGCGCGCAGGAAGAAATAGGCAGAAGACCCGCAGCACCAGAGCGCGGGCCAAGCAGCGGCATCAGCTCAGGGACTCGATCAGGTCCACGTATTGCTGCATCGCCGCTTCCGACGCGGTGCCTTTCAGGCTGTTCCACGCGTCCCATTTGGCGCGCCCCACCATGTCGCTGAAGCCCGGTTTTTTATCGGCGTTGTCGCCTGCGGTGGCCTGCTTGTACAGTGCATACAGTTTCAGCAGGGTGGCGTTGTCCGGCCGCTCGCTGAGGTTCTTCGAGTTGGCCACAGCGGCTTCGAAACGGCTTTTGAGATCGGACATGCAGGGACTCCTGTCGTTGGTCAAGGGACCCTGGCGCACGCGAAAATCCGCTACGGCTATCAGGGCAGCCCCGGTATCTTACGGGCTGCCCTGACGGCAAAATAGACCGGAATACCCACAACAAGCCACGCCCCTGCCTGCCGCCCGGTGGAGCAACAAGGTCACCGGCCACAGGAGATGACATGGTCACGCGCATTGCCCCAGCCCCCCCCCGCGCATCAGCGGCCCGCTCGCCCGCGGGGCAGGCACGGCCCCGAAAGAGACCGGCCGCACGCGCCACACCGAGCCCCACACCATCACTCACCCGTGCGCTGGGTCTCGACGGCGAGCGCATGAGCAAGGTCGATACCGCCTGGCTGCGGATGGACTCGGAGTCCAATCTGATGATGATCGTGGGCGTGTGGATCTTGCGGCCCGGCATCACCCATGCGGCGCTGCGCGAGCGGGTGCGCGAACGCATGCTGCCCTACCGCCGCTTTGTCCAGAGCGCGCGCCAGGATGCCACCGGGGCACACTGGCTCGACGATCCCGATTTCCGCCTGGAGCGCCACGTGGTCCCCCACACCCTGGAGCGACGGCGCGGGCAAAGTGAGCGCGCCGCACTGCAGGAGCGTGTCGCCGATCTCGCCATGCAGCCACTGGACCCAGAACATCCCCTGTGGAGATTCGAGCTGGTCGAACGGTACGACGGCGGCTCGGCCATGATCGCGCGCATCCACCACTGCATCGCCGACGGCATCGCCCTCATCAGCGTCATGATGAGCCTGGTGGACGGCGGTGCGCCGCCACCCCGCCGCACACCGCCCAAGGCGGAGAAGAACGGCATGGACGCGGCAGAGGACTGGGTGGCCGATACGCTGATCCGGCCACTGGGCGATCTCACGGCGCGCGCGCTGGAAGTGGCTGGCGGCAGCGCAGCCAGGTCTTTCGCCCTGCTGGCAGCGCCCCAACAGGGCCTGAGCGACACGTTGGGGCAGGCGGCGGACATCGCTCGCATGGGTGGCCAGCTCGCCAGCGACCTGGCGGCACTGGCGCTCATGCCCGACGACTCGCCCACCCGCCTCAAGGGCCAGCCGGGGAAAACCAAGCGGGTCGCCTGGTGCGAGCCGATTCCGCTGGATGAGGTCAAGGCCATTGGCAAGGCACTGAACTGCTCGGTCAACGATGTGCTGCTCAGCTGCGTGGCGGGCGCCATCGGCGCCTACCTGAGACATCTCGGTGACGAGCCCACAGGCCAGGAAATCCGTGCCATGGTGCCGATCAACCTGCGATCGAGGGAAGACGCCTGGAAGCTGGGCAACCGCTTTGGGCTGGTACCGCTGGTGCTGCCCATCGGAACGGACAACCCCATTGAGCGCGTGTTCGCCGTGCGGGCACGCATGAACAGCCTCAAGGGCAGCCTGCAGCCATTGCTGACCTATGGCCTGCTCTCGGTGGCCGGGCTGCTGGTGAAGCCGGCGCAGGATGCGCTGCTCGGCCTGTTTGGCCGCAAGACCACGGCGGTGATGACCAACCTGCCCGGTCCGGCCCAGAAACTGCAGCTGTGTGGCGCCACGCTGGAGCAGTCCATGTTCTGGGTGCCGCAGACCGGCACGGTGGGGCTGGGCGTGTCGATCCTCAGCTACGGTGGCGGCGTGCAGTTCGGGGTGATCTCCGACACCACGCTGTGCCCGGATCCGCAACAGATCATCGACCAGTTCGAACCGGAGTTCAAGAAGCTGCTGACCCTCACCTTGATGCTGCCTTGGGGTGAGCGGTAGAGCACCCCGGCTCTGCCACCAGACGCCCCGACCGGCTCCTGCTGCAGGGCCGGTACGGCATCAGGCCGGGATCAGGCGGCGCTCGGCGATTTCCAGCAGGCCATCAAAGATCAGGCTGTCCACCAGTTCAACCTGGGTGGACATGCTGGGCGCCATCTTCCAGCCCGCACCACCGGTCATGAAAACCGCCGGCGCTTCGCCACAGTGACGCTGCAGGTTGTCCACCATGCGCTGCACCGCACCGGCGATGGCGAAGGTGCCACCGCTGGTGAGCGCGTCGCTGGTGTTGGTGGGAAAGTCGCGCACCTCGCCGGTGGGCACATGCAGGCCGGCCGTGCCCGACTCCAGCGCGCGCAACATGATGCCGTGCCCGGGCAAGATGATGCCCCCCAGAAAGCGGCCCTCCGCATCAATGGCCTCCACCGTCACCGCCGTTCCCACCATCACCACCACACAGGGTTTCGCCGGACCCTGTGTCAGCAGCCGCTGGCGCGCGCCGATCATGGCAACCCAGCGGTCCGAGCCCAAGCGGGCCGGATGGTCGTAGCCATTGGTCACACCGGCTTCGAAACTGCTGGAGACCACCCACTGCGGGCTCACGTCCCAAAGTTCCAGCTGCTCCTGCACCCGCCGCTTGACCGCATCGCCAGCCACCACACACCCCAGCACCCAGCGCGGAGCGGGCAACTGGCTCCAGTCGCCCTCGGCCAGTTTCTCGATGTTTTCCAGGAACTGCGCGCCCTGCGCCAGCAGGCGCGCACCGGCGCACGGTGTGTCATAAAGAGCCCATTTCAGGCGGGTGTTGCCAACGTCCAGGGCCAGAAAAGTCATGCGCGCATTATGACCAAGGCTGCCAGCGGGTCCTGCGGCAGCGCAGCACCACCCTCCCGCTGCCAGCGAGCAATGGGGTCAGATCAGGCCGATCCAGCAAGCGCGCTGCACGGCCGCCAGCTTGTTGTCGGTCTGCAGCTTGGTCATGGCATTCGCCAGGTGGTAATTCACCGTGCGCTCGGAACAGTCCATGCGCGCGGCGGTTTCTCGTGCCGTCAGGCCTTCAAACGCCAAGTTCAGGCTTTCCTGCTCGCGCGGGCTCAGGCTGATGCGCTGCTCCGCGATCGCACGCCGCAGCATGGGCCAGATATTGAAGGCCGACCAGGCCAGCGCCGCGGCTTCCGCGCGATCGGCAAAAACACGCGGGCTGAACATGAAACACTCAAAGGCCCGACCGGCGGGCAGACTGAAGGCCACACGCACCAGGGTCTGATGACCGTGGGCCAACCACAGGCGCCGCCAGCGACTGGCGTGTTCAAGAGATGACCTGGAGATGTCCTGCCAGGCAACCAGGGGGGCGTCGCTGTCACGCCAGCTAGCGCCGAAGTCCTGGCTTTCAGCGAGCGCCTGCGCGGCACCGAGCAGACGCGGGGGGTGGACCGCGAGCACTTCACGGTCATCCCGCCCGCCAAAAGGATTCGGACCGAGCACCAGCACGGACTCCACGCCCTGCTCGCGCAGCGCACAGATCCAGTCGGCCAGCAGGGCATCAACACCTATATTGTCAAAGTTGACAGGCAAGGTCATGGTCGTCGCGCCCTGATGCAGGGACAATTGGCGACTGCGGACCTACAACCCCTGCAAGTTGTGCGCGTCGTTGCTGAAAGGAGTACATATTGCCCTGGGACCGTTTGTGGCTTCACACCTCCAAAGCATTGCTTCGGCGATGGTTGCTGGAGGAGGTGATCCACGCTCCCCTGGAGCCTATTTTGCACCCATCGGCGACGAGACTGCGGTGGGCCGGGCTGTCGATCGTCGCTGGGAACCTGCTGTTCTACGCCATCTGGTCACAGCTGTTGCTTCAACCCTACGAAAGCCTGCCCATTCGGCTGTTGATGGCGGGACTGGGTCTGCTCTTCTTTGCCCCGTTCATGACCAGGGACTGCGGCTCGCAGCAAAACGGCTGGATCTTTTCGGCCGTGTGCTGGCTGACCATGCCCATGTTCTTCTTCTGGATGTACTGGATGAACGAGGGCAACCCCGTCTGGCTGGCCAGTGTGAGCGCGATGCTCCTGATCTACTACCACCTGACGGACTGGCGACTGGCAACCCTCGGCGCCAGTGCCGCGATCCTGGTGAGCTGGCCTCTGGCCCACAGTGGCCTGGGGCCCGCCGTGACCTCGTCATCCATCCCGATGGAGAACAGCGTCGTGATCGGATTTGCCTGGGCTGCCGGATTTTTGCTGGGGTTCTCCAGCGCCAATCTGCGGCGTACCCGCCTGTTCAACACGCTGAGCACCATGGCCGTGATGGCGCACGAACTGCGAACCCCCCTGTCCACCGTCAATCTGATGGGGGATGTGCTGCGCACGCTGTCCAAGAACGACCTGCCGGAAGCCAAGCGCAAAAAATTCGAGGAGCTGGCCACCCGGCTGCAAAATCTGGTGCGCAGCATGAACCGCCAGATCGACACCCAGATATCCAACGCCCAGCTGCTGCGCCTGCCACGCGAACAATTGCCGGTCATGGCAGCCGAGCTGGTGCAGGACGTCGTGAGCAACTACCCCTACCGATCCACTCGGGAACGGGGCTGCGTGCGGGTCCACATCCAGCAGGATTTCTGTTTCCTGGGGTCCCGTCTGCTGTTCGGGCAGGTACTGACCAATCTGCTCAAAAATGCCCTGCATTCGCTGGCCTCCGCCAGCAACGCACCCACCCCTGGCGATCTGCGTGTCGATGTCGGGGTGCACCGAGGAAAGGGGCGCATCGCGGTGTCGGACGACGGCATCGGCATCCCTCACGGGCAGCAGCACCGGATCTTTGAACCCTTTTTTTCCACCCAGGCCGGCGCGGGCCATGGTCTGGGCCTGACCTTCTGCAAAAACGTGGTGGAAGCAGCCCATGGAACGATCAGCGTGCACTCGGAACCCGGACTGGGCGCCGTCTTCATGATCGACCTCCCCCTCAACAAGAGCTCCTGAGGCTGTCGCACCCGACCGATTCCCTGATGGCACTGACGATTTCACTGTTCCAGCGACCTGGTAGCATCCTGTTTCTCGACGACGATCCTGAATACTTGGACATGCTGGGCATGGTCATCCCCGCGCATTGGCAAGTGGAGCTCTACTCCCGCCCGTCCGGTTTTTCCGAGCGCATGCACCAGGAGCCCGCCCACTGGGAAGCCGACGCTGCACTGCAGCTGCAGATGATCGATCGCTGGCGCCATGGGCAGCCCCTGATACCGCAGGTCCTGCGGTACTGGGCGACGCAGCCCTCTCGTTACCAGCTGGCCAAGACCTGTGTGGTGGACTACGCCATGCCCGGTACCAACGGCCTGCAGGTGCTCGACACCTTGCTGGACTGGCCCGGCTCACGGGTGCTGCTGACCGGTCAGGCCGATGAACAGATTGCGGTACAGGCGTTCAACAACGGTCTGATTGACCAGTTCGTACCGAAACAGGCTTCCGACATCACCCGCCTGCTGCTGGGCGTGTTGCGAAAGCTGGCGCTCGCCGCGCACCCCCGGCTCAACACGCTGTGGCGTGCGGTGCTGCGTCCGGCGCAGCAGTCCATGCTGCAGATACCCTCGGTGGCCCAGGCCCTGCAGGCTTACACCGAAAAGCACTGGGTGGAATACGTGGTGCTGGGCGAGCCCTTTGGCCTGCTGGGGCTCGACGCCGAAGGCCGGTGCCACTGGCTGCAACTCGAGCCCACCGCCCAGCTCGGTGACCTGGCGGAGCTGGCCGCTTCGGCCGGGCTGGGCCTTGATGTGGTGCGCGCCATCGAATCGGGCCGGCGGCTCCCGGCGGTGGAACTGCACCAGCAGCTGGGGCTGCGTGGCCCAGTGCGTACGTCGCCCACACTGTCGATGGGTGACGACGGCACGCTGCGTGCCGCCGTCTTCACCCTCGAAACCGCCGAGCTTCCGGCTCCGATCTACGCCTACCGGCACTTCCTGGAAGCCAAGGGCGGGCGCGCCATTCACGACGAATGAGGCACTGCGGCCCGGGCACGCCGGGCAATCGGCCAGTCCCACGGCTTCACGATCGGGGCAATTTCGCGCGCCACGCACGCCACATGGTCCATTTCGGCATCGGTGAGCGCAGCGTGCAGGGTCAATCGAACCAGGGTGCGGTTGCGCGTCGTGGCCGGTGCGCAAAAGACGGCGCCGAACACGTCGCGCTCCTCCAGCCGGTCGCGCAACACCAGGGTGTCGGGCTCGGTTCCCGCTTCCAGCGCGATGATCTGCTCGGTACCCTGGTGCACGGGAAAACCCAGGTCCATGAACGACTCCCGCATGCGCCGGCTCAACCCATGCAGGCGCTGGCGCTCGGCCTCACACCCCTGGATCACATCCAGTGTCGCGCTCAGCGCTGCCACCTCGTGAGGCAGCAGGCAAGAACTGAAGATGTTGTGGTAGCTGGTGCTCAGAATGTAGTTTCGCAGGCCCGTGGGGATGTTGAAGTAGCCTGCACGCCCGGCAAAGGCCTTGGCCAGGCTGGCGGTGATGAAGTGCACGCGGCTGCTCAGGCCCAGCGCCATGCACAGGCCGGCCCCGCCCGGGCCATGGGTGCCGAGCGAATGGGATTCGTCCACCAGGATCATGCAGCGGCCCGCCTCGGCCACATCCACCACATCCACCAGCGGCGAAATGGCCCCCGTGGTGCTGTAGACCGAATCGACCACGACCAGCCCCGGGCCGTGTTTGGCGATCAGCCGCTGCAGGTGATCGATGTCGTTGTGGCGAAAGGCATGGGCCGGTGCCCCCGCGCGCCGGGCACCCTCCCACAGCGACGTGTGGGCCAGCAGGTCGATGTAGACCGGCGTCTGCGGATCGGCAATGCACTGCAGCAGGCCCACGTTGGCCGCGTACCCCGACTGGCACAAGACCCCGTCGTCCTTGCCGATCCAGCCCGCCAGCTTCTTCTCGAAAGCACGCACCGGGTGTGTTTCGAGCAAGAACGACCCCGACTGGACGACGAATTCAGCATCGTGCCGGATCGCGGCGGTCTGCGCCTCGATGATCCGGGGGTGGCCGGTGACGGACAGGTAGTCGTTGCCGTTCAGGCGCACCGCGTCGGCGCCGGGGTCACGGCCATGGACCAGTGAGCGTCCGCCCCACAGATCGTTCCACCGGCTGATGAAATCCCGCTCGATCCGGTCGCACAGGTGGGGCGAAAAAGCAGGGTTGACCGGTGTGTTCTCGCGCGTCAGTTCAAGCATTTCCATGGAGTTCTCCTTTAGGAAGTGAAAACCCCATTGAAAAAAGAAATCTGTGACCAAACGCACAGACCCTGTCAGCCTTGACAGGGGTTGTTACGCTTTCTTCTCAAGTTTGGCGCTGTTGTGCCGACGAACGGCGCAAAAAAACCACTGCCCCGGGACCGACGCTCAGTTCTGGCGCCAGGGCAGGCCCTGGTGGCGCCAGCCACCCTTGTGTCCCCGCTGGGCATGGGCGTCCGGGTCGCCTTCGAAGCCTTCCAGAATATTGAAAGCTTCCAGCCCGAGCTCGGTGGCACGCTTGGCGGCGGCAATCGAACGCACACCGCTGCGACACAGCAGCACCAGTTTTTTGCCACCCGACGCCTGCCGGATCGCTTCATCAAACTGCGGATTCATGACCATGCCAGGCCATTGTTTCCAGGCCACCGGCACGGCGTCCGGCACAAAACCGACCCACTCCCGCTCGGCATCGGTGCGCACGTCCACCAGCACCGCCTCGCCCGCCTGCACCCATTGCCAAGCCAGCTGGGGCGAGACATCGCCGGCATAACCCGCCTGCACAGGCCGCGGTTGCATCAGCAGCGCACCGTCGACGTCGTGCCGGATGCCCGACGTGAGATTGGCCGGCACGGCCTCGTCGATCCGGCGCGGTTTGGGCAAGTTCAACCCGTCCATGATGGCCACGAATTCGGCCTCGCTCTTGCCTGCCACCCGGGCGTTCCCGGCCTTTTCCGCGCCGACGGTGGAGTGGCGGCGCCCCTGGTAGTCGTGGCCAGGCCAGACGGTGGTGTCATCGGGCAAGGCAAACAGCACCTCGGTCAGGCTGTGGTACAGCTCCCGGGCGCTGCCCGACTGGAAGTCCGTTCGGCCACAGCCGTTGATGAGCAGGGTGTCCCCCGTGAAGACGTGCTGGCGCCAGACGAAGCTCATGCTGCCGGCGGTGTGGCCTGGCGTGTGCAAGGCCCTGAGCGTCTCGCCGCCAAACTGCAGGGTGTCACCATGCTGGAGCTGGACCCCTGCGGTGCCGATCCCGCAGCCCGCCGGCGCCGCTGTCCTGGCTCCGGCCAGCTCGGCCAATTTGCCCGCGCTGGTGATGTGGTCGGCATGGGCGTGCGTCTCCACCGCCCAGACGAGCTTCAGGCCATATTCGCGCAGACTCGCCAGATCGCGCTCCAGCTGCTCGTCCACCGGGTCGATGATCAGCGCCTCACGGCTGACCTGATCGAACAGCACATAGGTGTAGGTGCTGGAGGCGGGATCGAAGAGCTGGATCGGGTTCATGGCCACTCCGTGGGTCGGGGTCCGGTGTTCAGGAAAAGCGCGACAGCATGTCGGCCACCTCATCGGGCGGCACGTCGCCCTGGGCGATCACGCAGCTGACCATGGTGAAAAACGTCTTGTCCAGCGCCTTGCGCGCCGCAGCCAGCTGCTGCGCCACCTTTTCGCAATCGGCATCGGTCTCCAGCAGCTTCTGGATGCCGCGCAATTGCCCTTCAACGCGCTTGAGGCGCAACACCAGGGCGCGCTTTCGTTCGGGGTCGTGGACGGTGGTCATGTCGGTTTCCTGTGATGAGCGCAATGGAGTCCTGCCACGCAACCATTTCGCCAGCAGATACCTGGGAGAGCATTCTAGATCGGCCGTTGTTTTCGCCCGGAGCCGGGCGTTTCAGCGCTTCTGTCAGGGCAAGCGCCCGCCCCCGGACCGGACAGAGCCAGCAGACCGGCCCGGCACCAGCGAAACGTCGTGAAGAAAAATTCAAGCACGGGCTGAAAATTATTCATGCTGCAACAACCCTGCAAAGTCGTTCAGAAACAAGCACTTGCCGTCACCGACAGGACAACCTGCTGGTGAAAACCCTGCCCGGCGCTTGCCGATATCTGGCGCATCATCGCCTGCCCGTTAACACCTCTCTGGAGACAACAGATGTCAGACAAAAAGACCGCCACTTCTCGCCGCAACATGATCAAAGGTGCGGCCGTCGCGGCCGGCGCCATGTCGGTCCCGATGATCGCCACGGCACAGACCACCACGCTGCGCTTCCAGAGCACCTGGCCGTCCAAGGACATCTTCCACGAATACGCCAGCGACTTCGCGAAGAAGGTCAACGACATGGCCGGCGGCAAGCTGAAGATCGAGGTGCTGCCCGCCGGCGCGGTGGTACCCGCGTTCCAGCTGCTGGAAGCGGTGGCCAAAGGCACGCTCGATGGCGGTCACGGCGTGGTGGCCTACCACTACGGCAAGAACTCGGCCCTGGCCCTGTGGGGATCGGGCCCCTCCTTCGGCATGGACCCCAACATGCTGCTGGCCTGGCACAACTATGGCGGCGGCAAGGACCTGCTGGCAGAGATCTACAAGAGCCTGAACCTGGATGTGACGTCCTTCCTGTACGGCCCCATGCCGACCCAGCCCTTCGGCTGGTTCAAGAAGCCGATCGCCAAGGCCAGCGACCTGAACGGCGTGAAGTTCCGCACCGTGGGCCTGGCGGTGGACATGTACACCGACATGGGCGCGGCCGTGAATCCGCTGCCCGGTGGTGAAATCGTGCCCGCACTCGACCGCGGCCTGATTGACGGCGCCGAGTTCAACAACGCCTCCTCCGACCGGCTGCTGGGCTTCCCCGATGTGGCCAAGAACTGCATGCTGCAGAGCTTCCACCAGAGCGGCGAGCAGTTTGAGATCCTGTTCAACTCAGGCAAGCTCAAGGCTCTGCCCACCGAGTTGAAATCCATCATCGACTACGCGGTGCAGGCGGCCAGTGCCGACATGAGCTGGAAAGCCATCCAGCGCAACTCGCAGGACTACATCGAGCTGAAGAAACAGGGCGTGAAGTTCTACAAGACACCCGATGCGATCCTGAAAGGCCAGCTGGCTTCCTGGGACAAGATCATGGCCAAGAAGGGCGCTGAGAACGCCATGTTCAAGAAGGTGCTCGACAGCCAGCGTGAGTTCGCCCAGCGCGCAGGCCAATGGCACAACGACTACACCGTCGATTTCAAGATGGCCTACAACCACTACTTCGGCAAGGGCGCCAAGAAGGGCTGATCCGCCTCTTGGTCCGAGGGGCGCCGCGGGCGCCCCTTTTTTATTGGGAAAAAGCCATGCAAAAACTCTTGATGACCGTGGACCGCCTGTCCACCTGGCTGGGCAAGGCCTGTGCCTGGTCGGTCGTGGGATTGACCCTGCTGATCAGCTGGGAGGTGTTCTCCCGCTATGTGCTGAACAAGCCCCACGCCTGGGTGCTGGATGCCCAGATCATGCTGTACGGCCTGCTCTTCATGTCGGCAGGCGCCTACACCCTGGCCAAGAATGGCCATGTGCGTGGCGACGTGCTGTACGGCTTTTTCCGGCCGCGCACGCAGGCAGGCATCGACCTCACGCTCTACATCGTGTTCTTCCTGCCCGGCATCGTCGCGCTGACCTGGGCCGGCTGGACGTTTGCCAACGACTCGCTGGCGATCCGCGAGCAGACCTTCAACGCCGACCCCTTGCCGGTCTACCCGTTCAAATTCGTGGTCCCCCTGGCTGGCGGCATGCTGTTGCTGCAGGGCCTGGTGGAAATCATCCGCTGCGTGATCTGCCTGAAAACAGGCGCGTGGCCCACCCGCGAGGAAGACGTGGAAGAGGTCGATGTCGACAAACTCAAGGAAATGGTGCACGTGAAAGACGCCGATATTGAAGCCCTGGACCGCTTCGTTGTGCCGAAGGGTGGACAGTCATGAAAATCCGCAAAGAACTGTGGTTCGGCTTCGGCCTGATGGGCCTGATCCTGGTCGCGGTGCTGGGCATGGTCCTGAGCACGGAAACCATGACCAACGGCCACTATGGCCTGCTGATGCTCTCGCTGGTGGTGGTGGCCATCATGCTCGGCTTTCCCACGGCGTTCACGCTGATGGGCATGGGCATGCTGTTTGCGTTCTTCGCGTACCACTCTGGTGGCCAGACCTCGGCGGGCGCCATCAACCAGACGCTGGACCTGATGGTGCAGCGCGCATTCTCGGTGATGAGCAACGACGTGCTGATCTCGATCCCGCTGTTCGTGTTCATGGGCTACCTGGTCGAACGTGCGAACCTGATCGAGAAGCTGTTCCACAGCCTGCACCTGGCGCTGTCCCGGGTACCGGGCTCGCTGGCCGTGGCCACCCTGGTGACCTGCGCCGTGTTCGCCACCGCCACCGGCATCGTCGGTGCGGTGGTCACGCTCATGGGGCTGCTCGCCATGCCGCAGATGCTGCGCGCGGGTTACGATGTGCGTCTGACCGCGGGCTCCATCACCGCCGGCGGCTGTCTGGGCATCCTGATCCCGCCCTCGGTGCTGCTGATCGTGTACGGCGCCACCGCCGGTGTCTCGGTGGTCAAGCTCTACGCCGGCGCCTTCTTCCCCGGCATCATGCTCGCGGGCCTCTACATCCTGTATGTGATCATCGTCGCCAAGGTTCGACCCGACATGGCGCCACCGCTGAGTGCCGAGCAGCGCCGGGTACCGATCCCGGCCCTGCTGCAGAAGATCGGCGCCACGGGTGACGGCTGGGCCCTGGGCGGTCTGCTCAAGGCCCTCAAGGGCCAGCGCAACCACGGCGTGCCCACCGGCTACATGCTGCGCCAGCTGACCGTGGTCATGCTGCCGGCCCTGCTGTTCGCCGCCGTGTCGCTGGCCAGCTACCAGAGCGTGACCCGCGTGGAACAGGTCGAGACCTTCGAGGGCCTCTCCTCGCTCAACAGCGACAGCACCGGCGATGTCGAAGACAGCCCCACCGAAGGCGGGCTGGCCGAGCCCCCTGGGGAAGACACGGGTGGGCTGGCGGAGCCGCCCGCCGGGAACGGTGACGCCTTGCAGGCGCCTGCAGGCAGCGATGCGGTTGCCGAACCGCCCGGCGCGGACACCGTGGCAGAGCCCCCCGGCAGCGAGACGGTGGCCGAACCCGCAGCGGCGCAAGCCCCGGCCGGGGAAGCCACGGGCGACCTGAGCCTGCCACCCGGCTCTGCCCCCGCCACGTCAGCCCCGGCGGGTGCCACCAGCCAGCCGGCACCCACCGGCTACTGGATCGGGTTCGGCGTGGGCGCTGCAGCCCTGGCCCTGTTCTACGGCATCCTCAGCTACGCCCGGCTGGAGGTGTTCAAGATGCTGCTCTCCAGCTTCTTCCCGCTGATGGTGCTGATCCTGTTCGTGCTGGGCTCGATCGTGTTCGGCCTGGCGACCCCAACCGAGGCCGCGGCCGTGGGCGCGCTAGGCGGCTTCCTGCTCGCCATCGCCTACAAGCAGCTCACGCTGTCGGTCGTGACCGAGAGCGTCTTCCTGACCGCCAAGACCAGTGCCATGGTGTGCTGGCTCTTCGTGGGATCGGCCATCTTCTCGGCAGCATTCGCCCTGCTCGGCGGGCAGGCGCTGGTGGAGGAATGGGTGCTGGGCATGAACCTGACCAAAACCGAGTTCCTGATCCTGAGCCAGGTGATCATCTTCATCCTCGGCTGGCCACTGGAATGGACCGAGATCATCGTGATCTTCATGCCCATCTTCATCCCGCTGCTGGACAACTTCGGGGTGGATCCGCTGTTCTTCGGCCTGCTGGTGGCGCTGAACCTGCAGACCGCCTTCCTCAGCCCACCGGTGGCGATGAGCGCGTTCTACCTCAAGGGCGTGGCGCCCAGGCACGTGACGCTGAACCAGATCTTTGCCGGCATGCTGCCTTTCATGGGCATCCAGGTGATCGCCATCGTGCTGCTGTACCTGTTCCCGCAGATCGGCATGTGGCTGCCCGAGGTGCTGTACAAGTAGAACCTGCCGCCCGCAGCGGGCGGGATTCATCCTCTGCATGGGGCGCTTCGGCGCCCCATTTTTTTGATGAAACGGGTTAACATTCCGTTTACGTAAACGTCAACTCAAACCGGTTGACGTGGGGTGCCCGGTGTTGCACCCTACATGCCCACCGACCTGAGACCCCACCCCATGGCCAGCCCAAGCGACGACTCACTGCCCTTCCCCGCCGCGGCGATCCGGGCACCCCAAGACACCCCCTGGCAGGCGTGGCAGGTGGAGCCGAAGACCAACGGGAAGAACGGCAAAAACCTCTCGATCAAGTCGTTCGATCCGCAAGCCAAACCCTTTTCGGCCGGCAACAAAAGCGCCGACCTGGCGGCCGTGCAGGCCCTGGCGCTGGAGATCGACGCCTTGCAGAACCTGTTCTTCGCCGACGGCCGCTACAAGCTGCTGGTGGTTCTGCAGGGCACCGACACCGCGGGAAAAGATGGCACGGTGCGCGGGGTCTTCAGCCAGACCAGCCCGCTGGGCGTGCACACCGTGGCCTGGAAAGCACCCACCGAAGCCGAGCGTGACCACGACTATCTCTGGCGCATTCACGAGAAGGTGCCTGCAGCGGGCGACATCGCGGTCTTCAACCGCAGCCATTACGAAGACGTGCTGGTTCCGGTGGTCAAGGGCTGGATCACACCCGAGCAGACGCGCCAGCGCTACGCCCACATCAACGACTTCGAACGGCTGCTGGCCGAGACCGGCACCGTGGTGCTCAAGTTCATGCTGCACATCAGTTTTGAAGAGCAGCGCCAGCGCCTGCAGGAACGTGTGGATGACGAGACCAAACACTGGAAGTTCAGTCTGGGCGACCTGGAGGTGCGCAAGCAGTGGGACGACTACCAGCGCGCCTACGAAAACCTGCTCGAAGCCACCAGCACACCCTGGGCACCCTGGAACGTGGTGCCTGCCGACTCCAAGACCCAGCGCAACCTGATGATCGCCACCATCGTGCGCGACACGCTCAAGAACCTGGCGTTGCGTTTCCCACCCGCAGACCCGGCGCTGGCCGGCCTGCGCATCGAATGAGCCCCTCCCGTCAGACCCCAGAAAACAAGAGACAAGCCATGACCCAACTCAACGCCGATTACCAGGCCCTGGCCAACTACCGCCCCACGAACAAGGTGCGCTTCGTCACCGCAGCCAGCCTGTTCGATGGACACGACGCGGCCATCAACATCATGCGCCGCATCCTGCAGGGCATGGGCGCGGAGGTGATCCACCTTGGCCACAACCGCTCGGTCGACGAAGTGGTGACCGCGGCGCTGCAGGAAGATGCGCAGGGCATCGCCATCAGCTCGTACCAGGGCGGACACGTGGAGTACTTCAAGTACATGGTGGACCTGCTGCGCCAGCGCGGCGGTGCACACATCCAGGTGTTCGGCGGCGGCGGCGGGGTGATCGTGCCGGCCGAGATCCGTGAGCTGCAGGACTACGGCGTGGCGCGCATCTACAGCCCCGAAGACGGCCAGCGCATGGGCCTGGCCGGCATGATCGGCGAGATGGTCATGCGTTGCGACCAGGACATCAGCGGTTTTGCGCCGACCGACATCGCCGCTATTCGGGGCCAGGGCGAGACGCACTGGCGGGCACTCGCCCAGCTCATCACCGCGCTGGAGAACGGCCGCGCCGATGCGTCCCTGGTGGCAACCATCCGCAACGAGGCCGCGGGCAAGAAGGTACCCGTGCTCGGCATCACCGGCACCGGTGGTGCCGGCAAATCCTCACTCACCGACGAGCTGATCCGCCGCCTGCGGCTGGACCAGGGCGATGCCTTGCGCGTGGCGGTGATCTCCATCGACCCGTCACGCCGCAAGAGCGGTGGCGCCCTGCTCGGCGACCGCATCCGCATGAACGCGATTGCCCCCTGGCAGCAGGGCCAGCGGGTCTTCATGCGCTCGCTCGCCACCCGCGATTTCGGTTCCGAGATCAGCGCGGCGCTGCCCGATGTGGTGGCGGCTTGCAAGGCCTCGGGCTTCGACCTGATCGTGGTCGAGACCTCGGGCATCGGCCAGGGCGACGCGGCCATCGTGCCGCATGTGGACGTACCCATGTACGTGATGACGCCCGAGTTCGGTGCCGCCAGCCAGCTGGAGAAGATCGACATGCTCGACTTCGCCGAGTTCGTCGCCATCAACAAATTCGACCGCAAGGGCGCGCCCGACGCGCTGCGCGACGTGGCCAAGCAGGTGCAACGCAACCGCGAGGCGTGGACCACGCCGGCCGAGCAGATGCCGGTGTTCGGCACCATGGCTGCACGCTTCAACGACGATGGCGTGACCGCGCTCTACCAGGCGCTCAAGCCGCGCCTGCACGCGCTGGGCCTGCCCTTGCAGGAGGGCCGGCTGCCGCTGGTGGCGGTGCGGCACAGCACCCACCAGACCACCATCGTGCCCGGTGCACGCACCCGCTACCTGGCCGAAATTGCCGACACCGTTCGCAGCTACAAGAGACGGGCGAGGGAGCAGGCGAAACTGGCCCGCGAGATCCAGCAACTGCGTGAAGCCGCCCGCATGCTGAGCCGGGACAAGCCCAACCGGCCCAAGGCGTCCGAGGCGGCGATCGACCTCGCGCAGCAGCGTGAGTTCGACCAGGACCCGGCCGCGCGCAAGCTGCTGGCCCAGTGGCCCGACATGCAAAAGGCCTACGCGGGCGACGAGTATGTGGTGAAGATCCGCGACAAGGAGATCCGCACCGCACTCACCACGAAGTCGCTCTCGGGCACCACCATCCGCAAGGTGGCGCTGCCGCAGTTCGAGGACCACGGGGAAATCCTGAAGTGGCTGATGCTCGACAACGTGCCCGGCAGCTTCCCCTACACCGCCGGCACCTTTGCCTTCAAGCGCGAGAACGAAGACCCGACCCGCATGTTCGCCGGCGAAGGCGATGCCTTCCGCACCAACCGCCGCTTCAAGTTGCTGAGCGAGGGCACGCCGGCGAAGCGCCTGTCCACCGCCTTCGACTCGGTCACGCTCTACGGCAACGACCCCGACCCGCGCCCGGACATCTACGGCAAGGTCGGCAACTCGGGCGTTTCCATTGCCACGCTGGACGACATGAAGGTGCTCTACGGTGGCTTCGACCTGTGCCACCCGGCCACCTCCGTCTCCATGACCATCAACGGCCCGGCACCCAGCATCCTGGCGATGTTCATGAACACGGCCATTGACCAGAACATCGAGAAGTTCAAGGCGGACAACGGCCGCGAGCCGACCGACACCGAGGCGCAGAAAATCCGCGAATGGGTGCTGGCCAACGTGCGCGGCACGGTGCAGGCCGACATCCTGAAGGAAGACCAGGGCCAGAACACCTGCATCTTCAGCACCGAGTTCAGCCTGAAGGTGATGGGCGACATCGCCGAGTACTTCGTGCACCACGACGTGCGCAACTTCTACTCGGTGAGCATCTCCGGCTACCACATCGCAGAAGCCGGCGCGAACCCGATCAGCCAGCTGGCCTTCACGCTGTCCAACGGCTTCACCTTCGTCGAAGCGTACCTGGCGCGCGGCATGCACATCGACGACTTCGCGCCCAACCTCTCCTTCTTCTTCAGCAACGGCATGGACCCGGAGTACACCGTGCTCGGGCGCGTGGCGCGCCGCATCTGGGCGGTGGCCATGCGCGACCGCTACGGAGCGAACGAGCGCAGCCAGAAGCTGAAATACCACGTGCAGACCAGCGGCCGCAGCCTGCACGCGCAGGAGATCCAGTTCAACGACATCCGCACCACGCTGCAGGCGCTGATCGCGATCTACGACAACTGCAACTCGCTGCACACCAACGCCTTCGATGAAGCGATCACCACGCCGACCGAAGACTCGGTGCGCCGCGCCATGGCGATCCAGCTCATCATCAACCGCGAGTGGGGTCTGGCGAAAAATGAAAACCCCAACCAGGGCGCCTTCATCATCGACGACCTGACCGAACTGGTCGAGGAAGCGGTGCTGGCCGAGTTCGAGCGGATCGCCGAGCGCGGTGGCGTGCTGGGCGCCATGGAGACCGGCTACCAGCGCGGCAAGATCCAGGACGAGAGCATGCACTACGAGATGCTCAAGCACACCGGCGAGTACCCCATCGTCGGCGTCAACACCTTCCGCAACCCGCACGGCGACGCGGTGATGGACAAGCTCGAACTGGCGCGCTCGACCGAAGAGGAAAAGCAGTCGCAGTTGCAGCGCCTGCAGGACTTCCACAACCGCCATGCCGCCGAAGCGCCCGCCATGCTGCAGCGCCTGCAGCAGGCGGTGATCGAGAACCGCAACGTGTTCGAGGTGCTGATGGATGCGGTGCGCGTGTGCTCGCTCGGCCAGATCACCCACGCGCTGTTTGCGGTTGGCGGGCAGTACCGGCGCAACATGTGATGAGCCGGGGGTCAGCGTTTCGGTCCTGCTAGACTGAATCTCACCCCCGCGCGACATCACGCCATGCAGCCACCCTCCGGCCAGTTCGACACCCCGCCCCTGACCGGCCCCACGGTGCCGGCCGGGGAGGCCCATGCAGCCTCTCTATGGTCGCAGCGGGCCCTGCTGCGCTGGCTGACGGCGCTGGCCATTGCCCTGCTGCTGGGCGCCACAGCGGCCTTCCTGTGGACAGGGCGACAACGCGCGCTGGACGACGCGAGCGCCCAGGCGGTGCGGCGTGTCGCCGGGCTGGCCCAGGACCTGGAGCAGTCGCTGGCCCTGGCCCGCCTGTCCATCGAGCAGGCCGAAGCCCGCCTGGCGTCGTTGCCACCTGGGGCACCCTTGAGCACCCTGCAGACGGAAGCCGCGGCGGACCGGTCCGCCCTGCTGTCAGCCCTTCCTTTGCCGTTCGAACTGCATGTGCTGGATCGCCAGGGGCATGTGCTCGATGTGGCGGCCCCGGCCCGCCGTGCCGGCTCACCGGAGCGGGCACCGCATCAGTTCATGTCGGGCAATCTGTCACCTGGGCGGTGGCATGTGGGCGTTCCCGAAGGCCCGCCGAACGCACGGGTCATTCCCCTGGTCTGGGCCGCAGCCCCCAACCCCCATGGCGTCACCGGCTACAACGCAGACCTCTCCTTCTCCGCCCTGCTGGCCCGGCTGGAGAGAGACCGGGTACCCGACAGCGGTGGCTCCGCCCTGGTCAGGATCGAGGCCGACGGCTCGGCCACCGTGCTCGCACGCGCCCCCTTTGCCGAGCAGGCACTGGGGCAGCCGCTGCGGACACCCTGGGTCCGGGCGATGGCCACGTCGCCACAAGGCGTCGTGGAAACCCTGAGCCCGCTCGATGGCATCCGCCGGCAGACCGCCTACCAGCGCCTGGGCGCAGAAGCAGGCTCGATGGCCATCGCCTACGGCGTCTCCATCGACGCCACGCTGGCTGCCTGGAACGCCCAGCTGCCTTTCGTCGTGCTCACCGCCCTGCTGCTGGCCGGCGGCATGGGCTACGGTGGCTGGCGGCTGGACCGTTCGCTGGGTGCGCTCGCCGAGAGCGAAAAGCGCTTTCGCCTGGCAGCCGCCTCGGGACATGTCTGGGACTGGGATCTGGAAACCGGCGTGGTCCGTTTCCCGTCGGCCGCGTGGCGCACCATGGGTTATGCGGCACCGCTTCAGGGCGAAACGGCTCGTCTGTTCGCGTCGCACCTGCACACGAAGGACGTGAGCACGTTGCGGGCGAATCTGGTGCGCCACCTGCGCGACCGCGAGCCGTTTTCGGCCACCTTCCGCATGCTGGACGCCCAGGGCCAGCTGCACTGGTTCGAAACCCAGGGTCAGGCCACCTGGAACGCGGGAGGGCGTGCCACCTACATGGCCGGGACGGCCTTCGAGATCACCGAGCGCCAGGCGCTGGAGGAATCGCAGCGCCAGATCCAGCACCGGCTCGATACGGTGGCCAACGCAGCGTCGGCCCTGTTCTGGACCAGCGACCTGTCCATGCGGACCGACTGGGTGAACCGGCGCTGGCTCGAATTCACCGGTCGCAGCCAGGCCGAGGAACTGGGCATGAACTGGACTTCCAGCATGCATCCCGACGACCGCGAACGCTGCGGGGCCGCCTACGCGGCGGCTTTCGAAGCCCGAGAGCCTTTCGCCCTGGAATACCGGCGGCGCCACCACGACGGTGGCTACCGCTGGGTGCTCGACCAGGGCCGGCCGCGCCACGATGCCGACGGCAGGTTCATCGGTTTCATCGGCTCCTGCGTCGAGCTCACCGGACTCAAGGCCGCCGAACAGGCGGCGGCCCATCAGCAGCAGTTGCTGGACCGCGTCTTCGACGTGCTGCCCGACCTGTTCTTCCTGATCGACCCGGATGGCACCATCCGCGAGTACAAGGCCAGTTCCCTGGGCGACCTCCACGTGCCGCCCGGGCAGTTCCTGGGGCGGCGCATGCAGGACGTGCTGCCGCCGGACCCCGCTGCGCAGTTCGAGCAGAAGCTGGACCTGGCACGCCAGGGCGAACTGGTCACCTACCGCTACAGCCTGCAGGTACCGCAAGGCCTGAAAACCTATGAAGCCCGGCTGGCGCGGCTGCCCGATGCCGCCCAGCTGATGGCCATCGTGCGCGACGTCACCGACCAGAGCATGCTGGAACAGGAACGCGAGCGCCTGAGCCAGTTTGTGGTGCTGCTGTTCCGGCTCGCGAGCAGCTTCATCAACCTGCCGCTGCCGCACATCGACCGGGAGATCAACCGCGCGCTGGGTGAAATGGGGCGCTTCGTGGGCGCCGACCGCGCCTACCTGTTCAAGTACGATTTCGAGGCCCACACCAGCTCCAACACCCACGAGTGGTGTGCCGAGGGCATCCCGCCCCAGATCCAGAACCAGCAGGACCTGAGCCTGGACGCATCGCCAGCGCTGGTGGACATCCACCGGCGCGGCGAGCTCTTCCACGTGTCCAACGTGGCGGACCTGCCCGAGGGTTGGCTCAAGGACTTCCTTCTGCACCAGGGCATCCGCAGCGTGATCCTGCTGCCGCTGATGGGCAGCAGCGACTGCCTGGGCTTCGTCGGCTTCGACTCGGTGCGCGAGCAGCACGACCACGACCAGGAAGAGCAAGGGCTGCTACGCCTTTTCGCCAGCATGCTGGTCAACGTGTACGAGCGCCAGCGCGCCGACACCCAGGTCAGGCAATTGACCGCCGACCTGGAGCGACGGGTGCGGGAACGCACGCAGCAACTGGATGCCAGCGTGCAGCGCCTCAGCCAGATCAATGCCGAACTGGAAACCTTCACCTACTCGGTGTCACACGACCTGAAATCCCCGCTGCGCAGCCTGGAGGGGTTTTGCACCCTCCTGCTGGAGGAACACGCACAGCAACTCGACGCCGAGGCTCGGGACTACCTCGGGCGCATCCAGAGGGCCGCCCGCCACATGGCCCTGCTGATCAACGACCTGCTCGCCTACGCCCGGCTTGAACCCCAGCAGGATCTGAGCAGCGTGTCACTGGTCGCTCTCACCGCCAGCGTGCTCGACGGACTGCGCAACGAACTGGATGCCTGCGGCACCCGACTCCAGCTGTCGATCCCGGAGGGCCTGAGCGTACAGGCGTCCCCGCAGGGGCTGGCCATGGTGCTGCGCAACCTGATCGACAACGCGCTGAAGTTCAGCCAGCCGGGCCTGCCACCGGTCATCCGCATCTCCGCCTGCGTGCAGGGTCCCTGGGTCCGGCTGACCGTGGCGGACAACGGGCAGGGTTTCGACATGCAGTACCACGACCGCATCTTCGCCCTGTTCCAGCGCCTGCACCGTGCGGACCAGGTGCCGGGCACCGGCATCGGCCTGGCGATGGTGCACAAGGCGGTGCAGCGCATGGGCGGGCGGATCCGGGCCGAGAGCACGCCCGGCCAGGGCGCCTCGTTCCACATCGAGTTGCTGCAAGCCTGAGGCCAGGGACGCAGTCTCCGTGCGAGGTCCATCGGGCGGGATCGGCCACCCGCGGCCGGCGGCTCAACCGGCCCTGGCCAGCGGCAGGTTGAGCAGCAGGTTCTGCGGCTTGAGCTTGAGCAGCCCGTCGGCGGTCATGGCCAGGCCCAGGTAGACCGGCCTGCCCTGCATGTCGGCCTGCATGTGCTGCGGCTCGACAAAACGAAGCCGGAACAGGCTGATCAGCCGCTGCTGGCGCTCGGGCGGCACGTCCTGCCCCCGATACAGGTCGTTGAGCAGCTGGCTGGATTCGGCATCCAGCCCCAGGTGCCAACGCCAGGACGGGTCTTCGATGCGCGCCTCGGGCTGGATGCTCACCTCCACGGCCAGGAAATGGCGGACCCATCGCTCCAGCACGGACGACAAGGCCTTCAGCCCCGATTGCGCGCGGCTCATGGTGAGCGTCAGCCCGTGCGGCAGCTCGCGCTGGATCTCGTGCGTGAGGTCGAGCAGAAAGTTGAACCGGCCCGGGCCTTCGCGACTCTGCAGGTAGCGACCGGCGTTGTCCGGCCCCAGCACGTCCATCTGCACCGCCGGCAGCGCCGCGCCGCCCTGCATCAGCAGCCGACCCACCGCGCCCAGGCCGCCGGTCTCGTTCAGCCCATCGAGCACCTCGCTGTCGCCGGCCAGCACCCGTCCGTCTTGCACACCGACGCGCTGGCGCCGGAACAGCAGTTCGGCCGCGCGCCATGACCATGGATCGGTTTCGTCGCGCAGCAGGCTGCGGACGATGGCCTGCACCATCAGGTCCAGGAACAGCGGCGGGACCTGGATCGACCCGGCCTGGAAGAACCCGGCGTAGGCGGCTTCCAGCGAGCCCGCAGCGATCACCGCGTCGCGAAAGTCGAGGAACAGCCGGTGGTTGGCGCGCGCATCAGGGTCCAGGAGAGCATCCAGCTCGCGTGGCGCCACTGGCCGAGTAGGCGTCTGCACCAGGTCAGCATGCAGGGCACGTTCGGCCGCGCAGGACTCCTCCACCAGCGCGAGTTCGGGGCGCTGCAGCCACAGGCGCCAGTAAGCGTCGGTCGGTGTGAGCCAGCCTCGGGCGTTGCGATCCAGGCGGTCGTAGCCGCAGGTGGACCAGATGGGACTTGAGGATTCGGGCATGGAGGCAACCCGCGACGCGCCGGGAAGCGCATCGCGGGTCGGGTGAAGCGGCAGGTGAGCAGATTGTCCTTCACCCCGGGGACCCGCCGGCGAGGCCGGTCCCCATGTCCCCATGACTCAGGGCGCCGACTGCAGGGCGCCGGCCTTGCGGGCGCTGCCGGTGAGCGGCCGCAACGTGTAGGGCGCGGGTGCGTCGCGGGTGTAGCCCGCGTCGGGCACGCCCGTGAGACCGATCAGGGCCTGCAGTGTGGCGTTGGGCCAGAAGTTCGGGCTGGCGATGCTGCCGATGTACAGGTTGTGCGCGGGTGCGGCCGAGGTACCCGCGTAGCTGCGCGCAAAATCACACCCATCGATGTGGATACTCACCGGACCGGCGTCCGACAGCAGACCGTTTCCGATGTCGTAGAAACCGCTGTTGAGGATGAGAAAACCGCCCGTCTTGTGCTCCGCCCGGATCCCCGCACCGTTGCGGTCGGGCACCTTCACGTTGTAAAAATCGATGCTGTCGCTGGTGAAGTCGGCAACGGCAACAACCCAAACAACCTTGCCGCTTGCGCTGCGCCCGTCGGCAGACAGAGGCGATGAAGACAAGAGGGCGATTCGTTTGGTGACGGTCCTGAGGGGCGATTCGGCGAGCCATCCCTCCGGCGGCACCACACACAAGCCAAAGCGGCTTGCAGTCGCAACCGATTGCGCCCACGCACCAGCCCAATGACGAGAGACATGGCGCAGCACAACGGCCACCGCGCCGCGCACCCAGCCGAAAACAAGTCGTTAACATCCTTCATCATCCGGCACCTGCAAGGCCCCAGCGCTGCGCCGCCCCATCCAACACACCACAGCCATGACATCACACATCAGCCTCATTGGCGTGCCCACCGACATCGGTGCCGGCGCGCGCGGCGCCTCCATGGGACCGGAAGCCCTGCGCGTGGCCGGCCTGGCGGCGGTGCTGGAAAGCCACGGCCTGCAGGTGGCCGACCGCGGCAACCTGAGCGGCCCGTCGAACCCCTGGCTGCCGCCCGCCGAGGGCTACCGGCACCTGCCCGAGGTGGTGGCCTGGAACAACGCCTTGCACGCGGCGGTTCACGACGAACTGGCGCTGGGCCGCCTGCCCATCGTGCTGGGGGGAGACCATTGCCTGGGTATCGGCTCCATCAGTGCCGTGGCGCGACACTGCCGTGAAAGCGGCAAGCGACTTCGCGTGCTCTGGCTCGACGCGCACGCCGACTTCAACACCGCGACCCTCACGCCCAGTGGCAACATCCACGGCATGCCGGTGGCGGTGCTGTGCGGACACGGCCCGGCGGCGCTCACCGGTATCGGTGGCCAGACACCCGCGATCGCTCCCGAGGTGGTGCGCCAGATCGGCATCCGAAGCGTGGACGCCGGAGAAAAGCGCTTCGTGCACCAGGCCGGGCTGGAGGTGTTCGACATGCGCTACATCGACGAGATGGGCATGCGCCACACCATGGAAACGGCGCTGACCGGTCTGGACGACGACACCCACCTGCACGTGAGCTTCGACGTGGACTTCCTCGACCCCGAGATCGCGCCCGGCGTGGGCACCACCGTGCCCGGCGGCCCCACCTACCGCGAGGCCCAGCTGTGCATGGAAATGATCGCCGACACCGGACGCCTGGCCTCGCTGGACGTGATGGAACTCAACCCGGCGCTCGACGTGCGCAACCGCACGGCCGAACTGGCGGTGGACCTGATCGAGAGCCTGTTTGGCAAGTCCACGCTGATGCGGAAGAAATGACTCCCCCCGCGCCGCCTGCGGCGTCACCCCCCAGGGGGCAATGCGAGTGGCCCGGCAGAGCCGGCTCCACCGCATCCTGGAGCACAGACACGCGCTCCGGCTGCTGACGGGCTGTCAGCTCTTGCCGACCAGTTCGAAGTGCTCCACCACCGGCGGCTGCAGGAAGAACGGGCCGACGATGGCTCGCCATTGCGTGAACGCATCGGACTGGCGGAAACCCACCGTGTGGTCTTCCAGGGTGTCCCAGTAGATCATCAGGATGTAACGGCCCGCGCTCTCCTGGCTGCGGTTGACCTTGAAGCCCTTGAAGCCTTTGGCGGTGGCGATGACGGTGCTGGCGCCGCGCAGGATGGCTTCTTCAAACGCCACGGCGTTGGTGGGGTCGATGCGGATATCGGCGTGCTCAAGAATCATGACGGTCTTTCAGATGGGCCTCAGGCCACGGCAGCCCGACGATCGTCGCGAATCATATCGGTGGCCTTTTCGGCCATCATGATCACCGGTGCGTTGGTGTTGCCACCCACGACGCTGGGCATGACCGACGCGTCCACCACGCGCAGACCGGACACGCCGTGCACACGCAGGCGCGCATCCACCACCGCGCCCGCATCGGCGCCCATCCGGCAGGTGCCCACCGGGTGGTAGATGGTGTCGGCGTGGTTGCGGATGAACTGCTCGATCTGTGCGTCGCTCTGCGCATGCCGTGAAGCTGCCGTTTCCTGGCCTCCATGGCGCGCCAGCGCGGGCTGCTGCAGCAGGCGGCGTACCAGCTTGAAGCCACGCAGCAGCCGCGCCATGTCGTCCGGGTCTTTCAGGAAGGCCGGGTCGATCAGCGGCGCCACCTGCGGGTCGGCGCTGGCCAGGCGCAGCGTGCCGCGGCTCCTCGGCCTGAGCAGGCACACGTGGCAGGAATAGCCGTGACCGAACACGGTCTTGCGGCCGTGGTCCACCAGCTTGCCCACCACGAAATGCAGCTGCAGGTCGGGAATCGCCTCGTCCGGCGCGCTCTTGATGAAGCCTCCGGCCTCGGCGAAGTTGGTGGTCAGCGGTCCGCTGCGGCGGCTGCGCCATTCGAAGATGCCCTTGAGCATGTTGACCGCGCCCGTGACCGACAGTCCGAACAGATCGGTCACCTTGGGTGCATCGACCACCATCACCACGTCGGGGTGATCGTGCAGGTTCTCGCCCACGCCGGGCAGGTCGTGCACCAGGCCGATGCCGTGTTCGCGCAGATGGTCCGCCGGGCCGATGCCCGAGAGCATCAGCAGCTGCGGTGAGCCGAAGGCGCCGGCGCTCAGCAGCACCTCTCCGTCCGGTTTCAGGCGCAGGGTCTGCAGAGCGCCACGCCCCTTCTCGGGCCGGTAGTCGACACCCACGGCGTGCGGTCGTCCGTTCAAGGTTTCGGTCAGCACGCGGGTGGTCAGCGCGTTCGTGATCACCTGCAGGTTGGGCCGGCCTAGGTGCGGCGTGAGATAGGCCTTGGCGGCACTGAAGCGCTCGCCATTCCTGTGCGTGACCTGGTAGATGCCCACGCCTTCCTGCTCGGGACCGTTGAAGTCCGGATTCAGCCGGTAGCCCGCCTGGCGCCCCGCCTCGACGAACGACGGCAGAAAGGGGTTGGGGCAGCGCAGATCCATCACGTTCAGCGGCCCACCCTGGCCGTGCAGCGCGTCGGCGCCGCGCTCGTTGTGTTCGGAGCGCTTGAAATAGGGGAGAACGTCGGCAAACGACCAGCCCGGGTTGTCCTGCGCGGCCCAGCTGTCGTAGTCCTGCGCATGGCCGCGTGCGTAGATCATGGCGTTGATGGAGCTCGATCCACCGAGCACCTTGCCGCGCGGCTGGTAGCCGCGGCGTCCGTTCAGGCCCGGTTGCGGCACGGTGCTGTAACCCCAGCCATGGAGCTCGTACTTCGCCATCACGGCCAGGCCCGCCGGGCAATGGATCAGCACGCTACTGTCTGCCGGACCGACTTCCAGCAGCGCCACCCGCACGGCCGGGTCTTCGCTCAGGCGGCCGGCGAGCACGCAGCCGGCCGAGCCGCCACCCACGATGATGTAGTCGAACATGCAGTCTCCAAAGTCTGGCTCGGGAATGCCTGGCATCCGCCGAAGGTCGGGCCGCGCAGGTGCTGTCATGAAACAGCAAGACCGTGCGCGACAATCTGCAGGCAAGTTAGCACAGGGCATCCACCGAGGGTAGGCGGGCCAGCCTAGGAAAGACGCCTGCGCGACGACCTGGCCCTGGCGCCTGTCGCCCGGCTTCAACCATGCCTCTTCCGCATTCAGCTTTACAGGAGTGAACACCCATGAACAGCATTCAAATCGTCGGCATCATCGGCTCGGGCACGATGGGCAACGGCATCGCGCAGGCCTGCGCCACCAGCGGCATCCGCGTGGTGATGGTCGACATCGCGCAGACCGCGGTCGACAAGGGTCTGGCCACCGTGGCCGGCAGCCTGGACCGCCTGATCAAGAAAGAAAAGCTGACCGCCGAGGGCAAGGCCCAGGCGCTGTCGCTGATCCAGGGGTCGACGAACTACGACGACCTCAATGGCGCGCAGCTGGTCATCGAGGCCGCAACCGAGAGCGAGGGCCTGAAGGTCAAGATCCTGCAGCAGCTCGACAGCCTGCTCGCGCCCGATGTGATCGTCGCCACCAACACCAGTTCGATCAGCATCACCAAGCTGGCTGCCGCCACCCAGCGCCCCGACCGTTTCATCGGCATGCACTTCTTCAACCCGGTGCCGATGATGGCGCTGGTGGAAATCATCCGGGGCCTGCAGACCAGCGACGCCACGCACGCCGCCGTGAAGGCGCTGGCCGAAGCGCTGGGCAAGACACCGATCACGGTGAAGAACGCGCCCGGTTTCGTGGTCAACCGCATCCTGGTGCCGATGATCAACGAGGCTTTTTTCGTGCTGGCCGAAGGCCTGGCCACCGCGGAAGACATCGACGCCGGCATGAAGCTCGGCACCAACCAGCCCATCGGCCCGCTGGCGCTGGCCGACATGGTCGGCCTGGATGTCTGCCTGGCGGTGATGAACGTCTACATGGCCGAGTACAACGACAGCAAATACCGCCCGGCCCCGCTGCTGAAGGAAATGGTGGCCGCCGGCTGGCTAGGCCGCAAGACCGGGCGCGGCGTGTACAGGTACTGACCCCCGCGTTGCAACCCATCGGAAGCCCGCCCCGGCGGGCTTCCTGTTTGAGCCAGATCAATTTGTCGCAGCGCAGCATCCCGAGAATGGACCCATCGTTGATCAGGAGTCCGCCATGAACGCTTTGCCTGTCGCCCCTGCCGTGTTCGAGTTTCTCGACAGCACCCACCGGGAGATCCAGCAGCAGCTGCAGCAGCTGCACACGCTGGTGGATGTCATCGAGCGCAACGGCCTGAACATGGCCACCCGTGATCAGGTTCGTAATGTGCTGGCGTATTTCAATGGCGAGGCGCGCCAGCACCACCTGGACGAAGAAAAACACATCTTCCCCGCCTTGCTGAACAGCCAGAACGCCGAGATCGTGCTCGCCACCGAACACCTGGTGCAGGACCACGGCTGGCTGGAAGAGAACTGGCTGCAGATTGCCCCCAGCCTGGAGGCAGCCAGCAGCGGCAACCTGTGGTTCGATCCGGCGGAATTGCGCCATGCACTGGAGGTGTTTGAAACGCTCTACCTCGACCACATCCTGCTCGAGGAATCGATCGCCTACCCCGAAGCCAAAAAACGCCTGGCGGCCTACGACATGGCCGGCATGGGCCGCGAAATGGCCAAGCGGCGTGCCCTCAAACGCAAAGAGGTCACGGCCAAGGCCTGAATCCCGGCGACGCGTCACCAGGGAACAGGCTGGCCCAGGTGATCGAAAAAGCCCCCCGAGGCGGCGGGGTCCAGTCCGTCCAGAACGGCCAGCAGTTCGCGTGCCGCCACCTCAGGTGGCCGCACCTGCAGACCGGTCTTCGCGAAGGGTCGGGACAGCGCGGTGTCCACCGTGCCCGGGTGCAGGGCCACGCACAGCGCTTCCCGGTTGCGCCGCGCCAGTTCGATGGCCGCGGTGTGCACCAGCTGGTTGAGTGCCGCCTTGGAGGCCCGGTAGGCGTACCAGCCGCCGAGGGCGTTGTCGCCGATGCTGCCCACGCGCGCCGAGAGGAACGCCGCCACGCACCGGCCCTGCCGCGGCAACAGCGGCAGGAAGTGCTTCATCACCAGCGCTGGCCCAATGGCGTTGACCGCAAAGCTGTGGGCCAGGGCATCGGCGTTCAGGTGCTGCCACGAGCGTTCGGGTTCGGTACGCTGGCCGCTGCCGGTGTCACCGTGCAGAAAGCCGGTGGCCACGATCAGTCGAGCCAGCGGCTGGCCGTTCTGCGCTAGGCGATCGGCCACCTGCTGCGCACAGGCTTCGATGGAGCCCGCATCGAGGTAATCCAGCGCGGGCCGGGTGCGCCGCCCGATGTCGAGCACCTCCACCCCCTGGCCGCGCAAGCGCACCACCAGCGCTGCACCCAGGCCGCCGGAGCCCCCTAGCACCACCGTCAGCCCGGGGGCAGGCGCATCCGTGGAGGTGGGGTGGGTGGTGGGCATGACCGATTATGGTCAGCGAACGACCGCGGGAACCAGCGGGAATCGCAAGGCCCCTGTGGACCCCAGGCCATGCCGCGCACCAGCCGCGGGGCCTGTGCTGCCGCGTAACATCTCACCCCTGTGACTGGCGCGGAATGTCCGGCGGCCAGTACCTGCAAGGACCTGAAATGAGCTCGTTTGACTTTGACCTGTTTGTGATTGGCGGCGGCAGCGGCGGCGTTCGCGCTGCCCGGATGGCCGCGCAGCGCGGTGCGCGCGTAGCGCTGGCCGAGACGCTGGGGCAGGATGGCCTGGGCGGCACCTGCGTGAACGTGGGCTGCATCCCGAAGAAACTCTACAGCTACGCCGCGCACTACGCAGACGGTTTCCATGAGTCCGCGGGCTACGGCTGGGAAGGGACGGCGCCCGTTCTCAACTGGGCCACCCTGAAAGCCAACCGCGCAAGAGAAATCAGCCGCCTCAACGGCGTCTACGGCAACCTGCTGCGCGGGGCGGGCGTGACCGTGCTGAACGGGTTTGCGCGCATCGATGGCGAGCACGCCATCACCGTGGCCACCCTGAACACCGACGGCAGCCCCGGCCACCAGAATTTCAGCGCGAAGCACATCCTGATCGCCACCGGGGGCACACCGCACGTGCCGCACTTCGTCGGCCGCGAACACGTCATCACCTCGAACGAGGTGTTCGACCTGGAACCCTTCCCGCAGCGCCTGCTGGTGGTGGGCGGCGGCTACATCGCCTGCGAATTCGCCTCCATCTTCAATGGACTGGGTTCGACCGTGACCCAGCTCTACCGCGGCGAGCAGGTGCTGCGCGGTTTCGACGACGAAATCCGCCACTTCGTGGCGGCCGAGATGCTCAAGTCGGGCGTCGACCTGCGGCTGAACGCCGGCGTGGTGGACATCCGCAAAACCGCCGAGGGTCTGCGCGTGGAACTGGAGGACGGCGGCGTGGTGACGGCCGACGCCGTGCTCTACGCCACCGGGCGGGTGCCCAATGTGGCGGGCCTCGGACTCGATGCGGTGGGCGTGGCCCAGGGCGCCCAGGGCGAGGTGATCGTGAACGCGCACTACCAGACCAACGTGCCCAGCATCTACGCCGTGGGCGACGTGACCAACCGCGTGCAGCTCACCCCCGTGGCGCTGGGGGAGGCCATGGTGGTGGTGGATCGGCTCTTCGGTCCCGCCGCCGGCAAAGCGCCGCGCGACATGAGCTACGAGTTCATCCCCACCGCCGTCTTCACCCACCCCAACATCGGCACGGTGGGCTACAGCGAAACGCAGGCGCGCGAGCAGTTCGGCCAGGTCACGATCTTCCGCAGCGAATTCAAGGCCCTGAAGCACACGCTCTCGGGCAGCAGCGAGCGCACACTCATGAAGCTGGTGGTGGATGCCGCGAGCGACCGTGTGGTGGGCCTGCACATGGTGGGCGCGGAAGCCGGCGAGATCGTGCAGGGCTTTGCCGTGGCGATGAAGGCCGGCGCGACCAAGGCGGTGTTCGACAGCACCATCGGCATCCACCCGACCGCAGCCGAAGAATTCGTGACCATGCGCGAGCCGGTGTCCCGCTGACCGGCAGGTCCGGCGCGAGCGGCACGCCGCGCCAGCCGGTGCGGCGCCTGGATCCCGCCCCTCAGGCCAGCCAGACCAGCAGGCCGATGCCCAGGCCGGTGTGCGCCCACAGCCCTGGCGCCAGCCAGCCCAGGTAGGCCCGCCCCCCGACCAGACCGGCGGTCACGCTCTTGCTGCCGGCGTGCACCGCCAGCGCCAGCATCACCGGCAGCGCCGCCGCCGCATCCACGGGGCCACCTGACGAGGCGAACAGCGCCGCCAGTGTCGAGTGCAGGTCGGCCAGCGCACCCAGCAGGGTGCCCACGAGCAGGCCGGCCTGCCCCAGCCACAGGTTGAGCCCATGCACCAGCACCTGGATGCCGCTCAGCAAGGCGGCCACGGCGGCCGCACCCCACAGGCTGAACATGCGGTCGCCTCCCGCACCCGGCAGGCCCTCGATGCGCGGGCTGGACACCGCCGCATCCGCGAGCTCGGCGGGGGCGCCCTGCACCAGCCACCAGCCCCAGGCGGCGGCCAGCAACGCGGCCGCCAGCGCCGGCACCCACAACACCGGCAACCACGCCGGCTGCACCGCGGCGGCCACCAGCAACAGCTGCAATTGAGTGGACACACAGGACAGCAGGCCGCCGCCGGCCATCATCCGCGCACCCGAGCGGCCTTCGCGCGCCGCCAGCCCCAGCGTGGCGATCGTGGCGGTGCTCGACACAAAACCCGAGGCCAGTGCCGAAAACGCCACCGCATGGCGCGCCTGCAGCAGCCGCCGGCACAGATGCGCGAGCGACTGCACCGCCAGCAACAGGGCGAGCAGCTGCACGATCACATACGGGTTGAGCACAGGGCCCCAGAGCGGCCGGTTGGGCACCATGGGCAGCGCCATCAGCACCAGTGCCGCCAGGATGATGCCGTCGCGCACCTCGCCCTCGCTGAGCCACTGGCTGGCAAAGTGGTGCAGCCGCTGCCGGCCCGCGAGCAAGCCGGTCAGGCCCACGGCCGTGGCTGCCGCCAGCGGCAGGCTCCAGACGCAGAGCACCCCGATCAGGTAGGTCAGCAGCAGCGCCATTTCGGTGGTGGCGCCCGGGTCGTCGGAGCGGTCGCGCCAGTAGGCCACCGCCGTCAGCGCGGTCACCAGCACCGCGCCGGTGACCACCAGCCCCGGCAACTGGGTCAGTGCCGCCGCCGCACCCACGACGCAGGTCAGCGCAAAGGTGCGCAGGCCGGCAAAAGCCCGGTTCGGGCCGCTGCCCTTGCGCCGTTCGCGCTCGATACCGATCAGCAGGCCGCAGCCCAGCGCGACGGCCAGCACGGCCGCCGCGCCGGTCAGGTCGGTATGCGCCTGCATCGCAGCGATTTCAAGTTCGGGCATGGGGTGTCCGGGAGCAACTTCCTGTCATCTGGCAGCGCCACAATAGCGCCATGCACAAGACACCCGACTTTACCGCCCCGGTTTTCTACCGCGACCCGGCCGCTGCGCTGGCTCAGGTACAGCGCATCTACCAGAGCGGTGTGGACTTCCTGCGCGCCGCCATGCGCGACTTCGTGGCCGGTGCCGACTTCACACACACCCGCGTGCGCGCCTGCTACCCCTTCGTGCGGCTGCACACCCACAGCGTGACGCACCAGGGCAGCGGCCGCCTGAGCTACGGCTTCGTGGCCGGTCCGGGCCGCTACGAAACCACCCTCACCCGTCCCGATCTGTACGACAACTACCTGCTTGAGCAGTTCAGCTTGCTGCTGGCCAACCACGGTGGCGAGCTGGAGGTGGGCATCAGCGCGCACCCGATACCGATCCATTTCTCGTTCGCCGAACACGAGCACGTCGAAGGCAGCCTGAGCGCCGAACGCCGCGCCCTCATGCGGGACGTGTTCGACCTGCCGGACCTCACCGCCATGGACGACGGCATCGCCAACGGCACGCACGAGCCGCGTCCCGGCGAGGCGCTGCCGCTGTCGCTGTTCACCGCGCCGCGGGTGGACTACTCGCTGCAGCGCCTGCGCCACTACACCGGCACCGCGCCCGAGTGGTTCCAGAACTTCGTGCTGTTCACCAACTACCAGTTCTACATCGACGAGTTCATCCGGCTGGGCCACGCCGAAATGGCCGACCCGGACAGCGGGTACACCGCCTTCGTCGAACCCGGCAACGTGGTCACGCGACGCGTCGGCCTGAGCACCCAGCCGGGCGACGAACTCGGTGCCTCACCACCCAGGTTGCCGCAGATGCCGGCCTACCACCTGATGCGCGCCGACCGCAGCGGCATCACCATGGTCAACATCGGCGTCGGCCCGGCCAACGCCAAGACCATCACCGACCACATCGCCGTGCTGCGCCCGCACGCCTGGCTCATGATCGGCCACTGTGCCGGCCTGCGCAGCACCCAGCAACTCGGCGACTACGTGCTCGCCCACGCCTACGTGCGCGAAGACCATGTGCTCGACGAAGACCTGCCACTGTGGGTGCCGATTCCCGCGCTCGCCGAAATCCAGCTCGCGCTCGAAGCCGCCGTGGCCGACGTGACCGGCGTGCCGCCGCAGGAGCTCAAGCGCATCATGCGCACCGGCACCGTGGCCAGCACCGACAACCGCAACTGGGAGCTGCTGCCCGACAACAAGCCGCAGCGCCGCTTCTCGCAATCGCGCGCGGTGGCGCTCGACATGGAAAGCGCGACGATTGCCGCCAACGGCTTCCGCTTCCGGGTGCCCTACGGCACCCTGCTCTGCGTGAGCGACAAGCCGCTGCACGGCGAGATCAAGCTGCCCGGCATGGCCAACCACTTCTACCGCGAGCGGGTCGACCAGCACCTGCGCATCGGCATCCGCGCGGTGGAGCGCCTGCGCGAAGGCGGCGTGGGCCAGCTGCACAGCCGCAAACTGCGCAGCTTTGCCGAGGTGGCATTCCAGTGAACGAGCGCTGACAAATTTCTTTACCGGAACTTCACCCGCGGGTGCGGGCTCCGCTCTGTTGGTTTCCGCACAATGGAACGAGGGCATACGCAGTATGCTGAATGACACCATGAACCTGTTGCCTATCTCCCCTGTCGGAGCGCTCCGCCGACCTGCCACTTTCCTCGCGCTGGCCAGCGCGTTCCTGCTGTCTGCCTGCGCCAGCCTGGCGCCGACGTCCGTCGAGCTGCCCGTCACCCCGGTACCCGCAGCCTGGTCCCAGGGTGCCGGTACCAGCGGTGCGCCCGCCCTGGCCGACTGGTGGCAGCGCTTCAACGACCCGACCCTGAGCACGCTGGTCACGCAGTCGCTGCAGGCCAACACCAGCGTGAAGACGGCCCAGGCCGCGCTGCAACAGGCGCGTGCGCAGCGCGACGTGCAACAGGCCGGCATGGGTCCCACCCTCAGTGCATCGACTTCGGCGCAGCGCAGCCAGTCGGGCAGCAACGACGCCAGCAACCGCTTCCAGGCCGGCTTTGACGCCAGCTGGGAGCCCGATGTGTTCGGCGGCAACCGCAGTGCGCTCAACGCCAGCGAGGCCGAGGCGCTGGCGGCCGAAACCAGCCTGGCCGACGTGCAGGTGTCGCTCGCCGCCGAGGTGGCGGTGACCTACATCGAGCTGCGCAGCCTGCAAAGCCGCCTGACCATTGCGCGCAGCAACCTTGCCGCGCAGACCGAAACCCTGCAGATCACCCGCTGGCGCGGGCAGGCGGGCCTGGTGTCGTCGCTCGACGTCGAGCAGGCCACCGCGGCCAGCGAACAGACCGCCGCACAGATACCGGCCCTGCAGACCAGCGTGGCGCAGGCCCTGAGCAGCCTGGCCGTGCTGACCGGGCAGGCACCGGGCACGCTGCAGGCCGGGCTCCAGGATGCCCTGAACACACCCGCGGCCATCCCGCTAGGCCCGGTCGATCTGGCCCTGGCCTTCCCGGCCGAGACGCTGCGCCAGCGGCCCGACGTGCGCACCGCCGAGCGCCGCATCAGCGCCGCGCTGGCACGCGTGGCGGCAGCCGATGCCGCACGCTACCCGAGCTTTCGCCTCAGTGGCTCGCTGGGCCTTTCCGCCCTCACGCTGGGCACGCTGACCAGCGGCGCGTCGGTCGCGCGCTCGCTGCTCGCCAGCGTATCGGCGCCCTTGTTCGACGGCGGCGCAGCACGTGCCCAGGTGCGCTCGCAGGAGGCGGCACTGGAGCAGGCGCGCGTCGCCTACCAGGACCGCGTGATCACCGCCGTGAAGGAGGTGGAAGACGCGCTGGTCACGCTGCAGGGCGACCGCGAACGCCTGGTCCGCCTGCAGGCGGCCAGCACCGCTGCGGCGAACGCCGAGCTGCTGGCACGCCAGCGCTACGAAAGCGGCCTGATCGACTTCCGCACCGTGCTCGACACGCAGCGCACCCTGCTGTCGGCACAGGACAGCGTGGCCAGCACCCAGGCCAGCATCAGTGTCGACCTGGTGCGCCTGTACAAGGCCCTCGGCGGCGGGTGGACGCCCGGCGCCAGCGTCGAAGCCACCGCCCGCTGAACCCCGATACAGAAAACGAACCCCATGAGCTCCAAAAAAGACGCCACCCCCGCCGACCTGCAAGCCCTGCTGGGCAGCGACCACCCGCGCCGCTGGTGGCAGCGCTCCTCGCTGTGGATCGGCATCGCCGCCGTCGTGCTGGTGGCCGGCGGCTGGACCTACTGGCAGGCCCAGCAGAAAGCCAAGGCCGCGCCGGTCTACGTGACCGAGCCGCTCAAGAAGGGCGACATCACACTCACCGTGGCCGCCAACGGCACGCTGCAGCCCACCCGCTCGGTCAACATCGGCAGCGAACTCTCGGGCACGGTCAAGCGCGTGCACGTCGACGTGAACGACCGCATCCAGGCCGGGCAGGTGCTGGTGGAACTGGACACCGCCAAGCTGCTGGACCAGGTGACGCAGTCGCGCGCCGGTCTGGCCTCGGCCCAGGCGCAGCTGGCCCAGGCGAGTGCCACGCTGAAGGAAGCGCGCGCTACGCTGGCGCGCTTCGAGGAAGTGGCCCGCCTCTCGGGCGGCAAGGTGCCCTCGGCCACCGAGCTCGACAGTGCCAAGGCGGCCGTGGAGCGTGCCGTGGCCAGCGAGGCCGCTGCCCGCGCCTCCGTCACCGAATCGCGTGCCGGCCTCGCCACCACCGAAACCAACCTCTCCAAGGCCTCGATCCGCTCGCCCATCAACGGCGTGGTGCTCAGCCGCTCGGTGGACCCGGGCAACGCCGTGGCCGCCTCGCTGCAGGCCGTGACGCTGTTTTCCGTGGCCGAAGACCTGACCCAGCTCAAGCTGGACGTCGCGGTGGACGAGGCCGACGTGGGCGCCGTGAAGGTGGACCAGAAGGCCACCTTCACCGTGAGCGCCTTCCCGACGCGCCGTTACCCGGCCACCATCAACCGCGTCGCCTTCGGCTCCACCAAGACCGACAACGTGGTCACCTACACCACCACGCTGAACGTGGACAACAGCGACCTGAGCCTGCGCCCGGGCATGACGGCCGCCGCCACCATCGTGGCCAAGGAAGCGCAGGGCGTGCTGCTGGTGCCGAACACCGCCTTGCGTTTCTCGCCCACCAGCAGCAACGGCGCCGCAGCCGCCAACACCAGCATCCTCTCCAAGCTGATGCCGCGCCCGCCGCGCACAGCGACCAAGACCGCCGGCACCGACCGCCGCGGCGGCGGTCCGCGCCAGATCTGGGTGCTGCAGGACGGCCAGCCCGTGGCCATGTCGGTCAAGACCGGCATCAGCGATGGCCGCAACACCGAAGTCAGCGGCGAAGGCCTCTCCGAAGGCCTGGCCGTGATCACCGAACAGCGAGCGGCAGGAACCGGGTCATGAGCGACGATCAGCCGCTGATCCGCCTGCGCGGCATCACCAAGACCTACGGCGAAGGCAACACCGCCTTCCAGGCCCTGAAGGGCGTGGACCTGGACATCCATCAGGGCGAGTTCGTGGCCATCATGGGCCCCAGCGGCTCGGGCAAGTCCACCGCCATGAACACCCTGGGCTGCCTGGACGTGCCGACCACCGGCGAATACCAGTTCCGCGGCGTGCATGTGGAAGCACTCTCGCGCGACGAGCGTGCACGGCTGCGCCGGCGTTACTTCGGCTTCGTGTTCCAGGGCTTCCACCTGCTGGCACGCACCTCGGCGCAGGAGAACGTGGAGCTGCCGCTGATTTACCGTGGCGAGCCCGCGGCCACGCGGCACAGCCTGGCCCAGCGCGCGCTGGAAAAGGTGGGCCTCAAAGGCTGGGAGCACCACACGCCGGGCGAGCTCTCGGGCGGGCAGCAGCAGCGCGTGGCGATTGCGCGCGCCATCGTCACCGAGCCGCAGGTGCTGCTGGCCGACGAACCCACCGGCAACCTCGACACGCACCGCAGCCAGGAGATCATGGAACTGCTCTGGCGCCTGAATGCCGAGCAGGGCATCACCGTGCTGATGGTCACGCACGAGCCCGACATGGCCGCGTACGCGAAACGCATGGTGCGCTTCGTGGACGGCGTGGTCGAGAGCGACCAGCCCAACCCGCACCCGGTGGCGCTGCAGGCGGGCGCGGCGCACAAAACCGTGAGCGACGCGGAAGTCTCGCGCATCCCGGGCGAGGGAACATCCCATGTGGCTTAACACCCTGCTGCTCGCACTGCGTTCGATCCGCCGCAACCTGCTGCGCTCCTTCCTCACCATCCTGGGCATCGTCATCGGCGTGAGCGCGGTGATCACCATGGTCACCGTGGGCAATGGCGCCACGCTCGCGGTGCAGAACCAGATCTCAGGCCTGGGGACCAATCTGCTGCAGGTGCGCCCCGGCCAGCGCATGGGCCCGGGCGGCAGCGGTGCCAGCGCGCCGGCCTTCAAGGAGAGCGACGGCGACGCGATCGCCGCGCAGATCGGCGGCATCGCCGCGGTGGCGCCCGAGGCGCGCAGTGGCGCGGTTCTCGTGGCCAGTGGCCGCAACTGGAGCTCCAGCGTGATCGGCAGCACCAACGAGTGGCTGACCACCGGCAACTGGAAACTGGCCGACGGCCGCGAGTTCAGCAACGACGAGCTGCGGGCGGGCGGCGCGGTCTGCCTGATCGGCCAGACCGTGCAGCGCGAACTCTACGGCAGCACCAGCGCCGTGGGCGCGCAGTTGCGCGTGAGAGCCATGAGCTGCGAGGTCGTCGGCACCTTGCAGTCCAAGGGCCAGGGCGCCTTCGGCAACGACCAGGACGACATGGTGCTCATGCCCATCAAGACGCTGCAGCGCCGCATCACCGGGAACACCCGCGTCAACACCCTGCTGGTCTCGATGAACGACGGTGCCGACGCGACCCGCGTGACCGCCAGCCTGACCCAGCTGCTGCGCGAACGGCGCAAGCTGGCCGAAACCGACGAAGACAACTTCAACATCCTCGACACCAAGCAGCTGGCCGAAACGCTGTCGGGCACCACCAAGATCATGACCATGCTGCTCGGCGCGGTGGCCGCGGTGAGCCTGCTGGTGGGCGGCATCGGCATCATGAACATCATGCTGGTGAGCGTGACCGAGCGCACGCGAGAGATCGGCCTGCGCCTGGCCATCGGCGCGCTGGAGCGCGAGGTGCTGCTGCAGTTCCTGATCGAGGCCGTGGTGCTCGCCGCACTCGGCGGGCTGATCGGCATCGTGCTGGCCACCGGCGCCTCGCTCGGCCTGTCGGCGCTGATGAGCGTGCCCTACCAGTTCAACCTGGGCGTCAACCTGCTGAGCTTCCTGTTCTCGGCCGCCATCGGCGTGCTGTTCGGCTACTTCCCGGCGCGGCGCGCGGCCCGTTTAAACCCGATTGACGCCCTCAGGCACGAGTGAGGTCAGGCCTTGCGGGGCCTGACTTTGGACGCCGCCAGTTTCGCCTGCGTGCGCGCCACGTCCACATCGGCGTCGTGCACCAGTGCCACGCCCATGCGGCGCTTGGTGAAACTCTCGGGTTTGCCGAACAGGCGGATCTCGCTGTTGGGCACGCGCAGGGCCTCGTCCACGCCGTCGAACACGATGCCTTTGGCCTCCACGCCGCCGTAGATCACGGCGCTGGCGCCCGGGCTCTTGAGCGCAGTGTCCACCGGCAGACCAAGGATGGCGCGGGCGTGCAGCTCGAATTCGTTCTGCCACTGGGTGATCATGGTCACCATGCCGGTGTCGTGCGGGCGCGGGCTCACTTCGCTGAACCAGACCTGGTCGCCCTTCACGAACAGTTCCACGCCGAACAGCCCCAGGCCCGAGGGCTGGCCGTCGTGGCCCATCCCGAGGTTGTCCGTCACCGCCTGGGCGATGCGGCGCGACTCGGCCAGCGCGGTCACCGTCATCGGATGCGGCTGCCAGCTCTCCACATAGTCGCCGCTCACCTGCACGTGGCCGATCGGGTCGCAGAAATGGGTCTGAATCTGGCCATCGGCCCCGAGCGCGCGCACGGTCAACTGCGTGATCTCGTAATCAAAATCGATGAAGCCTTCGACGATGATGCGGCCCGGGCCGACCCGGCCGCCCGACATGGCGTAGTCCCAGGCCTTCTTCACATCGGCCGGTCCGTCGATCTTGCTCTGCCCCTTGCCGGACGAGCTCATCACCGGCTTGACGATGCAGGGATAGCCGATGCCGGCGTCGATCGCAGCCTGCAGTGCGTCCAGCGAGTCGCAGAACTTGTAGGGACTGGTCGGCAGGCCCAGCGTCTCGGCCGCCAGGCGGCGGATACCCTCGCGGTCCATGGTCAGGCGCGCGGCTCGCGCCGTCGGGATCACCCGCACCACGCCAGCGGCTTCCAGCTCCTGCAGCATGGGCGTGGCAATCGCCTCGATCTCGGGCACCACCAGGTGCGGGCGCTCGGCTTCGATCAGCGCCTTGAGCTGCGCCGGATCGCTCATGGTGATGGTGCGCGCGTGGTGCGCCACCTGCTGACCCGGCGCGTGCTCATAGCGGTCCACCGCGATGGTCTCCACGCCCAGGCGCTGCAGCGCGATCAGCACCTCCTTGCCGAGTTCGCCAGAGCCGAGCAGCATCACCTTGGTGGCAGCGGGAGAAAGGGGCGTTCCGATGGTGGTCATAAGGTTTCCGCAATCCATGAAAAAAATCAAACGGCCTGGCCCATGGCATCACCCATGCGCACGCCCTGCCCAGGCGTCCACTGCGGGTTGAAGGCGATGGTGTCTTGGGGCCAGAGCATGACGACGGTGGAGCCGAGCAGGAAGCTGCCCATTTCCTCGCCACGGCGCAAGACGAAGGCCGGGTCGTCATAGGTCCATTCACGCACCTGGCCCGGGCGCGGCGGATTCACCACGCCGTGCCACACGGTGGACATGCTGCCGACGATGGTGGCCCCCACAAGCACCTGCACGAAGGGGCGCGTCTGGCCGCTCGTGCCGTGCGGCATGTCGAACACACAGACCACCCGCTCGTTGCGCGCAAACAGCCCGGGCACGCCTTTCGCCGTCGCCGGGTTGACCGAGAACAGGTCACCCGGCACATGGATCATGCGGCGCAGACGTGCTTCGGCCGGCATGTGGATGCGGTGGTAATCCCTGGGACTGAGGTACAGCGTGGCAAACGCGCCGTCTTCGAACAGCGCGGCCAGCGCTGCATCACCGCCCACCAGCGCCTGGGTGCTGTAGCGGTGACCCTTGGCCTGGAAGATCTGGTCGCGCTCGATCGCACCGTACTGGCTGATGGCACCGTCCACCGGGCAGACGTAGTCGGCCCGGGCCAGCGGACGCACCCCGGGCTTGAGGGAACGGGTGAAAAATTCGTTGAAGCTGGCGTAGCTGCGCACATCCGGGTTGGCCGCTTCGTCCATGTCGACACCGTAACGGCGCACGAACCAGCGGATCAGCGCGTGCGTGAACCGCCCCGCACGCAGGCCGGCGATGTAACCGGCGAACACGGTGAGGGCCCGCTTGGGCAGCAGGTATTGCAGGAGAACGGCAGGGGACAGAGGCACGTCAGGGGATCGCCAATGGCGGCAAGAAAAACAACCGATCGGAAGCCAGCCATTGTATGTAGGGCCGCCATCGGCCATTTCCACCCCCCAACCCAGGTGCCCGGGCAGGCACAATCCGATCGCATGAGCGCATCCCTGTTTGAATGCCAGCACCTCGTGAAACGCTATGGCGATGCCACCGTGGTCGACGACCTGTCGTTCGCCATTGCGCCGGGCGAGTGCCTGGGCGTGATCGGTCCCAACGGCGCCGGCAAGACCACCACCATCCGCATGTGCCTGGGCCTGACTGCGCCCGACGCCGGGTCGATCACCGCCTTCGGTCTGGACATGCCGCGCGACGCGCTGGCCATCAAGGCGCAATTGGGCGTGGTGAGCCAGATGGACACGCTGGACCCGGATTTTTCCTGCGCCGAGAACCTGCTGGTGTATGGCCGCTACTTCGGCATGAGCAGCACCGACATCCGCGCCCGTATCCCGCAGCTGCTTGAATTTGCCGCGCTGTCGCACAAGGCCGACGCCCGACCCGGCGAGCTGTCGGGCGGCATGAAGCGGCGCCTGTCACTCGCCCGCGCGCTGGTGAACGACCCGCGTCTGCTGATGCTCGACGAGCCCACCACCGGCCTCGACCCGCAGGCGCGCCACCTGATGTGGGAGCGCCTGCAACTGCTACTGCAGCAGGGCAAGAGCATTTTGCTCACCACCCATTTCATGGACGAGGCCGAGCGCCTGTGTTCGCGCCTGCTGGTGCTGGACCACGGCCGCAAGATCGCCGAGGGCGGACCGCGCGAACTGATCGCCCAGCACCTGGAACCCGACGTGGTGGAGGTGTATGGCAACGGTGCGCTCGCCCTGGCGCAGGCGGCCGAACACGCGCCGCTGCGCGCCCTGGCCGCACGGGTCGAGGTGAGTGGCGAGACCGTGTTTTTCTACACGGCGCAGGCGATGCCGCTTCTGGCGGCGCTGGGCCAACACCACCAGCTGCGCACCCTGCACCGGCCAGCGAATCTGGAAGACCTGTTCTTGAAACTCACCGGCCGGCAAATTCGGGAAGACGGATGACATGAAAACAACCGCCGTGGCCACAACCCCTTCACACTGGGCTGCACCCAGGCTCTCGGGCCGATGGTGGCCGGTGTTCCTGCGCAACCTGCTGGTCTGGAAAAAGCTCGCCATTCCCAGCCTGGTGGGCAACATCGCCGAGCCGCTGATGTGGCTGGTGGCCTTTGGCTACGGCATGGGCGCGCTGGTGGGGCAGATCACCCTGAGCACGCCACAGGGCGAGGTGGCGGTGCCCTACATCCTGTTTCTGGCCAGCGGCAGCATCTGCATGAGCGCCATGAACGCCGCCAGCTTCGAAGCGCTGTATTCGGCTTTCTCGCGCATGCACGTGCAGAAGACCTGGGATAGCATCATGAACGCGCCGGTGAGCCTGGACGATGTGGTGCTGGCCGAGATGCTGTGGGCCGGCTTCAAGGCGCTGTTTTCCGTCACGGCCATCATGGGCGTGATGCTCGCGCTGGGCATCAGCCATTCACCCAAGCTCTTGCTGGCCTGGCCGGTGCTGCTCGGTGTGGGCATCACGTTCTCGTGCATCGCCCTGGTGTTCAACGCCCTGGCCCAGGGCTATGACTTCTTCACCTACTACTTCACGCTGTTCCTGACCCCGATGATGTTCCTCTCCGGGGTGTTCTTCCCGCGGGAACAGCTGCCCGGGGTGGTGCGCGCCATTTCAGACTGGCTGCCGCTCACCAACGCGGTGGAGCTGGTCAGACCGCTGTTCATGGACCAATGGCCCGAACACATCTGGCTGCATGCCGCGGTGCTGCTGGTCTACGCGCTGGCCGCCTTCTGGCTGGCACTGGCGCTGACCCGCAAGCGGTTCGCTCGCTGATCAGTGCACGGCGTGGATGGCGGGTTGCGCATCGGCGTAGTACTCCACGCCCGAGTCCATGAACTCTTCGGCGTCGATCACGGCGTCGTAATCGCGCAAGGCGATGCGGTCGATGCCGTGGGTCTTAGGGATCAGTGGCTTGTCCAGCGGGCGGCAGATGCGCTGGCGCAGGCCACGCAGGTTCGTGCTGCCTTCCATGGCACTGATCACGGCTTCCGGATCGAGCATCAGAACGAAGGGGTTGAGGCGGCTGTGGATGGAGTTCATGGCGGTGTCCTTGGGAGAAAGCAGTTGAAAACAATGTGTGTGTCGATGTGTCAAACTGTATTCAAGCTGTTTCAAGACGTTAAGTCGGCGCACCACCATTCACGCTGTAGGAAGTTGCCTGACAAGCGGTCAGATGGCCGGGAAACACCCCGCTTTTCCCGGTCGTGCAGCCCGTCTCCCTCTCAGACCGGCCCGCTGCGCAGCGCCTGCACGCTGGCGGCCACCACGCCCTGCACGCTGCCACTCTGGGCAAACTGTTTGCGCAGGTAGGTGGCGTGGTTGCCGTCGCGCGCGGCGGCGCGCTCGATCTCGTCAAGCGCCGCCTGTGACTGCAGCGCATCGGCGTGCGGCCCGAGGTGACGCAGCGTGGCCAGGATGTCCTCGCGGATGCTGATCTGCTCGCGGGTCTTGGGATTGACCATCATGCCGTCGAGTCCGAAGCGGCAGGCCTGGAAGCGGTTGTAGGTGTAGACGAGGTAGTCGTCTTCCTCGGGTGGCGGCTCTCGGCGCTCCAGCAGGTGCCGGCAGAGCGCCTGCAGGTAGCAGGCGAGGCCCGCGGCACGCTCCACCGTCAGCGGCGTGTCGCACACGCGCAGTTCGATGGTGCCGTACTCGGGCTTGGGCCGGATGTCCCAGTAGAAGTCCTTCATGGACTTGACCACGCCGGTCGACTCCATCTTGGTGAAGTACACGTTGGCGAACTCGTCCCAGCTCAGCGTGAACGGCGCGCGGCCGCTGAGTGGAAACGCAAACACCGAATTCAGCCGCGCCGAGTCGAACAGCGTGTCCACCCCCTGGAAAAAGGGCGACGAGGCCGACAGCGCGATGAAGTGCGGAACATAACGGTTCAGCGAGTGCAGCAGGAACAGCGCCTCGTCGGGCGATGCGCAGCCGATGTGCACGTGCTGGCCGAACACGGTGAACTGCTTGGCCAGGTAGCCGTACAGACCCGACAGCTGCTCGAAGCGGGGCTTGGAAAAGATGCGCTGCTCGAACCAGCGCTGGAACGGGTGGGTGCCGCCTCCGGCGATTTCGATGTTGAGCCGGTCGCATGCGCTCACCAGCGTGTCGCGGATCTCGCGCAGCTGGGCCAGCAGGGAGCCATGCCCGGTCTGGATGTCGGTGGCAATCTCGATCATGCTCTGCGTCATCTCGGGCGTGACCACCCCCGGAAAGGGCTTGCGCCGCAGCAGCTCCAGCAGGTCGTTGGCGCTGCTGGAGAGGTCCATGTCGTAGGTGTTCACGAGCTGCAACTCCAGCTCCACGCCCATGGTCAGGGATTTTGATGACTTGAAGGTTTCCAGCGGCATCGTTCAGTTCTCTTTCGTGACGTGGGTTTCGTGCGCCGCCATCAGGCTGCGCTGGGTGACCAGCGGGCCCAGCAGTTCCTGCACCAGCATCATGCCGGCCATGACCGCCAGCGCCTGGGACGCCGGCTCGAAGCCGGTCTCGCGGGTCTGCTCCAGCAACAGGATGGCAAAGGCCGACATCGGGGTGAGCGCCAGACCGGTGAGCAGGCCTTTGCGCTCGGTGCTGCCGGACAGGCGCGCCGCCGCCACGCTGCAGCCCACCTTGGACGCGGTGCGCACCCCGATCAGCGCCAGTCCCAGCAGCAGGCCGCCCCACACGGCGTTCCAGTCAAGCAGCGAGGCAATGTAGACGAACAGGAAGAGGTTGAGCAGGTCGCCCGCGGTTCCGAAGCCGCGTTGCGCGTTGGTGAGGTGCACGCGGCGCTCGCGCGCCACGATGCCAAAGCTGAGCGCGGCCAGCAGCGGCGAGAGCTTGAACCCGTAGGCCATGGTGGTCAGCAAGACCACGGCCAGCGCGAACACCACGGTCACGTCGCGCTCCTGCACGCGCTGCGACCGCAGCAGCCACGGAGCGGCCACACCCAGCAAGGCGCCACCCGCCACCGAGGTGAGCAACACGTGGATGCTGCCAAAAGACGCCAGAACCAGATCGCCCGAGGTGCTCAGGTGCCAGTAGCCAACCACCAGCTTGAGCGCGAGCACCGACACCAGGCAGTTGATGGCGCACAGGTGCATGACACGCTCGGTCACCTGGCCGGCACTGCGCAGTTCGTTGGCCACCCGCACAATGCCCGCTGGCGAAGCGGACACCGACAGCGCTGCGATGACGAGCCGAACATCGGTCGCAAGCTCCCACCAGCCACTGGCCCAGTACACCGCCACAAAGGTCACCACTGACTCCAGCAACCCGAGCAGCAGGACCCAGGGGTTGTGCCGGAACCAGCGCAGGTTGATCCGGTAGCCGAGTTCGAACAGCACCAGCGAGAGCGCCACATTGGCCAGGAACGGCAGGCCGGGCACATCGGTCGTCAGACCCGGCAGGTTCCCCAGGCTGGCGAACAGGCCCACGGCCACGTAGCTGCTGACCCGCGGAATCTGCCACGCCTCGTGCAGACGCTCGCCCAGAAACCAGGCCAGCAGCAGGACCAACGGCCAGGCCATGGACTGGAGCAGGAAAGAAAAATCAAAGACCATCGGCAAACACTCCTGGGGGGTCAAAAAAGTCCGGGGGGGTGTGTTTAACACCCCATCCGCCACAGGGCAAGCCAAAAACCCGCAACGCCGAGCGATTACATGTGCACATGCGGTACACATGCGGTACACATTTCAGAAACAGCTTGTGGTTAACATGGCCCATGACCATTCAGACCCTCAAACTTCCATCGCTGGCCCTGGCCCTGCTTCTGGCTGCGGGCAGCGCCTTCACGCAGACCGCGGCTCCCGCCCCCTCCAGCCCCGCCAAAAAGGAACTGGTGGCACGCATCATCAAACTGCAGCAGCCCAGCATCGAATCCCTGGCACGGCAACTGGCCGAACAGCCCGCGGCCCAGTTGCTGAGCCGCGCCGGCGCTGCCCTGCCGTCGCGCGTGGCCGCTGACAAGCGGGAGGCTGTGGCCAAGGAGATCCAGGCCGATGCTAAAAAGTACGCCGACGAAGCGGTGCCGCTGGTGCGTGCCCGCGCCCTCAAGCTGGCACCCACCACGGTAGGTTCCGTGCTGGAAACCAAGCTGTCGGAAGAGGAGCTCACGCAGGTCGTGGCGCTGCTGGAATCACCGGCCTATAAGAAATACATGGAGCTCACCGACGACATGCAGAATGCGCTGCTGGAAAAGCTGGTGGCCGACACGCGCGGCACCATCGAACCCAAGGTCAAGGCCCTGGAAGCCAGCATCGGCAAGCGGCTGGGCTTGCCCGCCACCCCGCCCGCCAAATAAGCCAGCCCACCCCGCAAGGGGGGCAGCCCGCGGCCTGGACCCACACCGGGCTCAGGGCGCGGGATCGGCGCTGAAGCGCTGGGACAGTTCCTGCAGATTCAGCTCATCCAGCACCTGTTGCAACCGTTCGCGCGCATGGGTCTGCTGGCTGGCACGGATCGGCCCGGTGCGGCTGGCCAGGATCAGCTCGTTCTTCATCGAGTGCTCCCAGCCCACCAGCTCGGTCACCGTCACGCTGTAACCGTGCGCCTCGAGTTGCAGGCAGCGCAGCACGTTGGTGATCTGGCTGCCAAATTCGCGCGTGTGCAGCGGATGACGCCACAGCTCGGCCAGCGGCGTGCGCGACAGGGAAAGCGCCTTGTTCCGGCGCATCACGCCCGCCACTTCGGCCTGGCAGCACGGCACCAGCACCATGTGGCGCGCCTGCTTGGCCAGGCCAAAGGCGATCGCGTCGTCGGTCGCGGTGTCGCAGGCGTGCAGCGCGGTCACCACGTCGATCTTGGGCGGCAGCGCCGGGTGCGTGAGCGCCTGCTGCACCGTGGTGGCGAGGAAACGCATGCGCTGAAAGCCCAGCCGCCGCGCGAGCGCCTCCGACTTCTCCACCAGTTCGGCGCGCGCTTCCACGCCATAGACCCAGCCCACCGGTTTCGACTTGAAGAACAGGTCGTACAGGATGAAACCCAGGTAGGACTTGCCTGCGCCGTGGTCGGCCAGCGTCACGTCGCCGCGCTCCTTCAGCACCTCGGCCAGCAGCGGCTCGATGAACTGCACCAGGTGGTAGACCTGCTTGAGCTTGCGCCGGGTGTCTTGGTTGAGCTTGCCCTCACGGGTGAGGATGTGCAACTCCTGCAGCAACTCGACCGACTGGCCTTCGCGCAGCTCGGGCAGCTGTTCCTGCAGCGTCTTCTGGGGCGCTTTCTGGGGTGTCTTGGCGGATTTCACGGGCGGGCCTGCTCTGGGGGCTGTGCGGCCGCAGCCGGGTGCTGGTTCAGCCGTGCATCCAGGGCACTCACCTGAGCGCGCAGCGCCCGGATTTCCCTCATCAGCTCGTGTTCGATCTGCTTTTCACCGGCGACCACCTCGTCCTCCACCTCCTGCTCCACAAAGATCGCAGCCAGCGACGCCGTCACCAGCGAGAGCACCGACAGCCCGAGCAGCACCATCAGCACGGCAAACACGCGTCCGGCGTGGGTGTGCGGCACCATGTCGCCGTAACCCACGGTGGCCGCGGTGGTGAAGGCCAGCCAGAGGCCGTCCTGCAGCGTGATCACCCGCGGCTCCAGCAGCCAGAAACCGGCACCGCCAAACAGCATGATCACCAGGCACAGCGCGAGCGAGTACCAGAGGCCGCGGCGCATGATGTGCAGGCGGCGTTGTCTTGAACGTTTCATGATTCGATTCTGGCACGAGCCGCGGGCGACAATCCACGCATGACCCCACCCGACAACCGCGCCGGCGAACCGACCACGCACCCTTACACCGCCCTCACACCCGACGTGGTGCAGGACGCCCTGGCCAGCATCGGCATCTGGGGCGACGGGCGCATGGCCGCGCTCAACAGCTTCGAGAACCGGGTCTACCAGATCCACCTGGAAGCGCCTTATGACGGCTGTGAACAGGTGGTGGCCAAGTTCTACCGCCCCGATCGCTGGAGCGACGCGCAGATCCAGGAGGAGCACGACTTTGCGGCCGAACTGGTGGCGGCCGAGATTCCTGCCGTGCCACCGCTGGCGGTGAACGGCCGCACCCTGCACCACTTCGGCGGCTTTGCCTTCGCGCTGAGTCCGCGGCGCGGTGGCCGGAGGCCCGAGCTGGACGACTTCGAGGTGCTGGAGTGGATCGGCCGTTTCCTGGCGCGCATCCACAGCGTCGGCGCAGTCCGGCCCTTCCTCACCCGACCGGCGCTGGACGTGGCGAGCTTCGGCCACGAGCCGCGCGACTGGTTGCTGCAGCACCGCATGGTCGCGCCCGAGGTGCAGACCGCGTGGGAACGGGCGCTGGCCGAAGCGCTGGCGCTGATCGAAGCCCACCCGGTGCTGCGGGCGAATGCGCTGGACGATGAAGACGGCATCGCCCGTATCCGCCTGCACGGCGACTGCCACCCCGGCAACATCCTCTGGACCCCGGCCGACCTGCCGGGCGCAGGGCCGCACTTCGTGGACCTGGATGACGCGCGCACCGGTCCCGCGGTGCAGGACCTCTGGATGCTCTTGAGCGGTGACCGGCGGCAGCAAAACCAGCAACTCGGTGCGCTTATCGATGGCTACGAACAGTTCCGCCCGTTCGACCGGCGCGAGCTCGCGCTCATCGAACCGCTGCGCACCTTGCGCCTGATCCACTACAGCGCCTGGCTGGCGCGCCGCTGGGACGACCCGGCCTTCCCGATCAACTTCCCCTGGTTCGGCAGCCGCGACTACTGGCAGGGCCAGGTGGACATGCTGATCGAGCAGATCGAAGAGATGCAACAGGCGCCGCTGGTCGCCTGAACAAGCCCACCCCCGCGCCCGGCTGCGCCGGTCACCTCCTCAAGGGGGCGCCAGCAGCGGCCCGGCAAAACCGGTTCCGTGCTGGCCCCGCCTGGACCACTTCGTGCGTCGCGCATCGCGCTCCGTGTTGACCATTTCCTCAACAAGGTTTTCCGCATTTAAATTGCACGCAATTTAATTGACAGCTACATTTCATTCCATGGTCACACGCAACACCCCCCGGAACGCCCTGTCTGAACAGGCCCTGCTGCTGGACAACCAGCTCTGCTTTGCGCTGTATTCGGCCTCGCTGGCCATGACCAAGCTGTACAAGCCGCTGCTTGACGAGCTGGGCCTGACCTACCCGCAGTACCTCGCCCTGCTGGTGCTGTGGGAGCAGGACGGCCTGACCGTGTCCGAGCTCGGCGAACGGCTCTACCTCGACTCCGGCACGCTCACCCCGCTGCTCAAGCGGCTGGAAGCGGCGGGTCTCGTGTCGCGTCTGCGCGATGCCGCGGACGAGCGCCGGGTGCTGATCCGCCTGACCGCCGACGGCCGCCAGCTCAAGGTCCGAGCCCGGCGCGTCCCCGGCTGCGTGCTGCAGGCCTCGCAGTGCGACGTGGGCGAGGCCATGGCGCTCACCCGTCAGGTCCAGGCCTTGCGCAACCGCCTCACCGCCTGATCCCCTTTTTTTCACCCCGCTTCGCTGAAGCCACCACCCTCCAAGGAACCCCCATGGCCTCCCTCGACAAAGTCCTCTACACCGCCCGCACCCACACCACCGGGGGCCGCGACGGCGCCTCCAGGTCCGACGACGGCCGCCTGGTCGTGACGCACACGCCGCCCGGCGCGCCCGGCAACGGCACCAACCCCGAACAACTGCTCGCCGCAGGGTATTCGGCCTGCTTCATCGGCGCCATTAAGGCCGTGGCCGGCAAGATGAAGCTGGCCGTGCCGGCTGACGTGGCGGTGGACGCCGAGGTGGACCTCGGCCCCGTGGGCCAGGCCTATGGCATCGCCGCCCGCCTGACGGTTCACCTGCCCGGCATGGACCGCGCACAGGCCCAGGCGCTGGTGGACACCGCGCACCTGGTGTGCCCCTACTCCAACGCCACACGCGGCAACATCGACGTCACCCTCACGCTGGCCTGATCGCCCGCGCCCATGAAAAAGCCCCGCCGGCGTGCAGCCGGCGGGGCTTTGTATTGGCCTGCGGTATCGGTCTTCTACGGCGCCGGAGCACGCCCCCCTTCACGTGAAACGGTGCCACCAAGGGCACCGCCGGGCCGGCTCTGCCGGACGGCCAGTGCCGCCCCGTGCAGGGGGTCGCGCGAAGCGCGGCGGGGGTGTTTCACTGGCGCCCCAGGCGCTCCATCGCGTCGGCCAGCCAGTCCCCGCGCAGCATGACGGCGCTCGCCAGCTTCACGCGCCAGCCGTCCTCGGCCAACTCCAGCTGGGCGTGCCCGCCCTGCCAGAGCAGCCAGGCCAGCCAGGCGCACTGGGCGGCCGTGACAGCGCCCCCGGCGGGTGCCGTCAGCAGCGCGGTGAAGGGCGCCGCATCACGCACCCGCACCGATTCGCCCTGCAGCTCGCCGCCCACCGGCTGTGCCAGCACCGAGAGGGCCAGCAGGCCCTCCACCGGGGGGCCAAAGCTCTGCAGCCAATGCCGCAGGTGGGCCGCAATCGCCGCGCCCCGCTGCGCCTCGGCCTGCAGCAGGTCGGCATGCTCCCAGCGGTGCCAGTCCACCTCGGGCTCGGCAGGACGGCACAGCAGGGCGGCCTGGGCAAACTGGTAGAGCGCCGGCTCATGGGTCTGCCCATCGGTCCGCACCGCGGCGCCCAGCATCAGCAGCGCACCCAGGCGGTTGGCCAGCAGCTGGCTTTGCTGCGCGAGCAGCTTGTCGCGCACCAGCTCGTCGCGCTCGTTGCGCAGCTCGGCCAGTTCCAGCGCGTGCTTCAGGTCGGCGCGCAGGCTCTCCAGGTCCCAGGGTTTGTTGATGTAGCGGTAGATCTCGCCGCTGTTGATGGCCTCGATGGCCTCACCCAGCTCCGAGTAGGCTGTGGTCAGCATGCGCACGATGTGCGGGTGGTGCTCGCGCGCATGGCGCAGCAGCTCGTTGCCGCGCTCGCCGGGCATGCGCTGGTCGCTCACCAGCACCGCGATCTCGGCCCCGCGCTCGCGCAGCACCGCCTTGCCCTCTTCCACCGAGCCGGCCGTGATCACCGGCGCCAGCGGGCTGACCAGACGCTCGAAGTACTTCAGCGCCATGGCCTCGTCGTCCACGAAAAGTATCTTGTCGGGTTTCATGGTCGTTCCTTGTCGGTTACTGGACTTCCAGTGGGAAAAACAGGCGCACGGTGACACCCTGCCCAGGGGTGGAGCGCAGCTCGACCGATCCGCCGAGCGAGCGCATCACCCGCTGGCAGAACAGCAGGCCCATGCCGCTGCCGCCCGATTCGGCGCGCGTGGTGAGCGGCTCGCGCGTCAGGCGCGGCAGCAGATCGGGCGGTATGCCCGGGCCGTTGTCGCTCACCTCCATGGCGGGTTGCGCGGGCAGGCCCGGCGCCGGCACCGCCCGGGTAAGGGCAATGCCCAGAACCGGTGGGTCCGGCAGGCTGGACCGCAGCGCCAGCAGCGCGTTCTTGACCAGGGTACACAACACCAGGTAGAGCAGGTCGCGACGGCCCGGCAGGCTGAAATCGGCCGCCATGTCGCACACCAGCCACCGCGCCTCGTCACCGTCAAACGGGTATTCGTCGCGAACCGCGCGCACCAGATCGCTGGCGCGCAGGCTGACCACCACGTCGGCGCGGTAGGCGTCGCGCGCGGTCTGCACGAAGGTCGCCACGAGCGACTGCGCGTAATCGGCCCGGCGCTGGGCCGCATCGATCATGTGCAGCACCTCGCCGGGACGGCGCTGGACCAGGTGGGCCATGCCGTCGTCGTCGGACGGCGCGGCCTGGTGGCGGTCACGCATGGCCGTGAGGTAGCCGCGCACCGTGGCCAGCGGCGTGGAGACTTCATGGGCCAGGAAGCCGAGGGTCTCGCGCAGGGCGGTGGCGCGGCGTTCGACCAGTTCCCGCTCGCACGCCGCGCGCACGCTGCCCGCCAGCGCTTCGCGCAACGCCCGGCGGGTGAGCGCCTGGTCCAGCGGCTTCTCCAGAATCTGCTGCACATGGCCCTGGTTGACCGCGGCCATCGCCACGTCCTTGTCGGCATAGGCCGAGACCAGCAACCGGGCCACATGGCCATACCGGTGCCGCACCTCCGAGAGCAGCGCCACGCCATCGCGCCCGGGCATGCGGTAGTCGGTGACCAGAACGGCCACCTCGTGCCCGCGCGCCGCCAGCAGCGCCAGCGCGTCGTCCACACCGCCGGCGGTGAACACGACGAACTCGTCGCCGTAGAGTCGCGCGAACCACTTGCAGGCCTGCGGCTCGTCGTCCACCAGCAGCACCGCGTGGGCGACACGGGTATCAGGCACCGGGCCCGGCTCTTGGGGTGTCATGCGGGCCTCGGCAGGTCGAAGGTGAATTCGGTCCAGGCGCCGGGCTCGCTCTCCACCGCGAGCAGGCCGCCGTGGCGTTGCACGATGCCGTAGCTCACGCTCAGGCCAAGCCCCAGTCCGGCCCCCACGTCGCGCGTGGTGAAGAAGGGTTCGAACACGCGACCGATGTTCTCGGGCTGGATGCCCTGCCCGTTGTCGCGCACCGTCACGCACAGGCGCTGCGCCACGGTCTCCACCTTCACGTCGATGCGCGGCGCTTCGCGTTTCGCTTTTTGCAGCGCGTGGGCCGCGTTGCTGAAGAGGTTGATCAGCACGCCGATGATGGCCGGCTCGTCGCCCAGCACATGGGTGTCCTGCGGCACCTCCACCGTGACCGCCACACCCTTGAGTTCGTGGCCGGCCAGGCGCAGCGCCGAGCGGATCGCCTGCTCCAGCAGAAAAGGTCGCTGGCTGTTGTCGCCGGGCTTCTGGTAGGCAAAGGTCTTGAGGTCGGTGACGATGTTCTGGATGCGCTCCATGCCCTCCTTGGCGTCCGTCAGGCTTTCCTTGAGCATCTCGTCGGACCGGGCGGCTGGCAGCGTCTGCGCCATGTTGATGGCCATCAGGCTGTAGTTCACCGGGTTGTTCAACTCGTGCAGCAGGCCGGCGGAGAGCGTGCCGATCGCGGCCATTTTTTCGCGCTGCAGCAGCTGGCCCTTGATCTCGGCCAGCGCCCGGTTCTGCTCCAGCAGCTCGTCCTTTTGCGCCTGCACTTCCGTCTGCAGGGCGTAGGTCTGTCGCCGCAGACGGTCGCCGTAAACCGAAACCGTCACCGCGATCAGGGAGTAAAACACGATGAAGATCAGCTGACCAGCCAGGGTCGGCCAGTGCTGCACACCGCCAGCGCGCAGCACGCAGGCCAGCACGTACACCAGCATGGTGAAGGCACTGAAGCCCAACGCCTCGCGCACCGTCAGCGGCAGAAAAATGCTGATGCCCGACACGGCCAGGGTCAAGCCCACGAAGTAGATCGAGGCCTCGCCATCGGTGGAATAAATCATCCAGGCGATCATCAGCTGCGGCAGCGCGATCCAGAAATAGGTGAGCGCTCGCACGTGGCCAAGCCCCCAGGCCCTGCTGTAGCTCCAGAGCGCAGCACCGATCAGTGCGACCACCAGCAGGCGCACCAAGCCAAACTGCAACAAGTTCTCGGGGTAAAAAGCCGCATCCAGGCCCACGCCGCTCACGATGAGGATCATTGCCAGCACGCAGGTGACCTTGCTGTAGAAAACCAGGTGCTGGTGCAGCGCCTCCTCGTAGGAAGCCGGCAGTTGGTTGGTGCTCAATCCGGGCGACACGCTGTGCCCTTCACAGCGGTTTGACCGCTTCGGCAAACAGGTTCACACCGGTTGCGTCGGTATAGGTCTTGACCTGGGGCAGCGTGGACGGGAACAGGCGCACGAGGCCCGCCTCGTCGCGGTAGATCAGGTACCACTCCATGAAGTGCTCCATCCAGAAGCGCTCGGGATTGTTCGTGTGCACGTTGGTCACCAGCAGCGTGCCGCCGGGCCGCAGGTGCCTGTCGAAGTAGGCGATCAGGCGGGCGCAGGCCTTGTCGGCCAGGTAGTCGAACAGGCCGGCGCAGTAGATGTAGTCGTACTGCTCGTCCAGCGCGATGCCCTGGTCGCGCGACGAGCGCTTGAGCAGCTGGTGCACCGACTCGTGGCGCAGCGTCACCTGCAGCGGCTCGCGCCCGGCGGCCTGTGCCGTCTCGATCAGCCGCTGGCTGGTGTAGAGCAGGGTTTCGTCGCTGAAGTCCATCAGCGTCACATCCAGGTGGTCCAGCGGCTGGTCGGTGGCGACGAGGCGCTGCAGTTCGCCCGCCGGCCCGCAGCCCACGTTCAGGATGCGCAGCGGCCGGCCCTGCTCGCGCGCCTGGGCCGCCAGCGTCTGCAGCCGCTCCAGCAGGATGTCCACCCGGTTGCGGTGCGCCTGCGCCACGCTCGACTGCAGGAAGATGAAATTCACCAGCTCGAAATAGGTGCTCGGCCCTTCGCGCGGGTCGCCCAGGATCTGGTTGACCATCTGGTAGTCGCCCGCGTAACCCAGGGGCTTGGCAAAGGTGCGGTAGACAAAGGGCGCGCGCAGCACGAGCGGGTGGATGGCCGCCTGAGCAAAGGCACGGTGGGCCGGCTCCAGCTCGGGAGGCACCTTGGCGGCCTCGGTTTCGAAACGCACCAGGTATTCATGGACTGTGGCCATGAGGGGGCGTGCAATCTCGAAGAACACGTCGTCCCGCACCCGGCCATGCACGTCGCGCGGCAGACCGGCGGTGATGTCGGCCTGGTCCAGCCAGCGCGTCACCTCGGAAAAATAGGCGCGCAGATCGTTCACCACCACCTGGTAGTTCTGACCCACGCGCGAGCGCGACTCCCACTCCTCCACGAAACGACTCACCGCATCGGACACGCTGCGCGCGCTGTGGTCGATGCCACCGAGGTCGTTCCACTCGTCGATCAGGGTGAGCGACACCACCGCCATCAGCCCGGTGTTCAACAGGCTGACCACCACCGCCTTGCCCTTGTAGATGCTCCGGTCGCCGGAGCGGATGTTCAGGTCGTTGAGCACCTCGCTGACCTGCACGATGGAATACGGGTTGTAGACCTCCATCACGAGGGAGCGGCGCTGCAGGCTGGTGATGGTTCCGCGCGCGGCTTCACCCTGGCTGTTGCGGAAGGTGACGACGGGATCGAATGGACGCTGTAAATGCACGGTATGGCCGTTATCAACAATGGGGGGCCCACCGATGCGCAGCCCCGAATAAAAGTCCCTGCCTGCGAGTGTAGTCATCTGGCCATGCCAGGCATGTGACCGGTCATGCAACCGTTGCCGCAGGTCCGGCCAGGCAGCAGAAAGGCCCACCCGGATCGCCCCGGGTGGGCCCTGTACGTCTCGGCAAACCGTGAACCGGCTTATCGGTGCAGGTCCGGATCGTAGATGGTGGTGCTGGTGCCCACGCCCACCCCCACGCGCACGTTGCTGTCGCCGATCCCGGTGCTCACGCCAACGCCGGCCCCCGCGCTGACGCGGCCGTTCTGGTTCACCCCCACACCAACACCCACCGGGCCCACGCTGGTCCCCACACCCAGGTTCACCCCGCCCGAGCCCACACCGACCCCGATGGAAAAGGGCCCGACCGGGATGCCCACGCCCACCCCCACCGAGGAGCAGGCGGTCAGCCAGGTGCTGGCGGTGAGCAGCAGCAACGCCGTCCAGCGGCGGGCGCGGCTTGAAGGGTGCGGGTGGGCGATCGTCATGGGGCGGTCTTTCGAGTCAAGGGGCCGAGGATTCCATTGTGATCCCGGCAGCGCCCGAAAGTGCCCCGACGCGACAAGCCCATGTGGGCGCGCATCCCGCCGGTCACGCCAGCAGGGCGTTGACGCGCTTGACGTAAGCCGCCGGGTCCTCCGGCAGACCCCCTTCGGCCAGCAGCGCCTGGTCAAACAGGATGTGGGCCAGGTCGTCGAAGTGCGCGCTGCCATCGAGCTTCTTGACCAGCGGGTGTTCGGCGTTCACTTCCAGGATCGGCTTGCTGGTGGGCGCCTGCTGCCCCGCGGCCTTGAGCATGCGGGCGAGCTGGTTGGAGAGGTCGCCCTCGCCCACCACCAGGCAGGCTGCGGAGTCGACCAGGCGCGTGGTCACGCGCACGTCCTGCGCCTTGTCCTTCAGCGCTTCCTTCAGGTTGTCCAGCACCGGCTTGAAGCTCTCGGCCGCGGCTTCGGCGGCTTTTTTCTCTTCTTCGTCCTGCAGCGAACCCAGATCGACCGCACCCTTGGCCACGCTCTGCAGCGGCGTGCCGTCGAAGTCGTGCAGGTGCGACAGCGCCCACTCGTCCACGCGGTCGGCCATCAGCAGCACCTCGATGCCCTTCTTCTTGAACACTTCGAGCTGCGGGCTGTTCCTGGCGGCAGCGATGCTGTCGGCGGTGATGTAGTAGATCGCCGCCTGGCCTTCCTTCATGCGCGCCTTGTAGTCCGCCAGGCTCACGCTCACCGCGTCGCTGCTGGTGCTCGCAAAGCGCAGCAGCCTGGCGATCTTGTCGCGGTTGGCGAAGTCTTCGCCCAGGCCTTCTTTCAGCACCGCGCCGAACTCGGCATAGAAAGCCGAGTACTTGCCGGCGTCCTTCTCGGCGGCGGCCTTGTCTTCTTCGCTCGGCACGTCCGTCACGCCATCGGCACTGGCGGCGGCTTCCGGCCGCTTGTCCTTCTTGGCCAGGTCTTCCAGCATGGCCAGCACGCGGCGCGTGTTGCCTTCGCGGATCGCCTTCACATCGCGGCTTTCCTGCAGCAGCTCGCGGCTCACGTTCAGCGGCAGGTCGGCCGAGTCCACCACGCCCTTGACCCAGCGCAGGTAGGAAGGCATCAGCGCCTCGGCCTCGTCCATGATGAAGACGCGCTTCACGTACAGCTTGATGCCGGCCTTGCGGTCACGGTTCCACAGGTCCATCGGCGCCTTGGCCGGGATGTAGAGCAGCTGCGTATATTCGGTGGCGCCTTCCACCCGGTTGTGGCTCCAGGCCAGCGGGGCCTCCTGGTCGTAGCTGATGTTCTTGTAGAACTCGGCGTACTGTTCGTCGGAAATGTCCTTCTTGCTGCGAGCCCAGAGCGCGTTGGCCGAGTTCACGGCATCCCACTCGTCCTTCTGCACGTACTCGCTCTTCTCGGCGTCCCACTCTTCCTTCTGCATCAGGATCGGCAGGCTGATGTGGTCGGAGTACTTGGTGATCAGCGACTTGAGTTTCCAGTGGCTCAGGTACTCGCCCTTGTCCTCACGCAGGTGCAGGGTGATGCTCGTGCCGCGCGCGGCGCGTTCGATCGTTTCCACCTCAAAGTCTCCGGTGCCGCCGCTGGTCCAGCGCACGCCCTCGGCCGCCGGCAGGCCGGCGCGGCGCGACTCGACCACGATCCTGTCGGCCACGATGAAGCCCGAATAGAAACCCACGCCGAACTGGCCGATCAGCTGCGCGTCCTTCTTCTGGTCGCCACTCAGGTGGCTCATGAAGTCCTTCGTACCGCTCTTGGCGATGGTGCCCAGGTGCTCCACCGCTTCGGCCTGGCTCATGCCGATGCCGTTGTCGGTGATGGTGATGGTCCTGGCGTCCTTGTCGAAGGCCACGCGCACGTCCAAGTTTGGCGCGTCTTCGAACAGCTCGGCGTTGTTCAGGCCCTCGAAGCGCAGCTTGTCGCAGGCGTCCGATGCGTTGGACACCAGTTCGCGCAGGAAGATCTCGGGGTTGGAATACAGCGAATGGGTGACGAGGTGCAGCAGCTGCGCCACCTCGGCCTGGAAAGACAGGGTTTGTTTGCTCATGGGACTCTGGGAGTTGATAAACACAGACGCGCCCCGGCGGGGCACTCACGCAAGGCGTGAATTATGGGCGGCACGGGGTTTTTCAAGCCCCGGCGGCGGCGGTCGGTCGCAGCCAGGCCAGCAGCTGCGCCGCCACCGGGGGGCTGGAGAGCAGATCCAGGTGCCCGGTGCGGTAGGCGATGAACTGGTTGCCGCGCGCAAACACCAGCCGGCGCTCCGCTTGCTCGTGTTGTCCGAGCGCGCTGTTGAGCGACACCAGGCCGTCACCCATCAGGCGGTCGGCCAGCAGGCCGCGCTGGCCGACCAGCGTGCCAGCCACGGCGTAGCAGGCCACGCCCTCGGGCAGCGGCAGCGGCACGCGGTGGTCGTCGGGCGATTCGAACCGGTCGCGCCCCTGCCAGTCCGCGTCCAGCACATGGCCGTGCCGCAGGTCGGTGATGCCGGCGCTGCGGATCTTGCCCAGCCGGGCGAACGGCGCCGTGTGAGGCGACGAAGCCAGCAGCAGATCCACCCCGTGGCCCGCGCGCTCCAGCGGCGCCCCGTGGTGCGGCGTGCCGAGGAACACCAGCTCGCGCAGCAGTCCTGGCCAGCGCTGGCCCGCATCGCGCGCCACCTGCACCGCAGACCGCGCCAGCAGCCCGCCCATGCTGTGGCCCACGATCGTGATGCGCTCCAGCGGCACCGGCCACGCCGCCACCAGCCGATCCAGCAGCAAGGCCAGTTCACGGCCATTGATGGACGTGTGCAAGCCGCTGTTGTAGCGCAGGTAGACCGGCGTGCAGCCCAGCGCCTGCGCGAGGTATTCGCCATGGTCGTGCCCGCTGCGGCGCCACTGTGTGTCGTTCATGCACAGGCCGTGCGCCAGCAACAGCAGGTGCGGACCCGTCGCCGCGCCCAGCCGAGTGGCCAGCGCATCCGGCCCGCCCAGCGTCAAGCGGGCGCCGCCGAAACGCAGCTCCATGCCCTGCGCCAGCGGGTTGCCCATGGCCACCAGCTTGTCGCCCAGCACACCGTTGAGCGCAGCCAGCACCGCTTCGCGCGCGGGCGAGTCCTCGGGGTGGGTGGCGGGGTCGTCCAGCAGCGGCAGCAGCAAACCCAGCACCGCGTCCGTGCCGTGGCCCACCAGCCGGGTCACGCCGCGCACCGCCTGGTAGATCTGTCCCGTCAGGCCGCTGGCCTGTTCCTCCGAAGCCCCGTTCGAAAAACCCAGCCGACGCCGCACCGACTGGTGCACCCCCTCGGCGATGTTGATCACACCGTGCGTCGCCTGCATGGCCAGCTGCGCTGCGGCCTTCAGGTCCGACGGGCGCACATGGCGCAGCACGGCGCGCTTGGGGTAGGTGGAGGGGGAGGAAGAAACCATGATTCATTGTGGCCGGGGTAGCTCGGTGACAGTGGGTGCAAAACTCTACGTCCAGCGTGTATCGAAAGTCCCAGGCGCCCTTTGGATCAAATCGCTTTGTGCTTTGTGAAACGCGAAGGGACACAAAACCGACCACCACTTGCCTTGCAGCTCACCACGACCGACCGCGCGACCCACTTTCAAAAACTCTCCTCTGCCCCCAGGTACCGCCACTGCCCCACCGGCAGATTGCCCAGCACCACGTTGCCGATGCGGATGCGCTTGAGGCCCACCACGTGCAGGCCGACCTGTTCGCACATGCGGCGGATCTGGCGCTTTTTGCCTTCCTTGAGGATGAAACGCAGCTGCTCGGGGTTCATCCAGTCCACCTGCGCGGGCTTCAAAGGCTGGTCGTCCAGGCTCAGGCCATGGCGCAGCAGGGCCAGCTTGTCCGCGGGGAAGACGGCCTGCACGTCCTGCGTGACCACGCCCGCGCCGTGCGGGCCGTTGGGCGCGTAGTGCACGCGCACCAGGTATTCCTTTTCGATGCCGCTGTTCTCGCCGATGAGCTGGCGCGCGATGCGGCCGTCCTGCGTGAGCACGAGCAGGCCCACGGAGTCGATGTCGAGCCGGCCGCAGGGCGCGAGGCCGCGGGTGTGTTCGGGGGCGAAGCGGCGGTTGTCCGCCGGGTGGCGGGCGTCGCCGCGCCACTGGCTGGGCGCGCCGATCAGCGTGGCGGCGGCTTCGTGGCCGTCTTCGGGCTGGCCGCTCACGTAGCCCATGGGCTTGTGCAGCAGGATGGTGACCTGCCCCGCCTGCTGGTGGCGCGCCTGGGGCAGCACCTCCACCTTCGCGTCGGGCGCGACGGGCATGCCCATGACAGCGGGCTCGCCGTTGACCAGCACCCAGCCGCGCGCGATCCATTCGTCGGCCTCGCGGCGCGAGCACAGGCCGAGGTCGGCCATGCGTTTGTTGAGCCGGATTTCACCGCGCACGTTGCCGACACGGGCGAGGTCGGGCCGGTGCGGCTGCACCGGGCGCGGTGCAGGGGACGGGCCGCGCTGCGGGCGGTCGGCCGCGCCGTGGGGCGCGTCGCGCGGATCGGCGCGGCGCGAGACCGGGCGCTCGCTCCAGCCGCGGTCTTCGCCGCGCGGGCCGGCTGCGGGGCCGGAGCGTGGGCGGTCCCCGGCGGGGCGCGGTCCCGCGGGCCGGTCGCTGCCCGGGCGGTCAGCCCCGTAGCGCGACCGCTCGGCGCGCTCGCCTTCGGGGCCGGATCGCTGGGCGCCGAAGCCCGGCGCGCGCTCGCGTGGCGGCTTGGGTGCCGAGGCTGAAACGCTCTTGGCGCGGGCGGGTCCGGGCGGGCGCACCGGGGCGCGGCGCGGCGCAAACGGGTCGGCCGGGGCCTTCTTCGCGGCGCCCGGGTTGAGCTTGAGCGTGCTGGATTTTTTGTCGGTGGTCATGGGGGGATCATCCCAGAAGGGTTCAGGTGCCTGGGCCACCCAGATGGCCGTAGCGCAGGGCTTGCAGGTCCAGCACGCGCAGGCCGCCGTATTCCACCCGTATCCAGCCCCTGGCCGACAGGGTGGACAGCGCTTCGTTCACCCGCTGGCGCGACAGACCGACCAGGTAGGCGAGCTCCTGCTGGGTGATGCGCAGGATGCCGCCCACGTTGGGCGAGAGCAGCGGGTGGAACAGCGCGGCGAGGTTGCGCGCGACGCGCAGGTCGGGGTTGTTGATGCGGTCGATCTCGCGGGCGGCGATGAACTGGCCCAGGCGCTCGTTGAGCTGGTGCATGACGAAGCGGTTGAAGCCGAGCGAGTGGTCGATCAGCCAGTCGAAGGTCTCCACCGGCAGGCCGGCCACGTGGCTCTTGCGCAGGGCCTGGATGTTGTAACGGTAGTGCTCGTGCTTGAGCACCGTGCCTTCGCCGAACCAGCCACCGGGCGCCACGCCGGTGAAGGTGATCACCGGGCCTTGCGATTCGTCGTTGCTCATCTTGAGCAGGCCGTCCACCAGACCAAACCAGAAAGTGACGGGCCGCCCGATGCGGCAGATGGTTTCGCCGACCTGCACCTCGCTCACCACCAGCGCGTCCACCGCGCGCTCGCGCTCACGCTCGCTCAGGCGCTGCAGCCACGGAATCTGCGCCAGCTCCTCGGGAGTGGGCGGGCGGGCACGCTCGCGCAGCAGGGAGCCGGTGCGGGAGGGGGTGGTGGGGCTCATGTGGGGTCCGGCGACTAGGGAAAGTCCTAGGAGGGCAGACCCTTCGATTGTCGTCGCACTGACAACATAACGTCAAACATCGGCCTACCATCCGCCACAGAATGACATCGAACAGGGGTGGCTGGCGCGCACCGAGCGCCCCGCCCCGAGGACCCGCATCTGGAGACATGGCCATGCAAAACACGTTCCCCCGGCTGCTGCTGGAGCACGCGAAGAACCGCCCCGACGCGGCCGCGATGCGCGAGAAGGAATACGGCATCTGGCAGACCACGACCTGGGCCGCCATGGCGCAGCTGGTGGAAGCCATCGCCTGCGGCCTGCACCAGGCCGGCCTGCAGCGCGGCGAGCACATGGTGGTGATCGGCGCGAACCGGCCCCGCCTGTACGCCACCATGCTCGCCGCGCAGTCGCTGGGTGCGATTCCGGTGCCGCTGTACCAGGACGCGGTGGGCGCCGAATGCGTGTTCCCGATCAACAACGCCGAGGTGCGCTTCGCGGTGGTGGAAGACCAGGAGCAGGTCGACAAGATGCTCGAAATCCGCGACCGCTGCCCCCAGCTGAGCCACATCTATTTCGACGACCCGCGTGGCCTGCGCAACTACGACCAGCCCGGCCTGGGCGCCCTGGAGGAACTGGTGGCCGCGGGCAAGGCCTTTGCCCAGATCCATCCCGAGGTGTTTCGCGAGCAGGTGGCGCTGGGCCAGCCCGACGACGTGGCCGCGATGTTCTTCACCTCGGGCACCACCGGCAACCCCAAGGGCGTGGTGCACACCCACAACACGCTGATCGACCGCGCCGCCGTGGGTGCGCGCTTCGACAAGCTGACCGAGCAGGACGAGGTGCTGGCCTACCTGCCGCCTGCCTGGATCGGGCAGAACATCTTTTCCTACGCCCAGTGGCTGGTGGCCGGCTACGTGGTGAACTGCCCGGAGTCGGGCGCCACCGTCACCATCGACCTGAAGGAAGTGGGCCCCACCTACTACTTCGCGCCGCCGCGCGTGTTCGAAGGCCTGCTCACCACGGTGATGATCCGCATGGAAGACGCGGGCACGATCAAGCGCAAGATGTTCCACGCCTTCATGGACGTGGCGCGCCGCGTCGGCCCGACCCGGATGGACGGCAAGTCCATCGGCTTGGTGGACGGCATCAAGTACGCGCTGGGCAACATCCTGGTGTACGGCCCGCTGCGCAACAGCCTGGGTCTCAGCCGGGTGCGCGTGGCCTACACGGCCGGTGAAGCGATTGGCCCCGACCTCTTCAGCTTCTACCGCTCGATCGGCATCAACCTGAAGCAGCTCTATGGCTCGACCGAGACGGCCGTGTTCGTCTGCCTGCAGCCCGACCACGAAGCGCGCGCCGACACGGTGGGCGTGCCCTGCGAAGGTGTGGAAATCAAGCTCAGTGAAACGGGCGAGATCCTGGTGAAATCGCCCGGCCTGCTCAAGGGCTACTACAAGAACCCCGAGGCCACGGCCGAGGTGCTCACCGCCGACGGCTGGTACCACACCAGCGACGCCGGCTTCATCGACGCGTCGGGCCACCTGAAGATCATCGACCGCGTGAAAGACGTGGGCCGCATCAAGGGCGGCGCCAACGACGGCGCCATGTTCGCGCCCAAGTACGTGGAGAACAAGCTCAAGTTCTTCTCGCAGATCAAGGAGGTGGTGGCCTACGGCGACCAGCGCGACCAGGTCTGCGTGATGGTGAACATCGACTTCGAGGCTGTGGGCAACTGGGCCGAGCGCCGCAACCTGCCCTACGCCGGCTACACCGACCTGGCGCAGAAGCCCGAGGTGTACGAACTGATCCGCGAATGCGTGGAGAAGGTCAACGCCGACCTGAGCCGCGACGAACTGCTGGCCGGCAGCCAGATCAGCCGCTTCCTGGTGCTGCACAAGGAACTGGACGCCGACGACGGCGAACTCACCCGCACCAACAAGGTCCGCCGCGGTTTCATTGCCGACAAATACCAGGTGCTGGTCGATGCCCTCTACAGCGGCAAGACCGAGCAGTTCATCGAAACCCAGGTGAAGTTCGAAGACGGCCGCACCGGCAGCGTGAGCGCCACGCTCAGGATCGGTGACGCCAAGACGTTCGCACCGGTGAAGGCCGCGGCCTGAACACCCCCCACGGAACGCCCCCATGACCAAGAAAATCGGCGACGTCATCCTCGACGTGCAAAACATCAGCCTGCGCTTCGGCGGCGTGAAGGCGCTGACCGACATTTCCTTCAACGTGAAGGAACACGAAGTGCGCGCCATCATCGGCCCCAACGGCGCCGGCAAGAGCTCGATGCTCAACTGCATCAACGGCGTGTACCAGCCGCAGGAAGGCAGCATCAGCTTCCGCGGCCAGACCTTCAAGCACATGAACAGCCGGCAGGTGGCCGAGATGGGCATCGCCCGCACCTTCCAGAACCTGGCGCTGTTCAAGGGCATGAGCGTGATCGACAACATCATGACCGGCCGCAACCTGCGCATCAAGAGCAACCTGTTCCTGCAGGCGCTGCGCATCGGGCCGGCGCAGCGGGAAGAAGAGCAGCACCGCGAGTTCGTCGAACACATCATCGATTTCCTGGAAATCCAGGCCTTCCGCAAGACGCCGGTGGGCCAGCTGCCCTACGGCCTGCAAAAGCGCGTGGACCTGGGCCGCGCCCTGGCGATGGAGCCGCAGGTGCTGCTGCTCGACGAGCCCATGGCCGGCATGAACCTGGAAGAGAAGCAGGACATGAGCCGCTTCATCCTGGACGTGAACGACGAGTTCGGCACCACCATCGTGCTGATCGAACACGACATGGGCGTGGTGATGGACATCAGCGACCGCGTGGTGGTGCTCGACTACGGCAAGAAGATCGGCGACGGCACCCCGGAAGAGGTGCGCAACAACGAAGAAGTGATCAGTGCCTATCTGGGCACCTCACACTGAACGCGGAGACACACCATGGGATTTTTTCTGGAAACATTGCTCGGCGGCCTGATGGCCGGCATGCTGTATTCGCTGGTGGCGCTCGGCTTCGTGCTGATCTTCAAAGCCTCGGGCGTCTTCAACTTCGCGCAGGGTGCGATGGTGTTGTTCGCTGCGCTGGCCATGGCCCGCTTCTCGGAGTGGATTCCAGCGTGGCTGGGTCTGGAGAACAAGTTCCTCGGCAACCTGATCGCCTTCGCACTGGCGGCGGTCTGCATGTTCATCCTGGCCTGGCTGATCGAACGCCTGGTACTGCGGCACCTGGTGAACCAGGAGGGCGTGACGCTGCTGATGGCGACGCTGGGCATCACCTACTTCATCGACGGCCTGGGCCAGACGATCTTCGGCAGCGACATCTACCAGATCGACGTGGGCATGCCCAAGGACCCGATCTTCCTGTTCGAGAGCGTGTTCGAGGGCGGCGTGCTGGTGAACCAGGAGGACGTGATCGCGGCCGTGGTGGCGGCGGCGCTGGTGACCGTGCTCTCGCTGTTCTTCCAGAAGACCAGCACCGGCCGCGCGCTGCGTGCGGTGGCCGACGACCACCAGGCGGCGCAGTCCATCGGCATCCCGCTCAACCGCATCTGGGTCATCGTCTGGTGCGTGGCCGGCATCACCGCGCTGGTGGCCGGGATCATCTGGGGCTCCAAGCTCGGCGTGCAGTTCACGCTGACCACGGTGGCCCTGCGCGCCCTGCCCGTGATCATCCTGGGCGGCCTCACCTCGGTGCCCGGCGCCATCATCGGTGGCCTGATCATCGGCGTGGGCGAGAAGCTCTCCGAGGTCTACCTCGGCCCCTATGTGGGTGGCGGCATCGAGATCTGGTTTGCCTACATGCTGGCGCTCGTGTTCCTGCTGTTCCGGCCGCAAGGGTTGTTTGGAGAAAAAATTATTGACCGCGTGTGAGATGAGACACCCCCTGCGCCGCTTCGCGTCTTCCCCCTCTCTCGCCTTCGGCGGGAGGGGAACGCTCCCTGAGGCCCGGCAAAGCCGGTTCCTCGGGAGCCCTGGACAAGGCATTTCCCGTCGAGGCGGGTGATGGTGAACAACTAAGGAAATCGACAGATGTTCTACAGAGAAAACGGTCAGTTCAAGACCTCCTACCGCGCCGACCAGCAGATCTTCCCGATCGCGCAGGACCGCTGGGTCATCCTCGCGCTGGTCGCCTTCGCCTTCATCGGCGTGCCGCTGCTGGTGGACGAGTACATGTTCCGCGCCATCCTGATTCCGTTCCTGATCCTGGCGCTGGCCGCCCTGGGCGTGAACATCCTGGTGGGCTACTGCGGCCAGATCTCGCTCGGCTCGGGGGCCTTCATGGCGGTGGGTGCCTACATGGCCTACAACACCTACATCCGCATCGAGGGCATGCCGCTGATCGTGGCGTTGCTGGCGGGCGGTTTCTTTGCCACCCTGGTGGGCATGTTCTTCGGCATCCCCAGCCTGCGCGTGAAAGGCCTGTACCTCGCGGTGGCCACCCTGGCGGCGCAGTTCTTCTGCGACTGGGCTTTCCTGCGCATCGGCTGGTTCACCAACAACAACGCCTCGGGCTCGGTGTCGGTGGCCAACATGCAGGTCTTCGGTCTGCCGATCGAAACGCCGCTGCAGAAGTACCTGTTCTGCCTGAGCTTCCTGGTGGTGTTCGGCCTGCTGGCGAAGAACCTGGTGCGCTCGGCCATCGGTCGCGAGTGGATGGCGATCCGCGACATGGACGTGGCCGCCGCGGTGATCGGCATCCGCCCGATGTACGCCAAGCTCAGCGCCTTCGCCGTGAGCTCCTTCATCGTCGGCGTGGCGGGCGCACTCTGGGGCTTTGTGCACCTGGGCGCCTGGGAGCCGGCGGCGTTCTCCATCGACCGCTCGTTCCAGCTGCTGTTCATGGTGATCATCGGTGGCATGGGTTCCATCATGGGCAGCTTCTTCGGCGCCGCCTTCATCGTGGTGCTGCCCATCTTCCTGAACCAGTTCCTGCCGGCCCTGGGCGCGCTGTTCGGCGTGGAGATTTCCACCGCCGCGATCTCGCACACCGAGTTCATGCTGTTCGGTGCGCTGATTGTCTGGTTCCTGATCGTGGAACCCCACGGTCTGGCCAAGCTCTGGAGCATTGGCAAACAGAAGTTGCGGTTGTGGCCTTTCCCGCACTGAGATCCGCACGGCTGCGATGCGCGGCGAGTAGGGGTGAATCCCGATGGGGACATTCCCGATGCGCCCGACCCGCAGACGCGCTGAACTGACGGGCCCCGTGTTTGGTTTGTGTGTGTTTGATTTTTTCCTTAGGAGACAAACGAGATGAAGCTGCGTAACCTGGTTCTTTCCGTGTCCGTGGTCTGTGCCGGCCTGTCGGCCGCCCTGGTGGCGCCCAGCGCCTTCGCCCAGGCCAAGGAACAGTTCTTCCCCGGCCTGCCCTACCGCACCGGCGCCTACGCCCCCAACGGCGTGCCATGGGCGAACGGCTACGCCGACTACCTGAAGCTGGTGAACGCCCGCGGCGGCATCAACGGCGTGAAGATCATCTACGAAGAGTGCGACACCGGCTACGACACCGCCCGTGGCGTGGAATGCTACGAGCGCCTGAAGGGCAAGCATGGCGGCGCCACGGTGTTCCAGCCGCTGTCCACCGGCATCACCTTCGCCCTGACCGAAAAGGCACCCATCGACAAGATCCCGCTGATCACCGCCGGCTACGGCCGCAGCGAGTCGCAGGACGGCGGCGTCTTCAAGTGGAACTTCCCGCTCGCCGGCACCTACTGGCTGGCAGCCGATGCGCTAATCCAGACCATCGGCAAGAAAGAAGGCGGTCTGGCCAACCTCAAGGGCAAGAAGATCGCACTGGTCTACCACGACAGCCCCTACGGCAAGGAGCCCATCCCCGTGCTGCAGGAGCGCGCCGCCTCGCACGGCTTCACGCTCCAGCTGCTGCCCGTGACCGCGCCCGGCATTGAACAGAAATCGACCTGGCTGCAGGTGCGCCAGAGCCGCCCCGACTACGTGCTGCTCTGGGGCTGGGGCGTGATGAACTCCACCGCCCTGAAGGAAGCACAAGCCACCGGTTACCCGCGCGAGAAGATGTACGGTGTGTGGTGGTCGGGTGCCGAGCCCGATGTGAAGGACGTCGGCATGGGCGCCAAGGGCTACAACGCCGTGACCATGCAGCACGGCGCCGAACCGAACTCGGCCGTGGTGAAGGAAATCCTGGAGAAGGTGCACGGCAAGGGCCAGGGCACGGGTCCGAAGGAAGAAGTGGGCTCGGTGCTGTACATGCGCGGTGCCATGAGCGCCATGATGGCCGTGGAAGGCGTGCGCGCTGCGCAGGAGCGCTACGGCAAGGGCAAGTGGGTCAGCGCCGAGCAGGCCCGTTGGGGTTACGAGAACCTGAATCTGACGCAGCCCAAGCTCGATGCGCTGGGCTTCAAGGGCGTGATGCGCCCCATCTCCACCAGCTGCCAGGACCACATGGGTTCGAGCTGGGCCCGCGTGCACACCTGGGACGGCAGCAAGTGGGAGTTCACCAGCGACTGGCTGCAGGCCGATGAGCAGATCCTCAAGCCCATGGTCAAGGCTGCGGCCGACAAGTACGCCGCCGAGAAGAAGCTGACGCGCCGCTCCGCAGCGGACTGCCAGTCTTGACCCACCCCCGCCGCGCTTTGCGCGACCCCCTCAAGGGGGCGACACCATCGGCCCGGCAAAGCCGGTTCCGCGGTGTCCCTTGACCGGGTCATCGCATGCGTGGCGGGTCTCTGCGGCTGAGTTCAGCCGCCATCCACAAGACCGGCGCGCCGCGTCTTGTGAATGGTTCACAAGGAAACACCATGAGCACCACACCCAACATCGTTCTCAACGTCAACGGCATCGAGGTCATCTACAACCACGTGATCCTGGTGCTCAAGGGCGTGTCGCTCAACGTGCCGCAGGGCAAGATCGCCGCCATTCTGGGTGGCAACGGCGCGGGCAAGACGACCACGCTGCGCGCGATCTCCAACCTGCTCAAGGCCGAGCGCGGCGAGGTCACCAAGGGCAGCATCGAGCTGCGCGGCGAACGCATTGAAAACCTCACGCCGGCCGATCTGGTGAACCGCGGCGTGGTGCAGGTGATGGAAGGCCGGCACTGCTTTGCCCACCTGACCATCGAGGAGAACCTCATGACGGGTTCGTACACCCGCAAGGACAAAGGCGAGATCGCGGCCAACCTGGACAAGGTGTACACCTACTTTCCGCGCCTCAAGACCCGGCGCACCAGCCAGGCCGCCTACACCTCGGGCGGCGAACAGCAGATGTGCGCCATCGGCCGCGCGCTGATGACCAACCCCAGCGTGATGCTGCTCGACGAGCCCTCGATGGGCCTGGCGCCGCAGATCGTGGAAGAGGTGTTCGAGATCGTGAAGGACCTCAACACCAAGGAGAAGGTCACCTTCCTGCTGGCCGAGCAGAACACCAACATGGCCCTGAAATACGCCGACTACGGCTACATCATGGAGAGTGGCCGCATCGTGATGGACGGCGCCGCCAGCGACCTGCGCAACAACGAGGACGTCAAGGAGTTCTACCTCGGCATGGGTGGTGGCGAACGCAAGTCGTTCAAGGATGTGAAGAGCTACAAGCGCAGGAAGCGCTGGCTCGCCTAAAAGAAACACCCCCGCGCCGCCTGCGGCGTCACACCCTCAAGGGGGCGGCGCTGGCGGCCCGGCAAAGCCGGTTCCGCGGCGCCCTCGATTGAAGGCACTTCACTCTCATCTTTGTGGTTCTCGATATGACCGACTTCTTCGACGCTCTGGAAACCCGCTCCCCTGATCAGCGTGAAGCCGCTCAGATGGCGGCATTGCCGGGTCAGCTGGCCCATGCCAAGCAGAACAGCGCGGCGTTCGCCGACATCCTTCGCGACATCGACGTCTCGGCCATCAACAGCCGCGCCGCGCTCACGCGCATCCCGGTCACGCGCAAGAGCGAGTTGCTGGAGCGCCAGAAGGCCAAGCGGCAACACGACGCCTTCGGCGGCTTCTCAGCGCTGGTGCGTGGCCCGGCCATGTCGCGCATCTTCGCCAGCCCAGGTCCGATCTACGAACCCGAAGGCGCCACCCGCGACTACTGGCGTGCCGGGCGTGCGCTGTTCGCCGCCGGTTTCCGCGCCGGCGAGCTGGTGCACAACAGCTTCAGCTACCACATGACGCCGGGCGCCTTCATCCTGGAATCGGGCGCGCATGCCGTCGGCTGCACCGTGTTCCCCGGTGGTGTGGGCCAGACCGAGCAGCAGCTCGAAGCCATGGTCGACCTCAAGCCAGACGCCTACACCGGCACGCCCAGCTTTTTGCGCATCCTGTTGGAGAAAGCCCAGGAGACCAGCACTGACATCCGCTGCCTGACCAAGGCCTCGGTCGGTGGCGAAGCCTGCCCGCCGAGCCTGACGGCCTGGTTCAAGGAGCGCGGCGTGGACGTGTACCAGACCTATGCCACCGCCGATCTGGGCCTGGTGGCCTACGAGACCGGCTCCCGCGAAGGCCTGGTGCTCGACGAAGGCGTGATCGTCGAGATCGTGCGCCCGGGCACCGGCACGCCCGTGCCCGACGGCGAAGTGGGCGAGCTGGTGGTGACCTCGCTCAACCCGGCCTACCCGCTGATCCGCTTCGGCACCGGCGACCTCTCGGCCATCCTGAGCGGCACCTGCCCCACCGGCCGCACCGCGCCGCGCATCAAGGGCTGGATGGGCCGCGCCGACCAGACCACCAAGATCAAGGGCATGTTCGTGCACCCCTCGCAGGTGGCCGAGATCGCGCGGCGCTTTCCGCAGGTGCGCAAGGCGCGCCTGGTGGTCAGCGGCGAAATGGCCAAAGACCAGATGTGCCTGCAGGTGGAAGCCACCGAGGTGGGGGACGGCCTGCGCGAGCAGCTGGAGGCTGCCATGCGCGAGGTGACCAAGCTGCGCGGCGAGGTGCAGGTGGTTCGCCCGGGCAGCCTGCCCAACGACGGCAAGGTGATCGAGGACGCCCGCAGCTACCAATAGGCCGCCCGGCCTTCGCATCGGCGCCCCACCGGGGTCGCCCGGCCAGGGCCGGCAAAGGGTTTCCCCTCCCTGCCGGCTAAGTAATTTCCGCGATTTCCGACCTGCTGGCAGGGACTACGATGCCGTGATTCCTCAACCTCTGGAGCACCCCGTGAAAAAGATCCTCGCCCTGGCCCTGACGGCCGCTGTCTCAGCTGGTGCCTTTGCCCAGGCTTTCCCGAGCAAGCCCATCACGCTCGTGGTGCCCTTCGCCGCCGGTGGTCCGACCGACCTGGTGGCCCGCCAGCTGGCCGAGGCCCTGCGCAAGCCGCTGGGTGGCGCCAGCGTGGTGGTGGAAAACGCCGCCGGTGCCGGTGGCACCATCGGTGCGACCAAGGTCGCGCGCGCCGCGCCCGACGGCCACACCCTGCTGGTGTGGCACATCGGCATGGCCGCCACCGCCGGCCTGTACCGCAAGCTGCAGTACAACGCACTGGAAGACTTCGAGTACCTGGGCATGATCAACGACGTGCCCATGACCCTGCTGGGCGCGCCCAAGCTGCCCGCCAACACCTACCGCGACTTCGAGAACTACATCCGCGCCAACGGCGGCAAGCTCAACCTGGCCCATGCCGGCCTGGGATCTGCGTCGCACCTGTGCGGCCTGATGTGGCAGTCGGCCGTGAAGCTCGACAAGTCCATGACCACCATCGCCTACCGCGGCACCGGCCCGGCCATGAACGACCTGATCGGCGGCCAGGTGGACGTGATGTGCGACCAGACCACCAACACCACGAGCCAGATCGAGGCGGGCCGCGTCAAGGCCTTTGCCGTGACCACCGCCAAGCCGCTGTCGGGTCACAAGCTGCTCAAGGACTACCCCTCGCTGCAGGAAATGGGCCTCAAGGGCTTCAACCTGACCATCTGGCACGCCATGTACGCGCCCAAGGGCACGCCGGCCGACGTGACGAAGAAACTCAACGATGCACTCAAGGTGGCCCTGAAGGATCCTGAATTCATCAAGAAGCAGGAAGCCCTGGGCGCCGTGGTGGTCACGGACAACCGCGTCACGCCCGCGGGCCACAAGGCCTTCGTGGCTGGCGAAATCACCAAACTCAAGACCGTGATCGACGCAGCCGGCCAGTTTGCCGACTGAAGCTCACGAAAGGGCCATAGGCCCACGCGACCCAGCCGCCCCGAGGGGCGGCTTTTTTTCGTCCATCTGCTGTCACCTCGGCGGCGGCTGGTATTTGTGCGTCTGCTGACAATGACTGCGTTCGACACCCCAACTGGAGACACGCATGCACACAAGACTCAGCCGCCGCCACGGCATAGCTGCCCTCGCCGCGTTCTGCACCGCACTCGCCCTTCCATGCGTGGCCACCGCACAGCCCGCCTGGCCCGTCAAGCCCGTGCGCATCGTCGTCCCGTTTGCACCGGGTGGCACCACCGACATCCTCGCGCGCGTGCTGGCGCCCGAGCTGAGCAAGGCCCTGGGCCAGCCTTTCGTGGTGGACAACAAGGGCGGCGCCGGCGGCAACATCGGCGCCGAACTGGTGGCGAAATCGCCGGCCGACGGCTACACCGTGCTCATGGGCACGGTGGGCACACATGGCATCAACAAATCGCTCTACAGCAAGCTGCCCTACGACCCGCAGAAGGACTTTGCGCCGATCACCCTGGTGGCCGGCGTGCCCAACGTGATGGTGATGAACGCCAGGCGTGCCCAGGAACTCGGCATCAGCAGCGTGCCCGACTTCGTGCGCTACGCCAAGGCACACCCGGGCCAGCTCAACATGGCGTCCAGCGGCAACGGCACCTCGATCCACCTGGCGGGTGAGCTCTTCAAGAGCCGCACCGGCATCTTCATGACGCACATCCCCTACCGCGGCTCCGGACCGGCCATGAAGGACCTGATCGGTGGCCAGATGGACGTGATGTTCGACAACCTGCCCTCCGCCATGCCGCACATCCAGTCGGGCAGCCTGAAGGCTTTTGCGGTCACCAGCGGTGTGCGCTCGGCCGCACTGCCCGACCTGCCCACCGTGGCCGACGCAGCCCAGCTGCCGGGCTTCGAGGCCAGTTCGTGGTTTGGCCTGCTGGCCCCGGCGGGCACGCCACCCGACATCGTCAACCGCCTGCAGCAGGAAACCGCCAGGGCGCTGGCCCTGCCTGGCGTGAAGGAACGCCTGCTCACCCAGGGCGCCATCCCCAGCGGCAACACACCGCAGGAATTCGGCCGCCTGATCGACGCCGAGATCGGCAAATGGGCGGTGGTGGTGAAGGCCTCTGGCGCACGGGTGGACTGAACCCAGCCGCACCCCGATCCAGCATCATGGTCCCCGCCTGCCGTGCGGGCGCATGTTCACGGGCATGAGGGCGCCTCAGACGCCCCAGACCACTTCGACGCCTGCTTTCTCACAGCGCTGCAGCATTTCGATGAAAGGGGTGCTGCGCAGGCGCAGGCTCACCACCGCGAACTCGGGCTCGGGCTCCCCCTGGGCCTGAGCCTCTTCGCGCAGCCGCTTCTGCTCGGCCTCCTCCAGCACCACCGCATCGCGCAGCGCCTGAACAGCTGCCGGCATCTGCTGCGGCAGGATGATGCCCGGCCCACTGGGGTCCTTGCCGAGGATCTCCAGCATCCGCTGGCCATCGGGCTCCAGCATCACCAGATCACCGGTCTCGCGGGATTTGAATCGGTACAGGGACATATCAACCTCCTTGATGAATGGTTTCATTCTTGCACCAATGCAGGCGAGCCAACACCGACCAGATCAAACAGGCAAGGGTTATCCCGGTTGGCAGCCTATATTTCAGACCTAAACTAATTAACCATGAACACCTTGCTGGATCTTGAAGCCCGAGCCCACAGCGAACACGCACAGGAGCTGCGCCTGTGGCTGCGCCTGCTGACCTGCTCGCAGCTGATCGAAAAGCGCGTGCGGGCCGGCCTGCGCGAGCAGTTCGACACCACGCTGCCGCGCTTCGACCTGATGGCCCAGCTGGAGCGGCACCCCGAGGGCCTGAAGATGAAAGAACTGTCGCACCGGCTCATGGTCACCGGAGGCAACGTCACCGGCATCACCGACCAGCTCGTGGCCGAAGGCCTGGTGGAGCGTATGGCTGTCGAGGGCGACCGTCGTGCCTTCCTGGTGCGCCTCACGCCCGAGGGCCGCAGCGCCTTCGAGCGCATGGCCACGCAGCACGAACAATGGATCGTCGAGGCATTCGACGGACTGCCGCCGCGCGACCTGGACCAGCTGCACAAGCTGCTGGGCAAGGTCAAACAACACCAGCTGGACCTGAATCAGCGCCTGGGCTCCGAGGCAGAGTGAAAACACCATGAAACACCCCATCCCCGACCACAACCCCATGCGCGGCCAATACACGGCCCTGGCCGACCGCACACCGCGACACTTCTCGCTCAGCGTGCAGGACGGTGTGGCCACTGTCACGCTCAACCGCCCCGAGCGCAAGAACCCGCTCACGTTCGACTCCTACGCCGAACTTCGCGACTGGTTCCTGGACCTGCAGCGCGCCACCGACATCAAGGCCGTGGTGCTCACCGGTGCGGGCGGCAACTTCTGCTCGGGGGGCGACGTGCACGAAATCATCGGCCCGCTCACGAAGATGAGCATGCCCGAGCTGCTGGCCTTCACCCGCATGACCGGCGCGCTGGTGAGCGCCATGCGCGCCTGCCCGCAACCCATCGTGGCCGCGCTGGACGGCGTGTGCGCCGGCGCCGGTGCCATGATGGCGCTGGCCTCCGACCTGCGCCTGGGCACGCCGGCGGCCACCGTCGCCTTCCTGTTCACCCGTGTCGGGCTGGCTGGTGCCGACATGGGCGCCTGTGCCCTGCTGCCGCGCATGATCGGCCAGGGCCGCGCGAGCGAACTGCTGTTCACCGGCCGCGCCATGACAGCACCAGAAGGCCACGCCTGGGGTTTCTTCAACGCGCTGCATGCAAGCGATGCCTTGCTGCCCGCGGCGCACAAGCTCGCAGCACAACTGGCGCAGGGCCCGACTTTCGCGCACGGCATGACCAAGACCATGCTGCACCAGGAATGGGCCATGACGCTGGACCAGGCCATCGAAGCCGAAGCGCAGGCGCAGGCGATCTGCATGCAGACGCAGGACTTCCGTCGGGCCTATGAAGCTTTCGCAGCGAAGCAGCGCCCCCAGTTCGAGGGCGATTGAGATGGTCGCCTTCGAACACCCCCACCCGCACGGCGCGCTGCCGCCCACGGCGCACCTGGAGCTGCCGTTCTTCGACGATGAGCACCGCGCCATGGCCAACCGCCTCGTGGCCTGGGCCGGTGGGCAGCGCGTCGACGAATCCGACGACCGCGCCGCCTGCCAGGACTGGGTGCAGCGCCTGGGCGCGGCCGGCTGGCTGCGCTACTGCGTGCCCGAAGCGCACGGCGGCGCCCTGCCCGCGCTCGATTCGCGCGCGCTGGTGATCCTGCGCGAGACCCTGGCCTACCACTCGCCCCTGGCCGACTTCGCCTTCGCCATGCAGGGCCTGGGCAGCGGCGCCATCACGCTCGCAGGCTCAACCGGGCAGCAGGCCGGTTATCTGCCAGCGGTGGCCAACGGCAACAAGATCGCCGCCTTCGCCTTGAGCGAACCCGAGGCGGGATCGGATGTGGCGGCCATGGCCTTGCGCGCCACACCCACCGCCACCGGCTGGAGGCTGGATGGCCAGAAAACCTGGATCAGCAACGGTGGCATGGCCGACTTTTATGTGGTGTTCGCCAAGACCGATCCGGACGCGGGTGCGCGCGGCATCAGTGCCTTCATCGTGGACGCCAACGCTCCTGGCCTGGACAGCAGCGCGCACATCCACGTGATGGCGCCGCACCCGCTGGCCACGCTCACGTTCACACAATGCCCGATCGGCAGCGACGCCATGGTGGGCGCGGTGAATGGCGGCTTCAAGCTCGCCATGCAGACGCTGGACATTTTCCGCGCCTCGGTCGCCGCCGCCGCACTGGGCATGGCGCGCCGCGCCTTCGCCGAGGCCGTGGCCCACACCAAGAGCCGCAAGATGTTCGGCCAGACCCTGGCCGACTTCCAGCTCACGCAGGCCAGGCTGGGCGAGATGAGCGCGCTGATCGATGCCGCGGCGATGCTGACCTACCGCGCTGCCTGGCAACGCGACTGCAGCAGCGTCGGTGGTGCCGGCACGCCGGCCTACACGGCGGCAGCGGCCAGCGCCAAGCTCACCGCCACCGAAAACGCCCAGCGCGTGATCGACATGGCGCTGCAGATGCACGGCGGGCGCGGCGTGCAGGTGGGCAACGTGGTGGAGCACCTCTACCGCGACATCCGCTCGCTGCGCATCTACGAAGGCGCGAGCGAGGTGCAACTTCTCATCCTCGGCAAACACGCCCTGAAGGCCTGACCCGGAGACCCGCATGGCCAAACACTCATCCGCACAGACCGATCGTTTTGTGCACGACCGCCTGCCTCCACCGGACCAGTGGCCCGAGCTGCGCTACGACCTGCCCGAACTGCAGGCACTGCCCGAGCAGCTCAACGTGGTGCAGGCGCTCTTCGACCGCGCCGTCGTCGCCGGCCACGCCGACCGCCCGCTGTTCCGCAGCGACGAGCGCACGCTGAGCTACGCCCAGGCGCGCGCCGAGGTGAACCGTTTCGCCAATGCGCTGGCACAGATGGGCTTGCGACCTGGCAACCGCGTGCTGCTGCGTGGCGGCAATTCGGTCGCGATGGCACTGGCCTGGCTGGCGGTGGTGCAGAGCGGTTTGATCGCGGTGGCCACCATGCCGCTGCTGCGCGCCACCGAGCTCAAGGCGATCATCGACAAGTCGAAACCCTCGGCCGCGCTGTGCGATGTGAAGCTGCAGGACGAGCTCAAGGCCGCCTTGGCGTTGAGCCCGGACACGGCCGCGTTGCCGCTGCGCCTGTTCAGCACCGGCGATGCGGCCGTGGTGTTGCCCGACTCGCTCGAAGCACTGGCCCGCCACGCCAGCGACCAAACCACGCCCTGCCCCACCAGCGCCGGCGACATCGCGCTGCTGGCCTTCACCTCCGGCACCACCGGCAGCCCGAAGGCCGCGGTGCACAGCCACCGCGACTTGCTGGCCGCCTGCGAGACCTGGCCGCGCCACGTGCTGCGCGCCACACCCGACGACATCGTCATGGGTTCGCCTCCGCTGGCCTTCACCTTCGGCCTCGGTGGCCTGCTGGTGTTTCCCATGTGGGCCGGCGCCTCGGTGTATTTCCCGAGCATCCCCTACACGCCCGAGGCCATGGTGCTGCTGATGAACCGCGTCGGCGCCACCATCTGCTACACCGCACCCACCTTCTACCGGCAGATGGCCGCGTTTGCGCGCCAACACGGCATCGGGAAACTGCGCATCAGCGTGAGCGCTGGCGAGGGACTGCCTGACGCCACGCGCCAGCTCTGGAAAGAGGCGAGCGGCCTGGAGATGCTCGACGGCATCGGCGCGACCGAGATGTTCCACATCTTCATTTCATCGAGGCCCGAGGCCGTCAGGCGTGGCGCCATCGGCCAGGTGGTGCCGGGCTACGAAGCGAAGATCGTGGACGAGCATGCCCAGGAATTGCCGCGGGGCCAGGTCGGGCGGCTCGCCGTCAAGGGCCCCACCGGCTGCAGGTACCTCGACGACCCACGCCAGACGGTCTATGTGCAGAACGGCTGGAACTTCCCCGGCGACGCCTTCAGCCAGGACGGCGATGGCTACTTTTTCTACCAGGCGCGCACCGACGACATGATCATCACCGCCGGCTACAACGTGGCCGGCCCCGAGGTGGAAGCATCGCTGCTGCAGCACCCGGCGGTGGCCGAGTGCGGCGTGGTCGGCCGGCCCGACGAGGAGCGCGGCATGGTCATCGTGGCCTATGTGGTGCTCAAACCCGGCATGGCGGCTGACGCCGCGCAGGTCAAGGCCCTGCAGGACCATGTGAAGCAGACCCTGGCCCCCTACAAATACCCGCGCGACGTGCTCTTCGTACCGCAACTGCCCCGCACCGAGACCGGCAAGCTGCAGCGTTTTGCGCTGCGCAAGATGGCCACCGAAGCCCGCACCTGACACGGACCCACCCCATGAAGCACCTGCAACCGCCCGGATGGGCCACCCCCAAGGGTTACGCCAATGGCGTGGCCGCCCGCGGCACCCTGGTGTTCGTTGGCGGCCAGATCGGCTGGAATGGTGACCAGCAGTTCGAAAGCGACGACTTCATCGCGCAGACGAAACAGGCCCTCGCCAACATCCACGCCGTGCTCGCCTGTGCCGGCGCAGGCCCCGAACACATGGTGCGCATGACCTGGTACATCGTGGACCGGGTCGAGTACAACGCCCGCCTGCGCGAACTGGGCACGGTGTACCGCGAGGTGATGGGCAGGCATTTTCCGGCCATGACCTGCGTGGAGGTGAGCGCGCTGGTGGAAGAACGTGCAAAGGTGGAGATCGAGGTCACGGCAGTCGTACCCGACTGAGCCTGCCTCCCGGACACGACACCCGCCGAACAGGACCGCCACGGCAGCGGGCCGGTGGCTGCCTTGCTGCCAGGCGGGTGGCGGTTACTTGACGCCCAGCACCTCGATCGTCACACGGCGGTTGGGTTGCAGGCAGATGACCTGCTGCGGCTTCGGTGCCCGGGTGCTGCACGCCACCACCGGCTCGCGCTGGCCTCGACCTTCGGTCGACACCTGGTCGGCCTTCACGCCAAAACTTTCCAGATAGGCCCGTACGGTGTTCGCCCGCTCCAGCGACAGCGCATCGTTGTGCGCCTCCGTGCCCCAGCGGTCCGTGTGGCCGATGTAGCCGATGGACTCGATGCGGCTGTACTTTTTCAGGCTCTGCGCCACTTCGCGCAGGCGGTCCAGACCACCCGGCAACACATCGTCCCGACCCGCCTTGTCGAACCTGAACAGGGCATCGCCCTGCAGCACGATGCTTTCCTTCTGCACCACCACAGCCTGCACAGGCACCGGCGCCACCACCGGAGCTGGTGCCGCCAGCGCCGCCTGCGGAGCTGGCGCGCAGCGGGCGGCCTCCTGGGCGGCGCGGGCAACGGCGTCTTCGGCCATGGCCACGTGCGGCGTGGCCTGGCGCCAGCCGGTCTGCTCTTCAGCGTGCCCTGCGCGCACCAGGCGTACCTCGGCGCAGGCCACGGTCCGGGCGTTGCAGCTCAGGGTGGCGGCGTTGCGCTTGAAGCCGCTCAGCCGGTTCCAGAGGTCTTCACGCAGCTTGCTGCTGCTGGCTACCAGGGGCGTGTCGTAGCCAGCCTGGGCGTTCCTGTCCGCCTCCAGCGCCTGCACGATCCTGACCGCTTCGAACAGCGACTCTTCCACATAACCGGTGCGGTCGTTCTCGTGGTACTGCGTCTTGGCGGTGTCGAGCCAGCACTGGGCCTTGGCCAGCGGGTAGTGGCTCTGCGGCACGCCGGCTTCGTTGAGCGCGCGCAGGCGTTGCTGCACCGCTTCCAGCGACTTGCGGTCACCGAGCATGCGCCCGTCGGTGGTGCGTGTGGCCTGGGGCACCAGCCCGGTGTTCCGCGCAGCGGGCGCAGGAGCTTCATCTCGTGCGGCCATGCCGGCACAGCCGGACAGGACCAGGACGGACAGCAGCATCGGCAGGGAAAAGGTCTTACGCATGGCGGAACGCATCGCTTCGGTTCGACCGCTGGCCGCGGAGCCGTAGGTCTGGTTGGCAAGGACAGGTGAGACGTGCATGGCCGCTCCTCTCGTCAGGGGGTGACCGATCCGGCCGGTGTAAGCGTCTTGTTCACGCCCGCATCCCGGCCGCGGAAGAGGTCTTCGTCGAACTTGTAGCGCATGCCGAGCACCCAGCCGCGGTTGGTGTATTCGCTGCCGGAGAGGTCCTGGTCGCTGAAACCCCGCCAGTTGTAGCCCAGGGTCGCCCACAGGTTGTCCATCAGCACGTAGCCGACCTCCAGGCCATAGGCGTACTGGCGTGCGCCGCCACTGCCCTGCAGCACACTGAAGAGGCCGCCCAGGGACCAGCGGTTGGACACGTCGTAGGTGAGGCGCGCGCCCAGCAGGGACGCGCTGTAGTTGTCACGCACGGTGCCCAGCAGCAGCTCGTCGACGCGCTTGTAAGCCAGGCGGCCCGACACCCACCAGGGGCGGCTCGGGTGGTAGTTGGCGCGCAGGCTGGCGATGGTCAAATCGCGGTCGGTGCTGTCGGCACCGCCGACGGTTTCGTTGCGCTGCTCCAGCACGCCCAGGGCATCGAAGCGGTTGCTGTCCACCGGGCGGTAGGCGAACCCCAGCTGGACGCGGTTCTGCCGGGTGTCACCGCCCTGCGCTGTGCGCGGGGTCACCTGGTTGAAATAGTCGCGCGCCAGCAGGGTCCAGTCACGGTCCAGTTTGCGGGCCAGACCCAGCGTGGCCAGGTGGTTGGTGTTGTTCGCGTCCTGGCGCCACTCGATGCGGCCGGAGGCTTTCCAGAGCTCGCTGGCGGTGTATTCCAGGCCGGCGGCCAGGGCGGTGGCATCCCCGCTGCTGGCGGTCAGGCGTTCCACGCTGGTGACCAGGCGCAGGCCTTCGGACACCAGCCAGCCGTTGCGCAATCCGAGTGCGGCCTGGATGTCCTTGCCCGACCCGGCATCGCGCAGCCGGTACTCGCTGTAGACCGACCCGTCCTGCATGTATTGGGTGTCCACACCGATGGCAATGGCACTGGCCGCTTCGCCCACGCCCAGGCCATAGGCACCGCCGAACTCGCGGGAACGCTCGTAGCGTCCATACACCCGTGTCTTGTCGGCCACCATCCAGTCGGCCCCCAGGCGGTACAGATGGGTGCCGTCGCTGCCGAGCTCACGCTGCAGCTCGCCGCTGAGTGTCAGGCTGTCGCTCATCTTGTAGGCTGCACGGCCAAACACCGAGGTGCGGTCGAGATCTTCCGGCGCGGTGGTGGCTGCCGTGGTGATGGGAGAACAGACCACGGGCAGGCCGGTGGCCGGATCGATCGACTGGTTGCCCACCTGGCTGATGCCGAAGCCGCTGTTGTAGCCGCTCGCATCCGTGGCCACCGTGGGATCGCTGGAGCACACGCTGGCGGACAGGCTGGCGAGACTGGCGGCACTTTCCTTGACGGCCCGCACCCCGCCGCCCAGCGTCAGGCGTTCACCCACGCGGACGTCCGCGCCGATCGCCAGGGCCTGGGACCGGTTGTCGATGCCGGAGCGGGTGGCGGTCGGATCGAGCTGGTCCTCTGAACGGAGATATTCGCCATTCACCGTCAGGTCCGGGTTGACCTGGTAGGCGCCCGAGACCCCGAGCTCGGTGCGCCCGCCCGTGATGCCGGCGGCGCTGTTGTTGAAATCTTCGCTGGCACGGGCCACATAGGCGCGCGTGCGCAGTGCGTCGCCGGCGTGGCGGATTTCCAGCCGGGCCGCGCGACCCGTTACCTCGCCGCTCTTGCCGTCGAAATTGGTGCTGGTGTTGGTATTGAAGCCGCTCGCGCCCGCGTTGACCACACTGCGCGTGCCGGCTACCTCGGCGATGAGTTCGGTGGTGTCGCTGAGCTTGAGCTGCAGGCTGGCGCCCGCCACGGTGTAGGGCGCCTGCGGGTTGTCGTCTTTCGCCGCGGCCACACCGAGGGTCAGCCTGTCGGTCAGGGCGAGCTTGAGGTCGCCGCCGTACACCAGGAAGCTTTCACCGCCCTGGTCCACTTCGTAGGTGGCGCGGATCGACACCGGGTTGAGCTGATCGTCGAAGCTGGGCACCGGTGCGCGGAACAGGATCTTCCCGCTGAAGGGCTCAAATTCGTAGTCGCTGGTGCGGGTCAGCAGCGTGGTCTTCAGCACGGTGGTGGGCTGGTTGCGGTCGCGCACCACGATCTCGATTTTTTCCGACCCGGTCACGCCGTTCGGGTTGGACACGGTGTAGGGACCGGAGACACCGCGGCCGGGGAACTCGTCGATGACCTGACGCAAGGTGTCCTGCGCCACGAAGCCGTTCGCCGTCAACCGGCCCTCTTCGTAGCGGCCCTTGAGGCCCGCCACCGACCGGTTGTACTGGCTCAGCCTGCGCGCCGGGTTGTCGTCCACCGTCGTGTAGTCGCCGTACAGCAGGAAGCTGCGGTTGCGGTCGACCCGCACATAGAGCTTTTCGGAACTCTGCGCGTCCACGCCGCGCACGCTCGCATCGCCATACACCGGGTAGAACGCATTCGGATCGATTTCCTGGAACAGCTGGCGGTCGGTGTCCTTGTCCGAGTCGTAGGCCAGCGTCAGCAGGTAGTCTCCCCTGATCTTGCCCTTGAGGTAGACCGCCGCACGCGCGCCTGCGCGCGACTTGCCGCCATTGAATGCCTGGTTGAAGCCCGTGAGTTCGGCGTCGAATGCGTCGTCTTCGCGCACCGGGACGATGGTGGTCGGATCGAACCGGTCGGAACGCAGGCGGCCTTCGATGAGGCCGACGGCGATCATCTCCCGGAGATCCGGCACATAGCGCACCGTGACCTGCTCCGCCACGCCTTTGACCGACACCCTCAGCCTGACCGCTTCGGGCCTGTAGGGCGCGATCAGTTTGAAACGCAGCGCACCACCCGACACCGCGACCTGAACGCCCGGGGCCATGCGGTCGATGTCGGCGCGGTCGGCGCCGGACTCGGATGTTGTGCGACCCGGCAGCAGGATGCGGGCCCCCCCGTCCACCTCGACCGTCACATCCACCTCACTCTTGACGAGCTGCCCATCCCTGTCCTTGAGCGTGACCACCACCTCGGTGGAACCGACGCCGTCGGCGGGCAGGTTGTCTGCAGCGACTTGCACGCTGATCGTCTCCACAGGCGAGGACAGGCGCTGCAGGAACGAAGTGAAGGGGCGCGGCCCGATGTCTGCCTGTCCGGACATGCCCGGCGGGCTGGCGTTCTCCAGCAGATCGGCGCTGGTGGTGCTGTCCGCGGGCTGCGCCAGGGCCGCCGAGACCAGCAGGGTGGCCGCGATGGCCACGGGGGTCTTCATGATCACGTGGTTCAACCGTCGGTTCGGTGGTGCGAGGGATCTCATGGCAGCGCCCTCCCGTCCTGGCGGACTGCGGGCATGATCTGCTGCATCGGCAGTTCGCCCCCGGGCTGGATCCTGAAATCCAGGCCCTTCTCCGTTTCGGGAGCGAACACGCCACCCTGTGCGCGGCGCGCCTTGACCTGGTCCAGCACCTCCACCGAACACGAACCTTCGATGAAGTCGGCACGAGCCATCTCGCCGCCCTTCATGTCGACGAACAGGCTGTTGCCATCGCCCGCATTCCGGTTGCTCGAAGGCAGCATGCGCGAGCCCAGCGGCAGTGTCTTGCGATCCAGCTTGATGACCTGCGTCTGTGACTTCACGCCGCACAGGCTGTACTTGCCTTCGCTGTCGGTGATCACATAGGAGCCATCCAGCATCACCAGGCGCACACCGGGGATGCCCAGCTCGCGCGCTCCGCCGACGTTCTGCTGCACATGGTTGCCATCGCAGTCCACATAGACCTTGCCCACGATGCAACCCTCGGTGGCAAAGACGCCGCCCTGCACCTTCACCTGGAACGCTGCCGTGGCCGAACGCACCGTGCCTGTGGGGCTGTCGTACACGGCCGCGGCCCGGTTCACACCGTCGCCCTGCTGCGAGCCCACGCCCAGGCGAACGAAGTAGCTCAGAGCCACCTCGCTGCCGCCGGCCACAGAGCCGATACGGAACACCAGCGAGCGGCCAGCACTGCCCGACGGATCCGGAAGGACCGCAGATCCCAGCCGCGCCGTCCCCGGGATGTACCGGAAACCTGCCGGCAGGCTGTCTTCCACCCGCACGTCGGGCGCCTCACCTGTCCCGGGGTTGATCACCCGGATCGTGTAACGCAGCGAGTCACCCAGCTCGGCCACCGTCTTGTCGGCGACTTTGGTGACGATGAGCGCACCGTTGGCCTGTGGATCCAGCGGAATGTGGTTGTTGAACACTTCACCGGGACGGGTGACGAAGTTGTAGTCCAGGCTGAAGTAGTAGAGCGTGCCCGGCAGGCCGTTCACACCCACCGCCGGAGGGCCAAACTGGGGTTGCACGTTGACGATGCCGGACGGAACGACCAGCGTTCCTGAAGGCACCGCCACCCCGCCCAGGATCGCGTTCGACGCCGAGTAGCCCGCTGGCGGTGTCACCGCCAGCGTGTAGACACCGTTGGGCGGGCTGTTCACGAAGAGGAACTGGTAGCCACCGGTGCTGGTTTCCGTCACCTGGGTGTTGGATCCGCCCAGCAGATGGATCGCGGGATCGAATCCGGTGGGTCCACCGATCTGTACCGTGGCGCCACCGACCGGCACGCGGGTCACCGAGTCGTAGATGACGCCACTGGGGTCGAGCGGCAGGTTTTGCTCGATCGTGTTGTCACCCGGGTACAGCGTGATGTTGTCGATGAGACCGGCCACCGTGACGGGATCGGACGGCGAAACCGCGGCCAGCAGGACATTGGTTCCCGTCGACACATTGCCATCCTCAGTCGTCGCAGACTGGTTGAATGGCGTGCCCAGGATCACGTTGCCCAGGGGATCCTTGAAGCGCAGCTCGTACCCGCTGCCAGGCAACTGGCCGGCGATGAGGTATCGACCATCGGCAGCCGTGGTGGCCGAGCCCACCAGCACCGTGGCAGTGCCCTGAACCTGCAACAACTCGACACGGTAACCCGGCAAGGGTTGCTCGCCAGGCGTGAAAACGCGGTCGCGGTTGAGGTCGTAGTAGACCAGGCCAGACACACTGGCATCCGGTACCAGCACCAGCGCCACCGCGGAATCGGTGTCGTTCGCCGGATTGCTGTCGGGCAGGCTCGAGCCTGTCACCGTGGCCGTCACAGTCGCACCGGTGGCCGTGATCGGCACCGTGATCACGACATCCAGGCTCTGCCCCGGCGCGAGGGTGGCCGCCACGGTCGTCACGTCGCCATTGATCGAAATCGTGGTCGTGAAGCTTGTCGTGGCATTGCCGGCATTGGAAAGCGTCACCGTGGCTGTGACCGTGCTTCCAGCTGCACCGCCTGGAATCGGGCCAACCGTCACCGCCACGTCCGCCAGCGGCGTCAGGGCCGTGCTCGCCACAGCCGTGTTGTTCGCCGCGTTGCTGTCGGCCGTGCTGGTGCTGATCTGCGCGCTCCAGCTCTGCACCGTGGTCGAGCCCGCGGGCACCGTGTAGCTCACCACCGTCACCGTGCTCGAGCCGCTGGGCAGGCTGCCCAGGACCACCGTCTGGGTCGTGCCGTCCGGGCGCACCAGCGTGCCGCTGGCGTTGTCCGCGGCGCTCGGCCCGTTGTTGCTGAAGGTCACCGTGGCCGTGATCGTGCTGCCCGGGGTGCCCTGCGCGCTGGCGCTGAGCGTCACCGCCACGTCCGCCAGCGGCGTCAGGGCCGTGCTCGCCACAGCCGTGTTGTTCGCCAGGGTGGTCTCTGGCGTGTTGGTGGCCACCGTGCTGGTGGCTTCAAGCACCGATCCGCTGGCTGGCACCGTGGTGGTGAAAGTCTGCGTCACGCTTGCACCCGGTTCCAGATCGCCCATGCTGTAGCTGAGCACATCTCCGTTGGAGAGCGTCACCGTACCCACCACCGCGCTGGCGGTGGTGCTGGTCCCATCGGTCACGCTTCCATTGTTGGAGAAGACCACCGTACCGCTGACGATCGTGCCAGCAACCGCGCTCGCTGGCAGATCCAAAGAGACACTGACGTCGGCCACCAAAATAACGCCCGACTGGGATCCGGTGTTGTTGTTTGGGACCGGGTCTAGTGCGCCCACTGGCGGGCTCACCGTCGCTGTGTTGTTGTAGTTCCCGGCGCTTGCAGCAACCGCACGAATCACCACACTGCTGGTTGCACCAACGACCAGGCTGGAAGTACCGCGGACGGTGTTCCCGGTCACTGTTGCAGTAGTCGAGCCGGTGATACTCTGGACCGCGACTGCGGTGAATTCGGATGGAACAATGTCGATGAACGTGGCACCAGCAACCGGACTTGGCCCCGCATTGCCAATGGTCAGCGTGAATGTCACCGTCTGGCCAACCGCCTGGCTGGGGCTGATGCTGGTTTTGACCAGACTCAGGTCAGAACTGGGCGCAACCGAATCCGTATCTTCTGCAGAGCACACCCCGGATGTGCAAGACGGGGATGGATTCGTATTGACAACGCCAGCAGGCGGCGCAACGTATGCCGTGTTCCGCACCGCGGTCTGTGCAATGGCCACAGAGGTCAGAAAAAGCAGGAAGGCGACGATGAACGCCAACGCTATGCTTTGAACGCGATACCGCCTCCCGCAGATACGCAGACAGCTCAATTCCATCGGACCCAACGACAAGCCTGTGGCCATTATTTATTTGCGGGAACTTTGCACACTTGCTTGCACTACGTAACAAGTAGTACTTTTGAAGTGTATCCAGCATTTACTTGCCTCACCCGCCGAATAGACCAACCCCAGTGAAGTACTGCACACATGTGTTCCGGAAACGACGATATCGAGCCAGCAGGGTGGCCAGCTGCGAACAACGCCGTGGTCAATATCTAACGGATCGAGGGCACAAAACGGAAGTCGTGGGTTCAGAAAATGCAAAGCCCGCGCTTGCAGTCTGTGTAAATGGTCTGTGGAGGTTGGCGCGGTGAAGGTGCTCCGCGATTGCGGCGCATTCTTGTCTGGCCGAGCGGGGGCAGAGGACTCACCCGTAGAGCGTCTGACGCATCCAGGTGGAACCCTTCATGTTGAATACCCGTTTGAAGTTGTCGCTGATCAGCGTCGGGGCTTCCGCTCCACAGCTCCGATGCCATCAATCACGGATGGCGACACTTCGCACATTGGTCACAACGCAAGGGTCACGCTTTTGTGACGGCACAGACCTCGTCACAAACAAAAAAGCCCTCGTTTCCGAGGGCTTCAGTGACAAGCAAGTGCTTGATTTGGTTGGTTGCGCGGGCAAGATTTGAACTTGCGACCTTTGGGTTATGAGCCCAACGAGCTACCAGGCTGCTCCACCGCGCGTCAAGCTTTATATTATATCACGCTTTCGCTTCATCAGCCGCCGGCGCAGTATCTTCCGCACGGTCCACCAATTCGACGAGCGCCATCGGTGCGTTGTCGCCGACACGGAAACCCATCTTCAAGATGCGGGTGTAGCCACCCGGGCGGTTCGCGAATCGCGGGCCCAGTTCGTTGAACAGCTTGACCACGACATCACGATCACGCAGGCGGTCGAAGGCGAGACGGCGGTTGGCTACCGTGGCCACCTTGGCCAAGGTGATCATCGGCTCAACAACGCGACGCAGCTCCTTGGCCTTGGGCACCGTCGTCTTGATCACTTCGTGCGTGAGCAGCGAGTTCATCATGTTGCGCAGCATGGCGAGGCGGTGCTCGCTGGTGCGGTTAAGTTTACGAAGTCCGTGTCCGTGACGCATTTTTCATCCTTTCAGTGTTTTGCCACCAGCCGTACCAGGTACTGGTAGTTCGTCCGGGCCTGGCCTCTCTGGCCAGACGCTGCGGAATCAGTGCTTGTCCAAGCCGGCTGGCGGCCAGTTTTCAAGCTTCATACCCAAGGTCAGGCCACGCGAGGCCAGCACTTCCTTGATCTCGTTGAGCGACTTGCGACCCAAGTTGGGCGTCTTCAGCAACTCGTTTTCGGTGCGCTGAATCAGGTCACCGATGTAATAGATGTTCTCTGCCTTGAGACAGTTGGCGGAACGAACCGTCAGCTCCAGCTCGTCCACGGGACGCAGCAGGATCGGATCGAACTGCTGGGAGCTGCGCTGCGCAGGAGCGTCGAAAGCGGAAAGCTCAACACCTTCGAGCTGCGCAAATACGGCCAGCTGCTCCACCAAGATCTTCGCGGAAGCACGAACAGCCTCCTCAGGACCGATCGAACCGTTGGTTTCAATCTCCAGCACCAGCTTGTCAAGGTCGGTCCGCTGCTCGACACGTGCGCTCTCAACCGTGTAGCTCACACGCTTGATGGGCGAAAAGGAGGCATCCAGCACAATCCGGCCGATGGAGCGGGACTGGTCATCGTTGCGGCGCAGGCTGCCGGGCACATAACCACGGCCCTTCTCCACCTTGATCTGCATGTCCAGTTTGGCACCTGCCGACAGGGTCGCAATCACATGCGACGGATTGACGATCTCGACATCGTGCGGCGTCTGGATATCGGCAGCCGTCACCAGCCCCTCGCCATCCTTGCGCAGACTCAACGTGACTTCGTCACGGTTGTGCAACTTGAAGACGACGCCCTTCAGGTTCAGCAGCATGTTGACCACGTCTTCCTGAACACCATCGATGGACGAATACTCATGCACAACACCGGCAATGGTCACTTCGGTTGGCGCGTGCCCGGTCATCGAAGAGAGCAAAACCCGGCGCAGGGCGTTGCCCAGCGTGTGGCCGTAACCACGTTCAAAGGGCTCGAGCGTGACTTTGGCGCGATTGGTCGAGAGTTGCTCGACGTTGATGGTCTTGGGCTTCAGCAGATTGTTCAGCATTCAAACTTCCTTCAGTACCCTCGGCTCGTTACACCGATAAGGCAGACGGAGCATGGCCCGGCCTCACCAAACAGGTGCAGACCGGGAACGAATTTAACGGGAGTAGAGTTCGACGATCAACGATTCGTTGACGTCGGCAGCAAACTCGTCGCGGTCGGGCGACTTCTTGAAGACGCCTTCAGCCTTGTCCACGGCGACATCCACCCAGGCGGGGAAGCCGATCTGCTTGGCCAACTCCAGCGCTTCGATCACACGAGCCTGTTTTTTGGACTTCTCGCGCACGGCAATCACATCCCCGGCCTTCACAGAGTAGGACGGAATGTTGACCGACTTGCCGTTGACCAGAATGGCCTTGTGCGACACGATCTGACGCGCCTCTGCGCGCGTCGAGGCAAAACCCATGCGAAACACCACGTTGTCCAAGCGCGCTTCCAGCAGGAACAGCAGGTTCGCACCGGTGTTGCCACGGCGACGATCGGCCTCCGCAAAGTAACGACGGAACTGACGCTCGAGAACGCCGTAGGTGCGCTTCACTTTTTGCTTTTCGCGCAGCTGCAGGCCGAAATCGGACGTGCGCTGACCCGAGGTGCGGCCATGCTGACCTGGCTTCGAATCGAATTTGGCCTTGTCACTGATGGAGCGGCGAGCGCTCTTGAGCAACAGATCGGAGCCTTCACGGCGAGAAAGTTTGGCCTTGGGGCCGAGGTAACGTGCCACGTTGATGTCCTGTGTTTACTGCCGCAACCTGTTGTTGCGGGAGCCGTCCTTCAAAAAAAGATGGCAGTGGGCTTAAGAAACAATGCCACTGCAGGTACTGCAGTGGCGCTCACAAAGCTTTTCCGAGAAAAGCTTCTGATTATACCGCGTGAAGCGGCACCGACTCAAATGCGCCGACGCTTCTGCGGGCGGCAGCCGTTGTGGGGTACGGGAGTCACGTCGGCAATCGAGTTGATCCGAATGCCCAGCGCGCCCAGTGCACGCACTGAGGACTCACGGCCGGGGCCAGGACCCTTGATCTCGACGTCCAGATTCTTGATGCCCTGCTCAATGGCAGCACGTCCAGCCACTTCCGATGCCACCTGAGCGGCAAATGGTGTCGACTTCCGCGAGCCCTTGAAACCCTGGCCACCCGACGAAGCCCAGGACAACGCGTTGCCCTGGCGGTCGGTGATGGTGATGATGGTGTTGTTGAACGACGCGTGCACGTGAGCAATACCGTCAGCAACGTTCTTGCGGACTTTTTTGCGGACGCGGGCAGATGCGGCGCTGGAGGGTGACTTAGCCATGGTGGTCCTTCAAACCGTTTATTTCTTCAGCGATTGGGCAGCCTTGCGCGGGCCCTTGCGCGTACGTGCGTTGGTCTTGGTGCGCTGACCACGCAGCGGCAGACCACGACGGTGGCGGAAACCGCGGTAGCAACCGATGTCCATCAAACGCTTGATGTTCATGGTGGTCTCACGTCGCAGGTCACCCTCGATCGTGAACGTACCGACCTGATCACGAACTTTTTCGAGTTCCGCGTCGCTAAGATCTTTGATCTTTTTGGTGTAGTCGATCCCGCAAGCTTCGCAAATCTTGCGTGCGCGGGTACGACCGATGCCGAAAATCGCCGTCAAGCCGATTTCGGCGTGCTTGTGCGGGGGAATGTTGATGCCTGCAATACGAGCCATGTTTTACCTCTGAACTAACCAATCAGCCTTGGCGCTGCTTGTGACGTGGATCGGTGCAAATGACTCGCACAATCCCGTGCCGCTTGATGATCTTACAGTTGCGGCACATTTTTTTGACCGAAGCCGAAACTCTCATACTCTTCTCCTAGATATTCCAAAAAACATTCAACAACTGACCGTTCACTTCGACCGGAACACAATACGCGCTCGCGTCAGGTCGTATGGCGTGAGCTCCACCTTCACCTTGTCACCCGGAAGAATGCGGATGTAATGCATCCGCATCTTGCCGGAGATATGTGCCAGAACCACGTGCCCATTTTCGAGCTTGACCCTGAAAGTGGCATTGGGAAGGTTTTCGACCACCTCACCCTGCATTTCGATCACGTCATCCTTGGCCATGACACCGCTCAGTTGCCGATAGAAGTCTTGAAGTTGGCCTTCTTGAGCAGCGATTCGTATTGCTGCGACATCATGTAGTTCTGCACCTGGGCCATGAAGTCCATGGTCACAACCACAATGATCAACAGGGACGTTCCACCGAAATAGAAAGGCACGTTGTACTTCAGGATCAAAAACTCCGGCAGCAGGCAGACTGCAGTGATGTAGATCGCCCCAGCCAAGGTCAACCTCAGCAAGATCTTGTCAATGTAGCGGGCTGTCTGGTCTCCGGGACGAATCCCGGGGATGAACGCTCCACTCTTCTTCAAGTTGTCCGCCGTCTCGCGGCTGTTGAACACAAGCGCGGTATAGAAGAAACAGAAGAAGATGATGGCAGCAGCGTACAAAGCCACGTAGATCGGCTGCCCGGGCGACAGCGCCGAGGCGATGTCGCGCAACCAGCGTGTCGAGTCACCCGTACTCACCCAGCTCACCACCGTGGTCGGCAGCAGGATGATGGACGAGGCAAAGATCGGAGGGATCACGCCCGCCATGTTGAGCTTGAGCGGCAAATGCGACGACTGGCCACCATAGACCTTGTTACCAACCTGCCGACGGGCATAGTTCACCAGAATCTTGCGCTGCCCGCGTTCGACGAACACGACAAAATAGGTCACCAGCACCACCAAGGCGATGATCAGAAGCGACACCAGGATGTTCATCGCACCGGTGCGCACCAGCTCAAGCAAACCACCGACCGCGCTGGGCAGTCCTGCGGCAATACCGGCGAAGATGAGGATCGAAATACCGTTGCCCAGACCACGCTCTGTGATCTGCTCACCCAGCCACATCAGGAACATGGTGCCCGCCACCAAGCTCACGACCGCCGTCAGACGGAACGCCAAGCCAGGATCAATCACCAAGCCGGCCTGGCTTTCAAGAGCCAGCGCGATGCCCATGGACTGGAAGATCGCCAGCGCCAGGGTGCCATAACGGGTATATGCCGTGATCTTGCGTCGGCCGGCCTCGCCTTCCTTCTTCAGCTGCTCAAACGTGGGGACCACGTAGGTCATGAGCTGCATGATGATCGAGGCCGAGATGTACGGCATGATGCCCAACGCGAACACGGTGAAGCGCGAAAGAGCGCCGCCCGAGAACATGTTGAACAGACTCAGGATGCCTCCAGCCTGACCTTTGAAGAGCTGCGCCAGCTGCGCTGGGTCGATGCCGGGCACGGGGATATGAGCCCCGACACGGTAGACCACCAGCGCCAACAACAGGAACACCAGTCGACGACGCAGGTCGCCGAACTTGCCTGTTTTGGCCAGGGTTGCGGATCCAGTTGCCACAGAATGCTTTCCGATTGCAGATCGGGTGGTCAGACGACGCTTCCGCCGGCGGCCTCGATCGCCTGCTTGGCAGCTGCCGTTGCACCGATGCTCTTGAGCGTGACAGCGCGGGTGATCTCACCGGTCTTGATGACCTTGACGCGCTTGGCGAGGTGGGCAACGAGGCCTGCCTGCTTGAGCACGAGCATGTCCACCTCGACGACATCCAGTTTGCTGATGTCGGCCAGCGTCACTTCGGCATTGAACTGCAACTGGGCAGACTTGAAGCCACGCTTGGGCAGGCGGCGCTGCAGCGGCATCTGACCGCCCTCGAAACCGACCTTGTGGTAGCCGCCGGAACGCGACTTTTGACCTTTGTGGCCACGGCCAGCGGTCTTGCCCAGGCCGGAGCCGATGCCGCGACCAACGCGACGCTTGGCGTGTTTGGCGCCTTCAGAAGGCTTGATGGTGTTGAGTTCCATGTCTTGCGACTCCGCTTCAGAGTACCTTGACCAGGTAGCTGATCTTGTTGATCATGCCGCGAACAGCAGGCGTATCCTGCAGCTCGCTGGTGCTGTTGAGCTTGCGCAGGCCGAGACCGCGCACGGTGTCGCGGTGCGACTGCTTGGTACCAATCGGGCTTCGCACCAACTGGACCTTGACGGTGTTTTGTGTGGTCATGACTGTTCCAATCAACCCAGGATGTCTTCTACCGACTTGCCGCGCTTGGCTGCCACATTGGCTGGCGTCGTCGAGTTCTTCAGTGCGTCCAGCGTGGCACGCACCAGGTTGTAGGGATTGCTCGAGCCGTGGCTCTTGGCCACAACGTCCGTGATACCGAGCACTTCGAAGACCGCGCGCATCGGGCCGCCAGCGATGATGCCGGTACCCTTGGAGGCCGGCAACATCATGACGTTGGACGCACCGTGTTCGCCATGCACGCTGTGGTGCAGCGAGCCATTCTTCAGCGAGACCTTGATCATGTTGCGGCGAGCCGCTTCCATGGCCTTCTGCACGGCGACCGGCACTTCACGCGCCTTGCCTTTGCCCATGCCGACGCGGCCATCGCCATCGCCAACCACGGTGAGTGCTGCGAAACCGAGGATACGACCACCCTTGACCACCTTGGTCACGCGGTTGATCGCGATCATCTTTTCGCGCAAACCGTCGTCGTTCGCTTCGTTTTTGATGTTTGCCGTAAATTTAGCCATTTTGTGTATTCCGTCTGATCAGAACTGCAGGCCGGCCTCGCGGGCCGCGTCTGCCAGGGCTTTCACCCGGCCGTGGTAGGCAAAACCGGAGCGGTCGAATGCGACCTTCTCAATGCCTGCAGCTTTGGCCTTTTCGGCAATGCGCTTGCCGATCAGGGCCGCCGCCGATGCATTGCCACCTTTGCCGGACGCGCCGATCTGGGCGCGCACTTCGGCTTCTGCCGTGGAGGCGGAGGCCAGCACACGAGCACCATCGTCGGAGATGACGTTGGCATAGATATGCTGGTTGGTGCGGTTCACGGTTAGGCGCACTGCGCCCTGCTGCGCAATGCGGATACGCGTCTGGCGGGCCCGGCGGAGACGTTGCTCTTTTTTGGTCAACATGATCCTGATCCTTATTTCTTCTTGGTTTCCTTGATCACGACCTTCTCATCCGAATAACGGATGCCCTTGCCTTTGTAGGGCTCGGGAGGGCGCACGGCGCGCACTTCGGAAGCGATCTGGCCCACGCGCTGACGATCGGAACCCTTGATCAGGATTTCGGTCGGCGTCGGGGTTTCCACCTTGATGCCCGCGGGCATGTCCATCACCACGGGGTGGGAATAGCCAACGGTCAGATTGAGCTTGGCACCCTGGGCCTGGGCCTTGTAACCCACGCCGATGAGCGTGAGCTTCTTTTCGAAACCCTTGCTCACCCCATTGACCATGTTGTTCACCAGCTGGCGCATGGTGCCGGACATGGCATTGGCTTCGCGGGACTCGTTGACCGGCACAAACGTCAGCGAGCCGGCGTTGTTTTCGACCTTGACCAAGGCGTTTTGCGCCAGCGCCAAGGCGCCCAACGCACCCTTGACATTGATCAGATCATCCTTGACAGCCACTTCCACCCCAGCAGGGACGGTGACCGGCAGTTTTCCAATACGTGACATTCAGTTGCTCCTCAATGCCCGCATCAGGCGACGTAACACAGGACTTCACCACCGACACCGGTGGCGCGGGCCTTGCGGTCCGTCATCACCCCTTGCGGCGTGGTGACGATGGCCACACCCAGGCCGTTCTGGACCTGGGGAATGGCGTTGCGACCGCGGTAGACGCGCAGGCCAGGACGGCTCACGCGCTCGATGCGCTCGATCACAGGACGGCCAGCGTAGTACTTGAGAGCAATCTCAAGTTCATTCTTGCCATCGTTGCTCTTGATCTGGAATCCATCGATGTAACCCTCGTCTTTCAAGACCTGGGCGATGGCGGTTTTGACTTTGGAGGCCGGCATCGTGACGCTGGCTTTCTCAACCATCTGCGCGTTACGGATGCGCGTCAACATGTCGGCAATAGGATCACTCATGCTCATTTGTGGTTCTCCTAGTGCTTACCAGCTGGCTTTGGTGATGCCGGGGATCTCGCCGGCAAACGCCATTTCGCGGATCTTGGCGCGAGCCAGGCCGAATTGGGCGAACGTACCGCGCGGACGACCGGTGATCTCGCAGCGGTTGCGCTGACGGGTCGGGTTCGAATTGCGGGGCAGCTTTTGAAGACCCAGGCGAGCGGCATCGCGCTCTTCGTCCGTGCGCTTCGCGTCGTTGGCCACAGCCTTCAACTCGGTGTATTTCTTGGCGAACTTGGCGGCGAGTTTCTCGCGCTTGAGTTCACGTTGCAGTAGAGCTTGTTTAGCCACGCGCCACCTCAGTTCTTGAACGGGAAACGGAAACCAGCCAGAAGAGCCTTGCACTCAGCGTCGTTCTTGGCGGTCGTCGTGATGCTGATATTGAGACCACGCAAGGCATCCACCTTGTCGTACTCAATCTCAGGGAAAATGATCTGCTCTTTGACGCCGATGTTGTAGTTTCCACGGCCGTCAAATGCCTTGCCCGAGATACCACGGAAGTCGCGCACCCGGGGCAGGGCCACGGTGACGAAACGGTCCAGGAATTCGTACATGCGGGCGCCACGCAGGGTCACCATGCAGCCGATGGGCTGCTGCTCACGGATCTTGAAACCGGCAATGGCCTTGCGGGCCTTGGTCACCACCGGCTTCTGGCCGGCAATCTTGGTCAGGTCACCAACGGCGTTGTCCATGACCTTCTTGTCGGCAACCGCCTCGCTCACACCCATGTTGAGCGTGATCTTGGTGATGCGCGGCACTTCCATCGCCGACTTGTAACCAAACTGCTCGACCATGCTGGGAGCAATGGTGTCGCGATAAATGTCTTGCAAGCGTGTCATGTTCAGGCCGCCTTAATTTCTTCGCCGCTGGACTTGAAGACGCGCACTTTCTTGCCGTCAGCCAGGAGCTTGATGCCCACCCGATCTGCCTTGCCCGTTGCACCATTGAAAATGGCCACGTTGGACTGATGGATCGGCATGGTCTTTTCCACGATGCCGCCGGTCACACCCTTCATGGGGTTGGGCTTGGCATGCTTCTTCACGATGTTCACACCCTCGACCAACAGCTTGCTGTCGTCGGCGCGCAATACCACCTTGCCGCGTTTTCCCTTGTCACGGCCTGCAATCACGATGACTTCATCGCCACTACGAATCTTGTTCATGATGATTCCTCAGAGAACCTCAGGCGCCAGCGACACGATCTTCATGAACTTCTCGGTGCGCAGTTCGCGCGTGACCGGTCCGAAGATGCGGGTGCCGATCGGCTCCAGCTTGGCATTGAGCAACACAGCCGCGTTGCCGTCGAATTTGATCAGGGCGCCGTCCTGGCGACGAATGCCCTTGGCGGTGCGCACCACCACAGCGTTGTAAACCTCGCCTTTTTTGACGCGGCCACGGGGCGCTGCTTCTTTGACAGTGACCTTGATGACGTCACCCACGCTGGCATACCGGCGCTTGGAACCGCCGAGCACCTTGATGCACATCACGGACTTGGCGCCCGTGTTGTCAGCAACATCGAGTCGAGATTGCGTTTGGATCATTTGATTTAAGTCCCAACTTGAATCCCCCCAGCCACCGCGGCCGGGAGTGATCAGTCTTGGGCCCGTCGTTGCAAGCTGCGCGGGCCTTGCAGGCGGACTGCAAACCTCACGCAACCAGCGTCGCTGGGCGGATATCTTCGCTTTTTTAGAGCGAAGCCGCAAATTATCGCACCGTGAGCCGGCACTGTCAACCACCTGTCGCCACTATTTTGCTGTCCATGCCGGCAAATAGTGGCGGCAGAGCGTCAGGAAAGCCTCCAGCCCCGGGGCTGGACAGTGTTCGCGGGTCAGCAAGTCGGCCACGGCCGGGGCCATGGCCGCTGCGGTGCGGGCATCCAGAAACAGGGCTCGCCAACGCCTGGCCAGCACATCCTCCACTGTGTGAGCGTGTTCGTGACGCACGGCATAGCGCACCATGGCCTCGGTCAGGCCCATGCCCAGATTCCGCTCGCTGCCGGGGCAGGCCTGTACCTGTGGCGCCAGGTTGCCGTACAAGTGCAGGCCAGGTGCGGCATACACGGGTGTGGTGGGCGATCCCTCGGCGGGCGCGCCCATCAAGCGCCGGTGTTCACTCAGCCCGCCAGGGCGTGCAGGCAAGAGGCCGCTGGCAAAACAGCGCTCCAGCACATCTTCGGCCATGGCGCGGTAGGTGGTCCATTTGCCACCGGTGACCGTGACCAGGCCGTTGGCATCGACCACGATGGTGTGCTCGCGCGACAGGGTCTGGGTACCGCCCTCGGCGCTCTCGGGTGCCGCCACCAGCGGGCGCAGACCGACCCAGACGCTGCGGATGTCTGAGCGGTTCACCGGCCGGCTGAGCACGTGGGCTGCCTCGCCCAGGATGAAGTCCAGCTCGGCGGCGAAGGCGTCCGGCTCGCGCGGCAGGTCCGGGCGCGGCGTGTCGGTGGTGCCCAGGATCAGTTTGCCCAGCCAGGGCACGGCGAACAGCACCCGGCCGTCCCGCGTTCTGGGGACCAGCAGGGCGTGATGACCGGGCAGGAAGTCGCGGTCCACCACCACGTGCACGCCCTGGCTCGGGCTGACCATGCGGTCGGGCGCCACCTGCCCGGCGCTGTGGCTGGCCAGGGCGCGCAGCTCATCCACCCAGACACCGGAGGCGTTGACCACGCAGCGGGCCTTCAATTTGTAGACGTCAGAGGAGAAGCCATCGCTCACGTCCAGTTCGGAAACGGTTTGTCCATCCACCTCCAGGCGACGAACCGCAGTGACCCGTGTGTAGTTGAACACCCTGGCGCCTGCAGCCTCGGCCGTGCGGGCCAGCGCCAAGGCCAGACGCGCGTCATCGAACTGGCCGTCCCAGTAGCGCACGCCGCCGTACAGGCCTTTCGGGTTGACGCCGGGCAGCGCGTCCAGTGTCTGCTGGCGGCTCAGTAACTCGGTGCGGCCCAGACCCGCACGCCCGGCCATCAGGTCGTACAGCTTGAGGCCCATGCCATAAAAAGGGGTTTGCCACCAGCCGTACGAAGGCATGACAAACGGAAGGGGCTGCGCCAGGTGCGGCGCGATCTTCAGCACCGTGGCACGCTCGGCCAGCGCTTCGCGCACCAGGGCGGTGTTGCCCTGCGCCAGGTAGCGCACGCCGCCGTGCAGCAACTTGGTGGAGCGCGAAGAGGCGCCGCTGGCAAAGTCGTGCGACTCCAGCAGCACCACGGAGAAGCCGCGCAACGCGGCGTCCAGTGCCACACCGAGGCCGGTGGCGCCACCACCGACCACCGCCAGATCGAAGCACGCTGTACACGACAGAGGCCCAAGCCGGCGGGCACGCCCGCCCGCACCGGTCGCTTGGGCATGGGGAGAACGATCCTCGGCATTCATCGATGGGATCGGGCGCATCGGCCTGTCCGCATTCAGGCCACGTCGCCCGTCCAGCCTCGGGAGCGGGCCACCGACTGCGCCCAGCGGTCCCGCTTGGCCTGGCGCCGGTCGGACGACCAGCCGGGCTCGAACACCCGGTCCACCTGCCAGAGTGCCGCGATGTCATCCATGTCGCACCAGACACCCACCGCCAGCCCCGCCAGGTAGGCTGCGCCCAGCGCGGTGGTCTCCGTGATCCGCGGGCGCACCACCGGTGCCCCCAGCACATCGGCCTGCAACTGCATCAGCAGGTTGTTGACGCTGGCCCCACCGTCCACACGCAGTTCGCGCACCGGCAATCCGGCGTCGGCCTCCATGGCCGCAAACACCTCGGCGCTTTGCAGTGCGATGGCCTCCAGAGCTGCGCGCGCAATGTGGGCGCGCGTGGTGCCGCGCGTCATGCCCAGCAGGACCGCGCGGGCGTGGCCGTCCCAGTGCGGAGCCCCCAGACCGGCAAAGGCCGGCACCAGGTAGACATCGCCCGGGTCGGCAACGGATGTCGCCAGCGCCTCGACCTCATTCACGCTCTGGATGACCTGCAGGCCATCGCGCAACCACTGCACCGTGGCGCCCGCCACGAAGACCGAGCCTTCCAGGCAGTACACCGGCGCCTGCTCGCCCAGGGTCCAGCCCACGGTGGTGAGCAGGCGGTGCTGCGAGACCACAGGCTTAGGCCCTGCGTTCATGAGCATGAAGCAGCCGGTGCCGTAGGTGTTCTTGGCCATGCCTTCGCTGTGGCAGGCCTGGCCGAAAGTGGCGGCCTGCTGGTCGCCCGCCACGCCGGCGATGGGGATGGGCGCGCCGAACAGTTCGGCGGCTGTCTGGCCGAGCACGCCGCTGCTGGGCAGCACCTGCGGCAGCACCGAGGCCGGGATGTTGAACAGCGCGAGCAGTTCGTCATCCCAGCGCAGGGTGTGGATGTTGAACAGCATCGTGCGGCTGGCGTTGCTCGGGTCGGTGGCGTGCACGCGTCCGCCTGCGAGGTTCCAGATCAGCCAGCTGTCGACCGTGCCAAAGGCCAGTTCGCCGCGCCCGGCGCGCTCGCGTGCGCCCGGGATCTGGTCCAGCAGCCAGGCCAGCTTGGTCGCAGAGAAGTAGGCGTCGAGCACCAGCCCGGTCTTGTGCTGGATCGGACCGGCGTGCCCGGCTTCGCGCAAGGCATCGCAGCGGGCGGCGGTGCGGCGGTCCTGCCAGACGATGGCCGGCGCCAGGGGCTCACCCGTGGCGCGGTCCCACAGCACCGTGGTTTCGCGCTGGTTGGTGAGACCGATGGCAGCCACATCGTTCGCCGACACGCCATGTTCATGCAACACCTGGCGCGCCACCGCCAGCTGCGAGCCCCAGAGCTCGCGCGCATCGTGTTCCACCCATCCGGGCTGCGGAAAGTGCTGGGCAAACTCACGCTGGGCGCTGCCCATCACCTGCCCCAGACGATCGAACAGGATGGCGCGCGAACTGGTCGTTCCCTGGTCCAGTGCAAGCACATATGGAGCGGCGTTTGGCATCGGCATTCTGCGAAGATACCGCATGGGTTTGACAACACGCGAGCCCGAGTCCCATCCACCGAGCTTTCTCCCCACATGAGCACTTTCACCCACCCCATCATCACCTTCATCGGCGGCGGCAACATGGCCAGCGCCATCATCGGCGGCCTGATCCGCCAGGGCCACCCCGGCGGTGCGCTGCAGGTGGTCGAGCCCTGGGACGAACAACGCGAGCGCCTCGCTCAACAGTTTCCCGGCATCATGCTGCTATCCACCGCCAGTGCCGACCTGCAACCGTCCGGCCTGGTGGTCTGGGCGGTGAAACCACAGACCTTCAAGGAAGCCGCTGCGGCAGCACAGCCGTTTCTGGGCGACACCCTGCACCTGAGCGTGGCCGCCGGCATCACGAGCGAGAGCATCGCCACCTGGCTGGGTACACAGCGCATCGTGCGCGCTATGCCCAACACCCCAGCCCTGGTCGGTCTGGGCATGACCGGGTTGATGGCGCGTGCCGCCGTCTCAAGCGACGACCGCGCGCTGGTCGATCGGGTGGTCCGCACCACCGGTGAACTGGTCTGGGTGAACGTGGAGGCGGACCTGGATGCCGTGACCGCCCTCTCCGGCTCCGGCCCGGCCTATGTGTTCTATTTCCTCGAAGCGATGCGCGATGCGGGTGCCCGCATGGGCCTCGCGCCCGAGGTGGCGCAGCAGCTCGCCATCGGCACCTTCCTGGGGGCCGCCACGCTGGCGCAACGCTCCAGCGAACCGCTGCAGACGCTGCGCGAACGCGTGACATCCAAGGGCGGCACCACCTACGCGGCGATCACGTCGATGGACGCGAGTGGCGTGAAAGACAGGTTTGAAGAGGCGCTGTTTGCAGCGCAACGACGCGCTGCCGAGCTGGGCGCGGAGTTCGGCAAATAGAAGCCCATCCCCGCGCCTTCAGACGCCGAGCACCACGCCAGCGAAGACCGTGAAACCCAGCCAGTGGTTGAGGCGGAAGGCCTTGAAGCAGCCGTCGCGGCTGCGGTCCCTGATCAGGCGGAAGTGCCAGACCACCTGGGCCAGCGCCGCCAGCAGCATGGCACCCCAGACCCAGGGGTTCACCACCGACCACAAGGCCGCGGTCCAGATGCCCAGGAACACCAGATAGAACACCGTGACCGCGGGCACGTCGGCGCTGCCCAGCGTGATCGCCGAGGTCTTCATGCCGATGCGCAGGTCGTCGTCGCGGTCGACCATGGCGTACTCGGTGTCGTAGGCCAGCACCCAGAACAGGTTGCCCGCCATCAGCGCCCACGCCAGCGGCGGCACGCTGTGCCACACACCGGCCCAGAAGCCGGTTTCGCTCCAGGGCGCCGCCCCGCTGAACAGCTGCAGCACCGGACCGCCGTTGACCGCCGCAAAGGCCATCGGAATGCCGAAACTGAACGCCACCCCCAGCACCGCCTGCGGCATCGACACGTGGCGCTTGGCGTAGGGGTAGACCAGCGACAGCACCAGCCCCAGAACCGACCAGGCGATGGTGGCAAGGTTGGTGGTCAGCACCAGCAGGAAGGCGGCCAGCGCGAGCACCGCGCCCACGCTGAGCGCTTCCCGGATGCCGACACGCCCGCTGGTGACCGGGCGCTGCGCCGTGCGCTTGACGTGTTTGTCGAACTCGCGGTCGGCCACATCGTTGACACAGCAGCCCGCGCTGCGCATGAGGATGGTGCCAAGCACGAACACCACCAGCAAGTGCATGCCGGGAAAGCCCTGCGCCGCCACACACAGCGCCGAGAGCGAGGGCCAGAGCAGCAGCAGCCACCCCGCCGGGCGGTTCCAGCGGATCAGGTCCAGATATAGCGAGAGACGGGAAGAAGGGCTGTTCATGTCGGTGGTCAGGTCGCGCGCCGGATTCCAGCACACCTCAGAACCGGCTTCGCCGGGCTGCAGGTGCGGTTCCCCTCGAGGGAAGATCCGAAGCGGCGCAGGGGAGTCAAGACAGACGCTTGACGCCTGGCAGTTCGCAGGCGTAGATGGCATTGCGCAGCTCGGCAATCGCTTCATAGCGCGTGAAGCTGCGGCGCCAGGCCAGCACCACGCGGCGCGTGGGTGGCTCGCCTTCGAACGGCAGGTAACGCACGTAGGACGAATCGCCGAAATCCTGCCCGGGCGTGGGCGAACCGTCCAGCGCCGAGCTGGGCACCGACAGGCGCGGCACCAGCGTCACACCCATGCCGGCGGCCACCATGTGCTTGATGGTCTCCAGCGACGAGCCCTCGAAGCTCTTGCGGATGCCTTCCGCGTCGTTGGAGAAACGCGCGAACTCGGGGCAGACCTCCAGCACATGGTCGCGGAAACAGTGGCCCGTGCCGAGCAGCAGCATGGTCTCGCGCTTGAGCTCTTCGTTGGTGATGCTCTTCTGCTGGGCCAGGGGGTGGCTCGCCGGTACCGCGGCCAGAAAAGGCTCATCGTAGAGTGGCGCGATGGCGAGGTTGGTATCCGGGAACGGCTCGGCCAGGATGGCGCAGTCGATCTCGCCCAGGCGCAACTGCTCCAGCAGCTTGACGGTGAAGTTCTCCTGCAGCATCAGCGGCATCTGCGGCGTGCGCTCGATCACCTGCCGCACCAGGTTCGGCAGCAGGTAGGGGCCGATGGTGTAGATCACGCCCAGGCGCAGCGGACCAGCCAGCGGGTCCTTGCCGCGCTTGGCGATTTCCTTGATGCTGGCGGCCTGCTCCAGCACGGTCTGCGCCTGGCGCACGATCTCTTCGCCCAGCGGCGTGACGGCGATCTCGCTCGCGTTGCGCTCGAAGATCTTGAGCTCCAGTTCTTCTTCGAGCTTCTTGATCGCCACGGACAGCGTCGGTTGCGAGACAAAGCAGGCCTCGGCCGCCTTGCCGAAGTGCTTCTCGCGCGCCACGGCCACGATGTATTTGAGTTCGGTGAGCGTCATGGTGGTATTTTGCTCCCCCCGCGCCGCCTGCGGCGTCACCCCCCAGGGGGGGGGCGGCATTGGCGGCCCGGCAAAGCCGGTTCCGCGATGCCCTTGGTTATCCCCACTCTCCGGAGAATCCCAGTGCGATCCGGCGCGGGGGTCTCCACCCAGGATGCGGTGGAACCGGCTTCGCCGGGCCACTCGCATCGCCCCCTGGGGGGTGACGCCGCTGGCGGC